>CAVYTJ010000040.1:0-17784 GCA_963771325.1 uncultured delta proteobacterium | reverse complement strand
GATGAAGACAAAAGCCAGCGCTGCCAGGAAGATCGCGGATTTCCGCATGTCTCCTTATACCCGTCGTTCAATCGTCGCTCAACTTTACTGTCTGGCCCTGACGCTGGCATTGCTTGCGCTTCCATTGGCCGGCATCGTGCCGGAGCGCACTCCACGATACTCACTCCACTCGCCACCGAACTTGTGCCGCTGGGCACGAGTCTGCAATTACCGCCCACTAATCCATTTCATCTTCCCTCGCTTGAGGCTCCGGCCAGGCTCGTTCTGGGACCGTCGCCTTCGCCGGCTATTGCGCTGAACCCCGATAGCGACGGGCGCCTGCAGAAAGTCGCGAGCCGCGGCTTCTCCAGATTCGGGCGCAGTAGACAGTCCGAACGTTCGCGCGCCTCCTTCCAACTAGCCCCGCTCGAACAACCTTTGCGAGTCATCATCGAGCCTCGCCGAAGTTCGGCGCGTGGCGCCCATGTTCGTGCCTGCCGCGCGGCGGAACAGAGTATTTTCTTTCTGCCGCCGCGAAGGAGCGCGGAGAGTGTGCCTTTGTACCGATCCATACCGTTGGCGTTACTTGCCATTTGGTGGATTGCGATAGCGCCGGCGCTGGCGGCGGGAGAGCCCCGTTGACCGTCGAGCAGTTGGTCGAGATCGCGGTCGAAGTGAATCCGCAGGTCAGAGCCGCGAAGGAACAATGGGATGCCGCTCAACACCAGATTTTGCAAAACTATGCACCTGCGGATCCGGTCTTCACTTACGGAAATCTGGATAGCAGCAAACATTTCAACGCCGGGGCCCACACCCACAACATAACCGAAAGTTTCCAGTTTCCGGGAGAAGCGTTTCTACAGGCGTCGGCCAGCGAGCAGGCGGATCGCAAGCCTGGCGTATGCGGCGGCGGTACGCGACCTGCGAGCCGGCGTCGAGACTGCCTACTACCAGGTCCTGCTCGATGAAGCGCTGATCGCTATCAACGCCGAGAATATCGCGAACCTGAAGCAAGTCGTTCACGTAACCCAGATTCAATACACCGCGAACCAGGCGACCCAAGCCGATCTCATCGGCGCCGAATTAGCGCTCGATCAGGCCCAGCTGCAGCAGCGCCAGTACCAAACCAACCGCGCGAACGACCGAGTCGGACTGAATCAACTGCTCTATCGAAGACCTGCATCGCGGTTGAACCTTGACCGGAAGATCGTGCTGAAACCGCTGGAGATTCCGCTGGATAAAGCGGTCGACACCGCAACCCACGCGCGCCAGGAGATACTCGAAGCCGCGCTGGCGGAGAAAAATTCAACTACGGCGCTGACACTCGCTGAGATGGAATATCTGCCGAACTATACGGTCGGCTACGAGTTCGACTACATCCTGCAACCCGGCGCGCAGCCGCTTCCGACGTGACCCAGGGCAATACATTCACCATCGGATTCAATCTGCCGATATTTTTCTGGATCCATCAGCGCGAGGACGTGCACGCGGCGCAACATTCGTTGCAGGCCGCGCGTTACAGCCTGAATTCCGTCCTAAGCCAGACCGAGGCAACCGTCACGCAATTGTACCAGTCCGCCCAATTCGCTTACGAGTCGGCGCAAGAATACAGAGGCCGCTGATCCCGCTGGCCGACAAAGATTTCAAAGTTGCATTGGTCGCTTACCAGACGGGCAAAGTCGACTTCCTTACATTGTCCTCGGCCTTACAGAGCGCCTACGCGGCTCGCATCACTTACCTTCAGAACGCAAATCAGTTCCTCGCCGGAGAAGTGGCGTTGGAGCAGGCGATGGGAGTCCGTCCAAAAGATGAAGCACACGACTCATAACCGCGATCGCTTTCGCGAAGAGAGCTACGTTACAGTCCTGGCGAGCCTCGTCTAATCGCCTCGCCGGCGCTGAGCTGCTTTGCGGATGTGACAGCCCGGTGAGTCCGGCCATCACACGACCGCCCCAGCGGACCTCCCAATTGATTCATCAACCGGACGGCCAGGAGTTGATGGTGCGTCTCTCCCGAGCCCAGGCGGGTCCATCGGTACGGCCCAGGAGGTGCCCTGCCGGGAATACTCGAGGCGGTTGGCCAGGTGACTTTCGATGATCGCCTGGTCTCAACGATGATCTCGCGGGTCAGCGGACGGCTCGAGGACATCCGAGTCTCGCAATGGGACACGGTGCGCGCGGCGAAAATATTCTCTCGCTCTACAGCCCCGATTTCATGACCGCCGAGGCGGAGTACCTGGAGGCGACCGGCAGCGCGAGCCAGCGGCGGCGCCGGCCCGCAGGCCGACGCCTTTGGGATGCCGGCGGGCAGCTTTAGCATGACGGCCAATCTGAAAGCCGCCGCGATCAAAAAACTCGAATTGCTGGGCCTCTCGCCCGCCGACATTTCGGCCATCAGGCGCCCCGCCGTCGCGCTGGATGCGGGCGCCGATCAGCGGAATCGTGGTGACCAAACTTGCCTTGCGCGGCCACAGGTTAACGCCGGGGACCAGCTCTTCTCGTGGCGACGCTGCAGCGGGTATGGATCACCGCCGACATTTATGAAGACGACCTTTCACGGGTCCATACCGGCCAGAGCTTAGAAGCGGTCACGGCCGCTTATCCAGGCGACACCTTCAAAGGCGTGGTCGAGCGAATCAGCCCAGCCCTCGATCCCAATACCCACACACTTCAGCTTCGTTGTCAGATTCAAAACCCGGGCGACTCAAGCCGCAGATGTTGGCGCGGGTGCGGATTGTGACCCGCCCCGGTCTGGCGCTGGTGGTGCCCCAGACGGCCCTGGTTTTCGACGGCGACGCCTACTACGCCTTCGTGCAACCGGCGCGAACACGGTTGAGCGGCGCAGCGTCGAAGTTGCCGCTTGGAACGAGCATGGATACGCCCGCGTCGTGCGCGGGATCAAACCGGGCGAGCGAATCTGATCCCACAGTCACTTCAGCTAAACGCGCTCTGGCATGCGGCGCACGGCGAAAGCTCCTAGGAGGGGCGATGATCAGAGTTTTAATGGACTGGGCGCTCGGCGAGCGCGCGATCGTTGTGGGCGCTGCGCTGCTCCTTATAGTCGCCGGACTCTATTCATTTCACGAACTGGATATTGAGGCTTACCCCGATCCGGTACAGCCAGGGATAGAGATTACTACTCAGCCCCTTGGGTATAGCGCCGAAGAGGTTGAAAAGCTGGCTACCATCCCGCTTGAGTCGGTCTGGCGGGAATGCGCAACCTCGAGGCAATACGAACCATCTCCCTCTTTGGTTTATCCGACGTTAAATTATACTTCAGCTGGGACAGCGACTACTACTGGGATCGGGTTGAGACGCTTAACCGGCTGAACTGATTACCTTGCCGCCGGACGTGCGCCGCTCAATCCCGACAATCCGATTGGCGAGATCTACCGCTATACTGTCCAAAGTCCCGATCATAACCTACTCGAGGAAAAAGAGGTCGAGGACTGGGTGCTGGAAAAGCAATTCAAGACGGTGCCGGGCGTCGAGGACGTGGCGGGTTTCGGAGGCTTGACCAAGGAGTACCACGTCGACGTCGATGCCGACAAGCTGACTCACTACCAGATGTCGCTATCTACTCTGACCAGCAATCGCGAATGCCAACATCAACGTCGGCGGCAACTACCTTAACGTGGGCGAGCAAGCCCTGGACGTGCGCGGTATCGGATTCATTCACAGCTTGGACGATATCGGCAACATCACGCTCAATACCAGCAATGCCACGCCGGTTCGGGGTCCGCGAGTTGGCGGATGTGTCGGTCGGCTACGCCCCACGGCTTGGAATTGTGGGCATGAACGACCGGGACGAAGTGGTCGAGGGTATCGTGCTGATGCGCAAGTATGGCGATACTCTCAAAACGCTCAAAGGGGTGGAAGCCAAGGCCGGGAGCTGAATACCTCGGGCATGCTGCCGCACGGGCTACAAAGTGGTGCCATACTACGATCGGACCAGCCTGGTCGACACCACCCTTCGTACCGTATTCGAGAATCTGGCACTGGGAATGTTGCTGGTCTTTCTGGTGCTGATCTTTTTCCTCGGCAATCTCCGTACCGCCATCATCGCAGCGATCAACATTCCGCTGGCGATGTTTGGGGCTTTCATTCTGCTCTATCTGACCGGGATGCCGGCGAATCTGCTGTCACTGGGCGCGGTCGACTTCGGCATCATCATCGACTCCACCATCATCGTGATCGAGAACATTTATCGGCATCTCACCTCCGAGAGCACTGCTGGCGAGACTACCTTGCACTGCATACGCCGCGCTTCGCTCGAAGTCGGCGGCCCGATGTTCTACTCGACGCTGATTTTCATGATCGCCTTTCTGCCGCTGTTCACGATGCGCGGAGTCGAGGGCGTGATTTTTTCGCCGATGTCGCATACCTACGCATTCGCGCTGACTACCGCGATTCTGCTGGCGGTGACGCTCACGCCGGTGCTGAGCTCTTTCCTGCTGCGCAAAGGGATGAAGGAAACCCACAACATAGTCTGGGAAGCGCTTCATCGGTTCTACCACAACCTCTTCGTCAGGATTTTGCGATGGCCTCAGCTGACGCTGATCGTAATCCTCCTGGTGATGGTCGCCGGACTGTCGTTGTTTTCACATCTGGGCGGCGAATTCCTGCCCAAGCTGGAGGAGGGAAACATCTGGGCGCGAGCGACGCTGCCGCTCACCACTTCGCTCTCTCATGCAAACGACCTGGCGCGGGGCGCGCGCGCGGTATTCAGATCGTTTCCCGAGGTGACCGACGTCGTCTCGCAGACCGGCCGTCCCGACGATGGGACCGACACGACCGGATTCTTCAACATCGAATTTTCCGTGGATCTGAAGCCGCAGCCTAAGTGGCGTTCAGGCCTTACCAAGCAGAAGTTGACCGACCGGATCGATGAGCGGCTCAGGCGTGATTTTCCGGAGGCCAGTTTTGGCTATTCGCAAAATATCGAGGACAACATCGAGGAAGCGCTCTCGGGCGTCAAGGGAGTCAACGCGATCAAGGTCTATGGTCCTGACCTTGCACTTGATGAGCGGATCGCCAACAAAACCCGCGAAGTAATCAATGGCGTGCGCGGGATTGCCGACGTTGCGGTCTATCGTGCCATGGGACAGCCCAACCTGCTGATCAAACCGGACCGCCAGGTATGTTCGCGTTATGGACTGAACGTCGGCGATGTCGCCGCCGTCGTGCAGGCCGCGATCGGTGGTCAGGCGGTGACGCAGGTCCTTGAAGGAGACCGGCGCTTCGATCTGGTGCTTCGCTGGCAGCCCAAATACCGGCAGAGCTCCGAGGCGATTCGTCAGATTCAAATCGCCCTGCCGGGCGGCGGTTACGTTCCGCTGGGCCAGGTCGCCGATATAAGTACGGCGGAGGGCGCCTCGTTCATTTATCGGGAAGGCCTCCGCCGCTACGTCCCGATAAGATTCAGCGTGCGCGGCCGCGACATGCAAAGCGCCATCGACGACGCCAAGGGCGCGGTCGCTCGGCAGGTCAAGCTTCCCCGAAGGGGTTTCGCTGGATTGGGTCGGCGAGTACAGCGAACTCCAGCAGGCCAATCGCCGCCTCGAGATTGTTATTCCATTTGCGCTGCTCCTGATCATGGCGGTTCTCTACGCCGCGACCCTGTCGTTCATCAATACGCTCATCTTGATGGCCCAGGTGCCGGTGGCTTGCCTGGGCGGCGTGCTCGCACTGGTGGTCACCGGCACGCCGTTCAGCGTCTCCGCCGCGGTCGGCTTCATCTCGATTTTCGCGATCGCAATCATGGACGGCATTCTATTGAACTTTTACATCTTTCAGCTGTGGAAGGAGGGACATTCCGTCGTCGATTCAATCGTGATGGGCGCCGACCGGCGCTTCCGCGCACTGATGATGACCGCGCTGGTCGACGGATTGGGACTACTGCCAGCGGCGCTGTCAACGCGAATTGGAGCGCAGACTCAGCGGCCGCTTGCGATCGTCGTGATCGGAGGCGCGATATCCATCGCATTACTCACACGGGTTTTTCAGCCCACGCTCGTTTACCTGTTGCATCGGCAACTGGGTCTAACGGACGAAGGGCGGCCGCCCCTCCAAGGGTCCACCATCGCGTGAGGTTGCCGCGCCGGTTATTTATAGGCCCATAGCGGCGTCGATTCGGTCACGCCCGAGATGCTCTTGCCGGCAATCCCGACGAAGACCTTGCGGCCGAGAAAAAACGGCAGGCCCCAATCGAAAATCGATCCGGAGCCAAGGTTGGCGCCCAGGTCGAAAAACGCCGCGTTGCCCGTCACGAACAGACCTTCCGCGTTGGCGATGTCGAAGTCGACCACCGTCGAATTCATTCCATCGGAGCCGATGGTGGTCGCGTGCTGGGCCGTCAGCGCCGCCGGACAGTACCATGGTGCATCGAAGCCGCAGACCGGCAAACTTGGATTGTCGAAGAAGAAGCCGTTGGAGCCGCTATCGATGAAGCTGAAGCCGATCGGCGTGTTATGAAACCGGGTAGTGAAGGTGAGAGTCGTCGGATCGGCCGTGAAGACTTTGAAAGTGCCAAGCGGCGCAGTGAGGAGCTGATTGTTGGACTCGGTGTTTATCCCGAAGACAAGTACTCCGGCAAGCGACGCGGCGCCGTTAACCGGCGGCAGGGGCAAATTGAGGAGCACGCCGTTATTGTCCACCGGCAGCAGCGCCACCGGGTTCTGCACTTGCAGGTCGAGCGGTTCCGTGATCGGCGTGCAAGTGGTCGAGGTGCAAGCGTAGTAACCGTTGGCGGGAGTCAAAGCGACACAAGCCGGGCAATCGGACTGGAACAGCCCCACGCCCAGGATACCGTTGAAATTCTCCTGCTGCGGGCTTCGGTCCAATGGCACGCCTATTTGATTGCATGCCGCAGGACGATGTCCCCCGGGGAATTGGGGATTGATGACTTGCACCGGCAGATTTGAAATCGTCGGCTCGCCGGCCAGCTTTACGTCGGCCGTCGCGACCCTTCCCCAAGCCGTGGACGAGCCGAAAAACGCGCACTCGGCGATTATGTCGGGGTCCGACATCTGCGACGGGAGTGTGATGGTCAGGGCCTGCGAAAAGATCCTGAGACCGTAGGACCCGGTGTCGATCAGCAGGCCGCCGATCCTCTGGCAGGTGTTGGTGCCGGGCACGCAGACCGTGGCGTGACCGTAGGGCTCGTCAACGCCCAGGCTGTTGGGGCCATGATTGACGTTGACGTTCAGCACATTGGCGGCCGTGGCGAAAACTGGACCGGCAGTCGTAAGCGTCGCGAGCGCCGCCGCCAGTATCGCGAACATCATCGGGATGCGCGGCTTCATTTGATCTCCGAAAGACTGACGCCCGCAGGAAGTGCGGCGGGAAGATACGCACGTCCCCAAAACAAGGCCATGTTGCCCGCGGTTTCGACCGTCACGTCGCTCGCGTGCACCGACGACGCATGGAGTCCGAACCGGCTTGGCGCGCCGGCATTGGCGGCGTCGCTGTACTGTTTGAAGTAAGTCCCGAGCAGCGTCGCGACATCGGGCGGGGTCGGTCCCCGCCACGTCACCGCGAACACCGTTCCGCTCTGGCCGACATATTCGCTCACCACAGTGCCCTCCGGCGTCGTCATCCGCTCGACGGCGAAGTTAGCCGAGGTTGGGGCCTCTTGCGCCGGCAATCCAGGCAGCGGCCGCGCGGTGTTGACGCCCTCGCTCGCATTCATTTGCGCGGCGTCAGCGGCGACCGACGCAGCCGGCTGGCCCAAGGTGGCGCGTGCGATGGAAGGTGGTCCTATAAGAAGGAGGCTTCCCGCGAAGAAAAGCACGGTCATCGAGAGTCGAATTTTCATTTCTCTAAAACCCCAAAAACTCTAACGATTCGGGTCGAGCCGCTGCAAGGCTGAGGGTCGTTAAATGATGATCAACGTCGCGTATTACGTGCGATCGAACTAAAATTGCGGCTATGTGACGCTTAGAATGCAGCATTCGGCCTATGGTCGTAAATCTCCCCAATCTGCGCATTTATTAGACGTTCAACCGGGACTATCCTAAATATTAGCCTTTTATCTATCTTTAGTAGTTGCAATAGATGCTGAAACATGTTTAGATTAGGTGCATGATGTTGCGGAATGAGACATCATCAAACAACGCCGGACGGCATGCCGCGGCGTGACGAGGCGCGGAGAGTCGATAAGAAGGGTGGGACATCGAGCAATGCAAGAAGTCATCGCGAGCAGCTCAGACGCATATCGGCGCCGCCGCAGGGCCGATCGCCGATTCGCGTGGCGCTCGGTGGAACGGCGAGGTGATCAGGACCGCCCCCGGCGGCCCTCGATGACATCCGCAGACCATGAAAAAGTGAACAAATCGCAACCCCCGCCCGATTAGTTTCCTTCCTTTTTACCCCGGTGGCGTAGCTCGCTGACCCCGGCCGCGCCACACTCAAGACCCGCCGCCGCGCGCCCCCCGACGCGCGGCGGCGGGCACCCCACCCGATTATTGGATCGATCTATAGGTCCGTTTCTATCGCGCGACGCCCGAAGCGTTTATACGATGGGGGCGGCTCTCGGGTTGCCCCTTTGCGGGCGTTCATCCGGGCCTCAACCATTCACCGCTTCACGAAAGGGGCAAAAAATGATCAAGAAGGACCGTTGGAGCAATTTCGTCATGGCGATCGCGGGCGGAGTTGTCGGTGCGCTAGTGGCCGGCTCAGGACTGCCGGGGCGGCTATGGCCGGCGGCCGACCGCCGAGGCCGCGACCCATCACGTACGCGCGATCACGGCCGAGCAGTTCATCCTGGTCGATCGGATGGGAATCAAACGGGCCGAGCTCGTGATGGAGCGCGGCGAGCCGCTGCTCGAGTTTTACGGGCCGACCGGCAAGATCGAGCGCGCCTCGATCGGCGTGGATCTGAAGGGCACGGCCCGCGCGCGCTTCTATTCCAGCACCGGAATTTCACAGGCGGCCATCGGCGTGACTGGCGAAGGACGCGCGGGCGTCGCGCTGCTCGACCGCCTGCAGCATCTGCGCGCCACCTTCGACGTCGCGATCGGCGGCGAGCCCACGCTCAGGCTCTATGACGAAAAGGGTGCCCGGATAGGGCTGGACATCACCGAGGCGGGCTCGCCGGGCCTCGCGCTGCTCGACCCCGACGGCAAGACGCGCGCGGCGATGGTGTTGAGCAACGACAACAGTCCGTCGGTGACGCTGTATGGCGCCGACGGCAAGCCGATAAAGGCGCTGCCGTAGCGCCGCACCGCCAGCGTATCGAAGCGCCCCCTGCCGGGCGCGGCGGATGGCGCGGGGGCGAGCCCCCGCGCCATCCGCCCGTCCGCGCGCCGCCGCGCCGCACGCGCGTGCGCGGCATCGCTCCATCTCCACCCCCTGGCATGCACGCCGCGCGCCCTTTGGGCGCGGACGCGCAAGCCGGGCGACGGACGCCGCCCGCCACTCGCCGGCGACGGCGGCGCACCCGCGCTACGCGCGGCGACCCCCCGCCGCCGCCGCCGGCTCCAGCAGCGGCTCGTCGGCTGCCGGTTCCGGCAGCCCGAGCCGCCGCAGCACCTCGCGCTGGCCGATCCGCAGCCCGCGGTCGGCCAGTTCGGCCACCATGTCGGCGAACAGCTTAACGTCGTTGTCGGCGGAAAGGCCGAGCGCGATCCGCGGATAGCGGCGTTGCGGTCCGAGGTTGAGATCGACGATCGGCCGCACCAGGTCGCGCGTGAGCGTGGCGCCCAGGCGCCGCGCGTCGGACTCCATGATGTCGCGGCGCACCGCGTCGTGGACTTGCGCCGCCGCGCGCGAGCCGCCGCCCTCGCGCGGTGTCTCGGTGGTGAGCGTCTGCCCCAGCACCGCCTTGCTTACCTGCTTGTCGAGGTACTCGCAAAAGCGCTCGTAGACCTCGGCGCCGCCGGCCCCGCGCGTCTCGACGAATTCGATCAGCATCGATTCCGGAATGATCGCGGCCGCATCCGTGCCGATATTCGCGACCGCACTCAAGAGCGCCTGCTTGTCAGCCTCGGTTGCCCCGGGGCTGTATTTGCCGAGCCTGAGCGGCTGGCCGAAAATCTCCGCGAACGTCACCCAGTCCTTGAGCACGTAATTTTTGAACAGGTAGGCCCATCCGGCCGCGCGCGCGATTCCGCCGCGCACCGGCAATCCGGCCTTGGCCTTGGCGACGTGCACGATAAACTTAAACGGCGCAAGCGGCGCCGTGAGCGGCTGGATTCCGATTCGCGCGTCGCCGCCGCTCCCCGAGTACCAGCGCGAGCCCCGGTAATGCGATCCGCTCGCGCGCGGCACCTGGGGCGACAGTTGCGTCGGGCGCGACCGCCGCCGCGTCGGCCGGCACCAGCGGTCCTTCGTCGCGGAGCGTGCGCACCAGCAGTTCCTCGCCCGAGATCCAGTCGAACATGAACCAGCGCGGGTCGCGCCACATCAGGCGCTTGGGGATCCATTCGCGCCCGGCCGTGTCCCAGATGATCTCGGTCGCCGAGAAACCCTTGCCGACCGCGTCGAGGATATCGTAGAGCGCGCTTTCGAGGTCGAACGCGCCGCCGCCGACGAAGTCGCGCACCAAATCGGCCGCGCGCAGGTCCTCGGCCGCTTCGGACGCCGGCGTGACGATAAGCTCGGCGCCGGCGACCGCCTGTTTGCGGGTGCCGATCACGGCCAGGTAGTGCAGGTCCTTCTCCTCCATCTCCTCGGCCAGTTCGAGATAGAGATACGGATCGCCGGCTTCGGCCTCGCGCTGGATCGCGATCAGTTTTTCGGGCGTGAGCCCGACCGACGGATGCATCATCGAGTAGATATTGCGCACGCCGGCCATGGTGGGCGCGGCCTGCTCGTCGCGCAGCTCAGCGGTATCGACCTCGCGCCCGTACGCGTCATAGAGTTTCATTCTTTTCACCAACCCTCGCGACGCCGCTCCGATGTCGCGGCTGATCACACTAAACGCCACGATATCTGTGGCCTCGCATATTCCATTCTTCCGTCACAGCCACGCCCACGCGCGCCCCCGCCCGCCGCGCGCAACCAGCGGCGCCGCCTCGGCTTCTTGCGGTGGCCCGAACGGATCGCGTTCGCCGCCCAAGGACTTCATCACGGCCGCGCGCCGCGGCGCCGGCGTGTACGAGATTTCCTGCGCGCGAATACTGCTCGCGTAATAGGCGAGCGCGCCTGCGATCGCGGCGTCGCCGTGACGTCCCTTCTGATCGCGCCGCTCGGAGATGTGCGCGTAGCCGTGCTCGATTTCGAGCGCGCGATGGTCCGCGAGAATTTCTGCGTCGCGCGGCAACTCGACCATCCCGTCCTCGAACGCCGCCTTGTAGCGCGGCATGTTGTCGCGATACCACTGCGCCGAGAGCATCACCTGCTCGACTCGCGCGCCGTAGCGCTGGCGCGCGGTCTCGGCCAGGTATTGCCCGTTGCCGCGCGCGTCCAGCGCGCCGCCGATAAGGCGCGGGAGCCGGTCGGCGATATAGAACAGAATCTGCTCCTGCTGGCGGAACGGCACCCGGCGCAGCTCGACCACGAACGGCGTGCGCCGCACCAAGTTGGGCGCGATCTGCAGCGGCCAGAAAACGCTCAGATCGCCGTTGCGCCCGAAGTCCTCGCCGAAACAGCTCATCAGGTTGTCCAGCCCCTTAAGGGCCGGGTCGAGATTGCGCTCGCACCACTCGCGCGCCGCGCCGACGCGATAGTCCTCGGGCCGCTCGCTGAACTCGGCCGCCACTTCCCAGCGCAGCACCGGCACGCCCGCGCGCATCCGGCTCTCGATCAGCATCGAGCTCAAAAACGCGCCCGCACTCGCGCGCGGCACGCACAAAAGCTCCTCGCTCGCGGCGTCGCCGTACTCGGCGAAAATACGCTCGCGCCACTCGCGCTCGGCCGCCGCGCTGAAGCGCCGCCCGGCCTTCTGGCAAATCCGATGGTACAGTCCCTCGGCCAGCGCGTCGTCGAGCGTCACGCGATGGAGCGAATACGGACGCCGCCCGGCGCGGATGTCGTTGACCAGTTCGTTGAACGGGTTCTCGGCGCCGTTGTGGGTCGAGATCACGCGCACCAGCCCGCCCCACATCGTGAACGCCAGCGCGGCCTTCATCAGCTCGGGCAGGTTGTCGTGGAAGGCGGCCTCGTCGATCACGGCGCGCCCCTGTTTGCCGCGCAGGTTGGAGGGACGCGAGCTGAGCGCGACGATCTTGTGCCCGGAGGCGAAGCGGATACGGTACGCGAGCAGGTCGCGGCGCTCATCGTCGAGCACGACCTCCTCGATCGCATGCGCCGCCTTGTTGAACTGGCGCGCCCACGCGGCCGCGGTCTCGACGAACTCGCGCGCCATGTCGCGGTTGTAGCCGAGATACCAGGTGTCCATCCCGGCCGTGGCGGCGGCCGAGAGCGCGGCGTCGGCGGCCTCGGCCCAGGTGATTCCGACGCGGCGCGATTTCTCGGCCACCTTGACCGCGGCGTCGTCGGCGATCCAGCGGACCTGGTAGGGCAGCAGCACGTCGCGCGCGACGGTGTGGATCGCGCTTGGGGGCGTTTTTTTGTCGCCGGCTTTCTTTTCGCCGGACTTATCGCCGGCTTATCAGCGATCTTGCCGCCGGACTTGTCACCTTGGCCGCGAGGCGGCCGCGCCGGTAAAGGCGCGCCGCCGCGATCCATCCGCGCTCGCGTACTGTTGTTATTCATCGCGTCCCGTCTTCCCGACTTTTTCGCCCGACACTCGCGCTCCGCGGCGCGGCTTTTCACCTCTCCTTGACCTAGGACGAGGTCGCCGCGAGCAGTCGGCGAGCGGCGGGAGAGGTTTAATTGTTCTCGATTCCGCTGTGGCGCATGCCGCTTCGAGCGGGTCTCGTAAAGCAGCCACCGGACCTCTCCCCAACCCTCTCCTTGGACGAGGAGAGGGGCCGCAAGGGCGTTAGTCATTGGTTTCCTCGCTCCTCGCCATATTCGTCTTGCAGGACGTGCGATCTCGCTCTCGCGCGCGACGTCGCCGACGGCACCCGCTGCCAGCCGATGTGCCGCCAGCGACGCCTCGTCATAGTCCGCCGCCATCACCGGCATCTCCGCGATCTCGAGCAGCGCCGCGCGGATCCGCTTCTCGGCCGCGGCCGACAATCCGCCTTGCGATCCTTTGCGCGCCGCCGCGACCACTTTGCGCTCGGCGGCGAGGACCCGCCGTCCGATTCCGTTGCGCATTTCCTCGGCTGCCCGCCGCATCACCACCGACGAGCGGCAGATCGAAGCGACGTTGCGCGCGAGCGCGTTGACGTCGACCCTCTCGGTGTCGGTCTCCTTCAGTTCCACCAGCACCCGGAACAGGTCGCCCTGCACCAGGCGCATCAAGCCCTCATTGATCGTATCGTCGGCGCCGCCGGCGGCCTCGACCACCGCGCGCGCCTGCTCGGTGGCGAGCTTGAGCGCTGCGAGCTTGCGGTCGAGCGCTTTGCCATAGCGAGCGAGCGACGCGTGACTGATCGAATAGCCGTTCTCGCGGAGCCAGCGTGCGAGCCCGCGATAGTCGGAGAACGCGCCCGCGATGAGGCGGCGATCGAACTCGGCGCGCAAGTCGGGCGGCAATCTTTTGATCTTGCCGGAGTGCGGAAGCTTGTGCTCGGCCGGTGCCGCGATCCCCTCGGCAGGGCTTTTTTCAGTGACCTTCACGTCGCCGCTCCGATCTCGTGGCTCGTGCCGCTACCGTTCGGCTCGTTGTCGACGAGGCCCATACGGTCTGGCTTTCTTCGGTCATCCTGAGCGAAGCGAGTCCGCGAGCGGAGTCGAAGGACCTCGCGCGGTCCTCCGCGCGTACAAAACATTGTCGATCTCGTTTGGCTGTGAATCGAATCGATCTTCCTGCTCCTGCACCCGCCTTTTGGGCTGCCACTCATGGGCGCTCAGGCGCGCGGGGGACCGCGCGAGGTCCTTCGACTCCGGCAGCCTGCGCTCAGGATGACCCAAGAGGTCGGGGAAGTTAGGACAAGAGGCTCGCTTCGTGTTCGCCCGCATTGCCGCCATCATCGCGCCCTCACCAATACTTGCGCGGGCGCGCGATCCCGGCCGGCGCCGGCGCCGTGTACTCGACCACGTCGACCCCGCTCGCGGTCAGCCGCGCGTACCAGGTCTCGTTGTCCTCGCCCTCGATTTCGGCCAGGCCGCGGTCGCGCAGGTAGCTCAACTCGCGGCGCAGCGCGTTGAGCGTAATCGTGAGCTTGATATCGGCCAGCACGCGCCACACGATAGTTTCCGAGACCGCAATCGGGCGGCCGGCGTCGAGCACGCGCAGGATCCGCCAGCGGGCTTCCTCGCGCTGCTTCTGCTCCAGGTTCATCGCATCCATCCGGGTCACCTTTTCGCTTTTCACCCGCTCACGCTGGAGGCCGGGGCGGCGCTTGCTAAAGCGTGTCGATACGCTCGCCGAGGCGCTCCTTGAGTTCGTTGATCTCGTCGCGCAACTCGGTGCGCATCGCGTCGAGCTTGGCGTCGAGCGTGCTCGAGAAACGGATCCAGTCCTCGCGCCGCACGTACTCCAGCGGCAACTGCGCCTTAAGCCGCATCATTTCGCGCTCGATCTCGTGCGAGAAGTCGCTGCCCTCGCGCTTGAGCGAGGCGATCTGTTCCGCCTGCACGCTTTCATGGCGCTCGAACAGCCAGCGCAGCGTGCCGGCGTTGAGCGCGATAAACGCCATCAGCGCCGCCGCCATCGTCGCGAGCGCGTCCCAGTTCATAATTTGCGCTCGGGCTCGGTATGCGATTTGAGCGCGAGCGCCCCGGCCATCGCCAGCAACACCATCCCGAGTCCGCGCCCGTAGGCGTCGGCGTCGCCCGGCGTGAAACGCCAGGTCGCCACCACCTGCACCACCCAGAACGCGACGTACATCAGCGCCCCCAGCACGCCGATCACCCGGCCCGCGTCGTAGGTCAGGTTGTCCTTGCCGGTCAGGCAGTCACTCACGAACTTCATTGAATATTCTCCGCCTGGGCGGGCGCGGGCCGATCCGCGCGCGCGCATCCTGCGAGCACCGCGTCGCGCTCGCGCACCGCGCCTTTGAGGATCGCCACCGCCGCCGCATACGCGCGCATGGTGTCGGCCGGCGGCGATTCGGGCCGCAGCCCGGCAAGCGGCAGCGCGGGGTCGGCGAGCGCTGGCGCCGGACACGGGGTCTCGTGGAGCACCGGCACCTGCACCATCAGCGGACGTACCGTGGGCGCGGGCCCCGTGCCGGCGGCGCATCCGGCGAGCGCGAACGCGAGAACGAGTGTGGGGATCGCTCTACTCACCAACACTCGCGTCACTGCTCCGTCTGACTCCCTCTCCTTGTCCAAGAGGGCTTTGCATAACTGGCAGGGTCCTTTCGGGTCCCTCTTTGTCCAAGGAGAGGGTTAGGGAGAGGTCCACTGACGGCTCTTCGCGATCTGCTCGAAGTCTCTGTGGCCCAATGCAATTCAGACTGGCCTGTGCCGCCGCGCTCGCCGCTTTTTTTACTGACATTCGCGTCGACCGTTCTTTTTCCTTTCATGCCCTCGCCCGCGATCATGCGCGGGAGAGGGTAGGGTGAGGGTCCCTTCGCGGCGCTTCTTTCACCAACACTCGCGCCGCGCCTCCGATGTCGGCGCTTGGCTGCTGATGGACAATGGGCAGTGGACGCCTGGTACATCTCGATTTGCCTACCGCGCGCCGCGTTCCTTTTGTCTGAAGTTGCGTGCGACAAGAACAAACACCCGCGCTTCAATGGACCCTCACCCACACCCTCTCCCGCAAAAACCATGCGGGCGAGGGCTCAGACGGCAAAGCCGCGTTAACAACCGAAGATTCGCGGCGACGCGGTCGCGCATCACCATCGGCCCAGCTCCGCCGCCCGCGCGTTGCCCCATCGGATCGCCGCCGCGCAGCCGGCGTCGATCCGCGCACCCTCAAGCGCCCGCGCGCCGCTCGCCGCCGTGTGCATCGCCGCCGTTCCCACCGCCGTCGCCGCGCGCTCGCGCGCCGCCGCGGCCCGCACGCCCTGTTCGAGCTCCGCGCGCATCTCGGCCACCGCCGAGTTCTGCGTCGCGATCGCGCTTTGCAGCGCCGCATTGCTCGCCTCGGCGTCGGCCAGCGAGGCGCTCAGATGCGCGGCCGCGGCGCGCGCGGCGTCGCGCTGATGCAGCAGCAGCGCGCGGTAACCCAGCGCCGCCGCGATCAGCAGCGCGATCGCCACCGGCTTCCAAAGCTTCGCCGCCAACAGGGGGAACATCGCCTCGCCCTCTCTCGGCTACCGGCTCAGCCCTGGGGCGCGGCCGCGACCGCCGCCGCCGCCACCGGCGCCACCGCGGCGCCCATCGTCACGCCCGCCGCATGCACCGGCGCCGCAAACGTCGCCGCCGGCGCCGCGGGAAGCGCGCCGGCAGGCGCCGGATGCGATCCCATCTCGACCGCTGCGGCCACGGTGGCCGCGCCGTGATCGTCGACCGCCTGCGCATGCCGGTCGACCGCGGCGGCGAGCTTCTCGACCGCACTCGCATGATGCTCGAGCGCGGCGGCTTGCGCCGTCGCCGCGGTTACGGCCGTAGGAGCGGCCGGCGCGGGCGAAGGCGCGGCGACCGGATGCGCTGGCGCCGCGGCCGGCAGTATCGATTGAACCGGCGCGGCCGAGTTGCCGTTGGCCGCGGCGGTCGAACTGGAAGTGGTGACGCTCTGGCCGATCACCTTCTGTTCGAGCGCGGAGAGCCGCAACTGTACGGCGCTGAGCGCGGTGGTGACCTCGGTCATCATCCAGCGCCCCACCAGTGTGCCGAGCGCGAAGCCGCCCACCGCGATCATCCCGTAGCCTGCTGCCATTCCTGGATCGATATTCATTTCTTCTCCTGTTGCCTTTTTTACTTAACTCTAGCGGCGCGTCTCCGACGCCGGCGCTTTTTTCACTGACACTCGGGCGCGTCTGACTCTCTCTCCAGTGTTTTGGGTAGCCGCGGCGCGCCTCCGAACTCCCTCCCCCGTGTCTTGGGGGAGGGTTGGGGTGGGGGTCGAGCGAGGAAGCGCTTTCTTCACCAACCCTCGCAGCGCGCCTCCGATGTCGGCGCTTGTGGGCTGCTGGTCGCCGTCGTCTCGTCGCACTCCCGCGTCACTCATACGCCCGATTGAGCCACCCAGTTGAGGAACTCCCGATCGCCGCCGGCGCGGCGCCCGCGCTCGAGCGCCGCCAGCGCGCGGTAATAGCCGGCCGCCTCGGCGCGCAACGCCGCGATCAGCGCGAGCTGATTGGCCGCACCCGCCGCCACGATCGTCGCAGGGCCGATCGCTCCGTCTTCCGTGACCCGGCGGCCGCATGCGCGCAGCGCCCGCTGGACGCATCGGACCGCATGGTCGGAGCCGATATTCACCGCCAGGTCGAACGTCTTCGCCGCAATCGGTCCCGGCAACTCGCTGTAGCGGTAGCGCTGCCACCAGTCGCGGTAGTAGATCGCGATCGCCTCGGCCCGCGTGAGCGCCGCGATATCGACTTGGGGATACTCGCGCTTGGTGATCCCGAACTTGGTCTCGCCGCCGGGGTCGGCTGGATTGTCGACGTAGCCGCCCTCGTCGCCGAGCAACCGGGCGACCGCGCGCTCGAAGGCCGGCGGATAGCTCTTTGGGTTTTGCGTCTGCGTGCTGTCCGTCTTGTCTGTCTTGTCCTGAGCTTCCATCGCGGGCGGATTCTCGCAGGCCCGGACGGTTCGCATAAGGGTGAAATATTTCACCCCTAGACGTGCGCAAGCTGACTAAAGCCCGTAGTTTCAAGCGGACGTGAGTTTTCGCTTAAGGGTGGAATACTTCACCCAAATTTTGGTTAGAATTAGCGGCGATTGACTCTCGCTGCTT
>CAVYTJ010000039.1:0-198465 GCA_963771325.1 uncultured delta proteobacterium | reverse complement strand
GCCAGTGCTGACAACAGACACTTCTGTCATCACTGGACTAGATTCTCGGCGCCGGCCTGGGTGGTCGCGCAGATCCGCGAACATGGCACCTGCATCGGTCATCAACCTTGTGTACGCGGACACTACATCTCTAGGCCTTCCGGTAGTCCTCAATTCTCCCGCGTCAAGGAAAATTGCGGATTTACACAGTGCCTCGATCGCTAGCATGTTGTGGCTGACGAACAGCACCGTGCGGCCAGCGCGCGCTATTTCACCCATTTTACCAAGACACTTATTCTGGAACTCGATGTCGCCCACCGCCAGCACTTCATCAACCAGCAGAATCTCCGGTTCCAGATGAGCTGCGACAGCGAAAGCGAGGCGCACATACATGCCGCTGGAGTAGCGCTTGACGGGGGTGTCGAGAAATTTCTCAACCCCTGCAAAATCGACGATCTCATCGAACTTCTTCGCGATCTCGGCGCGTTTCATGCCCAGGATCGCTCCGTTCAAGAAAATGTTCTCTCGACCGGTCAGTTCAGGATGAAATCCTGTACCAACCTCAAGCAGGCTTCCCACCCGGCCATACAGTTCGACCTCTCCCTCAGTCGGATGCGTAATCAGCGAGAGGATCTTCAGCAGGGTCGATTTGCCGCCGCCGTTGCGTCCGACAATCCCCAGCACATCCCCTGGCATCACCTCGAAGGTGACATCGCGCAGCGCCCATATGTGAGCCCGTTTGTCGTCGCGGCTGTTGTGGTTACCCGAACTCAATCGACGCAGGGGCGCTTTGAGTTTAGCGACAATGATCTCACGCAGGCTGTCGTGGCCGCGGCGCTCACCGAGACGGTAGCGCTTGCTCACCCCTCTCACCTTGATCATGGGCAGCATAGGGATCAGATAACGTCGGCGAACTGCCGTTCCATTCGGCGGAATGAGTATGCGGCTATCAGGAGCAGACCAGCAACGATTGCGGTCGAAATCGCGAGACCCTGCCAATCGAAAGGATTGCCGAAAATCGCAGCGCGGAACCCCTCGATGATGCCGGTTAGCGGATTCAGCATCAGCAGCCATCGCCATCGCTCAGGGAGGAAGCTGACCGGGTAGATGACCGGAGTGAGGAACATCCAAGTCTGAATCGCGAACGGGAGAGCATGTCGAATGTCGCGATACTTGACGTTCATCGCCGAGGTCAAGATGCTGACCGCCGCAGCTATCATCGCCGTCAGCGCGACCAGCGGAAAGAGCATTATCAGAGTCAAATGAAACCCCACCCCATAGAGAGGCATGATTACGAGCAACATCAGCGAGGCGATCATCAAATCCATCAAACCGGCGCCGACCGCCGAAGCTGGAATAAGAAGGCGTGGGAAATAAACCTTTGTAATAAGGTTAGGGTTGCTGATCAGGCTATTGGAGCCCGTCGTCACCACCGTGGAGAAGAAGGTCCACGGCAGCAAGCCAGCATAAGAAAATATCGCATAGGGCTCACCCGCCGAGGGCATCCGGCCCAGCCTCCCGAACAAGAGCGTGAAGATGGTCATGGTGAGGAGGGGCTGAAGTATTGCCCAAGCCACACCCAGCGCAGATTGCTTATAACGGACCTTAACGTCGCGCTCTGCGAGGATGTAGAAGAGCTCCCGATGAGACCACAAGTCAAGCAGTTCGAGAGCCGCCCATCGGTGGGCCCCGATCACCCGGACTGGTGATCGATGGTCCGCCTCCTCGGTGTTATATCCGCCTTGAAACGGCATTTCTGCCGCTAAGGCACCTGGATCGCCTCCAGTTTTATCGACTAATTGCAACCCCTACTCCACTCTTCGCCCTCATGCTACGCAGCGCACTGTAGGCTGGAACCACGGTAAATACCCACGTATCAGAAACGACGCTGCGCACGAGAACTCCTAACGCAGCGAATCAGAAATCGCTATTACTTCTCTGCCGCTCCCAATCCGACGCCATCAGTCAATCACCCCGGGCTATTCGATGCGAGTCGCTGTCGAAATGCTGAGTCGAAAATTCGTATAGTTCAGCATCCTCAAGGGCTTCCATCTGGTGCACCAGGCCCGGATGGATATCCATGCAATCGCCAGAATTCAGCTCAAACTCTTCAGTCTCTAGGTCATCCGGCGATTCCCTGATACGAACCAAAAGTCGGCCGGCACGCAGATAGAACGACTCCGTCTTAAGCTTGTGATAGTGGAGTGAACACCGCTTGCCCTTCTTAATTTCGAGAATTTTCCCGCAGTAGAACTTATCGTTGGCGATCCATACTTCACGGCCCCATCCTTTATCAACGATATGCACCGGCTGTCGACTTCTGTTCATCCTGGGTTCACCTTCCTACACTCCGGAATCGCACCAAATCACGATAGCAGATGTTGGGTTTCAGCCTGATTTGCTTGAACGCTTGTCCAATTCAATTGAGGGTACCCAGACAGACGTTGAGTTTGCGGTCTGCGATATCTCTATGTCGAGGTCTTGATTAGCATAATAGTGTGAGTACCGCTCATAATTGGTGCCGCGGAGATCCATCCGATTGAGAACGACACCGAGCACGTTTGCCCCCACTAATGACAGATGTTCGGCTGCACGACGAACATCTTGCTTTGAAGTATGAGCACCCGCCACCAACACTACTCCGTCTGTCATTGTCGCCATCGCTGCTGTATCGCTAGCCGACATGACCGGTGCGGTATCGATCAATATGAAATCGTAGGCTTGCGACAGCTGGACGAGCAGCCGCGACATTCTCGAGGAGGTTAGAAGTTCGGAGGCATTCGTCACACGCGAACCCGCACTAAGCAGATGAAGATTTCGGTCTTCAAGGAAACAGATGACGTCTGCCGGCTCGTATTCGCCTGACAGCACGTCGCTCAAGCCTAAAGGGTTGTCCAGTCCCAGTGCCTCATGGCAGCGGGAGCGGCGTAGGTCTGCATCTATTAACAACACAGTCGATTCATGCCTGGCAAAAGCGAGAGCTGTCTGAACTGCAGTCCAAGTTTTCCCTTCAGCTTCAATCCCGCTGGTAAACAGCACCAGCTTGGGCGGTGGATCACCCTGTGAAAACAATAGAGCGTTGCGAATAGATCTATACACGTCCCCCTCTGCGGCAGCGTGATGAATGGTCCGCGTAGCTAGCGTCGCTCTTCGCGCATACCCGTAAAGCAACCACCGCATATTGTAGAGAAGACGGGGCCGACCGTTACACGTGCCCAGTTTTGCGAAGTCTGGAGCCACCGCAAGAGTCGGTAGGAGCAGATATTGTTCCGCTTCCTCGGATGTCTTCAATCGGTCGTCAAGCTGTTCTAAAACAAAAGCGCAAGCGATTCCGATGACTAGCGCAAGCAACCCGCTGATTGCTAAATACTTGCGCGTATTCGGGCTGGATGGATAGCTGGGCGCGACTGCGTGTTCTACGACATTGATGTTGCTTATGGGAGACTGCTCGCCGACCGCTATCTGCTGCATCCGGAAAAGAACCGTTTTGTATAACTGTCGATTGGATTCAACCTCGCGCGCGAGTACGGTGTCCTGGAGTGATGCATCATTGAGGGCAAAATCGCGTTGTTTCTCGCTCTCGATAGCTGCGCGCAGACTGTTCTCTTCATCGGTGGCCGCCGTGTATTGGCGCTGCACGGCATCGGCTACTCGCTGGATCTCCCTTCGCAGCCCTGACCTAGCCTCCTCAAGGTGGGCTTTGAGCTCAGCAAGCTTCGGGTATTTGGGGCTGAACGCAGCCGACATATCAGCATACTGCGCTTGTAACTCCTGCACGCGCGGCTCAAGGGTCGCAATCACGGGGTTGGCAATCACCTGGGGCAGCGATTCGTAGCTACCGGTGTGAACCAACTGCATTTGGGCCTCGGCCGTTATTCTTTTGGTTTCAACCGTTGTTAGCGCGCGGGTCAGATTCTCCATGCGCCTTTGAGCGACCGTGTTTCTGTCCTGAACGTCGAACGACACGATGCCGTTCTTGCGACGATAGGCTTGAAGTGCGGCCTCCGAGCTCTCAACCTTCCCCTTCAGTTCAGTCAGTTCTCTTTGCAAGAAGCTTACCGCACTGCGGCGCGACTCGTTGCGCAGATCCAGATCACGGTTGATGTAATGACTAACGTGTGCCTGGAGGATGCGCTGCGCCAGAGCCGGGTTGGGTGCACTAAATGAAACCACAACCAGGCGAGTGCCAATCTCAGGCTTGACCTTTAAACGGTGGAGGTAATTGTCTATCACGCCTGGGTCTACTGCGTCTGGATCGGGCTTTTGCTGGGGCGTGGAACTCGACAGGAGCCGATTAAATGTCGTGAGCAGGGAGTAGAACAGGCCGGTTACAAAGCCAGGTTGCTCGGAAGCGAAAGGGGCTGTATGCGTAAGATCCAAATCGCGAATCACGATCGCAGCGAGGTCGCGACTCTTTAGGAGCGCAAACTGCGTCTTGTAATAGTCATAATCCTGGGCGCCTCCTTGCTCATCGACTAGTTCTTTAATGTCTAAAACTTGCGCAGGAGCGGGCTCGATCAGAAGGGTGCTGCTCGCTGCAAAGTTCGGTGTCATACAAAAAGTTATGAGCACTGTCGTCAGAAAAGCCGCGGCTAGCAGTCCGAATATCAGATTTGAATGCCTTCTTATGATCATCCAGCAGTCCAAGAAACCGATGCCTTCGGCTGCTGGCACATATGGGCGGATCGCGGCTGATGCGGGTAAGGCGACGATACCCGAGGTTTCGTGCGAGATACGGCGAATCGGCCTGGCTCTTATATCCGCCATGTAACGCCTACCTTCACGGCATCGGGACTCCAAAACCTAGGCCGGTTCCGAAGTGTTGGAAAACCTGGTAGAGGGCATACGGGACTGCGGCCGCGGCGGTTTTTTCAACCACGACTACGTCTCCGGACTGAACCTGTGCGTCAACCTGATGACCCTTCTCTAGCTCAGATAAATCATATTGCTTCGCAATATGATGACCGTTTGAATCGGTGCGCAGGATTTCGACGGAGTTGCTAAAAAGAGCCCCCCCGGCAGCCGAAACGGCCCCAAGAACGGTCATGTCGGGGATGATCTTGAAAGCACCCGGACTCTTGACCCAGCCCTGGACCATCACCTCCCCAGCAATCGGAACGACAATAACGTCACCGGGCCGGGTTGGCAGATCCAGGCAGGCATGAGCTTGCTGATGGGCAAGATCGATGACGACCCATCTTCGGCCAGACAGCTCGGCGTCCGCCGGGGTCTCGCGGGGAGGAGAAAATGGGGTTTCATCTTCTAGGGCGGTGGGACGAAAAGTGCCCGCCGCCGGTGCGTAGCGTGACGTCTGTGGTATAGTTAAGGACCCACCGGAACCGGCGCTCTTTTCGGACCTGTCGTCGAATTTGGCCGGCACGAAGATCACTTTCTGCGCGGAATCCGAAGTCATTCCGCCAGCTCGCCCAATCATGTCGATAATGGACTCATTTCTGTTCGCAATGTCATAACGGCCGGGTTTCTGCACCGCACCGGTCACGGCGACCTCCCGCGTCTGATACCCTTCCACATATAAGTCGACCCGCGGGAACTTCATAAAGTCGCTAAGACGCTGGACCAAAGCTGCCTTCAGCTCCTCTTCGTCCATTCCGGCAACCTTCATAGTTCCAATCAGCGATAGTCCGATCGTACCGTCGGGAGCGACACGTACCTTCTGTTTTTCAAGCTCCTGGACCTCGGGTACCGAAATAGTGATCTGGTCGCCAGGACCGATCGCGAAATCTCCTGAGCCGTCTGCTTTACGCTCCTGCCACAGCTCCATAATCCCGTATAGCTTGCACGATTGCGTAAGGCCCGGTTCGAGTGTGGTCGGACTAGGGTCACGGGCAACCACATCCTGGCTTGGCTCCGCGCAGGAGGCCAAGCATCCGGCGATGAGACAGCAAGCAACGAGTCCGCTTATCCTTGACGTCTTAGTTAGGGCCATATATGACGCCTCGCATAACTTGTCCGGGAATTGCTGATTTTCTTGCCGGGAGGCTCCCCTATCGACTAGGGGCGGCAGAATATTGAACCAAGACACCGCACTATAGTCGAACGAGGATCTCTGCGCTCCTCGTCATCGACGCCGCCAGTTCCATCTAATTTCGTTATCGCATGTCATCCTTGTCGAGCTTGTCGCTCCGGCAATTCGGACCATGAACGGGTAACGTCGTTTCTCAAATCCGAGACTCCATTGACCCGGACCCCTCTCTCCAGTAGAACGTCCGGCTTGACTACTCTGCAAACATTCTCCACGGACCGGTCGTGATATATCGTTACGTAATCGACCGCTTCCAGAGCAGCCACAAGTCTCGCCTGATCAATGGCAGAAGACGGGACCTCTGTGCCTTCGTTCGCCTCATCAGCCTTGTCTCCAGCAATCGCGACCACAAGAATGTCTCCTCGCGAACGCGCGGACTGCAACATACGGATGTCCTCTGAATATAATTCCCCGAAGACACCATGCACAAAGGACACGGTGCGCCCGGCATCGCGATGTCGTGCGAGTCGCCGAGCCAGATCTCTCAAAAGCATCACCTTGCCCTCGGATTTTTGGTCCTCGCCGACGAGAGCGGACGTCAGTTCATCTCGCGATATGATATTCGCCCCCTGCTTTCCAACTTCGAGACCGGCAGCGATATTGGCTATTCTTCCCGCAGCCACCCCTTGCATGCCCGCGACGAGACAAAGTCCGAAAACCGAAAGAGCGACGTCGCCGGCACCTGTAACGTCGTCGACTTCTAAAGGCTTGATGGGCAGATGGGCGCAAGTTCCATTGCGTTCGCAAAGAAACATTCCTTCACGATCCAGGGTAACAAGACAAAAGTCGAGATTGAGCTTCCTCAGCATCGAACGGCTTGCGGTCTCCCAACTCTGCTTGTTCGTGAGGGGAAGCCTAGTTGCGCGTTCTGTCTCGTATCTGTTCGGCGTGAGCGCGGTGGCGCCGCGATAGATGCTTAGATCGTCACCGAGCCGAGGGTCTATAATAACCGGCACGCCATGATGATTCGCACTTTCAATCAACACTCTCGCAATCTTTTGCGTTAGAAGTCCCTTGTTGATGTCGGACACAAGTATGCCGTCAACCTTCGGAATTTGACGGAGTATAGAGTGCAACACCAACTCTTCGACATCAGAGTCCAATGGACGAGGATCCTCCTCATCCAAGCGAAGGAGCTGCTGCGTTCCGCGCATGGCGGCCTGAACCGAGCCAAAGAGTCTCTGCTTGACGATTGTCGGACGGCTGGCGTCCTCCACTAAATCATCGGTACAGACGTCCCAACGCCCGAGCATCTGCCTCAGCACCAATCCTTCCTCATCCGCACCGATCACACTCACCAACGAAACCGACGCACCGAGGCTACGTAGGGAGGCACAGACGAATGCAGCGTTCCCTGGTCTAGCCTCTCGCTCTCGAATTCGAATCACGGGAACCGGCGCTTCAGGAGATATTCTCTCGACCGTTCCCCACACATACCTGTCGAGCACGGGCTCTCCGACAACGAGGATTTTCACTCCATCAAACGTTGGTAGTTGAAGAATACTCATCAGACTATCGTTACTGCTCTTTCATAGCGGTCAGATGCCAAGAAGTGTGCCGTAGCTATCTAGCAATGCTTCTCGCCTTGGCTATAACCCGCAAACTTTGTCCGTCTAAGCCGTTGAGTAAAATGGCAACCCTCTCGGCTCCTGATAGATATCGTTCAAACACTGCGTCAAAACCACGAAAGGGTCCGCTCATTATCCGAACTGGCTCGCCCTGTCGAAACGGCGCTTGCTGCAAATGAACCACGTCATTAGTGCAGCGAGCACGAACGCTTTCTACGATGCTTTGTGGAACAGGAAGCGGGTCGCGCCCCACTGTCACAAACGATGATACTCCAGGAACGTAGCGAATCCGAAAATAATGAGCTGTTAGATCACAGCGCAGGAAGACGTACTGTGGGAACAGAGGGACGATATTATCGCACGGGTCGGTATGCCGCTCCGCCATGCTGAGCAGTGGTAGAAACACCTCCGGCGCCAACTGCGCCAATTGAGCACTTACGTAACGCTCCTTGCTCGGCTTCGTTCGCACCAAATACCAGGAGTACATAGTTGAAAATCCCAATCATAACGATTGATGGACTTGCCGACGTCTCCACAAAAAGACCATACGCGGAGGTCGTCAGCCTTCTTGCCAGTGGGGTTAAGCGCGTCGGACCCAAGACGGGGATCACATATAATAAGCGTGGGCAGGCTCTCGCGATTTAGTGTTAAATCTGCATGAAATTGGTCGATCTCATCGGCAAAAAGCCAAGCGTCCGCCATCCGCGTCCCCCTGAGGTACAGGTGGACGCGCTGCTAGCACTTGAGATGCGTTAGAAAACGATCAACATTGTTAGCGTTTTGGGGCCACCTCAGTAATTACGGAGCAGACAAATAGGTGATGGCCTGCACCACCGAGAACTCCTCCGAAATCGGAGCCACACGTCAGCGATAATGGGACTGATCTAGCCAGCGGCTCCGTGCTGATCTGGGCCACCGGTCTACTTCAGTGGCACTGCATCGAACCCGGCAAGCCAAGGCCCGGACCGAATTTGCTCGCCGGCGCCTGGTTCAGGCGTCGGTCTCCCGAAAACCGTTGGTACTTTCATCGATCGGAGAAGGGCGGTACAGGCAAAAGGCGCCGGTCTTGACGCTCGCAGCAAGATGCCAGCCAAGCGAAGGCTCGTATTTTGATATTCTTTCGATGGCTCCCTTAACTGCGAGCGTCACCCGCACACGCGCGCGCTCCGCGTCAGACAGAGCTAGTCGGTTTCTGCCATAAAGACCAAACGCACGAGCCAACTCTTTTGTGAGAATCGCCATCTCCTCGCTTATTTTGGAAGCGCGAAAGAGATCGTTGAACCGTTGGGCTTCGTCAAGGTCGTCACGCAGTTCCACCAATCGAGCTCTGTAAGCGTTCTTTGCTTCGTCGTCCAATATCGGGCAACCATCTGAAGGCGCAAACGAGAGATCGTCTCTCGCCGGATCGTGCTTCCTTTCATAGGTCTCGAGGTCCGTAACGTGAAATTGACGTCCTGGGTTTTCGATCAATACACCGAGCAAACGAACCCCCTTCGAGTCTTTCATGCGGACTATTCTTCGATCCCATTCAAAGGCCCAAAATTCGCCCTCGTTAATCAAGGAAGCACAGTTGACGTCTGGCTCTTTGCCAGATCTCATGCCTGCGGAATGAGAGTAGATACGTCCTATTTCATTTAGTCTTTTGAGCTTTTCTTTTGCTCTCTGCAAGCCGGAAGAGACGGGTTCGACAGACTCAAGGGCACACTTCTCGACCAGAAATTGCATTTGTTCCGCAAGCCTGTCCAACTCGCCAACCGAGTCGGCGAGACAACGCGTGATCTCTTCCCAAATAGAGTCCATTTTGCTCCCCCTGAAAATTACCAATGGAGCGGCCTCAAGAGCGCCCTCGAGGGCCTCCTAGCTCAAAAGCCCCCCTCAAACGCTCAATGCGTTAAAAAGAAGACTCTCCGCAATCACGTTGCGCTAACATCAACATCTCATCTGTTGCGTTTTGTGCTGTCAAGGCCGTCTGCTTCGACCCTACCCGCTCTGTTGTCCTTCTGCTCTTCTAGCGACGTTTTTTGTTACAGTTAGTTGGATTCGATATATCGAGACGGTTATAAAATGCGTTAGCAAATGATTGGTGCCTAAGAGCAAGCTTAATCTCGTATCTTTTAACAATCTTAACAAAGAGCATGACGATCGATACGGAGATGGCGGGAAAATGACCATAAGAATCCAAGAGGAAGATACGGACAAGGGAGTAACTAAAGAAAAGCAGGAAAGTATGCACGGTTGAGGATGCGCCGTCAGGCAAAGGAGGTGTCGGGGTGACGCAGTGAACATGTTGTCCCGACACACGAGACGCTCGGTTCGCTCCGGCTATTTCAGTCGTGTACGTCCATTCGATTCGAGCCCACATAAGTGCTATGGGACCCCGCGTCTAATTTCTCAGACAAACCTCTTGAGTCGCTTAACCTACGCGAGGCCGACCAACGATACGCGCTCAGAGCAGAGCACGCACATTCAACCTCGGCAACAGCGCGGACTCGGCCTTTCCGCGGGGGCGGCGGGTGGAAGGTGCGATCAGCGTCAGCCAGGGAGCTAAACCCGCAGTGACAGGTACTCTGAAATTTGCTGCGACTGGGGGTGCGGGTTTCAAACCTGCGAACCCTTGGGCTTTGTGGGGTAGTTGAGATCGTTCGCTAAGATCCGAGGGTACCAAAAGCACGTCTTTGCGTACGTCTGTGTATGCACCGCCCCCATGTGGCACCGCCCCCAGCGGCGCCTGATTGTCAGACCAACAGTCTAACGCCCGCTCACCGGAGTGCGACCCAAGCCTCGTATGAGATAGCCGTCTAGCTACGAATCTGGAGAGTCACGCAGCAACCGCTATGGCTGTAACATCGCTATGAGACTTTTAGAGTGACGCGGCCCACATCACTAAGCGCGCAAGGCCGTAATAGAAACCCAGACTGAATAGCAACATACCGGTCCAGGCACCAACCTTCGGCAAAACCATCGTCGATTTTGAGGTGTCGTAGTGCCAGCAAACTATATCTTGAGCTGGCACCAAAACGACTGTCAATTTTGGGGTATCGTAATACTCGCAAAACTGATGAGGGACTGGCATCAGGTGGCCGAATTTTTCGGATGCCAATTCTTGTCGAAGGTTCACTTTACGTGCCGCCGGGTGTCGTCGGACTTCTCACGTCCAAGCCTAAGTCGCTGTCCGACCACGCAGCGATTCACGACTCCTAGCATCTAATCTCTTCACGTCACGACCTCTTCGGCCATCACATAAGGCTACATAACTCGTGTAAACATGTCAACACGGCAAAATGTGATTAATGCTTCGTTATCTCTCAGTTGAAATCTGTCCGTGATTTTTGTCCTCACCCTCATTCCTACCTCATTCCTATGGACTGAATGGTGCGACAGCGGCATGCCGGGCCAGCTCCTGGTCAACGGCGGCTCCGCCTAATAGGTGCACCTGAGGTTCGGTTTTGGCGGCCATCGCTGTGTTGCAGAGGTACCTCGTCGCTGCCACCGCGCGGGACGTCGAAAGCGCCGGACACAAATCGCTGGTAGAGGCGCGCGTTCACCGCTGGATGCGCCCGGACGGTCGGCTCCAAACCCAAGCGACAAATCTTCACAATCTTGTTATGTCATCGCTGTGCACTTCGGGTTGCATCACTGGAGCGCGATAGCGTTGTCCCATGACCGAGGGAGGGGCGCCCGGCGTTGCTCGCACGAACTGCACCCCTAAACGAAAATGGTTCAGTTCGATCTCTACAAAACAAGCCATCTCTTCGACGGCACTCGCCATAATCCGCAAGTGCTCGGCCCAAGGCAAAGAGCTGAAACTGCCAGACTCAGTGCGGCTCGAGATCCCGTGCATCGGCAAGAATGAATAGTCTTTGAGACTCGAAAGGAGAGACCATAAGTGCGATCAGTAGTTTTTCAAAGCGGAAAGAGCTCTATCTTTGCCCTTCTTCTCGTGGTTCTCGTTTCCTTTTTCGCCATGGCGCTGGTTCCCGCGACTTCGGAAGGGGGGAGCGTGGCTATGAGAGCTAGCGACTTCCTGAATACGCTCGGAGCCGACACACATCTTATCCAAGGGCTGGAAACTCCGGCGGCGGTCATCGCCGGCCTGAGATATACGGGCGTCCGTAACCTTCGTGACGACGCGACCCGGGATACCTCGAAAATCGCGAAGCTATGCGCCATACACAGAGCGACGGGTGCGATGGTGGACGAGCTGCCGATCGTAGATTCTGATCCTAACAACATCGCCAATACTCGAGCTGAGTACGAGCAGTTGGCCGCTTGTGGAGCGATGCTGGCGGCCGAGGGACCGAACGAGCCAAATAATTTCAACTTCAATTACAAGGGCAAATCTTGCTCTACGCACGGCTCGTTCCTGCCCTGTGCCCAATACATGTCGGCTGAATACGCGATGGTCAAAGGCGATCCCATGCTCGCAGGCATGCAGGTATGGGATCAGACAGAGCCAGGGGCGGAGCCGGACAATACAGGCCTTCAGTTCCTTACCGTTCCCTCAGGACAAGGTACCATCGAGTCGGCAGGTACCGTCTTCGCCGACGTTGCCAACCTGCATAACTATGTTATGGGCAATGGTCAAAAAACGATCGCTGATAATCAAGCGTGGAATGCTGAGTCGACCGTTGGTGGTCCGTGGGACGGCCTGGTGGGCGAGTATTGCAATAAAACTTGGAAAGGCTATGCGGCAACTCCTATAGCTAGTTGCACAATGCCCAAGGTAACAACTGAGACCGGCTGGCCGAGCACTAGCATCACGCAGGATCAACAGGGCAAGCTCATAACGAATGTATACCTATCAGCCGCGAAGCTTGGTTGGCAGAACACTTTCGTCTACCTTTTGTTCGATGAGCCTCAGGCGAACAACGCTGGCTGGGGCTTCTTCAGTCAGAGCGACGGTACCGCCAACGTCAGGCCCAAGCTATTAGGAACCTATATCCATAACATGACGACAATCCTCAGCGACAGGTCATCTAAGTTCACCCCAGGGACGGTAAATTACAGCGTCGCGAACGAACCTAACACGGTTCACGACCTGTTGATGGAGAAAAGCAACGGCACTTATGACCTGATAATCTGGGGCGATCAAGTTCCCCCAAAATCGGCTAACGTTATCGTGCACCTCGGCAGTTCTTATCCGACGGTGAACGTGTACGACATCACCAGCGGGACCACGCCGACCCGGACGCTGTCGAATGCCACCTCTGTACCGCTAACCCTCACAGACCATGCACTGATTGTGGAGTTTCGATCCCGACTACTACGGCCGAATCAATAATCAGCCGTGACGCCGTGCACGGGCATTCTTTCAATGCGGCCACGGCCGCGTCAGCATCGCGCTCTAACCGCATTGATATAGTTCTGTGCGCCGCTGTCATACCAGGAACCCGAAAAGTACGGACAGGTGCGGAGCAATATTCCACATACGCCAAGGGCAATATTCCACATACGCCAAGGAAGCGTGCCGCTAGGACAAAAAACTCTTCATTTCCCCCCTAAAGCCAATTTGCGCGAGACACAGCGCGCCTGCTTTCCGTCCAGAACGCGTGCTCCGACCGACAGATGCTGTCGATCGTCAGCGAGGGATATTCACGCTCGCGGAGGAGAAGTCGCAGCTGATTAAATCACGCGGCTTTCGTCACCGATTGGCAGATTGCAAGATCCTTTCCCCCCGGTCGAATCAACTTGATCTGAATTTCCTATGATTAAGCTTTCGTGACTTTTCGCCTTGTTGGAGCGCATTCTGGCCTTTGGACTTCGAGTTCGGACGAATCTCAAAGGATCATCGGATAAAAAGTCGGGAAGGTTTACCGACCTCTGAACTCCTAGAGTGCATATCTTCCTACAGAATTCGGTAAATTCCGGGATCACCCCAGAAATTTGGGCGACTGCGCGCTCGTGTTTGTTCAAGCGTGCTATGGCACCTTAATTGCACGTCTTATCCCACTTAAATTGCCAGACACTATGGCACGTTAAATTGCCAGTAAAGAGCCCAGCTTAAAAGGTAGGGCTTGGCAGAGTGATCTTTCGCCTGCTGAACTTTTAGGCAATCGGCGCCGCATTAGCCACGAATCTCCGGCAGTCTGCTGAGCAGGGTGCCGGAATCGAGGACCGGAGGCAGACCCACGAGGTCTGCCGACGATCAGGGGGAAAACGGGATGGAATCTTTCTGGGACGAGATTCAGGATTGCCTCGCGGATTCCGCTTCCGAGTTAGACCGGCTCATCGACCAAATGCAGCTTTTGGTTGAAAAGGGCTCCGGAGAATCATTCGAAGCGGTCTCTTACGGTTTACAAAGAGCAAAAGCCAAACTCGGAAAGTTAAATGAACTTGGCCGTATCTACTCCCCTCCTATAAGCGTGCCACCTGGCGCGGAGAGAAATAGCAACTACGCTTCTTTGCTCAATGAAGGCAGATCTTGGACCATTTTATGGGATCGAAGGAAGCTCCGCATAAAAGGCGGTAGGGGTATTCGCCTTCTAGCAGTATTGATCGGCAACCCAGAACGCCAGTTTCACGTAATGGACCTCGAACGTTGCGAAAGGAAAGACGACCCGACTGAATGCAATCCTGTATTTGCATTTTCGAATGATGGCTCGATGTTGGACGAGGATACGAAGAACGCGCACAAAGCAAACCTGGTGGAGCTGCGTGACCAACTTGAAGAAGCGCAACAATTTAACGATCTTTTTCGCGCCTCCAAAATAAGAGAAGAGATGGCGACCATCACAAACGAACTGGCTCGTGCGTGCGGCCTTTATGGCACCGCCCGGCGCGCGGCGTCTGATGCGGAGCGCGCTCGTGTGCGGGTGACCGTCGCAGTTAAGGGAGCTATAGAAAAAATTTCGAAATACAATTCTGCGATTGGCTGGCACCTTGCAACGAGTGTCAGGACCGGTGCCTTCTGCATATACCGTCCTGCTCCTATTGCTAGAAACGCCAACCTTTTTTCAGTGAGCTGAAATCTGAGGGGGCGCTCCGAAGCTCAAAATGGACGCGACATAAGACATAAGACAAGTGAGTCACTCCACCAATCTCAATATCGGTTGACGCCCATAGGCTTCGAAGGGGATCGCTCCGGTAGGAGCGTGGAAGTCTATGCGTGGATTAGATGGATGTTCACTTGAACTCCAATATCACTGCGTGGTCAGTTAACGTAACCGGTACTGAGCTGATATTGTTGAATGCTTTCACCGGTGAAGTCCCGATAGTTACATCATAAACGCTGACGGTCGTAAGGCGTGGCAGATTGACCGTTACGTCGACGGTCTCACCGACAACCTGGTCTCCCCACACTGCAAGCGCGTAGGTGCCGTCACTTTTCTGCAAAAGCAAATCATGGACTGTTGCAGGCTCGTTCGAGATGCTGTAGCTGAGAGCGGTGGAGCCAAAGTTCGAGGTTGAATCGGCCAAGATTGCGGTCAGATTATGTATGTAGTTCGCCGAGACCTTGGGAGTAATCGGGTTGGTGTTGGTGAACATCCCATAGTGGTCGCTAGAATTATCGTCGATCAGCTGGTAGACGAAAGTGTATGCCCAGTTCCGCTTTGCCGCTGATAGGTATACATTGACCAGCAGTTTACCTTGTTGATCTTGCGTTATACTTCCATCCGTGGCCCAACCGGTTTCTGTCGTTACCTTAGGGAGCGCGGATCCAGCCGCCAGCGGCAACGCGGGGAAATGCTTGGAAAAGGTCTGATCGAGGAACTCGCCGTCCAGACCGTCGTATGGCCCCGCTCCTGCACCAGTGGATTCTGCGTTCCATGCCTGGTTATCGACTAGGCTGTTGCAACCATTGCACCTTACATAGTTGTGCAGATTGGCGTAGTCGGCGAAGACCGTCCCATCCGGCATCAACGCACCGGCGGCGGCTGGGATAGTTAGGAACTGAAGGCCAGCATTATCCGGTTCCGCGCCCGGTTCAGTTTCGGCAAAGACTGGTAGCTGAGACAGGTTCGGGTCCGCTTTTACAGCCGCGTAGAGATCACGCTGATGTTGTGCGCAGGGCAGAAAACTCGTGCTCTGCGAACAGAGGTTGTTATTATAAGAGTAGGGGAAGTTGTTCGGCTCGTTGTCGCCTTCGACTGCAAACAGCGCACCGCATTGAGCTATCAGGTCCCACGATGATGTTAAAGTATAGGAAACTGTCCCCATATATGGGAGACCGTCCAATGTAGCGCCAGTCGCAGTATGGATATCGCAGAAGCCTTTGATGAGATTCGGGTCGTTCGTATAGTCATCACGCCAGTGACGAACGCCGATGTATTGGATGCCGGCGAGTACCTGACTTTCAGAATCGTAACCCTGCACCATGTGCGAAGTCACGCCGAGTGAATTCAAGAAGTCGTTGGCCTTCATAGGGGCGCCAGCACCTGGAGCCGGTGTCGGGCTGGGAGTCGGAGTAATGGTCGGTATCGGGCTTGGCGTTGGTGAAGGCGTCACCGCCGGAGTAGCGGTGGGAGGAACGGGCGTAGGCGTGGATGGAGGCGGCGTGCGTACTGGGGTCGCTGTGCTAGTGGGAGATGGTGTCGCAGTGTGTGTCGGTTTTGGCGTAGCAGAATGCCGAGCACGCGGTTGCAATTGCGGTCGGCCGAGCACCCAGCCTCGGGCATAAGGCGCGGCTGCTGACGAGAACGCGAACAGCATTGCAGTGATGCCAAAAAGTCGCGCTACTAAACCAAAGAACCCGTTCATCAGTCTCCCCTAAAAAAAGGTCCGAGGCGGACGCATTTCTCCACAGCAGCGCTGCTCGCGTTTCGAGCAGGGTGCCGCCCCGACTGGCAGAAGCCGCCAGTTGTGAACGAGGGATGCTCAGATACGAAAGAAGTGAAACAGCAGCAACAGCTAACAGCTGCCGCCGGCCCCCTGCACTAGTCGGCAGATGAAGGAAGATCCTCCCCCAAGAATCTTCCGAGGGCCTGGAGACGGCAATGTACGATACGCCATAACATGTGTCAACAAATTTACAGACGTTAAAACATGGTGTTTAGTGATATTTAGTGTTTTCTAGTGTATATTAGCTTAATACGAGATATAACCGTCACCTCGCCTCCCGGAGCTTAGGACAAAGCGGTATCGGCATCTTTTTGTGAGAACTGAAGACTTATGCTTTGCCTCCAGGTCCGCCTCTGTGGTCATTTCCAAAAGAGCACGCCCACAGATTCAGATGGCATTATTTTCGGTCAGCGCTGGAATTTGGGACGAGCTTGATTTTGTCTAAATCAGACTTGCTCGCACTCCTTTTTAAATCTTTTTATTCTTAAGCGGACTCTTTAATTAGATTGCAACAACAGGTAGTAACTATGGCACTTATGGTCAAATACTACGTCACAAAAACTTAGAGAAGTAATTAGGATCAGAGTGCGCGGCGGCGCGAGATCAGGCTATTAAGCAGTATTTTCGGGGTTCTTCGAGTCTCGGCTGCAGGTATGCCTCAAAGACCGTCGGCGAAATTTTTTCGCCAAACGGTCCCGGGAGGCCACAGGTGTTTGAGGCTGAAAGCATTGAAATCGAGATGCGATCTGAGACGGTGAGAGGGTTTGTGTCCAACAGGGCGCCGAGGGCGTGCTGAATCACTCGAAAAACCACAAGCACGAGAACTCGCGAGCCCGCGACTCGCCTACCTGCCCCAGCCGTCGCCAGCCCGCCCCAATCGAGCACTCCGATCCCCGATGCTCAGCGGGCAACCTATAAGCCGCACTCCGCCGCGCGCCCGACAGCGCGGTGTTTCAAGCTCCGCCGCTAGCCATTGAGCGGCCAAGCGCTACCTTAAGACGAATCCGGATTTCAAAAACATAACTCGCTAAGCCTCAGCCAGAAGGTCCTTCGTCGCCTTCTCGGCATCGCGTGAATCATTGAGTCCATAAGACAAGGGAGATCTTAGCGGCGGCTGCGGGTCCGCGGTCTCCGCGCTGAAGGTTAAGGGAAAGTTAAAAAAAATCTAGAAGCGTTCGTCTTTTTTCGGTCTTAAGTCTTCGCGACAGCACGGGCAGGGTGGAGCCAGGTAAACTGCAGACGCTGCGGTGCGCGATCTACACACGCAAGTCCTGGGAAGAAGGGCTGGAGCAGGACTTTAATTCGCTCCATGCTCAGCGCGAGGCGGCCGAATCGTTCATTCGAAGTCAGCAGGGCGAAGGCTGGCCGGCCCCAGGACCGTGACGCCGCGCTTGCCTCAGATGACGGCCCTACCTTCTCGACCGTCGTCAGGCTGGTCGAGGCGCTCAAGCGCTCCATTCCCGAAGGAACGCAAAACGCAGAGCGAAGAAAGGAAGCACGAGACGTCGCGCGTGAACTACTCCGCCTTTGGCGGGGTTGAGATAAGATTGTCTGCCCACCAGAATCACAACCGAAAGTGGAGGCTAACTCTTGAGTTGAGTTAAGAAGGTTTGGCGAAGTGCGGCATAGCTACAAGCGATGCATACTTGCCACGATTGAAGCATGGCCCTAACCAGATTTAGGCATAGGTAGGATATTCTTAGCGTTTCCCGTGGCATGCGGATTGCTCAGCCTTAACGAATCAATAATCCTTGTTCGCCGATTTCAAGGAAGGGATTATCCTTCGGGGGGAGGGTATGACGAAATGGATCAGCAAGTGCCGCGGCCAAGTAGCCGCGCTGTATGCCGTGATACTTGTGACCCTCGTCGGCGCGATCGCTCTTGGCACCGATGTCGCAGTAATGTACGTCAACTGGCAGCATATGCAGAAGGTCGCCGACGCCGCCGCGCTCGCCGGCGCGAATTATCTAGCTGGCTACACCTTTAGCGGCACCGCCGCCTCCGGTTGTGGTAGCGAGCCGGACGCCGCAAAAACAGCCGCCTGCACGTATGCCGCTAACAACGGATTGGCCGCGGCCGGTCTTACCATCAACGAGCCGACCGGAACTACCATTCGTGTGGTGGCGCAACAAACCAATCTTCCCTACTATTTCGGGCAGGTGCTCGGCCTCAACACGTATACTGTAGCGGCAGGCGCCACCGCCACGGCAGGCGGGCCAATCGGCACCGTTACCCAGGGTCTGTTCCCGGTCGGCCTTCAATGCACCTCCCCATGCAGTCTATCCAGTCTTGATCCGGGTCAATCGGTGTCGTTCGGCGCGAAGTTTGTCGGCGGCCTCGCGCCGGGTAATTGGCAGTGGCTCGATCCTACTGGCGGATCGGGCGGCGGCGATTCCGCGCTGAGTAGTGCCATCCAAAACGGCGCTTCAGCCTCATTCACAATCGGTGACCCTATTCAATCGGAACCCGGTAACAAAGGCAATTCAGGTCCTGTAAGCACTGCCCTGGCGGACAGGTTGAACAGTTGTCCGTCTATCGCTGATCCGTGCACCAGCGGTGGTGGAAACCCGAGCGATATCCCGGCCGGTGATCCATGCCTGGTGATCGTCCCGGCGGTTGACTATCACGGATGCACCGGGAGCTGCAGCTTAACGATCGAAGGGTTTGCCGAGATATACCTGGAGCCGGCCACCACCACCGGCACCAACATCAACGGATGTTTCGTGTCGGCGGTCGCCGCCAATACAATAGCATCTTCGACGGCGCCTGCGTTGGGAGCATTACAGGTTCCCGTTCTGATCCAGTAGTGGGAAAGTTCTATGGTCAACCGATCTGATGCGAAGCAGAGTGCCAGCGTGAACGACTACTCGCCGGCGGCAATGACAGGACCTGGGCGGAGCTCCGGATCGCCGCTGCTCAGGAACCGAATCAGCCGGGGGCAGGCGGCGGCTGAATTCGCGCTGATTGCGCCCATCGTGATAATCGTGATGCTGGTTGGCGTGCAGTTTGCGCTGATCGGCCAGGCGGCTTTGGCGCTTAGCCAGGGAGCATCCGCGCTCGCGCGCTATGCCGCGGTGAATCCCGGAGTGGTAGGTTCGAATGGCACAGTCACACTGACCACCTCAATAAAGCAGTTGTTGTCCTCTTCCATCCTCAGCCATAGCGGCAACGACCTCACTGTAACCATTGCTTCCTATAAGGGGACCACGACTACTACCACCAGTTCGCCTGCATACACCGACAGGCTCGTCGTCAGTCTAAGCTACAACGCCGCCAGTAAGATCGCACTGCCGAATCCATTCTTCGGGGTTAGATTTCCAACGGCTCTGAGCGCGTCGGACTCACAAATGTACGAGTGAACGGGAAAACGCGGGCCGTACGCGGCTGATGACGGCGGCCCCACCGAGGCGCCAACCCCTGGGAACGCTGCGTCGGCTTCCGACGACCGGCGCCTCTAGTAACGGTGGGGCTGGTCGCTATCTGGCGAGTGCGAGGCAAGCAACTGAGGAGGGCCTGGTCACGATGCATGCGATTCTAATGCTGCTCTATGCGGTTGGCGTCGTCCTATCCGCCGCGGCGCTCGCGCTCGCCTTGGTATGTTGGGTCATCGACCGAGCCGCCGCATTTAGCGCGAGATGAGGGGAAAAGGCCCCCGGTGAAGCTCCGTCACGCACCGCGCTCGTCATGTGCGGCTGGTACTTACTGGCGCCGCCAATCATGAGCGACCCCGAGCCGAGTGGTCCGCAGAACGACGCATAACTCGCTGCGCATATTTGACCCTGGGTAGTTGATTCCGCATCGAACCCCTGCGGGGCGCGGTTGTGACGCCGCGCTCGCGTCATCCGAAGGAACGCAAAAACGCGGAGCGCAAAAACGAAGGCCCACTCGCCGCGTGTATGAGCCTCGTTGCGTTAGCGCGACGGCTGCTCGTTGCGTCACTGCGACGGCTGCTTGGTACCGACTGTCTTGGAGAGGTAAAGCCAAGAAAAACTGATGGCACGCCACGTGCTGACAAAAGCCTGTACTAACATTTACTGACAAGTTCCGGCCTCCGGGGCACCCTAGTGTGTTGTGCCCATGTCTACCGCCTGCGGGACGGTGAACCCGTGAACCTGTTGGTCCGTGGAAAGGATCACAGAAGGCTCGTAAAGGACAGGGTACTATGATCCCAAGCCTCGAAGAGCTGCGAAAACGCCTAGTACCTGTCGTTGGGCCAGATCCCGCGCCTAATTCCCTTTTCAAGCGCAAGCCGCGGCTTTCGACGACGCCGACTCGCCCAGACCTGCCGCTGTCCTCTGATTCGCCAGCGCCTCAACATCTGAGTGCGCCCGCGTGTGATCATTCGAGTGTGCAAACCGCGCCGCCAGGCGACAGGTCGGCCGTCGAACATCCGGGTGCGGAAATTGGCGTGGGTAGCTCACCCTCGGACGATCAAGTCGGGCAGGATCTCGCAGGGGGAAACTGTCTTCAGCGCGGCCTTTTTCCCTTCCGACGACCTGCCGCCGATGCGGAAGACGAGAATCCAACAAAACAACGGCGATATTTTGTGAAAGAGAGGGTTTTTGTCGATCACGAGGACGAGAAGCCGATCACGGGGGAGGCCGTGAAGGGAATACCCGACAAGCGCCCGGTCGACCTCAAGACGCTGTTTCCCAAGTTGTCCCTGCGTTGAAATAACGCACAAAGGTGCTCAAGAATGTCGGTTAAAAGGGGGTGTGAAAAATGGAGTTAGTGACGAAGATGTTCATCCGTGCCCGTGAGTCCGTGGTTCGCAACGCCCGTGGCCAGACGATGACGGAATACGCGCTCATCCTGGCGGCCATCGCGGTCGTGGTGTACGGCACCTACAAGGCGCTGGGCAACAACATCGGTTCGCTCGCCAACGGCGTCGATTCCGCGCTGACCAACGCCTGAAAATCCGGCGGGGGAAGAGGGCCGGCGGGATAATTCGAGCGGCCCTCTTTTTTTCTGCCATGATCTCGACAGCGGCGTCGGGTGCTGTTGAATCACGGCTGCCTTTCGTCGAAATGATATTGAACCTTCACTGAGACGACGGTCGTTCGATGCGCAAGTACATCACCCCAGGGTCCGTGCAGATTTACGGCCTCCCGGGCACAGACAACAACTTCGGCGTTCGGGACAACGGCTCTGGTCAGATATGGTCCGAATCCAAGAGAGTTGGTTCCATCAACTATTGGACCGGTGATGTGGCTTTGGCCAAGGAGTGTATCCCGAGAATTCGCTTCTGGGTTGAACTGCTTGTCCTGCTCGGATTGAAAAGTGCGGCCCTGCCGAACGTCAGCTGCAGATACGAAGTGTCATACTTGGACATCGGGACCAAAGCTGTGCCGCAAAGGACAGGCCCGAGATATCGCTGGTCGTGACCGGCGAAGCCATGTCTCGGCCGTTGGCATATTTCGGCCGAATACTGGCGAAAAAGCTACGGCGGCGATTCCGAAACAGCCACCCGAGAAGGAGATCCCATATGACCTCCGACACAAAACCCGCCGCACGCGAAGCAAAGGCTGGCCCTCCGAAGAGGGCCAGCCTCGGATGATTCGTCGAGAGAGACTTTGTCGTCAGCGTGTTCGGCTTGGTCTTCCGCATTCTTGCCGAAGTCGTCGACCTTCAATAGACGATTAAAGTCTCCTTTCCGCCGAGCTCAGGCAAGGTCGAAGCGATCAAGGTTCGTCACCTTGGTCCACGCCGCCGCGAAGTCTTTCACAAACTTCTCCTTCGAGTCCGCGCACGCATAGACTTCCGCGAGTGCTCGGAGCTCAGAGTGCGCACCGAAGATCAGATCGACACGAGTGCCGGTCCACTTGACCTCATTCGTCTTCCGATCGCGCCCCTCGTACACGCCTTCAGAGCCAGCGGACGGCTGCCATTGCGTGCTCATGTCGAGAAGGTTGACGAAGAAGTCGTTCGTCAAAGTCTCGGGTCGTTTGGTGAAGACGCCGTGTTTGGACTGCCCAAAGTTGGCATTCAGGGCGCGCATGCCGCCGACCAGAACCGTCATCTCGGGGGCTGTCAGCGTCAGCAACTGCGCCCGATCCACCAGCAGTTCCTCAGCGGGTACCGGGTGTCCCCTGCGGAGGTAGTTAATGAACCCGTCTGCGGTAGGCTCAAGTACGGCGAATGATTCCACATCGGTCTGCTGCTGCGAAGCGTCCGTACGCCCGGGCGAGAAGGGAACCTTTACGTCGTGACCGGCCTTTTTCGCAGCTTCCTCGACCGCTGCGTTGCCGCCCAAAACGATCAGGTCAGCAAGCGAGACCTTCTTCCCGCCGGACTGTGAAGCGTTGAACTCCTTTTGGATCGCTTCGAGCGCCTGCAGGGCCTTCGCCAGTGCGGCCGGCTGGTTCACTTCCCAATCTTTTTGCGGTGCAAGGCGAATGCGCGCCCCGTTTGCTCCACCGCGCTTGTCGGAGCCGCGGAACGTCGTCGCCGCCGCCCAAGCCGTCGCGACCAGTTGGGAGACGGACAGGCCAGACGCGAGTATTTTCCCCTTCAGAGCAGCAATGTCCCGATCCCCGATCAATTCATGATCGACTGGAGGAACAGGGTCTTGCCACAGCAATTGCTCCTTCGGAACGAGCGGGCCGAGATAACGCGCGATTGGACCCATGTCGCGGTGCGTCAGCTTATACCAAGCCTTGGCGAAAGCGTTTGCGAACTGATCCGGATGCTCGTAGAAGCGCCTTGAAATTTTTTCGTAAGCAGGGTCGAGCCGCAAAGAGAGGTCAGTGGTCAGCATTGATGGGCTGTGACGCTTCGACTTGTCGAACGGATCCGGCACCGTTCCGTTGCCTGCTCCGTTCTTCGGTCTCCACTGATTGGCGCCGGCCGGGCTCTTGGTCAGTTCCCATTCGTAGCTGAACAGGTGCTTGAAGTAATCGTTGCTCCACTTCGTTGGGGTCGTGGTCCAGATGACTTCGATGCCGCTGGTGATCGCGTCACCCGCTTTGCCTGTGCCAAATCGGTTCTTCCAGCCGAGACCCTGCTGCTCGATAGGGGCGGCTTCCGGCTCTGGGCCGACATTCGAGTCCGGAGCAGCACCGTGGGTTTTGCCGAAGGTGTGCCCGCCAGCAATCAGCGCGACCGTTTCCTCGTCATTCATCGCCATGCGGCGGAACGTCTCGCGAATATCCCGTGCTGCAGCGACTGGGTCCGGTTTTCCATTAGGCCCTTCCGGATTCACATAAATCAGGCCCATCTGAACCGCGCCGAAGGGGTTCGCGAGCTCGCGGTCACCGCTGTAGCGTTCGTCTCCTAGCCACTTGCGCTCAGACCCCCAGTAAACCTCATCGGCTTCCCATACATCCTCGCGCCCGCCGCCAAAACCGAAAGTCTTGAAGCCCATCGACTCAAGGGCGACGTTACCGGCGAGAATCATAAGGTCGGCCCAGGAGATTTTCCGGCCGTACTTCTCCTTTATCGGCCACAGCAGCCGGCGCGCCTTATCGAGGTTCGCATTGTCTGGCCAGCTACCGAGTGGTGCGAAACGCTGCTGGCCAGCTCCGGCGCCACCACGGCCGTCGGCGATGCGGTACGTACCCGCGGCGTGCCACGCCATTCGAATGAAAAGTCCGCCGTAGTGGCCGAAATCGGCCGGCCACCAATCCTGCGAGTCCGTCATCAAGGCATGAAGGTCCTTGATCACGGCATTCAGGTCGAGGCTTTTGAATTCTTCAGCGTAATTGAACTCCTTGCCCATGGGATCGGATTGGGGGGAGTTCTGGCGTAAAACCTTGACGTTAAGCTGATTCGGCCACCAATCCGCATTCGTCGGGCCACTACCCGCATTGTGTCTGCGGACGCCCGTAAACGGACATTTACCCTCGGAGAGATCGTGATCAATTGCCATATTGTTGTCCTCCTGATTTTCGTTCAGAGACTTGTCTCGCCTGTTTCCTCTTTCTGATCGCCCTCACAGTTTCTCCGCGGACTCATCCAGGCGTCGCGGATTGGTGTGTTGTGGGTGTTCGGCGTGCATTCGTTTCTCGGCAAGTTGGCACCGCCTGCAGAGAGCATCAATTTCTACCGAACAGCGCAGCAGTGCGAACTGTCCGAGGCTGGTTCTACCCTCGAGAAGCTTGTCCACTTCGGGTATCTCTATGTCATGTACCCGTCTGCATCGGACGCAAAGGACGTGGTGGTGAGGCTCCACGTTGCCGTCATAACGCGCAAAATCGTGCAGAACCGTTACCTTGCGCGCCTCTCCCACTTCGCAAAATTGCTCCAGAATCCGATGGACTGTGGCCAACGATACGTGGGGATGCCGGCGGCGTACTGCCGCACAGATCTCGCTAGGGCTCGGATGGTTCTCCGAAGCGAGCAGGGCCCGTATGACTGCGAGCCGCTGGGGTGTAACCGCGATGCCCCGCTCACGACACCGCGCGACGAACTCGCCGAGCCGTTGAACTGAGTACCTCTCGCGCGACCGTCGATCCACCAGCCGGATTTCTCCCATAAACCACTCCTCGTCGACCAACAACACTGGGCGCGACCGACAACCAGCGCCCTGGAAAAAAGGAGATGACGGCTGACAGGTTGGATAATCTGCAGGTTCAGCCGATACCTGCCCTCACCTGCAACTAATTACTAACCAATACAGCACATCATGTATGATTGTCAACCCTCGGGTCTCAGATAAACGTTACTGGCCGACGTCGCGAGACCGCCGCGATATTTCCAAGCATCAATTCGCACAAACAGGTCCTCGATGACTTTGCTGGATGGAATCTAAGGGCACTGAGGGGTATGACTAAGGAATTCACGGGTCTGACGGAGTGCGGATCATGATCAAGACATTCCGATCTCGTGGCGCCGAACTGCTGTTTGCCAGAAAATCAGTTGCGTTGTTTCAAGCCATTGAGCTGGCGCAAGGTGTCGAACTGATTGTCCGGAGAAAACTGGCACAATTGAACGCGGCCGAAGAGCTTCGCGATCTGATCGTGCCACCGGAAAACTGTCTAGAACCGGCAACACTCGAGAGAACGAGTCATCACAGTATTCGAATCAGTCATGCCTGGCAGCTATGTTTCGAGTGGCGAAGCCATGATGCGTACGACGTTGATTTAGTCCGCAGCAATGTTTCTGGAAATCTGGTGGTCGCTGAAAAAAATCTTGACTTACTACCGCCCATTCATCCTGGCGATATCCTGTTGCAGGATTTCACGAGACCGCACCTGATTAGCATGAATGAACTCGCCTTGGCGATGCGCTTGCCGGCGACTCAGATTGGTGCCATTATTCATGGGAAAGTTGGCATCACGGCTGATGTTGCCTTTGGGCTCGGAGCTTTTTTCGGTACCACCGCAGAGCTGTGGCTGAACTTGCAGCGGGACTACGATTTGCAGGTTGCCGAAAGCGCCAAGCTCGCCGCAATCGGCTGAGATGTCAATACGCGGACCTGCCGTCCGCAAAAACTCTACGACGCTCAGACGCGGGCGCTCTTGAACCTGCTCGCCGACTCGATCGCCCCCGCAAAAGTCCTGCTGCTGGTCAACTATCGACCTGAATACCCGACTTCCTCTTGATTGCCTTTACGATGTCGGCAGGTGCCAGACGCGGCGACACGTTGAGGGCATAAGACACGCCATTGACGCGTCCTGCGATGTTGATCTGGTCGCCTTCCCGATAGAAGCTCAGTTCATGATTTGCGCTGAGATCGACAATCATCCAGGCATTGCCCGCAACCGCCGACCGCGCCTTTCCCCCCATCAATAGCCCTACCTCGGTTGCGAGCACATGTAGCTTTCTCAGTTCCTCTTCCCTGTCATGCTTCCGGGCCGCCGAAACGGCGCGGGCACGCTCCTCTTGTTTCTTGCGCGCGGCCTTGCGATCTTCCTGTTCGTTGGAGTTAATCATCTGGAGTCATTATATCGACAAGTCAACCGGCATTTCCATTTGAATCCGCGATTCAGATTCGAGGCCTACGTTCATGATCAAAGGGTAGGGTTTCTGTAACGGCTTTGGCTCCGCGTAAGCTCCTTGGATTTGGAAATATTGACCCTCAAAGTCGAAAGCTCCGGTCTCGGTCCATAAGCGCTTCATCAGGATGAGCGAGAAATTCGATGCCGATGCCCGATCAGCTGGTGGCCTTGCTCGATTCGCTATTCCTCTTCTTGCTCCTGCAGCGCCGTCGCACTCTTCTTTTTTTCTATGGCTTCTTGGACGAGTCGGATGATCTCGCTCTTTTCGGGTAAGTCGTCGAGGGGCGCGAGAGCGAGCATGAACGATAGATTCCCATCTTCATCGACATCGAAGAGATCAACGTCCTCGGCCTTGATTTGAATGTCGATATCCTGAAGCCTTCGCCCACTCTTGCCCTTTTTGATCTGGTTTCTCTGCCCTTGGGGGCTGAGAGTGCAGCGTATCTTTGCGGAGATCGATGGCTTCTTGGACGAGTCGGATGACTTCGCTCCTTTCGCGGACATGTGCGTGTCTCCTCACCTTTAGGAAGCCCGCTCGGCCTATCGGGAAACTTTCTTTCTGTGCCCTGCCCAGCGCCTCGTCATCGCCTCTGATATCGTGAACGGGACGAAACCCCGGATGCGGCCCGGCAAGCGTCCGCATGGTCTCCACGTTGAGCAATAACGTTTGGTGATGCGGCAGATCCTGACATAGTGGACCTCCTTCCTGGAAGCGGCGATGTGCCTCAGTCGGTGGTCAGGCTTAACCAGCCTGGACAGCGGTCGCTTCGACTGCCGTTTCAGCACGCCTAGCTGATCTCTTCCAATCTGCGCCTGCGGAACTTCCGCAGGCGCAGAAGGGGCGAGACGCTCAGACGTCGATACGGCTATCGACTTGCCAGATCTTGCGGGCGACCTCCGCGGAGCGCTTCACGAACTTGCGGCTAAAGTCGAACTGAGCTTCGAAGATGGGTCCGAGCGGCGTTTTCTTGACCCATTCGGTCGCGCTGGCCTGGTAATCCAGCACACCATTAGACATTTTCTCGCTGTTGTCGATGTACCATGCGGCCAATTTCTTCGCGCCGTCCATGCTTAAGAACTGCTTGCCGAGGTCGGTAACGTTCCCGAAAAGCGTTCCTTCGCCGTTTTGTGCTTTGTCCATTTTCGTCCTCCGGAGTCTTTGTGGGGAGTGGCCCCCGTGTTTGGTTCTCATTGCGGTGCTCAGCATATCACCCGACCGCTTGATAAATCAAGCAGACAACAGCCACTTGCCGGCTGATTTACGGGCCGTTCGCTTGGCCCACCTAGCAGATGCTATATCCCAGGCGTATGGCGCGTAAGGCAACTGCCAATCCTCTTGGCGAGTTCATTCGCAACCAGCGTGAGATCGCGCGTTTGTCGCTCCGCCAGTTCGCCAACCTCGCACACATCTCCAATCCGTATCTCAGCCAAATCGAGCGCGGCCTCTACGAACCCTCGGCAAGCGTCCTTAAGGCAATCGCAACCGCCCTGGATATCCCGCCCGAAAGGCTTTACGCGGTCGCAGGTTGGTTTGAGCCTGAGAGCAGCGACAAGCATGAGGTCGAGACCGCAGTCCGTACCGATTCCCGGCTAACCGACAGCCAGAAAGAAGCCTTGATCGCGGTCTACCGCGGGTTCCTGAACCAAGCGCGGGAAAAATAGCCAATCGCTTTGATCTCGTCACAGGGCCTCGGGGTGGCCGTTTGATTCGTGAGGGAGATCAACTTATGAACCGATCAAAACTGTAGAGGCAAAAGAAAGGGAGCCGCGGCTTCAGTCATCGTGGCACCGCATGATCTAGCAACATCGACTGCAAAAATCGTGTGAAATGAAAATATCGCGCCGGGAATTTGTGCGGAGGGTTGGCATCTTGGGCGGCGTCGGCGCCGCTCACGTCGCGATGGAGGCTCTTGGCCTAGCGCCGGTCCCGGTCTCTTACGCGGGCCCGCCATCGCTGCCGCCGGAGTCCGGCAAGGGAGTCAAAATCGTGATTCTGGGCGCGGGAATGGCCGGGCTCGCGGCGGGCTATGAACTTCGAAAGGCCGGCTACGACATTACGATTCTGGAGGCTCGCGATCGGGTCGGCGGACGGAACTGGACGATCCGGCGCGGTACGCGCGTCAAACTGAACCATGTCGCTGAGCAGCAGTGTACATTCGATGAGGGCCTCTACTTCAATGCAGGCCCGGCTCGCATTCCCAGCCACCATCAAGCGGTCCTGGGCTACTGCCGCGAATTCGGAGTCGAGCTGCAGGTCGAGGTCAACAGCAACCGCAGTTCGCTAATCCTCAACGAGAGCGTGAACAAGGGACGGCCACTCCAGCAGCGGCAGGTAATCAACGACACGCGTGGTCATGTCTCTGAATTGCTGGCGAAAGCGATCAAGCGCGGTGCGCTCGACCAGGAGATGACGGCCGCAGACAAGGAGCGAGTCGTTGAGTTCCTGCGAGTCTACGGTGACCTCTCACCGGATCTTTTCTACAAGGGCTCAACCCGTTCAGGCTTTCGTACCCTTCCGGGAGCCAGCTTCGATACGGGAGTGCCGCGCGACCCGATCGACTTGCGGGTGCTGCTGGACGAGAACCTGTGGTCCGGCGTTCTGTTCGAGGACATGTTCGTGATGCAGGCGACGATGCTGCAGCCGGTTGGAGGCATGGACCGGATTCCCGCAGCATTCCAGAAGCGCCTCCATTCCCGAATCCGGCTCGGGGCACGGGTGAGCGAGATCCGCAAGCTGTCGGACGGAGTGCGAATTGTCTACCATGACCGCACCGCTAGCGGACCGATTTCGATAACCGCTGCCTACGCGATCGTAACGATTCCGCTGCCAGTGCTGGCCAAGATCGAAAACGACTTCTCTCCGCCCTTCAGACAAGCAATCGCAAGTACCGTGTATGACAATGCGGTCAAGCTCGCATGGCAGTCTCCTCGCTTCTGGGAGACCGAGGATCACATCTACGGCGGAATCTCGTTCGTCAAGGGCGAAACCACGCTGGTCTGGTACCCGAGCGATGGCTTCCAAAATCCGAACGGGATCCTCCTCGGATGCTACAATACCGGCAATGACGCGAAGCGGTTCGGCGCGCTGCCTCTGGCCGACCAATTCGGTCGATCACGGGTCGTCGTGAATGACCTCCATCCCGGGCACGGCTCGGACCTTCTCCACCCGGTGGCCGTCGCCTGGCAGAACGTGCCTTTCAACCTGGGTCCTTGGGTTCATTGGCCGGAAGGTCCAAGCGCGGAATATAATCTGCTGAATCAGCCTGACGATCGCGTTTATCTGGCAGGTGAACATCTAAGCCATGTCAACGGCTGGCAGGAGGGCGCGGTGCTTTCGGCCCACGGCGTCGTGTCCAAGATCTGCCAGCGCGTCGGTACAGCGCACGCATGATTCGATGGAAACGGGAGAACCCGACTCGTTGCGAAAAACTCGCGCGCAGTGAGTACTTGGTCCTACCCTATGCGGTAAAACTTGCGTGCGTTCACGCAGAGCACTTTATCCACCGATTCCATCGGCAGGGAAGATAGCCGCTCGCGCGCCGTGCGAACCGGATCTACGAAGCCCTCGGCATGCGGGTAATCCGAGCCGATGAAGAATTTATCGTCGCCGGCGAACTGCACCATCAACGGCAGCATCCGCTCCTCGGGATCCGCGCTGATCCAGATGTTACGCGCGAAGTACTCGCTCGCCGGACGCTTCATACGTGAAGTGTGTCTCATGTACTTGTAGCGGTAGTCGAAACGTTCAAGCCATTCGCCCACCCACCCGGAGGCTCCTTCGATCGTGGCAACCCGCAACCGCGGAAAACGTTCGAACACTCCGTCATAGACCATCGTGGCGAGCGCTATTCGGGGGTCCTGGATCACATTCATTGAGACCCACATGAAACCGGGATCGCGGTCGCGGAAGTATTCGCTCCCGGGGTAATGGGCATGGCCAACCAGGTGCAGCCCGACCGCGAGGTCGAGGTCCTGCGCCGCGGCCCATATCGGATCGTAAATCGGATCGCCGAGGCTTTTGCCGTCGCAGGGCGCCGCCCCGACAAAAACCGCGTGGCATCCAAGCTTTGCGACTCGATTCAACTCGCGCACCGCCAAACCGGGGTCGCGCAACGAAATATGCGCGGCGGGAATCAATCGGTCCTTGTGTGAAGAGCAGATTTCCAGCGCCCATGTGTTGTACGTGCGGCAGAGCGCGTCTGCGAGCGCGGGGTCCTTGACCGCGGCCTCCCACAGCAGGCCGACAGTGGGATAGATAACTTGTGCGGCGAAACCTTCCCGGTCGAGAAATTTCACGCGCCGATCCATATCCTGCCACTCGACGCTGTCAGGTAGGTCGCGATCAAAGTTGCTCAGATCGTGACCGCTCTCTTTCTGACCATAGCCGCTTATCGCGCTCAACAGTTCCTCGGCGTCGAGCAAGCGCAACGGTTTGTTATCGACTACCAGTTGCCGTTTGCCGGTGGCCGGGTCCTTTTCCACCTTGTAAGCGCGATCGCGAAAGCGAGCGTCGATACGCCGTTCGAAAAGATCCAAGGGCTCAACGAAATGGCTGTCCGCGTCGATTGCGAGCATGCGAGTTCCTCCTCGATAGGATTTTCGACCCAGCGGCCTTGATGAACCGATCCGCTGTTCCCCATTTCTTGGCGCAAACCATTTCTAGCACTACTCCGGTACCCTTGTCGTCACCGAAGGCTCGGGCGGTACGTTCGATGGCCCTCAACCTGTGCGCCAGCGGGACCTCACGCCCGCCGCAACCCTGACAACCGGCAACCAGGAACGCCCGTCGGTTGTGCGGTCATTTTTCACATCTGCCCGTGCGGACATTATTCACGCTTTCTGAATCGGAGGTGGAGAGCGGTGTCAGAACTGACGTTCGCAGAGGAACCGACGGCTTGGGCGGAAATTAATGCGACACGATGGCATGCGATTCTGTAATCAACCTTCAACAGAAGGACGTAGAGGACGTATATGAAGATGAGCCTATATCGACGAGTCGGGGCTGAATTCATCGGCACGTTCTGGCTGGTCTTCGTCGGATGCGGCAGCGCCGTGCTAGCGGCGGGCTTTTCCGGACTTGGGATCGGTTTCACCGGGGTGGCCTTGGCCTTCGGGCTTACGCTGCTCACCATGGCGTACGCGATCGGCCGTATCTCGGGATGCCATATCAATCCTGCGGTCAGCTTTGGATTGTGGGCCGGCGGGCGTTTCCCCGGCCGCGATGTTGCGCCGTATGTGATGGCACAGGTTCTGGGCGCCATGCTGGCCGCTACCGTGCTTTACGTTATCGCCAGCGGCGCACCGGGTTTCAGCGTTCATGCCGGCTTTGCCGCCAACGGTTACGGTGCGCATTCGCCCGGCGGCTACAGCCTCGGCGCAGCGGCCGTATGCGAAGTCGCGATGACAATGCTGTTCGTGTTCGCGATCATGGGAGCAACCGACGAATGGGTTCCAGCCGGGTTGGCGCCGATTCCGATTGGGTTGGCGCTGACCCTGATTATTCTCGCCAGCATCCCGGTGACCAACACCTCGGTTAATCCCGCGCGCAGCACTGGTCCCGCGCTGTTCGTCGGCGGATGGGCGCTCGAACAACTGTGGCTGTTCTGGCTCGCGCCGATCGTGGGCGGCGTGCTCGGCGGATTGCTCTATCGCGGATTGATTTCGGGAGCCGCCGAAGCCGCCGGCTCGCTTCAGCTAACCGAAGCCGACCGCGGCTTGAAGCGCGCCGCAAACGAAATGAGACGCGCCGGCTAAAGCGCTGCGTAGGAAAGTATCCGGCCTAAGCCGGACGTAAAAGTGTCACAAGGAGACAACACTATGAGCGTCATCGATTCAAAGCGTCAGATACCCAACCGCGTGGTGAAACCCACCGACGCACAGACAGCGGACGCGCGACCTACTTTCCGGCGGCCGAAGATCGTTCTGCCTGTTCCGCTCCCGGCATTAAAGTTCCAGAACGCACAACCCGGGGTTCCGGACACTCAACTGACTCGAGAAGCAACCGGGCTCCTCCACGAGTTCAGCACGCCTTTGCTCTTCAACCACTCTCATCGTGTCTTCTTCTGGGCGAATGAGCTGGGACGGCAGACAGGAGAGCAGTTCGATGCTGAGCTGCTGTTTGTCTGTGCGGCGTTTCATGATCTTGGTCTGCTGAAGAAGTTCAGCAGCGATGATGACCGGTTTGAGGTAGACAGCGCCAACGCCGTTCGCCAGTTCCTCGAGCACCACGACGTCCCGCCTGCCCGGATTCAAGTGGCGTGGGACGCAATCTCTCTACACACCACTCCGGGCATCGCCGCGTACAAGCCACTCGAGGTGGAACTTCTGTACAACGGCGTGGGACTCGATGTGCTTGGTATCGGCTATGAGCACTTTCCGGAAGATTTGAGGAAGAAGATCGTTGACCAATACCCTCGCATCAACTTCAAACAGGATATTGCAAAGGCCTTTCTCGGCGGTTTCGAGCATAAGACCCAAACGACCGAGGGTACCTGCAACGAGGACATCTGCTCCCACTTAATTCGCAACTACAAGCGCAGCGACTTCTACGAGCAGATTCAGAACTCACCGTTCCAGAACTCGTAGAGATAAATGACACGTCTGATCAAATTTAAGGAAATCCAAACGCTGATTGATAAGGAGTTTCAAATGAATGAACCAAAACAACTGACCACCGAGAGCGGCGCACCGGTTGCAGACAATCAGAACTCGCTGACCGCCGGCCCGCGTGGACCGCTGCTGGTGCAGGACTGGCAACTGTTCGAGAAGCACGCCAACTTCAACCGCGAGCGCATTCCCGAGCGCGTCGTCCATGCCAAGGGCTCCGGCGCTTACGGTACGCTCAAGATTACTGGCGATATCAGCCGCTACACCAAGGCCAAGGCCTTGCAGCCGGGCGCGCAGAGCGGGTGTTTCGTGCGTTTTTCGTACGTCGCCGGGGAGCGCGGAGCGGCCGATGCCGAGCGCGACCTTCGGGGTTTCGCAATCAAGGTTTATACCGAGGAAGGCAACTGGGACCTGGTCGGCAACAACACGCCCATTTTCTGGGTGCGCGACGCCTACAAGTTTCCCGACTTCATCCGCCAACAGAAGCGCGACCCCAAGACCAACCTCCACAATCCCACCGCGGTGTGGGATTGGTTTTCGCTATTGCCAGAGACCCTGCATCAGGTGACATGGTTGATGGGCGATCGAGGTCGGCCGAAGACTCACCGACACATGAACGGCTACGGTTCCCACACTTACAGCTTGATCAACGACAAGAACGAGCGCGTCTGGGTGAAGTTTCACTTCAAGACCATGCAGGGCATCCAGAACATGACCGACGAGGAGGCCGCAGTAGTCATCGGCGCTGATCGTGACAGCCAACAGCGCGACCTCTTTGGATCGATCGAGCGCGGCGACTATCCGAAGTGGCGCTTCTCCGTCCAAATCATGCCGGAGAAGGATGCCGAGAAGACGCCTTACAATCCGTTCGACCTGACCAAAATCTGGCCGCATGGGGATTATCCGCTGATCGATGTCGGCGTCCTGGAATTGAACCGGAATCCCGAGAACTACTTCGCCGAAGTCGAGCAGTCGGCATTCGCGCCCTCGAACGTGGTGCAGGGTATTAGCTTCTCGCCCGACAAAATGCTGCAGTTCCGCGTCTTCTCCTACGCCGACGCGCACCGCTATCGGCTCGGCTCACCCAACTACATGGAGCTGCCGGTAAACAAGCCGCGCTGTCCGGTCCACACCTATAGCCGCGATGGCTTCATGCGCTTCGACGGCAATTACGGAGGCGCCGTCAACTACGAGCCCAATAGCTTCGGCGGGCCGGTGGAAGATCCCCGATTTAAGGAACCGCCGTTCAAGATCTCGGGCGACGCCGATCGCTACGACCGCTACGACCAGCACCCGGGCGATGACGACTACACTCAGCCCGGTAACCTGTTCCGCCTGATGACGAAGGACGAGAAGCAAAGGCTGTTTGCCAACACCGACCGCGCGATGAAAGGTGTGCCCGAGGAAATCAAGCTGCGGTGGGTTCGCCTCTGCGCAAAGGCGGACCCCGAATACGGAAGCGGACTGGCGAAGCAACTGGGCATTGAGCCGAGCAAGGCCATGGCCGCGTAATGGTTCCTCGCCTCCGCGACAGCGTCGCAACCCTTGGCGACGCCGCCGTGGAGGACATGATGGGGTGGCGGCTGCCGCCACCCCATCAGGCGGACGCGAGGAGGTCACTAAATCAAATTATGTAAGTTAGATGGCAGCGTGCCGGAAAACGATCCACCTTGGAAAGGAGATAGAAAGGGAATGGACTAATGAGTTGGCTTTGTCCGGCAAGGATGTTGCCGCGTCCCACCGCGCGCAGGGGTCGATTTTCTTCGTCGGCAACGCGACCGTTATCCTGAGCTACGCTGGATTTACGATCCTAACCGATCCGAACTTCTTGGCGCGCACGCATCCGGAGTTATCGCCAAAATGCTGCCGCCGGGGATGGGAAGCCTGCTTGAGTTCGAGAACTCGCGCGGCGAGGTTGCCTTTCGCACCTATATCACCGGTGACACCGTCTTCTTCGACGAGTTGAAGGAGATCCCGCGCCGGTTTCCTGACATCGACCTGGCGCTGCTGCACCTTGGGGGCACGATGTTTTTCGGCCTGCTTATGGTGACCATGGACCCCAAGCAAGGCGTCGAGGTGATCCGGCTCGTTAAACCGAAGACGGCGATCCCGATCCATTACGACGACTACACGGCCTTCGAGTTTGCCCTCGGCGACAACGCCCGCCCGACCACCGACCCGCCCGAATGGTGGCGCAGGACGCAGATCACCTCGTTCGAGGAGTTCATCACCATGGCAAAGGAGGCCTCGCCAAGCAGCGAGGTACATATCCTGCGCCGCGGCGAGACATACACTTTCGAGGTCCCCGAGAGCCGTCGTTGACCTTGCTGTGTAGGGGCGAAGCACTCTCGCAAAGCAGTTCAACAAAATCAGTCGCGACAGGCACCCGCCAGGCTGCACACCGCCACGCTCCTGCGGCCCTCGCGGAGATCATTGCGGTCGTACCCGTTGGTTAGATAGCCGAAGGAGATTCCGGTCGCAGGATCAGCCCATCCGATCTGTCCGCCGAAGCCCGGATGGCCAAACGCTTCGGCCGAGTTCGTGCGTCCGAAACCGCGTAGATTTGCCTTGCCGTCGCCGCCCGCGATCACGATTCCGAGTGCCCGGTTCGCGGTTATGCCGCGCGCCGGATCGATCAAATGTCCACTGCGGATGCGCCGCGCCTCGCGTAGCATCTCCGATTGCCAGATACGTGTGCCGTCATACGCCTTGCCGTCGTTGAGCAGCGCCTGGTAGAAGAGCGCGATGTCGCCCGCGGTGGTCATCAAGCCACCGGCTGGAAAGTCCATCTCGCGGAGCTCGGGCTCGTTCATTTCCAGCACCACGTCCTCGCTAATGGAGTCGAGGTTGGCGCGCGGGGGTGTCACGCCCAGCTTCCTATACTCCTCTTCCTTGGCGGGTTCTCCGACCCATTTCACATCGGCCATGCGATGTTGGATCGGACGCGGCAGTCCGATTCGCAGATCGGGCAATCCGAGAGGCTCCGCGATTCGTTCACGCACGATCTCGCCGAGGTGCTTTCCCGTGATGCGTTCGATCGCATCTGCAAGGGGCCAGTAATTCGCATGTATATGGTAGATGAATTTCTCGCCCGGCGAATTCACCGGACGCCACTGCGCGAAGCGCTCCAGCCGCCGCTTGCGATCGCCCCAATCCTTGAAGGAGCCCGGCGCAGTCGGAATGCCGGCGGTGTGAATCAGCAGGTGCTCGATCGTCGTGGACTCCTTGCCGTTGGTCCCGTACTCCGGCACGTACCTGACGATCTTGTCTGCAGGACTGATTTTTCCTTCCTGGATGAGAAGCCATAGGGCCGACGAAGTTATCGCCTTGGTCGCGGACATCGCGACGAAAACGGTTTCGTCGGTAGCCGGCTTCTCCACGCCGCCTTGCACCGCGCGACCGAATGTCCCCATCGCCGCGATCTTCCCCTTACGGGCGATTGCCACCTGACAGGCGGGAAGAACGCCTTCTTTTACGTCGCGCTCGGCGCGATCCATAAGCGCCTGCACCTTGTCCGGATTAAGACCAACTTCGGTCGCGCTATCAGCAAAGAATTTTTCCTCAGGCATCGGGCATTCTCCTTTGAGCGTGAGCCGTCCCTTGCGGCAATAGTCCGTCACCAAAGCTAATCGCGCAAGAACCGTGACCGCATCGTCGAGCCAACAGTCAGAGAGCTCGCCTCGTCGTGAACCGCCGGCCGCCTACCGAGAAAAATCCTCCGCAGGTAGTGGATTGCGAGCGGTTTCAGACCCGCTGCGTGGCCAGATATAGACCTCGACCCATCAGGCCTTCGGAATCGTAGCGCACCGCCATTCCCGCAGACTCGAACGCCCACGTCATTTCGTCGCGCGTGAACAAGCCCAACTCGAGACGCTCGGTGTAATGTTCCACGTTCTCTGGCGTGCCACTCAGGTAATGATACAGAAGAACGGATATATCTCCCTCTCTGCCACTCAGGCTCATGCGGCACACCTTTGTAGCTCCAATTTCACCGGCGTGAACGAAGAGACTGCCAGGTTTCCACTGGTCGGGTGTGAACCATGGCTCCACTATGAGCGTTCCGCCCGGTCTGACATGACGGGCCATACAGTCGATCGCGCGCTCGAGGCGCTCGAATGTCATGACCCTGCCGATAGCGCTGAATAGGCACGTCACGACGTCGTAGGTTCGACCGAGGTCGAAGTCCGTCATGTCGGCCCGCGTGTAGTTGCCGCCGGGGTTTTTCTGTCGCGCGGCACGGAGATAGGTCTCGTTGATGTCAACGCCGTCGACGCCGAAGTGCTCCTTAAGAAACCTTGCGTGCTCCCCGGTACCGCATGCGACGTCCAGGATCGTGCGTGCGGCCGGCACGGCCTCATCAATTAGAGCCCGCAGGCGTTCGCATTCACGTGCGTAATTCTTGAACTGGTAGATCGCGTCGTAAAGCTCGGCGCTCTCTACGAACCTACGCGCCCGGGATGTACGTGCCGCCATTTTAATTTGGTCACAGGGGCTTCAGCGCCAGTTAAAGCGAAAACGAGCGAACTCTGCCTTTTTACTTATCTCAGGTCGTGGTGTGAGCGCCAAGCCCCGCCGCTTTGGTGCAAGGTTTATTTCATCCGTCTCCAAACCGCTTTGTCCAATTCGCGTTGCCGTCCACACGAGCGCGATCAAAACCGCGAATCGCTCGGCGAAGCCGTCGCGGCCCTAGGCGCAGGTCATATAATCATGAGGAGCGAGGGATGAACATTGAAGATCGCGTCTTTCAACGTGAACGGCATCGCTGCCCGCTTGCCGAACCTTCTTCGCTGGCTCGCCGAAACCAGGCCCGACGTCGCATGCCTTCAGGAATTGAAGGTCCCGCATGAAAAGTTTCCCGAGGCCGCGATTCGCGAGGCGGGCTACGGCGTTATCTGGCACGGCCAGAAGAGCTTCAATGGCGTCGCGATCCTCGCGCGCGGCGTCGATCCGGTCGAGATGCGCCGCGTCTTGCCGGGCGATCCTGAGGATCTTCATAGCCGCTATATCGAGGGGCAGACCGGCGGCGTGCTTGTCGGATGCCTTTATCTTCCGAATGGCAATCCCGCGCCCGGCCCCAAGTTCGATTACAAGCTTCGATGGCTCGAGCGGCTCGAGAAACATGCCGAGACACTGCTCGCCCTGAATTCGCCGGTCGTTCTGGCCGGCGACTACAACGTGATTCCCACTGAGCTCGACGTATTCGCGCCGGAGCGTTGGGTCGATGATGCCCTGTTCCGGCCCGAGTCGCGCGCCGCGTTCGCCCGACTACTCGCGCGCGGCTGGACCGACGCGCTTCGCAGGATGCATCCCGACGAGCGCATCTACACCTTCTGGGATTACTTTCGAAATCACTTCGGGCGCGATCGGGGGCTGCGCATCGATCATTTGTTGCTCAGTCCCTCGCTTGCGCCGCGGCTCGTCGGCGCCGGCGTCGATCGTGAGGTTCGCGGCTGGGAGAGGGCGAGCGATCACGCCCCGACTTGGGTGCAAATTGCCGACTGATCTGCCACCGATCGGTGTTCGCCTCCGTTGCGAGGGCTGGCCGGCCTCGGTTATCGAGCGAGCACGTAACTTTCCCGCCTGGATTCCCGGTGATCGAGCCCGCTTCGGTGCCAATTTCCGATCATTTCGTAGCCGGAGCGGTGAGCCCGACGCCATCCTCGAGTGCTGTTTCATGGTCCAGGCTCGAGCCGAGCCTAAGCACCTGCGTGTGAAATTTACGGAGGCTCGCCCGATGGCCAAGACTGATGACGGTCGTCGGCATCCGCGCGAGCTTCGCATACAGGAGTTCCTCGTTTGCCGGATCGAGCGCGCTGGTCGCTTCGTCGAGGAACGCATAACGCGGACGGTTGAGTAGAAGCCGCGCGAAAGCTAACCGTTGCTGCTCGCCGGCGGAAAGCACGTCTACCCAATGCATCTCCGCGTCCAGTCCGCCGAATCGCGCCGGCAGATCGACCAGGTTCACCTCCTTCAGCGCTTCGAGTTGTTCCTCTTCGGTGGCGTCGCCCGCGCTCGGGTAGCGGAGCTGATCGCGCAGTGATCCGAGGATCATGTACGGGCGCTGCGGCAGGAACATGATCTGGTCCAGCGGTGGACGCTCGATACGTCCGCTGCCGGAGTCCCAAAGCCCGGCGATCGCGCGCATCAGCGAGCTCTTGCCCACGCCGCTCGGACCCATGACCAGCAGCGCGTCGCCCTCGTTGACTGCCGTCGACAGCCCCTCGAGCAGCGTCCGCGACCGATCCGGCGTCATCAGTGTCAGGTTTTTAATCGCAAGGCGTCCGTCCTCGACCACCTCGATCCGCTCCGCGCCGTCGGGCTCGGGAGCATCAGCCTTATCGCATTCTTTCTTGAACGTCGCGAGACGGTTGACCACCGATGCATAGTCAGTGAGACTCTGGAAACGATCGATAACCAGTGACAGAGAGTCTTGAAGCACCGCGAACGCGTAAGCGGCCTGGGTGAACTCGCCCAACTTGAAATGCCCGGAAAAGTACGCGCCTGCGAGGACGAAATAAGGCACGAGATTCGCGGCATCGTCATAGGCCTCGGTGAAGAAGGTGAGATGGCGCTGCCACAGAATCAGCAGTTTGAAGTTGCGCAGGACGCGCCCAAAGCGGCTGCTCAACTGACGCACCTCATCGCGGGCGCCTTGATAGAGCGCGATCTGTTCGGCGTTGTCGCGCGCGTGCACGAGCGCGAAGCGATAATCTGCCTCGTAGCGCTGCTGATCGAAATTGATCAGCACGAGGCGCCTGCCGATTATAACCGTCAGCCAGGTACCGACGGCAGCGTAGCCGACCAAGCACACTGCCAACCATGACGAGATCGACCACAGAATCCCGAAAAACGTTGCGGCGGTGACGAGTGCGCTCAGCATTACCATCGAGTAGGTCAGCGCGCCTGTCGTGAAGCTGTTGATGTCCTCGCTGATTCGCTGGTCGGGATTGTCGACGGAGCGATCGCGCATGATGCGGTAGAGCGAATTCTTGTGCAAGCTGAGGCGAACGAACCACTTGGTCATCCAATCGCGCCATTCGATCCCCAGCAGCCCGGACAGGTAGGGATGAAAAGCTGCGATGGGCACAAAGATAACGATCCATACGACGTACAGAAGCATCAGGTGATAAAAGTGCGCAGCATCCTTGGCCTGCAGCGAGTTCATCACATCGCGCGAGACGTAGCTGAAGACGGCCCGCATCCCGGTCGTGCCCAGGCTCAAAGCCACCACGATCGCTAGTAGCCCGAAAGCCCGGGCCCGCTTTTCGGAGGTCCAGTAGGGCCTCACCAGGCTCCAGAGCCCCTTCCAAAACACACGGTCGAACTTGCCCACCGCTACCTCCGATTCACCCGCAGCGGGGCGAGAGAGCGATCAGAATTCCGCCGTCGCGGCTTTTGTCCGCGCCGGGTCGCGCGATCCACATTATGCCCAATCGCGTGGGGATACCGGACGCGGAAATATACGTCCGGGAGAGGCCAGCCGCCGTCGAGCGTGACTAGGCGTGTCGCACGAGCAACACCGCGACTGATTCTGCCGGTGATGGCAATCCGCTTTGCACCGTTCGCTTCTGCTGTCACCTGACAGTTTAGACACCGTACCGACTGTTCGAATTCAATTCGCTCCGCCACAATCGCCGGCCGAGTTGATTTATCCGGCGAATCCAGAGGTGCCGTTGCCCGCCCATTTGGGCGCGCGCACCTCTATTCCTGGGCGCAATCCCTCGACCCGAATCTGATGTGGCCGGGCGCCGCCGGCTGACGCGTAGCGCACGGTGTATTGCTCGCGGAGCTCAGCCGAAATGCTTTGGAAATGAGAGTCGAGCCCGGACAGATCGGTCACGCGAGGATTGATTATAAAGGTTGTTGCCCCGGTTTCATCGCTCAAGCTCTGCAACGTGCCCGCGTCGACCCGTTCGTCGTCGCCGCCACCCCTGTGATGCCTGAAACCGCCGCCGAACCGAATCCCACCACCACCGAACATTGGCGCCATCATCATCGGACCCATCGCCATAGCCGGCGCACCGGTGGTGCCGATGCCTACGGTATAAATCAAAACCCCTCCTCGGCGCCCAGCCTGGATGGCGTCGTTGAGCGAGTTCGAGCTGGCATTGTCCATACCATCGGTCATTACCAGCAGCGCCTTTTTGGGCCATCGGCCTTGTTCGACCTTCTGGAGCCCCTGCACCACCGCGTCATACAACGCGGTTCGGCCCTGGGCGTGAAGAAGCCCGATCGCACGATTCAGGTCCGCGGGATTGTCAGTGAAGCCTTGCAGCAGGAAAGCGCGGTCGGAAAACGCTATTAGGAAAAATTGGTCGTTCGGATTCAGGGTCCGAACGAAGTGCTGCAGCGCGGCTTCGGCGGCCGCCAGCTTCCACGACATGCTACCGCTGGTATCAACCACAATACCCATGCTTATGGGCGTGTCGACGTCGCGCTGAAGACTGAGAACCGGCCGCTGGATTCCATCTTCATAGAGGTTGAGATCCTGCTTGCGCAGGTCCTGAATCCATCGTCCGGTGTCGTCAGTGGCTGTGATCGAGATTCTGCCGACGGTGGTTTGCGGCTGGCGTTCAGTAGGCACTTCTAGCGACGATCCCTTCTGACCTTGTGACCGGGGCAATTCCAGCGCCGATGGTGGTGGCGATTGCGGAGCTGCTTGCGGCAGCGTGAGCGTCTGATGGGGCGCTCCCTGAGTCGGCGACTGCGGAACATATCCAGGCTGGAGATTTTGTAACTGCGTCGCCTGTGCGGTCTCGATCGCAGGCGGAGCACCTGGCTCTGGCGCAGGATAGTCGGCCAGATAGCTCTCCGGACTTGGGTTGGACCCTGTCGCTTGGGGGTCGGACGCAGCCGCTTTCGTGACCAAAGCAGTCAGTATCGCCAATGCCATCACGGCAACCGGAATTGCACCTGAACCAACATTATTTTTTCGATTCATCTTCCTGATGGGTTATGATCTTTTTAAACGTAGCGACCGCAACTTTCGTTTACGCGAATTCCTCGCTCGACTCGTTCACCATCTGTGGCTCAACAGAATTCAAAGCAACCCCTCCCGCTGCTCGCGATGCTCGGGGCGGCCTCTCCTCGGACAAGGAGAGGCGAAAAGTACTGCCGCGCGAGTCACGCAAAAGTCTCTTCTCTAAGGCCTATTCCTGGCCGAAGCCCTTCTCGAACAGCGCTTGGATCGCTGAGACAGTCGTGATGACTACCAGGTTAGTACGGCCGAGATTCAGCAAAGGTTTCAGATGAAAGGGAGACCCGATGGAAAATGTGGAGGCAAAGCGCGCGGCCAATTAGGCGAGGGCAGGAACCTCGGCGCAAATGTCGCTGAAATCGCCGCAGCGGCGCGCGGAGTGTCTGCCGCACTTAGCGCAAGGTCCGCCCCGTGATACGCGCTTTGTGGTGTTTGATGCTCGTCGCTCATAGATACTTCACACCGGACTGCGCACTGGCGTCCAGCGGCTGGCGCGCCGTGTAAGGCGTTCACCGACACTTTCACGCGAGTAATCCATCGGCTGCACCATGCCGAGTTCGCCTTCGCCCTCGAGCGTGCGCAAATTGGCGATCGCATAGTAGCGCCCCGCCTCCTCCGTCTGCGCGCCCACGTATACTCCGCAGCGACCGCAGATCAGGAAGTCCGCGGTTCCAGTGTCAAAACGATAGCGAAGGACCGCTGTAGGATTGGTCACGATGAACTCCATCTCGCCCTGCGGATCCGAGGTCGTTAGCAGGCCATGCTTGCGGCAGAAGCGGCAGCCGCAGGTGCGCACCGGTAGTTGCGCCAGCGAAAGCGCCGAATGCAGCGTCCAGCGCAGATTTCCGCAATGACAGCTTCCCCGATGCTCATGCTGGTTCATCTTACGCCTCCTCCGGATTCGGGATCGCGGCGCCTGGCGCGCCAGGCAGGCCTCCAAGCCGATATAACTCCTTAGCAGCCTTAACCTCGATCGAGATAGGTGACACAATGGCCGCTAAAGCCTCTTGAGTCTCGAGCAGTTTGACTCGACATCAAGGCCGGAGATCAATCCCGCTGCGGCCACGAGCCGTTATGACCGTCGAACACTGGATCGACCTCAGGTGCCATCCGTCCACGCGCCCTGAGACCGTGCGCGCCATCGAGGTGCGTGTGCGCCGATCGGCCAGCGCTGAGTTCCATCTGACCTTCCGCCTCGACGGAGATATTCGCCGGATTCGAGTCCCTTCGCCGGGCGTGCCGCGCATCGCCACACAGCTCTGGCGCCACACCTGCTTCGAAGCCTTCATCGCGGTACAAGGGCAACCGGCTTACCACGAGTTCAACTTCGCCCCGTCTGGCGAATGGACCGTCTACGCCTTCAGCGCCTATCGCGACGGCGGTCCGCTCGCGGACGAAATGATGCGCCCGCACATTGCCGTGCGCTCTACTGACAGCCGGCTTGAGCTCGACGCGCGAGTCCGGCTCGATGGCCTGTCTGCCGTCCATCCTCGTGCTTCGCTCCGTATTGGGCTCTCGGCGGTCATCGAGGCGAGCGATGGGCTCTCGTACTGGGCGCTTCGCCATCCGGCCGGCAAACCGGATTTTCATGCCGCCGAGGGATTCGCCCTGCTACTCGAGCCGCCAGGCCCCCAGCGGTAGGTCTCGACCGCCTTGAAGTTCGGCTGCGAGTGCTAAAATGAAAACTTGATGAAGGACCCCCAACCACGAGGTCTCAATCGTCGGCGCGTGGAGCGGCTTCTGTCGGAAGCGAAGTATGACCATTGCGCCGGCAGCCGAATTGACGTCCTCTCCCGCCGCTTCCTTGGACATTCCTACCGGCCAAATCCGCTGATTGGATCCGCCGATACATCCGAGGTGTTCACGGCTGCCCTCGATGGATTCGACTGTGTCACGTACATCGAAACAATTTTGGCCCTCGCGCGCGCTTCTAACGTTGACGACTTCATCGAGTGGCTGCGAAAGATTCGGTATGACCGAGGCCGCATTCGATGGGAACGGCGAAATCACTACATGACGCTGTGGATTCGCAACAATGTGCGCGAAGGGATAATCAGGCCGGTTTCAATGGCGGCGGTCCCGATAATCAGCAGGGAGCGCGTGCTGAATGTTGTACCCGGACTCGCTGCGGAGCGGACTCACTTGAAATGTGTACCGAAGTCCGCCGTGGGGCGGCTCGCAGCGCATTTGCAGAGCGGCGATCTGATGTTTTTCGTGTCCACACGCAAGAATCTCGACGTGTTTCATGCTGGAATCATCGTGCGCGACGGTAAAAGCCTGCTCATGCGTCACGCCTCGCGCAGCCGGGGCCTGGTCGTGGAGCAGCAACTGAGCGAGTTTCTCAAGGCAAATCGGATGGCCGGCGTCATTGTCGTGCGGCCGCAAGGAGTGACGCGACGCATTGCGCAGAGCAGAGGCGGCGCGAAGCGGCGGGGTGGAAGGTGAACATCGTCTATCCAAAGGACTACTCATCCGCGAGTATTCAGGGACTGGTCGACGCGGCCGATTCCGATGTGCTCTTTCTCGGTGATCCGCGTGTGGACATCGAGCCCGGACCGCGCATGTTCGATCGAATGGCCCAGGTCATCCGTGAAACCGGCGCCGGCTGGGTTTATTCCGACGCCGCAGGCCATCCTCGTATCGACTATCAACGCGGGAGCATCCGCGACGGTTTCGACTTCGGCCCGGTGGTTGGCGTGTCCGTTGAGGCCGCGCGCGAGGCGGGAATCGACAGCGCCTGGAAATGGGGCGGACTCTACGACCTGCGGTTAAGGATCTCGGAAAAACACGCCATCGTGCGGATTCCCGAACCGTTGTACGGCGCGTCGACGATCGATGCGCGGCCGACGGGTCAAAAGCAATTCGACTATGTGGATCCGCGCAATCGCGACTACCAAATCGAAATGGAACGCATCGCGACGGCGCATCTCGAACGAATCGGCGCCTGGTTGGAGCCGCGCTTCGAGAAAGTTCCAACCGCGGCGGAAACGTTTCCGGTGAAAGCCAGCGTCGTCATCCCGGTTAAGAATCGCGAGCGGACAATTCGCGACGCCGTTCAAAGCGCGCTCGCCCAGAGCGCCGATTTCGAATTCAATGTGCTCGTCGTCGATAATCATTCGACCGATCGGACGACGGAAATCCTGCGCGGGATCGGCGATTCGCGGGTTAAACACATCGTTCCGCAACGCCGGGACCTGGGAATCGGCGGATGCTGGAACGAGGCGATTTACTCCGCGGACTGCGGGCAATACGCAATCCAGCTTGATTCCGATGACCTCTACATCAATGACGGCGTCCTGCGCCGGATCGTTGCGGAACTTGAAGCGGGACCTTATGCGATGGCGATAGGTTCGTATACGATGGTCGATTTTTCGTTGAAGGAGATTCCGCCCGGTCTAATCGATCATCGCGAGTGGAGCCGCGAGAACGGAAGAAACAATGCGCTGCGGGTCAACGGTCTGGGCGCGCCGCGCGCATTCAATACGTCGGTACTGCGCCGGATTGGATTTCCGAATGTCAGCTATGGCGAGGATTACGCCGTCGCGCTGCGCATCAGCCGCGATTATGAAATCGCCCGGATTTACGACTCCGTTTATCTTTGCCGCCGTTGGGAAGGCAATAGCGATAGCGCCCTGCCGCTCGAGGTTGCGAATCGATACGATGCGTACAAGGACTGGCTCCGAACTATCGAGATTCAGGCTCGAATGCGGAGATGATCCACGAACTGGAAGAACTGTTCAGGCGGCAGGCGCGGGCATGGCCGCAACTCGCGCAAGGCCTTGAAGGCCTCGCGCGGGCGAAGACGCGGCCGGTCCGGATCGACTGGTTCGACGTCTTCATCCGTCACATTCCCCATCGTGTGGGAAGCACCACGGCGGCGGTCGACCGCGAGTCCGTCGCCAAACGCCCCTGCTTCCTATGTGCGGGAAATCTGCCTCCGGAAGAGGAGGGGGTGCGGTTCGATGAGGACTTCACGATCTACTGCAATCCGTTTCCAATCGTGGATCGTCACCTCACGATCGCTCACCGAGAGCACGGCTCGCAGCGCATCGCGAACCAGTTCGGAAATATGCTGGACCTTGCCGCGGCCCTGCCGGGATATTTCGTCATCTACAATGGTCCGGAATGCGGAGCGTCCGCACCAGACCACATGCACTTTCAGGCCGGCTCGCGAGAATTGCTGCCGATCGAAAAGGACACCGCTGAGCTGACTGGCGTTACCGTGCCCAACTACGGAAGAAAAGTATTCCTGTTTCGTGGACGGGATCGATCCGCTTTGATCGATCGCATGGATCGCGCGATCGATTTACTCGCGACAACGACCGGCAAGCGAGCGGAACCGTTGGTCAATATCGCGGTCTTTCATGAGAAAGCGCAATGGGTCACGTACCTGTTCCCGCGCGGAAAGCATCGGCCGGAGGTCTTTCACACGGGCGAACTGACGGTGAGTCCGGCCTCGATTGATCTCTGCGGAATATTCGTCGTGCCGCTGGCGCACGATTTCGAAAAAATCACGGGTGACGCGATTGCCGCAATTTTTCGCGAGATCACTTTGCCTGACGCTCAGTTTCGCGAAGTCGCCGAGAAGCTGGAGAGTGAGCGTTGAACGTTTCCGTAGGGCTGCTTGAACAACAATCCGCCGTTGAAGTCGAATTGACGGGCGGCATGTTTACCGATCCGAGCGGCAAGCCTTATAGTCCCGGGCGCTACAGGTTTACTTCCGAAGTCACGCTTACTCCGTCGGACCTGGCATCGTGCGCGTTTGCGCTGGACGGCGTCACGATCGGAATCGGATTCCATTGGGAACGCAAGGAGCGCCAGGTATTCCGCGGAGCCTTTCGCCTCGTGAAAACGCGAGCCGGTCTGACGGTGATCAACGATGTTTCGCTCGAAGAGTACGTTACGAGCGTGATTTCATCCGAGATGAGCGCGTCCTGTCCGCTGGAACTGCTGAAAGCTCACGCGGTGATTTCGCGCAGCTGGCTGTGGTTTCCGAAAGCCAATCCGCCGCGCTCCGGAAAAGGGCGGAGCGAGGGTCCCGACTCTCATGAAATCCTCCGCTGGTACGGCCGCGAAGCGCATCCGGATTTCGACGTATGCGCCGATGACCACTGCCAGCGCTACCAGGGCATCACGAAAGCGTTCTCTCCGGCCGCGGCCGAGGCGGTTCGCGCGACCGCCGGCGAGTTTCTCCGTTACCACGGCGCCATCTGCGACGCGCGATTTTCCAAGTCATGCGGCGGAATAACCGAGCGCTATGCGAGCGCCTGGGAAGACGAAGATATTCCCTATCTTGAATCCGTCCACGACGGTCCGGCGCAATCCCGCCTTTACAGTCCTGAGGAATGGATACGTACCAACCCGCCGGCTTACTGCAACACAGACGATTCGCAACTCCTCGCGCGCATTTTGCCGGGGTTCGATCAGGAGACCCGCGATTTCTATCGCTGGCGGGTCGCGTACACGCCCGACGAACTCGCCGATCTCATCGGATCCAGGCTCGCAGTGGACCTTGGTCCGATTCGCGACGTGCAGGCGCTCGCGCGCGGACCTTCGGGCCGAATATACCGGCTGAAAGTAACTGGGGAACGCGACTACATCGTCATCGGCAAGGAACTGGAAATTCGGCGGGCCTTATCGCGCACGCATCTATACAGCTCCGCATTTGTCGTGGACAGAGAATCTGGCGGCTTTGTCTTGCGAGGAGCCGGGTGGGGACATGGTGTCGGGCTATGTCAGATCGGCGCGGCAGTCATGGCAAATGAAGGCAAGACTTACACCGAAATCTTGCAGCATTATTATCGCGGGACCACTGTAAGCGCCTGATGTCCGCGTGCGCGCACTCCACGGTCAGGTTCGAAATGACTACTCGATATCGTCCAGCGAAGGCGTCGGATTCGCGCGCGGTTGGGATTGGGATTGCGATGGCATCCCCGGCAGCTTTCCGGTTTTCTCGTACTGATAGCCTTCGTAGCCGAGCGAGCCGGCTGACGAAGCCACGATCAATGCGGGACATCCTGCAATCCCGAGCGCCAGTATCGCCAACCCGCTTAGCTCGAGCCATCGCAGCAGTCCACGCTTCATCGGACTGCTCCGCCTCGCCCATCCGCGGCGCGAGCGCGATGCGAAGGGGGATTGTGTCCGTGCCCGTGCTCAATCCGGGCTGGCGCCAGCTCACAGCTTGCGGGAGCTGGCCTGCGATCGTCGTCGAGTTCCTCCATTCACCCCTCCATTCACCCCCGATTCTACGAGTTTTGTGGTCTGAACGTGTTCGGATTTTTCAGACATCCATTGCAGTATCACGTCCTTGCGGAATCGCCACTCACTACCAACTCGAAAGCTCGGAATCTTGCCTTCTCTAAGCAGCTTGTAAACCGTGGACGGGTGTACTCGCAGCAAATCGCACAGTTCCTTCAGCGTCAGCACCTCATAAGCGTTGCCATAGCTTTTTATGACACCCCTCGTCGGAAAATTGGTGACGTAGTCTGGATAAGCCGGCAATAGCCGTGCCGCGAAAAAAACGTGCCCACTTAGGGGTCTTAGCCACAATCTTAGCTTCGGATAGGTAGGATTTTCAGGATGAACCTTCGATTGCGGTCAGAAGTTCCATCGGATGTCGAAAGACTTTTCCGGATGATAGATGATGATAGATTGGGCTGAGGAGCGGTCGGTCGGTAGCTCGAAACGCGGCGGCCGTGATCGTGACCAAAGAGACTGCGCACCGCGCGAACGAGCCCGAGGAGGACATCGTGACGACCCCGACCGAGGAAACCGTCCACGCGGCGGGCGCCGCAATCGCCGTCATTCGCGGCGGCGCCGGCAAATCGCTGCTCATCCTGCACGACGAGCTTGGCTATCCGGGCTGGCTTTCGTGGAATGAGCGCTTGGCAGAGCAGCGCGCGCTGGTAATCCCGCTTCAGCCTGGATTCGGCCGGACCGGACCCATCGATTGGATTCGCAGCTATCGCGACCTGGCCGGATTTTACTCGCAAGTCATCCGCGAACTGGACGCCGCGCCAATCGACGTGATCGGCTTTTCGGCGGGCGGGTTTATTGCGGCGGAAATGGCGGCTGCCGACCCGCGGATTTTTTCGCGGATGGTGCTGGTCGCGCCGATGGGAATAAAGCCGAAGGACGGCGAGATCATGGATATTTTTGCGCTGACGGTGCGCAATCATCTGCTCGCTACTGTCGCCGATGCCACCAACACTTCGGAATTCACGAAGATCTACGGCGCCCACATGACGCCCGAGCAGTTCGAGGCGTTCGAAGACGCGCGCTCCGAGACCGCCCGTTTAGGCTGGGAGCCGTTCATGCACAATCCCAGCCTGCCCTACCTGCTACGCGGGTTGAAAATCCCCACTCTGCTCGTCTGGGGCACGCGCGACCGGATCGTGCCGCGCGGGTGTATCGACGCGTATCGAGCTGCGATCAAGGATGCGCGGGTCGCGCTGGTCGAAGGCGTGGGACATCGCCCGGAGATCGAAAACCCGGCCGAATTCGATCGCCTCGTGCGCGAGTTTCTCGCGGCGTGAGCCAGTGAAACAGTGAAACAGTGAGCGAGGAAGATCACACGGGACGATTTCGCAAAGGAGTTCGCGGATGCAGGTTGGCTATTTTACCGAGCGGCCCTATCGATGGCTGCCGGAAGAAGAGATTCTCAAAAACGGCGGGTTCTTCGGCGTCTCCAACAGGTTATACGATCGTGAAAAGGCTGCTGACGACTACCACTACTATCTCGATGAAAACTGCTACGCCGAGGACCTTGGCTTCGACGTAGTCGCGCTCAACGAGCATCACGGCAACCCGATTTGCATGGGATCGGTGATGAACGTGGAGGCCGCCGTGCTGGCCTATCGCACCAAACGCGTGCGCCTCGTTTTGATCGGCAACCCGTTGCCGGTAATCAAACATCCGCTGCGGATGGCCGAGGAGCTGGCCGAGATCGATCTAATCTCGCGCGGACGCCTGGTCACTGGATGGGTGCGCGGCGCGGGCAGTGAGCAGTTCTTCAACAATGCCAATCCGGCCTACAACCGCGAGATGTTCAACGAGGCGCACGATTTCATCGTGCAGGCCTGGACCCGGCCCGGCCCGTGGCGTTACGAGGGCAAGCATTTCCACTATCGCCACGTGAATCCGTGGGCGCTGCCGTACCAGAAGCCGCATCCGCCGATGTGGATTCCGGGCACGCTCAGTCCCGAGACCGTGCAATGGTGCGCCGAGCATCGTTATCCGTACATCGGCCTCGGCACCCCGCTCGTACCAACGTGTGACCTGTGGGACTTCTACGCTGATGAGGCCGCCAGGCATGGCTACCAGGCGGGCCCCGAGAACTTCGGCTATATGGTCGCGACCGTACTCGCCGAGACCGAGGAGAAAGCCCAGGCGCTGGCGGAAGGCTTCGTGTATGGCGGCGGCCAGAATGCGTTTTCCGCGCCGCAGTACACGATGCCGCCGGGCTACAATTCCAAGGCCGCAATCCGGATACTCGCCAAACAACAGACCAGTGCGTGGCTCGGCATCAGCGGCGAGAAGGTGAGGGAGCAGATGCACGGCTCCGATGCCGGGGCGATCGACTATGCGGAGATCCGCCGCAAGCTGCACGCCGCGCTGCTGCGGGGTCAGCAGAACATGCAGGTGATCGTCGGCACGCCGGAGACCGTCATCCCGAAAATCAAAACCATCATGAGCGTACTGCGCATCGGTATATTCATCATTTTGAGTATCCAGGGGCCGGTTGCCGATGATGATCGCCGCACCAGCATGCGACTATTCGCCCAGCAGGTAATACCTGAACTCAAGGCGCACGCGAAGAAGATAGACTTGCGCGATCCTTTCGAGCGTAAGCCCGGAAGCGTGAAGCTGGCGCCGGGGGCCGGGCGCGCCCCGGTCGTGGATCGTGAACGATTGAAGGACTTGGTCTTGAAGTAAATCCCCCGGGGCCCGCGATAGGCAAAATCGCATCCAAAACGATTTTGACCCAGCAAAGAGTCCGCACTGCCGACGAATTGGAGGCCGCTTCTCCGTTGACCCAAGAGACAGCGGCAGGCAGGGCCCTGGATCCGCTTAATAAGAAAAGACAGCATATGGGATACCACGGTTCCGACTAGTAAAATTCCTAGTCCCGGAATCCGAAAATTCTATCCTACAATAGGTTACAAAGAGGGGTGATTCCTTCGGGGAGGATGCCTACTGGAATATCCAATAACCGCGTTTCGATTGGAGCGGGCCCGTCCCGGACTTGGCTTCCGAACAAGACTTTCCAATGAAACAACGCGGTAGAAAGAGTCCTTCGCGAAAGCGCAACCGCGCGTCAGCCCCGGCCAAAATACGCCGGAGCGCCAGAGTTGTGAACGAACTGGCCAGTCGGACCTCGGGCGAGGCATCGCCGGCCGCTCGGAAGGTCGCGCCGGTCGTCGGTATTGGCGCCTCCGCTGGAGCGCTCGAGGCTTTTTCGCGGCTCTTGCGCGCGTTGCCCGCGGATACCGGCTTGGCCTTCGTTCTGGTGCAACACCTCGAACCCGGGCACCAGCGTATAGGCGCGAAGCTCCTGGCGCGGGCGGCCGATATGCCAGTGCAAGAAGTCCGCGATGGCATGCGCGCAAAACCCAACCATGTGTACGTGGCCCCGGCGCAAGCCCACCTGAGTCTGATGGGCGAGCTATTCCAGATCGTCGGGCGCAAAGCGCCAGCAAAGCATGACCGGCCCATCGACTGCTTTTTTAACTCACTGGCGAAAACACGGAAGTCGCAGGCAATTGGCGTAATCTTGTCCGGCGCCGGTTCGGACGGGACCGCGGGGCTGAAGTCCATCAAGGACGAGGGCGGGATTACGCTTGCGCAAGAACCAGCCTCGGCCAAATTCGACGGGATGCCGCGTAGCGCAATTGCCGCAGGTTGCGTCGATTTGATTCTGCCCCCGGAGCGGATCGCGGCCAAGCTCGCGCGGGCCGCCCATCGTCTCTTGGTGGCGGAGAGCGTTGCGGCGCTGCCGGCGAAACGCGATAGCGGGAAACACGCGGGCCGCGCCGCACGGCGCAGCGATCTGTCCAACGGCCTCGGCAGGGTAGCCAGTGCAGCTAACCTTCCCATTGTCATTTTGGACCGCGATCGCCGTATCCGGCTTTTCAGTCTGCCCGCGCAAAAACTACTGGGGCTGTTCACGGGCGACATCGGCCGGCCCATCGGTAAGCTCCATGGTGTCAACATTCCAGACCTCAAAGAATTGATTTCGGCGGTAGTCGAGCACGGTGAAGAGGTCGGGCGGGAAGTCCAAAGTGAGGAGGGCCATTGGTATTGGCTCAGGATCACTCCGTTTCGAACTGGTGAGAAGAAAATAGAAGGCGTGTTGATATTGTTCGTCAATATCCACGCTTTGAAGCAAACCCAGGAGGCGCTGCAGAAGGAAAGAAATTTAATCTCGACGACCCTGGGCGCGGCCAAGGACTTGCTGGTCGTAGTTATGGACCGCGAAGGAAGAATCGTTCAATTCAACCGAGTATGCCAACAACTTACCGGCTATACCGCGGAAGAAGTGAAGGGACGGCGGCCATGGGACTTCCTGCTCCTTACGGAGGACACGCCGGCGGTCAGGAGAATCTTCAAAGAGCTCGTCGGCGGAACAACGGGTTTGTCCCCGCTGGCGTCGCGTCGCAGGCCGCCCGACGCTTAACAAATGCTCACGATAGCGGCGCGTCGGAAGGCTGCGAACGCTGATCGTGCGAAGACACTTGCGCACAATCTCCGCTTTGATCCCGACCAGATCGCAGATAGACTCGAACGCAAACAACCTCTCGCTGTCCGCCGAATGGAACCAGATCCTGAGCTCAGCAAGTATTAGGCGCTGTTCTCCGCTGCGGGCACCGATGTTGGCCGCATAAGAGCGGATCGCATCGGCGAGCACTGCGAACAACAAGCGATACTCGCCGTTCAGGAGTTTTCTTCGCTCGTCGTGCTCGAAGTATTGCGAGGGCAGAAGACCGCCGAGAAATTCTTCCGCGGAAAGCTGGGTAGATTCATCAGGCATCTTTCTTCTCCCCGAACTCCGGTGGGCGCAATCAGGAGTCCGCGAGATTAAAATCCGTCACGCGCCCTATGGAGCCACGGCCTGAGTTAGTATCCGGAGGCTAACTGTCCACTAGCAAAATTCTCAGTGTCGATTGCGAGGGTTGTGCTCCTCGAAAGGTTCGTCCGGGAGTAACGCAACAAACTCACGTCGCAAGAGAGTAGATGTGTGGCGGCATGCTTTCCACTAGTAAAAGTCCTAGTTCACATTTGCGTCTCATGATGCTTTGTGCGGAAGCAACCCGTCGCGGAGGTGCCTATCGGACGCTCGATAGCGGCGTTCCGACTGGATCGAGGCCCGCTTGAGATCGGATTCCCAAAAACACTTGCCAGTAAAAACAGCTGATCGATGATCTTGCCTGCTACTTTTCTAAAGCGCGGAGTTGTCGCATAAAGCTTCCGCATTGGACTTCAATGGTTTCAGAGTCAGGACTGGGAATTTTACTAGTAGAAATCCAACGTCCGCCTCACTTACTGTCGGCTTGAATGGATTGTTGTGCGGTCGAGGGGGGACCTTCGGGGGGACCTTCGGTTCCGCAAGTAACGAAATAGCTCAATAGGACAGTGCGGGGGACAAAGTCGCGTCATCGGCGCCATAGCCGCTGAGTCAGCGATCACAAGCGTCTAGCGAGTCGCAATCGGCTCCTGAATGTCTGATGCAGCAGAGGCGCTTGTTCTAAACAACAAGAGGCAAGAGCACATTGAACGAGGCATCGAGTCATCGGCCCCAAGTGCCGGATCGATCATTTGAACGGAAGCTCGCCGCCAGCTATTTCGCGCCGTTGGTCATCACCCTGTCCCTGCTCGCGGCCGTTGTGCTCTGGCGGTTTTACAACCAAGCCTCAAGCGCAGGCTGGGTGGAACATACCGACCAGGTAATCCTGCGCATCCATATCACCGAACTTGAATTGCGCGAAATGCAGTCGGCATTTAGTGGGTACTTGTTGACGTCCGATAAGCGATACCTGACCGACCTGGGCAATGCTCGCGACGCGCTGGAAAAAAATATTGAGATAATTGCGGCTTTGATTGCCGAGAACTCAGACCAAGGACAGCGTTTGCTTGAAATCAACGACCTGAAAGGAACGTGGATCAAAGCGATCGAATCCCTCATTCGCCGAACCGATCGCGGGAAAAACACCAGAGAGGCGGTTGCTGAGGCTCACGCACAGGCCCAGACCGTCTTCAACTCGCTCGAAAAGTTCATCGCCGAGCAGCATCAGCTTCGCGCCCAAAGAGCCGCGCATCAAGCTACTGAGTACTACGTGAGTTCTGTGCTGCTCCCTCTTCTGACTCTCTTCGTGATTGTCTACCTGGGCTATTGGGGTTGGCGTCAAATTCAACTGGCAGTCGTCCAATTTGATGAAGCGTTAGATATTGCAGAGCGAGCGAGAGACGAGGCGGAAAAGGCTAGTGTCAGGGCAGAGAAAGCGAATCGAGCCAAGGATAATTTCATCGGCACCGTATCTCACGAATTGAGAAACCCGTTAAATTCGATAATACTCTGGTCAAATGCTCTACTTCGTAACCTGGCGCTCGGCGAAAATACTCGTCGAGGACTGACCGCCATCGAACGGGCGGCCAGAGCTCAAGCTCAATTGATCGACGACTTGCTCGACATTTCCCGGATAGAAAGCGGACGAATGCGTCTCGACGTTCAACTCGTCGATCTGGCCGAAGTGGTCAAGGCGAGGGTCGAAGGCATGCGGGCGGCGGCGGAGGCCAAATTCATCCTGCTTCAGGAGATCATGGATCCTCGCATTGACTGTGTGGTCGGCGATCCAGGGCGGCTTCAGCAGGTGGTCTGGAACCTGATCTGCAATGCGGTCAAGTTCACCCCGAACGGAGGGAAAATTCAGGTCCGCGTGGAGCGGATAAATTCGCACGTCGAAATCAGCATAACCGATACGGGACAGGGCATCGAACCTGCAGCCTTGCGATTGGTATTCGATCGCTTTTGGCAGGCGGATGACGCCGCACAAACCAAGCATGGAGTCGGCCTTGGTCTCTCGATTGTCAAGGAGATCGTGAGCCTTCACGGCGGCACGGTTGTGGCGCAGAGCGAGGGGGCCGGCAAGGGGAGCACATTTACGGTCAGACTCCCGCTACCCCTGCGCACGGTTCCATCAGTGGAGCCTCCAAAAAATCCGTCCGTACTGTCCTGGCGATCAGAGGCCGTGTCACCGAACGGGTGTTAGCGGCCGGTCGGACTTTTGTGCTATGGAAATCGGACATCATTAGATCGTCCGTCTAGCCTGAAGTTGCGAGGTGCAACATGGCTAGTGCAGTGTGTCGGACTGCTCATCTTTACCGGCAGCATCGTCTGAAAAGTCAAAGCGCTGATCGTTGGGGCCAGCGGGCGAGGCTCTGGCTGCGCGTGGCGTTTGGGGCTCACCGGAGGCCAACCCCGGACGAAGCCGCGGGGCTCAACGCGGTACCAGGATGGTGAAATGACTACCAAAGAAAATCTCAAATACCAGTTGCTCGCTGCGCAGTGCGGGTTCGGATTCGAAATTCTTTTTACGATTTTCTGGGCGTGGTTCGGGCACAACCTGCCGCCGGCCTCGCCTAACCTGAGCGCGCAAGAAATCGCCACTCTCTTTGCGGCGCATCACAACGCGATCCTCTTCGGGAACAGCATGGCCGCTCTGGTCGCTGTGCTGTGGATTCCGTGGACCGCCCAGCTCACCGTTGTGATGTGGCGGATCGAAGGCTCCAGCCCGGTCTTGACGATCATTCAGCTTATCGGCGGTATCCTTACCGCCTGGGTGGTGATGTTCTGCCCTGCGATATGGGCAGCCGCGGCGTTTCGCCCGGATATCGATCCGAACCTGGTCCGTACGCTCAACGACCTGGGTTTTTTCCTGTTTAACATCACGTACGCCGTTACTTCCGTGCAGGCCATCGCGGCCGGTCTGGTCGGTCTGGCGGATAAAAATGCGCGTCCCGTGTTCCCGCGTTGGGTAAGTGGTTGGGCGATCTTCACTGGTATCAGCTTTGTTCCGCTCACTGCGATGCCCTTCTTCAAGACGGGTCCGCTGGCGTGGAATGGCGCCATTTCGTTCTGGGCCCTGTTCGGAATTTATTTCTTCTGGACTGCCTCGATGGGCGTTTGCATGGCGAAGGACGCCAGCAGGAGACTGCGCGAGGAGGGTACCTTTGAAACGCCCCGCCAGCGGAAACCCGATAGCGCCAGCGCTTCCGCCTGACATCCTCGCTCGAAGTGCATGGATAGGGGGGCGTGCGTCGAGGACAGTGAACGGACGCGGGCAAGACTACATCGTAAGGTTCGCGGCCGTTCTGCTCGCCTTCACGGGCACATTTGGTCTCATTCTGCTGCTCCGGTCATTCTACGATCCAACTTTCAGAAGCCTCACAGCGCACAAGGTACCGTTATCATCGTCCAGTGAAATTTCCGGCCCCGCACGGTTCGCGTCAGTCCCCTGGTCGCAGTTGGCTTCCGGGCCGGGTTCAGAGCCCAACGTTCTTGAGCTTCCAAAGGCCAGCTTCGATTTCGTCGGAATCTGGGGTGGACATACGCACGCAGAGTCTTCCGATGTGGAAAGTCCCGACCACATCAGTGTCGTCTTCGGCAGGCGCGGTGATACCGTATTTTTCGCGAGTAAACTGTATACGCCATCGGATCAAAAGATCCTGGATAAACCTAAAGCTACGATCATTAACCGCCGGAAGGTCTTCGTCACGTATAAAGGAGAAGACAAGAATCTCGACTATATATACTTCCACCGATTTGAAGTGCTTAGTTCCGGCAAAATGGCATATAACGAAACGGTCGAGTGCTATGAGCGGCGCACGCAGGGCTTTGTCGGAACGGCCGGACAAGACGCCACGCTGCATCGGTTGACAACCGCTCTCGAGCAACGCGCTTTTGCCCAGCCGTCGTCGCGCGATATCTTTGAGGGCGAACTCTCGACCAGCAACAGGACTAACACGCGGTAAGCCCTGCGGGGCTCTACTTTGGTTTGGAGCTTCGAACCACCCGGGTTTTCGGCAGGGACGGCGCCGCGCTACCGAGAGGGATGCATCACACCAAAGCGGGTGGCAGAGCTTCGTAAATTTTTGACCTGATTTGTAAATAGTGCAAGCGACCGTTGTAAATATTTCGCCTGATGCTTCGTTATAAGACGATATTAGCGCCTAACGGCGCTTTCGAGATGGCTTGTTAATTGCATCTTCTGGCTGGCTCCTGACGGGCGGCCTTGTGCTGTCCCAGAACGAATTTTCGCGCTAGTTCGTCGCGGTTGGTCGCCGATTGCTCGGGGGGAAGGATGCGATACGAACTTTCTCGATTTCGGGCCGGGCTCGAGGAGATACTCGAGTCCCACGGCCTCGCTGCGAAAATCGCCCAAACCCTCGAAGACCGCCCGCTCCATCTTGAGCACGGTTGCCCTCCTCGAGTGCCCGCCGAGCCTATCTCGTCTGCCGGCTACCCAAAGGGTTCGCCAGGCTTTGCTACCGCCGCTGTCATTTTCGGGAGTTCGACCTCGCCAGATATTTTTGACGTCGTACAAATCTGCGCAAGACACATCAGTTAGCAGGAGATTCAGATGTTGGAAGAGTCAGTTACCTCAAGAGCGGAGCGACAGGAGCCGGCCGGCGCCAGCGAGTTGTCGGCAATCTTGGGTGCGCTCACCGAGCTGCAGCGCGGTAACGCCTCGGTACGCTTGCCGGCGGAATGGACCGGCATGTTCGGCAAAATAGCCGAGACCTTCAACGACGTAGTTGAGCAGAACGAAAGGATGTACGGAGAGTTGGAGCGCCTCAGCCGGGTAGTAGGGCGGGAAGGCAAGCTCAACAAACGCGCATCGGTCGGCTATGTACGTGGTTTTTGGCGTGATTCGATCGAGTGCGTCAACGGTCTTATCGACGACCTGGTGCATCCCACAACCGAGACCGCGCGCGTGATTGGCGCGGTAGCCCAGGGTGATCTCGGGCAGACGATGGCCCTCGAGATCGATGACCGGCCCTTGCAGGGAGAATTCCTGCGCACCGCAAAGACCGTCAACAAGATGGTCAATCAACTGGGCTCGTTTGCCTCAGAGGTCACGCGCGTCGCGCGCGAGGTCGGCACCGAGGGCAAGCTCGGCGGCCAGGCCAAAGTAAAGGGCGTCGCGGGAACCTGGAAGGATTTAACTGACAGTGTCAATTCGATGGCCGGCAACCTGACCGGCCAGGTCCGTAACATCGCCGACGTCACCACCGCGGTCGCGACCGGCGACTTGTCCAAAAAAATCACGGTCGACGTTAAAGGCGAATTCCTCGAACTGAAAAACACCATCAACACGATGGTCGATCAGCTGCGCTCGTTTGCGGCAGAAGTCACGCGCGTCGCGCGCGAAGTCGGCACCGAGGGCAAGCTCGGCGGACAGGCGCGAGTCGAGGGCGTTTCGGGAACCTGGAAGGACCTGACCGACAGCGTCAATTCGATGGCCGGCAACCTGACCGCGCAAGTACGGAACATCGCGCAAGTGACCACGGCGGTGGCCAACGGCGATCTCTCCAAGAAGATCACGGTCGACGTCAAGGGCGAGATCCTGGAGCTGAAGAACACCATCAACACGATGGTCGATCAGCTGAGCTCGTTCGCCTCGGAAGTCACACGTGTGGCGCGCGAAGTGGGCACGGAAGGAAGGTTGGGCGGACAGGCCGACGTCAAAGGGGTCGCGGGAACCTGGAAGGATCTGACCGACAGCGTCAACTTCATGGCGAGTAACCTGACCGGCCAGGTGCGCAACATCGCCGACGTCACGACCGCGGTCGCCAGCGGCGACTTGTCCAAGAAGATCACGGTCGACGTTAAGGGCGAGATCCTGGAGTTGAAGAACACCGTCAACACGATGGTGGATCAGTTGCGGTCGTTCGCGGCGGAAGTCACACGTGTGGCGCGCGAAGTCGGTACGGAAGGAAGGTTGGGCGGACAGGCCGACGTGCAGGGCGTGGCGGGAACCTGGAAGGACCTCACCGACAGCGTCAACTCGATGGCGGGCAACCTGACCGCGCAGGTGCGCAACATCGCGGACGTGACCAAGGCGGTGGCCAACGGCGACTTGTCTAAGAAGATCACGGTCGACGTCAAGGGCGAGATCCTGGAGCTCAAGAACACCATCAACACGATGGTCGATCAGCTTGGCTCGTTCGCCTCGGAAGTCACGCGCGTCGCGCGCGAGGTCGGCACCGAAGGTATTCTCGGCGGCCAGGCCGACGTGAAGGGCGTTGCGGGCACCTGGAAGGATTTGACCGACAGCGTCAATTTCATGGCCAGCAACCTGACCGGCCAGGTCCGTAACATCGCGGACGTGACAACGGCGGTCGCAAAGGGCGACCTTTCCAAGAAGATCACGGTCGACGTCAAGGGCGAGATCCTCAAGCTCAAGAACACGATCAACACGATGGTCGACCAGCTCAGTTCCTTCGCGGCGGAAGTCACACGCGTCGCGCGCGAGGTCGGCACCGAAGGCAAGCTGGGCGGACAGGCGCAGGTCGAAGGCGTTTCGGGCACGTGGAAGGATCTCACCGACAGCGTCAATTTCATGGCCAGCAACCTGACCGGCCAGGTCCGCAACATCGCCGACGTCACCACCGCGGTCGCGACCGGCGACTTGTCCAAAAAAATCACGGTCGACGTTAAGGGCGAGATTCTCGAACTGAAGAATACCATCAACACGATGGTCGATCAGTTGAGCTCCTTCGCCTCGGAAGTCACCCGCGTCGCGCGCGAAGTCGGCACCGAGGGCAAGCTCGGCGGACAGGCGCGAGTCGAGGGCGTTTCGGGAACCTGGAAGGACCTGACCGACAGCGTCAATTCGATGGCCGGCAACCTGACCGCGCAAGTGCGGAACATCGCGCAGGTGACCACGGCGGTGGCCAACGGCGATCTGTCGAAGAAGATCACGGTCGACGTCAAGGGCGAGATCCTGGAGCTGAAGAACACCATCAACACGATGGTCGATCAGCTGAGCTCGTTCGCCTCGGAAGTCACGCGTGTCGCGCGCGAAGTGGGTACGGAAGGAAGGTTGGGCGGCCAGGCCGACGTCAAAGGGGTCGCGGGAACCTGGAAGGATCTCACCGACAGCGTCAACTTCATGGCGAGTAACCTGACCGGCCAGGTGCGCAACATCGCCGACGTCACGACCGCGGTCGCCAGCGGCGACTTGTCCAAGAAGATCACGGTCGACGTTAAGGGCGAGATCCTGGAGCTGAAGAACACCGTCAACACGATGGTGGATCAGTTGCGCTCGTTCGCGGCGGAAGTTACGCGGGTGGCGCGCGAAGTGGGTACGGAAGGACGGTTGGGCGGACAGGCCGACGTGCAAGGCGTGGCGGGAACCTGGAAGGACCTGACCGACAGCGTCAACTCGATGGCGGGCAACCTGACCGCGCAGGTGCGCAACATCGCGGACGTGACCAAGGCGGTGGCCAACGGCGACTTATCCAAGAAGATCACGGTCGACGTTAAGGGCGAGATCCTGGAGCTAAAGAACACCATCAATACGATGGTCGATCAGCTTGGGTCGTTCGCCTCGGAAGTCACGCGCGTCGCGCGCGAGGTCGGCACCGAAGGTATTCTCGGCGGCCAGGCCCGGGTCCAGGGAGTTTCGGGTACCTGGAAGGATTTGACCGACAGCGTCAACTTCATGGCGGGCAATCTCACCAGCCAGGTTCGTGGTATTGCGAAAGTCGTCACCGCCGTCGCCAACGGCGACCTCAAGCGAAAGCTGAACGTCGAAGCGATGGGTGAGATCGCGGCGCTCTCCGACACGATCAATAGCATGATCGACACACTGGCTACTTTCGCGGATCAGGTCACCACGGTCGCGCGCGAAGTCGGCGTCGAAGGCAAGCTGGGCGGACAGGCGAAAGTGCCGGGCGCGGCGGGTACGTGGAAAGGACTGACCGAGAACGTCAACCAACTAGCGGCCAATCTGACTACGCAGGTCCGCGCTATCGCGGAGGTTGCTACCGCCGTCACCCAGGGCGACCTGACGCGATCGATTACCGTTGAAGCCCAGGGCGAGGTCGCGGCGCTAAAGGATACGATCAACGAGATGATCCGCAACCTCAGAGACACTACCCAGAAGAACACCGAGCAGGACTGGCTAAAGACCAATCTCGCCAAATTCAGCCGCATGCTCCAGGGACAAAAGGACCTCAACACGGTCGGACGGCTGATTCTCTCCGAGCTCGCTCCGGTTGTCCGGGCCCAACATGCGGTCTTTTACGTGCTCGACTCGATGAAGGAGACTCAGCGGCTGACCCTGCTGGCCAGCTACGCGGCGGAAGGCCAGAATCGGACACGAAAAAATATTGAATTGGGCGAAGGGCTGGTCGGCCAGTGCGCGTTGGAAAAAGACAAGATCGTACTCACCAACGTGCCTGATGATCATGTACGGATTTCCTCGGGGCTCGGCGATTCGCTGCCGCAGAGTGTTCTGATCCTGCCCGTCATATTCGAAGGTCAGGTCAGGGGAGTTCTGGAGTTAGCCTCGCTGGAAGGCTTCAACTCGAGTCACCAGGCGTTCCTGGATCAGCTGACTGAGAGTATTGGAATCGTCATCAATACCATCGAAGCTAACATGCGGACCGAGGATTTGCTCAAGCAGTCACAGTCGCTCGCTCAAGAGCTGCAAAGCCGCCAGCAGGAATTACAGCAGACCAACCAGGAACTTCAGGAAAAGGCCCGCCTACTGGTGCATCAGAACGAGGAGGTCGAGCGCAAGAACCAGGAGGTGGAACAGGCACGTCAGGCACTGGAGGAAAAGGCCGAACAGCTCGCGCTGACCTCCAAGTACAAGTCCGAGTTCCTGGCCAATATGTCGCACGAGCTGCGCACCCCGTTGAATAGCCTGTTGATACTTTCCGACCAGCTCTGCAAAAACACCGAAGGAAATCTCAACCCCAAGCAAACCGGCTTTGCCAAGACAATTCACTCTTCCGGCAACGAGCTGCTGATGCTCATCAACGATATCCTCGATCTTTCGAAGATCGAATCGGGCACCGTCGTGGTGGATCCGAGCGACGTGGAGTTCGACGAGCTGCAGCAATACGTGGAACGTACCTTCCGCCATGTGGCCGAGGCCAAGAATGTCGATTTTATAACCCGGCTGGACCCGCGGCTGCCGGCCTCGATGCTCACCGACTCCAAGCGGCTGCAGCAGATCATCAAGAACCTCCTTTCCAACGCGTTCAAGTTCACCCAGAGTGGCCAGGTAAAGCTGACAATCGAGGCGGTGCAAAGCGGCTGGAATCCGGAGCACGAAGATCTCAACCGTGCCAATAACGTGGTGGCGTTTTCGGTCGCCGATACAGGTATCGGTATCTCCGCCGACAAGCAGCAGATCATCTTCGAAGCTTTCCAGCAGGCGGACGGGAGCACCAGCCGCAAATATGGCGGGACGGGCTTGGGACTGGCAATCAGCCGTGAGCTGTCCAGGCTGCTGGGCGGCGAAATCCGCTTGATCAGCAATCCGGGCAGAGGCAGTACGTTCACCTTGTACCTGCCGCAGACCTATTCACCGCGGACCTTCCGCAAACCCATTCCAAACGCTTCCAGTTACCACAACGGCGGAAACGCGGTTGCAGCGTCTGTGGCTTTTGAACGCGAGGGTGTAAATGGGCGAACGCTCGAATCGCACGCCGCTGGTCTTCAGCAAATCGCCGCAGGCGTGAACGCGATGCCGGAGGTGCATATAACTCCGGCGGTGGCTTCCGCCGCTCCCGAAATGTTCAGACCCATCGACGAAGTCGGCGATGATCGCGCCAGCATCCGGCAGAATGACCGGGTTCTATTGATAGTGGAAAACGATCTTGCCTTCGCAGGCTTCTTACTGGACGCGGCGCGCGAGAAAGGTTTCAAAGGCATCGTCACCTCGCTGGGCGCCGCGGCCTTGGCGTTAGCGGCGGAATACAAACCTTCGGCCATAACGCTGGACATCTATCTGCCCGATCTCGACGGTTGGCGGGTGTTGGACCGCATCAAGAACGATCTATCGAGCCGCCACATTCCGGTCTGCGTGATTTCCACTGACGATTCGCGTGAACGAGCGCTAGCCAGTGGGGCGTTGGCGTTCCTGTCCAAGCCGGTCAATAGCAAGGATATCCTGGATGCCTTCTTGGCGCGTTTGAGCGACTACATAACGCGTCAGTTCAAGAGCGTGCTCGTAGTTGAGCCACAAGAAGACAGTCGCGAACGCACGGTGCAGTATCTCAAGGCCGAGGATATACAGATCACGAGCGTTCCGGATGGAGCGAGCGCGCTCCAGATGCTGCGCGAAAGATTGATCGACTGCATAATCGTCAATCCACAGGCTTCCGGTCTGGCGGCATTGATGCAATCGTCGGAGTCCGAGTCGCTCGTCTCCAACCTTCCGATTATTACTTACAGTGAATTGACCGAGCACGAACATAGCGGAGGCGGGAACGGCGCGTTGCATATTTTGAGCGGCGGCTCGGTCATTCGTCCGATCCATTCCAAAGAACGCTTGCTGGATCAGGTCAGCCTGTTCCTTCACCGCAAACTCGAAAAGCTGCCCGAGGCCCAGTACAAGGTGTTGGACGCGCTCTATCACTCAACCGATATTCTGGCCGGCAAAAATGTTCTGATTGTCGATGATGACATTCGCAATATTTTCGCGCTCTCATCGGTGCTCGAAGAACAGGGCATGAACGTTGTCTCCGCTGACAATGGCCGCGATGCGATCCGTCTGCTGTCGGAAAAAACCCCGGTTGACATCGTTCTGATGGACATTATGATGCCGGAGATGGACGGGATTGATACGATGCTGGAGATACGCAAACTTCAGCACTGCAAGGACCTGCCGATTGTCGCGGTGACAGCCAAGGCGATGAAGGGAGATCGCGAAAAGTGCATGGAAGCGGGAGCGTGGGACTATCTATCGAAACCGGTTGACACAGACATCCTGCTGGGCGTCCTGCGGTCCTGGCTGCATCGTTGAGCCTGGTGCACGATGCGCAGGACTGAATTCCGTGTGAGGTCGATGGTATGGGAGCTATGAGCGGCGGGTCCCGGTTGTACGACCCGGAGAACTACGAGGCTAAAATCCTGGTGGTGGACGACCGCCCGGACAAGCTCCTGGCCTTCGAAACGATTTTGCAGGAGTTGCAACAAGAGATAATCACCGCGAACTCCGGCGAAGAAGCCCTGAAGCTGGTGCTCGAACATGAATTCGCGGTGGTCCTGCTCGACGTAAATATGCCCGGCCTGGATGGCCTCGAGACCGCCGCACTGATACGCAAGCGTAAAAGATCGGCGCACACACCGATTATCTTCATCACTGCCTATCCCGACGAAATGCTTACCATGCAGGGATACTCGTTGGGAGCGGTTGACTACATCCTCTCGCCAGTGGTTCCGGAAATTTTGCGGACCAAGGTGAAGGTGTTCGTCGATCTGTTTTGTATGACGCAACGCGCCAAGCGGCAGGTCGATGAACGAATAGCCTTGGCCAGGGAACAGGCCGCGCGCGCCGCCGCGGAGGAGGCGAGCCGGCGCTCAATCCTGCTGGCCGACGCCACGCGGGCGCTGTTCAGTTCACTCGATTTCTGGACCACGGTTCATGAGCTATTCTCTTTGGCAGTTCCTTCCCTGGCCGACTTTTGCAGCTTTACGGCGGTCAATCCACGCGGCGGGCTTGAGCGGACCGAACTCGCGTGGATAACCGCGGGCGGGCTGCAGGGCAATACTTCGGCCGAGACAGTTCCAGCGCCGCTCGCGCCGGGCATCGAACAAGCGCTCGCTACGCGCAAGCCGCAATTTTTCGAGCATGATGATTCGATTGCCCCGCTTGCACGGGCGGTGACTGGAGCGGAGCCCGCGCCGGATCGATTGGCCGAGGTGCCGAGGCTTCGTTCGGGAGGGATGTTCCCGCTGATCGCCCGAGGCCGTATTGTGGGCGTGGCCTGCTTTGCGGCGGGCTCTGTCGGCCGTGTGTTCAGTGAGCCGGATTTGTTGTTGTTGGAGGATTTGACCGGCCGTGCGGCTATCGCTCTGGACAATGCGCAGTTGTATCAGCAGCTTCACGACGCGGACCGCCACAAGAACGAGTTTCTTGCCATGCTGGGCCATGAACTGCGTAATCCGCTGACCCCGATCCGAAATGCCGCTGAGTTGCTGCGGCTCGTGGGCCCGGATCCCGAGCGGCTCAACTGGGCTCAGGGGGTTATCGAGCGGCAAGTGAAGCATCTTGCCCGCCTGGTCGACGATCTTCTGGACGTCTCGCGGATTACCCGCGGCAAGATCGAACTCCATCAGGAACCCCTGGAAGTTTCCGAAGCGATTCGCACTGCGGTCGAGATCAGCAGGCCACTGCTCGAGTCTCGCGGCCATAGGTTCACCATCTCAGCACCGGCGCGGCCATTGTGGATAAAGGCCGATCCGGGCCGCATCGCTCAAGTTCTAGGCAACTTGCTAAACAACGCCGCGAAGTACACTCCCGAAGGCGGAGCGATCTCTCTCACGGCGAATCAGGAGGACAATGATGTAGTTTTCCGCGTTGTCGACAATGGAACCGGAATCTCGCGCGACATGCTTTCGAATATTTTCGATCTTTTCGCACAGGGCGAACGTCCGCCCAATTCCCTGCATGACGGCCTCGGCGTCGGCCTGACCCTGGTACGGCATCTGGTCGATTTGCACGGCGGAAGCGTGGATGTCTTTAGCGCCGGGCCGAACAAAGGAAGTGAGTTTGTCGTCAGATTGCCATTGTTGCGCGACAAGGCGCGTTCCTTCCGTTGAATCCGCGCAGCCTGAGGTGGCGCAAGAGCCATCCAATGGACTTCGAGTTTTAGTTGTCGATGACAATCAGGACGTGGCGGAGACGGTTGGTCAATTGCTGCAGTGGTCGGGTTTCGAAGTGCAGCTGGCGTACGATGGCGAAGCTGCACTCAAGCTGACTTCAGACTTCCGCCCCGATGCGGTGTTGCTCGACATCGGCCTGCCAGTCATTGACGGTTATGAAATTGCCCGAAGGCTGCGGGCACAGCCGACAGGAGACCGGCTGATAATAATTGCCGCTTCCGGTTACGGACAGAAGGAGGATCAGCAGCGCTCACTGGCAGCGGGTTGTGATCGTCACCTGACCAAACCGATCGACCCCGTACAACTGACGGACCTTCTGAATTCTCTGTGTTCCGCCAAGGCGTGAGCGACACACTCTCTTCCAGGCCGATTTGGATCGTCGCAATTTCCATTTCGTACTCACCTCGCCGGTTCGGCCGATCGCCTGATCGACCCATCCGATAAACAATCTCCTTTCGAAGCCAGTGGATTTCGCGAATATTCAACAGATAGTAGCGAGCCTGAATTTGATTTCGGTATAAATTGCCGCTGATTGGATTGTCTCGCTCGGCATTTATAAATAATTGCCGTTAGCGATGTTCCGGTGCTCAGCTCGTGGCAAGCCGGAGGGGTGCTCGAAGCCGGCCAATGTCGCGGCCGACTGCTATGGCAGCGGCGGATGCTCCTCGCCCTGGTCGACGGCGTCGCGGTGGCGGCTGCGTTTCTGATCGCGCTTAACCTGCGTAGCGCTGAAATCCGTCACGAGTTTTTCGCGGCTCCCGGCTGGCCGATGCTGATCGTGCTGTTGACCTGGTACGTCTCGGCCGAGCTGATCGACGGCTATCGCCTGGTCAACACGGTTACCCCCAGGGCCGCCTTTACTACCGCGGCCTCGGCGCTGACGGTCAGTTTTGTGGCGTGGGCTCGGGGTTTTCTTCATCGTGCCGTATCGGATCACGCGGCCGACACTGCTGCTGTGGGTTCCCGTCGCGGCGGCATTGGTACTGAGTTGGCGGACTGCCTACCAGAGGATATTCGCCCACGCCATCTTTGCGGGAAATTTGCTGATGATCGCCGATCGCCGGCTGTTCGAGCGCGTGTGGGCCGAAGCCGCCGCCGGTCTGCCCGGCCTCTACCGGGTGCTGGAGGTGATCGAGCCCGAGCGTCCCGACCTTGCGGCTCACCTGGCCGAAGTCGTCTACGGATCGGCCAAGGCGGACATCGTGGTCGGCTTCGGCGAGGGAGCCTCCGGCAAACTGTTGAGCAGCCTGGTCGTCGCCTTCTGCGAGCGCGGCGTGCGCGTGCGACTGCTCGCGGATCTATATGAGGAGATGACCGGGCGGCTGCTAATCGAGCAATTGGACTACGCGTGGGTGATGTCGTTGCCGAGGCGCAGCGAGGCCTCCGAGGTCTACACCGCTTTCAAGCGCGGCGTGGACATCCTTGCCGGGGCCGCCGCGCTTGCGGCCCTCGCCATCCTTTTTCCGTTCCTTGCACTCGCTATCAAGCTTGGGGATCGCGCTCCCGTTGTTTACCGGCAGACGCGCGTGGGCAGATATGGGCCTGGGAACGGCGCCCGCTCTTCGCGGCAGAAACTCGCAAGGGGCCCGTCGCGCTCGCAACCGGCGATCTCGAAGGGAATGGGCACAAGGACCTGGTCGCGCTCACCGCGACCGGCGAGACCCTGGTCTTCCTGGGTAATGGCAAGGGATCTTTCGCGCGGGAGAAGATGTCTCCGCCGGCATTCCCCGGGGCCTGCCGCGGCGCCCATGTCGAACTCGCCGACCTCGATGGCGACGGCAGGAACGAGATGGTGGCGTCGTTCTCGGACGAGCCCGATCAATACGGACATTGCCCGTCCGATGGCGGTATGACTGCGTGGAAGGCCTCGCCTCGCACGGGCGCGCGCCAGCCGTAACGTCTGTCGTTGTGGAAGGCCCGCTGGCAATACGGACCGCCAAAACGTTGAGCCCGGGTTGGCGAAGCGTGGAACTCTCGGCAGGGGATCCGGCATGATGCCCGTATCGCGAGAGGAGAATGGGCGTGAAGGTACTCGTCACCGGCGCCGCGGGCCAGCTCGGGAGATGCCTTGCGCGTGCGCTCGCCGCGCATGAGCTGGTGGGGCTAGGCCATGCGGCCCTTGATGTCACGCGGTTCGACGCCGTGCGCGACGCCGTGGCGTTTCATCGTCCGGCGCTGGTGATCAACGCCAGCGCGTTCAACGACGTCGACGGTGCACAGTCGCGCAGCGACGAGGCATACGCGGTCAATGCGCTTGGCCCGCGCAATCTGGCGGTCGCCTCCGCCGCGAGCGGAATTCCGCTCGTGCACGTTTCGACTGACTACGTCTTCGACGGCGCCGCCGAGCGCCCGTACCATGAATTCGATCTGCCCAATCCGCTGTCGGTGTATGGTGCGAGCAAGCTTGCGGGCGAGGACGCCGTGCGCGCGCTCAACCGGCGCCATTACGTCGTGCGCACCGCTTGGCTTTTTTGGGAAAGCGGCAATAGCTTTTTACTCTCGATGTATGCGCGGGCCGCGTCGCCAGGGCTGCGCGTGGCGAATGATCAGTACGGCTCTCCGACCTACGCGCCGCATCTGGCCGAGGGAATCGCTCGCCTGATCGCGACCGGGGCTTTCGGCACGTACCACATGGCGGGCGCCGGCGGGACGAGCCGCTACGAGCTGACGTGCGAATTGTTTCGACTTCTCCGATTGAGCCCGATGCCGCAAGGCGCAAGCCGGTTCGTGTTCCCGGCGGCTGCGGCACGTCCGAGGTACTCGGTGTTGAGCACAATTCAGGATCCGCGAATCGAGCTGCCCGCCTGGCAGGAGGGCGTGGCGCAATGCGCTCGCGCAATCGCCAGCGCGAGAAAGTAATCGGGCCGACGCTCTCGCTCAGGACTACGTTCTAGAGTGCCGAGTCGGCGCGCTACGCGCGGCACCCATCTTTGTCAACGGTAGATTTCCAGGTGTGTTCGAACGCTGCGCAGCAGCCGTCGGCGAAACACTGGCTTGATGAGACACTCTTTCGCGCCCAGACGCTTCGCCTCGGCCAACGCGCTCGCATCATCCCACGCCGTCAAGACCACAACGGGGGTATTTGCGAAAGTAGGATTTGCCCTGATTTCGCGAAGAGTCGCAAGACCGTCGGTTTCGGGCATCAGCAGATCGAGCAACACGAGATCCACCGGGTTTCGCTTCAAGGTCTGGAGGCACTGATGCGCGGAATGGACCGTCAAAACCTCAAACTCGCTTTGCAAGAAGCCGGACAGGATTGCGCACGTGTCCGCGTCGTCGTCGACGATCAATGCGATCGGTCGCCGGCCGTGCTTTTCAGCATTAGCCACGCATTCTACCCTATGCCATCCTAAACTACGTGTAAAACGGCTTTGAGTCGTTTGACTATCAGCAGATTTGTGCTAACTTCCTGTCAACTCAACCCGAATGGAGCGGGGATTGAGTTTTTGACGCGATCGGACGGTAGGGCGAGTGAAGGACGATTCTGAAAGGGCGGACGCTGCCGAAAAGTCGAAAACGGCGTTTGACGAGAGTGCGCGGTTAAAATCGGCGTTCCTTAGAAATGTAAATCACGCAATCCGCACACCGCTTAACACGATAATCGGACATGCGGAACTCCTGATGGAAGCGATTACGCCCGGCGATGAAGGTCGGGAGATCCGACGCTCGGCAGAGGCCATCGCCGAGGCTAGCGGCCGGCTCGAACGGAATTTTCGGGCAATCCTTGATCTATCGAAACTGGACGCCGGCAGTTTCAGTTTGGCCCCCGCCACGATCAAACTTGCCGAGTTGATCGAACTTCAATTGTTTGAAATTCAACCGGCAGCCGAGCGGAACGCAATAGCGCTAACCTGCGAGATCGAGGATCCGGAAATCACTATCACGATCGACGAATACTGCCTTCGGCAAGCTCTGGGGAACCTGCTGGATAACGCAGTTAAATTTACTGAGCGCGGCCGGATCATAGTGAGGGTTTTTCGCGAGACTGACGGCACGGTCTGTGTGAATGTCGAGGACACCGGGGTCGGTATTGACTCGTCCTATCTTCCAAGGCTGTTCGAGCCATTCTCGCAAGAGGACGCCAGCCAGGCGCGGCGATACGAGGGGATGGGCTTGGGGCTGGCACTTGCAAAACGTTATCTCGCGTTGAACGGAGCTGCGCTGTCGATAACGAGCAGGAAGCACGCGGGCAGCGTCTTTACTATCCGTTTGCCGCAAGCATGATGCGGCGCCGGGTCGGATCGCAGGGGGAAGCGCGGACGCCGGCAGCGCCATAAACCGCCGCTACGATCAGCGGTCGAAGTAGTGGTCGCTGCCGGCGCGGCCACGCTGGAAGCGTGGTCGCGCGCCGGCAGCGGCGGTTATCGTCGTTCGGTCGTGGACCAAGTCTCAGAGCGACCATGATTCCGAACTGCGTGAACTCCACAGACTCGAATCGTTCGCCGACTGACGCCCCTCAAGGAGCGACCGATATTCTCTGACGACCTCGGCCGGCAGATTGGCAAAGGATCGCGCCACGAAGTCGAGCTGAGACATCTGCGGACTGCCCGGCGCGTATACGCGCGCGAGCTCTCTGGCTCCCAACCTGATCATCCGGACCATTTCAGGCAGTCTTGGTTCATCGTCCTCTTCGAAACTCAGCTCGCCTCGCGCGCGTTCCTCCTCGGCGTCCTGATAATAGAGCGCGGGTGCGTACACGAGGTTCCAGAGTTCCGCGGTATTGAAATCGAGTTCCCGTTCCGCGGCGTTCGATATCTCCAGAACGCTCTTGTTGGTCGTCCAGTAGGCCTCCGGTTGCAACTTGCGGATAGCCTCAACCATGCGAGGATCCACAAACCGCGTCGCGACATCCAGGTATTCCCGTACCAGCTGCTGTCTTTCGGCGTGGTCGTGGGATCGCTGCACGAGTCCTCCATAGAGCATCCGATGCAGTGTTTTGTAGATCGCCTCCGGATGCGGCACGCGGCCAGCCATCGCGAATCCCACTGCGCCGACCGGACCCATATTCGCGAGCGCCCGGCGTATATCGCGCCGATCGCGCAAAAGTTGGTCCGGGTCCTCCACTTTGTCGGGGCTGTCAAAGAAGTCGTCGATCCAATGGGAGGCGTAAGTCAGGAACGACTTGGTTTGAATTTCGTCCCATCGATCTTCGGATACGATTCCCAGGACGAACGCGTGAAGCGCGATGTCGTCATCGGGATGGACCGAACTCGTCGAGGCGCCGCGCTCAAGCAAGCCCGCCTTGGCAAGAAAATCCTGAAATTCCGCTTCACCGGCTCTGACCGCTGCGACGATATCTCGCGAGCGCGGAATCGTCTGGTAGAGCCTTTCGATTGGCGACCGAACCTCTTCTATTTCGCGTAGGGTGCTTTGCTCGATATTCATCTTTGTTTCTCCATCCTAGAGCGATGCATGTCCGTTGTGTTGATTCCCGGTCTCGGGCTCGGCGGCGAATGAAGGCGCTTTGGCGGCGTTCTCGGCTCGCACCGCCGTGCTTTCCGGTTGCACCGGAAGGTCAACATTGAGCTTGAGCACTCGCCGTTCACCGGACACGCGGAAGAGGTATTCGAATCCCGCGCGGATATACGCTTCGAGCGGTGCGCCTTCCAGGATGAGCGGCTGCACCCACACTTCACTGCCGTCGAGCGTCTCGGCGTAGGGCCACTTGACGGGCTCGCAGGCGTTCACGAATCCCAGCTGCGCGTATGAGGCCGTTAGATCGATCGGCTTGAGTATCGAGTAAAGCAGGATCGCTTTCGCCTGAAGCAGTCCGGCCACCGCCGCTCCGACGTGGCGGGCGATACGGCCCGCGCCGGTCGAAAGCGACCACAACTCGCCCCCTTCGAGCACCGAATGCGGCGGTAAATGACTCACGTCCGGCTTCGGATAACTCTGCGGGAGCGTTCCGAGATCGTGCAGAACGAACCCCGCGAGCATCCGCTCCGCCGGGTCCATTTCGCATTCGTAGAGCGCATAGAGGTTTCCGAACGCTAGATGGGCTCTTCCAAGGTGCGATCGAGCGCACTCTTTGAACCCCGAATTGCGCGTGGCTCGAGCCTTTGTCAGACACTCCGCGAAAATTCGACGTTCGTTCTCTGTTGTTAGTTGACGCAATTCCATTGATGCTGCTCCTGGGTTTCTCCGGACAGGTTGCCGGGAGGTTGTGGTTGAGAATTGGTTGACTGGAGGGCAGGCGTTCGGTGGAGCGCGCGCTTTTCGCGCCTGTCGTCTCGCGCGCTCTCGGAGCGCTACGAGCTGGCGCTCTGGCAGGGAATTCTTGAGGAACCTATTTCGATTAGCGCTCACCGATGTCGTTCACGCGGAGTTTTCGGCTATATCGGCTTGGACACCGTCTTGCCAACTCGTGGTGAGCGATGTTAGTCTCGCGGTCACGGAAACGGGAACAATGGCTGCTACGAAGCATCGAGGCGCGCTCGACCCTCTCATTCGCGAGATTCTGAAATCCGCTAATCCGGATTCGAGCAAGCTCACGCCTGGCCGCGTGCAAAAACAATTTCAGTCCGCCGCGCGTCAGGACTATGCGCCCCAACTGAGGGCGCTCTTTGATCGAAGGGAGATGCGAGAGCTTTTTGCGGATTTCAGAAGTGCGCTTCCCGGCTTGAACGCGGAGGTATTCCGGATACGAGAACCTCGCAGGTTAGCCGCGGTGGCTGCTGATTTGGGTGCTCGTTTCCGGGCAAGCCGGTTCGAAGGGGAGGAGGGAAAGGGCCTGCGCGGCTTCTATCTCGACGATCCCGATGTTTCGAAGGGGCCGCTCATCTGTGTGAATACGGCCTGCCACCCGGTGGCGGTAGCCTCTGCGTTCTGGCATGAGCTAGGGCATCATTTGACCAGTCGCACCTTTGATGTCGCTCATCCTATACAGCTACAGTTATCGTTCAGTTCGACCTATGAAGACCACCTTGCCAATCCACTGGAGATTGCGGCTGACATATTGGCCACTCTAGCGGTATATCCGAAACCGGTGGCTCAACGCCTCTTCCGAGGATTCGTGGAGAGTGGCGACGCTCCGAATATCGAGAATCTCGTTTTGAGAGCTAGGGCGCATGTGCGCTCTGTTTCGGGGTTCGATTTTAAGCCAAGGGTCCCGGCAAAAGAAAACCTGCAATACCTCGCCGGCATGATGCACTTTATACGTCTGCGATGGGTATTACTCTCGGAGTACGAAATATGAAACAGAAGCCGACTCTCGGTGCGGTGATCAAAGAGGCGCGCGGGTCGCTCAGGCTTACCCAACGGGGACTCGCCGCCGCGGTAGGCGTGAAAGCCAGCCACATCGCATACATCGAGGGCAACCAGCGCAGGCCCGGGTTGCCGCTGCTTCGAAAGCTTGCTCAAGTTCTCGCACTTGACCGGCGGGAGCTGCTCTTTCTCTTGTATCCTGACGCACAATTCATGATCGACGGCGGAGTGAGATCGGGAGCCGCAAAACAGGGAAAAAACGCATGGCAGGAGTTCACCTCGAATCGCGCTCTGCTCAGACGTCATGGCGTGACGCGCGGTGAACTCAAGGTCCTCAAACAGGTGAGCCTGCTGGAGGATGTCTCTTCAGCGAAGCACTTCATTTTCGTACTGAACGCGATCCGACAAGCTGGCGCATGAGGGAACCGACAGTCCGTACCTCGTCGTACAATCAGGGTATCGATTGTTCGAGCGCAGAGCTTCGATTTAGTGCCCGATCGTCAAAGCACTGATGAATTGAGGCGAGCGGTTCGCATCTGACAGCGTCCTTTGCCAGCCAGTCCTGAACGATTCCCGGTTTCTACCGGGATTCCTTCCGCGCGACGCGAAGCCCGACGCGTTTCGCTTCGCAACTACGCGCCCGTGAATCCGAACATCTTTGACTTCCGGGGCGAAATAGTTCGATAAGAATCATGCGGGATGAGCGGGATAAGTGGTTCAAATGCACAGGAGGCCATGGTTATGCACGTCGGAATGGCAGTGATTTTTCAGGGTTCGGGCGAGGGACGTACTGATCGCAATGTTTATCGCAACGAACTGCGTTTCGGCGACATGGCCGAGCCGCTCGGCTTCGAGTCCTTGTGGGGCGTCGAGCACCATTTCACCGACTACACGATGTGCCCCGACGTGCTGCAGATGCTCACGTACTTCGCCGGCCGCACCAGGCGCATTCAGCTCGGCTCGATGGTGGTCGTGCTGCCCTGGCACGACCCGATTCGGGTGGCGGAGCAGATCATCATGCTCGACCACATGTCCGACGGCCGCATGATTTTAGGATTGGGCCGCGGGCTTGGCCGGGTCGAGTTCGAGGGCTTCGGCGTCAAGCAGGAAGACGCGCGCGAAATCTTCGTCGAGTCAGCGCAGATGATTCTCGAGGGGCTCGAGCGAGGCTACTGCGAATTCGACGGCAAGTTCGTGCATCAGACCCGGCGCAACCTTCGTCCGCGCCCGTTCAAGTCCTTCCGCGGCCGGACGTACGCGGCCGCAGTCTCGCCCGAGTCTTCCGAGATCATGGCGCGGCTGGGTATTGGAATTCTGATCATCCCGCAAAAGCCCTGGGATTCAGTCATGACCGAGCTCGGCAACTATCGATCGGTGTTTCGTGAAGTTAATGGCACCGATGCGCCTCCACCGGTCGTCGGCGGATGGACTTACTGCGACGAGAACGCGGATCGCGCGGAGGAGATGGCGCGAAAGTATATCGGCGGATACTGGCTTACGGTCGCGAAGCACTATGAGATCGTCGGCGATCATCTGACCAAGTTGCGCGGATACGAGTCGTACAAGGCGATGCAGGAAATGGCCAGCTCGCCGGGCGGCATGGAAAAGATGATCGAATTCTTCATGGGCCTGCAAGTCTGGGGCACGCCCGAGCAGTGCTACAAAAAGGTCGTCGATATCCAGGAGCGCACCGGTGCCGAAGCCTTCAACGGAGTCTTCAGCTATGCAGGCATGCCGTACGACCTGGCCGAAGCGAACCTGCGGTTGTTCGCGGCCGAAGTGATGCCCGAGCTCAAGAAACTGGTCCCGCACGAAGACCAGCTCATCGCACGTGCGGGCGTCGGCGAGCATGCTGACAGCAGCGCCTTCCGCCTGCCGGCCTGAGGGGTTTCGAGCCGGTACGAGGTCAATGAGCAGCTTCGCGTGCCGATCGGCCGAGCCTGGTGCGGTGCGCGCGACGAGGCGACTAACTCGTCATCGCGCGATACTACTAGTTGGCGCGCTAACTACTAGTTGCCCTTTTTACGTTTAGCCTGGAGTGCGACACCTAGCGCCTTCGATAGCTCGCAGGTTTGAGCATGTAATTCGCTCCCCGCATCCAGGGCCTGGACAAGCTCCGACAGTTGCTGCCGCAACGCCTTGGCTGTCTCGAGCGACTTCGCCATATCAGTAAGTTGCGCCTGGATGGAGTTTAAAAAATCGACGACTTGGTCGTGCAGCACGCCGAGCGGCTCGAACGATTGCGCGAGCACGCCGAGGTCCAGGTGGAGCGTCCGAATCGACTCAAACGAGGTCGAAAGACGCTCTCGATAGCGATGCGCCGGTTCAAAAAGAGTCGCAACTATCTGAGCACGTTGATCCATCGAATTTGTTGTATCTATCGCCGCTTGGCCGTCCTCGTTGTCGAGTTTCTGTTGTGTGACAGGCTCGGCGGACGGTGGATCTTGCGCGTCGGAATTCCACTCGGCTTTGGCGTCGCTGATAGCCGGCTGTTTAGATCGGTTTGCGGGCGCCGATTGGGAGCTACGCGTGAAGATGGCGTCAGAGCTCTCAGTGGCCCCTGTGGTTTCCGAAGGCATAAGGCGCTTTCTTAGCTCTTCGAGTCTTGAATTCATTGTCGTCTCCTTCCCCTTTTGCATGAGTATTCCGTCTCGCATGCGCCAGATAATACAAGCCTTAGAACCTCAGGTTCAGACACTTTGAGTAGGCTGTTGATACCTGCCAAGGACGCTGTGTAACGGCCTATCCCGATTCCGACACTAGTTTGCCGATAAGCCGCGGTCCGGCCTCCCATTCGACCTTCCGCCAGGTGATGTTGCGAAGCGCAGAAAGAATACAGGGTTCCCCACCAACTTCGATCGGTATGGCGGAAAGCATCGCTTCAAACTTGTATCCGGACTTCGTTCGAAAACGAAGTGCACGCTCGCATACGGTTTGCGCATTTCTGACCTGTTCCAGCGTATCCATCAACTCGGTAGGACTATCGCAGAAATTCAATTCCTCAATTCTTCGGCCAAGAATCTCTTCACCTGAGTAACCACATGTTGTAAGGAAGCGTTCATTCACTCCTATGCAAAGCGAATCTTCCACAGTGGTGATGAAAGCGGCCTCCAGCCCGTGATGAAACATATTGATTAGACTTGCGTCGTTCGCTTCAACTTGGCGTTCCATACGTTTAGGCACAGTCATATCCCGCAAAAGCAGCACACCTCCCTGCAGGGCCCCAGCTTCGTCTCGAAGAACCCTTACGCTAGCGGCTATCGAGACATGAGCCGGCCTATCCGGGCTGCTGATGCTTAGCTGTGTTGTTTCGGAATCCCTGATCGCGGGCAGCGCAGTTTGGAGATGCTCGAGAGCGACCGTCAATCCATCTCCAGCCGAAGATGGCTCAAGTTTGGCTTTGAGTTCTTCGACTACCTGTGTCCTGCTCGCTCGCAGGAGTTGGTCCGCGACCAGATTGGAATGGACAACCTTCATGTCGCGATCCAGGACGATTACGCCCTCGTCCATGCTGCCGAGAACGGCGTCCAAGAACCGGGATTGGGTTTGCAGAGCTATATCGCGCTGCGACAGATGCAATAGCCTGGTGTGCAATATTCTAAGTCCTCGGAATATGTAGAAGGCCGTCAGAAACAAGAGCACGGAACCGGCAACGCATCCGCCAACAATCATTCGAATAGCGGGTCTAGCGGTACGAGTTTCTTCGCGCTCGCGATGCGCTAAAGGCAGGCGCTCTTCATCAATCATGTCCTCTATGCGCCGGCCGATATCATCCATCAACGAGCGTCTGCTGCTGGACCGAATCATTTCCAGCGCAGATTCAGGACCCAGTTGCTCCCGCACCTCAATTGAGTCCTTCAAAACCGCCAACCTGGCGTCGATCAATGGCACGAGGGCTTTCAGGCGCCGCTGCTGATCTTCCTGATTGTTGGTTAGCGTCCCCAATGAATGGACTTCTCTGTCGATTTTAGCCGTTGCCCCCCGGTAGAGCTCCAGATTGTACCGATCGCCAGTTATGAGGTAATCGCGTTCTCGGGTTTCGGCGTCATTGAGCAGGAAATGCAGAGCCTCAAGATGATCAATCACCTGCTGAGCATGCGCGGCTCGATCGCCGCTCCTGACGAGATCCTTGACACTCCAGTATGTCGCTACGCCGATGAGGGCTATAGCAACGAGAGCTGACACAAATCCCGCCAGGATCGTCGCGCTAAATCTAATCCCAGAGGTAGTCGGAGATGAGCTCCCGCTCCCGTTCATTCCGCCTCCACCACCGGCAAGCTGCCCCCCATCACGAGCACGGGGCCCGCTGCTACCCATACTCAATGTCGCGTGAGGCGACCCATTATTACCCTTGGCAGCCTATTATCGCCTCTCGCGGCAAGCTGTATGGCGAAACTGTACCTTTCGACGCAAGACTGCACGAGAAGGCACGTATCTAGTTGTTAACAGATCGCGCCTCGAAACCGAAGGGGGTATACGATTGCCGGATGGGTCAAGTGGCGGGCCGCATCAGCTCGCCTGCGATGATCAGCTTGCGGATTTCGGTCGTGCCCGCGCCGATTTCGAGCAGCTTGGTCGCGCGGTAGAGCCGATTGATCTCGGTTTCGCGCATGTAGCCTGCGCCGCCGTGAATCTGTACCGCGTCGTTGACCACCCGCGAACAGGCCTCCGCCGCGTACAGGATGCACGCGGCGGTGAGCTTGTGGATGTCGCCGCGGCCGCCGGCGCCGAGCTCGAGGCCGTTCGCCTCGGCCATCGTGCGATAGCAGAAAGTGCGGATGGTCTCGACGGCAGTGTACATGTCGGCGAGCTTGGCCTGGATCATCTGAAACTCGCCGATCGCGCGCCCAAACTGCTTGCGCGTCCTCGCGTACTCCAATGCAAGGTCGAAGGCGCGCTCGGCCATCCCGAGATTGATCATCGCGATGATCGCGCGCTCGAGATCGAGCCCGCTCATCACCACAGCGACGCCGTTGTTCTCCTCGCCGACCAGGTTCGCGGCCGGCACGACGCAGTCCTCGAAAACCAGCTCCGCGGTGGTGCTTCCGCGAAAGCCCATCTTGTCCAGCTTCTGCGCGACCTGGAAGCCCGGAAAACTCTTTTCGACCACGAAGGCTGAAATCCCCTTGGGCCCCTTGGACTTGTCGGTCTTGGCGTAGATCAGCAGCACCTCGGCGATCGGGCCGTTGGTGATGTACATTTTGCGGCCGTTGAGCAGGTAAGTGTCGCCCGAGCGGAGCGCCGTCGTGCCCATCGCGCCGAGCGCGTCGGAGCCCGCCTCGGGCTCGGTCAGGCCGAGCGCGCCGATCGCGCTGCCGTCGCACATGCGCGGCATGTAGCGGCGGCGGATGTCATCGTTGCCGTTGCGGTAGATGTTGTTGAGGCACAGGTTCTCGTGCACCGCGTAAGAGAGCGAGATCGCCGGATTCCAGCGGGCGAAGGCCTGCGTGATAAGGCCGGTGGTGAAAAAATCGCCGCCGCTGCCTCCGAATTCGGGCGCCACGGTTACGCCGAGGTAGCCCATGCGTCCGAGCGCGGGCATCACGTGCGGCGGCCACCATTCCTCGTTGTCCATGCGCTGTTGCAGGGGGAGCAGTTCGTTGCGGGCGTAATTGTCGGCCTGCTCGAGAATTTCCCGCTGTTCGTCGCTGAGCGCGAAGGCCGCGGCGCCGCTGCGTCGCGGCCGGACGAGATCCTGATCGGCCATCGGTTTCCCCTTGCCGGCAGATTTAAGTTGAAGCGATCCGAGGGTTGCGCTCAATTTCCAAATTCGCTTGCCTCAGAATCGTTTGACTCTAAAAAATGTCGAATTGATTGACTTTAAAAAATGAATGATACCGGATACAAGAGCGCGTGCGGTATAGCGGATGCTCCATCTGAGTGTGAAAGCGACAACAGCGCGCTTCGCGGTGAGTGGGATTGAGGCGCCACGGCGGGATAGCGCCCGGGGCGCGAGGCTTTAGCGTGCCCCGGCCTTTTCGCACCGTGCTGGTCGCCAATCGTGGGGAGATCGCGATGCGCGTGCTGCGCACCGTGAAGACAATGGGCCTTAGGGGCGCGGTGGTTTATCACGCGGCCGACCGCGACGCGCCCGCGGTGGCGGCAGCCGACATCGCGATTCCGATTAGCGGCTCGACGCCGGTGGGCGCCTATCTCGACGCGGATGAAATTCTGCGCGCGGCCGCGGAAGCCAACGCCGATGCGATCCATCCGGGATATGGCTTTCTTTCCGAGAACGCCGCTTTTGCGCGCCGCGTGGCGGATGCGGGCCTGGTCTTTATCGGGCCCGCGCCCGAAGCGATCGACCTGATGGGTGACAAGGTGCGGGCGCGCGGCTTCGTTGAGCGCCGCGGCTTTCCGGTCGCGCCTTCGGCAATCGAAGATGACGATCCCGCGAGTTTTGCGGTGCGCGCCGCCAAGGTCGGATTTCCGCTGCTGATCAAGCCGTCGGCAGGCGGTGGCGGCAAGGGAATGCGGATCGTGCGTGAGGGGGGAGCGCTCGACGGCGAAATAACCCGCGCGCGTTCCGAAGGACAACGCTACTTCGGTGACGGGCGGCTTTACGTCGAACGCTACGTGGAGCGGCCGCGCCATATCGAGGTCCAGGTGCTCGGCGACGCGCATGGCAACGTGGTCCATCTATGGGAGCGCGAATGTTCCGTGCAGCGCCGCTTTCAAAAGATCCTCGAGGAGACGCCGTCGCCCGCGCTGGAGCCTGCCAAGCGCAGTGAAATCTGCGCGACCGCGGCCGCGATCGCCCGGGCGGCCGCCTATCGCAACGCCGGCACCGTCGAGTTCATCTACAGCGACGACGGCACTTTCTATTTCCTGGAGATGAACACGCGCCTCCAGGTCGAGCATCCGGTGACCGAGGCGGTAACCGGTATCGATCTCGTGTCGGAGCAGCTTCGGGTCGCGATGGGTGAGCGGTTGGGGTTTCGCCAGGATGACGTCCGGCAGAGCGGCCATGCAATCGAACTCCGCATCTACGCCGAGGAACCAGCGCGCAATTTCGCGCCGGCCACCGGCCGCATCCTGCGGCTCGGTTTGCCGCAGGGTCCGGGCATCCGGGTCGACGGCGGTGTGCGCGAAGGACAACAGGTGACCGCGGCGTTTGACCCGATGCTCGCGAAGCTCATCGCGCATGGCGCCGGCCGCGCCGAAGCGATCGCGCGTGCGCGCTTCGCGCTCGAGCACTTCGTGTTGCTCGGCTGCGCGACCAATGCGGCATTCCTCGATCGCCTGCTCGCGCATCCGGCGTTTGTGCGGGGCGAGATCCATACCGGCTTCCTCGACGCCCATCCGGAGCTCGCCGCCAATCCGCCGATCGATTCCGACACGATGCTGGCTTTGCTGGCCGCCGCCGCGTTAAGTCAGCCGCAGGTGCTCGACGCGGCGCGCGCGGTGCCGGAACCGCACGCGTCGATCGGCGCCTGGCGGAATTGAGATGCATCATCTGTTCGCGATCGGCGATGACAAAATCGAGGCCTCGCTGGTGCGGCGAGGGCGCGGTTACGCGCTGCTCCATGGCGGGCGCGAGTACCCGGTGGCGCTCCGCGCGCTCGAGGACGGCGCGGTCGAGATCGAGGTCGCCGGCCGCATCTCGCGCGCGCGGCTTGCTCGGATGGGTGATGACACCTTCGTTCGCTTCGATCTCGATGGCGAATGCCATGCGGTGCGCTGGATCGATCCCCTGGTCCGGCTCGCGCAGGCGGGCGGCGGCTCACTGGACGACATCGCACAGGCGCCGATGCCCGGCACGGTAATCGCGGTGCAGGTGAAGGCCGGCGAGAGTGTGACGCGCGGCCAGACCATGATGGTGATCGAGAGCATGAAGCTCGAGACCGCGATCGTCGCATGGCGCGACGGCGTGATCAAAACCCTGCACGTCGCGCCTGGACAGACTTTCGACCGGGCCGCGCCGCTCGTGACTTTTGAAGCCAAAGGCGAGGAGTAAGCCGATGCGCCGGATCGAGAGCCAGCTCGACGTAAACTCGGAAGCCTTCCGGCTCAACCGGGAGCACAACCAGCGGCTGGCCGCGGAGTTGCGCGAACGGGAGCGCCGCGCGCGCTACGAGCGTCCCGAGCGCGATCTCGATCGGCTCGCGCGGCAGAAGAAAATGTTCGTCCGCGACCGTATCGAGATGCTGCTCGATCCCGGCACGCCGTTTCTGGAGTTGTCAACGCTGGCGGCGAACCAGGCGTACGACGGCGATGTGCCGAGCGCCGGGCAGGTCAGCGGTATCGGCGTGGTCAGCGGCCGCGAGGTGATCCTTCACGCCGACGACGCGAGCGTCAAAGGCGGCGCATGGTATCCGTTGTCGGTCAAAAAGATCGTGCGCACGCTGGATATCGCGATCGAAAACCGCCTGCCGGTGATTCATCTGTGCGACAGCGCCGGCGGATTTCTTCCGCTGCAGGCGCATTTCTTTGCCGACCGCTATTACGCCGGCCGCATCTTCCGCAACCAATGCACGCTCTCACGGATGGGCGTTGCGCAGGTCGCAATCGTGCTCGGCCACTGCACCGCGGGGGGTGCCTATATTCCGGCGCTCAGTGACTACTCGGTCATCGTGCGCGGCACGGGGGCGATTTTCCTCGGCGGCCCGCCGCTGGTGAAGGCGGCGACCGGGGAGGAAGTCAGCGCCGACGAACTGGGCGGATGCGATCTCCATACGCGGATCAGCGGCACCGCGGATTATCCCGCGCACAGCGAGGAAGAGGCGATCGCGATCGCGCGCGACATCGTGGCTCGCCTCAAGCGTCCGCAAAAGGCCGCCGAGCGCGAGGAGTCCGAGCCGCCATACTACGACCCGGCCGAGCTCTACGGAGTAATCCCGCGCGACAACCGGGTCCAATTTGACATGCGCGAGGTGATCGCGCGAATCGTCGACGGCAGCCGCTTCCACGAATATCAGCCGGCGTATGGTACCACGCTGGTGTGCGGCTATGCGAATCTTTGGGGATATCAGGTCGGTATCCTGGCCAACAACGGAGTGTTGTTCAACGACAGCTCGCTCAAGGCCGCGCATTTCATGCAGCTCTGCAATCAGAACAGCACCCCGATGGTGTTCCTGCAGAACATCACTGGCTATATGGTCGGCCGCGAATACGAGATGCGCGGGATTACCAAGGACGGAGCCAAGATGATCATGGCGCTGGTCGGATCGGAAGTGCCAAAGCTAACGGTCATCTGCAACGGATCGTATGGGGCGGGAAACTACGGGATGTCGGGGCGTGCGTACGATCCGCGCCTGCTGTTCATGTGGCCGCAGTCACAGATCTCCGTGATGGGCGCAGAGCAGGCCGCGAACGTGCTGAGCGAGGTAAAGTTGCGCCAGCTCGAGCGCCATGGCGAGACCCTGAGCGCTGAGCAGGTAGCGAAAATTCGCGAGCCGGTGCTCGAGAGCTATCGCGAACAGTCCAGCGCCTACTACTCGACCTCCGAGCTATGGGACGACGGAATCCTCGACCCCGTCGATACCCGCAATGCACTGGGTATTGCGCTGTCGGCGAGCCTGAACGCGCCGATCGACGCCTCGCGCTACGGGGTCTTCCGCATGTGAGGCGACCAGCCGCACTAATGTAGCTATTGGACCGGGAGAAAATATTATGACGCGCAAATTGGAAGGCAAAGTCGCGGTCGTCACCGCCGGCGGCTCGGGTATCGGCGCCGCGACCGCGCGCCGCTTCGCACGCGAGAAAGCCTCGGTGGTGATCGCCGATTTGAGCGGGACGCGCGCCGCCGCGGTCGCAGGCGCGATCACGGAGGAGGGCGGCAATGCGCGATGGCTCAAGATGGACGCGTCCGACCCCGAGGGCGTCCAGGCGGCGATCCGTCTTGCCATGGATAGCTGGGGGCGGCTCGACGTGATGTTCAACAATGCGGGGCTGGGCACGGTCGAGGCGCTCGAAGCGATGACGCTCGAGACCTGGAACCGGATACTCGCGGTCACGCTCACCAGCGCGTTTCTGGGTATCAAGTATAGTCTGCCGATCATGCGCAAACAGGGTGGCGGATCGATCGTCAATACCGCCTCGATCTCGGGCATCGCCGGCGACTACGGCATGTCGGCCTACAATGCGGCCAAGGCCGGCGTGATCAACCTCGCGCGAGCGGCCGCGCTGGAAAACGCGCAGTACGGAATTCGCATCAACTGCGTATGTCCCGGTGCAATCAATACCCGCGTGGCGCAAGTGCTCGGCGGCAACGACGTCGAGGGATTCAAGCGCAGGCTCGGTCAAAATCCCATCGGCCGGATCGGCGAGCCCGAGGAGATCGCCAACGCGGTATGTTTCCTGGCCTCCGACGAAGCGTCGTTCGTCACCGGGACGACGATCGTCGTCGACGGGGGCCTGACCGCACATACCGGCCTGCCGCCTTTTATCTAAGGATGGACCATTGAAAATGAACCTTTGACGCCATCGCGGTCGTTACGCTATACGGTACGAAGTTCCATCAGTTGGAACGCGGCTCGATGAACGCGAACCCGATGAGCGCGAATCAAGTCAAGGAACCTTCCTACCGTGTGCAGGTTATCGACCGCGCGCTCGGCGTGCTCGAGGTGCTGGCCGGCGAGGCGCAGCCGATGTCGCTGGTCAAGCTCTCCAAACGGCTCGGCCTGCCCAAAAGCACGACGATGCGATTGTTGATGGTCCTGGAGGGCCATCGCTTCGTCGAAAAGAGCGCGGAGAGCGGCCTGTATCGGCTGGGGCTCAAGCTCTTCGAGCTCGGAAGCAAGGCGGTCGCGCAGTTCGATTTGACCGAACGCGCCCGGCCGCACCTGGAGCGGCTGGTTTCACGCACCGGCGAGACCGCCTATCTGAGCGTGCTCGACGGCGCCGAGGCGCTGGTGCTGGAGCGAGTCGAATCCTCGCGCGCGGTGAGAGTTCCCGCCAGCGTCGGTTGGCGCAATCCGGCGCATTGCACGGCGGTGGGCAAGGTTCTGCTGGCGCACACGCCAGAGAGCAGGCTGACGGCCGTACTCGGCAAAGCCCGGTTGAGGGCCTACACGCAAAACACGATCACCTCGGTCGCGCAGTTGCGTGAAGAATTGCGCCGTGTGCGCGAGCGTGGGTTTGCGCTCGACGATGAGGAGACCGAGGACGGCCTGAGATGCATCGCGGCGGCCGTGCAGGAACACTCCGGCCGGGTGGCGGCGGCGCTTGGCATCTTAGGGCCCGCCTACCGGATCCCCGATGGCAGCGTCGCGACGCTCGCCGCGACAGTTATGGGCGCAGCGCACAAGTTGTCGGCCGAGCTTGGCTATCGCGCCGCCGAACCGCGCGCGGCCAGGCAATACGTTGGCCTGGACGGCTAGAAGGGAGGAACGAACATGGCGGCCTTCAACGCACAAGCGCCGAGAGAGTTTGCCTGGCCCGCGGAAGGTGTGGCGCGGGTTCCCTATCCGGTCTTCTTCGATCCCGCCATATACACACTGGAGCAGGAACGGCTGTTTCGCGGACCAGTGTGGAATTACGTGGCGCTGGAAGCGGAAGTGCCCAAGCCGGGCGATTTCAAAGCCACCTTCGTGGGCGAGACCCCGATCGTCATCAACCGGGGCAAGGACGGCGCGCTGCACGCGTTCGTCAACCGCTGCGCCCATCGGGGCGCGCTGGTCTGCCGGGAATTGCGCGGCAACCGCCTAAGCCATCTCTGCATCTATCATCAATGGAGCTACGACCTGGAGGGCAACCTGATTGGCGTGCCCTTCCGTAAGGGTATCGACGGCAACGGCGGCTACGCGCCCGATTTTGACGCGACGCAGCACTCGCTGCACAAGCTCAATATTGCCGCCTACCACGGTCTGGTCTTCGTCTCATTTGCCGAGCAGGTGGAACCGCTGGAGGACTACATCGGCCCAGTGATGCGGCCGTGGCTCGACCGGGTATTCAACCGGCCGGTCAAGGTACTCGGTTATGCGCGGCAATGGATCGGCGGAAACTGGAAGCTCTACAACGAGAACGTCAGGGATCCTTACCATGCAAGTTTGTTGCATCTGTTCAACGCGACGTTTCGGCTAGCGCGCTCCTCGCAAATTGGCGGCTCGCTTGCCGACGAACGCGGGCGGCATAGTCTGCTCCACGGCTATCAACGGGAGGCGGAGGGCGAAACCGCGGCTTACACCGCCGAAGGTATCAAGACCTACCAGGCGAAGTATGCGCTGGCGGATCCTTCGCTGATGGAAACGCGGCAGGAGTATGAGATCGCGCTGACGTTTTCGATCCACGCGATTTTTCCTTGCCTGGTCGTGCAGCAGATCTCGAACACGCTCGCGGCCCGGCAGATCGTGCCCAAGGGCCCGGATGCGTTCGAGCTCATCTTTACCTTCTTTGGCTACGAGGATGACGACGAGGAGATGCGCGTGATGCGTATCAAGCAGGCCAACCTGGTCGGGCCGGCTGGGTTCATCTCGCTCGAAGATGGGCATGCGATCGAGTTGGTGCAGCAGGCGATCGTGCGCGACCGGGAGGCCAGTTCCTTCATCGAACTGGGTGGACGCGATGTCGGCAGCCAGGCGCATCTGGTGACCGAATCGTCGATTCGCGGCTTCTGGCAGCACTACCGCGAACTGATGGGATTCAACTGAGCACTGCGCGGATAGCAACTATGGACGACAGGGAAGTTCGCTCGGCTATCGAAGAACTGATTAATGCGTATGGCCAGTGCCTGGACGACGATCGGCTGGAAGAATGGCCTGATTTCTTCACCGACGATTGCCTCTATCAGATTCTGCCGCGCGAGAACGCCGATCAGGGCCTGCGCATCGCCATTATCTACTGCGATAGCCGTGGGATGCTGCAGGATCGCGTGACGGCCCATCGCACGGCCAACCTGTTCGCGCCGCATCTTTACCGCCATCTGATGAGCGGCGTGCGAATTGGCAAGCGCCAGGACGGAGTGATCTCGGCGCGGACCAACTACTCCGTTTTTCGCACCGCCATCGATCCGATCCACTACGGCGCGACCGAGATCTACAGCGTCGGCGAATACATCGACAAGATCGTCTTTGTCGGCGACGTGCCGAAGTTCAAGGAACGGGTCGTGATAGCGGATACGAGCCGGATTCAGTCGCTGCTGGTGACACCTATCTGAAAGGGTAAAGAAAATTCCGTCGGGGGTGAAGTCGATGTCAGCCGAGGACAATATCAATCTGTGGGAAGAGCATCTGCGCGGGCGAATTCCTCACCAAGAACCATCACGAGTCGTTGGCCACGATGGTCGACGGCGCGTCGGTGTATACCCTGCCCACCGGATGGGGCGCCACCGGCAAGGCCAGCCTGGGGCCGCTCTACCGCGACGAATTCATTCCGTCGATCCCGCCCGACTGGCGGCACACGCTACTCAATCGCGTCGCCACCGAAAATTGCATTGCCGAAGAAGCCCGCATCCAGTTCCATCATACGCAGCGGATGGATTGGTTCCTGCCGGGTGTGCCGCCGACGGGTAAAGAGATCGACGTGACGTTTATAATCTTCGTCGAGTTTCGTGATGGCAAGATGGCGGCCGAGCGGATTTATTGGGACCATGCCGCGGTGCTGCGGCAGGCCGGGTTGCTGAAGTAAGCCGACGCGTCACGCACACCGCTGAATCCTGACCAGCGCCGCAGTGCATCGCAGTCGCGTCGATGGCGACAAGCCTCAAGGCGCCGCTCGAATACGCTTGCAAATCACGACCAGCCGCGCGTATGGCTTCAGGACAGACGAAATTGACAGGAGGGTCTTATGCCGCAGGTATGGGGCAAGGTCAAAATTCCCACGGGCAAAAAGATTGCGGTTAACCTTGGATGCGACTTCGACGCGCAGTCGCTGTGGCTATGCCTCAACCGTACTTCACCCGCCTACATGTCGCGCGGCGAGTTCGGCGCCGAGGTCGGGTTGCCGCGCCTGATGCGCCTGTTCGACAAGTACAAAGTCAGGAGCACGTTCTGCATCCCCGGCCATACCATCGACACCTGGCCCGAGCTGTGCCGCGAAGTCGCGGCCGCGGGACACGAAATTGGGCATCACGGCTACGCCCATGAAAACCCTCAGTCGCTGAAGCTGCAAGAGGAAATCAAGGTGATGGAGCTGGGCCTGGAGGCGCTGGCTCGAATTGGCGTGAAACCCCGGACGTACCGCGCGCCGTACTGGGATTTCAGTGAGAATACGCTCGGGCTGCTGGAGCGCTACGGTTTCGAAATCGACAGCAGCCTGCTCGCCAACGATTTTCATCCCTACTGGATTCGGCCGGTCGAGGTGCACGCCGAGCGCGGCAACGTGTTCGGCCCGCCGAGCCGCATCCTGGAGATTCCCGGACAGTGGTACCTGACCGATTTTTCGCAGGTCGAGTTCATCCCCGGCTTCCAGGAGGGGATGCGCCCGGCGCATGATCTGCTCGACCGCTGGAAAGCAATCTTCGACTACGCGGTCGCCAACGAGGAAGGCGCCTGCTACGCCTTCGTCGTCCATCCGCAGTCGATCGGGCGGGCGCACATGATCACGCGGCTGCGAGGAGCTTATCGTCCATATGCAGGAGCGCGGCGCCTGGTTCGCAACCCTGAGCGAGATCGCCGACGCCACCGAGAGGGCGGTATAGCGGCGCTCGCGTTGACCTGTGCGCGCTCGATAAAGGAGCTTGGCATCGACCTTGAAGGTTTTGCGGCTAGCCGTTCCACATCCAGCGGAGGAGTAGCTACTCGATAACTCCACAGGCGATGCGAGTGCCGCCTCCTCCCAGGGGCTGCATGGCGAGCAACGCTAGTGCATCGCTGCCAGCCCTGCTTCGGCGCACTGCTCGTCCTGCGCCGGATCTCCGCCGCTCACGCCGATCGCGCCAACCGTTTTGCCGTCGAGCATAACCGGCAGGCCGCCACGGATGGCGGTGATATCGCCAAGCGTCATAACGAACAGATGGTTCGCCGCGATCGCATCCTCGAAGTCCTTGCTCGGCCGCCTGAAGTGCACCGCAGTGCGAGCCTTGCCCTGTGCCACTTCGATCGATCCGATCTGCGTGCCGTCCATGCGCTCGAGGTAAATCAGATGGCCACCGTCGTCGAGCACCGCGATCGCCATGGTCCATTTGTTCTTGGCCGCCTCGGCCTCGGCGGCGGCAGCCATTTTCTTTGCCGCGTCAAGGCTCAACGTCTTGCGCTCCAGAAATTGGGCCGAGGCGCCGCCCGACGCAAGTGCGATTGTGAGAAGAGTGAGACAGACTGTGTTGAGCGATCTTGAGAGCATGAAGGATCCCCCTGGGTGAAGTGGTATCGCGCACTATGCCGCGTGACGTCCGCCATTTCCAAGCCGCGTCACATATCAGGAAGCCGTCAGCGAGAAACGCGCCGGCGAGGAATCAGGACACGTCACGCCGCGCGGTCAGCAGGCGGTGCGCCGGAGCGGTAAGCGCGTCGATCTTGAGCCCGTGCGGACAGGCGCCTGCGCACGGCTTGGCGCTGCAGCTCAAACATGCCTCGGCGTTGTGCGCGATCATGGCGTACTCGTCGCGCGCCATCCGCAAATCGCCATAATCGACCGCATACATCCGCGTGCGCATCACGTCCGCAATCGCGACTTCCGCCGGACACGCGCCCTCACACGCATTGCAGGCGTGTTTGCAGTACGAACTCCCATTGACGCGGGCATAGCGCTCGAGCAGCGGCAGATCCTCCGCGGCCACCGAGGCGGACCCCGATGCGCCCAGGTATTCATCGATCGCCTCGCGGCTGGTCATCGAGACGATGAGCCCGCCGACTTCGCGGTTCGACAGCACCCAGCGAAACGCCGCCTGCGCGAACGTCGCGCCATCGCGCTCGTACTGGCGCATGTCATTGAGCCGCGCGCCCATCAGCGTTTTCATCACCACCACGCCGACTCCGCGTTGGCTGGCCTTTTTGATCACGCGCGGCAGGTCGGGCTGACGCGCAACCATGTCGAAGCCGCCCAGAAAGCGCTGGTAGAAGCGCGGGTCCTGGCCGAAATTGTAGGCGCACAGAATGACGTCGAACTTGCCCGAGTCCAGCGCGTAGTCGAGGCACTCGGTCAGGTGTCCCGCATGGCCCGACATTCCGGTGAAGCGAATCTTTCCCTGCTTCTTGGCCGCCTCGGCGAACTCATACCACTGGGGGTTCTTGAGCCGCGCGACATCGTTGACCGCGTGATTGAAGTACACGTCAACGTGATCGGTCTGCAGGCGGCGCAGGCTGCCCTCGAGCGCCTGCATCATCGCTTCTTTACGAGTATCCGGTTCCGCCAGCGTCTTCGACGTCAGGAACACCTTGTCGCGCTTGCCGCGCAGCGCATTGCCCAGCGTGGTTTCCGAATCGCCGCCCCTGTATGTTTCGGCGGTGTCGAAATAATTGATGCCACGGTCGTAGGCGTGGCGGACCAGGTCCTCCTCGCCCGGGGACAGACGGTCCGCGCCGAACGAGATGTCGGAAATTTTCATCCCGGTGCGTCCCAACAGCGGTATAGCGGCGGACTTCGGGAGTGGACGGAATCGCCGCGGACGCGGAGCCGGTCAGCGTCGCGAGTCCGACTCCAAGGCCGGCCAGCGTTCCGCTCCTGATAAACTCGCGCCGGCCAATCGCGCGTGAGCGGCGTGGATTCTTCGTCGTCATATAAAGCTCTGCCTCGGCTTACATCGAAGAATATCGCTTCGGCGATGTTCTGGCGAGTACAGATGCTTGACATTGTTTCCGTTCGGCGCGAAGTATGGCCGGGATTCGCCGCCAGGGCTCGATCGCCTCGGTGAGATTGCAAGGTACTAGCTCTCCGATCAGCGCTACAACGGAGGAATGTCATGTCATTTTTGGCTGATCGCGCGTTGCAGGAGCGCTTCGTTTCCGCGCTCAACGCGCATCCCGGTTTCAACGAACAGGCGCAATGGTTCGACGGATCGGTCTTGCTTGAAGCCGGGACCGCTTTGCTCTGGCTCAAGATTTACAAGGGAAAAGTGATCGACCATCAACCGGCCGTGCCGCCTTTCGGCTACACATTCAAATTCTCCGGCAGCGAAGCATCCTGGAAAATGCTCATCAGCGGGCAAAGGCTGTGGGCCGATCTCACCTTTCCCGGCAAGCGGTACTTCGATGACGACCCGGCGCTTGCGACGGCGGGAACTCCGCACGTCGAAATCCGCACCGAGGGAAACCTGCTCGAGGCCGCGCGCCTGACGGAAGCGATGTTCCAAATGGCCTACGTCCTGCGCGATTGCGCGCGCGGAAGTGCACGCTAAAGGATGGAGATTATGCCTGGCACCGAAGATATTCGCGGACACTATGTCAAAGTCAACGGCACTCGCACTTTCTATGATGAGATTGGCGAAGGCTACCCGATAGTATGTGTGCATACCGCCGGCTCATGCTCACTGGAATATACCTACTTGCTACCCTTGCTCGCCGAGCGAGGTTTTCACGCCTATGCGCTCGATCTTCCGGGCCACTTCCGCTCTTACCCGGTGAACTGGAAGCCGCATCGCACGATCCATGAGCACGCCGAGTTCGTTCGCGCGTTCGCAAATACGCTCGGGTTGAAGAAGCCCGTGATCATGGGATGCTCGATCGGCGGCGACATCACGCTCGACTACGCCGCGCATCATTGGCGCGAAATGGCCGCGGGAATACCGATGGAGGGCCTGTCACGCTCGCCGACTTTTCCGAGTCCCACCGGGCTGACCCATCCGGCCTGGGGCCCGGGCTGGCAGGATCAGCTGGAGCGGGCGGCGACCGAGTCGCTCAATCGCAACTGTTCGGCGGAAAAACGTTTGGAGCTTCGCTGGCAGCATCGAGGGCCGCAAGTCAGCGCGGTCGGAGACTTGGAAGCCTGGGCCACTCATGACGTGCGCGCTCTGCTCGGCGCGGTCGAGTGTCCGATGCTGGTCGTATGTGGCGAAGACGATTTCTGGGTGCCGAAGCCGCTGGTTGAAGAAACCGTCAAGCTCCTAAAAAACGCCGAGGTGGCCTATCTGAAAGGTATCGGCCACTATCCGATGTTCGAGGATCCGTCGTTAACCGCCAAGCTGGCCACCGACTTTTGCCGCAAACACTCGATACTGAAGTGATCTGATCCGGCGGTTCGTGACCGTTTTTTTCCGCTGCCCATAGCCGGCGAACTGTGGTAGTGATGTCTCAGAAAGGTGTGCCGGGCAAGCGGCGCGCATGCCGCGGGATCCGGGGCGCCGGGGAGGCAGCGTACGATGTTCTCCTTCTATATCAAGCGGTCGTTTGTCGACACTGTACCCGGAATCGAACTGGTCAATATCCACTATACGTGGAGCCCGCTCGGCGAGCTTCCTAACTGGGAGGCTAGTCGCGAGACGCGCGCGATGCCGCGTGGCGGAGTGCTGATTCGAGGGATGGGCGGAACTACCGTCGATGAGTCGGGCAACTACGTTCAGACCCAGGCCGAAACCGTCCAGCTTCCCGATGACGGGGTGCGCCGCAAGATCATTCGTCTGCCCAACTCGATCGCAGACCCCAGAACCGGTGGTTATACCGAGAACTACCTGTTCCATCACTATTTCGAAGCGTTCCTTCACGGCAGGCGCGAGGTAAGCCCGCTTTACACCGAGGAGATCGTCAGTAGAGAGGTCGAATTCGTCGATCTTCAGGGCAACCTCGGCGGGATGTGCATCTTCTGGAGCGTTTACGATTGGGACGCGCCGCAATATCAGCCGACTGAGGAGCCGAATTTCATCGCACACTACGGCGAGGATAACCCCTACCGCTCGCACAAGTTTTACGGCACCGACGATAAGGATAACTTCTCGCGCATCCGCTCCGAAATGCTTGCTGCGTTGCCCATGCCCCGCCGTTACGTGGGTAAAATCCGCGGCCCCAAGGGCGCACAAGTACTTCAGCGATGGCACGTGGGTAACATGTGGCAACCCAACCCGGCCGATCGATGGGAGGACTACTGGGGGAACCAGGTCCATACGCTCTAGGCGGGCTGCAAGCGCCTGGCAGCAGCGCCGCGCGGAGGCGTTGATGAATCATCATATAGTCGACAAGGAGTACCGCGACTTTGCTGACGACATCGAAGCGGTCAGCATCCACTATCTATGCGTGCCGAACGGTGCCGAGGCCGACTGGGACAATGGCCGGGTTACACGCTTCATGCCGCTGGTCGAGCCCGGAATGCGGCGGATTAGCCTCAAATTGCCCGTCCAGCTAGTAGATCCGCGCATTGGCCGGCCGGTCAACGAGTACACACTCTTGTACTACTTCGAAGTCTGCCGTGGCGGCGATCGGCACTATTCGCAAATTTTTACCGAAGCAATGGACAGCGCCGTCAAAGCCACAAGCCTACAGGCCGCGGCGACGGCCGCGCTGCCGAAATCGAGGAGGAGGAGCAGAGAGATCCGATGATGCTCAGGGGAGAGGTGGCGGCGGTGGGTCCGCTCGAATGGTGGCAGGAGGCAGGCGGCGCGCGTTACGTCAGCTACCGCGGAACGCTAAATGGCTCGAGGTTGAGGCTTCACTATGGGTTCGACGGATGGCGCGAGCCGATCCGGGAGGTGCGGCTCGAATCCGCCGGCCCGGATCTGTCGATTGCGCAGGTGCCGGACGTCGAGACGCATCTGGCACTCGATTGTGCAGTGACCGACGGCGAGCGATGGGACAACAACGGCGGCGTCAACTATCGGCTCTGGACGGGTTTCAACGCGCTCGACGCCCATATGCATTTGAGCGGCCGCGGTGCGGGCGCACTCGGCGCACATAGCCTCGCGACGGCGATGGCCTCGGCCGGAATGGGGTGCGGAATAAGCTCGTGGCTCGACAATCGCGCGCTCGATCAGGTCGATTGCGCGGCGGCGCGGATCTTTCCACTTGTATGGGTGCGGCCGGGCGGCACCGAACTTGACGAAGTCCGTGGGCGCCTGGACGCAGGCGCGGTAGGGCTCAAACTCCATCCGACCGTCGATGGCTATCCCGCCGACGATCCTGCGCTCGACCCGTACATCGCGATAGCGGAGCAGAGCGGATGTCCGGTTGCGTGCCACAGCGCACCCGGAGAAGCAGACCCTGACAACATCCGGCGCCTTGCCGAACGCTTCCCGTCGGTTCCGATTATCATGTACCACACCTACCTGGGACCGCAGGAGGGACGCAGGCGGGCTGCCGCGCACGTCCGCGAGCAAGCGAATCTCTATCTCGAAACGTCGTGGTGCCGCGCGGACGTCGTGATACGGTTGGTCGCCGAAGTCGGCGCCGACCACGTGCTATTTGGCTCGGATGCTTCGATCGATGGGCCGTCGCACTACTGCCGCCATCCACCGAACGTCGAGGGGCGAGAAACCTACAACGAGGGATTGCTGGCGCTGGTGCGTTCCCTCGATTCGCAAGCGGCGCGCGCGGTGATGGGGGACAACGCCCGGCGGCTCTTTCGCCTCACCGGCAATTCACACGCCTAGCGGCACCGTTCGATCAGCGCTTTTCTCGGCCGAAGATGCTCGTCTTTCGCTAGGCGCCGTCGGTCAACACCGGCGTGACGAGATGACCCGCAGCCCGCGTCAATTCGGATTCCCGCGCCTCACGAAAGTCAGTGACCGGAGCTTCGCATCTGAGGCATTGGCGGAACGACGATTCATATACGCGGCTCTCGGCGGCGCTCAGATTGTAGCGCTCCAATGCGCGGTCGTTCTGCGCTTTCTCCTGCGCAGTCATCGCGTAGTGGACCCATCCGCAGACGCCGCAAGCAAGCATGCGGCGCCTCGTCGCGTTTTGCCCCGCGCTTACGCCCTCGCTCAAAACGATCCTCACTCCTTCAGAGCACGACGCGGTAGTTCTGCGACTGATTGTTGTCCCACCGCGCGAAGTCGTCATCCGGGAGCGGCGAGTTGGTACGCAAAAGCTGGAAGACGTATTCGACCTCCGCCCCTTTCGGCCCCCACACGCGAGCGACGAAGCGCGCGCGGCAGTGGCACGGTCTGCACCAACTCGTAGATGGCCTCGTCGGCCATTCCTTCGCCCTCCGCGTCGCGATCGGCTTGGTGCTCGAGCACGTCGAGCTTCAAACCCTTAAGCCGCGCCTGCGACCAGTTCGGAGCGCTCCATCCGCCGACGCTCCACAGCACGCGTACTTCGGTGATGCCGCCCTCGTGATCGACGTACTCGACCTCGCGGCTGGCGATCTCCTCGGTGAAATCGCGATTGAAGCCTTCGTGAAATTCGCCTCCGCCACCGAACCGGTAGTGCAAAAGATAGTTCGGCTCATGATTGAGGTAGCGCGGAATTTCCAGCACCGCCAGGCGCATCGGCGGCTGCGTGTTAGGCACGGTCGACATCACCTCGGCCTCTTCCTCTCCGCCCCAGCGCGGGCGCTCGCCGCGCTTCGACCACGTATAGCGGATCTCGACCGTGTGACTGCTGGGAACATGATCGATCCAGACCTTGGCCAGCTGGAACATCGCTCGGCCTCCTATGCCGGCCGGGTGGCGGCGGCGTCGCAGAGGTTGAGCTTGACCTCGTAGGTTCGAGCGGTCGGCATGCCCATGAACAGCGGCGTAATCCGGCGGAACAGCTCGCGCGCGACTTCGCCGTCAGCATACGCGGCGAGGTCCGCCTGGCTCTCCCAGGTTGACACGCCGACGATCTCACGGCCGCTGCGCAGGACCTGGTTCAGGATGCATCCCTTCTGTTGCTTTACGCGATGCGCAAACTCGTTCAACACCTGCCAGGCTTCCTCTTCCTTCCCTGCCTGGATTTCGCCGCGAAACAGTCGTGTGTGCATAGACGTTTCCCCGTGCGCGAAGCTGTGAAATGCGTGACTGGACCGCCGTCGGCCAGTTGCTAGAATAGTGCCGTTGCGTGCTTGTGGCAACGAGTTTCTGCCGATCGCCGCACTGCCGTTGCGGCATCAAGACCAATCATGGCCCGCGAAGAGGCTGCCCCCACCTTCGAGACCTGGCGCCGCCGTATAGAGGCGGATCCGCACGGTGGAGGCGAAGAGGTGGCGCGGTTCCTTGAAGTTCTGCGCACGCTCGGCTCTCCTATGATCGACGGCCCCGCGGTTACCTTCGTCTACCACGATCCGCAGGCGCGGCGTGTCGCTGTGGCCGGCGAGTTCAACCAATGGAACCGCACGGGTGATCTCGCGATTATGGAGCAGATCGATAACAGCGGGATATTCCATTACACCTTGAATCTCAGCGAGCCGGCCCGGCTCGAGTACAAGTTCATCGTCGATGGCGAATGGAAGCTCGACCCCTTGTGCCACAACGTTATCGACAACGGGGTCGGCGGCGAGAACTCCTACTTCGTGGTCGGCGAATTCCATGAGCCGCCCGAACTCGAAGCGGTCGAGAGCATCCCGCATGGCCACGTCGAGGAGTTCGAGTTCGCAAGCGAGCGGCTGGGAAACCGCCGCGCGGTCTTCGTCTATTTGCCGCCCGGTTACGAGGCGCAGGCTGCGGCAGTGCCGGCGCTTTACGTTCATGACGGTGGTGAATATCTGAGCCGCGCGCGCCTGCCGGTCGTGCTGGACAATCTGATCCACGCGGGCGAGGTCGCACCATTAATCGCGGTCATGGTCGACCCGGTGAACCGGATGACCGAGTATAGATTGAACGAGGCCTACGTGGATTTTGTCGTCTCTGAGTTGATACCTCAGATCGACGGCCGCTTCCGCACGCTTAAAAGCTCCGAGGGCCGTGGCGTGATGGGCGCGTCGCTGGGCGGACTGATCTCGGTTTATCTCGCGCTGGCGCGCCCGGAGGTGTTTTCCCGGGCCGCTAGCCAGTCGGGCGCGTTTCTGCTGGCCCAGGATCGAATCCTCGATCTGGCCCGTGACGCGCGCGCCGCGCAGTCATTCTACTTCGATGTCGGCAAGTACGAGCAGCGCTTCATCCCGTCCCATGTGTTGCTGGTCGAGGCGCTCAAGGCTCGCGGCTGCCGATGTTTCTTTCAAGAGCTGGCTGGCGGCCATAACTGGACCAGTTGGCGCGCCCATCTTAAGGATTTGCTGATGTTTCTCTGGCCCGCCGGTCCGGCCGAATCCCCCAAGCGCGCAACCCGGCGGCAGCGCAAGCAGCGGTGACAAAATGGGCCAGCACGGTTGGAATGAGGGGCCGCGAATCTATAATCTCTTTCCACTCCTGGCCGGCCCGATGCCGCAATGGAGCGCGCATATCGAGCGCGCTCGTGCGATGGGATTCAACTGGCTATTTATCAATCCTATCCAGCAATCCGGCTTCTCGGGTAGTCTCTACTCCATAAAGGACTATTACGCGATCGACGCGCGGATGGTCGATCCGTCGGGCGAAGCGCCCCAGGACCAGTTGCGCGCGATGGTCGGGACGGTGCATAGCGCCGGGATGCGCTTGATGCTGGATCTTGTGATCAACCATACCGCTATCGACTCGCCGCTCGTCCGCGAACATCCGCAATGGTATCGGCGCGGTCCCGACGCCAAGCCGCTCCATCCGGGGACCCAGGACGGCGACCGCTTGGTGACGTGGGGCGACCTCTATGAAATCGACAATGAGGCGAGCCCCGATCGCGAGCGCCTGTGGCGCTACTGGATCGATCTCGCGAAATTGTGCGCCGCGTCCGGGTTCGACGGCTTTCGTTGCGATGCGGCGTACAAAGTGCCCGGCGAGTTGTGGCGGCGGCTTATCGGAGAGGTCAAGCATTCCGCTCCCGGCGCGATGTTCTTCGCCGAGTCGCTCGGATGCCCGTTCGAGGACACGCTCGAACTCGGACGCGCCGGCTTCGATTTCCTTTTCAACAGTTCCAAGTGGTGGGACTTCACCGCGCCCTGGTGCCTGAAGCAGTACCGAGAGAGCGGCGCGGTCGTTCCTTCAATAAGTTTCGCCGAGTCCCACGACACCGAGCGCCTGGCAGCCGAACTCGGCGGCGATCGGGAAGCGGTCAAGATGCGCTATGCGTTTTCAGCGCTGTTCTCGACCGGCGTGATGATGCCGATGGGATTCGAGTACGGGTTCCGCCGCCGCCTCAACGTCGTCAAGACACGGCCGCAGGATTGGGAGCAGCCGGCATGGGACCTTAGCGGGTCTATCGCCGCGGTCAACCGGCTCAAGGCGTCGCATCGCGCATTCAACGAGGAAGGGCCGATCGACGCGGTGGACTCCGGCAATCCGGCGCTGTTCGCGTTTCTCAAATCGTCGCGCGACCGCTCCGAGCGTGCGCTCGTGATCCTCAACAAGGATCGCAAAAATGCGCAGCTCTGCGACCTCGGACGGCTCGGATACCTGTTCGCAGGCGCGGGCGCAGTTGAAGACGTTTCGCCGGAGATGCGGCTCGCCCCGGCGCCCGGAACGCAGATATGCCGGCTCGAGCCTTCGGGAGTTGGGGTGCATGGTCGCGCGATTCGGCTAGCAACGCCCGCCGATTCCTGGACGGGACGCGCGCCGTGCACTCCTTCCCGCTCGCTACGGCCTTGTGTTAGTCGCTCTATCAGTCTGATCCATAACTCCGTCGCGCACTCGGAGGATATATCGATGCCGAACATCAAGTCGATTTTCCACATAAACGTTAATGTCACGAATTTCGAGCGCTCGCTGAAATTCTACGAGATGCTCGGTTTCCACGTGGTGCGCGACTTCGGTGAATTTGGCGACCCGTCTTTGGCGCGCGGGCTCGGCGCGAAGGAATGCCACGGCCGCGCGGTGCTGATGATCCTCGGCGACGATTTGCACGCGACGCGCCTGGACCTTATCGAATGGAAGGTTCCGCCGACCGAGGGCCGCCCCTACCCGCATCTGTTCCACGCCGGCGCCTGCCGCATCGCGCTGCGCACCAAGACGCTGCGCGCCGACTACGAAGAGCTCAAAGGGCGCGGCGTGCAATTTCTCTCGGAGCCGCAAATGTTCAACGCGCAAGGCACCGAGGCCGGCTTCGTTTGCATGACCGATCCGGACGGAACGGTGATCGAACTACTCCAGGTCTGAACGGCGCACCTGCCGGAAGCCGGCAAGTGCGCCGCTCGGTTGGCCAAGGCGGTGACGGTGCCGGTCAATGCGTAAGACGCAATATTGTCAGCGTCGCCTCGGCGTCGTCGACGTATGAGAATTGGATAAAGTCCTTTCGGATCTGCTCGTCTATCGCAAACGCGCTGCCGGCGGCGGAGTCGATCGAGAACGTTCGAACAAAATTGCCGTGCCTGGTAAACTCCACGATCTCGCTCGTCCCGGCAGTAGTATTTGTGACGGTCGTGGGATCGGCATTCGCGGTTATCAAGTCGACCAACCACGCTGAAAGAGTGATGCGCGAAGGAAACCTCGAGCCGCGTGATCGTTCCATCGAGTACGTTGGACACGAAGAGCTGAGCGCGATCATCCTGGTCGTTAATCGCCATGCCCCACGGCCCGTTGATTTTATCCGGTGTGGTCAGTTGAGTTACCAGGTTACCCTTGTGATCGATGACCAGCAGGGCCGCGGATTGATTTGCAGCTAGACTGATTTCGCCCAAATTGCGCGCTCCGCACGATGCGAACGTTTGTCAGGCCTCAAAAGTTCTTTTGTGCGCAACAGCCCCCCTTCCTTTCACGTCACTTTCGGCCCCGAGTCAGCGGAAAATGACCGCGCTCTGCCACCCAATTTTGAAGTTTTCATGATCTCGAGACCAATGAGCGGAATCGAAATCTCTCGTTTGTGCGGGCAACGCGTCGATGTCTTTCGGAGCGACGGTGGTGTTGACCGACCGCTTACGCTACAGAATGAAGCGTGTCCCCGGGGGTGTTCGCGCCGCTTAAATGGCTGACCATAGACTACTCGCCGCATCCGGAGGACCGCTCGTTCCTGGCGCGGGCGCAAACCCGCCAACAGGATGAGGTTGAGATCACTGTCGCGGTGCCGAGCGACCGCGAAAACGAGCGGATATTCGGCGTGCGGCTGGCGCGCCACGGCTTGCAGGCGGTCTGGTTGGAGGTCGCGAACGGCGGCGGGGAACCGTTGTGGCTGGACCGGGTCCAACTCGATCCCGACTACTACACGCCGCTGGAGGCCGCTCACCTTGTGCGCTTTGCGATGGGCAGGCGGTTGGTGGCATTTGGACTGCTCGGATGGTTGTTCCTTCCGCTGCTCCCGCTCGTGCCGCTGAAGCTCCTGGGCGCGCGCGCCGCGAACCGGAAGCTGGAAAGTCTCTTCCGCACGTCGAGTTTTCCCGCCGGGGTCATCCCGGCCGGTAAGAAAGTCAGCGGATTCCTGTTCACCCCGCTGGACGAAGCGGTGAAACAGGTTGACGTACGATTGCTCGGCCGCAGCCACTCGCTGGACTTCCCGTTCACGGTCGAAGTGCCGGGCCTGGTGCTGCCGCATCCGCCGGAGGACGCGCAAGCAGCCGGCACGGCCGAAGAACTCGACCAGTCGGCGCTCAAGGTCTGGCTGGAACGGCAGCCGCGCTGCACCACTAACGCACGCGGGACGGTTGAGGGCGACCCGCTCAACCTGGTGATCGTGGGCGACCGCGCCAGTATCCAGGAGTGCCTGAGCACGTGGGACGAGACCGAGTCGCTCACGTTCGGCACCGCCTGGAAGACCGCCAGGGCCTTTCTGCTCGAGTCGCAGTACCGCTACTCTCCGGTGAGCCCGCTGTACCTTGGCGGACGCGAGCAGGATCTCGCGCTCCAACGCGCCCGCTTAAGCCTGAACCAGCGCCTGCACCTGCGATTGTGGGCCACCAGCGTTCGATTTGACGGCCAGCCGGTGTGGGTCGGCCAGGTCAGCCGTGATATCGGTGTGCGCTTCACGCCGAGAACCTGGAACCTGACGACTCACTTGATCGATCCCGACGTCGATGAAGCGCGGAACTATGTGCTCGATGGTTTGCGAGTCAACGGCCGCGTCGCCCGGTTCGGCTTCGTCCCCGGTGTACAGGCCGCGCCCGCCGCTCGACCGCGCCACAACCTCACCGGCGATTCCTACTTTACCGACGGCCTGCGAGGGGTCGCGGTGCTTTCCCGTACGCGCACGACCCCCGCGATCCTGTCCTGGTGAGTCCTGTCCTGGTGAGCAGCCGAGCTAATCTCGTCGTTAGTGCCGGCGTCGCCTGCAAGCCGCGCGGGCAATAAGTTGCCGGCCGCCGGACGACCATGGTTGGATCCATCGTTATGTGCGAGACTTCGCAGACCCGAAGGGATGAGCCAGCTCACGTTTCGTCAAATCGACGCCCGGTACTCGAAAGTGAGGCGGCGAGAGACCTGGGTCAGAGAGGCAAGGAGAGACCATGAAACCATCCGCGGAAGAGATCGCCCAGCGCGTCGACGCGATTGCGCCCGTCCTCGCCGCCAACGCCGAGGCCTGCGTCCAGGCCCGCAGCGTCGTACCCGAGAGCATGAAGGCGATGGTCGAGGCGGGACTGTTCAGGATTTGCCAACCCGCCCGGGTTGGCGGCTACGAGCTCAGCCTGCGCATCCAGTACGATACGGTAACCGCGGTGTCGCAGGCGTGTCCCTCCAGCGGATGGATTCTGATGGTGATGGGGGCGCATCACTTCTGCCTCGGTTCCTGGCCCGACCGCGGCCAGGAGGAGGTCTTCGGCGAGGGGCTGGACGGACTGGTTTCGGGCACCCTGGCCTGGCAGGGCAAGGCGCGCAAGGCGGAGGGCGGCTATCGGGTCGACGGGCGCTGGCAGTTTTGCAGCGGTGTCGATCGCGCCGAGTGGGTAATCCTCGGATGCGCGGATGCGGAAAGCGGCGGGCCCGGCGTGCATGTGGTGGTGCCCCGGGAACAGATCATCGTGGACGACACCTGGCATGTGCTCGGCATGGAGGGCACCGGCAGCAAAGATGTGCTGGCGAAGGATATCTTCGTGCCCGCGCACCGAGCGATCGATACTCGCGAGCTGATGAAAGGCTCGTCGCCCTACACCTTGAAACACGCAACGAACGTCTACCGCGTCTCGGCGGATTCGATCCTTTCGGGATCGGTGCCGGCGGCGATCCTGGGATCGGCGAAATTCGCGCTGGAGAAATTCGTCGAACGCACCAGGGAGCGGCGCGCGATCGTCACCGGCGCGCGCAAGGCCGAGCACGGACCGACTCAACTGCGGCTGGCCGAATCGATGGCGGAGGTGGAATGCGCGCAGTTTTTCGTCCACGACGCGGCGGAACTCATGGCCAGTGTGGCGCAGTCGGGACAGGGCGCGACCGACATGGGCTATCGCGCGCGCGTCAAGTGGCAGGCGGCGTATGCGGCCGAGCTTTGCCGGCGCGCCCTGTCGCGCCTGTTCGCAGGCTCGGGAGCGCACGCGATCTACGATTCCTCGCCGCTTCAGGCCGCATTTCGCAACGTGAACGTCGGCGCTCAGCACGCCAGTATCGATTTCGATACCTCGGGTGAACTGTACGGCCGGATGCGGCTGGGATTGCTCTCGGCGCAAGGCTGATCGCGTCCGACGCAGTAAGATTAAAAAGATGCGACCGTGGGGTGAACCGCCGTGGCGTGGGGTGAAAGTTCCGGCGCGTCCGCTTGAGAACTCGACGCCCGAAGTCGCGATCATCGGTGGCGGATTAACCGGCGTCGCGGCCGCCTATTATCTTGCACGCCGCGGCCTCCGGCCGGTGGTGCTCGAGGCGGAGCGCGTGGGAGACGGCGCCAGCGGGCGAACCGGCGGAATCGTTCTCGAAGGGACTGCCAGGGGGATTGTTGCGGGAGCCGATCGATGCGTTCCCACGTTGGCGCAACTGGTCAGAGAGGCGGGGATCGATTGCGATCTGAGACTGCCGGGATGTTGGGAGATAGCGCATCGCGACGATACCGCGGGCGAGGCGCTGCCGTGGAAAGACGACGGCCACGGCGTGCGTATCGTGAGGACCGTTGCGGGCGGCACGGTGGACCCGATGGCGCTGCTCACGCAACTCGCGGTGGCTGCGGCCGGCGCCGGCGCGGTCCTGCACGAGCATGCGGAGGTTCGACGTCTCATCATTGAACCGCATCCTGTGGAACCGCATCCCGTGCTCGAACTGGAAGGCGCGGTCATCCGGCCGCGTTTCGTAATCGTTGCGGTGAATGCGTGGACCAGCCATCTGCTCCCGAGCATTCGCCAGGTGGAAAGCTCGCTCACCTTCGCTTGCGCGACCGAGCCGCTAAGCGACTCCACTCTTGACGACCTCGGGCTTGGGCGTGCCATTCCTTTCTACACGGTTGATACTCCGTATCTCTGGGGACGCGAGACCCAGGACCGGCGGATGATTTTTGGCGCCGGCCTGACTTATCGCGCGCCGGGAGAGCTTGAGCGGCTCGACCTCGACGCCGCCGAGCCGGCGGCTGCGCTTGCGCGCCTGGAAACCCGGGTCCGCCGGTTACATCCCGCGTTGCGCGACGTGCGCGTCACGCATCGTTGGGGAGGGCCTATCGGGATTCCGCAGGGCGGTATGCCGCTTATCGGCAGTCTGCCGCAAGCGCCGGCAATCCTCGTCGCAGGTGGCTATTCGGGGCATGGAGTTGCGCTCAGCGTCTGGATGGGACGGTGTTTGGCGCACGGAATCGTGGAGGGAGAGCCATTCCCAGCGTGGGGCACAGTAGCGCGTGACTGAGTAATGCAATACCGCGATGGCGACGCGGTACAATCGCACTTAGGAGGCCCACACGGCCTGCATGGAGGCGGCGCGCGATGAAGATCCGGTTTAAAAGAATCCTCTGCCCGATCGATTTCGATCGGATTTCAATTCCGGCGCTGGAATTGGCCGTGAGCATGGCCAGGCAGAACAAGGGGCGCGTCTATCTCCTCTACATCATTCCCAAGGTGGCGGCGCCGCGCCTCAGTGCTGACATCAAGGAGGTCGCGACGGACAGTTTGCGCACAGTCGCGCGCAAGTGGCTAAAGGGCAAGGTTCCCTACAAGATCATCGTACGCAGGGGCGCACCCGTCCCCGGCCTGCTCAAGGCCGAAGCGGAACTCTCCGCCGACCTGATGGTGATGTCGACGCATGGGCGAACCGGAAGGAAGCACACGCTGCTCGGCAGCGTTGCCGAGGAGGTGGTGCGCCGATCGATCTGTCCGGTGCTCACCACCCGGCCAAGGTGAAGCGATACCGCAGAGGCCTCACGTCACAGGGAGGGGTTGTCCAGGGGCAGACCCAGTTTCACCCGCCCGTGCGCCGCCGCGTTGCCGTCCCAGTTGTGAGTGACATGGCGGGTCGCGGTGCACAGGTTCCGATACTCCCGCGCAATGTGATTTTTCAGGTAGACGCCGCGCGCGCCCTCCGCGTCCCAGATCGCATTCGCGCCGCAAAAACCAGCTTTCCCGCATACGCCGCGACGCATCGATAGCGCGTGCGTTGCTCGTCGCTCGGCACGATGCCAGCCTCGAGCAGGGCCATGATTTCGCCGCACATGCTGTAGAGGACGGCCCGTGCGGCTTCCAGCGAAGCGACGGCTTCCGCCACCTTGATCTGTTGGCTCATCATGCTGCGCGTCTCCTGGCCGGACATGAGCGCGACCCGTTTCTGCGCTTCCTGCAGATAGTCAGTCAGCATCCCCTCGGCCATGCCGAGCGACGCGCTGGTCAGCAGGATACCGAACCACATGTAACTCGGTGAGCGATAGAGCGGCGCCGGATGGAGACGGTTGCCGGGAGTCTCGCCGCCCTTGAGATAGCCGATCGGCAGGGTCATGTGCTCGGGCACCAGCAAATCTTCGACCTTCACGTCGTCGCTCCCGGAGCCATGCAGTCCCATCGCATCCCAGGTCGGCACGATCGTGATTTGCCGCCGCGGCACCAGGAAGTAGCGTTCCTCGGGCACGCCACCGTCGGCATTGCCCACCATGCCCGAGAGAAAGCACCAATCGGCATTGTTGACCCCGCTCACGAAGGGCCACTGTCCGGTCAGGCGGTAGCCCTCGGCGACCTTGGTGGCGCGGCCGAGCAGTGGAATGAGGATGCCGCTCACGAGGTTGTCGGGTGCGTCACGCCAGACCGCCTCCTGCGCCGGCGGCGGCCATTGCGCCACCATGAAGTTGTGGCCGATGTATTGCGCGAGGCACCACGCCGTCGAGCCGCATCCCCGCGCGATCGTTCTGAGTATATCGACCATGCCGGCAAACGGGGCTTCGCAGCCGCCGTAGCGCGCGGGTTGCAGGATGCGCGCGATGCCCGACGCTTTCAGGTCGCGCGCGGTTTGCGACGGTAGCTGGCGGAGCGCGTCGGCCTCCGCGGCGCGCGCCCGGAGCGTCGGGATCAGCGCTTCCGCGCGATTGACCAGCTCCTCGCGAGTGCCAACGCTTAGGCGGCCGCCGGCTGCCGTTTCGGCGGCGAACTGTGGAGACTTTGCCGATGCGGCGTCACTCATACTGACAATCTCCTGTCGATGATCTCCGTCGTTGATCTCTCGAAACCCGCAATAGCATAGCGTGCGTTTGTGCGCACTCCGGGCGAGGCGCAGTTCGTCCGGGAACCTTAACGCCCTGCGAGCGCCGTGGAGCGGCATTGGCATTGGCCGCGCCATGCGGCGCATAATCGGCCCATCAGCTCAAGCAAGGAGACAATGCTATGCCTGCCATCACGACCAAGGACGGCGTTGAAATCTTCTACAAGGACTGGGGCAAAGGTCAGCCCATCGTGTTCAGCCACGGGTGGCCGCTGTCGGCAGATGACTGGGACACGCAAATGATGTTTTTCCTGGGTCACGGCTATCGCGTCATAGCCCATGACCGCCGTGGCCACGGCCGGTCCACGCAAACGGGCGACGGTCACGACATGGATCATTATGCTGACGATCTTGAGGCGCTCACCGCGCATCTCGGCCTGAAGAATGCCGTGCATGTCGGTCACTCCACCGGCGGCGGCGAGGTGGCGCACTATCTGGGACGGCATGGCGAAAGCCGGGTGGCCAAGGCCGCACTCATCAGTGCGGTGCCGCCACTAATGGTGAAAACGGCAGCCAATCCGGGCGGCCTCCCCAAAGAGGTGTTCGATGACCTGCAGGCACAACTCGCAGCTAATCGCTCGCAATTCTATCGCGACGTGCCGGCGGGGCCTTTCTATGGCTTCAACCGGCCGGGCGCGAAAGCCTCAGAGGCAATCATTCAGAACTGGTGGCGTCAGGGCATGATGGGCGGAGCGAAGGCACACTATGATGGCATCGTTGCCTTCTCACAGACTGATTTCACCGACGATCTCAAGAAAATCACGGTACCGGTGCTGGTCATGCATGGGGACGACGATCAGATCGTTCCCTACGCTGATGCCGGGCCGTTGTCAGCGAAGCTACTGAAGAACGGGACGCTGAAGACGTACAAGGGCTTTCCGCATGGCATGCCTACCACGCAAGCGGCCACGATCAACGCCGACCTGCTCGCGTTCATCAAGAACTGATTGAGGCCAGAACAAGGAGGAAGATGAAATGAACGTCGACGATTTGGCCAGGCGGGTTCAATTGGTTGAGGACGTCGAAGCGATCAAAAAGCTGAAACATCAGTACTGCCACTACTGCGATGCCAACTATGACGCCGACGGGATCGCGGCCCTCTACACGGAAGATGCGATATGGGAGGGCACAGGTATCGGCAAATTCGAAGGACGCGAAGCCATCCGGAAGTTTTTCAAAGGCGCCTCGAAGTCTTTCAAGTTTGCGGTCCATAACGTCATGAACCCCATCATCGAGGTGCAGGGAGAGCGGGCCACCGGCGAGTGGAAGTTGCTTCAACCCTGCACAATCGACGGAAAGGCGGTATGGCTGGCGGGAGTCTATAACGATGACTACGTCAGGGCGGGTGGGAAGTGGTTGTTCAAACATCTCAGGGTGAAAATTCTCTTTCTCACCCCCTACGAGGACGGCTGGGTCCGTAAGCAGTTCGTCGACGGCTTCAAGGTTTGAGCGCTGAGGGCTCGGCGCAAGGGGAACATCGCACAGGGAACATTGATGGACATCGGAATCTACGCCACCACGCACGGCATCGGCTACCGCGACGAGAACGACTTCTTTCTCAAGAGCGCGTCGCCGCAGGAGATGCGGCCGGTAAGAATCGCGCAGCTTGCGGAGGCGGCGGGTTTTCATTCGATGTGGTTTCCCGACCATGTCTGCATGCCGACCGGGTCGAGCAGCGCGCATGTCGCGAATGCGTCGGGGAAGCGCGCATACGAGGCGCGTCACAATATGTTGGATGCGGCGGTCACGATGGGTGCGGTGGCGGCCGGCACGTCCACGCTCAAGCTGGGCACGAGCGTGTTGATCGTCCCGTATCGGAATCCGCTGAGCGACGCGCGGCAGTTCGCCACCGTAGATCTGCTCTCCAACGGCCGTTTGATGCTTGGGGTTGGCGCCGGCTGGATGAAGGAGGAATTCGACGTCCTGGGCCTCGCGTACGCCGAGCGCGGCGCGATGGCCAACGAGTGTATCGAGATTTTCAAGCGCTCGTGGACCGCGGAAGTGGTGGATTTTCACGGCCGGTTCTACAATTTCGATCGCGTCTCGATGGATCCGAAGCCGGCTCAAAAGCCGCGTCCGCCGATCATCTTCGGTGGCGTGGTGCCTGCCGGCGCCCGCCGCGCGATCCGCCACTGCGACGGCTTTTATCCGATATTTCTCGATCCGCTGGCCGACCCGAATCGCTACGCGCCGCTGCAGGACGAAATCCGGCGCGAGGCCGGCCGCCTTGGCCGCGATCTATCGAAGTTCTTCATGATGGCGGTCGCCTCGGGACGCCTCACGGCTCCCGCCGAGCGGCGGCAGCAGGGACACAAGCCGCGCCCGATCTGCACCGGCTCGGCGGAGGAGGTGCTATCCGACCTCCAGCGCTTTGCGGACGCTGGCTATTCGCTGGTGGTGCTCATCCCCGACTGCTTCGGCCAGGTCGAGGAACTCGAGGCGCAGATCCAGCGCTTCGGTGACGAGGTAATCAAGCCCGCCAGGAGCATCCGGGCCAAAGGCGGATGGGCGCCGTCACCCGTTCCAACCTGAGCCAATGGCCAACAGGCCAGCGCGGGTTGGCCGGCGTTCATCCGCTCAGCGCGATCGCGTCGGCGGTTTCTGCGGCGCGTCTGTTCTCCGTGCCGATCCGGCCGCAGGCGTCAGCGCGACCGCGGCTTCCGCTGTCAGCAGGAGAAAGGTGAGCGTCTCCTGCAGGTACAGCGTGACGGCCGTATCGGAGTGGCTCAAATAGCCAATCGAAACGTCCTGGCCGATGTGCAAGTCGAAGTCGCCGCCGCGGGTGGTCAGGACAAAGGCTCCCGCGATCGCGGGGGCCCAGATAATTTCCTCGCTGACCAGGCGCTGGATGTGCTGAATCACCGGATATCCGTGATCGCTGGCCTCGCTTACGGCGGTGTAGGCTTCCGCTCCCAGGACCACCGTATAAGGACCGTTGACCCCGACCAGCCGCAACTGGCTAAGGGCCTCGGCGATCGCGTTGGGATACTCAAGCACGTTGGCGGGCAAACTCGCGACGGGATTGCTGGTCCCCTGGCGGATGCCCTCGATTCCACCGGCGGCGTAGCCTTCGAAGATCGCGCGGTCTTCGGCAAAGGCTATCCGCTTTGCCGCATCCTTAAGCGGCTGCCAATCCGAGTCGTATGCGCCGCGCTCGACGTCGTCGATCGCGTGGCGGTCGAGTTCGAACGGCACGCGCAACTCCACCAGGCTCTTCACCTCGCGCTGGCGGGCGACGATTCCCTGTCCCGGCGCCTCGATATTGTGCAGATGGCCGGTGCCGACTGCCGCCAGCATCACGCCGCCAGGCTCCTTTAAGTCCACTACACGGCGGCCTGCGAGGTAGCGCTTCAGGGTGCGCGCCGCCTCTTGCTCGATTTGCGTCCACGCGCCGTCGGAGATTGGAGCGAGCTCGCGGTGTAGGTTATTCATCGTTTTCCATCCTGGGATTGTCCCTTGAGGGAGCCGATGCCAAGCGAACCGTCGTTCGCTGGCGGAGCAGGAGGTGAGGATTCGGTCTCCGAAGCGCCTGGAGTAGCGGCCGCGATCGCGGGCGCGTCGGGTGTCACGGTCTCGAGGAACGAGAGCGAAGGGACGAAAAACAGGCCGCCCGTGACCGCGCGGCTGAAGTCCAGCAGCCGATCGTAATTGCCCGGCGGCCGCCCGATGAACATGTTTTGCAGCATTTGCTCGGTCGTGCGAGGCGAGCGGGCGTAGCCGATGAAGTAGGTGCCAAACTCGCCCTGACCAGCCCGGCCGAAGGCCATGTTTTCGCGTACGATCTTGATCTCCTTGCCGTCCTCGACGATTGTCGTCAGCGCATTGTGCGCCGAGGTCGGCTTGACCGCGTCGTCCAGCTCGATATCGGAGAGTTTTGTGCGGCCGATGATCCGTTCCTGGACTTCCGTGGGCAACGCGTTCCATCCCGCCAGGTCGTGCAGATACTTCTGCACGATGACGTAGCTGCCGCCCGCGAACGCGGAGTCTTCCTCACCTATCAGGACAGCGTCGACCGCCGCCTGGTCCGTGGGGTTTTCCGTGCCATCGACAAAACCGAGCAGATCGCGTTCATCGAAATAGCGAAAGCCGTAAACCTCGTCCGCGGTGGCAACCGCGTCGCCCAACGTCATCATGATCTGTGCCGCCAACTCGAAGGCGAGGTCGGGGCGCTCAGCGCGAATGTGAAACAGCAGATCGCCCGGCGTGGCAACGGCGTGCCGCGTGCCGGCGTGGATCTCGCGGAACGGATGGAGTTCGGCGGGTCGCGGCTCTCCGAAAATCCGGTCCCAGGCGTCGGATCCAAAGCCGATGACACAGGACAGCTTTCCGTCCAGGTCGCGGAAGCCCACGGCGCGAAGCAGCTTGGGAAGGTCTCCGCACAACGATCGGACACTCGCCAGGCTTTCGACCCCCGGGTTCACCGTTACGACCAGAAATATTGCGGCGCGGGTGAGCGGCGCAACCACTGCCTGTGGCGTGACGCGCGAAGGGCTTGCCGCTGCCGCGTTGATCATCGAGCCTGCGTCAGGCATCGCGATATTCACCAATCAGCGACCGGTTGAATCGCAAACGTGAAATTGAAGGTCGAAGCACGTCCTAAGGGAATTCCGGGTTTTTGTTGGCGCCCATCATGGCACGAGCGACATTCGGATTCCAAACCCGCGGATGCTGACGCCAGCCTGAGACAGGGTTGTCCGATAGGAGCGCACATCGCGATCACTGATGCGATGCCGCTTGTGGTATGAAACAGGACAAAAGTTCGGCTTCAGGGGAGGATCGAAATATGGATCTGGAAGGAATCGAGCGGCGGCTGACCCGGATGGAGGACATCGAGGCGATCAAACAGCTCAAGGCCAGATACTGCGAAATATGCGACGATGACCACAATCCGGAAAGAATCGCCTCGGTGTTCGCCGAGGATGGCATCTGGGAGGGCGCCGAGTTCGGGACTGCCAAAGGGCACGCGAACATTCGCAAACTGTTCGAGGGCTTCCGGAAATTGATCGAATTCTCACAGCACAACGTGATGAACCCGATCATCGAAGTCCATGGCGATCGGGCGACCGGCGAATGGTACTTCATGGGCCCTTTCAAGTTTCGCGCGGCCCAGCAGGCGCGATGGCTCGCGCTGCAGTACAAGGACGAGTACGTAAAGCTCAATGGGCAGTGGAAATACAAACACCTGCGGGTCAACCTGAGGCTCTCGGTCCCTTATGAAGAAGGATGGGCCAAACAGCTGATCGTCGCGCTCAAGTAGAAAAAATCGCACAAAGCATCAGTGGAGGTCGCCATGTCAACACGTCCTCTGGAATTCGACGGAATCGATCACGCCGTCCTGCGGGTGACGGACATCAAGCGCAGCCTGGCCTTCTACGTGGACGTACTGGGGCTCAGCCTGGAAAGGATAATCGAAGACATTGGAATCTATCAGCTTCGATGCGGCCGCAATCTGATCGACCTGTGCGTGCTGCCCGCAGGCGCCACTTTAGGCCAGGGAACGCAGCGGGGCATCGACCATCTCTGCCTGATGATTCGCGGCGACATGAACAAAATCGTCGAATACCTGGCGGAGAATAAGGTTGAAACCGCTTCTCCGGTCCGCGAACTATATGGCGCGACCGGGTTCGGCACCTCGCTATACATACTCGACCCGGACCAGTACATGATCGAGCTCAAGGCCAACTATTCTCAGTACCCGGTCAAAGTCACCGCGGCGCAAGCGCTGGGAAGCATGACCCGGCCCTCGATGAAAAAATAGGCCCGATGAAGAAATAGGCGCGAAGAGAAATAGAATCGATCAGTTTCGGAGCGCTGCGGGCGCGTGTGCGGACGGCCCTTGACGCAACCGGCGAAGCTGCGTGAGTATGCGAGCATCGGCAGCGCTGGCGTGTTGCGCGCGGCCCGATTAGATTGACATTCACACGGACGGCCGCGAATCGTCGAGCGAAGAGAGGATTGCGCGATGCAAAAGAATTTCATTCCGATGGAATGGTTCGTCGCCACGCTTGCAGCGCTCACTATCCCGCTCTTCGTCCTCGCCAACGTCCCGGTATGGGCGACCTATGTCACCTGGGCCGGCGCCTTCCTGGTCGGTCCGAACGAAGCTATCAGGAAGCTCTACCCGACCCTGATCGTCGGTACCATTTCCGGGGTTATCTTCTTCACGCTGGCCCTTACTATCGACCCGATCATCGGCCTTGTCGCACTCCCCAACAGCCTAATCGCTTTCGGGATGACGCTCGGCCTGCTCTACCTTGCGCGGATTCCGGTTTTTGCGCTGGTTCCGGGGATCTTTTTCGGCTTCGCCTGTTTCGTGGGAGTCGCTCTCGCAGCGCGGGCGAGCAGTATCCCGGCCCTGTTCGTCCCCTGGCTATACGCGACAGGCGCACTGCTGCTGGGTCCGCCGCTCGCATGGGTCAGCGTCGTGATGTACCTGCCGAGCGAGGTTGAGGCCCAGGTCGAGGCGCAGGGACCGAGCCCCGCCGTCGTCGTAAGCGCCGAAAAATCTCTTGCCGCGGACTAGGGACGGCAAGCGCTACGCAGGATTGGTGTAACGATAATCGATCCGCGCCGCCACTTCGCCGTTGTGCTTCCTTAAGATCGAGCTTACGACGATGAAAACCATCGGGCCGCTGCGGCCGGTCTTCTCGTAAATCTCCTTGATCTGAGAAACCGTGGTTATCGAGTCCCCGGCCCGGATCGGCGCCACGAATTCCAGGTCGATTCCAGCCAGAAGCCGGCGCGTGTCGAGTTCGGGAAAATGCTGAAAGATATTTTCGCCGTCGCCGAAGATCGCGGCGAGCGACGGCGGCGCTACGAGGCCGCGATGCCCCACGCCGGCGGCCTCGAGATCCGTATATAGCGGATTGGTTTCGCCGATCGCCGCGCAGAAGTCCGCGATAAGCTCGTTGGTGACCCGAACCGGCTTGGCGGATTCAAAGATTCGGCCGTCGCAAAGTGAATCGTATTTACTCATTGCGTTACTTGTTATGGCATTCCGTATCGATGCCTAACGGCCTTTGAAGGAGGCCTCACGCTTTTCCAGGAAAGCGGAAATTCCTTCGTGCTTGTCCTCGGTGCCGTAGATAGTCGTGACCACGAAGGATTCGAACTCCACTCCGGAGGCGAGGTCCATCTGCATCCCCTGGCGCACGGCCCGCTTGATGAGCGCGTGGCTGAGCGGCGCGCGCTTTTCATAGACCGCCGCCATCGCGCAAGCCTCCGCAAGCGCGCCACCCGCCGGCACGAGACGATTCACCAGTCCGATGCGATAGGCTTCCGCCGCGCCGATCGTTTCGGCCGAAAACATCAACTCGAGCGCCTTCGCGATCCCCACGATACGCGGCAAGCGCTGAGTGCCGCCCGCGCCCGGCACGGTGCCGATGCGCGCGCTGGTGATTGCGAAGCTCGCGCCCTCGCCGGCGACCCGGATGTCGCACGCGAGCGCCATCTCGCAGCCGCCGGTCATGCAAAACCCTTCGATCGCAGCGATCACCGGCTTGCCCAGCTGCTCCAGCGTCGCGTTGAGCTGATGCCAGCGGCCGAAGTATTCCGCGCCTGCGGCTGGCGATTTGACCGCGAGCGCGTCGTTGAGGTCGGCGCCGGCCGAAAAGCAATCCTTGCCGCCCGTGATGATCAGGGCGCGCACCGTCGGCTCGTCCTCGGCCTGCCGCGCCGCCGCGATTATTTCTTCCATCATCTGAAGGTCCACTGCGTTGCGCCGATGGGGCCGGTTGAGCGTGACGATGAACGACGGTCCCGCCTGCTGCGCGACTATGGTTTCAAAGCCCATTTCCATTGCCTCGTCCGTGCAGCTTAACAACAGCACGGGAACCTTTGAAATTGATCATCAACGTTGCTACAGCGCTGGGATGCAGATGAAATTACGAGAAATGCCCTTATGAGCCGGCTCACCGAGCGCCAAGTTGCGATTCGCGACATGACCCGCGAGTTCGTCCGCAAGGAAGTCACGCCGTTCGCCGCGCAATGGGACCGCGACGCGACGGTGCCGCTGGACACGCTCCGCAAGATTGGCGCGCTGGGGCTGTTCGGCGTGTGCATTGCGGAGCAATGGGGCGGCGCCGGCGCGGATTTCACTTCCTATGCCCTGGTGACGGAGGAACTCGCGTACGGCGACGCCGGTGTCTGCAACATGGTCAGCGCCAGCAACTCCTACGGCTTCAAGATTCGCGATTTCGGTACGCCGGAGCAGAAGGAGCGATTCCTGCGCCCGGTGGCGAGCGGCCGCGAGCTCGGCTGCATGCTGCTCACCGAGCCGCAAGCCGGATCCGACGCCGCCAATCTGCGCACTCGCGCCGTGCGCCGCGGCGACCATTACGTGATCAACGGCACCAAATCGCTGATAACGTCGGGGCGCTCCGCCAAAGTCGCCGTGGTGATCGCGGTTACCGATCCCGACGCCGGCAAGCGCGGCATCTCCGCGTTCCTGACCCGCACCGACGTGCCCGGCTACCAGGTGCTCCGAGTCGAGCACAAGCTCGGCCATCGCAGCAACGACACCTGCCAGGTCCAGCTCGAGAATCTCGAAGTTCCGGCCGAGAACATGCTCGGCGATCCCGGACGCGGATTGAAGGTCGCGTTTTCCGGCCTCGACAGCGGGCGTATCGGCGTCGCCGCGCAATCGATCGGCGTCGCGCGCGCCGCGTTCGACGCCGCGTTCACCTATGCGCGCGGGCGCGAGGCGTTCGGCAAGAAGCTGACGGAGCATCAGGCGATCGCGTTCGAGCTGGCCGAGATGGCGACCGAGATCGAAGTGGCGCGGCAGATGTGCCGTCATGCCGCCGAGCTCAAAGAGGAACAGGCGCGCTGCATCAAGGAGGCTTCGATGTCCAAGTTGTTCGCCTCCCGGATGTGCGAGCGCGTGTGCTCGGCGGCGATTCAGATCCATGGCGGCTACGGTTTCATTAACGACTACCCGGTCGAGAAATTCTACCGCGACGCGCGTGTGTTTCAGATCTACGACGGCACCAACGAGGTGCAGAAGATCCTGATCTTCCGCGAACTCGCGGCCGGGCATTGACCGGCACGGCGCCGTCACATGCAGCGATTGTCGCACGGCCATACTGCCGCCGTCATGCCGCTGTCATGCAGAGACCGGTTTGGTTATGATCGTTGTGGGAGAATCGAATGGCTGAAGCACCGGTCGAATACATCAAGAGCATCACCAGGCAATACGCCAAGCTCGGTTACAAGCCCTACGGATGGGTTTACAACACCGACGCGCCGCCCTGGCAGCCGCTGCGCAAGCCGCTTAAGCAGTCCCGCCTGGCGCTGATCGCCTCGGGCGGAATCTATCGCCACGGCCAGGTGGCCTTTCATTCCAAGGACGACACCAGCTTGCGGCTCATCCCCACCGACGTCCGCACGGAGGATTTGCGCACCTCGCATTTCGCCTACGATCAGACCGACGCGCGCAAGGACCCCAACGTCGTGTTTCCGATCGACACGCTGCGCGGCCTGGTCCGGGAGGGCTTCATCGGTGGACTGACCGAACACGCCCTTACCTTCATGGGCGGAATCTATTCGGCGCGGCGCGTGCGCGAGGAAGTCGCTCCTGCGATTACCGAACGGCTCGTGGCCGAGCGCGCCGACCTCGCGCTGCTGGTGCCTGTTTGACCCGTATGTCATCAGTCCGTTGGACTGATCGCGCGTCACGCTGAGGCGGCCGGCTTTCCCACGATGACGATGAGCAGCGCGCTGGACATCACGCGCGCGGTCAATCCGCCGCGGGCGGTCTTCAATGATTTTCCGCTGGGACATACGGCGGGCAAACCGCTCGACCGCGGTCTCCAGCGCGAGATCATGATCGAAACGTTGAGCGCGTTCGAGACGATGCGTACGCCGGGTTCGATCAAGATGATGCCGTTCGAATGGAGCGCCGATCACTCCTGGAAGCATGCCGGGGCGGGCGAGACCGACAACCGCGCGGAGCGCACCGAGGAGCCGACGTACCAGACCGAGGACGACAAAGCGGCGGCCGCGGAAGGCAAACTCGCCGAGGAGTGCATCGTTTGCTCCAACTGGTCGCCGGCGCCTCGCGAGCGCCGCTCGGCGGGCTGAGGATCAGCTGCCGATTTTCACTCCGGCGCGAAAATCTCTTCGAACAACCACGTCATCGCCTTCCACGAACGCTCGTCCGCGGATTTGTTGTAGGAGATTCCCGGCGCGCCGATCTTGTCCGCTTCGGGATTGGTGAAGCTGTGCACAGTGCCGGCGTAGCTGATAACTTGCCAGTCCGCCTTGGCCTTGGTCATCTCCTCGGCGAGCGCGGCGACCTGCGCGACCGGCACGAACGGATCGTCGGCGCCGGTGCAGACCAGGATCTTCGCCTTGATCTGGCCGGCTGCGGGGCGCTGCGTTTGCAGGCCGCCGTGAAACGACACGATGCCTTTGAGCGGCGCGCCGTCGCGCGCGAGTTCCAGCGATAAAGTGCCGCCCATGCAATAGCCGATCGAGGCGAGACGGCTCGAATCGACCTGCGGCAGCGAGGCCAGCTTGTCCAGCGCCGCGCGCGCCCGTGCGCGAGACTTCGCCGGGTCCGCGAACAGGGCGGTCGCGCGTTTGATTGCTTCCTGCAGATCGCTCAACTGGAGGCCGTCGCCGTAGGGATCGCCGGCCAGCGCGACGTACCCCAGCTCTGCGAGCCGCTCCGCGCGGCGCTTGGCCTGCGCGCCGAGTCCAAACGCCTCGGGCATCACGAGCACTCCCGGCCGCCGGCCCGATTTCCGATCGTCGTATGCGAGAAACCCGCGCAGGGTGACGTCGCCGTCGCGGTACTCGAGGCTTTCCGTTTTCATATCAATTGACTCCTGCAACTCGTGTTGTGGTCTCTTTTTCTAGCTTCATGCCGAGCACTTTGCCAAGAGCGGCGGCACGCGATTACGGCAGAATTGCGAAAGCGCGCGCCGGAAAGCCCAGGCCGTGCTCCGGCTTCGGCCACGTAACCACGATGAGGGCGCCGGTCGCCGGAACCTTGTCCAGGTTGGCCATCACTTCGATCTGCCAGTGGCCGTGCTTGAGCACCCAGGCCTCGGACTTGAGATCGTCGGTGGCGTCCGTGTCCATCGATTCGTGACCGTTGGCCACGATCCCGCGTTGTTCGTAGAGGAACTGGATCGCGTCGAGGGACCACGCCGGGAATGGAGCGCGCTTGAAGCGCTGCTGATTCGTGTCCCAATCCTTGTACATGTCGGTGCGCACGGCCGCGAAAGATCCGGCCGGGACGCGGCCGTGAGTGCTCTCCCATGCCTTGATGTCTTCGACGCTGAGCGCGTGGTTGGGATCGGTCTTGAGCATCGGCGTCATATCGAAGACCACCAGCGGCAGGATCATCTGCTTGAGCGGAATCTGGTCCATCGTTTTGCCACCGGGGTCGAAGTGCGCGGGCGGGTCGACGTGCGTGCCGTACTGCCCAACCATCGAGTAGAAAAACACCCGAAACCCGTCCTTCTCGATCGTGTAAGGCCGTCCCGTTTCGGGATCCGAGGCCGCCGAGAAAGAAGCCGGGCCGAAGCCCTTCCATACCGGCGTCAAGGGGCCGAAGGAGTGGGTGAGATCGACGAATTGCTTCGAGGCGATGATCCGATACGCCTCGGCGAGCGAATTGCCCTGCGAACCCGCCTGGGCCAGCGCGATGGACGGCAGGGTTTGCGCCAGAGCCAAAGCGAATAACGTGGCGTGGACGATCCGCGGAGCCGAGTTGGCGAGCTTCATTTTCACTGAAACCTCCTGCGCCGCCCGCGTCATCGGGCGGCGTCCCAGCTTCAGGGGACGGCGCCGATGCCACGGGAGTATAGCGCTCGAATCTTTGTCTTTTTCCCGCTTTGTGCTTTTTTCTTGCTTTGCCTTTTTTCTCGACTTACAGGATAACGCTCTTCTATAGCACCACTGCTCCAGCATTCAGACAGGAGGAAATATGGCGGCCAAAAAGAAACAGGTCACCCGCGGACGCGGCAAAACGAGTGCGCCCAAGGCGCGCCGCGTGTCTGCTCCGCCCGCTCGACGGCGCAGCGTCGATCCGGGATGGGCGTGGGACGATCGTTTGCCGCTCGCGCAGGGCAAGCAGATCGGCAACACGATCTATGTTTCCGGACAGGTCGCCTACGATCCAAACGGCCACCTGGTGGGCGAGGGCGATATGAAAGCGCAGACCCGCCAGGTTTTCGACAACATCAGAAGCGTGCTCGAGAGCGCGGGCAGCGGCCTGAAGGATATCGTCAAGATCAATACCTACATCACCGACGGCTCGAAATTCATGGACATGCTCGCCGTGCGGAGCGAGATTTTCGGCAACGATCCGCCCGCGAGCACCGCGGTGGTGGTCGCGGCGCTGGCCTTTCCCGGCCTGCTGATCGAAGTCGAGGCGATCGCGATAACGCGCGCTTAAGAGATCGCGTCCAGTTTGAGGAGTTCACCATGTTTGTGGAGCTTACGCCCGAGCAGCAGCGCATCATCGCTCTAGCCAAGGATCTCGCCAAGGAGTTCGCGCCGCGCGCCGAGCAGCACGATCGCGAAGGCAGCTTCCCGTTCGAAAATATCGCGCGGCTTAAGGAGACCGGCTACACGGCGATGACCACGCCGAAGGAGTACGGCGGATGGGGCGTCGATCCGTTTACCTTCATCCTGGCCCAGGAGCAACTCGTGCAGGGGTGCTGCGCGACCGCTTTCGCGATCAACATGCATCTCAACTCGGTGGGCTTCTATACGCCGTTCATGACCGCGGCGCAGAAGGGGCTCTACCTGGAAAACGTGGGGCGCAAGCAGATGCTGCTCAACGGTTTTTACACCGAGGGCGGCGGCGCGCGCTCGATCCTCTCGCCCAACACCAAGGCGCGCAAGGTGGCCGGCGGCTATCGGATCAACGGCCAGAAGGTGTTTTGCACGCTCTCGCCGGTGGTCGACTACTTCGGCATCAGCACCTCGCTCGAAGACTACAAGGGATCGTCCTCCGGCGGATGCGTGTTCCTGCTGCCGCGCGACGCGCCGGGCCTGGAAGTGATCGAGAACTGGGACGCGATGGGGATGCGGGCGACGGGCAGCCACACGATCATGATTCGCGACGTTTTCGCGGCGCAGGATCAGCTCATCGGAGAGGAAGGCCATTTCTTCGAGGAATTCGTCAAGGTGGCGCACTGGTACTGCCTGTCCTTCTCCGCGGTCTACGTCGGGATCGGGCAGGCGGCGTACAACTACGTGCTTGAGTACGCGCGGACGCGCAAGCTGCAGAAGACCGGGCAGCTGGTGGGCAGTTTGCCGGCGACCCGCTTCGCGCTCGGCGAGATGTACAATCGGCTGGAAGCCTGTCGCACGCTCATCTACAGCCTCGCGCGCGAGATGTCCGCGGGGCGGACCTACGGCGAGCGCCAGGTGATGACGATCGAGACGCTGCGCACTTTTGTGGCGGAGAACATGCTGGAGGTCGCGAACCTGGCGACGCGGATCGCCGGCGGCCAGGGCTATCTGAAGGGCAATCCGCTGGAGCGCTACTTCCGCGACCTGCGCTCGGCGCCGCTGCACACGCTCAAGCGCGATGAAGTGCTGGAGATGATCGCCGCGACGGAACTGGGCTTCGCCTGAACCCGGAGTTCTATTCCGCTGTAGCGTTCTGATTTACAAGTTGTCGCGTATCGTGCTACAGTATGGCTCGTGATCGGGAGCTTTCGCCACAAGGGGCTAAGCGAATTGTTCCTGACCGGCAAAAGCGCCAAAGTCGCGGCCGGTCTGCAAAAGCGCACGAGAAACATGTTGGATTCTCTTAATCAGGCGGCCGACCTGCGGGATGCGAACCTGCCAGGATTTAATTTCCATCCTCTTTACGGAAACCCGGTCCGGTACAGCATTCACGTAAACGGGCCTTGGTGCATCACATTTGAATGGGTAGACGGCAATGCCGTAAAAGTCGATCTCGAGCAGTACCACTGAGATTGCTATGAGCAAAGAGTATTTCGTTAAGCCTGAAGACGTCACCCGCCCTCCGGTTCATCCCGGGGTCTTTTTCGCCGAAGAAATTCTGCCTGCTTTGGGCCGTCGCACAATAGGCGAGATTGCGACGCTTCTGGGTGTGAGCCGCCAGACCCTGCATCGGGTGATGGCCGGCGAAACGGCTGTTAGCCCTGACATGGCCGTACGGCTTGGAAAGTTGTGCGGCAATGGCCCGGGGCTGTGGCTGAGGATGCAGGCCGCCTATGACGGCTGGGAAGCTTCGAAGCGGCTCAAGCGCGAGATCGCGAAGATTCCGGTCTTGCGATAGAGCCGGACGCGCCAGCGACCAAACTCTGGCGGTTCGCGTCGCTCCCGTTTCAGGCTGGAACCGCCGCCGGGACCGCGGCCGGCACGGTTTCCGGCGTGCGCACGGGCATCACCCGAACCGGCAGGATGACCAGGCTGAGCCCGTCCGCTTGAAGCGACTGCAAAAGGTCGAGCGCGGTGTGATTGTGCAAAAACCGGCTCATGAAGCCGTTGAGGTCGCCGCCGAAAACCAATTGTCCCGCAAAGAACACGGAGTGCCTGAACTCGCGGGCGACCTCGAAGCATAGCCGGCGAAGCTCCAGCACCACGTCGGTCCCGATCGCGGCGCGCAGTTCGGCATGGAAGCCGAGGTCCGCCGCGAGCTGGCAATACTCCAGCAGATCGTCGGCGATCCGGGCCTCGAGCTGCTGCAGTTCCTCGGGCCCCTTGAAGAGGGCCGAGTCGACTTCGCCCACGCTGATGAAGACCACGTTACGAAACTGATCGGGAAAGAGGCTCGCGATACTGGTTAGCGTCGCTAGTCCGAGTCCGTTGAAGCCGTTGACCATCAGGACCGCGGTGGGCAGGGCGGGGTCCCGCGGCGCGGCCTGCTTTGCGGGGGCGTCGAAGAGTTGCGGCAGCACATCCACTTCGAGCCGTTCGATCGCGCGATTGACGCGCTCGTAGTGGCGGCGAACCAGGTAACAGACCGTGGCCACGCTGCCCGTCATCGCAACGGTTATCCATCCGCCCTGGTTGAATTTGAGAGTGACCGTCAGGAAGAGGATCATCGCCGTGAAGAGGCATCCGATGCCGTTCACCAGTAGCTTGCGAATCCATTTCGGCTCCGTCGCGCGCGCGTTCCACCAGAGCCGGCTCATCCCGAGTTGCGAAAGCGTGAAAGTCACAAACACGTTGATCGCGTAGAGCACGACCAGGAAACTCACCTCGGCGCGGGTCTGGAAGAGAATCACCGCCGCCGCGATACCCATCGCAAGCACGCCGTCCTGCGTGACCAGGCGCTCGCTCAGACTGGCGAAGCGCCGCGGCACCCATCGATCGACCGCCATCGTCGCCAGCACCTGCGGTCCGCCGACGAAACCGGTCTGCGCCGCGACGAACAGCAGCGCGCCCTCGGTCAGCAGGGTGAAGGTGACGACCCACGGGCCGAGGTTCAGTCCGCCGATACGCCATCGGGCGGTCAGTTGTTCGAACAGCACCGCATTGAGCGTCTTGCCGCGATGCGGTTCGACCCCCTCGAGCAAGTACGCGATCAGGATGCCGCCGGCGATGAAGGCGAGCGACACGGCCATATAGATCATCGTGCGCTTGCCGGTGACGGATTTGGGCTCGCGAAGGATCGGCAGGCCGTTGCTGACCGCTTCGATTCCCGTGTAGGTTCCCGCGCCCATGCTGTAGGCGCGGAAGAAAATCACCGCGAGCCCGAGCACGCCGAGCGAGCCGAAACCGTCATGTGCCTGGCGGATGGCGTTGCCGGCGATCGCGGGTAGCTCGCCCTCGCGCGCGACCAGCGCGTAAACCACCAGCAGCGTGTGCATCAGGACGAATGCGAGGAAAATCGGCAACAGCGTGAGCACCGATTCCTTCACCCCGCGCAGGTTCATCCCGACCATCGCGAGCACCACGGCGATGCAGACGTACATCCGAAACGGCGCCCACTGGATCGGCAGGAAGCTGAAGATCGCGTCGGCTCCGCTGGCGATCGAGATCGAGATCGTCAGCACGTAATCCACGATCAATGCGCATCCGGAGACCAGGCCCGCCTCGCGTCCGAGCAGTTTGGTCGCGACCAGGTATCCGCCGCCGCCGGTCGGAAACTGATCGATGGTCTGGCAGTACGACGCGGAGATGATGAAAACAGTCAGCGCCATCAGGAGCGCCAGGAAAACCGCCAGGTACTGATGCGGGCCGAGCGCGATGAAGGCTTCCTCGGGGCCATAGCAGGACGAACTCAAGCCGTCCGATCCAAGGCCCACCCACGCGAGAAAGGCCACCAGCGACATCGAGTGAAAGATCGCGGGATCTTTTACGTCGCGCGGCGGCCCGATGAAGATGCCGGTAAGCGTGCGCCGTTCGCTGCTGGCGAGGGTATCTGTCCTGTTCGACACGATTTCCCTGGACGATCTGGACCGGCGCGGGCGCAGCCGGTGCTAGTCAGCGCGTTGGATTTGTTCGAGAGCCTGAAATGAGAGTTGGCCGGCTCCGCTTGGAGCCGGCCAACCCGCCCTTACATTCAGCTGGCCTTTTTCATTCCGATCCGCGGAAGTTTCGTCCCTGTGCGGCGGCCGACCGGCACGTCGTCGATCGTCTTGGGACATCCGTCCTCGCCCGTGACCACGTATTCCGGGTAGGCCGGGAAGCCGTGCTCGTGCAGGTCGAGTCCCTCGATCTCGCCCTCGGTCGGGATTCGCAACCTGAAGCCGTAGTGGATGGCGTACATCAGCGCCATCGATACGACGAAAGTTGCGATCGTGATCGAGAAGCTTCCGATCATCTGCGCCTTGAGCACCCCGAATCCGCCGCCATAGAAGAGCCCGGTGACCACCGTGCTCGTGTCGGCCCCCAACGGCGTAGGCGCGCCGTATTTGCCGGCCGCAAACAGCCCCAAGGAAAGCGTGCCCCAGATACCGGCGACCATGTGTACGGGGACCGCGCCGATCGGGTCGTCGATGCGCAGGTATTCGAGCAGGTCGATGCCCCAGACCACGACGATGCCCGCGCCGATCCCGAGGAGAAACGCGCCTTCAGGGTCGACCCAGTAGCAGGGACACGTGATCGCGACCAGTCCGGCCAGGAAACCGTTGACGGTCAGAGCCAGATCCCATTTCTCACTCTTGAAATAGGAGTAAAAGAGTGCGGTCAGACCCGCCGAGCAGGCTGCCAGCGTAGTGTTGAAGGACACGCGGCCGATGCCTTGAGAATCGAGCGCCGAGAGCGTGCTGCCGGGTTGAACCCGTACCATCCGAACCACAGGATGAGTCCGCCGGTCGCGCCGATGATCAGATCGTGCGGCTTCATCGGCTGACCGCCGTCGCGCTTGAAGACCCGGCCGAGCCGTGGGCCGAGTACGATCGCTCCAGCCAGCGAGATTGTGCCTCCGATCGTGTGCACCACCGTGGAACCGGCAAAGTCGTGGAACGGGATTGGAGCCATGTTAGCGAGCCAACCGTCCGGACCCCACGCCCAGTGGCCGATAATCGGATAGATGAAGCCCGTGACGCCGACGCTGTAGAGCAGATCGCCAATGAAGTCGCAGCGGCCGATCATCGCTCCCGAGGTCACCGTCGAGCAGGTGTCCGCGAACGCGTATTGGAAGACCCAGTACGCGAGCAGCGGCACGCCCGTTGTGCCATAGGTCGCTGGAAGGCCATGGAGCATAAACCCGGTGGTGCCGATCCATGGAGTGCCGGGGCAGAACATGAACGCGAAGCCCCACAGCCAGAAGGTGATGCCGCAGATACAGGTGTCGGCGATTCCCTCGACCAGGATGTTGACGGTCTCACGGGAACGTGCGAACCCTGACTCCAGCATCACGAAACCGACCTGCATGCAGAACACCAGGTAGGCCGCGACCAGCGTCCACACCGTGTTGATCGCGTTGATGTGCGGCGGCGGCAACGCCGGAGCGGTGTCCGCATAGGCCTGCGTGGGCAGATACCATTTCGAGGCCAGGAAGAGGACGATCGCAAGCCCGATCATCTTTCCGAGCAACAGCGAGCCCGCTTTCTTGCGCACGTCCGCGTCTCGCAACCTCTCCAGAAACAAACTGTAGGTCCCTGTTATTTTTTCGCCGAACACTTTGGTTGTCTCCTCCTGCTGGGTTCAGGTTCGCCGCGCACACGGTCGACGGCGTCAGCCGAGCCTTGCGGTACGCGATTTGATCAGTGCGCTACAGAGCAATGGATGTGCCGATATCTGCGCGAAAGCTGAATGAATCCTGAGGCCGATGCGTCGCTACGACCGACGGCGGATGCGATGTCATCCGAAGGTCGTAGGTTCTGGCGCTGGCGGGCGATGATCTGCGCGATTGGAGAAAAACGCGGGCAGGATGGTTTGCTTGCGAGGCGAGCAGATGCCGCCCGCGTGGGCACGCACTGGAGCGTGTTCTTCAGGCAGTTACCGATCTAATCCGATCACTGATCTAGTTTGTTCACCGATCTTGGACCGTCACGAGGCCGGTTTTGATCGCGTAGCGCGTGAGTTCGATTCGATCGCGAATCCCGAGTTTCTGAAAAATGTTGGTCAGATGAGTTTTGACCGTGCTCTCGCTGAGCGAGAGCCGTGCGGCGACTTCGGCGTTGCGCATCCCAATTGCCACGTAGCGCACGATTTCCGATTCGCGCGCAGTCAGTTTCTTCGCCGCCGGGCCGTCCTGGGCGACCAATGCCGCCTGCATCGCGGGCGGCATCCAGACCAAGCCCTCCGCGACGGCTCGGATCGCCGTCATCAGCGACTCGATCGCGAAGCGCTTGTGCACGATCGCGCGCGCGCCCAGGCGCAGCGCCGTCAATCCGGTTTCGACGCTCTCGTTGGCGGTCAGAACGATCACCGCCGTCTTGCGCGAAAGCTCCGCAATCTGATCCATCGACCACTGCTCCATCTGCAAATCGAGCAGCAGGATGTCGCACGGGTTGGCCGCGAGCGCGGCTTCCAGGCCGCTCGCCTGTTCGACTTCGGCGGCTATTTCGAGACCCTCCAGCGCCAGCAGCGAACGCAGTCCCTGCCGGAAAAGGGCATGGTCATCGGCGATTATCAAACGCAATTGGCTCAGCGGAATCACTCCCTTCAGAGTTTGCAGAGTTTGTCAGACTTTGGGTATCTCGATTTGCAGGCAGGCCGGACCGCTCTCGCTGAAGCTCAGCCGTCCGCCCGTTTCGGCGACGTGGGACGCGATCGTCCACGGAGGATCGGCCGCGGGTGGAAAGCCCACCCCGTCGTCCGCGATCGTGATCAGCACGCGCCCGGCAATCTCGGAAGCGTCGATTCGCACCAGGGTCGCGCGCGCATGTTTGCGCGCGTTGCGCAGCCCCTCGAGCATTATCTGGAGGATGCGTTCGCCCAGCCGGCTGCTGCCGTCGAACACGCCGTTTATTCTGATTTCCGGATCGGCCGAGATATCCGCAACCTCGTGCGTCGAGTTCGAATCGACTCCAGCCAGCGAGCGCACGTATTCGCGCACCTCGTCGAATTGTCGTTTCACTCCAAGCTGCAGCTCTTTCAACTCCCGCGAGGCGTCGTCCGGACGTCCCCGGCGCAACAACTCGCGGCAGCTTTCCAGGCGCAGGTTGACGCCCGCCAGCGACTGTACGTAGCTGTCGTGCAGGAGGCGCGCGATCGATTGCCGTTCGGCCTGCGCCTCGAGCTCGCGCACCCGCGCTTCGTAGTTCGCCCGCTGTTGCGCAAAAAATCCGATCAGGTAGCCCGCGATCGCCAGGTACACGGCGCGCATCACGTAGGCCCCGGTCAAGCTGTTGTTGGCGGAAATCACCGCCAAGTAAAGAACCACTCCCAGCAGAGTGACATAGATAATCGCGCGCGGCGTCGCGCGCACGCCGACCGCGATAATCGCGAACACGAAAAAAACATAGGAAGGGCCGGTCTGGCCTTCGGTCAGGTACGCGATCGCCATCGCGAAAAACAGATCGAGCAGCGTTGTCGCAGTAGGCAGCCAGCGCTTGGCGATTTCGGATTCGAGCAAAAAATAAGTCCCGACACTGTAGGCCAGGTGAGAGAGCAGAGTCGCGAGCACGTACGGAGTCAGATGAAAAAGGCCGCCGGCCGTGGTCGGATCGATATACAGCGAGAGCATCGCCAGCATCGACAGCACGATCCGGGTGCGTGCGATGTCGAGGTCGAGATCGCTGAACGGTAGCACTTTCATAGAGACGATCCTGACACGTGGGGAGCAAAATCCAAGCCATCGCCGGCGTTCGAATTGGCGCAGTCTGTGATTAAATTCCAGCACGATGGACAGCCGGTTTCAGGTCGCATCAAGATGCGAGCTCCTGCCATACCTGATCGGACTGCCGCTCGGATTGTCGCGCAAACAGGCGAAGGACCTGCTCCGGTTTCGGGCGGTGACGGTGAAGGGCAGGGCGACGGTCCGTCACGACACGGAATTGGCGCCCGGCGATGTCGTGACTATCGCGGCGCGCAAGCAGGTCAGCGGCGCGGCGCTTGAACGCCATGGACTCGCGATCGTGCATCTCGACGACGCGGTCGTCGTGGTCGAGAAACCGGCGGGTCTGCTTTCGATGGGCTCGGAGCGCGAGAAGGAGAAGACCGCGTATCGAATCCTCAACACGCATCTGAAGGCGCTGATGAAAACGCAGGCGCAACAGGTCTTCATCGTCCATCGGCTCGACCGCGAGACCTCCGGCCTGATGATGTTCGCAAGGACCGAGTCGGCGCAGGCCGCCCTCCAGCGGAACTGGAAGGGCGTCGTAAAAAGATACCTGGCGGTCGTCGAAGGCGTGCCGGCAAAGGCGCAGGGCACGCTCAGGGACAGGCTGGTTGAAAGCAGCAAATCACTTACGGTTCATCGCGTCGAGGAAGGTGGCGAGCTGGCGATCACCCATTACCGCGTTGTTCGCGCGAAAGGCGACAGGTCGCTGCTCGAGCTTACGCTCGAAACCGGGCGCCGCAACCAGATCCGCGTGCAACTGGCCGCGCTGGGTCATCCGGTCATCGGCGATCGCAAATACGGCGCTAAATTCGGCGCCAAATTCGATGGAAAGACCGATCCCGCGCGGCGGCTCGCGCTGCACGCATGCGAGCTTAAGTTTCGCCATCCAGTTTCGGGCGCCCCGATGGAATTCCACAGCGCCTTGCCGCCGCGGCTCAAGATGCTGATCGAAGCGCGCGCTCCGCGCTAGCCGGGAGTGGCGCGCGGTAGGCTTGACGCTCAAGCTGCGAGGGTGGTAATAGCAAATTACTTAGATTGCTAAGTGTTTTTCAAATGCTGCTTCATAATGCCGCAAAACCCGAGGTAATGCCCGCGGGCGAACCAACTCATCGCTCAAAGGAAGTGTGACCCATGCCTCTAAACGGATTGGCAGGCAAAACCGTGATCGTGACCGGCGCCGCGCAAGGTATCGGCCGCGCGTACGCGCGCCGGTTCCGCGACGAGGGATGCAACGTCGTGCTGGCCGACGTCAACGCGGACAAGGGCCGCGGCGTGCTGGCCGAAGTGACCGACTCCGGCGCCAACGCGATCTTCTGCACCACCGACGTCTCCAGCGAGGCGTCGTGCAAGCAGATGGTCGACGAGGCGCTCAAGGCGTTCGGCCACGTCGACGTGCTGATCAACAACGCGGCGATTTTCTCGACCATCCAGATGAAGCCGTTTTGGGAAATGAGTGTCGCCGAATGGGACGGCCTGATGGCGGTCAACCTCAAGGGCGTGTGGCTCGCCGGCAAGGCGTGCAGTGCGCCGATGCGCGAGCAGAAGAGCGGGGCGATCGTGAACATCTCGTCGGCGGCGTACATGCTGGCGCGGGCGGGTTACGCGCACTACATGGCGTCCAAGGCGGGAGTGCTCGGCCTCACGCGCGCGATGGCGCGCGAGTTGGGCGAGTTCAACGTGCGCGTCAACGCGATCACGCCCGGGCCGGTCTATACCGAGATCGCGCGCGCGACCGTCACGCCGGAACAAAAAGAGGCGATGCTCAAGATGCAATGCCTCAAGCATCATGAGACGCCGGCGGACCTGGTCGGCGTGGCCGCGTTCCTCGCCTCGGACGACGCCGCGTTCATCACCGGCCAGACGATCAACTGCGACGGCGGCCTCGCGTTCATCTAGGTGAAGGGGCTCGACGGCATCCGCACCGACGTCGTCGGGAGCCTGCTGCGGCCCGGCGTGCTGGCCGACGCCCGTTCTCGTTACGAGCGCGGCGAGATCGGCGAGGCCGAGTTTCGCGCGGCCGAAAACGACGCCGTCGATCGCGCGATCCGCCTGCAGGAGCAAATCGGCCTCGACGTCGTCACCGACGGCGAGTTTCGCCGGCTCAATTTCCAGGACAGCTTCGGCGAAGCCGTCTCGGGTTACGACAGCGGCCGCGCGACGCTCGATTTCTACGACCAGCGCATCGCGGGCGCGCAGCCGCTTAGGCGTTTCGATCTGCCGATGAGTGACGAACGCGCCAAGGGAACGCCCGTGGTGCAACGCCAGAGCGTGGTCGAGCGGCTCCGCCTAAGGCGCAACCTGGTGCTCGAGGAGTACAGCTACGCGGCCGCGGTCGCGCGCAAGCCGGTCAAGGTTACATTGATCGGACCGGATCGGATTTCGCAGCGCGTCGACCTTGCCAACTCCGCGCAGGTTTACCCTGCGATGGAGGATTTTCTCGCCGACGTAGTCGAGGTCGAGCGCGTGATGATCGCGGGCCTCGCCGATGCGGGATGCCGCTACGTTCATATCGACGCGCCCGGCTACACCGCCTACGTCGACGGTCCGTCGCTCGACGCGATGCGGGCGCGCGGTGAAGATCCGATCGCCAACTTCAGGCGCTCGCTCAAGGCCGACAACGATCTGATTCGCGGCTTCGCCGGCGTGACCTTCGGAATTCACTTGTGCCGCGGAAATCAGCGCAGCATGTGGCATCGCGAGGGCGCCTACGACGCGATCGCGGAGATGCTGTTCAACGAACTGCATCACGATCGTTTCCTGCTGGAATACGACTCGCCGCGCGCCGGCGGTTTCGAGCCGCTGCGCTTCGTGCCCAAGGGCAAGACCGTGGTGCTCGGTCTGGTCAGCACCAAGGTGGCGCAACTCGAGACGATTGATGATCTGAAGCGGCGAATCGACGAAGCCAGCCGCTACCTCGCGCTCGATCAACTCGCGCTCAGCCCGCAGTGCGGTTTCGCTTCGGAGTTTGTCGGCAACCTGGTGAGCGAAGACGATCAGAAGCGCAAGTTGGAACTGGTCGTGGAAACCGCGCGTCAGGTCTGGGGCTGAAGGCGCCGCTCCGCCCGCATTTTCCACAACTCCCAGGACCGATCGATCTGCGCGGCGTTGCAGGCCGCGGCGGCCTCCGCCTCCTCGCGGGTAAGATAGGTCACCGCGCCGAGCCGCATCGCTTCGGACTGCAGCGCGGCGCTTAACTCCGTATAGACCGCGTTGAAGACCGCGTGGCGCACGGTCGATCCCACGACCGTGCAGCCGTGCCCGCGCATCAGCACGACCGGTCCCGGCCCGAGCGATTTCGCCAGGGCCGCTCCCAGAGCGCGGTTGCGAATCAACAGATCGGTGCCCGGCCCGGCGGCCTCACGAATTTCGAAGACCGGACATCCTTCACCCAGAATTCCGCCGAGATGCCAGACCGCGCGGAGCGCGACGTCCCTGGCCACGCTGAACGGCACGACCGCCGGCGAGTGGCTGTGCACGACCGCGCCGGCGTCCGGCCGCGCGCGGTAGATCTCGCTATGGATGAACCGTTCGAGGTAGAGTGCGCGGCCGCCGGCGTCGAGAGGGTTCGCGTCGAGGTCGAACTCCATGATATCGGCGGCTCTGACCAGCGCCGGCGCGATACTGCGCGCCAGCAGGAACCGATCGCCGCTCGCCGGATGGCGGACGCTGACGTGCCCGAACCCGTCGACCACGCCCTGGTCGAACAGGATATGGTTTGCCGCCACAAGTTCGTCGATCGCGCGCGTGGCGTCAGGCATCGAACTCGACGTGCACGTTTTTGATTTGGGTCGCGTCCATCAGTTCTTCGATCGACTCCTCCCGGCCCACGCCCGATTGCTTGTAACCGCCGAACGGTGCCGCGAGGTAATGCGCGCTGGAGGAGTTGATCCAAACGTAGCCGGCTTCGACGCGCGCGGCGGTACGATGCGCGGTGGCGAGATCGCGGGTCCAGATTGAGGCGGTCAGGCCATACTCGACGTCGTTGACCGCCCGCAGCATCTCGGCCTCGTCGGTCCATCGAAACACGCTCAGCACCGGGCCAAAGATTTCCTCGCGCGCAATCCGCATCTTCGGCGTGACGTCGGCGAAAATCGTCGGCTCGATGAAAAAGCCCTTGCTGAGATGCGCATCCTGCGGCGATTTGCCGCCGGCGATCAGCCGCGCGCCGTCCTCGACCCCGTAGCCGATGTAGCGCATGACCTTGTCGAACTGCTCCTTGCTGATGAGGCTCCCCATCATCGTGCTCTGCTCGGTGGGGATGCCGGGTTTTATCGCGCGCGCCGCCGCGACCACGCGCTCCAGCACCGCGTCGTGGATCGCCTCGTGCACGAAGGCGCGGCTGGTCGAGCCGCAGGATTGGCCGCACCAGGTGAAGTTCATCCCGCGGATGATTCCCGCGGCAACTTTGTCGGGGTTGGCGTCGGGATAAGCGATCAGCGCGTTCTTGCCGCCGAGTTCGAGCGCCACCTTCTTGAGCGAATCGGCCGACGCCCGCATGATCGCTTTCCCGGTCGGCACCGATCCGATAAGCCCGACTTTCGCGACCAGCGGATGCGCCGTGAGAGCGCTACCGCACTCGCGTCCGCCCGGAAGCACGGAGAACACGCCGGGCGGAAAGAGCGGTCCGACAAGCTCCGCGAATCGCAACGAGGAAAGTGGCGCCTGCTCGGGCGGCTTGACGATGAGCGTGTTGCCGGTGGCGAGCGGCGCGCCGGTGCGCATCGCGGCAAACAGCAATGGATGGTTGAATGCGTTGATGCGCGCGATCACGCCCAGCGGCTCGCGCAGCGTGTAGTTCAACACGCCGGGGCCCATCGGAATCGTGCTGCCTCTGACCTCGCTGACCAGGCCGGCGAAGTATTCCACGCTGGCGGCGCCGATCGCCGAGTCGTTTATCATCTCGGCGATCGGATTGCCGCAGTCGGCGGCGTCGATGAGCGCGAGTTCGCGTCCGTGCCGGCGGAGCAGCGCGGCGACCTCGCGCAGGATCTTCGCGCGCTCCAGCGGCTTCACGTCCCGCCATTGGAAAAATGCCGCATGGGCGGCGCGCACCGCGCGATCGACGTCCTCCGCGCCGGCCCACGCGACCTTGCCCAGCGATTGCCCCGTCGAGGGGCTCCAGACCTCGGTACGAGCGCCCTCGGCTGCAGCGTGCCAGCCGCCCGCGTAATAAAGCTCGCGCGGAATCGAGGCGACGAGTTCTCTTTGGTCGATTGTTGGTTGGGTCGCGTCAGACATCTCAAAATTCTCCCCGCGCCGAATTTCCCTGGCGCGCGCTCAACGAAGCCCGGCCTGTTTGGCGAGCGGCATGATCTCCTGTTTGAACTGCCGCATGCCGTCGATGTAACGCGGCCACGAGAGCACCGCGCCATCGAGACCCATCTCGGAGAGCCGCCCGAGGCCCTCGACGATCTGTTCGTTGGTGCCGACAAGCGGATAGCCGCCCCATCCCGCGATGAAGTGCGCCTTCATCGAGCGCAGCGTCTCGGGCGGCAGAGTTTTGGCGGCGATACCCATCGTTTCGACCAGGTTGGTCGCCGCGACCCAATCGCCTTTTTGATGGACGTAGTAATCGAAAAAGTCACGCGCTTCCTTTTCGGTGTTTCCCTGCACCACGTAGGCGGCGGTCCACAACTGGAGGTCGCGGCCGTATTCGCGCTCTGCGAGTTCGCGATAGCTCCTGACCCGGGCCTTGGCGCCGGCGAAATCGTCGGGATCGAAAATGACGAACGCCACGTCGCAATACTTGGCCGCGTAGTGGCGTCCCTTTTCGGAGCCGCCCGCGTTCATGACGACCGGATATGGCGCCTGGATCGGCTTGGGGCGCAGAATCCCCTTCTTGATCTGGTAGTACTTGCCGCTGTAATCGAATTCCTCGTCTTCGGTCCAAAGGAGCTTGATGATATCGAGCCACTCGATCGCGCAATCGTAGCGCAGATCGTGATCCATCTGCGGCGCGCCGAACATCTCGATCTCGGGCAAAAACCATCCGGTGACGATGTTGAGCGCGAAGCGCCCCCCGGTGACGTGATCGATCGTCGCGGCCTGCTTGGCGGCCATGATCGGATGCACCGTCGGCACGTGCGAGGTCGCGAAGACGGCGGAGTATTTCGTCGTGGCGCCGATCGCGGCGGCCCAGGTGTATGGCTCGAAGCCGGCACCGTTGAAATTCGTAACGCCGCCGAAGCCCTTCCAGCGGCCGACCGGCACCAGCGCCTCGAACTCCATCTCGTCGGCGAGCCGCGCCAACGTGAGCGTGCTCTGCCAGTCGGCTTTCAGCACGCCATCGATAGTGGTGATCGCGCATCCATGGCTCAGGTTGCTGGAGAACGTGCCGAGCTTGAGCTTGCGGCCGTTGTAAAGCGGATTAATTTTGCGCCGCGGCTCGTCGGCGCTCTTGTGCGTACTCACTATATTGCACTCCAACTACGCAGTTGCCCGAATCAGACCGGCGCGGGTTAGTACGCCGTCAAGCCGCGCGGCCAGCTCAGGCGTCGCCGGCATCATCGGCAGGCGATGCTCTTCGGTCTCGAGCAGCCCCATCCGCTTCATCATGTATTTGAGCGGCGTAGGATTGGTGTCGAAGAAGATTGCCTGGTTGAGCTCGAACAGCGCGTCGTGCGCGGCGCGCGCGGGCGCGAGACGCTCGGCGAATACATCCTCGCACATCTGCGCGAGCGCACGCGGCTTCAGGTTGCCCGCGGCATTCATCAGGCCGCACGCGCCGATCGCCATCATCGGAAAACTCAGTTCTTCCAGTCCGACGAAGATGCGAAAGTCGTTGCCCATCCGCGCGAGCACCTGGGTAACCAGCGCGAGGTCGTTGGCCGCGTGCTTCATCCCGACCAGGTTAGGCGCGCGCTCGGCGATGCGCTCGAGGGTGGCCGCTTCGACGTTGACCGCCGCGCGTCCGGGTATGTGGTAGATGAGCATCGGGAGGCGCGTGCGCCGGCCGATATCGACATAGTATTCGACCAGCCCGCGTTGCGGCGGCCGGATGAAGTACGGCGTCACGACCAGCACCGCGTCGGCGCCCGCCTTTTCCGCGGCCGCTGTGAGCTCGATCGTGTCGGCGTGCGATTGGGAGCCGGTGCCCGCGACGACCGGGATGCGGCCGCGCGCGGTCGCTACCGCAAGCCGCACCAGTTCGTTGCGTTCCTCGATACTGAGCGTGCTCGGCTCGGCGGTGGTGCCGTTGACGACGATCCCGTGCGAGCCTTCGGCCACCTGCCGCTCGACCATCCGCGCGTACGCGGCGTAATCCACCGCGCCCTTAATAAACGGCGTGACCAGCGGAGGATAGGAGCCGCGCAGAAAATCGCGGTTGAGCGTCAGCATAGCTACGCGACCTTGGCGCGGTTGGTGTCGAAGCCGTAGCTTGAGCCCAACAGGCGCGCTGGATGCTTCAGGTCCTCCTGCCACATCAGCGAATCCATCGCGATGTTGAGCGGACTATCCTGGATAGTCAGTTCGTATACCGGCTCGTCGTTGGAAGCGTGGTTGTGCACCGCCCATCCCGGCGCCGACAGCATCAGGTCACCCGCCTTCCACTGCAGCACCTTGCCCTGCACCGTGCTATAGCCACTGCCTGAGAAATAGTAATTGATCGCGGCGGCGGCGTGGCGATGCGGTTTGTCGACGATGTGCGGCGGACGCACGGTCATGGTCGCGAAAAAATTGTGCGTCGTGCCGTTGGTGCGCCCGGTGGCCGGGTTATACAGCAGGTACAGCCGCCGTCCGACGTAGGACGAGCCGAGCGCCTGCAATTTGTCGAGATGCTCCTTCAACCTGGCGCCACGGCCAGAACAGCACGGGCGATTCGATTACGTCGGGGCTGATCAGCTTTTCGTACGGGAGCAGATAGGCGCCGTCGTTGTTGAGCGCGAAGGTGCCGAACGGATTGACGTGGCGCGCGTCGGGCTCGCCGTTCGGGGCCTCGCCCTTGATCTCTTCGGCGGGCGGATTTTCCTCGACGATATGCGCGTTCATTTTTTCCAGCAGCGCGGCGTTGCTGTAGGTCAGCCGCACCTGTAGATCGTCGCTGTCGTTGAAGTTCTGATAAACGTTCAGCGAGGGCGTGTTCCAGACATCATACTGGCTGAAGTTGATTTGCCGGCCGGTGACCACCGCGTGTCCGCGGCCGCGGATGCAGAAGTTGACCTGCGAGGAGTTGTGCCGGATCGGCTTGGTGCGCTCGCCCGGCTTGAGCACGTCGAGCGCGACCTGGATTCCCGGAGCGAGCCCGGTGCCGTTTTCGTTGGGATGAACGATAAGCGAGCGGCGCCGGCCATTGGCCGGCGGCGGCAGGCTCGCAAGCCGGTCCACCTCGGCGTCGATTTCTTCCTTGGTGATGACGATCGACGGCCACAGATCGAGCTTGGGAGTGACGTAACCGCTGCGATCGACGAATCGGGATTTTGTTTCACTCATAGGATGCCCTCTGAATTGAGTTTGCCTCTGAATCGAATTTGTCGCTGAATAAATTTGTTGGCTTGGGATTCGCTGGTCACAGTCATAACGGATAAATCAGCGAGTTCGGCACCAGCACGGTGTCGTACACACAAGTGCGCGTTTTGAATTTGAGCACGTCGCCCTCGCGCACGAGCGTGTCGATATAGCGCCCGGAGCTCAGGATCCGGGTTTCATCGTCGACCAGAGTTTGCAGCACGGCGTAGTTGGCCTGCACGCCGACCCCGTCAGCGGCCGCCGGCGCGATCCTGAGCGAGCTGACCAGGTGGCGCAGCGCGCGCGGCGCGAACATCTGGGTCTGGCGGATCGTCACCACGCGGTCGGTCAGCATCGCCTTGCTCTCGCATCGCATCAGCGCGAGCGGCAATCCGCGCTCACGATTCTCCCGCGAGACGATCTGGTAGAGGCAATCGTCGGTGAAAAACTCCGGCCACTGCTCCAGCTCGAAGTTGTCGAGCACGTGAGCGTACTCGGTGTAAAGGTCTTCGACTTCGAGCCGCAAAGCGAGATCGTGCTGTGCGCGCGCCATCGGCGTCAGAACTCCATCACCTCACGATAGTGCTTGTAGAAGGCGCGTATCGCCGCCTCGGTCACCATGTGGTCCTGGTCGGCGGTGCCGCGCCCGTCCATTTCCAGCATGGCGGCGCTGCCGGGGCGCTGGCGGACGCCCTGCTGCGAGTACTCCATCACCTCGCCGTCATCGATCGAAACCAGCCCGGCGGGGCCCATCAGGTTCGCCTGACGCAGACGGCGCTGGGTCATTTCGGGCGTGTCGTTCGCGAAGCCGAAAAACGTCCACATCAGGTCGAACAGTTCCGGGCCGCGCGGCACCAACTGGCGCATCGCGAGCGTGTTCGACTGCTGCTGGATGATGATGTTGGGCCACAGCGTCTGCATCACGACCGTGGCCTCGCCCGGAAATTCGCGCACCGGGTCGAGCAGGCGTGGATCGGCGAGCTTGAAGTCGGCGCGGAAGTTTTTCATTTCCTTGGTGCTCGCGTTGAGGTTCTGTTCGCCCTTGCTGGAGATGAGCACGCAGTGCATCCCGCTTTCGTCCATCTTGACCGCCGAGGGCTGATCCGCGCGGAACAGCCCGAAGGTGACCAGGAACACGTGGAGCAGGCTCGCGTGGTATGGGATCCTTGATGTTCTCGAACATCAGCTTCCAGTTGGCCGGGACGCGTTGGCGGGAATAACCGAGTACGCGTAGCTCGCGTCCGTCGAAGACGCGATCGAAATATTGCAGCATCGCGGGGCCGAGATATTTTTCCAGCGGCGGCACCGCGGTGTCGAAGCTGGCGAAGATCACGCCGTGGCGCGTCGCAACCTCAAGCCGCGTGAGGCCGTGCTGCGACGGATCGAAATCCTCGGGCATCCCGCCGTGCCCGTTGACCCCGCGCCGAAACGGCACTCCGGTGAGAGTTCCCTTCAGATCGTAGGTCCACTGATGGTAGGGGCAGGTAAACGAGCGCGTGTTGCCCCAGTTGACGCGGCAGAACTGGACCCCGCGATGGGCGCAGCGGTTGAGCATCACGTCGACGGCGCCGAGCTTGTCGCGCACCACGACCACCGGGCGCTCGCCGACATGGCTGCGGACAAAATCCCCCGGCTTTGGAATTTCGGCCTCGAGCGCGACGTAGTTCCAGTACGGGCCGGAAAAAATCCGCGTCTGCTCCAGCGCGTAGACCTCGGGATCGCTGTAGACCCAGTAGGGTACGCGGCCCAGACCCTCGGGTGGCCAGGGACGGGGGTTCTGCACGGCTGCTTCCACGTTAGCTCTCCGTATAATGAGACGGCGCGCCGGGACAGCTTTGCTCGCAGGAGCGCCAAGTGTCAGGATATCCAAATGCAAAGATATCTAAGTATTCTTAGTAGTCCGCCGCCCGGGTATCGTCAAGCCCGCAAAAAACGCGCAGCGGCGGCGGCGCCGACTCCGAAGTCAGCCGCGGATTTTCCGCCCGATCAGAGCGTCGGCTACCTGGTGCGCGAAACCCATCGCGCTTTTCTCCGCGCGCTGGGCGCGCGCGTGTCGCGCCATCGCGTGAGTATCGGCATGTGGTACTTCCTGCGCGCGCTGTGGGAAGAAGACGGGCTCACCCAGCGCGAGCTCAGCCGGCGGGTCAGGATGATGGAACCGACCACGGCGACCGCGCTGGAAAGCATGGAACGGCGCGGACTCATCAGCCGCACGCGCAACTCCGAGGACCGGCGCAAGATCAATATCCATCTCACCGGCGAGGGGCGGCGGTTGCGCGAAGTGCTGCTGCCATACGCGATGGAAGTGAATCGGATCGCGCTGGCCGGAATCTCCGCGAAGAAAATACCGCTGCTGCGCGAGCAGCTCGATCGCATCAAGCGCAATCTCGACGCCGACGCGATCCCCGACGCCGCGCTCCCGCGCCGGGCGCAGGCGCGAGGCCGGGGTCCATTGCGCGAGCCCCGCTACAAGGGCTAGAAACGGGGTACGAGGGCAAATCGCCATGAGCACTACAGAAACCAACGGTCAGGGACGCGGCAAATTGGACACGGTTCCGACCCGGCTGCATCATGCGGCCTACGTCTGCCGCGACCTCGAGCAGACGCGGAAGTTTTACGAGGACATCCTGGGCTGGCCGATGGTGGCGGCGTGGCGCGAGTGCGACAAGGTGTTCGGCGAGGACGAACTGTACTACTGCCACTTGTTCTTTCAGATAGCCGACGGCGGAGCGCTGGCCTTCTTTCATTTCGCCAATCCCAAGCAGCATGAAAAATTCGCGCACTACGGCCCGCACTCGCCGTTCGTTCACCTGGCGTTGAAAGTGGACGACGCGGCGGGCCAGCAGGAGATGCAACGCCGGCTGGAGGCGGCCGGCCACGAGACCATGGTGATCGACCACGGCTACTGCGTGTCGCTCTATGTCACCGATCCCAATGGTTTGAATCTCGAGTTCACGGTCGATCATCCCGCGGCGGACAAGATTGCGGCCAAGCGCTCCGCAAGCGCCCATGAAGACCTGCGCAAGTGGCTCGCGGGCGACCGCAGCACCAACAACGAGTGGCGCGCCGAGCATAAGTCGAACGCACCGCATTCCTGAAACGATCTCATTCATCCGCACGTATCGCCCCGCGACCTGCGATGGCGCGTCGGCGGGCCGCGAATCGCGGCGGGCGTCCTGACGTCCTCGTTTGCGCGGCCAAGCCGTTCCGACCTCCGTCGCAGACGAGCCGCCGGTCGTTTTGACCCTCCGGGCGCGCGCCGCTAGAGTGTCAACCGTAGGGAGCGGAAGGCCGCGGGTTATAAGGCCCGCGCCATAGCGGCGTCGTGCCCGGCAATCGGGCGGAGGTGAGGGCTTGGGGGGGAGTTTCGAGCAGGTGGTGCGGGACGCTGGCCGATCCTTGCCGCGTCGGCATACCATCGAGACGCCGCCGGACGCCCCGCCACCATCGCACGGCCGCTCGTTGCTGCGCTCCGCGCCCGGCGTGGTGTTGTTCGCGATCGTGTTGGCCGACGCGATGCGCAGCGCCGACACCGACCTCTGGGGCCATCTCCACTTCGGCAATATCGTCCTCACACAGCATCAACTTTTCTTCCACGCGCCGTCGTCGTACGCCTGCCCTCCGGGTCCGCGGGACTGGATCCTGGTGGACTGGCTGGGCGAGGTGCTGATGGCGCTGGTGTACAACGTCGCCGGCGTGGTCGGGATGAAGCTCGCCAAGCTTGGATGCGTCGCGGCGGTGATGGCGCTACTGTCGCTCGGGATGGCCGAGACTGGCGCAGCGATGGCAGTCCAGGCGGTCGTGCTGCTGGCGGCGGCGTTCGCACTCCTGCTGCATATGCAGCTTCGCACCTTCCTCGCCGACGATGTCTGCCTCGCCGCGCTGATGGCGATGCTTGCGCGCGAGAGTTACGGCCGGCGCGCGCCGTTATGGCTCGCCGTGCCGATGCTCGCGCTGTGGGGCAATCTGCATGGAGGATTCTTCGTCGGCCTGGCCGCGATGGGTCTCTATACGGCGGTTCGCGGCGTACAGGAGCTGGCGCAAGGCGCCGGGATGCGCCGTACGGTGAGGCTCGCAGCGCTGACGTCGTCGGCGGCGTTGGCGACGTTGCTCAATCCTTACGGACTGAACGACTGGATCGTGATCGCCGGTGTCCTGCGCAATCCGTTCACGCTAAGTCACATCTCCGAGTTTCGCCCGCTGCTTGCGGTGATGGCTGACTTTTATCGCAGCCATCGGCCGGTTTTCACCTTCGTTTCCGCATTCGCAATCATGGCCGGGCTGCTGATGACGTTCGCGCTCACGCCGCGCGCCGACGACCTCGCGCTCTTCGCGATCGCGGTGCTGATGACCGCGGGCGCGCTCTTCGCCGTGCGCAATACCGGCCTCGCCGTGATCGCCTGCTGCATTCCGCTTTGCCGCCACGCGGATCTGCTCGTCATCGATCGCCTGGGCCTCAGCGGGACCGCCGCCGTCGCGCGCCCCGAGCGGAACTGGCGGGCCTTGCACTTCTTGGTTGCGTTTATGGCCGTCGGTATTGCGATCCGCAGCGGCCTGCTGTCGAAATCGCTGGCCGTGGTCGAAGCCAAACCTGCCGGCGCGCTGGCTTTCATGCAGCGCCATGATCTCCATGGCAATGTGCTGTGCGAGTTCGGATGGGCCGACTATCTGATCTTCCACGACGCAGCGCGCTCGAAAATCTTCATGGAAAGCATCTTCGAGGCCTACTACCCGCGTCAGCTGCAAAGTGACTTCGCCGCAGTTTACTATGGCGAACCCGGCGGCGCGCGCGTGCTCGACGCTTATCGCAACGATTTCGTACTGATGCCGACCGGATCGGCCGCTTACAGCCTGATGATGGCGCAAGCCGGATGGCGTCTCATCTACCGCGACCCGGTTTCCGCGCTGTTCACACGCGCCGGCTCACCTGCCACGCGGCTTGCCGGGGTTCCGGACCTGGCCCGAACCGCGCCGCTGAGCGTCTTTCCGTGACCGCGGCGCCAATCGATTGCGAGAGCGGCGGCGCGTTGCCCGGCCCGCGCTCGATCCGCAAATACGCGCCCGCCCTCGTCCTGTTCCTCGCCGTCGTCGCGGACTCGATGCAATACGCCGACGCCGACCTGTGGGGCCACGTCCGCTACGGCCAGATAATGCTCAGGACCGGCCATCTGATACACGCGGACATCTTTTCCTACACGGCGGCGGGTCACCGATGGATCGATCACGAATGGCTTTTCGAAATAATTATGGCGCTCGTTTACAACGCTTTCGGCGTCGCCGGGCTGAAGCTGCTCAAGCTCTTGTGCGCGGGCGTGATCATGACCCTGCTGGCGGCGGGACTTGCCGAGACCGCCGCTTCGATCGCGGCGCAATTTGCCGCGCTCACCGGGGTGGCGATCGTGCTGGTTCAGCAGATGCAGTTCCGGCCGCAGCTCTTCGACTACATTTTTCTCGCGGCGTTGATCGCGATGCTGGCGCGCGAGAGCTATGGGCGGCGCGCGCCCTTGTGGCTGGCGGTGCCGATGCTCGCGCTGTGGGCGAATCTCCACGGCGGGTTCTTCGTCGGCCTGGCCGCGCTCGGGATTTATTCCGTAGCCCGCGCGGTGCAGGATGTAGTGCGCGGCGCGGGGCCGGCCGTGCGCTGCGTCCCGCCGTGATAACCGCGGCGGCGGCGCTGGCCACGCTATGCAACCCGTGGGGAAGTGGCGAGTGGACGGCGGTTGCGCGGAGCCTCGGCAATCCGTACACGATGGGCCGGGTGAGCGAGTTCAAGCCGCTGCTCGCGATGCTCGCCGCGATGCATCGAACCGGAACGATCAGCCTTACCTTGGTGACGATGCTTTTGATGCTCGCGGCGCTGGTCGCGGCCTGCCTGCTCGCGCCGCGTGGCGACGATGCGGGGCTGCTCGCGATCGCGGCGCTGATGGTCGCGGCGGCGTTCGCGGCGGCGCGCAACACGGCGCTGGCCGCGATCGCGCTGGCGGTGCCGCTTGCCTATCACGCCGACCATGCCGCGGCGCGCCTGGGAGTCGGCCGGCGCGCACGCGCGCCGGCCGACTCCCAGGCGCCTGCGCCCGCGCAAGCCCCGGCGCATGCCGCGGCCGTATCGGCGGCCGCGCCGCCCGCGCCGCGCTCGATGCCGCTCGCACTGCAGGCGGCAGTGGTGCTAGCCGCGCTCGCGCTGCCGTCGCGTGCCGGAGTGCTCTCCGGCACGCTGCGCGCAGGCGTGCAGTGTCCGGCGGGTGCCGTCGGTTTCATGACTGCCCACGGCCTTGGCGGCAACGTGCTTGGCGAATATAGCTGGGGCGGTTACCTCATCTGTCACGCGCCGGCAGGCTCCAGAGTCTTTATCGACAGCCGTTTCGAGATGGTCTATCCGCCGCGGGTCCAGCGCGACTACCTCGATTTTCTCGACGGCGGCGCAGGCGCCGCCCGTGTGCTCGCTGCGTATCCGACCGACTACGTGTTGATGCCCCCTGATTCGGTGGCGGCGCGGTTCATGACCGCGCAGCCCCGATGGCGTCTGCTCTATCGCGATCCGGTCGCGGCATTGTTCGCGCGCGCCGATTCTCCAGCCGCCCATATCGCCGGAGTCCCGGTGATTCGCGATCAGGCGCCGCCCAGCCTGTTCCCATAGACGACCATATATGGGGCTCGCGCGCGCGGATTGCGGTTGCGTCTTAAGCGCCCGCGGTGGGCGGTGCCGGATGTTGCTGCGTCAGGCAGTGAATCGCGCCGAGTCCCCAGACCAAGTCGCGCGACGGAATCCCGATGACACGGCGCCCGGGGAATAGCCGCGCAAGCGTAGCCATCGCGGTCGCGTCCTGCGGACAATCGAAGGTCGGCACGATCACGCTGCCATTGAGGATATAGAAGTTCGCGTAGGACGCCGGCACCCGCGTCCCCTCGTGGTACAACGCAGGAGGCATCGGCAGCGTTTCGACCTTGAGCGCGCGCCGCTGCGCGTCGCGCATCGCTCGGAGCCGCTTAAAGTTGTCCGCGAGCGCACGATAGTTCTCGTCGCGCGGGTCGTCTTCGACAACTGTCACCACCGTGGCGGGCGCGACGAACCGCGCGAGGTCGTCGACATGGCCGTCGGTATCGTCGCCGGCGATTCCCTCTCCCAGCCAGAGCACGCTGCTCACGCCGAGCCAGTACTTGAGCCGCCGCTCGATCTCGGCGCGGTCGAGCGCCGGATTGCGATTGGGATTGAGCAGGCACGATTCCGTCGTGAGCAGGGTGCCCGCGCCGTCGACGTCGATCGAACCGCCCTCGAGCACCATCGGTGGCTCGATCACCTCGAAGCCCCATCGCTCGCCCAGCCGCCGCGGCACCGCGTCGTCGAGATCGAAGGCGCCGTATTTTTCACCCCACGAATTGAAGCCGAAATCGAGCGCGACTTGCGCCGGCGCGTCGGCGAGCGCCGCGCGATTGACGAAGATCGGTCCGTGGTCGCGAATCCACGAATCGTTGGTCGCGACGATCGTGAACGCGATTCGCTCCAGACGCGTCGCCGGGCCGCCCACGGCCAGGATCGTCTCGCGCGACGCCTTTGCCATGGCGTCGTCCGCGACCAGCAAGCGTAGCGGCTCGAACTCGGCGATCGCCGCCGCCATCCGGGCGAACACCGGCACGATCGCGTCGAACTTGCCGGGCCAGGTGTCGCGGTTATGCGGCCAGACCAGGTAGGTGGCGAGATGCAGCGCCCATTCGGCCGGCATCCGGTACGCTGCCGCGAGCCGCGGCGCTGCGGGCAAAGGACTTTTCATCTCTTCACGCTTGACGGTGATACGCTTCAGGAGCGGAAGCGGCGCAGGAGATCGCCGTAGGCGTCGATACGCCGGTCACGCAGGAACGGCCAGTTGCGCCGGGTCTCTTCGATAAGCGCGAGATTGCAGTCAGCGACGAGAATTTCCTCCAGGCCGGCGCCGGCGCGCGCGATCACCTCGCCGAACGGATCGACCACGAACGAGTTGCCCCAGAACTCCAGGCTGTCCTCGGCGCCCACCCGATTGACCACCGCGACGAACATCCCGTTGGCGATCGCGTGGCCGCGCTGCACCGTTTCCCAGGCCTGGAGCTGGCGATGGCGTACCGGCTCGACCTCGCCACGCTCCCATCCAATCGCGGTAGGATAGAAAACGATCTGCGCGCCGGCCAGCGCGACTAGCCGCGCCGCCTCGGGAAACCACTGGTCCCAGCATACCAGCGCGCCGACCGTGGCATGGGCGGTGCGATGCGCGGTGAAGTCGAGATCGCCCGGCGTGAAATAGAATTTCTCGTAGTAGTGCGGGTCGTCGGGGATGTGCATCTTGCGGTAGCGGCCGGCGAGACGTCCGTCGGCGTCCATCACCACCGCCGTGTTGTGATAAATGCCTTCGGTGCGGCGCTCGAAGATCGAACCGACGACGACGACCTTGCGTGCGGCGGCGGCCGCGCCCAGCGCCTCGGTGGTCGGTCCGGGAATTGGCTCGGCGAGGTCGAAGCTGCGCGCCTCCTCGGACTGGCAGAAATAGTGCGAGCGGAACAGCTCCTGGAGACAGATGACCTTGGCGCCGCGCGCGGCCGCCTCGTCGATCCGCGTGAGCGCCTTGTCCAGGTTGCGCTGCGGTTCGGCCTCGCAGCTCATCTGTACCAGCGCGATACGAAGCGGCTCGGAAGTCATGATCTATCTTGATAGCAACCGTTGGCGGACGCCGCCAGCAGGCTTGCGTTAAGCGCGCGTGTCGCCGTGATGTCGTCGTGATGAATCGAGCGATTGGCGCGCGGCGCGATACGGACTAGGATTGGCCTTGCCATGGATCTACATGCCGGTGCCTTAGGGGGCCACGCCGCTTCGCTGAGGGCGGGGGCGGAGCGAATCGCGCGGGCGATCGATTCGGCCGTCGTCCTCGTCGTCGCCGAATTGCGCCGCTTAAACGGCGTCGGCGCCAACGCATCGTCCCGCAGCGATCGCGTGCGGCTCGTCAAACAAACTCTCGCGCGTCGCGGCAAAGGACCGAACCGTTGCTGCTGAGCGGCTTTGGCTGCCCGTCCTCTAAGTACTTTTCCCTACGAAAATAGGCACTCTTCCGCCGGTCTCTGGGCGGTTTCCCGATTTTGCACCTCCTGCGCATCGACTACCTTTCGAAGCATGAATTCGCCCCTGCTTCGCCGCTCAGGCTCGCCGGTCGATGCGTCGCAAGGGCAAACAGGAGACGCTCATGGCAAACCGACCTCCATCCGACGATCCGGGATCGAAGCCTGAAGTCATCACCGAGTCCAAGGGCGCGCTGCGCCAATGGACCGAGGGCATGCGGCTGGAGGTGCTGGCCAATCTCGCGCACGAGTTGCGCACGCCGTTGCAGGTGCTGATCGGCTACCTCGATATCCTGCGCGACGAATGGGCTGAAAAGTTCGATCCCGAGCCGCGGGCGATGCTGGAGCGGATGAACAGCAATCTGCACGACCTTACCCAGACCGTGGACAACATCATGGAGTTCGTGATGTGGGAAGCTGGCGCGACCGGACGGGTGGAAGAAGACGTGTCAATCAGCAATCTGTTGAGCGACTTGGCGCCAGCGATCGAAGCCGCCAAGGGCGGCAAGGACCTGGCGCTGAAGATCGACATCGAGCATGCGCCGCGGACGATTCATACCTCGCGCCGCCCGCTGCGCTCGATTCTCTCCAATCTGGTGCTCAATGCGATCAAGTTCACCGAGCGCGGTAGCGTGACCGTTCGCATCGCCAGCTCGCGCGCGCGCGGCGCGGAGCCCGGCCTGGTGCTCGAAGTCGCCGATACCGGACTGGGGATGACCCCGGCGCTGATCAAGCAGGCGGCCGAGCCGTTTGCGCAGCTCTCGCAATCCAGTGCGCGCAAGTATCGCGGACTTGGCCTGGGGCTCGCCGTGGTCCATCGCCAGGTCTCGGCGCTGGGCGCCAAGCTCGAAGTCAGTTCAACGCCCGGCCGCGGCTCGCGCTTCGTGGTAAAGATTCCGCCGACACATTTGGTGGCTGAACAGGGTGCGGAGAAAACCGGTAAACAGATATTTCGGCCGCACCACCAGAAGCAGGCCCGCTCCCGCGCCCTCGGCTATTGAGTCACCATCGCCATCGCCGCGCAAAACCGCTGGCAGCGCCGCCAACCCGGTCGTGTTCATCTGACGGGGCAGGCAATGTCACGGCCTGGAGCGGGTGAAGGCATACCGGCGAAGCGCGCCTTGAGGTCGTGAATGAACGCTTAGCGGTAGTGGCGCATCAGGCCGATCACGACCCCGCGAATCCGGAGGTCATCTTCGCTTACGAAAATCGGGTCCATGGTCGCGTTGGCCGGCTGCAGGCGGACCTTGCCGTCAGTTTCGGGAAAATATTTCTTGACCGTGGCTTCCTCGCCAATCAAGGCGACCACGGTTTCGCCCGCATTCGCTGCGTCGCGTCCCTCGACGATAATGTAGTCGCCGTCGCGAATACCCTCGTCGATCATCGACTCACCCTTCACGCGTAGGCAAAACGTGTTGTCGCGCCGCACGAACTCCTCGGGCACCGCGATCGTGTCGTTGCCCTCGACCGCCTCGATCGGCACGCCCGCCGCGACGGTGCCGACGAGCCTTAGCTCTTGCGCCGCCGGGCGCTTGCGCTCGACCGTGATTTCGAGCGCGCGGCTGTGATTGTGGACCCGCTTGATGAAGCCTTTTTGCTCGAGGTTGTGCAGATGCTTGTGTACCGTCGCGAGTGACGAGAGGCCGAAATACTGGCCGACCTCGCTCAACGTCGGCGCGTAGCCGTGTTCGGTGATATAGTTCTCAAGGAAATCGACGAGTTGCTTCTGCCGTTTGGTGAGCGTGGCCATCAATCATCAACCTCCCGCGGAAACCTTCGTCGGCGGCGTGATCATGATGGCGAAAATCCGGCGAATCGGCAAGTACCCTGCAAGTCCCTGAAAGATCCTCTCGCATTGCGTTCCAAAAACTGATCCACTGAGCAGAAGATGGCCAGGATTCGCGTGATTTTCGAAAACGGTGACCCCGAGCGGGTTATCGAATTCAACCCAGCCGACGCGCCGTTCCATCATGACGGCCAGCCGGGCTCGATTCTCGATGTCCTGCTCGGCAATCACATCCATCTCGAGCATGCGTGCGGCGGCAACTGTGCCTGCACGACCTGCCACGTGATCGTCAAATCGGGCTTCAACAAGCTCTCCGAGTCCTCCGAGCAAGAGGAGGATCTGCTCGACAAGGCGCCCGGGCTGACGCCGACATCGCGCCTGGCCTGCCAGGCCGTGGTCGACGATCCAGACGCCGAAATAGTGGTCATGATTCCCCGCTACACCATCAACCAGATAAGCGAAGGCGGAGCCAAGCCGGAGCCGTGAGCATGCGGAGCGATTGCCGTCGCAACTCTTGCCAGAAGTTTTGCCGCAAGTTTTGCCGGGAGTTTGGTGACGATGGCTGAGCCGGGAGCGCCCGCCGTATCGCCGCCGCGCCGGCCGGTCTACCGCGCGCGCGTCGAGCGGATACGCGATCACAACGCCGACACGCGCTCGTTGTTCCTGAGCCTAATCGACGGCGGACAGCTGGGCTTCGTGCCCGGCCAGTTCATCTCGATTTCGTTGGCGCTCGAAAATGAAACGCGCGTGCGGCCCTACACCGTGGCTTCCAGCCCGGAAGAGCGCGACGCGATCGAGATTTGCTTTAACCAGGTGCCGGGCGGCGTGGGCGTGCAATACTTGTTCGCGCGCAAGGTCGGCGACGAACTCCAGTTCACCGGACCATTTGGAGCGTTCACGATGGATCGCGTGCCCGAAGCGCAATGCGTCTTCATCGCGGAGGGCACCGCGATCGCGCCGATTCGCCCGATGGTCCGGCGTGCGCTCGGCGCAGGATCGCACCCAGCGTTGAGCCTGCTCTACGCCGCGCCCGATTCCGAGCATCTGCTCTATCGCGAGGAGATCGAGCAATGGAGGGCGGCCGGAGTCAACTTCGTTCCTCTCCTCGCGCCGGCCTCCGAGCTCTACGATCGGATGATCGCCGAGACTCAACGTCGATGGGTCGACGCCGACTCCGATCGCAGCCGCCACTTTTACGTCTGCGGTGTCGGCAAGGGCGTGCTTGCGCTTCGCGATCTGCTGCGCGGCGCCGGCTACGAGCGCCGCGCCGTCCATTACGAGCAATGGTGAGGCCTTGGTCCGGGCTGCTTACGGAATTTTCTTAAGCGGCTTGCCGCTCTTGTCGTAAATCGTCAGCGCCGACTCGCCGTTGACTCCCAGGTCGGTTTGCAGCCGCACCCGAGCGCCGCCCTTGCCGTCCGCGAGCTCGAGCGCGCGCGTATCCTTGTTCATGCTCATCGCGGCCGCCGTGGTGCTGTCGGGATTGAGCAGCGTGAACGCGGCGGGGCCGTCGTGCGTCGCGACGTTTACCGCCAGGCGCGGCTTTCCGTCGTCGCCCGACAACGCCAGCATCGAGGTTCCCTCCTTGGTTACGACCAGCGCGGCGCGCTCGATGCCCTGCTGATCGTACAGGCCCAGATGGGTCATGCCCTCGCCCGAGACATTCAGCTTGGCGCGCATATTCCCCTGATCGTCCATCACTTCGAATTGCTTTGCGCTGATGCTGGTCAGCATCTGCTGGTCGGCGAACGCCGAGGCTGGTGCGGGCCATATTCGCGCTGAAGCCGCGCCGCCAATCGCGCCCGCGATCAGCGCCGCAATCAGCACCGCCCGGTTTCCATTCTGCTTCATCGGATGAGTCCTCTCCTTCTTCAACCTGTCAGGTCGCCAAGGATGCTGTGCGCGCCGATCAGGCCTTCGACGCGGATCGCGCGTCTTAACCGGCGTTCGCGCTCGAGACGGCGGGCGGCGCCATCAACCAACGCCGGATCGATCGCGAGGAGGCGCGCGACAGCGCGCTCGCTGCCGAAGCCGGCGATCTCGAAATACCGGCGCACGACGCGATACGCGGCTTCGCTGCGGGTGAGCGTGCGCGCCTCGCGCAACGCCTCGCCCCATCGATGCTCCATCGTGTCCCACACGTAGGTGAAAGGGTCGTAACGCTCCTCGACCTTGAGTGCGAGAAACTTCTCCTGCAGCTCCTTCATCGCGCGATCGAATTCGCCGCGCATTTTCGCCTGCGCGTAACCGGCGCCGAGCTTGAGCGCCTTGGTCTCGGCGGCTCCGCGCCGGGTGAGCGAATCCATCACCAGCCTCGCGCACTGCGAGAGCATCCCGCGCTCATACAGCGCGCGATAGCCGCGCGGCTCGGCGCGCAGGCGCAAAAAGGCGGCGAGCAGGCCGCGCGCGATGAAGCCCGGGCGTCCGCCCAACACTTTGCCGTAGTACACGAGTTTGCGGGCCGGCAGCGTGTCCTTGATGCTCCAGGTCATCATGATCGCGCGATCGTGTTGAATATGTTCGGGCAGCGGCGGCTCGCGCATCCCTTCGATCGCTTCGCGCAGGCACGGCACGCCCATCCCGGCCGTGAACGCCGCACAGAAGCCGACCTCTTCGATGAAACCGAGCGCGGCGCGCTCGCCGCTTATCCGGCGATGGCGGACGCGGCGAAAATGATGGTCGCGATGGCGTTCTAGCACCTCCAGCGGAGGCGGCGTGGACGCGACGCGCGCATCCGGCTTTTTCCGCGCGGGTGCCGTCCTTATGCCCGCACGCGCTCTACGCATTCCCGAAACAGGTTGTGATAGTTGGCGCGAACGCCGAGCCCGCGCATGATGCCGTCGAGCCCGACCAGCGCGCGCACGGTGAATAAGCCGTGCGCGGGCGATTTGTAGAGTTTGTGCTTGAACGCGATCTCACCCACCAGCGCGAGCTTGCCGACCAGGTCGTACTCGCCGGGTCCGTAGAGCCGGTCCTCGAGCACCGGCTCGAACAGCAGATGCACGGCCTCTATCATCGGACGCGGATTCTGACCGCGGTCGAGGTAGCCGAGCTTGACCAGCGCCTGCCCGAGCGCGCGGTCGTTGCGTTCGACCAGCGCGCGGGCGAATTGAAGATTGGCGCGGCGAATCGGTTCGGGATAGTGGCGAATGGATCCGAAATCGAGGACGCAAATGTGCGGATGATGGGTGACGAGGTAGTTGCCGGGATGCGGATCGGTATGGAGCACGCCAAATTCGAGCAGCTGACGCCACACCAGCTCGTAGTATTTGCGCGTGACCCACTTGCGCAACTCGAGATCGGCCGCCGGGTTCATCAGGTCCGACAGACGGTAACCGTCGAGGTAAGTCATCGTGAGCACGCGGCGCGAACTCAGGTCGCCGATGACGCGCGGGATCACCGTCTCGGGATCGCCCGCGTACAGCCGATGGAACTCCATCGTGTTGCGCGCCTCGATCCGGTAGTCGAGTTCCTCGACCAGCCGCTCTTCGAGTTCGCGGTAGACGGTGCGGGTCTCGATCTTCTGCCGCATCACGTCGCCGGCGATCGCCTGCAGTGTACGCAGCAGCAGCTTGAGATTGCCAAGGTCCTGGCGCACCGTCGCGTCGATGCCGGGATATTGGACCTTGACCGCGACTTCCTCGCCGCTCTTGAGGCGCGCGCGATGGACCTGGCCGAGCGAGGCGGCGGCGAAGGCGCGGGGCTCGAAATTCGAAAAGAGCTGTTCGGGGCGCTTGCCGAGTTCGCGGCGGATCTGCTGCGCGATCATCGGATAGTCCATCGGCGGCACGCCGTCGCGCGTGGTCTTGAGCAGATCGATCGCTTCGATCGGAAGCAAGTCCTCCCGCATCGAGAGCATCTGCACCAGCTTCATGAACGCGCCGCGCAACTGGGTGGAACTTTCGACGATGCGCTGGGCGTTGCGGATGTGGGTGTCGAGCAGCTCGCGCTCGTGGCTCGCGGCGTCGAGGAAGGGTTTGCGTATCGAAGTCCACAGATAGCTGGAGCCGACCTGCGAGGCGAGGCCGCCCATCTTAAGCGCGCGGCGCGTGCGTCCCGAGGTGATCGATTTGTTCGGCTTCTCGGTCATGGCCGTTGTCATGGCCGCTCACGCGCGATGCCGACCCGCGCGATGCCGACTCGGTTGATCAGCGTCGCGGCGAAGGCCGCGCCGAAACCGTTGTCGATGTTGACCACCGTGACTCCGCTTGCGCACGAATTGAGCATCCCGAGCAGTGCCGCCACTCCGCCGAACGCGGTGCCGTAGCCGACGCTGGTCGGGACCGCGATCACCGGTTTGTCGGTCAGCCCCGCCACCACCGAGGGCAGCGCCCCTTCCATCCCGGCCGCCACGATCAGCACCGCCGCCGCGTGCACGCGCTCGAGGTTGGCGGTGAGGCGATGGATGCCGGCGACGCCGACGTCGTAGAGGCGCTCGACCGCGTTGCCGAAAAGTTCGGCGCACAGCGCCGCCTCCTCGGCCACCGCCAGGTCCGACGTGCCGGCGCTCATCACCAGCACGACGCCGTGTCCGCGCGGGGTGGGCCGGCGCTTGACGATCACGCCGAGCCGCGCCTCGGGATGATAGATGAGGCCGCGCAGGCGCCGGCGCAACTCGCGCGCTTTTTTCGTCCTCCAGGCGCGTTACCACAAGGTTGGCGCCCGAGGCGACGACGCGCGCGCCGATAGCGGCGATCTGCGCGGCGTTTTTGCCCTCGCCGAAGATCACTTCCGGCACGCCGCGGCGGAGCGCGCGATGCTGGTCGACCTTGGCGAAGCCGAGGTCCTCGAAGGGCAGATGGCGCAGGCGCTCGAGCGCAGCAGCGGCGCCGAGGCTGCCTGACGCGACCTGCTCCAGGAGTTGGCGCAAACGCTCCTCGGTCACCGCAAATGCTCTTGGGTCATCGCCGGCGCGCCTGTTCGGCGTCCAGCGGCCGCGCCGGCGTGATCAGGATCTCGCGCACCGCGCGGGCGTCTGCACGCACCACCGTGAGTGTCGCTTCGCCTGCCTTGAGCTGTTCGCCGGGCCGGGGAATATGACCTAGACGTTCGACCACGAGCCCGCCGATGGTAGCATACTCGCCGCTTTCCGGCAGCCTAAGGCCGAAGCGCTCGTTGAGTTCGGCCACCGGCGCGCGCGCCGAAGCGCTAAGCGCACGCGGACTAATCACGCGCACCAGTTCCTCGCCCGCGCCATGCTCCTCCTCGATTTCGCCCACGATCTCCTCCAGCAGATCCTCAAGCGTCAGAATTCCTGCCGCGCCGCCGTATTCGTCGACGATCACGGCGAGGTTCTGCCCCGTGCGCTGGAAGGTGAGCAGAATTTCGTCGAGCGGCGTGGACTCGGCGAAGTAAACCACCTGGCGCATCACTTCCTTGACCGGGCGGCTCAAGTCGGGCGCCTCGAGCAGATCGAAAACGTGGAGCAGGCCCACGATGTTCACGATCCGCTTTTCGAAAACCGGGATGCGGCTGAAGCCGGTGCGCCGCGCGATTTCGGCCGCCTCGGCGAGCGTGGTCTCGAGCGTGACCGCCTCCACCCGCACCAGCGGCACCATCGCCTGGCGCGCCTCGGCGTTCTTGAAGCGGAAGATGCGGCTGATCATCTGCCGCTCGGCCGGCAAAATTGCGTCCGCGATCGGTGGCTGCGGCTGATCGCCGAGTGAACGAATCATCAGTGCGAGGTCCTCGCGCGTGATGAACACGCTCTGCATCCCCGCGGGCACGCCGGCGAGCCTCCTCAGCCCGCGGGTGACCATCGACTCGGCCGCGAGCACGGGCGAGAAGACCACCTCCAACGCGCGCAAAGGGCGCGCGGCGATCCGCGCGAAAGCGATCGGATGACGGAAGGTCAACAGCTTGGGCAGCGACTCTCCGATCAGCAGGGTTAGCGGCGCCAGAACGAAGGGCGCGAGATAGGAAGTGTTGGGGCCGAACTGATGCAGGAAAGTGGTGAGCACGCTGGCGGCGATGACGGTTGCCAGGTTGGCCCCGGTGAGCGTCAGGGCGAGCACCCGCTCGCGGCGGCGCAGCAGCGTGAGGAGCAGCGCGGATTCGCGCTGGTCGCGCTCGTTGGCGGCGCCGAGCTTGCTTTCGTCGGTCACCACCATCGCGATTTCGCTGGCGGCGAAGAAGGCTTGCACCAGCAGGCAGGCGGCGATCGCAGCGATGAGCGCGCCTAGCTCCATCGTTTGAGCCTTACCAGCTCGATCGTCGCGCCGCGCACTTTTTCGATTTTCGCTTCGAACCCGCCCAGGCGGAGCTGCTCGCCCGGCGCCGGAACGCGGCCCAGCCGGCGCAGTACCATCGAACTCAAGGTGCGCTCGTGGCCGCGGGTGGCAAACGATTCGGCGCCGTCGAGCGCCTGCGTCAGACGGGCCACGCTGATCGTGCCGGCCGCGAGCCATTCTCCATCGCCGACTTCGGTAAGGTCGGGGCCTTCGAGCTCGAATTCATCGCGCAGCTCGCCGAACAGCTCCTCGAGCAAGTCTTCGAGCGTGACCAGGCCGAGCAGTTGGCCATATTCGTCGACCACGAACGCGAGCTGAAAGCGGCGCCGGCGCATCTCGTCGAACAATTCACCGAGCGTCTTGCCCGGCGGCACGAAGTAGGGCTCGCGGATTAGCCGCTCCAGGCGTGGCGGGGTCGACTCCAGGCGGCGAGCGACCAAATCCTTGGCCCGCAGCACGCCCACGATGTTGTTTGGATTGCCGCGGTAGACGGGAACGCGCGAGTAATGTCCGTGGGCTACCTCGGCGATGATGCGGTCGACGGCGGTATCGAGGTCGAGCGCGAAGATGCGCTCGCGTGGCGTCATGATCTCGGAAACCCGCCGCGAGCCGAACGCAAACACCTTGTCGATCAATTCGCGCTCGGCCGGAGCCACCTGGCCGAACCGCTCGCTGGCAACGAGCAGCGCCTTGAACTCGCTCTCCGAGAGCGGCGCGCTGGGCGCCGTCTCCTCGGGCACGAAGAACCGCGCCAACGGATGAAAGGTCAGCGCGACCGCGGCCAGCGGCCGCGCGGTAAGCCGCGCCACCGCGGCCGGAAAGCCGAGCGCGAAGGTCTTGGGCGTGATGTCGCTGACCAGCAACACCAGCACGAACATCACGGGCACCGAGATCCATCCCCCCGGCGGTCCGAGCCAAGTCAGCAGAAAGGTGGTCGCGAGGCATTCGGCGAAGACATTGACGGTTTCGTTGAAGCCGATGATCACCATCAACGATTCGAGCGGACGGCGCAGCAACGAATCGACGGCTTTTGCCGCCGCCTCGCCCAGGCTCGCGCGCGTATGCTGCATCCGCGCGAGCGCGAACAGCGCGGTCTCCGATGCGGCGAGCAGGGCGCTCGCCCCAAGCAGCACGATGACCAGTACTAACAGCATTGCCGATAGCTCGATCGCCTACCCGCCCGGCCGCGAACGCAACTGATCCCATCCCGCGAGCAACGGCGCGCCGCCGCGGCCGATCGAATCGGGCGCGTTGACCAGCACCGCCTTGCCGGAGGAAGTTATGCGGCCGATACGGCTCACGCGCATGCCCAGGCTGCGCGTAAGCGCGGACGCCGCAACGGCGCGGCGCAGGCAGAACAGCAGTTCGTAGTCCTCGCCGCCGCTCAGCGCGAGCGCCGGATCGTCGCGGAGGACTGCGCGGTAGGCCGCGGAAAGAGGCACTGCGCCGACGTCGATTTCGGCGCCGACTCGGCTCCGTTCGAGAACGTGGCCGAGGTCCTGCCACAGTCCGTCGCTTAGATCGATCGCGGCAGGCGCCGGCTTGATGCGAGCCAGGCGGAGCCCAGCCTGCACGCGTGCGGTCGGTTGCAGGAAGCGGTCGATAAGGAACTTGCGCGCGGCGGCGCGGGCGCGGAGCCGCCCCGAGAGAATTCGCAATCCGGCGGCGGCGTCGCCCACAGTGCCGGTTACATAGATTGTGTCGCCGGGACGTGCGGTGTCGCGCCGGAGCGCCGCGCCGCGCACTTCGCCGAGCAGTGCGATGGTGATCGCGAGCGCATCCGCGCGGGTGATGTTGCCGCCGACCACTTCGACTTCGGCGCGGGCCGCCGCGCCCTGCAGTCCCCGGTACATGCGATCAAAGAATCGCATGCCAAGTCCGTCGCGCACCGCGAGGTTGACCACGCACACAGTCGGTTTCCCGCCCATCGCGGCGATATCGCTCAGGTTAACCGTCAACGCGCGCGCGCCGAGCGCCTCCGGCGTTCCCCATGCGAGCTTGAAATGCACGTCCTCGACCATCGAGTCGATAGTCAGAAGCTGGCGGGCGCGGGTGGCAGGCAGGATCGCACAATCGTCGCCGGGCCCCAGGATAGCGCGGCGGCCCGAGCCGAGACGCTCCAGCAGGCGCTCGATCAGGTGGAATTCTCCGGGCGATTTGCTCACATGGTTCGCCAGGCGGCGAAGGGCGTGACGCGAATCCTCAGGGCCGGTTGCCGCGCACTACGGCATGCGGCAAAGTTCCTGGCTCGGCGATCACGAAATCACGCTAGAGCATTCGCGTGAGGCGGGCAATAGCGAGCGCCGGATGCGTCGCGCGGCGGTCCACACATTCAGTGCGCCGCGGACGCGGCGCCGCTTTGAGGTCGGGTGCGTGGCAGAAAGCAGGTGATGATCAGCGCGACCGCCATCAGGTAGCACAGATCGCGGTAGATATCGTTGAGCGAAAGCATCATCGCCTGGCGCTGCACCTGGCCATAGATCATCGCCAGACCCTGCTTCTGGCCGGTAACGAGTTGATGCATGTAGTCGAAGCGCGTCGATCCCGGCATGTGCGAACCGTTCTCGCCGAGGCGCCAGGCGTCGAAGACCGTCAGATGGTTGACCAGGTAGCTTTGACGCGTCTGCTCGAGGTGGGTGAGATAGGTCGTCAGCGTCGAGGTTCCGATCGAAGCGCCGATGTTGCGCACCATCGAGAAAAAGCTTGCCGCGTAACCCATGTTCTCGCGGCTGACCGAGCTTAGCGCCGCGCCCGCCAGGGTCGGGAAGATCAGGCCCATCCCTACGCCTTGCACCAGGGTGGGCCAGACGAAGTTCGAGATGCTCATCGAGAGGTCGAGCGTCGACAGCTCCCATTGCGCGACGGCGATCAATATATAGCCGAGAAAGACCAGCTTGCGCGTGTCGAAGCCTCTGCGCGCGATCGCGCCGAGGAAAAACATCGCTGCCATCACACCCACCCCGCGCGGTGCCATCGCGATTCCCGCCTTCCATGCGGTATAGCCGAGCAGCTCCTGCAGAAAGACCGGATTCAGAATCTGCATCCCATACGCGGTGAAAGTCAGGATGATGAGCAGCATGGTCGGAACGGCGAAGGAGCGATTGGTGATCAGCTTCACCTGGAGGATCGGATTAGGGGTGCGCCACTCGTGTACGATCAACAGGACGAAGGCGCTGAGCGCGATCGCCGAGAAGTAACAGACCCACGCGCTCTGGAACCAGTCGGCGCGGTCGCCGCGGTCCATCACGATCTCGCCCAGCCCCAACGAGAGCACCAGGCATACGATTCCCAGGTAGTCGGCGCGGCCTTTGCCCTTGAGGTTGCGCAGGTACGGCGGATCGTGGACGAACGTGTAGACCATCAAGCCGGCGGCGATGCCGATCGGCACGTTGATGTAAAAGTTCCAGCGCCAGTTCCAGTTGTCGGTGATCCAGCCGCCCACCGTCGGGCCCATGATCGGCGCGACCATCAGACCGACCCCCCACATCGCCATCGCCAGCGCCTGCTCGTTGGGCGGAAAGGTCTCCATCAGGATCGCCTGCGACAGTGGCTGCAGCGCGGCACCGGCGATTCCCTGCAGAAAGCGGAACGCCACCATCTGATTGAGCGTCTGCGCCGCGCCGCACATCGCGGAGGACACAACGAAGGTGACGATGCAGACCAGGAAGTAGTTCTTGCGTCCGAATTGGCCGGCGATCCATCCCGTGGTCGGGATCATGATGCCGGCGGCGACCAGGTACGTCGTCACGACCCAGGTCACTTCGTCGACGCTGGCCGAGAAACTGCCCTGCATGTGCGGCAACGCGACGTTAACGATCGAGCTGTCGAGCACTTCGAGGATGGTGCACAGAATGACGGCCAGCGCGATCAGCCACTTGAGCGCCCCTTCGACGTAGACGTGCGCCTGCGCTGGTGTTTCGATCGTTGCGGCGGCTTCAGCCATCGATGGACTACCGGGATGTGACCGGGCGATACAACTCAGCGTGTGCCGCGGCCGCTGTTCCAGCCGGTGGCCGAAGCTTCGAGTTTCGCGCAGGCACGAACGTCGCGGTCATTATGCAAAAATCGCGCGCCCGCCGCGAGTACCGGGCCTGCGGTGAGACGAACGATCCGCGCTCGCGCTTCGAAATCAATGCGGCAGCCCAAAGAACGAAGGTGAATTGTCGCCGGGCGGGCGCTCGAAGAATGCGGTGCCCTTGGTCACGAGGTAAACATCCAGCGTCTCGTCGAGCGCGCGCTCGAACTCCGCATCCGGAGGCGGCTGCCGATCCATCGATTGCGCTGCACTCGAGAGCAAACCCAACCGCCATCGAAGCCGCGCCGTGGCCGCGTCGCTTTCCCAGCCGAGCGCGAGGCCGTCGCTGAGCAAACTCGCAATCACGCCGAAGTCGCGTGCCGCGCGCCTCATCCGCGCCGCCGGCTGCGGAAAACCGGGCTCCAACGCATAGGCATAGACGATGAGCGCCAGTTGAATTCGCCCCGCGCGTTCGCGTTGCTCTAGCAGTTGCGCCCGGCGCGCGCGTAACTTGGCCGGCGAGAGCATCGCCAGCCACTCGCCGCCGCGAAACGAGTTGTTGATGGCATGCGAGGAAAGCCAGGCGGCCTCGGGCGCGACAATTTGTCCGGCGGCCGCGGATGCGGTGTCAAGCGAAGCGCGTGCGCTGAGCGTCACCACGGTTGAATCGGTCGCGCCGCCCCACGCGCGGAGCCATCCGCGCCGCGCCATCGCTTCGAGCGCGGGGTCGCCGGCTGCAAGCGGCAGCACGTAGACCTTGCTCGCGGCCGAGAGCGCGTCGGCCGGATCGATCGGCGGTTGCACTTCAACCCAATGGTCCTTTTCACAGGCGATCGTGGCGTAGACCGCGATCGCAGGGCATTTCGCGGGCTGGTAGTCGGCGACCAGTTGTCTAGCCTGTAGTCGTGCGGAACCGTGATGCGCGATCGCGCCGGCGAGCGCCTCGGCGTCTTGCCAATTCATCGCCCGCGGATAACGAATTCCTACCGCCCACGCCGTTTCCGCCGCAAGCGCAGGCATGCCAAACGGACAGAGCGTGGCGATCGCGGCGATTGTGGTAACGCAGACGACGCGGCGCGACTCGCGCATTTCAGCGAGCCGTGCGGCCAGCCAAACAGCCGCGAGCACGCTTGCCGCCAGTCCCGATTGCAGGACGAAGCGGCCCGGATCCTCGAAGAGCCACGCCAGGGGCGCGGCCGCCCAGGCGACCAGCAGCGCATTGTCGCGCGGATGCCTGAGTGCTGCGATAAGACCGACGAGTCCGAGCACGTCGAGCATCGGATCGAACACCAACGCCGAGTAATTGCGCACCCCGCTGAACCATCCGACGTAGCGCAGGCAATGCAACCAATAGGGGGCGGTGATGATTGCGATCGCGAGGCCGACAACAACGAGATCGCGCCACCGGCGGCTGAGCACGGCGGCCATCGCAATCCCAAGGGGCACCGTGACGAGACCCGCGATGTGGACGTAGATCGCGGCGGAAGCGACGACCGCCGCCAACACAAGACGCCGGCGCAGAAAGAAATGGATCGCCCACGGAATCAGGATGAAGAGCCATCCCGAGGGAATTCCGACCGCGAACGAGGCCGCGGCGAAGCCCGCGCCGCCGAGCAGCGCCACCGCAAGCAGCATCGCCCATTCTCCGCCAAGCAACAGCGCGAAGAACGCCGCCGTGGCTATCGCCGCCGCCCACTGCATCGCGGCGAGCATCGCGTTGGCGAGCACATAGTCGCGTCCCGTTCCGCCCATCGCGCGGCCGATCGCGCCGACCGCCACGTGCATCAGCGGGGCTTGCAAATTGGGCCGTCCGGCAGGCCCGAAATTGATCTGGTCCCACACGACGAGACCGTGCTCGCCGTATGCGCGCGCGAGTGAAACGTGATAACCGGAGTCGAGCGTGACGCGCCAGTCCGTCAGCGTGGAGAACAACAGCGCTCCATGCACGGATACGATGAGTATCGCGGCGATGATAACCCAGCGCCGCAAGCGTGCTCAGACTAAGGAGGGGGAACGGCTGGCCGTGCGCTTGCGGCATCGATGGCACAGCGCGCGCACCTCGACCGAGCATCCGAGCAACTGAAATTCACCGAGCGTTTGCCGCCCGGCGAGCAAGGTGTCGAACTCGGGCGCCTCGACATCCTCGACCCGCTTGCAGCGCACGCAGACGACGTGATGATGCGGGCGAGTGTTGCCGTCGTAGCGCGCGGTCTCGTGCAGCGGCGTGACCTTGCGCGCCTCGCCGACATCGCACAGGCGCTCGAGCGTGCGATGGACGGTGGCGAGCGAGATACGCGGATGTTCGCGGCGGACGCGGGCGTAGATGCGGTCAGCGCGCGGATGGTCGCCCGACTCCAGTAGCGCGCGCAGCACGGCAAGCCGCTGCGGCGTCACCGCCATCTTTTTGCGCCGGCAGTTGGCGACGAATTCCGCGAGCCTGGCTTCGGCGTAATCGCCACGCCCCTGCCCGCCAAGGAGTTTAACTTCCGTCATTGATAATTATTATCATCTGCCAAGCCGCGGCGATCAATCCCCTATTTAGGGGTCTGCCATCACATCAGTGGCAGTTTGAGGCCGGCGGTCACGAGCGCGCCGCTCAGCACGCCCATCAGCGCCTCGCCGGCCACCAGTCCGGCCGCGAACAGCAGCCCAGGGCCGCTATTGCTGTCGCGGTCGCCCTCGCGGCGCGTCAGCCGGGCGAGCGAGCCCACGAAGATCGCCACACTCAGCCCCAACGGCAGGTAAAGCCCGATCGCGACCGGCATCACCGGCGTCCGCCAGCGCGCGCCGCGCCGCTCCAACATCCGATCGACGGCGACCAGCGCCACGGCGAGCAGCACGCCCGCGGCGACCACGCCCCACGGCAATCCGCCCTCGAAAACGCCCTGCGCCACTTTGGCCATCAGGAAGGCCTGCGGCGCGGCCAGCGCACCGGCGCGCGCGCCCGGTGTGCCGGCGATTCCATAGCCGCGAATCAGCATATTGAGGATCGGCGCCATCACCAGCGACGAGGCCAGTGCGCCCAGCAACACGGAAATCTCGAGCGCGCGCGGCGTCGCGCGGACGTGGAATCCGGTCGCGAGGTCGTGCAAGGAGTCACCCGCCATCGCGGCCGCCGTGCATACCACCGCGCCGGCCATGATCGCCAGGTGCGGACCGATACCGGCCGGCACGCCCCACAATTTCAGCAGCAGGGCGATCGCGAGCAGCACGATGATCGTTACGCCGGAAACCGGATTGTTCGACGCGCCGACGATTCCGGTCAGGTAGCCGGCGATCGCGGTCGCGAAGAAGCCGATGAACGCGAGCGCGATCGCGAGCGCCGCGCTAAGGAACACGCTGCCCGATAGAATCAGGCAGATCGCAAAGATAAGCGGGATCGCGAGCGCGACCGCGCCGAGCACCGCCGTGGTCGAGAGGTCCTGGTCCTCGCGCGCCACGGCCGCGACCCCAGGCGTGCGCGCCATCCGGATACTCTCGCCGAGTGCGCGTCCGATCGGGCCGCGCAAACGCCACAGCGTCGCGAGTCCGCCGACCAGCATCGCGCCCACGCCGAGATAGCGCACCTGTCCGCTCCATATTGCATGCGCCGCCGCCTGGGGATCGAGATTGCGCAACTCGGGATGCGACGCGCTCATGATTGGTATCGCGACCAGCCAGGCGAAGGCGCCGCCCATGAAAACCAGGCTCGCGATTCGAATGCCGATGATATAGCCGATGGCCGGAAGCGCGGCCGAGATGTCGGCCGATCCGGCGAGCACGCGCGTCCCGATCCATCGCGCGGACTGCACGGCGCCCGGTATCGCGCCGACGATGTCCTGTGAGGCCTTGAGCGCGGCCGCGGCGAGCCCGCCCCACAAAAGCGGCAACGCACTCGCCCCTCCGGCTTCGCCGGCGCGCAGGACCTCGGCGCACGCGACGCCCTCGGGAAACGGCAGACGCTCCTCGACGATGTAGGCGCGGCGCAGAAAGACCACCAGCAGACTGCCCATCGTGGCGCCCGCCGCACACAGCATCGTGACGTCGCGGTAGGGCAGCGCGCCGGTCTCGCCCAGCACCACCAGCGCGGGAAAAGTGAAAATCGCGCCCGCCGCGACCGCTTCCCCGGCCGACGCTATCGTTTGCACCACGTTGTTCTCGAGAATCGTCGCGCCGCCGAGCGCTCGCAGCACCGCCATCGAGATCACCGCGGCCGGGATACTGGCCGAGACGGTTAGCCCCGCGTAGAGCCCGAGGTAGGCGTTGGCCGCGCCGAGCAGCAACGCGAGCATCAGGCCAAGCGCGATCGCGCGCGGCGTGATCTCGCGTGGCGCGGCGTCGCGGGCCTCCGGAGACCTTCCGGTCAGCCGCGCCACGCGACCTCTGGTCTCGAAAAGGCGCGAAGAAAAATGATTATCGCTAGATCATCGACTACGAACGAGCCAACGTTCACATCCCTGCGTGTTGAGCCGAGGCCGCGGCGTCGTGTGGCTGGCCGGCTTCGTCCCATCCCTTGATTCCGTCCACCATCACGCTCACGTCCGTGTAACCTGCCGCGACCGCCCGCCGGGCGGCCCCATGCGAGGCCATTCAACGCGTGTTGGCGCAGTAGAAGACCAGTTTGGCATTTTTGGCGGATGGCAGTTCCGTCGCCACATCATATTTGTCGTAGGTGGTGAGCAGACGCGCTCCCGGGATCACGCCGTATTTTTCGCGCGTGGTGTCGACATTGGCGTCGAGGATTACGACATGCGAGTTCGGGTCGGCCCTGAGCGCCGCGAGATCGGCGACGTGCATGAGCTTGAATTTATCGTCCTCATGCTTCCCGGTGAGCATCGTGGAAAGCTTGTCCCATGCGGAAGAGCCGCTGCCGGCGATCGCTGGCAGCGCGCCCGCGAGGGCCAAAACCGCCAGCAGAGCTATCGAGGTCATCCACTTGCGCATACTCATCCTCTCCTGGGTTTCTCCTGCTGCTTGAATAAACGATACCACGCGCATCGCATACGGTCCAAGACAGGTTCGCCGCGGCCCCCGTGCGTGGGGGCGCGTAAGAATATTAACGGGCGCAAACGCCGCCGGGTTCCGCCGCCGCACGCGGCGCCCAGAGCCTTGCCAGCACGGGGCCAAACTCGCCAATATATGCGCCGGTTGTCTTACATCGTGTGATCGGCTCGTGTGACCGGGAGCATCGGCACGAACCGCCAGGGCCAACAGGCTCGGACGGATGAATTCGGAGCATCGGGATGAGTGAAGATTTCAAATCGCGGGCCAAAAAATGGCCCAAGGGAAATCACTACGAGGATTTCGAACTCGGCCACGTCTACCATCATCATTGGGGCCGCACGCTCAACGACGGCGACAACAGCCTGTTCTCAACCCTGACGCTCAGCTTCAACCCGCTGTACTTCAACGCCGAGTACGCGGCAGCCCACGGCCACGGCGGCGTCGTATTGAACCCGATGCTGGTTTTCCTGACCGTGTTCGGACTCTCGGTTGAGGACCTGAGCGAGGCGGGCGGACTGTTCCTGGGCGTCGACGATCTGAAATTCCATCGTACGGTTTATCCCGGCGAGACGCTGAACGCGCGCAGCACGGTGCTGGACAAGCGCGAGTCGACGAGCCGGCCCGAGAGCGGAATCGTGAGCTGGCACACCGAGGGCCACAACAGCCGCGGCGAACTGGTGATCGATTTCCGCCGCACCAATCTAGTGAGCAAGAGGAATCCCCGTCCATGAGTTACATCACCGAGGAGCGCAAGCTCATCCAGCAGATGGCGCGCGACTTTGCGCTCGAGCAGGTCCTGCCCATCGCCAACAAGCTCGACCCCGAGCAGGGCGATATCCCGATGTCGCTGCGCGACAAGATGGCCGAACTGGGCTACTTCGGCATCCTGATTCCCGAGGAATACGGGGGCCTGGGACTCGGCGCGTTCGAATACGCGCTGGTGACCGAGGAGCTGGCGCGGGCCTGGATGAGCGTCGCCAGCATCATCGCGCGCGGCAACTCGCTATGGGGCGGCGTTACCGAAGAGGACAAGCGCCGCTATTTTCCGAAAATCGCACGCGGCGAATGGCTTGGCGCGTTTTCGCTGTCCGAGCCCGACGCGGGATCGGATCTCGCCAATGTGGCCTGCAAGGCCACGCGCCAGGGCGATGAATGGATTATCAACGGCACCAAGACCTGGTGCACGTTTGCCGACGGCGCCGATTATATCGTGCTGTTCGCGCGCACTTCGCCGCCGACCGATCCCAAGCGCCGCCACGTCGGCATCAGCCAGTTCCTGATCCAAAAAGAACGCGGCAGCTTTCCGCCCGGGATTACCGGATCGCCGATTCGCAAGATCGGCTACTTCGGCTGGAAGACTTTCGAGCTGCACTTCGACAACTTTCATCTGCCGGCCGCGGCGCTGCTCGGCGAAGAAGGGCGCGGGTTTTACGCGATGATGTCGGGGCTGGAGACCGCGCGGGTGCACACCGCGGCGCGCGCGATCGGCCTCGCGCGCGGCGCGCTGGACGATTCCGTCGAGTACGCCAAGCGCCGCTCGCAGTTCGGCCATCCGATCGGAGACTTCCAGGCGATCCGCTTCAAGCTGGCCGAGATGGCCGCCAATATCGAGGCCGCGCGCCAACTGATGTACTTCGTCGCCAACGAAGTCGACAGCAAACGGCGCTGCGATAAGGAGGCCTCGATGGTGAAGTGGTTCGCCTCCGAGATGGCCGAGCGGGTGACCAGCGACGCGTTGCAGATTCACGGCGGCTACGGCTACACCAAGGATTTCGCGATCGAGCGCTACTGGCGCGACGCGCGGCTGACCAAGATTTTCGAGGGTACCTCGCAAATCCAGCTCCGCGTCATTTCGGATCGGCTGCTCGGGCCGCAAGACTAGGCCGGAGCAGGACTTGGCCGGAGCAAGATTAGGCGGGAGCGCGCAAGATGGCATCGGAGACCGGAAATGGATTCGCGTCAGGGCCGCAGAGCCTGACCGGCCGCGACAATTATTTCGAGGACTTCAACCTCGGCGACGTTTACGAGCACGCGCGCGGCAAGACCGTCGGCGAGATCGACAACGTGCTCATCACCAACCTGGTGATGAACACGGCGCAGGGCCATTTCAACGAGCACCTGATGGCGTCCAACCCGATCGGCCATCGCATCACCTTCGGCGGCGTCACGGCCTCGCTGGTGATCGGGCTTGCGATGGAAGATACGGGCGAGCAGGCGCTGGCCGAGCTCGCGCTGGACAAGATTCGATTTCGAACGCCGGTGCTGCACGGCGACACGCTCTATGCGTTTTCCGAAGTGATGGAAAAGCGCGACTTCGACGCGGCCGCGGCAGGGCGGCCCGACCTCGCGCGGTACAACCGCGCGGAGGTCGGCGAAGTGCGCTTTCGCCATTGGGGAGTGAACGAGCGCGGCGAGGTGGTGTTCGAGGGCGAGCGGCGCGTGTTGCTCAAGCGCCGCGCGTTTCGGCCGCGCGCGAGCGCGCCGGCGAAGCCGGCCCGCTCGCGCGCGCCTAAGCGCGGCGCGGCGGCGCGGCAGAAGCCGCCGGCGCGGCGCGCGGTGCGCGCTCGCGCCTCGGCGGCGAAGAAAGGCGGCGCACGTCCGCGCCGCCGGCGATAGCCGGCCGCGGCGGACGTGCGCTGCCGGAGCGGGCGCAAGGGCAAACACTACACAGGTGCGAGCGCTGGACAGGCGAGCACTACAGAAGGATCACAACGATGCGTCTACGCAGGTCCGAGCTTTCCACCCCCGGCAGCAATCCACGGATGATCGAGCGCGCGGCGGCGAGCAACGCCGACCTCGTCTTCCTCGACCTCGAGGACTCGGTCGCGCCCAACGAAAAGGTCGCCGCACGCAAGCGGGTTATCGACGCGCTCAACGGCCTTAATTGGGGCAAGAAGACCCGCGCCGTGCGGATCAACAACGTCGAGACCGAATATGCTTACGCGGAAGTGATCGAGCTTGCCGAGAAGGCCGGCGACAACCTCGACTTGATAATCATTCCGAAGGTCAAGGCGCCGCGCGACCTCTGGTTCGTCGATACGCTGCTGTCGGGTGTCGAGATGAGGCTCAAGCGTAAGCGGCGTATCGGGCTCGAAGTGCTGATCGAAGAAGTACAGGCGCTGATCAACGTCGAAGAGATCGCGCGCTGCACGCCGCGGCTGGAAGCGATCATTTTCGGCCCCGGCGATTTCAGCGCTTCGCAAGGCGTGCGCTTTCCGGCCAAGGGCGCCGCGGGCTATCCGGGTGACATGTGGCACTACGCGCGCAACAAAATTGTGGTCGCGGCGCGCGCGGCGGGAATCGACGCGATCGACGGGCCCTTCGCCGACTTTCACGACCCCGACGGCTACCGGCGCGAGGCGACCTGGGCCTCGATCCTCGGCTTCGTCGGCAAATGGGCGATTCATCCGAGCCAGATCGATCTCGCCAACGAAGTTTACTCGCCGACCAAGGATGAGGTCGCGCGCGCACGCAAGATGGCCGAGGTCTATGCCAAGGCCGAGGCTGACGGCCTGGGCGCCGTGACCTACGAGGGTGTGATGATCGACGTCGCGTCCGTACGCGGCATCCGTCACGTTATCGAGCGGGCCGATCTGATTGGGATGTAATCTCGAACTTCGACTCGAAGAATAGCACTCGCGGGCTACTTTTCGATTCTGAGTACCCAGATTCCGTCAACCGCACGCGTCTCCACGATGGCGTAGCCCTCGGCCTCGGCCGCACGCGGAATATCCCGCGCGCCGCGTGGATCGTCGAGCGTCAATTCCAGCGTTTCACCGGGCGCCATCCGCTCCAGCCGCACCTTGGCGTGCGCCCAGTTGAGCGGACATTTGACGCCTCTGAGGTCGAGCCGAATCACCTACTTCGATGCGTCAAGCACTTCGCGTGCGCGTTGCAACACGCGGCGCATCACGTCTTCGCTTTGCGCGCCGACCAGCGGCCAATCGCCGATCAGAAAAGTCGGCACGCCGCTGATGCCAAGCTGGTTCGCCGCCTGCGCGTGGTTCTTTATACGCATCGCGTACTTGCCCGAATCGAGCGCCTCGCCCAGCGCCGCGCGGTCGAGCCCAACTTCCGCGCCGAGGTCAAGGAGCACGTCGCGCTTGCCGATATTCAGCCCTTCGTTAAAGTACGCGCGAAAGACGCGATCCTCGAAGGCTTCGGCTACGCCCGCCTCCGCCGCGAACTCGCCCGCCTGCAGCGCCAGCATCGAGTTGGCGAGCGTGCGTGGCGCTTTCATTTCCACCCCAGCCGCCGCGCCCATCGAGCCTATCCGGTCCCAAAGTGCCTCGCGTGTTTTGGGGTCCATGTCGGGCCGCCACTGTTCGGCCGGCATCCCCTCCGCCGGCCATTCCGGATGAATCTGAAAGCCGCGGTGACGCAAGGTGAAATCGAATTCGGGCTTGAGCTTTCGCAACACGGCGAAGCCGATATAGCAGAAGGGTCAGATGAAGTCGGAGAACATCGTGATGTTAATCGCCATCGCTTTCGCTCCTTATCTCTGAATATATGCCGTGTTCCGCCACGCGGTCAAAAGGGCCCTTTCGCGTTGCTGGCAGATGTAACTTTCTGGGCGTGGTGCGGCTGTGTTAGTAGCTAGAGATAGCGGTGCGCGGGCGGGCGGCACGGCGTCTATCAAGGACGCGATGCAACGACGCGCGCTATGCAACGACGCGTGCGCATGCGGGAGGAAGCATGGTTGCCGACAATCTCAAACTCGACGGCAAGCTCGTGATCATCACCGGAGCCGGCCGCGGCCTGGGCCGCGCGATGGCGACGCGGCTAGCCGGGGCCGGCGCCGACATCGTCGCCGCGGCGCGCACGGTCGAGCAACTCGAGGAAACCGCCGCCGAGGTGCGCAAGCTTGGGCGCAAGTGCCTGATCGTGCCAACCGACGTCTCGCGCTCGGAGGACGTGAACGCGATGGTCGCGGCGGCGGTCAAGGAGTTCGCCAAGGTCGACGTGCTGATCAACAACGCCGGCGCCGGCGAGGACTCCTTCGGCAAGACCATCGATCAGATAAGCGACGACGAATGGCGCCGCGGCATCGACGTCAACCTCTCCAGCCAGTTCTACGGTTGCCGCGCGGTGATTCCGCAGATGCTCAAGCAAAAACGCGGCAAGATAATCAACGTCGCCTCGGGCTACGGATTGCGCGGCGGCAAGCATAACTACATGTACGCCTGCTCCAAGGGCGCGGTGCTGCAGTTGACGCGCTCGATGGCGCTGACCTACGCCGACTACAACATCCAGACCAACTGCATCGTGCCCGGCATCTTCCCGCACAACGAACGCCTGATGGCGTTCTTCAAGGGCGGCAAGTTTATCCCGATGGGCCGCGGCGGAGAGGACGCGGACGTAGGTCCGCTGGCGATTTTCCTAAGCTCGGAAGCTTCCAATCACATCAATGGCGCGCTCATCAAGATCGACGGCGGCGGCCTGGCCGGCGGCATCACGCCCACCGGCGTCGCGCCGCAGCCGACCACGTGAAGGCAGGCGAGGGCATCATGGCGCTTCCCCAGGGACTGAATGATTTCACGCTGACCGACAAGGCGGCGTTGGTTATCGGCGCGGAGCATCCGGCTGGCCGCGTTGCCGCCGCGACGCTAGCCGAGGCCGGAGCCAAATTGATGATCGCCTCCCAAGAGCCCGGCACCGACGAGCAGATCAAGGAGACGGTCAAGGCGGTGCAGGCGGCGGGCGCCAAGGCCGCGCCGATAACCCAGATACAGAACGCGGTCATCCGCGCCGACGTACGTTCGACGATCGACAACGCGGTCAAGCGGCTGGGCGGGCTCGACGTGATGGTGACGGCGCTCGATGCGCCCTACTATGCGCCGGCCGAGGCGGGCGACGACGCGATTTTCGATCGCGTGATGGAACGCAATGTGAAGAGCGTGTGGATGGCGTGCCAGGAGGGCGCGCGCGCGATGCATCAGCGCGGCGGCTCGATCGTGGTCATCAGCTCGGTGCTCGCGGAACGCGGCGTCCCCGGCGCGTCGCTCTATTGCGCGGCCAAGGGCGCGGTGGCGAACCTGGTGCGCGCGCTGGCGCTGGAGTGGGCGCGCGAGAAAATCCGGATCAACCTGCTCGAAGCGGGGTGGATGACCGAGGAGGGAAGCCCGGCGCTCGCCAACGACGAGTTCGCGGCCAACCTGCTCAAGTACCTGCCGTACAAGCGCCTGGTGAAGCCCGAAGAACTGGCCGGCGCGCTGCTCTACCTGGCTTCGCCGGCGTCGGGCTTCGTCACCGGCGAGGCGATCGCGATCGACGGCGGACTGCTCTGCCGGGTGTGATCGAGAGCGGGGCCGCTAGTCGCGGCGTGATTTTTGCGGATCTTCCAAAATCTTTGCGCGATCAAGGCACGAACGGCGAGGCCAGCGAAAGGCCGCCGTCAACCATGATGGTTTGTCCGGTGAGAAAGGCGGCGTCGGGCATACAGAGGAGACAGACCACGGCCGCGATCTCGTCGGCGCTGGGGATGCGTTTGAGCGCCGAGCGCTCCGCCGCGGCCCGCGCGATCCGTTCGAAATCGTCGCCCATGTAGAGGCGCGACGAGTCGCTGTCGATCAGCGCGAAGTTGACGCCGTTGACCGTGATGCCGCGCGGGCCGAGCTCGAAGGCGAAGTCGCGCACCATGCTCTCCAGCGCCGCCTTGGCCGCGCCCAGGGCGCCATGTCCGGCGGTAAAGCGAATCGAGTCGATTCCTGAGATCATCACGACGCGGCCGCCCGCGTTCATCAAGCGCGCGCTCTCCTGCACCGCCGCGACGAAACCACCGACGCTCAGGTTGAAGGTGCGGGCAAGGTGATGCGGCTTGAGCTCGAGCAGCGGGCGAAACGCGGTGGCGGCCGCATTCGCGATCAGGATATCGACGCGGCCAAGCTCTTCGCCCACGCGCCGGACCATCGCGCGCACCTGCTCGTCCTCGCCAAGGTCGGCCTGCGCCAATATGGAGCGCGGCGCGAAGGCGCGAATCTCCTCCAGCGCGTACCGTGCACTTTGCTCATCGCGGCGGTAGTTGAGCGCCAGCGTCGCGCCACCACGCGCTAATCTAAGCGCTGTTGCGCGCCCCAGGCCGCGCGTGCCACCGGTCACGATAGCCACCTTGCCGTCGAATTCGCCCATCGATGCGAGACTACCAAAAGCCCAGGTCCGGCGACGAGCCACGATTTTTCTCCAAAAGTTTGCACAGCGACGATTTTGTCGGCATAGTTTTTTGAGTTTGGTTTTTGGTTTGCCGTCTATCCAAGGGGGGAGAAATGGCTGCAGCGGAAGAGTCGCGGATCGGTAAGGGCACCAAAGTCTCGGGGAATCTGCATTTTCACGGTACCGTGCGAATCGAGGGCGAGGCCGATGGCGAGATAGTTGGCGATGAGGTCGTGATCGCCGAAGGCGCGGTGGTCTCGGCCAAGATTACGGCGGCGCGGCTTACGATCGCCGGCACCGTCACTGGCGAAATCGTGGTGCGCCAGCGCCTGGAGCTGATGTCCTCGGCGCGGCTGCACTGCACGATCAACACGCCGAGCCTGATCCTCAATGAAGGCGCGCAATTCGACGGCGATTGCCGGATGCCGCGCGACCGGATGGCGGCCTGAGCGTCCGCGGCCGAGTCCGACCGCGAAGTCTCAAGCGGCAGCGGCAACGAAGCTGACCAGCGTGGTTTCGGCGGCGTCGCGCGCGCGGCGGCGCACCACGCGGCCCGCCTCGTCGAGTTCGAATTCCTCCGCGTCGCCCATCCGCGGCTCGAAAATCCATAGCCGCCCCGCCTCGTCGCGCCGGCGGTAGGTCTGCTTGGGCGAGGAGGCCACCAGCGTATTCGGGTCGATCGTCGCGACCCGCCCAATCCATCGCGCCTGACCGCGAGCGCGGACGTGCGCGATGATCAGCGCCTTGCACAGCATCAGGTCGGCGTCGACCTCATGCATGCGGCCGAGCTTGGAGCTCACCTCTTCACGGCCGCCGGCCGCGATGAGATGGCCGCGGATGAGATCGCCGGATGCCTCGTAGCTGGCGCTGCGCTTGAATGGCCCACGGCTGTAGCGCACCGCGACAGACGCGATAAAACCGCCGGCGTCGAGGCGCGCCTCGACCTCGTGGCGGTTGAGCCCGTCGGGAGTGTGCCGCACGCCGCGCATGAAGCCGGGGCAAAGCGTTTCCTCCTCGATTGCGATCAGTTCGCCGCCGCGGCGCAGCTCGTAGCGGTACTCGCCGGCTGGCAGTGCGGCTGCCGCTACGGGTGTTTGTTCAGAGGTCATCAGATGGTCGTCGAGATGTCATATCGCGATGTCATATCGAAATGTCGTGGAGATCAGACGTCTTGGGCGAGCAGGCGCCTCAGGCGCGCGGCGAGATCAGGCGCGCCGGTTTCGTGCTTGAAGAAGACGTAGATCTCTTCAGCGCCTTCTCCCAGGCGCGCCAGGCGCGCGGCCCATTCCTTTAGTGCCGCGTCGTCGTAGGTTTCTTTGCGCAGCCGCACGTAAACGTAGGGAGCGGTGCGCTCGACGGGGCTCGCCAGGCGATCGCTCTCGGCGATGCACAGTGCGGCGCCGCCGTCGCTTAGCGCCCGCAGTGCCGAGTCGTCGTCGAACCACGAGCTATTGCGGAACTCGAAGGCCGCACGCAGGCGCCCGCCCAGCATCGCGATGAACTCGCGGAGGAGAGGCACGTCACGGCCGAAGTCGGGCGGAAGCTGGAACAGCGCGGGGCCCAGGCGCTCGCCCAGCACGGCGGCGGTCTCGGCGAAGAAGCCGGTGGTCTCGGCGGTGTTGCGCAGGCGCGCGAAGTGCGTGATACGTTGCGGCGCCTTGAGCGCGAAGCGGAACTGCGCCGGAGTCTGCTGCGCCCATCGCTCGAGCATCGCGCGCCGCGGCATCGCACGAAACGTGTAGTTGATCTCGACCGTTGGCAGGCGCTCGGCATAGTAGGCGAGCATCTTCGGACCCGGCAGCTTGGGCGGGTAGAAGGCTCCGAGCCATTCTTTGTAGCTGAAGCCGGAAGCGCCGATCCTCACCTGCGGAGCCATCCCCGATCGAACCTATTCGCGCGCGTCCGATTGAACAAGCGGGGCCTGCGATGGTCCAAGAAATGCTCGCGCACCGTTGATCTTCGTCCGTTGATCGCCTGTGTAAGTTTACGCCTACTTTAACCCTTCCAAGTCGCATTCTGCACGTTACGGGTTACCGAGTGCCCTCTCAGTGAGCAATATCAAAAAAAGTTCCCTGCGCGGTTCCAAAAGGGCTTTCATTTTTGAAAAATCTATCCTAATAATGCATATCAATGCCGAAGATTGGCATAATAAGACCGGGGTCGGTATACCACAGGGTGGAGGTTGGGGATTAGTTTGCTCCAAAGGGGATAGGAAAGATGCCATCGACTGGCGCAAAAGTTTTGACGGTCAACGAGCTCTCTGAATATCTGCGCGTACATCGCTCGACGATCTATCGCCTGCTAAAAAAGGGGCAGTTGCCAGGATTCAAGATTGGCAGTGACTGGCGCTTCAATGTTGAAGCGATCGATGAATGGCGCCTGCAGCAGGGCGCCGCGCAACTCGAGGAGTTGCGGGCCGAAATCGGTCACTGAGCCCTCCGGAGACGTACTTCGCCGAGTCCGTCGCCGCAGCAGGCGATCGTCGCAATTCAATCCTCGCCGCGCAGGGTACTCCCCTGCCGCCATAAAGACGCGCGGGCGCCAGATGCGCCTGCAATTTTTGGTGCCGCCGCCGCGATTACGCCTGCCGGTGGCCGCTTGGCGGTCGTAGCGCGGCGCGCGTAGACTGTGCGAGCGATGCCGACCGACATATCACACAAGACACGTCTGTTCACCGAATCGGTCATCCGTGAGATGACGCGGCGGGCGCTCGCCCGCGGCGCAGTCAACCTGGCGCAAGGGTTCCCCGATTTTGCCGCGCCCGCGGAACTCAAGGAGGCGGCCAAGCGCGCGATCGATGAGGACTACAACCAGTATGCGATCACGCATGGCTCACCCAACTTCCGGCGCGCGATCGCCGACAAGGCGCGCGCCTACAATCGGCTTGAATGCGATCCCGATCGCAACGTCACCGTGACCTGTGGCGCCACCGAGGCGATGGTCGCGACGATGCTCGCGGTGATCAACCCGGGCGACGAGGTGATCATCTTCGAGCCGTTCTATGAGAACTACGGCCCCGACGTGATCCTGGCCGGCGCGACCGCGCGTTACGTGGCACTGCGCGAGCCTGACTTCGCGATCGATCGCGGCGAGCTCGAAGCCGCTTTCAGCCCGCGCACCAAGGCGATCGTCATCAATACGCCGCACAATCCTTCGGGCAAAGTCTTCAGCCGCGCCGAACTGGAGTTCATCGCCGAGCTATGCCGGCGCCATGATACGCTGGCGGTGACCGACGAGATCTACGAGCACATCATCTATGACGGCGCGCGTCATCTGTCGATCGGCAGCCTGCCCGGGATGGCCGAGCGCACCATCACCATCAGCGGGCTCTCCAAGACCTACTCGATAACCGGCTGGCGGCTGGCTTATGCGATCGCCTGCGAGCGGCTGACCGGAGCGATCCGCAAGGTCCACGATTTTCTGACCGTCGGCGCGCCGCATCCGCTGCAGGAGGCCGGCGCCGCGGCGCTCGCGATGCCCGAGTCGTTTTACGCCGAGTTGAAAGCGATGTATGAGCGCAAGCGCGCGGTCCTGCTCGCCGCGCTCAAGGGCGCGGGGCTGCGATGCTGGATGCCGCAGGGCGCCTACTACATCATGACCGACATCGGCGAGCTTGGGTTTCGTGACGACTTCGAGGCCGCCGACTTTTTTCTCGACGCGGTCGGCGTAGCCGCGGTTCCGGGCTCCAGCTTCTACCATCGCAACGAACTGGGCCATCGGATGCTGCGGTTCACATTTTCGAAGAGCGATCAGACGCTCGCCGCGGCGGCCGAACGCCTCGCGCACCTGGACCAAAAGCTGACCGCGCGCCGCGGCCGGTAAGCAGTGTCGTCAGTCGCCGAGATAGCGGCGGCGCACGAAGACTTCGCCCAACAGCAGTACGATCACCAGCGGCAGCAGGTAGGGATTCGCGTCGCGATAGAGCGTCACCAGTTGGCCCTGTGGTTCGAGCATCTGCGCCGCCGGCGCGCCGACCGCGCCCCCGGTTGCTCGCGCCAGCTCGCGTAGCAGATCGAGGTTGGCCGGCCGCAGCCTGAGCTCCGCCTGGTCGGCCGGCCCCGCCTCGGGCACCGCGACCTCACGCCGCACCAGCACGCGCTCAGTGTCGCCGTCCTTGACCATCAGCGTCACGTTGTACTTGCCGCGCCTCAGCGGGGCGGACTCGCCGGCGTACACTGCGCGGCCGGACTCGGTCATCGGCACGTCGATCGCATTGCCCGCCGCGTCGCCCGCACCGCTGATTCGGCAGACCAGGTTGTTGACCGGTCCATTGTCGGCCTTTTCCGCCTGCAGGCTGAGCACGCCACCCGCAGCGTTATGCACGCGCAAGCTGAACGGTCCCGAATCCCCCTGGCGCATCACCCAGCTCGCGAGCTGCGACCAGAATTCCGCGTAGCGGTTCCATCGCACCCAACTGAGCGACGCGGTCGAGTCGGTGTCGGCGGCGAAGACGGCGCTGCGCCCAAGGCCGTACTGCCATGCGGCCAGCAGTGGCGAGGCGGTGTCGTTACGCCTGATGCGAAGCGGCACGGCGGCGCCGTCCTTGGGCACGGTGGTCGCGAACAGCCCGATCGGCGGAATTTCATGCTCGCTGATGCCGCTTAAAATCGTGCTTTCGCCTGCGTACTCGAGATGGCTCTGCTCATGGCGCTTGTCGGAGATCGCCTGGTTGGTCAGGTGGACGAGCAGCAGGGGCAGCTTGCGGATGTCCTCGACACGGTAGAAGGTGCCGCCGGTATTCTTGGCGAAATCCTGCAGGAGGCGGAGGTTTTCGAGGTCGGGTCCGATGCGGATGGTCGACACCGAGATGTGCTGCTTATCGAAATCGGCCATCAGTTCATCATGATCGTGATACTGGCGATTGGTGTCGCCGTCGGTGAGCAGGATCACCTGATGCACCGGGATGCCGCTCCCCAAAATCTCGCGCTCGGCGATTTCCAGTGACTCCTTGAAGTCGGTGCCACCGCCGGGTTCCAGCCGCTCGATCCGATGGGTCAGCTCCGTGCGGTCTTCGCCCACCGGGCGCAGATGCGATAGCACGTAGGGTTCCGAGTCGAACGCGATCACGCCCGCGTAGTCAGTGTCGTCGAGCTGGTTGATCAGCGCGATGGCGGCCTCTTTGGCGTAGCGGATGCGCTCGCCGTCGCGCACGGCCGGATAGCGCGAGTTGTAGCTCATCGAGTTGGAGCGATCGATCAACAGGTAGACAGCGATCGGTTCGCGCGAGGGCGGCGGCGGCTGCGGAGTGAAAGTTATCGGCAGCGCCTTTTCCAGTTCGCCCTGATGAAACTTTTCGTCGCGCAGCGCGTCGCCGGTCACGATTAGCCCGCCGCCATAGTCGCCAACGTAGCGCGCGAGCGCCGCTTGAACGTCGGGCGTAAGCGCTGCCGCGGTCACGTCCACCAGGATCACCGCCTGGTAGGCGAGATAAGTCTCGGGATCGGTCGGCAGTCCATGCGGCGGCGTTTCCTGGACTTCGTACTGGCGCAGCCTGAGCGCGCTCATCAGGCTGTCGGGCGGACTGGTCGAAATCACCAGCACGCGTGGGGGCCCGATGACGGAGACCGCGGTCTCCGCGCCGGGATTGACCGCGACCAGCGGCGAGTCGACGTCGATTCGCGCGTTGAGCAGGTAGGCGCCATAACGATCCAGTTGGTAGGGCAGGGCGAAACGGTTGAGCCCCGGCTGGAGCACGACGGTGCGATGGCCCAGCTCCTCGCCGTTACTGGTCAGCCGCACGCGCGTCACGGCCGGCGCGCGGGCTTCGCTCAGGATGTCGAGTCTGAGCGCGAAACTGGCGTGCGCACGCACCGGGGTGGGCGCTTGAAAATCGACGATCGCGACCCGCCCCGCCGCCGACGGCGGCGGCGCCGCGGCATAGAGCCGCACGCCCTGCTCGACCAGCGCGGGCAATTCGGCCGTCGCGCTGCCATCGGTCTCATTGCCGTCGGTCAGCAGCACGATACGTTTTTCGTCCTGCAGCGGCAGCAGGCTGAGCGCGGTGGTCAGTCCGCCGGCGATATCGGTGCCGCCGGGATCGGTGCCGATGCGTGAAGGATCGACGCGCACCAGGCGCGGGTCGCCCAGCGGCGCCAGCAGGTGCGTGCTGCGGCCAAACTCGAGCACCGCAAGCCGGTCGCGCGGACTCATCGCCGCGCGCAACGCTTCCAGCTGCTGGCGCATCCACTGGAACTGGTCGGGCGCGATCGAATGCGAGGCATCCATCGCGACCACCACGGACATCCGCTGCGCCGGCGTTTTGAGCGGCAACCGCAAGCCGGCGAGCAACGCCACCAGGAGCACGAACAGGCTCGTGCGCAGCGCCGCCGCACCTGCGCCAGCCGCGCGGCGCCCCGCGCGCATGGCCATCAGGCCCGGCGCCGCGGCCAGCGGCAAGGCGAGCAGCAACCACAGCAGTTCGGGGCGCTCAAACATCACGCACCCTCCAGCGCATCGCCTTGCGCGTCAGCAGCGCCGACTCCACCAGCATCGCAACCAGCGCTAAAGCGACGAGCCACATCGCGATCGGCTTCACCTGGGTCGCGGCGCGGACGGTCATCGCCGCCGCCGTTTCGGGGGCGTCTTTCGCGGCAGATGCGGCCGCCGGCGGCGCGGCCGAAAGATCCGATTCGCCGGCGTCGTAATAGTTGGCGTAGATCACCGCCTTGGCGCCGGCCGAACTGATCTCGTAGCGGCCGGCTTCGATCGGCCGCACGCGCACGCGGCCCATCTCGTCAGCTCTGGCTTCGCTCACCGCTCCGTCGGGTGCGACAATCCTGGCAACTCCGACCGCCGGGACGCTGACCGAGCCACCGGTCGATACGACCTGCAAATCCTGCGGCGCGAGCAGCCGCTTGACCATCTCCACGGTCAGCACCAGCGCTTCGAGCTTGTCGGGATCGAGCAGCATATGGTCGTTCACGCTATACGCGATCATGCCCATCGCGCCGCGTGAGTCGTAGCCGAAACCCGCCAGCGGAAACGATCCGTTGCTGCCCGCGCCCGTGCCGTGCGCCAGCACGTCCATCCATTGCGGCAGACTCAGGATGCGCGCCGGGCTGAGCGCGAGCGGCTGGCCAAGCTGTTCGCCGTCGGCGCGCTCCTGCATCTCGGCCACGGCCACGGTGCCTGTCACCGGGAACTGCCATGACGGCGGCGCCGAGTGCTCCAGCCACGGCGGCGGATAGATGATCAGGCGCGCGGCGGCGTTGATGCCGGGATCGTAGGCGTCGTTGAGCACGGCCAGGCGATAGCGCGGGGCTTTCGCGAGATCGAACTTGACCGGATCGATCGCGGTCACGATCAGGCCCTGGTTGACGGCCAGCAGCACCCGCGCCAGATCGTCGCGCGCCTCGGGACTGGGCGACATCACCAGCGCCTTGTCGGGCTTGTCGTTGGGCGCAAAGGCCCAGCGGCTGTTGTCGGCGGCGAGCGCGTCGTCGGTCACGATGCGCGCCTGGACCAGGCCGCCCTGCTTGAGCGGACCGAAGGGCAGCACGGTTTGTCCGCGCGGCTCGAGCACGATGGTGGTGCTTAAAATGCTCATGCGCGTCGAGGTCGAGGGCAATTTCGCAAATCTGGGGACGGTCGGAGAAGTTGCGTACGACCACACGCCCCGGCGAGGCGCCCACGGTGCCAGGCTCGAGCGCCACGATCGCGAGATTGACGGCCGGCTCTCCGACCTGATGGACGTGCACGTGCGTGCCGGCGCCGGCGGAATTCAACAGGTCGCTCGCCGGCGCGCGATCGGCAAAGAGGTCGATTTCGGCCGTTCCGCGCGCGCGCATCAGCGCCGCCCGCATCGCGGCCGCCCGCGCCGGCAGTGCCTCGGGCTTAAGCTCGCCAATCGCCTGGCGGACGTCGGCCAGATGCGAGGTTGGAGCGCGATGCATCGTGGCCTCCAGCGCGTAGCCAATCACGCTGAAGTTGTCGCCAGGCCCGGCCGCGGCTACGATTTCGAGCGCCTGGCGCCGTGCCTCGTCAAGCCGGGTGCCGTTGGCTTCGCGCGCACCCATCCCGGCGCCCAGGTCGAAGATCAGCGCGCGGGCCTGATGATGGGCCGCCGGCGTCCGGCTCCGGATGTACAGCCCCGCCAGCGCCATCGAGAGCGCGCCGAGCGCGGCCATCTCGAGCCAGAACATCAGGTCGGTGCGCAGCACGCGCGAGCTCGCCACGGGCGCGGCGATCTCGTCGAACAGCATCAGGCTGGAAACCTCGAGCGTGGGCTTGGCGCGGGCGCGCAAATAAATCGCGACCAGCACGGCCAAGCTCGCGAGATAGGCCAGGTTGCGTGGATTGAGCAGGCCCATCGCGCGCTACCGCATCAGGCCCAGGCGCGGAAATTCGCGCATCACGATGTCGTCGAAATGGCTCGCGCCGAACGCCCGCGCATATACGATTCCGTTGGCCGCGCAGAACGCCGCAAGATCGGCCGATAGCCGCTCGGCCCGCCGCCGGCAGGTTTCGGCCGCGCTCGCGCCAAGCGTGACCTCGCATAGCTCTCCGGTTTCCGAATCGCGCACGCGATAGTGGCCCGGCGGATAAGTGCCGCTGCTCTCACGATCGCCCAGGACGTGGATGACCTTGACCTCGTGGCGCGCGCGCAAAAGGCCGCGCAGAGCCTGTTCGTATTCGCTGGCGGAGACCAGGAAGTCGGAGATCAGGATGACGGTGCCGGCCGGCCGGCGCATCAGCAGCAGGCGGCCCATCGCTTCGGCCATCTGGGTGGCGCCGCTCGCGCGCACGGTGCCTACGAAGGTGCGAAAGGCGGGGTAGCTCTCGCGCCGGCGATGGAGCGCCGAGGTCTCCAGGCGCGGCGTGCCGCCGCGCGCCGCGGTGAACGCGCCCAGGCGGACCGCATCGTTGCTCGCCATCGCGACGTAGGCGAGCGAAGCCGCCAGGCCCAGCGCGAAGCCCAGCTTGTCGTCCTCGCGCGGCAGGCCCATCGAAGCGCTGGCGTCGACCAGGATGCTGACTTCGATTTCGCGCTCGGCGCGAAAGGTGCGGATCGTCAGATCGTCGAGCCGGGCGAATGCGTTCCAGTCAAGGAAGCGCAGGTCGTCGCCCTCGGTGTACTCCTTGAAACTTTCGGGTTCGATGCCGAGTCCCTGGACGCGCCCGAGCATCCGGCGTCCTTCGCGCACGGTGCGCGAACGCTGGACTCCGAGCACCAGGCCGTCAAGCCGGCGGAGAAAGCCGGGCTCGAATGCGCGCGCCTCGAGCATCTAGGCCAAGCCGCTCAGGCGCGGGCGGGGCGGACCGCCTGGATGACGCGCTCGACGATATGGGACGCGTCGATGCCGTCGGAATGGGCCGCGTAGTTGAGCATCACGCGATGCTGCAGCGCGGCGGGAGCCACCTGGTCGATATCCTCGTAGGCCACGTTGGCGCGGCCGTCGAGCAAGGCGCGCACCTTGGCGCCCATGATGAGCGCCTGCGCCCCGCGCGGGCTCGCGCCGAAGCTGACGTAGCGGTCGACCGCGTCGACGCGCAAGCCATTGGTTTGCTGTCCGATATAGCGCGAGCTGCTGGGCTGGGTCGCGCGCACCATCCGCGCCGCGTAGTGTTCGATCGGCTGCGCCACCATCACCTCGCGCACCAGGCGCTTCAGCCCCTCGATCCGTTCGGCCGCCTCGGCCACCGAGAAGATCGGCTCGACGCCCGCGTCCTCGGGGCCGGTGGTGTTGGTCACGATACGCACCATTTCGCTCTCGTCCGGGTACTCCAGCCGCACCTTGAACAGGAAGCGATCGAGTTGGGCCTCGGGCAGAGGATACGTGCCCTCCATCTCGATCGGATTAAGCGTCGCCATCACGAAGTAGGGCGGCTTGAGCATGTGAGTGATACCGGAGACGGTCACCTGCAACTCCGCCATACATTCGAGCAGCGCCGACTGGGTTTTGGGCGTGGCGCGGTTGATCTCGTCGCCGAGCAGGATGTGGCAGAACACGGGGCCGGGCTGGAAGGAGAATTCCCGCCGGCCGTCCTCGCCTGACAGAATCACCCGGGTGCCGGTGATATCGGCGGGCATCAGGTCGACGGTGAACTGTATCCGATTGAAACTCAGATTCAGCGCGAGGCCGAGCGTCTTGACCAGCGTGGTTTTGCCGGTGCCGGGGACGCCCTCGATCAGCACGTGGCCGCCGGCGAAGAGCGCGCTCAGAAGTTCCTCGACCGCTTGTTGATGGCCCACGATCACTTTGTGAATCTGGGCCTGGACGTGACGGAAAGTGCGCGCGAAGTCGGCCACGCTGGGCACTTCGGCGGCGTCAACTGCATTCATCGTTCAAACACCCGTTTAATCGTCACCCGGTCCGAGGCCGGGATGGAGGCGCGCTCGAAGGGCTCGTCGGGAGCCTGGCTCGCGTTGAGCGTGCTCTTGGTCCGTTGCGGCGGCGAGGCTGGCGCTGTATTGCTCGATCCTTCGTCGGAGGGTCCGACCTCGACCGGAATCTTGAACGTGTCATTGCCCAGTGCCGGCTTTTCGGCCTCGCCATAAAGATGCTGCGGATCGGTGCCGGAGCCGTGATCCGAGCCACCCGCGCCCAGCGTGCCGCCCGGCGGGACCTTGCGGGCGTTGGGTGGCGTGTTCTGGGCGGTCGATCCGTTGGGGTCCGGATCGTCGTTATTGAGACCGTTGAGCGCGGCCAAGCCGCTCATGTCCGGCATTCCGGGAGTCGGCGCGCTGTTGGGCTGCATCTGGTTCTGATCGGATTGCTGCCCGGCACCGGGATTTTGCGGATTCTCCTGAGTGCCGTTTGCCTGCGGGTTGTTTTGGCTCTCGGCTGCGGACTTCCCCGCGCTGCCGCCCTTTTTGTCGGTAAGTCTCAGGCGCGGCGCAGGCTCGGCCGGCTTGCCGCCGGTAAGCTTGTTTTGCAGCGCCTTGGCGGCGTCGCGCGCATTGGCCATCAGGCGCGAGGTCGGACTGCCCTGTTGCCCTCCGCGCTGGGCCTCGCGCAGCTTCTCCGCCAGTTTGCGCAGCGTGGCCGGGTCCGCATCGATTTGGGTGCCCGGTTCGGCTGAAGGATCGGCGGGCCGGATGTCGAGGTCGCCCAAGTCGGCCGTGGCCTCGCCCGGCGCGTTGACGGTGTGATTATTGGCGCCCAGCCTGGCGGTGCGGACGCCGTAGGCGAGGCGCATCACGATCACCGCGACCAGGCACGAGATCAGCGCCGCCCACAGCCATCGCGAGAGCCGGCGCGGCTCGACCCGGGCGGCGGCGAATTGCTCGCGCAGCGCGAGTGTGTCCTCGATCAGATAGGGCCAGAGCGACGAGCGCGGCTCGACTCGCATCGCGACCATCGTGGTCAGCCGGCCCTTAAGCGCCGCGCGCTCGTCGGCGATCCGCGCCGCGCGCTCGTCACTAGTGCGCATCCGCCATGCCGCGCGCGCCGTGCGCGCGACTCCGGCCACGGCGGCAGCGGTGACGGCGATGCCGAGCAAAAGAAAAGTGAGCGGACTGAAAGCGAAAGCGGCACCGACTATCAGTACGGCAGCGCACAGGATGAAGGTAAGACCGCCAAATAAGCCCTTTTGCAGGGCCAGCGCGTTGAGCCGGCCGCGAATCGAGGCCACCTGGTCAAGGATCAGCCGGGACTTCTCCTCGCCACGCGGTTGTGCGGCTTCGTGATCCATTGAGGAAAGTACCACCGCCACGACGCCAATCGGCGGTCAGGTAGCGATTAGAATAATTTAGGCCTGCGACGCGCGCAACTTGAATGTTCCAGAGTCGCCCGGCGTCTGCGCGATGCAAAATGCACACGCCCTGCAAGCCCGCCAAGGCTTATGACTCAGTCCTTATGACTCAGCCCCGCATCGTCGAGCACGCCGAGCGCGATCGCCGACCAATCCATATCCTCGCGTCCCTTGGCGAGGTTCGCGAGGAATCGGTCGCGCACCAGGCTCGCGATCGGCATCCCCATCGTCACCTCGCGCGCCGTGCGCAGGGCCAGTTCCAGGTCCTTGAGCCCGAGCGGCATCCGGAAGCCCACCGGAGTGAAGCGCTTCTCCGCGATCGCCTTGCCGTAGCCCTGGTAAATCGGGCACGCGAAGAGCGTCTTCGAGAGCATGTCGGCGACCGCCGCGCGCTCGACGCCCTGCTTTTCGGCCATCGCGAACGCTTCCGACATCGCCTCGAGGTTTGCGGCGATTAGAAAATTTCCCGCCAACTTGGCGACGTTGGCCGCCCCGGGCTCTTCGCCGAAGTCGAAAACCGCCTGCCCCATCGCCTCCAGCACCGGCCGTATCGCACTCTTCTGCGCCGCCGGTCCCGAAGCGAGCACCCATAGCCGCTTGGCCTTGGCGGCATCGGGACGTCCGAACACGGGCGACGCAATTAGGGTGTTGCCGTGGGCGGCATGATCCTTCGCGAGCCGGCGCGTGGTCGCCGGCGCCACCGTGCTCATCGAGATATGAATTCCGCCGGGCCCCAGCCTCTCTGCCAATCCGCCGGCGCCGAGAGTCACCTGCTCGAGCGCGGCGTCGTCGGCGAGCATCGTGATCGCCACGCCGCCCGCGGGCGCGGCGTCACCCGGCCGCTCTACGCGCGTCGCACCGGCTTTGACCAGCGCGTCGGCCTTCGAGGCCGTGCGATTGTAAACGCGCAGCTTGTAACCGGCGGCGAGGAGGTTGGCCGCCATCGGCTCGCCCATCGATCCCAATCCGATAAATCCGATTTCAGTGGTCATGGTAGTAATAAATCCTTTCTCCAGGTTTGGGCGCGAATTGCGCCGGCTGGCCATGATCGTCGCGCGGCTAACGCGCGCGGGTTACTCCCAGGCGCGGACACAGATGCGCGGCCGGGCATCGCGAACACCACGGCGACAGCGGTTGGCAGATAGTCTGGCCGAAGGCCACCAACAACGAATTGTATTCGATCCAGTAGCGGCGTGGCAGCGCCGCGCGGAGCGCCGTCTCGGTTTCATCCGGCGTGCGCGTCCGCACCAGGCCCCATCGGTTGGAGATTCGATGGACGTGAGTGTCGACGCAGATGCCGGGCTTGCCGTAGGCCTGGGTCACCACCAGGTTGGCGGTTTTGCGGCCGACGCCCTTGAGCGTCAGCAATGCGTCGATCGAGTCCGGCACTCTCGCGCCGAAGCGCGCGATAAGCTCGCGGCAGATTCCGACAATCACGGCGGCCTTGGTGCGATAGAATCCGACAGGATAGATAAGCCGCGCGATCGCATCCTCGCCCAGATTGAGCATCGCCTGCGGTGTCGACGCCTCCGCGAACAATCGTGGCGCGGCCTCGGCGGTGGTTTCGTCCCGCGTGCGCAGGCTCAGGATGCATCCGATAAGCACGCGGAACGGATCGCCATGCTCGGCGGCTTCCAGAGCCATCACTGGGGCGTTCCATCCCTTGGCCGCGTGCCGCAGAAGTTTCAGTAGTCGGCCGACAGTTCGACGATCGACAGGATCGATGCCGGAGCGATCGATGCGCGAGCGCCGACTGACGGTCAGCGCCGCGGCGCCGGCCGCGGGCGTGCGCGGCGCGGCCGTGCGAAGCGTCTTGCTGGCGGGCGTCATGGCGCATCAGATCTACCACGGCCGCCGCACCCGCAAGAAACCGATGTTCGTTTGACGCTGGGCCTTAACGGTAATACCTTCCTTTCGCTGGCGCGCTGGCCGCCGTCAGCGTTCGCCAACACGGGGAGGCTTTAGCGATGGACCTCGGCAAAGACCTGATGCTCGAGATGTACCGCTCGATGCAGCGGATTCGGCAGTTCGAGGGGCGGGTGCGCGATCTTGCGATCGCCAGCGAGATTCCGGGCTTCGTGCACGTTTCGATCGGCGAAGAGGCGAGCGCGACCGGGGTGTGCGCGGCGCTCCGCAAGACCGACCGCATCACCTCGACCCATCGCGGCCACAGCCACCTGATCGCCAAGGGCGGCCGGCTCGACCGTATGATGGCCGAGCTTTACGGCAAGCGCGAAGGCTACTGCAAGGGCAAGGGCGGCTCGATGCATATCGTCGATTTCGCGCTCGGCATCCTGGGCGCCAACGGAATCGTCGGCGCCGGTCTGCCGATCGCGACGGGGTCGGCGCTGGCCGCGCAAATTTCGGGACGCGACGACGTTACCGCGTGCTTTTTCGGCGACGGCGCCTCCAACGAGGGCACCTTTCACGAATCGCTCAACCTCGCGGCGGTGTGGAAACTGCCGGTGGTCTTCGTCTGCGAGAACAACGGCTTCGGCGAATTCACCCCGATGGAGACCGTAACTTCAGTCAAGGATATCGCGGTGCGCGCGCAAGGCTACGCAATTCCCGGACATATCGTCGATGGCAACGACGTGTTCGAGGTCTATCGTTACGCGAGCGAAGCGATCGCGCGGGCGCGCGCCGGCGAAGGGCCGACGCTGCTCGAGTGCAAGACCTACCGATGGGAGGGGCACGTGGTCGGCGAGCAGGCTTTCCTCGGCTCGGCCGGCTATCGCACCGAGGCGGAGATCGAGTCCTGGAAAAAGAAATGCCCGCTTATCAAATTTGAACAGTTCGTGCTCGAGGGCGGCAAGATCGGGAAGGCCGAACTGGATCGCATCGTGAACGAGACGCAAGCCGAACTCGAAGCCGCGGTCGAGTTCGCGCGCAAGGGCACCTTGCCCGATCCGTCCGAGGTCACCGACGACGTTTTCGCCTAGGCGCGCGCGGAGAAACGATTCGAAAGCAGAGCGGCGAGGGCGGACGCTCGAGCGAGGTAATGACGATGGCGCTGGTGAGTTACATACAGGCGATCAACCAGGCGATCGACGAAGAGATGGCGCGCGATCCGCTCACCTTCGTGATGGGCGAGGACGTGATCCTCGCCGCGTTCGGCGCCACCCGCGGGCTCCACAAGAAATACGGACCCAGCCGCGTACGCAACACGCCAATCTCGGAGGCCGGATTCGTCGGCGCGGCGGTGGGCGCGGCGATGGCCGGGACGCGCCCGATTTGCGAGGTCGAGTTCGCGAGCTTCTTTTACTGCGCGATGGACCAGGTGTGTAACCAGGCGGCCAAGCTGCGTTACATGTCGGGCGGGCAGGCCCGGTTGCCGATTACCTTCAGGGCCGTGTACGGCGCGGTCGGCGGCGCGGCCGCACAACATTCCGAAACCGTGTATGCGCAGTTCTTAAGCGTGCCGGGGCTGAAGCTCGCGATGCCCTCGTCGCCGATCGACGTCAAGGGAATCCTCAAGAGCGCGATCCGCGACGACAACCCGGTAATCGTCTTCGAACATCTGTCGCTCGGACGCCTGCGCGAAGAAATGCCCGCCGGCGACCATCTGATTCCGCTCGGCAAGGGCGCGATCAAACGCGCGGGAGACAACGTGACCGTGGTCGCGATCGGCGCGATGGTGCCCAAGGCGCTCAAGGTCGCGGAGCGGCTCGCCGCCGACGGTATCAGCGTCGAAGTCGTCGATCCGCGCACGTTGATTCCGCTCGACCTGGATTTGATCCTGGAATCCGTCGCCAAGACCAATCGCGTGGTGATCGCCGACGAGGGCCATCTGCGCGGCGGCGCGGCAGGCGATCTCTCGGCGCTTATCGTCGAGAAGGGCTTCGACCTGCTCGACGCGCCGCCCCGGCGCGTGACCTCGCTCGACGTTCCGATTCCATTCAGCCCGCCGTTGGAGAAGGCCGCGATCGCTGACGACGCACGGATCGAGGCGGCGGTTCGCGAATTGGCGGGGCGCTGAGGTTCGAATTCGGCGGACGGTCCTGAGAACCCTAAGAACCGCTCTGTCTATAGCCAGTCGCACGTTTGCGCCCCAGTGAGACTCGAATGCCCGTCGAAGTGACCATGCCCAAGTTCGGCCTCACGATGCAGGAGGGCACGATCCAGCGCTACTTCAAGGCGCCGGGCGAAAGCGTGCGTGCGGGCGAGCCGCTGTACGAGGTCGAGACCGAAAAGGTGTTGTACGAAGTCGAGGCGCCGGCCTCGGGCACGCTCGCCGCCGCGCTGTTCCCGGAGGGCGCGACGGTCGAATGCGGAGTCGTAATCGCGGTAATCGCCGAGAGCGGCGAGGACGCCTCCGCGATCGGTGCGCGCTACGGTGATGGCGCGGGGCCGCGGGCGGGAGCGCCCGCCGCCATGGCGGCGGGCGCTCCCGCCCGCTCATCCGGCGCCGCCGGCGCGAGCCAAGGCGCCGCTGTTGCCGCCCCGGGGTCGTCCGCCGCCGTCTCGGCGGCGGACGACCCCGGGGCGCGCCGCGCGGTAAGCCCGGTCGCGCGCAAGCTCGCCGCCGAACTCGGCGTCGAGCTTGCGCGCGTCGCTGGCACTGGCCCCGGCGGGCGCATCACGCGCGAAGACGTCGAGCGCGCGGTCGAAGGCGCGCGCCCGGCGTCCAGTACAAGTGCAGCCGTCGAGCGCGCGGCGACGGCCGCGCGCCCGGCGTCCAGTGCGAGCGCAGCATCGGCGGCGGCGGCAGGGGCAGGCGCGCCCGCGGGCGCGCCTGCCCCTGCCGCCGCGCCCGCCGCGGGCAAGCCGCAGGCGCGCAGCATCCCGATGCGCGGGATGCGCAAGACTATCGCCGATCGCATGTCGCAGAGCCTGCGCGAGAGCGCGCAGCTCACCATCACCAGCGAGGCCGACGTCACCGCTGCCGTCGAGCTGCGCGAGCGGCTCGTCCGGCAGTTCGATTTCACTTACGGCGATCTGCTGATCCAGGCCGTGGCGCGTGCGCTGCTGCGTCATCCGCGGATGAACGCGCGGCTGATGGATAACACAATCGCGATCATGCCGCAGGTCAACGTCGGGATGGCCGTGGCGCTGGAGGACGGGCTAATCGTGCCGGTTATCGTGGACGCGGATCGGAAGTCGCTTCGCGAGATCGCCGCGGTGACGCGCGAACTCGGCGATCGCGCGCGCGCGGGCAAGCTGCGCCTGGAAGAGGTAAGCGGCGGGACGTTTACGATAACCAACCTCGGCACCTATGGAGTGGACGCGTTTACCCCGATCATCAATACCGGCGAGACCGGGATTCTTGGCGTCGGGCGGATCATCGAGAAGCCCGTGGTCCATCGCGGCGAGATCGCGCGGCGCTCGATGATGACGCTCAGCCTGACTTTCGACCATCGGTTGATCGACGGCGCGCCGGCCGCGCAGTTCCTTCAGACGGTGATCGAGATCTTCAACTTCGGCGAGCGCTAGGAAGATGCGGGCCGCATCCTGGGTCGTGGCGCTGGCGGCGATACTGGCGCTATCGCTGGGCGCGAGTGTCGGCGCGGACAGCGTCGACTCGGGTGCCGTCAACGAGGCCCCGGCGCCCCAGGCCTTCAATTGGGAGAAGCTGACCCAGGAGGCGACCGCGCTGCTCTCCAAGTACATCCGTATCGATACCACCAATCCGCCCGGCAACGAGTTAGGCGCGGCGCGGATGCTGCGCGAGAGATTTCTCGCCGACGGAATTCCGGCCACGGTCTGGGAGCCGGCGCCTGGCCGCGGAGTGATCGCGGCCCGCCTGCGCGGGATTGGCAAGCACACCAAGGCCATCGTGCTGCTCAGCCACATGGACGTCGTGCCCGCCAACGCCAAGCAATGGCAGGTGCCGCCTTTTTCGGGCGAGGTCAAGGACGGCGATATCTGGGGCCGCGGCGCGATCGACGACAAGGGCCCCGGCGTGATCGAGATGATGGCGATGCTGGCGATCAAGCGCGCGGGTATTTTGCTCAACCGCGACGTGATCTTCATCGCGACCGGTGACGAGGAGGAGGGTGGACGCAAGGGCGCCGGATGGCTGGTCGCGCACGAAAAGCAGGTCTTTGCCGACGCCGGCTACTTGCTCAACGAAGGTGGCGGAATCGAGCAGACGCCGGGCCATCATCGCTTCTACGCGGTTTCGTTGGCCGAGAAGACCCCGATGTGGATCCGGCTGACCGCCCAGGGGCCGAGTGGGCACGCCGCGGTGCCGCCCGACGCGACCGCGGTCACGCATCTCACGGCGGCGCTCAGCAAGCTCATCGCGTATCGCCCGCCGGTCCGCGTGATCGACCCGGTGCGCGATTATTTTCGAGCGATCGCCAAGCTGGACGACGGGCCAAGCGAATTCAAGAACCTGGTGATCTCGCTGCGCAAGCCCGCCTATCGGCAAAATTTCCTTTCCACGCCGCGCTACAGCGCGATGGTGCGCGACACCATTACGCCGACCGTGCTCGGCGCCAGCCAGAAGACCAACGTGATCGCGCCCACTGCCTATGCGGAGGTCGATTGTCGCCTGCTGCCGGGCGCCGATCCGAAGGAATTTCTCGATCAAATCCGCCAGGTGATCGGTGACGACACGATCAAGGTCGAAGTGTTGCTCAACTTTCCCGCGGTCTCTTCACCCCCGCGCTCGATCCTGATGAACGCGATCAACGCGGTCGCGTGGCAGAACGGCCACGACACCGCGGTGCCGATGATGATCGCCGGCTTCACCGACAGTCATTACTTTCGCTCGAGCGGTCTCGTTGCTTATGGCTTTGTGCCGGTCGAATTGACGACGGCCCAGGAGCATACGGTGCACGGGATCAACGAACGGATCGAGGTGAAGGAGCTGGGCAACGGGATCCGGCGGATGGTTGAATTGTTGCGCTTCGCGGGCGGAAGCTGAGAATGCGGATGGGAGCCGAGGCATAGGGATTATGCTGCACGCAGGAGCCGGATACTCGATTTCGAACAACCCCAGGGTGGCCGCCGCCGAAGCCACGCGCGAGGCGATGCGCCAGGCGGGATTGCATCACGCGGCTGGCGCGCTGTGCTTCGCGACCACGGCTCATGGCGCGGCCTTCGGATTGATAACGCGCACGGTTGCATCCGAGGCGCGGACGCGCGAGGTCGCCGGATGCTCCAGCGTGGGCGTGATCGCGGCCGAGCGCGAGATCGAATCCGGCCCCGCGGTCGCGGTGATGGTCTTCGGCGGCAGCTCGCTCAGCGCCAAGCGCTTGTTCGTGCCCTCGCTCCGCGGCCGCGCGCGCGAGGCTGCCGGTGAGATCGCCGCCGCGATCCGCCCGGCGCTTGGCGCCAACAACCTGCTCTGCCTCTTCGCCGACACCTACAACACGGAGCCCGACGCGCTGCTGAGCGCGCTTGGACGCGAATTGCCGGGCGTGATGGTGGTGGGCGGCGGAGCGAGCGAGGACGGCTCAGTGGGCGAGACGTTTCAGTTCTGCGGCGACACCGTGAGCTCCAACGCGGTGGCTGGGATGCTGCTCGCCGGGGACTTCGAGCTCAACCTGGGTGCGTCGCTCGCCTGCACGCCGCTCGGCAAAACCTATCGGGTCACCGCCGTGCGCGACAATATCCTGGTCGAGCTGGACGGGCGGCGCGCCTTCGACGTCTTTGCCGAGGCCGCGGGCCCGCTCGCGGAGGACCTCAAGCGCGCCGTGGCCTTTGTTTTCCTGGGCGTGCCGCTCGACCCTGAGGCCGAACAGATGGAACGCGGGCGCTACCTCGTCCGCAATATCGTCGGTGCGAGCACCGAGCATGGCGTGCTGGCGGTCGCTCATCGTCCGAAGATCGGTGAGCGGGTCGGCTTCGCGCTGCGCAACGGCGAGCGCTCGCGCGACGACCTCAAGGCCACGCTCGAGGCGATGCAGGCGCGCCCGATGGCGTCGCCAGCCTTCGGGCTTTACTTCGATTGCGTCTCGCGCGGCGCCGCGCTGTACAATATTCCCGACCACGACTCGGCTTACATCGGCCGCTATCTCGGCCATCTGCCGATCGCCGGTTTTTTCACCGGCTTCGAGATCGGCCCGCTGGGCGCCGGCTACGGGACGCTTCAGTATTCGGGAGTGCTGGCGCTCGTCAGCGGCAAAACCGGCTAGGCGGCGAGCGCCTGACCGCCGCGTGCGGACAGCCGGGCGGCGGCGCGCTTGCAGCGCCCAAACGGTTAGTGGTAGCTGGAATCTGGCTCGTGGCGTGGACTTTTCTGCGCGGAGCGCATTCCAGCCGGCAACGGAGGAACAGCCAAGTTGGACTTCGGATTTTCAGAAGAACAAGAGATGCTGCGCGACGCGGCCAAGCGCTTTCTGGCCGACAACTGCTCGACCAAGTTCGTGCGGCAGATGATGGCGGACGAGAGCGCGCACGACGCAGGCTTCTGGCGCAAACTGGTCGACCTCGGATGGCCCGGACTACTGATACCCGAGGAGTACGGCGGCCAGGGCGGCACTTTTCTCGACATGACGGTGATCGCCGAGGAAGCCGGCAAAGCGCTCGTGCCGGGTCCCTTCTTCGCCGCCGCGCTGCTCGGAGTGCCGATCGTGATCGAAGGCGGCTCCGACGCGCAGAAAAAAGAACTGCTGCCAAAAATGGCCAAGGGCGAATATATCGCGACCGTCGCGATCGCCGAGGCCGCGGGGCGTTTCGATGCGGGCGGAATCGAGTTGAAGGTGGGCAAGAAGGGCGCCGACTACACCCTGGAGGGCGAGAAATTCTTCGTGCCCGACGCGCACGTCGCCGACTGTATCGTGGTGGCCGCGCGCAGCGCGGGCAGCGGCGAGAATGGTCTTACCCTGCTGATGGTGCCGGCGAAACAAAAAGGCGTCACCGTAACCCAGCTCAAGACCGTCGACATGACCCGGCGCCTTTGCCACGTCAAGTTCGACGGCGTCACCGTCGCCGGCACGAATCTACTCGGCAAGGAGGGCCAGGGATGGCCGATCCTGCGCCGCACGTTGGACATCGCGACCGCCGCGTTGTCGGCCGAGATGGTCGGCACCGCGCAGAAAGCACTCGATATCGCGGTCGACTACGCCAAGACGCGGGTGCAATTCGGCAAACCGATCGGATCCTTTCAGGCCGTCAAGCACAAGTGCGTCGACATGATGGTCGCGGTCGAGAACACGCGCTCGCTCACCTATTACGCCTGCTGGACCGTCGACGAGCGACTGGCCGAGGCCGCGACCGCGGTGCCGATGGCCAAGGCGTATGCCTCGGACATGGCCAAGAACGTGACCAGCGAAGCGATCCAGGTGCATGGCGGAATCGGTTTCACCTGGGAGCACGACATGCATCTGTACCATCGCCGTGCACTGGCCGGCGAGGCGAATTTCGGCAACGCGCCGATCCATCGCGAGACCGTGGCGAAATCGCTGCTGGCCTGACGCGCGATTCGCGAATCCCCATTTCCGCACACGAACGAGAGCCGCAGCCCGATCGGGCCGCGGCTCTCTATTTTTTTCAACTAGCACAGCACTTCGTTGGCGTGCATCGTATCGAGATACTCGCGCACAGCCTGGATCTTGCCGCCGCGAACTTCGCAGAGAAAGTGGTAGCGATTCTGGTAGGTCTTGCCGCTCTTCATCTTGGCGAACGACTCGGCCTCGACCGCCACGCGATCGCCCTCCGCTGTCACTCCCTTGACCCGCAGCGCAAGCGCGCCGTCAATCGCGGCCCCTAGCTGGCCGAGCAGCTCGATGAATTGGGCCTTGGTCCTGGTTCCCGATAGCGGGAAATTTCCCTGTATCCACCAGGTCGCCGAATCACTGAGGGCGTCCAGTGCGGCGGGCGCATTGCCGGCATTCAGGTTCTCGAAGAAGCCTAAAACAATCTTCTTGCTCTCTTCAGTACTCATATCGATTCCTCCGTGGGGCTCGGGCAGTGTCGTTCAAGGCGTTTGATCGCACGGCGCGAGCGCTAAAGCAACCGCAATTTCGACTGGCGCGCAGGGCCATTATGCTCTCGGGCAATTTGCGAGGAATTTAGGGAAGTTTTACCGCATCAATTTAACGTGTCGGTAACCTTTGCCGCTCCTTCGCACGTGCACATGTTGAAAACCGCAATTCCACGAGTCTGCGCCGGGCACGAAGTTTGCCTCTATATTCGGGAGACCGGGCCCGGAAGCCGTTCCGGACAATCGTGCGGGCGTGATGGGCTGTTGTTGTGGCGCGGGCGCCTCGCCAGCAGCTTGCCACCGAGCGGCTTCCGGGCCGGAGCCGTTATGTATCATCGTCACTTTGGCCTAAGCGGACCGCCCTTCCAATTCACGCCCGCGCCCGACGCTTTGTACCTAAGCCCCACGCATCGCGAGGCCCTTGCCGTGCTCGAATGGGGATTGCTCCATGAACCAACCGGCTTCACTTTGCTGGCGGGCGAGAGCGGGGTCGGCAAGACCACGATGGTCTGCTCGATTCTGGCGCGGCGCCATTGGAACGTGCGGACCGCGCTGTTGTCCAATCCCAGGCTCAACTTCGACCAGATGATGCAGGTGGTGATGTCGCAGCTCGCGCCCGGCTGGAGCGGGCAGACGCGGCTGGAGCTGGCGGAGGGCTTCGCCGAATTGCTCGACGGACTGGCGCCGGGCGAGCGCGTCGCGATCGTGATCGACGAGGCGCATGAATTGAGCGACGAGGCGCTGGAGGGACTGCGTCTGCTGTCCAATGCGGACACCTTTGCGGAGCGCCGCCTGCAAATAATTTTCGTGGGACAGCCGGAGTTGATCGAGCGCCTGGGGCATCCGGAGAGGCATAGTCTGAACCAGCGGATCGGCGCCCGCGCGCTGCTCAGGCCGCTGGGGGCGGCCCAGGTGCGCGAATACATCAACTGCCGGCTGCGCGCGAAGGGGGGCGCAACCCGCAGGATATTCGCTCCCGCCGCGCTCAGCTACCTGGTTGAGCACAGCGGCGGGATTCCGCGCCGGGTCAACGTACTCAGTCACAATTCGATGCTACAGGGGTACGCGGCAGGGAGCAGAAAAGTCAGTTTGGCGATGGTCAAGAACGCGGTCAGCGAATACGAGGATTTGCTCAACAGCAAACAGCCACGCGGCCGGCCCAAGCGCACCACGATTCCGCGCTCACGCCTGAAGCGGGCCGCGCTGGCGGTGACGGCGCTCGCCCTGGCTGCGGCCGGCGCGATCCTCATCTGGTCGCAAGCCTGGCTCACATTCAATCCATCGCATGCAAGCCTCGGTGGAGCGGCCATCCGGCCCGCAACGGAGTCCTACATGACCGGCCCAGGAATTCGGCTGCGGCCGGTGGCCTCCGCCGTGGATAGTCCTTCCTCGAACGTCGCGCCTTGAACGTCGCGCTCGAGGCTTCGCGCGTGCCGATGCCGGCCCCACGACAGCCGTAGTGCCGCCGCAAGAGCTCAGGGCGACGGCAGCGCGACGTCAGGGCGATGCCGGCGCCAGCTTGGCCGCCAGCACCGCGGCCTTCTCCGCAAAGCCCGACGCCGCAACATAGTCGTCCTCGGTCGCGGCCCTGCGGCCAGCCTCCAAAAAGTTGTTGGCCTGATCGTAAGTGGTGGCGCTGTCTGCGCCGAGTGTGTTGCGATCAACCTTGGCCAATTTGGCTCCTGTGTCGTCGAGCAGGCGCTGAGCCCGCTCCTTGGAAGGGCCGTCGGCGAGGGTGACGGTCGGCTTTGGAGCGGGCTGGACGGGCGGCGCTGGGGTCGCAACGGCGGCCGGCACCACGGGCTGATGCCGCGAATGGACGTGTTCGGCGGGCGCCTCATATTCCTTGGCGGGAGGATTGTTATTGATCTCTCCGCCCGCGCTTGGCTGGTAATAGCGAGTCGCCGGCGCAGGCGGCGGGCGCATGAAGCTCGGGAGCTGCCAGCTTCCGCCCGGTCCGTAGCATCCCGAAAGCGCAAGTCCGAGCGCTCCCGCGACGCCTACCCGCGCCACATACCACCGCCGCCTCATTCTATTTTTCGATCTCCCCTGCAGATGTCCAGGTCGTAAGTTCGCCAAATGGCAATCCTAGTTGGCATTGATGGCCGCGGCGGGGCGCAAGGCGCGATCCTCGAGCGGCAGCCGGATGCGGACCGAAGTGCCCTGGCTTAGCTTGGATTCGATGTTCAAGGTGCCACCGTGAAGGTCGACCGCACGCAGCGCCAGGGGCAAGCCGACGCCGTTGCCGTCTTCCTTGGTCGTGAAGTAGAGCTGAAAAATATCTTCCAGATGCTCGGGCGCGATTCCTTCCCCGGTGTCCGAGATTGCAAGCTCCACGAAGCCGTCCACCAGCGCGCTGGTAAGCCTGAGCTTTCCTCCGGTGGGCATCGCGTCGACGGCGTTCTGCACGATATTGCGCAACGCTTCCATCAGCACCGCGCGGTCGGCCTTTACGAATGCGGCCGCCGGATCGAGTTCGCATCGGACTTCGATCCGCGGCTCGTTCACCGACCGCGCGACCTCGCTCAAAAGATCGTTGGCAGCAACCCGCTCGATTTTCAACTGACCGGGCCGCATGAAACGCATCAGCGCTTCGATCACCAGATCGATGCGGCTCATTTCCTCGCGCACCGCGTGCACGTGATCTTCGACCGGTTTGGAAGCCCGCGCGTCCTGGCTCAGCAGTTCGAGCTCCAGCGTGATCGCGTTGAGCGGATTGCGAATCTGATGGGCCACGCCGGAGAACAGTCCGCCCAGGCGCGCCAGGCGCTCGGAGTTGTCGACCACGCTTTCGAGCCGCTGGACCGGATCGAGATCGCGCACGATCACGAGCTGCCCGGCGCGCGCGGGATCGTGGCCCAGCGGAAAGATCGAAACCAGCAGGCGCGATTTGTCCTTGCCGCGCCCTTCCTCGATCGCCACGTCGCGCAGTTCCGTGCCCGCCGCCTTCGCCGTGCGCATCACCCGGACCAGCGGATGGCTCTCGCCGATAAGCGCCGCCAGCGCCTTGCCCTGCGCCAGGCCGCCGGCCGGAAGCCCGAGCCGCCCCTGCGCGTCGTCGTTGGAGAAGCGAATAAGGCCGCCGGCGTCGAGCAGCAGCACGGCGTCGTCGATCGAGCGAAAGATGTTGATGAAACGGCCGCGCTCGTCCTCCCATTGCACGCGGTCGGAACGTACGCGCTGCGAGAGCTCGTTGAACTTCTGCGCGAGCGCGCTCAGCTCGTCGCGGCCGCGGATGAGCAGATTGCCGCTGTCGCGGCCGGCCGCCAGCCGCTCGACCTCGGCGGTAATCGCGGCGACCGGCGCCAGCAGCAGCGCACCCGCCAGCAGCGCGGCCAGCAGGCTAATCACGAGCACCACGGCCGCGATGAACATCACGTTGGCCACCGCGCGGCGGACTTCGGTCGTGATGAGCGCGGTCGAAAGGCCGACCTTGATGAGCGCGAACGGCCGCCGATTGATTTCGACTGGAGCGGTGATCTCGTAGATATGCTCGCCCCACAGCGGACGGAGCCGCACGAACGGCGACCATCGCGAGGCCGCCCGCTTAAGCTCCGAAAACGGCCGCGATGGAGCGGCGCTGACCGTGTCGCCGCCGGTCCCCGCCACCAAATCGCCGTCGAGCGTCACCACCCGCGCATAGACCACGCCCTTGCCAAACGCGCTTGAGGCGGAGAGCAGGGCGGCCAGCGACTTGTCCTGGCGGAGCGCCGCCACCGGATCGCCCTGCGAAGATGCGAGCGCATTACGGATCTGCTCGAAGGTCTCGTTGACCAGCACGTTGCCCGAGTCGCCCAGGTCGTCGACCATCACGCCGACCGCGTGGTTGGCCTCGGTGGCGCTGACAGCCAGTACCGCGAGCAGCAGCAAAGGAACAAAGATCGCGGCGATTTTGGTCCGCAGGCCCATGGCCGGAGTTCCCCCAGATTAGCGCGCGAAGGCCGGATTGCTAAACTTCGTCGGCTGGTTCCGGTTCAGAGTCGGATTTGGCCTGATAGCGGCCGAGCTTGTTGTACAGTGTTTTGGGGCTGATGCCGAGAATTTCAGCCGCCCGCACCCGGTTGCCGCCGGCCATCTCGAGCGTTTTCAAAATGAGCTGCCGCTCGACCTCGCGCAGCGGCTGGCCAACCGGCAATCCCTGCGCTGGCGAGTCGGACGCTGGCGCCGATTGCTCCGCGGGCGTGGAGGCGGAAGTCTCGGGCGTCCGCGGCGCCGGCACGGGCGGCGGAGGGAGCGCGCCTTCGGCCGGCAAATCGGCGACCGTTATCAGCGGGCCCGCGCTGACGATCACGGCGCGCTCGATAACGTTGCGCAGTTCGCGGGCGTTGCCGGGCCACGATCGCGCCTTCAAAGCCTCCAGGCAGACGTTGTCCACGCCGCTTATTTGCTTGGAGTTGGCACGGGCGAACTCGCGGACGAAATGATCGGCCAGCACCGGCAGATCGTCCAGACGCTCCGACAGCCGCGGCAGCGCGATCGTAAATACGTTGAGCCGGTAGTACAGATCCTCGCGCAGGCGTCCCGCGCGGATCGCTTCGCCGAGATCGCGATTGGTCGCCGCCAGTACCCGCACGTTGAGCGCGATGTCGGCCGATCCGCCGACCCGGCGCAGCTTGCGGTCCTCGATCACGCGCAGCAGCTTGGCTTGCAGCTCGGGTTTCATCTCGGTGATTTCGTCGAGCAGCAGCGTGCCGCCGTTGGCCAACTCGAAGCATCCGGCGCGCCGCTGGTCGGCCCCGGTAAACGCGCCGCGTTCGTGCCCGAAGAGCTCGCTCTCGAGCAGGCTCTCGGGCAGCGCGGCGCAGTTGATTGCGACGTAGGGGCCGTTGCGCCGCGGCGAGGATTCGTGGATCGTGCGCGCCACGATTTCCTTGCCGGTGCCGCTGTCGCCCTGGATGATGACCGAGGCGGAACTCGGCGCGGCCTGCTCGACCAGCGCCATCACCCGGCGCATCGCCTGCGATTGCCCGATAATCGGTCCCAGCTCGCCCACGCCCATCAGGCGCAGCCGCAGGCGCTGGTTCTCTTCGCTCACCGCTAGATGTTCGCTCAGGTTGTTGAGTGTCTGGCGCAGCCGCGGCGGATCGACGGGCTTGCGCAGGTAATCGTACGCGCCGAGCTTGATCGCCTGCACGGCGTCGGGGATGTCGCCCTCGCCGGAAATCACGATGGTCGTGATCGGGAGGCCGCGCTGGCGAATTTCGCCAAGCACCCCGAGGCCGTCCTTTATCGGTAGCTTGAGGTCGAGCAGCAGGATGTGCGGCTCGAAACTCGCGATCAGTTCGATCGCACGCTGGCCGTCTTCGGCCGCTTCGACCTTAAAGCCCCAGGAGGCGATAAGCTCGACCCATGCGTGCCGGGTTCTCGGATGGTCCTCGGCGACCAGTACGCGCTTGGCGTCTGCCATATTTTGGGTGCCCTCCGCGCCGGCGCGCGCGTTGGGTTACTGGCAGAGCATATCATGGCCGGGCGCAGCACAAACAAGAGCGAATTTTGGAAACGGAAAAATGGCGAAACGCAGGAAAGCTTGGGCGTGACAGTCGCCGCGCCGCGCCGTATTCTGAAGAACTATGGATCAGGCCTCGCCCGAAAATGCCGGCGCCGTCCCGGCGGCGGAGGTGCGCGAAATTTCGCGCGACGAGATTGAGCGCCGCCTCGACGATCCCTCGCTGCTGCTGGTCGACGTGCTCCCGCACGAGGCGTATGCGGTCGAGCACATTCGCGGCGCAGTAAATCTGCCGCTGGCCGAGGTGGAACAGCGCGCGCCGGAACTGCTGCCCGATCGCAACGCCGACATCGCAGCCTACTGCGGCAAGTTCACCTGACCCGCTGGCGCGCAGGCGGTCCGCCTGCTCCAGCAGATGGGCTACACCAAGGTGCGGCACTACCACGGCGGCATCGCCGACTGGAAGGAGGCCGGACTGCCGATCGAGAGCGCGCCAGCGATTGGCCAGCCGTTGTTGCCGGCGGAGCCGCAATCCTTTTCCCAATCAATGCCGGCCGGGGCGCGCCGGGCGCGGCCTCAGCACCCAACCGTCTCGCGCAGCCGGCAGTGGGGAAATTCGCTGCTCGATTTGATCGAAAGCCTGTCGCCCGCGCAGATTTTTTTCGTCTGGCTCGGGATGGTCGTGGTGTGCGGATTACTCTACTGGCTGACCGGCTTTTCGCGCCGTCCGGGACTGGTCGACAGCGGCCAACCGATCGCGGGAACTTTCCAGGGGCTGCTGAGCGCGCTCTACTTCAGCTTCGTCACCACGACCTCGGTCGGCTACGGCGACGTGTTGCCGCTCGGGCCGGTACGGATCCTTTCGATCTTCGAGGCGGTCACCGGCCTGCTCATCTTCGGCGCGCTGGTCGCAAAGTTCGTCTCGCGCCGCCAGGACGAGCTGGTGCGCGACATCTACAATGTCACCTTCGAGGCCCGGCTTGACCGCGTGCAGACCAACCTTCACCTGGTGCTCTCGGAGCTGCAGTCGATCGCGATGCTGTGCGACGAGGGCGTTGCGCAGCCGCAGCGAGTCGGCTGTGCGGCTGGAGAGCGCGGTGTTGGTGTTCGGCGGCGAGCTGCGCGCGATCCATTCGCTCTTGTACAGCCCGCAACGCGCGCCCGAAGAGGCGGTGCTGGAGGCGCTTCTGATCGCGCTCGCTTCCGCGCTGCGCACGCTGAGCGACCTCCTGACTTGCCTGCCGTTGGGCTTTAACCGCGCCCCAACGCTGCAGAGCGCGCTCGGGAACATCCGCGCGCTCGCCGACGAGATCTGCGCCGAGTGTGTGCCGCAGGTTTATGCGCCGGCGCTCGCGATGTGGATGGATCGGGCGCAGGAAGCCGCGCGAACGATAGTTTGACCCAGCCCGGCCGCGGTCGTGTTCGTGACGACGCTCGCGACTTCGGAGTTATTTCAGACGGACGGCTGGTGGAGAGAATAAGAAACCCCGGCCATCGGCCACAGGCCGTACTCAAATCCAAAAAAATGAGCGCACGCGATCAGTCCTGGGGACTGGTGCAGGCCGCGCGGCGTTGACCTTCGATCGCGATCGTTTGATCAAGCGGGTATCCCATCAGGGTTGAGCCCTATCTGGCCACACATAAGCGTGGAGCTTCTTTGACCGCGATCGCTCTATTGACCGACTACCGGTGCAGCCGTAGCTTTGATCGGGTGAGGCGCGAGATGGACAAAACGTCGGCATCAGCAAGAGGGTCGCGATTTCGATTAGAACCCTTTATCGCGCTGCTGCTCCTGTTCATGTTTGCTCTCAGCCTGCACGTTCAGCTCGCTAAGATCGACAATCTCTCCACCTTACCGGGGAAGCACATACTGCACGGGGATCTCCGACCCAACGGTGACAAGCCTGGGCAAAGCGTCGCCGATGTACACGGCGCGACAGTTCTGGCGCTGATCGTACATCTGTTGCCGCAAATAAGTGCGCCTTCCCGGCTCATCTCGGGTTCCGTTTTACCGTCGTCTGAGCCCTCCATTCGGGAATTTCTGAATTATCTCGCTCTGTTTGTCCGCCCGCCCCCGGTCTTCTCCTAAGCGACTAACTAGTCGCCGCCGAAAAAATCTCTTCACGCGAACGATGCTCGCGGTCCGAGTTGTGGCGTATTTCGCCATCTCGGGCTGACATTTGGGCTGATCGTGTTCCGTGGCGAGGGCGTGAAACGACATTCGATTAAACGAGAAAAGCCTTCGCAAGACGGATGTTCGGAAATGGGATGACACAGGATGACGTCTAAGACGCTTGAAATCTTCGAAGCCCCGAAGTGGGTGCGAAGATTAAGCGAGTGCACGGGCCTGGCGGTGTCGCTGATTTGGTTCGGGTATGTGGTCTGGGTATCGGTCGTCAATCGCCTCGGATGGCCGGCGTCCGATGAGCAATTGGACATCGCCTCGGTTGCGATACTGGCGTTTGGGGCGGGGTGGGTCTGTGTGCGGATTTGCTTTGGCCTGATCAGACGCGGGCACAAACGAATGGCATCGAACAGCTAAAGCGAGCGTCGATTCATACTCGGTGCACACCGAGCCTGCGTTAAATCGAGCAAGGAGATACGGAAGACGTGTTTTCAACCGTGGTCGCTCCATTTCCCTACGTCGACGCTGCCTCGAAGATCGCGCTGGCCGTCGCCGTGGGGCTTCTCGTGGGTTTGGAGCGAGAATGGGCTCAGAAGGCAGTCGGTGTCCGGACCTTCGCAATAATCGCATTGCTCGGAACGCTGACATATCTGGTTGCTTCCCAACTCCTAATCGTAGCTTTTTGTGGAACCTTCCTGCTGGTGATCCTCTTGAATATCCACCACCTCATAAAGGATTGGCCGCGCACGACAGCCGATGCAGCCGCGCCCCGTAAAGCCGCTCGCGAGTCGGCATACGCGGTCGATCGCGATGCGCCGCTTGAAATAACGACCTCGGCGGCACTGCTGGTTACGCTGATGCTTGGCGCACTGATCGGACAAGGCCACTATTTTACCGCGGTCACCTCGGCCATCGTGATGACGATGCTGCTCGCGTGGAAGGAGGGGTTGTCGCGTTTCGCAGGGGGATTGCAGCCGGAGGAGATTCGCAGCGCGGTGCTGTTGGGTCTGCTTACGTTCGTCATCTACCCGCTGCTGCCGGACAGATTCATTGATCCTCTGGACCTTCTGAATCCCAAACAGTCGTGGCTGATCGTCGTCGTCATCGCCGGTCTCGGCTTTGCCAACTATGTGATGCTGCGATTCTACGGAACCCGCGGCGCCTACTACGCGGCCTTCCTGGGCGGACTCGTCAACAGCACGGCAGCGGCAACCGAGCTTTTGGGGCTGTTCAGGGGAGTGGACGATTCCACCTCACTGGCCGTCGCCGTGATCATGGTCACGAGCGTCGCTATGTTCCTGCGTAACCTGGTCATCCTTGCGATCTTTGCGCCCGCGGCTGCCGGCACGGCGCTACTTCCTCTGGTGGCGATGACGCTCGCCGCGCTCTCCGTGGTTTGGCTGCATAGAGACCGAGACGGTGCTCGAGTGTCGCCGCTTTCCCTCTCGTCGCCCGTCTCGATGCCGCACGTGCTGAAATTTGCCGCATTGTTCGTGGCACTTGCCGCCGCGGGCACTCTCGCACAGAGGTACTTAGGCACGCTGGGCTTTTTGACTTTCAGTCTCGCCGGCGGGCTGGTGAGCAGCGCGAGCACGACTGCTACCGCTGCCGCGCTCGCCGCAGCCGGAAAGATTACGCCTAACAACGCGGGTATGGCCGCCGTGCTCACTTCAATGGCGAGCGCCAGTGTCGATGTACCAATCGTTTATCGCCAGATTCGAGACAAAACCGTTTCTTGCCGGTTAGCGGGTGTGTCCGTGCTGGTCCTAGTGGTGGGCTTGGGTGTCATGACGTTGGGTCAGTCGGAAAGTCATGCGATCCAACGCCTGGCGCTTCGAGCCATCCATGCCCTCCCACCACCCGCACAATGAGTCGATTACGTGCCGATTTGGTGATTCACGTCACCGAGAGATTTCCTCCGACGGCGCCAGTAGGGACGTGCCGGAAAGACAGCCCGGTCACGAGCCAGCCTCTCCGGTGAGCCGGTCTGACGTACACAGCAAAATGAAAAAGAATCCGTTCCCATGGCTTCCGTAGTGGCCAAAGATGGAAGGAGAGCCACGTGCTGCCGATCATCATCCTCGGGATTATCCTCGGCGCCGTTCTCATCTACCTGGCGTTCCTACCTGTTGAGCGGCACGCCCATCGCGCCCGCGAGCCCCTTTCAAAACTTCCGCAATCCGATTCACGACGCGAGGCCAGTAGTCAGCCCGCAACCAGCACCGCAGCCGCATCGCGACCGCTGATTTACGACGCCTGAGAGAGAGAAATCGAAAATGAGCATGCACGACGAAGCGAAGTTGATATTAGATGCTTGTGAGACTTCCGACCTCGCGAAAATCACTGATGCCTTCCAGCACGCGGTCGCGGAAATCGACGCAGCCGGACCCGAGCACGCCGTCGAGAGCGTGGAAGAACTCTTCGCCGCCCTCCGCGATGTTGGAATGTCCGAGGACCATATCGAAGAGCTCGCCGAGGACATCGGTCGCGAGGTTACTCCCGAGATTCAGCGAGCCCTTGCTGCGGCCTGGAGGCCCGAGAGGCTCCAGTGAGAAATCCAGAGCACAACGCAAACGGGGGCGCCGCGTCGAGTAGGGAAATTAAATCCCGCTGATTTTTGCTACGCACGCCTACGCGAATTGTTTTCGCTCTACTGAAATTCCCGCGAATTGTTACGGCATCGCCCGCGCGCGACGACAGCGCCCCCGCCCTGCTCGACGACAATTCAAGGAAAAATAGGTCTCGCGCCTTCCCTTCCTGATAGAGCGGACCTTTCGGTTTTCAAGAGCATTGCGTGAACGCACGCGGATACCGCCCCGGATTTCGGCCACGCTGGCCCAGCGGCCGGCTGATGCATTACCGGGTGTGGGGACCCGAGAACAAGCCGCGCCTCATCCACTGCGACATGTGAGAGGAGGAGTTCCTGTGTCCGGCCGCAGAGTTCAAAACTCGGGCGCGACACTACTGCTCCACCGCGTGCCGGGTGCTAGGCCGCACGCTCGACCTGATTGCGAACAGCGGGCAAATGAGACCCAAACCGGGGCCGGTGGCTGTCAAACCTGGCTGTCAAAGACCCGCCACGATTTCCGAACAAGAGGAGAGCCATAAAAAAACCCGCGTCGACGCGCAGGTTTTTTTGGTTGCGGGGGAGGGATTTGAACCTTCGA
>CAVYTJ010000038.1:0-31880 GCA_963771325.1 uncultured delta proteobacterium | reverse complement strand
AAATCACGGTGATCCGCACAGCGTGCCATTGATGTCGCATTGGGGTTTTATACCTCGGTCGCGCTGTTGTTGGTCAAGCACAGCGATCTCTGTATTGGTTTTCCCGTTCGGGCTGCATCCACATAGCTGGCTCGCACAGCAGCTGCATTGAGCCGCCGTTTCGGCTTTGACTATTTCCGAAATGTCGCACTGCGCCAGCTCGGAGCAAGCGGTTCCCAACAGGTCCCGATCGTTGCATTCGTCGGTGCAAAGGGTCGCATCGCAGGTAAAACCGGTCTGCACTCCTCCCGTTTGCTGGCAACTGCCGTACTCGTCGCAAACCCGTGCACAGTCAACGCCGCTGTCCGGTGGCAAAGTGGTGCTTCCCGGCACATAGAGCGGGCAGCCCATTGCTCCAGGTGCGTCCGGCAGGCAAGCTCCCGGACTGGGAACCGTGGCCGGCTCCGCGGCGGGTCCGGTCGCCGATGGGGTAGGCGTGGCGGTTGGTGTTGCCGGTGGAGCATAAGCGGCCGACCACACCAGGTCACCTCCCAGCGTACACGCCTGGTCGTTCTGCCCGACCTGATAAGGACCGTCGAAGACCGGACACGAGCACTGGACAATTCCGGACTGACGGTCGTGAAACAGGGCGCGGTCATACATCCGGCGTACGGCGCGTGCGTGCAACCGGTCTGGCCGATTCCATTGGTGGGAATGCAGTCGAAGCTGAAGGCCGAGAATACGTTCGTACCGGGAATCAACGTTCCCTGATTGATCGAGTGACAAACCGGGGCGGAGTTGAGAGTCGCGCAGAGGCTGCCATCGATGCCGCATTGAGCGACCGTCTTTTCGTACACTGCGTGGTTGAGGATTGCGTTTATGTCTACGAAGTAAACTCCGTAGGGTATGTCGAAACATTTGCAGTTCGCGTACAACCCGTCCGCGGTCAAGGTGCAGGACAAATCCTCGGTGCCGGAACTCGGACCCGAGTAGTAACAGAGCGCGAAGGGTCCGCCCCTGCACGGCAGAAAATTGCTTCCGGTAAGCAGGATATTGGCATAGGCCGGGCCAAAGGTGGTGGTCCAATTCGCCGGGTTGCTCCAGAACGGATGCGAGTTGGGGACGAAGTGGATGATTCCTCGCGCCGGCGTTGGTGAAGCGGTGGGCGCAGGCGTCGTCGTGGGAGTGGGCTTAGGCGTCGGTTGCGATTGGGCCTCATCCCCTCCGCAACCCATCGCAAACAACATCACGACCAGAAGTAGAAAGAGATAAAAGGCCGCAGCACGAGAGCAACCAGCGTCGCGGAGCCACGTGCAAAGGTGTGCGCGGTCCTCTCCTTCGCGTGAGCCATCGACGCAGTATGTAGTAGCCCAGATGGTTTGTCTACTGTTGTAAATTCTTCGGCTGTGCGTCCTATCTATCCCGACGCTTTCTGACTCTACCCTTCCTCATTTCCGCCTAACAGCCTGAAAAGACTGCTAGATTTTCGCCGCCAAGGACTGCCAGTCAATGGTATTCTAAGAGAGCTAAAGATAAACACTGGCTCTTGACATTTAATAAAAGCTAATTAAAGATAATACAGCCGTCGTAGAGATGATAAGAAGAATGAAGATGATGAAGATGGCGAAAACAGTAAATTAAGAGAGATAAGGGCAAAGAAAAGAGGACAAAGCCATGATTCGAAAGTCACGTCTCTCCAAAGGGCAGATCGCTGCCATCCTGATGATAGTGATGCCCGTCCTGCTCGGGGTGATGGGACTCGGAGCCGATATCAGCGTGCTCTACTACAACTGGGTGGCGCTGCAGAAGGCGGCCGACGCCGCGGCGCTGGCGGGTGCCTCGCAACTCACCGGCGACACGACGACCACCAACAATTCAGCAGTGGTCAGCACGGCGACACAGTACGCCAAAACCAACGGCATCACCCACGCCTCCGACACCATCCTGGTCTCACCCGCCAGCGATGACAAATCGGTGAGCATCTACCTCTCGCGCCAGGTGCCTTACTACTTTTTTCAGTTAATCGGTCTCAAATCGGGCAAGGTGACCGCGAAGGCGACGGCCGGCGTCCAGCCGACCACTGGCATCTGCGGCGCGGCTCCGTTCGGACTGCCGTGCCAACAGAACTGCACCGGCCTAGGCTGCTACGGCACGACCGCGAATCCGGACGCGCTCGCAGGCCAGGGTGACCCAACTTGCGGCGGCGCCTACGAGTTCAACACGACCAATCTTTCCGCTGGGACGCAAGTCCAATTGAAGTCGAACCAGAGCATTACCGGAGTTCCGGGCAACTGGGATCCCCTGGCAATCGGCGGTAGTGGTGCTTCGGTTTATCGTTCGAACATCGCGCACGGGGCAGGTCCGACCCTGACTGCGGGGGAGACTATCGCCACGGAGACGGGAAACATCGTCGGCCCGACCTCCGAAGGTTTCAGCGACCGCGGCCTGACGCTGCCTGACTCGACAGTCTCTCAAGTGCCAGCCTCGGGCTATCCATCACCCCTCTCGCCGACCGATCCGCACATTATCACCGTGGCGATGGTCGACTGGACCCAGGCCGGCAAGAACGGCAAGACCGCCGTGCCGATAATGGATTTCGTGACGCTCTACGTGACCGGGTTGGTAGGAAACAACAACACCGTTGTTGCGACGGTAATTCCACCGATGCCGACGTGCGGCACGCCGACCACGACGGCAACCCACGTCGATGGCACCGGGCTTGCCGTGGTCCTGTGCTCCGACAGCGGTTGCCCCTCGGCGGCTGCGTGGCCGAGCATGTGATTCCGCGGTAGCCCGTCGAACGAACGCAATCCCCGATCGCGCGGCGCCGGAGGCCCTTTTGGTCCGGCGCCGCGTTCGTTCACCCCAAGGGGTCGCTTCTCAGGTTAAATCATTTTCGGACCCGACGGTCGCGATCCATCATTTTTTTTTGTAACCATTCCCCCGCCGACGACGTACTATGGTGGACGCAAAATGGCTTCCACCGGCTGCCCGTTAGCTTTTAAGGACTGAAAGCCCGGTCGTGACTACCGACCACACGGTCGGAGGCGTGATGATTGGCGCAAGTTGTTCGACGAGTCCAGGCTTGCTAGCTTCCTTTTGTCCTCGGATTCCTTTTGTCCTCGGAATGGGTGGCAGATGCCCCGACGTTACTCGACGGTTCTGATCCTGCTGGCGGGCCTTATCCTGTATGGCGCCGAGGCCTATGCCGCGTCAAAAACGCGCCAGCCAAAAATGCCTACGGAGCAGCAGTTTCTTCAGGGACAAATCCACGCCTTGCGCCCTCAGCGCGCAACTAAAGATCTGCCAGTTAATATCGAAGGTCGCACCCTGGTTCACGACGCGAAAACCGATACCTACACCATCACTGGAGCGGCGAGGGTTGAGCAGGGCCCGACCACGATAACGGCAGACCAAATCGTACTGCAGCACCGCTACCAAGGCGTGGCCGTGGGGCATGTCCATATAATCGATCCCACCTCTGACATACATTCTACCCAGGCTTGGTTCGACCTGCACAACGAGACGGCCAGGCTGGCCGATGCCCGTATTCTTGCTCTCAACGACAATTATTACTTGACCGGCAAAGACGTACACAAACTTCCCGGGCAGCACTACCAGGCTACCGATGCTTCCATTACAACCTGTACGGGTGACACGGCACGGCCGGAATGGAGCATCAGCGGAAAGCAAATCGACCTTCATCTTGGTGGTACGGCCACAGCGAGTGACGCGTACTTCGATGTTTTGGGCCATCCTGTGCTGCCGGTCCCGTTCCTGGAATTCAACACCAACAGCGAGCGGCACAGTGGTTTCCTTACTCCGCGATACGGTTATTCGAGCTTGAACGGCGCGACACTTTTGGAGCCCTATTTCATCGATATCAGCAGAAGTCAGGACATGACCGCACAGCTCGACGTCGAAACCTCGACGCGTATCGGCGGACAACTTGAATACCGCCTGGTGAATGGCGAGAAAGATCATATTTCTGTCACGGGAAGCTTCTTCAACGAATCCATCCGCTCCGAACAAAATCGACTAAGCGATGACGTTGATCCGCAGATCGCCGATCCGACGATTCCTATCAATCGCTGGGGCTTCGTGGGTCTCATGCAGGAATACCTAACGCCGAGTCTCTTTACATACGGCAGCTTGGCTTATGGTAGCGATAGCCGATTTTTCAGAGAGATCCCCAGTGTCGCCTTATCGCATGATTATGGTTGGACGACCGACGGGTTGTCGGGCAGTGGGTTGTGGCAAACGGACCGCGTTGCAACCTCAAACTTTGGGCTGTTCCAGGAATTCGACAATAGCTACCTGCAACTGGAAACGGTGTGGAACCAGGACCTGATTCAACCACAGAGTTTCGCCTTGCAGACCTTACCGAAGCTGCTGTGGAGCGGGTTCCAGGGACTGGCCGGGGGGTTGGCCTATCTCGACTACGACGTGTCCGCGGTGAATTACTGGCGCGAACAAGGTATCGACGGCTCGAGGCTTGACCTGAATCCGCGTGTTACGGTGCCCTGGATGTGGAGCCGTTATCTAGACGGTTGGATGAGCGCGGGAGTGGACACGGCCGCCTATGACGTCTCCGGACATCAGGTAAAAGTGATCCCGGTGGGAACCCAAGGTCTAATATACAACAATGGTCTGACGTTGGGCGGGCTGGCGCCGGGTGGTTTGATGGCTCGCGCCATACCTTACACCAACGTCGGGGTGCGCAGCGCGCTGATCGACAGTTACGATCTGAACAAATGGGGCTTGCGCAAGATCGAGACCCTGATCCAGCCATTCACGCAGTACAGTTATGTTCCCACCATTAACCAGAACCAATTTCCAATATTTGACAGCACGGACCGAATGGAAGCCCGCAGTCTCATTGACTATGGAGTCAGTCTGCGGATTTTCGGTCAGACCGAGACTCGGGCGCCTGGCTCGAACCTCGGCAACCGGATTTTGGCAATGCTGGGGCCGAGCTTCACGAGCGCGAGCGGCTCCACTTCGGAGCTTCTGCGCTTCAGCCTCGAACAGGCTTACGACACGACCCACGCGGTGTCGAACGACGGCTCCCATCTCTCGGACGTGGCCTTGCAGGGACAGCTTTTCCCGACCAGCATCCTTTCCGCCGGGTCCACGCTCGACTGGAGCCCGCGCCCTAAGCAGGGTCTCGATGCGTTCAACTTCTCGCTGTCTTTTCAGCCACCCGGGCAAACTTCGCCAAGCGTCTATACGGGGCGGGCGTTGCAAGGCTCGTTTATGCAATTGTCATATACTTACGCCGCGCCGAACGCCGTATTGATAAATACCAGCAAATCCGTGAATGCTATTAGTGCAGTTTCGCTATCAACTTACATGGGCCTGTTCAACCGTGTCGGGGTTTTCTTCGCGCCCGTATACGACTTGGCCCAGTCACGAACGTTGTCGAGTGTGTTCGGGTTTCGACTGAAGTCCTCCTGTGACTGCTGGTTTGCCGATTTTGCTATCGACGATACTTACAATCCGAATAACACGAGTTACATTTTCCAGCTTACTCTTTCCGGGTTGGGCTCGCTGGGCACCGGTTCCCCGTTCGGAAGCAACCCGTTTCAGCTCATGGGCCTGGTGCCAAGCCGTTCAATAGTCCCGCCACCGGACGCCGCTGAAAGATCTGCGACTTCCAATTCCAACTAGGACGGCGGATTATCGCTCGCGGCAAGACGAGAAAACATTCAAAGGAACAGAGGGTGGCAGAAGAGTTGAGTCGATGAGTACGTATAGAGCCGCTGCGGTCTCTTGGCTGTTGTCCATCATTTCGTTGATTCACACCGCCTTGCCATTGATGTACTTTGCCTTGGCGGGCGCTGCAATTGAGGGCTGTGCCCTGCACTTTGCCGACAACGGTAGCGCACTACCCAGCTCGGCGAAAACGATTTATGTCGCTCCTTTCGAAAATCTGACTTTCGTTTCCGGTGTTAACGACCAGTTCATGCGCTATATGAAGGACGCCATCTCTTCGCGTGGAAGGTTGGTGGTGGTAGACGATCCGGGGCAGGCGGATTTGCTGCTCTCCGGGCAAATTCTTTATACAAATGCGGGGCCTGCGAGCCTAAGCGGCGTATCCGAACCGCTGAGCTACGGCAACACAATCATTGTCGCGGCAACGCTTACCGATCGGCGAACCAAAGCGGTCGTATGGCGCACCAGGGGTATTAGCGGCTCGTCTCAGGCTTCTGTAGTGGCGCAAGCCATCGTGCCTACCACGCCGCAGTTCTTGAAACAGAATCTTCGCGGTCCGGACATACTGAACATGACCGATATGCAGGTGGCGGCAACGCAGGAGGCGGTTGCAAAGGGCAATATGATGCAGCAGGTCGCTTCCGAGCTTTACACGGACATGTCGTGGGGCCTCTGAGGGGGCTTTGAGCGGTCGCATTTGAGGTCGAACGCAGACTCCTGCGCCCGGTATTTCCGCACGCAACATCGCTGAACTTTGAGCGGTCGCGCCTGTGCCGATCCGTTGGGTAAGCCTGCCCACCCATTCACACCGCTGATCGTGAATTGTTGAAGTCAGTCGCACGCGCATCGCGAACAGAGTCTCTGCTGCTGCGCACTGGAAAAGCTCAGCGCACTTTGCGGTGAACCAAACGAATTCGCCTGTCCAGCACCCTGCGCGGCGCCTGGCAGCGAACCGAGGGCGCTAGGGGCAGACGAGCTTTGCGCAACTCCCGGCGAGCCATACGAATTGGCAGCGCCTGCGTTTTGCGCGGCCCCGGGCAATGGCCCGAAGAAATTGGCCGCGCCGATACCTCCCGCGGTACCGTAGGACGGAGCTTTGCCCTGGTAGTAGGCAGCGCAGGCGCCGCCCGCGCTCGCGCTGGCGCTCGAGTAGCCGGAAGCGGTCACCTGCCCCATCCAGTGAGTTGGCGTGCCGACGCCGGAGCAGCTGCAATTGAAAACCCGTGGCCCGGGAGCTGCGTATGGCGCCGGCAAGGACGGGATCGCCTGCGGAACCGGCACGACGGCGGTGCTCACAGGGGCGGGCAACTGGGCCGGAGGGCTGGGCGGCAGCGGCGGCACTACCAGCGGGTTGGGCGCGGGCAATTGAGCCCATCCCACCTTGAGTCCCAACTCGAATATCAATGGCAGCGCGAGCACGACGAGGAACTTCAGCGCAGACGGCACTGCGCGCGCTTTGCGTCGGCCTCGCGGCGAAAGGTTTTGGAGATCAGACATTGCCGTCGATTCGCCTGTGTGCCCTGGCGGCGGTCCCATCCGCTTCGTGCTCAAAAGCGCGAATACCAGGGTGATTGATGAGGGTTGGTAATCTCGAAAACGATGTTGAAATGCCGCAGCAGCGTCCCTTCAGCGTGCCATAGCGCCAGCCGGGCATTTTCCAGGCCGAGATCGGCCTGAACTTCGTTCCCCTGAGCAGTCACCAGATTGCTCTGATACTGCAACAACTGGTTGGTAGTTGCGGTACCGATGCGAAACTCAACCTGGACGTCGTGCAGGGTCTCGCGCGCGTAAGAAGTGGCCTCTCCAGTGGACACGACCTGCTCCTTGTAGGCGCGCAAATTGACCAGAGCGCTCTTGACCTGCAAGGCGGCCTGATAGAACGCCTGGCGGTACTGCAAACGGGTCTGCTCCAGCGAGACGCGCGCCTGCGCGAGTGCGGCCTGCGGAGCGGCATTGTCGAGCGGCATCGAGAACCCCAGCACCGCCGCATAGTCGTAGAAGGTGAAGTTGAACATGCGGTTCAGGGCTGAAGCATAGCCGCCACCGAAAGGCAGTTCGGCCGCGTTATTCTGGCCAGCCCGCACGACGGGGCCGCGTGGGGTGAAGCAATTGGCGTAGCTGGGCACCGTGATCGAAGCGGTGCAGGTGGCATCGCCGGCTTCTGAAGTAACGCCGAACTGCGCGCCCAGGTTGAGCTGCGGCAGGGTCTGGTTTTCCGCGTACTTGACCTGGATTAACGCGCTGCGGATGGACTCGCGCATCCCTGCCAGCGCCGGGCTGTAGCTGAGCATCTGGTCGAATGCCGTCTTATCGCTTTGGCTTTCCTCCGGCGTCGGGCTCAGGTCGGGCCGCTCGGTAGGTTCGATTTCCTGCGCCAGCACGGCGCTGTCGGGATTCAGCCCGACGTCCTGGCGCAGTGTCGTGACGGCGATATCCAGTCCCGCTTGAGCCGCCTCGACATTTGCGTGCGCCGTGGAGGCGGCGGATAAGGCCTCGGTCAGATTAACCGGGGCCATCATGCCGATCCGTACACTGGCCCGGTTGACGCGCACGAGGTCGGTGTTGAACTTCAACGCGGCCTGCGCGACCTCCAGGTTCTCCTGCGCCTGCACGACGCCCCAATAGTCGTTCCCGATGCGCTGGACGAAGTCGTTAAGCGACGAAGCATAGTTCCACTGGGAGGAGCGCTGCGCCGACTCCGCCAGGCGCACGTTGATCGTCGCGAACTGCCAGCCGAAATTCTGCAACAACGGCTGCGAAAGCGACATCACGACGGTGGGGGTCCATACGGGATTCACCGGGCTGAATTCGGTGTTCGTGAGTTCGCGATCATTGTTGAAGGTGAGGCCCAGGGTGCCGTTGCTCAGCGGGAGGACTTTGCTCACGCCGAAATTCCAATCGTAGAACTTTTGCACGTTGGCGACGCTGCCCGGGTTTTGAAACGGCGAGCCAACCGGCGAGACTTCCTTCTGGACGTCGATCTGCGAACTGAGTTGCGGGTCGAAAACAGCATTCGCTGACTTCACGCTCGCGGTTGCCGCGATTGGATCCAGCCCCACTGAACCAAGTCCCGGGTTGTTCCTCAGGGCCATATAGATGGCTTCCTTGAGGCTGACCTTTTGGGTCAGGCCGTCCTCCGACTCCGGAAACTGGTCGGCTGGTAGGCTGTCGCTACGAAACATCCATTGGCGGGCAAACATCTTCGGCAGTGACAGTATGGGAGAGCTTTCAAATCGAGCCTCCGAGCCTTGAGGGATGCTGGCCGCGACGCCGGTCGGCTGGCTCTGCCCGCCCGACCAACCCGTTTGCTCGCCGCTCGTTTGATTACCGCCGCGTCCATTGCCAGTGGCGCTCTGGCTCTGAGCTTGCGCCGGCGCGGCCATCGCCGCCAGGGCTATCGCCATTGCGGCAGCGAGCACCGCGGCGGTCGCCCGCTTCAACGAAAGATTCTCCAGGATCTCCAGGACGGCTTTGGCGGCGCGCATCGATCGTGTCATACACTCCTCTACGGGACGTGGCCGAGCTTCGCGGAAATATTCCCCGTAGACGAAAACCGTCGCCGATGGTTTCAGAGTCCTCAAAAAAGGCAGGGCGCGAAACGCAATTCAGATTAGGGTTCTTGCACGCAACACTTCTGAATCTCGGTTTGTGCTTCGTCGTTGTCGACTGGATTGAGATGTGGATGTCCGCTCAGGACGCCCCACACGAATTCTTCGCGGATGTAGTAGACCCGCGTGTGCGGATCGATCTCGACCTGGTCGGCGCTTTCGGCGCCCTCGATACTGCAAACGATCTGATCCGTCCCGGCCGGAACGATGAACGCGTGATAGCCGCCCGGGCCGATACGCGCGCTGTCCTCGCCGCAGGTCACCGCGGGCCGCAGCAGCGACGAGCCGTAGTGATACGGCCGGTAGACGTAGATCACCGCGTTGTTCGGGGGCGCGGTGGCGCGTTCAAACGGATGCCCCTGCACCGCACATCCAGAAATCAACAGCGTCGCGGCGCCGAGCAGCACTGCCGCAGGGTTGCGGCTCACTGGTCAGCCGCGGGAGCTGCGGGATAGCCGACGGGAGGCGCGGGTTGGCCCGCGTCGATTCCCGCACTCATACCGGTTTGGCCCGCGCCGGTTTGGCCCGCGCCGGTTTGGCCCGCGCCGGTTTGGCCCGCGCCGCTTCCAGCCTGGTCCGCGCCGAGCGCAGGTGATGCAGCAGATGATCCGGGTTGACCCGCGCTGGCAAACGCCTGCGCCAGGCGGCCCTCGTCGCGGAAAAGCTTCTGATCGATCTTCTCGCGCACCGCGGCGCGCGCGGCTTCCTCGACTTCCTTGTGAGTCGGTTCCTTGTAGAGCGTGAACGATTTCGAGATGTGTACCTTGGCGGTGTAATCGCCGAGCACCCGGTCGCCGTCGGTGATCGAAAGCTGCGCAAACGCGGTGACGCCGAGATCGCCCAGCGGAGCGCCCACGTAGGTAACCGGATCGAACGCGGTGACGATCAGCGGTATGTGATAGTCGTCGTGGGTCAATTCCTCACGATAGGAAAACGTCACCGACGACGTATTGGAGAGCGACATCGCGACCGCCGGCGGAACCGCGCTCGCATCGCCCTCGGCGAGATGACCCGTGAAGGGCAACGGATGTGCCGGCGCTTCCGCCACCACCGGATCGGGGGCCGGCTGCTGCATGGCGCATCCCGAAGCGACGGCCGCGGCCACGAACAATACTCCCGCGATCGATACCGCTTTGATCATCGCCTCGCGTCCGCCGCGCGCTCGCGCGCTTGCGCCAGTGCCCACTCTGCCGCTGCGATCACGACCCGGCGAATTGCCTTGGAAACAATCGTCATCGCGCACCCTTATCCGCGAACCGGCGCCGCTCGATTGCAGCGGCGCCATCGGGTTCCGCCCGCTCTGTAGTACGCAGCGCGGGCGCGTCCGGTTGCAGAAGGAAATCGGGGCCGATCCGGTCGAGGCTGGGACATCCGATTTGGCCCATCACGAGGTCGATTTCCTTGCGCAGGATATCGATCGCCTTCTGCGCGCCCGACAACCCGCCCGCGGCGGTGCCGTAGAGCGTCGCGCGGCCGACGAAAACGAAGCGCGCCCCCAGGCATAGCGCGGTCAGGATGTCGCCGCCGCGCCGCACGCCGCTATCCAGCATCACGGTGAGCTTGTCCCCGACCGCCGCGCAAATCGCCGGCAGCATCTCGAGCGCCGCCGGCGCCTGATCCAACTGACGGCCGCCGTGATTGGACACCATGATCCCGTCGACTCCGATCTGCGCGGCCTGCACAGCGTCGTCCGGATGCATGATCCCTTTGACCACCAGGCGGCCCGGCCACAGGCGCCGGAACTCCTCCAGGTCGCGCCAGGTTACGCAGCACGGAATTTGCCTCGCGACGAAGGCAGCGATGTCCTTGGCACTGGCGCCGGGTGCGGCGTATGGCGCCCAGTTGTCGAACCGCGGGATGCCGCGGCGGAGATAGTCGGCAATCCACAGCGGATGCATCAGCGCTTCCAGCGACTTCGACCACTTAAGCTTGAGCGGCAGCTCGAAGCCATTGCGCACGTTGCGCTCGCGCTTGGAGGACACGGGCACATCGACCGTCAGCACCAGGGTGCTGAGATTGGCGTCGCGCGCGCGCCGGATCATATCCGCGCAAATCTTTCGGTCGCGCGCCGCGTAGAGCTGATACCAGATATGCGCGGGCGCCACGGCGGCCGCCGCTTCGATCGAAGCGGTGGAAGCGCCCGACATGATGAACGGGATATTGGCGGCCGCCGCCGCCCTCGCGAGTATCAGGTCGGCGTCGGCGCGAAACAGCGCCGCCAGACCGGTCGGCGCGATACCGAATGGACTCGCGAAGCTCTGCCCGAAGAGCGCCGCGGATTGATCGCGCCGTGCGATGTCGACCATGTAGCGCGGCACCAGGCGATGGCGTGCGAAGCTCTGCTCGTTGGCCGCAAGGCAATGCTCGTCCTCGACGCCGCCCTCGATGAAGTCGAAGGCGATCCGTGGCAGTCGGCGCCTGGCGAGCCGGCGCAGGTCATCGATATTCACGGCGTCTTCGATTTTCATTTTATCTCCGTCATTCCGCGACCTTAGTCCGGTGAGGGCTTCGCTGGCAAATTCCGGCCGAAGGTTAACCGGAGATGAAACATGCTTAAAGAGGCTATTTGCGTTTGACTTTGGCAGCGGTCGCTTGTAGCGTTCGTTTAAATTTCTTACAGCGTTCGTCTCATTTGCGATGGCGGGACAAGCTCGTTTTGCTCTCACGCGGATGTAAAGCATTTTTTAACGAGGAGGGACAGGAATGAAACGATTTGCGACTGGTTTAACAGTGCTCTTGTTCGTTTTAGGCGCCACCCAGGCTGGGGCTGTCACAAGCGCGATACGCTACGCCACCATTACGGGCACAGCGAACAGTCCCACCGGGTCTGAGTGCACTGGAGAAGGCTATGCCGGTCAGTGCCCCTCCGGTAGCTGCACTTGCGTGGAGATCCCAAGCGCCGTGGTCGGCAAGGTGAGCGGGCAATTTGGTATCGACGGCACGGGTACTGCCGTCGTGTTCCTGACGTTCGACAATGGTTCGAAGACTGTCGGCGGCGGTGGCGATTGCACGCCATTTTTTGGAATCGCGAGTTTGACCACCACCCGCAACGGCAAAGCGTCCTCGGAGACGCTTAACCTGAACGGGGTCAATTGCTCTCCGATAACCACCGCCCACAGTCAGATACTCGGAGGATTCGGGATTGCCACCAGCCCGACTCCGGTCAACGGAGGAAAGGGCTACGGAAAAGTCAACGGATTCCTCGACGGTGACAGCCTGTCGCTGACGCTTCACGGCTTGATAACTGAGTAATCGAACCCCGAGTCAGGGATCAACGGCTAAGGGAGAAAGAATCATGCGCAAACTAATCGTCCTGTTGGCAATCGCCATTCTGGCACTCGGCGCCTCGCCGGCGTTGGCCATAAACGCAACGTTCACCGTTACGGGTCATTTCGGGGTTACGACCACGACCAGCAAATGCACGGGATTGGCGTACCCGGCGATGTGTCCGTCCGGTGACAATTGCGTCTGCTACTCGGCTACAAAGACTTCGCTTCACACCGCAACCGGATCGGCTATAACTATTCCACCAGGGACGACCAACGTGGCCGTGTCGGTCGACAACACGCTAAATACCAGCCATCCTGGTTGCAAGCCGGCCTGGGGCGAAATCCAATATACCGAAACTGGCGGAGGACCCGATACGGCGACGGTCGAGTTTTTCGCCTCGCTATGCTCGCCTCTTTTCGCAACCTCGCCCCTGACCTTTTCAGGCGGGGGCGCCTTGACGAATGCTACGCTAGTCGTCGACCGATTTGAGCTATAAGTGGCATCACCGGACTCGGAACCGCCACCGGAACATATTCTCCGGCGAATACCGGGACTAACTTGACGCTGAGTCTGACTGCAGTCGTCCCCGTGCCCTGAGATATTCAGGACTGCGCGCGGGCCGAAGCCAACATCGACCGGCGCGCAAGTAATATCACAGCCCGACTCTCCAAAGGCGGCCACAACCCTCGTTGTGGCCGCTTTCCTTTCGACGCAACGAGCCTATATGAAGTAGTGGGAGCGGGGCGCGCACGCAGCGTCCCGCATCGATCACCGATGATATCGCCAAAAGACCTCGACGAGGCGGTGGCCTCGATCATCGCCGCGCGCGCCGGCAGGCGCCCGCTTAGGCGGCTGCCGCCCGGCGGCGCGGCGCTGTCGCTCGACGACGCCTATTCGATCCAGGAAGCGTTCGTGCGGGAGTGCAAGTTGCCGGTCGTCGGCTACAAAATCGGCTGCGCGTCGAAGGAATCCCAGGCGCTGGTCGGCGCCGCCGGGCCGTTCGCGGCGCGCATCTTCGCGCCCACCCGCTTCGACTCGCCGGCTGAAATTTCCGCGCGCGATTTCTTTACCGTCGGCGTCGAAGCCGAGTTCGCGTTCGCGATGCGCGCCGCCCTGCCGCCGCGCTCCATCCAGTACGAGCGCGCCGAGGTCGCCCGCGCCGTCGCCTCGGTCGCGCCGGTGATCGAGCTCTGCGACACGCGGCTTCAGAACTGGAAGGCCGCGCGGATCGAGGAAATCATCGCCGACAACGGCTTTCACGGCGGCCTGGTCGTCGGCACGGCGGTCAACGAGTGGGAGAGCCTCGATCTGGGCGCACACGAAGTCGCGCTCTCGATCGGCGCCGTGGTGCGCGCACGCGGCGCGAGCGCCGGCGCGCTCGGTCATCCGCTCGACGGTCTCGTCTGGATCGCCAACGAACTTTCGCGGCGCAGCTACGGTCTGGGCGCGGGTGATATCGTTGCGACCGGCACCTGGACCGGATTGCATTTCGTCCGCGAACCGGCGGAGGTCGTCGCCGATTTCGGTTCGCTCGGCCGGGTCGAAGTCAGCGTGCGCGCCTGAAGATTCTCGAAGCCAGGACGTAGGACGAGAGGGCGAAACCGATGGAAGCCATCAGCGATCCGGCGAAGATCGAAAGCTATCATGCCCATGTCTATTATACTGGGGCGGCCTCGCGCGCGGCCGCCGCGTCGTTGCGCGAGGCGCTGCAGAGTAGATTCGAGGTCGCGATGGGCAACTGGCATGACAAGCCGATCGGGCCGCATCCGCTCCCGATGTACCAGGTCAGTTTCGCCGTCCGCGAGTTCGCGCGCATCGTGCCGTGGCTGATGCTCAATCACGCGGGGCTCTCGATTCTCATCCATCCGAACACCGACGACGGATACCGCGACCACGCCGAGCATGCGTTGTGGCTCGGCGCGCAGCAGGAATTGCGTCTCGACGTGCTGCGCAAGCTGCTCGGCCAATAGCGTTGCGGTTGGACGCTAAGGCGATCGCGGCAAAGAGAAATCATCGTGGACCCCAGAGCCTGGAGCGAAGCTATAGATCGGATGCTGACGCGCGTGCGCGACACTGCCGGACGCGTCGGCGACGGGTTTCCGCACTGGGCCGATCCTGAAAGCGGCCAATGGACCGTAACCGCGGACGGTGATTGGACGGGCGGCTTCTGGGTCGCGATGCTATGGCTCGCGTGCCACGGCACAGGTGACGAACGCTACAGTCGATGGGCGCGGCAGTGGGCCGCGCGGCTGCGCCCGCGGATCGCTTCGGCAAGCGTCTTCAAAGCGATCCCGTTTTACTATGGCGGCAGTGTCGGCCACCTGCTGCTGAACGACGCCGGCGCACGCGAAGCAGCGCTCGAGGGCGCCGCCAGTCTCATGCGCCTGTACAATCCGGTGCTCGGACTGATCCCGCTCGGCGCCGAGGCCGAAGAGGGCTCGCAGGTCGGCCCGGCCGAGAGCAGTATCGACAGCCTCTTCGCCTCGCCCTTCCTGCTGTGGGCCGCGCGCGAGACCGGCGATAGCCGGATGCGCGACGCGGCACGGAGTCACGCCAGCCGGGTCATCGAATTGCATCTGCGCCAGGACGGATCGTTTATCCAGTCAAGCTCGCTGGATCCGCAAAGCGGCGCGGTGATTCGCCACTACACCCACAAGGGATACAGCGACACCAGCACCTGGGGACGCGCGCAAAGCTGGGGTGCGCTGCTCTCCGTGATGAGCTATGCGCGAGAGCCTGGCGAGACGCGATGGCTCCGGGCAGCCGAGCGCGGCGCCGACTGGTGGATCGCCCACGTGCCCTCCGACCGCGTCGCGTTCTGGGATTTCGACGATCCGCGCATCCCGGAGATCGAGCGCGACACCGCGGCGACCGCCGCGATGGCTTGTGCGATGCTGAAGCTCGCGGCGCTTGCCGATCCGGCCAAGCGCGCGGACTACCGCCGCCACGGAGAAGCGACCGTAAGCGCCCTCGTCGAAAGCTACCTGACTCCGGTCAGCCCTTCCGATCGCCGGGTGCCGGGCATTCTCACCGGGGGATGCTTCAACAAGCGGCCGGACTCGCGCAGCCTCGACGCGGTGGTCAACCACGAATTGATATTCGGCAGCTACTACCTGTTCGAGGCGCTCCACATCCTGACGGGCAAACTCGACCCGACGACAATCTGAATTCTATTCTTCGAATAGCAACTCCCGGCTTTTTACTTTTTACTCCCTCCTGGGTCTGGGTATTGCGGGTCTTGTACTTCCTCCCCCGTGCCTTGGGGGAGGGAACCGGAGTCAGACTACCTATTCTCGCTGAACAGCACTCCGCCTTCCTTGAGCTTCGCAATCCGCGCGTCGGAATAATCCAGCACTTCCTTGAGCACCTGTGCGCCATGCTCGCCCAAAAGCGGAGCCTGGATGTCCGGCAGGTCCGGATAGGCCGAGAATTTCAACGGAAAGCCTGGAATCGTCACCTCGCCAAGGATCGGATCGCGCACCTTGCGCACCATGTCGCGCGCCTTGAAGTACGGATGCTTCATCGTGTCGATGACCGAGAGCACTGGGGCGCAGGCGACGCGGTTTTCCTCGAGCGCAGCCACCGCGGCGTCGTCACTGGGCATCGATGAGAGCCACTCCTCGACGATCGCGTTGAGCGCGTCGCGGTTCTTCACTCGATCGGCGCTGGTGGCGAAACGCGGATCGTCGCGTAGCTCCGGCCGGCCCATCGCCTTGGTCATGCTGGCCCACTGGCGATCGAGCACCAGGATAAATATCCAGCCCTGCGGCCCTTTATATACTCCGGCGGGACAAATCTGGTTATGATATCGGCCCATCCGTTTGGGGATGAACGCGCCGTCGGTGATGGAATTGCTCTGCAGGCCAAAATCGTGCATGTGGTAGAGCGTGTCGATCATCGCGATGTCTATATACTGTCCGACACCGGTTTTCTCCCGATTATACAGTGCATATCCGAGTGCGGCAAAAGTATGTACTCCGGTTCCGACGTCCGCGACCCCGATTCCGACGAACGTCGGAGATCCATCCGGGTCCCCGGTCATGTGCATCATGCCGGAAAAGGCCTGCGCGATCATGTCGTAGCCGGTCTTGTGCGCGAGCGGGCTCTTGCGTCCGAAGGCCGAGAGCGAAGCCATGATGAGGCGCGGATTGATCAGCTTGAGCGAATCGTAGTCGAGCCTGCGCTTTTGCATCACTCCGGGGCCGAAGTTTTCGACCACGATATCCACCTTGGCTACGAGCGCGCGGAGGATCTCGAGTGATTCGGGTTTGTTGAGATCAAGGCACAAGCTCTTCTTGCCCCGATTCTGCTGCACGAAATAGCCGCTGCGCCCGTTTTTGACGGTCGGCAGCAGACGCGACGGATCGCCCATCGGCGCCAGCTCGACCTTGATGATGTCGGCGCCCATCTCGGCCATCAGCCGGGTAACCGTGGGCCCGGCCAGGTATTGCGTGAAATCGAGCACCCGGCATCCGGTGAGCATCGCGGAATTCGCCTTTACGCCAGCCATGCGTGTCATCTCCCTCAGCCGATTCGCGTTTGCCGCGTGGGTGCCATCTATCACAGCTTCCGCTTGCTGTGGAGTTCCAATGATCGCCCCGTAGTGGGGATCGCCCGCGGGTACTGGACAGCGCAGCCCGGGTGCGACTAGATGACGGGCTAGAGTGACGGTCATGCTGGAGGAATGTGCGATGTCCGCGAAGCAAGGGAATCAAGACTCCGAATCGGCTGCCCTGCGAGCCCACCTGAAACATCCTGTGATCGATTCCGATGGCCATTGGGTCGAGTTCGGGCCGGATCTGATGGACTATCTGAAAGAAGTCGGAGGATCGCGAGCTGCCGAGGGTTTCAGGAACCGGCCCTACGAGGGATGGCATCTCACGGTGCCGCTAAAGGAACGGCGCGAGCGCCGGCTCGACCAGCCAATATGGTGGGGCGTGCCGACCCGGAACACGCTCGACCGCGCGACCTCGATGCTGCCGAAGCTCTTGTACGAGCGCATGGGCGATATGGGGATGGATTTCGCGGTGCTCTATCCGACCGCGGCGCTGCGCATCCCGTTCATCGCCGACGAGGAGACGCGCAAGGCGACCTGCCGCGCGTTTAACCGGTATTCGGCCGAGCAGTTCCGCGAGTTCAGCGACCGCCTGACGCCGGTCGCGATGATTCCGATGTATACGCCGGAGGAGGCGATCGTCGAGCTGGAGTACGCGGTCAAGACGCTGGGGCTCAAGGTCGCGATGATGCCGAGCCTGCTGCGCCGTCCGATTCGCGCGGCCGTCGGTCCCGGCGGCGAGCCCAATCCATACGCGCAATGGCTCGACATGCTCGCGCTCGACAGCGAGTACGACTACGACCCGGTGTGGGCGAAGTGCCAGGAGCTCGGCGTCGCGCCCACCTTTCACACGGTCTCCAAGGGTGTCGGCACGCGCATCTCGCCGTCGAACGCGGTGTACAACCATATCGGACACTTCGGCGTGGCCGGCGAGGCTATTTGCAAAGCGCTGTTCCTGGGCGGCGTGACGCGGCGCTTTCCGAAGTTGAAGTTCGCCTTCCTGGAGGGCGGCGTGGGATGGGCCTGCGGGCTTTACAGCGATCTGATCGGCCATTGGAAAAAGCGCAACCCCAAGGCGCTCGAGGACATCGACCCCGCCAATCTAAACCGCGAGATGCTGGCCCATCTGTTCCAGCGCTACGGCGGCAAGACGCTCGCCGACAAGCTGGAGCGATGGAAGCTCGAGGGCGAGTCGTACTCGCCGCGGACCGCCGACCCTAACGCGTCGCTTGACGACTTCGAGGCCTGCGCGATCGAGCGCGCCGAACAGATCCGCGATCTGTTCATTCCCAATTTTTATTTCGGCTGCGAAGCCGACGACGCAGCGAACGCCTGGGCCTTCAATACCAAGGCCAACCCGTACCGTGCCCAGCTCAACGCGGTCTTCGGCTCCGATATCGGCCACTTCGACGTCCCGGACATGACCCAGGTGCTGACCGAGGCCTGGGAACTGGTGGACGAAGAACTGATCAGCGAGACGGACTTCCGCGATTTCGTGTTCGCCAATCCGGTCAGGTTATGGGCGGGCAATAATCCGGATTTTTTCAAGGGCACGGTGGTCGAGCAGGAGGCGCGCGCGGTGCTGGCTAAGGGTTGAGCAAAGCCGCGCGACGGCTCACGGCGACACTCGCGCGCGGCGCCGCGCCCGTCACTTCAGCGCGACCGGGCTCCCGCCGATCTTCACCCGGAACAGCGTATATGGCTTTTGCCGCAAGTCGCGCCCGCCGTTGAAACGCGCCCCGCGCTCCAACTGATTGGCGGTGAAGTAGAGCCATCCGCCGGGCCCGACCGAAAGCGTATCCGGCCATAGCACGCGCGGGTCGTGGACGATCGTTTCCCAGGTGCCGTCGGGAAGGCGCCGGCGGATACCGTCATGCTCGTAGTCGCTGGCATAGACGCGGCCCTCGGCGTCGGCCTCGAGTCCGTCGGAGGCACCTTTTTCCCCGAGGTCGGCCACCGCCGCGCCGACCTGCTCCTCGGGTACCGAGCGATCGCGCAGGTACGCCGTGGGCACGCTGAACAGATGGCGGCTCGATAGCGGACAATAGTAAAGCGTCGCGCCATCGGCCGAGAGCGCGATTCCGTCCGCCGGAATGGCGAATGGCTGCGGCGGACCGTCTGCCGGCCGCACCATCAGCGTCTCGCCCTCGACGATCGGCACGAAGGCGGGATCGGCCTTGGTCGAATGATGATTCGCAAGCCGGCGCCAGGCCTCGCCCGTGGCGAGGTCCACGACGATCAGCGCTCCGGTTCCGGAATCCGTGATGTAGGCGACGCCCTCTTTGCCCTGGCGCAAGTCGAAGCGGACGTCATTGAGATAGGTTTTGGGCAAGGCGACGTCGGGCTTGAAGACAATCGTCTTGGAGATCCGGTTGGTCGCGAGATCGACCGCGACCAGTTTCGCGCCGCCCTTTACCGGTTCGCCGAAATTCGGCGCCGCGGTGTCCAGTACCCACAGGCGATTGCGCGCGTCGGCCACCACGCTCTGCACGCTGATGAAAGTCCTGGCCGGGTGCGCATTGTCCGCGCGATTCACCTCCGCGTCGGGGTAGGCCAAGAGGCGGCCGCCGCGGATTTCACCGACCGTGAACGGTACGTCGTCACCCCAGCGCGGAAAGTTTACGAAGATGCGTCCGTTGGGTGCGACGGTCACACCGGTCGGCATCGCGCCCTGGAACTCGAACACCGCCTCGATCCGGCCGATCGTGCGTTCCTCCGGCAACTGGATTGCCGCGGCAGACGACGCGCCGAGCAGTATCGCGGCCGCGAACAGCATCCCTCGATTCATCATCATTCCTCCTCAAGCACGCTCACACAGCGCGTCCTCAGCCGAGAGCGGCGCGGACGATTCGCGCCCCTTCGACCATCGCGCTCAGCTTCGCGAATGCGACGTCGCGCGCGATATATTTCATCCCGCAATCGGGCGCGATCACCAGCCGCTCGGGCGCGACGAACTCCAGCGCCGCGCGGATACGGCCGGCGACCGTCGCGGCGCTCTCGACCGCGGGATCGTCAAGGTCGATCACGCCCAGGATGATGGTCTTGGAAGGCAGTTCCTTCAAAATCGACAGATCGAGCCTGGGCTGCGCGGCCTCGATTGACACCTGATCGGCGCGGCAGTTCTCGAGTTCCGGCAAAAACGAGTAGCCGGCCGGCTTGTCCTTCATGATGTAAGCGTAGCCGAAGCAGAGATGCACCGCCGTCGTGCCGGTGACGCCCTCAAGCGCGCGATCGAGCGCGTTGAGCCCATAGCGGCGCGCCAGCTCGGGGCGCGCCTGCATGTACGGCTCGTCGATCTGCACCACGTCGGCGCCGGCCGCGAAGAGATCCTTGATCTCCTCGTTGACCGCCTCCGCGTAGGCCATCGCCAGCGAATCCTCGTCGGGATAGTGGGCGTTCTCGGCCTGCTGGGTCATCGTGAACGGCCCCGGCAGCGTGATCTTCACCTTGCGCGTGGTGTGCGCGCGCAGAAAGGTGAGGTCGCGCACCTCGACCGGCGCGATTCTCCGAATCGGACCGGAAACCAGCGGCACGATGTCCGGGCGTCCGCTGCGGCTGATCGCGCTGCCCGGACGCTCGCGGTTGACACCGCCGAGTGCGTTGGCGAGCCGGTTGGAGTAGCTCTCGCGCCGCATCTCGCCGTCGCTGATGATATCGACGCCCGCGCTTTCCATCTCGTGAATCGCAACGATAGTCGCGTCGTCCTGGGCCTGCTCGAGCCACGGCTCGGGGATTCGCCACACCTCGCGCGCCCGCACGCGCGGCGGTGGCCGCTTGGCGAGATTTTCACGGTCGATTAGCCAGTCGGGCTGCGGATAGCTGCCAACCACCGTGGTCGGCAGAAGCATCACTTCACTCATCGTGCATCACCCCTCGCGTCGAAGTAGCGGGGCACGCGATCGCGGGCCCGGACGGCGCAAATCATGACGCCTTCGGCGCGCTCCGGCAACTCGCGCGCGATGCGCTCGGAGCAAGCACGGCCGGCCGCGCGCCTGCCTGGGGCGCTTCACTATGGATTAGTCAGGAAGTAGCTCGTCGGTTTCCCACGCCGCGACGAGCTTGCAGCGTGTCGTGCCTATTTCGATCAGGCGGAACTGGGGGGCCGTTTAGCCTTCAGCGATTCCGCTCAGCGTACCGCTTTGAGCGCGTCGCGAACCCTGGCGCATTCGGCGCGTAACTCGACGAAGGTCGCGGCCGCGCCGTCGAGCGAGCCGCTGCGGCCCTTTTCCTCGATCGCGCTGGCCAGCGCCTGCATCCGCGAAGCGCCAAAGTTGGCGCCGGTGCCCTTGAGCGTATGCGCGGTCAGCCTGGCGGCGCCGGCGTCACGGTTTGTCAGTGCCGCCTCGAGCGTCGCCAACTGGCCCGGAACCTCATGGATGAACATATCCACCAGATCGCTCAGCAGGTTCTCGCCCTCGTCGCGCAGGTCCTGAATAGCTTTCCGATCGATCGCAGCGTCACTGGCCATGTCGCGTGAATCGGCATCCATATTTGCTCTCCGATCTCATACTCTTCCCGCCTGTGGCTACACGGTCCACGACGGAAAGGCTCGATGCAACTTCTGCCGCACCGGCTCGAACGAGAACTGGTTAAATGGCTTGATAACGTAGGCGATCGCACCCTCGTTCAAGAACGTATCGCGCGTCTTCTCGAAGGGCACCGCGCTCACGACCACCGATTGCGATCTCCGGAGCCTCCTTTCTCATCGTCCGGAAGGCGGTCAGGCTGTCGATGCCATCACGCTCGGGCATCATCACATCCAGCGTGACCAGCTTGGGCTTGAGCTCTCTGAAGAGCCGCAGACCCTGCGCGGCAGTCTCGGCTTCGCCCTCGACTTTGGAAGCCGAGCTTGGTCAAATGATGGCGGAGGATTTTCCGCGCGAACGGCGAGTCATCGATTATCAACGCTGGTACGCTCACGGTTGATTCGCCTCGAACATCGTTGCCGCAAAATTATTGCAGAGGAGCTGCTATTCACTGCGTAAGCTGAGCATGAACCGCGCCCATATTCGTTCCGCCAGTGCCCGGAGTGCCCGACGCGACCTGGCGAATGAATACCGCGGTGATGTCTGCGCCGCTGGTGCCCGAAATCCATACTTCCGCAAACCCGACCACCGGCACCGAACAGTTGCCGTTACAACCGCTCCAGTTAACCACCGGAACGACTGCCACCCGTGCGTCGCTCAACGTATGCGAGGACCAGGTCCCGCTGGGATCCGAGGAATTTCCCGCGGCCACGCGGGCGCTTACGCCTTGGCCGATCGGGCCAACTTTTGCCCCCGGCTCGCTTGAAAGCATATCTCCTACTTTGACGGTGCAGGCACATCCGGATCCCAGGTTCTGACTGAATACCGCACCGCCCGTGCTTGAGCCGCTCGAGCTCCATCAAACTCAGCCCATCCCAGCAGCCCGCGCCGCAAAGCCCGTTGTGCAGTGTGATCGACTGTCCGTACGTGTAGGTGGTGGTCGAGTCGAGACCTATCGGCGCGATGTTACTGGCGGAACCAAGCCCCTCCAGCACCGCCACAGAAGTGGCGACTACGGTAAAGTTTTGGATGCCCACGACCTTGGCGAACAGGGCGGATATCGTACGCGACGCACTAACCGTCATCGACTGATTGCCTGCATTAGCGACCACGCCGGTGAGCTCGCTCGCCAATACGCCGTTGTTAAGGGCATAGGTGCAGGCCGCGTTCTGCGCGTCGGTTGCGTAAAGGCACGCAGCGTTCTTACCGGGGAAGGTAACGTTGTTAAAGTAAGTAGCGCCTGCCAAAGCTGCGGCGTCGGTGCCACCCTGTAGCTTGTTTTTGTTCCAGTAGATATAGAAGACATCGATTCCGAGCGCCGCTATTCCGACTAGTCCGACCGCCACCAGCGCAAGAATGACCATTATCTGGCCACGGCGTCCGCCCCGCGCACGTCCATGTTTTTGCATCGATCCCATATCGCTCCAAATCTCCGAGGTATGATGATGCAAGGAATGATCCGGTGCCGTGGCCGGAATGACGATTGGTCAAATGATTATGAATTGACTAATGACATCACTGGTATGGATCATGCTCCCCTTTTTGGCTGATGCGCGCTCTGCCTAAATTGCTGAAGATAAATGATGTGCAGAAAGGAGACGGCGTATCACCAACGGACGCACGATGGATCGGCCGCGAGACATATCGCATCAAAGCCACCCTGCATCCTTATCCTACGATTGGTCATCTGATTGACTGTCACCGGAAGCCGCGGGTTTGCGCGCGCAATGGCGGACAGACTCTGGTCGAATTCGCACTTATCATTCCGATCTTTCTGCTCCTGATGCTGGGTGTAGTACAGATGGTGGTAGTGGGCGGTGCGGCGCTTGCGGTCAACCAGGCCGCGATTTCCTGCACTCGCTATGCTTCGCTGAATCCGAGCTTTGCTCAGAGTTCGGTAGGCACCTACCTGACCTCCACCGCGTCACCGCTCATCAGTGATTCCGGCCTGCAACCGGTAGTACTTTCGCCCAGCGCCGTACCGCGGGTGACCGGGACCGCGGTGAGCGTGACGGTCACTTACAATCTCCAGACCAAGCTGTTTTTGGGTACGACCTTTTTCGGGGTCACCTTTCCAAGCCAGCTCTCGGTCACGCAAACCATGACCAGTGAATAGGCGCGTCCACGCGGGCGCCGCCGCGAGTCAGCCGGAGGGCCAATGAATTCAGCGCAACACAACGGCAACGGCAACGGCCTCAATACCGCGCAGCATAAGCGGCGCGGCAGCCTCAACATCTCGCTGGCGGGAGGCACGCCGGCGCAGCGCACCGAACTGCGCGAATTGCTGGGCGCGCTCACCGACCTCAGGATGGACATTGCCGAGATTGCAGCTCCTGGACAGGCGCCGCCGCAAGGCGACGCCGTGCGTATCCTGATGATCTTGCTCGACGAGGATCTCGACCTGTGGGATGAGGAGCTGCGGCCGTGGATCGAGAGCCGCAACTGGGCGCAGGTGACGGCAGTGATCAGCCGGCGTACGCCGGAAGCGGTGCGCGGCGCGTTAAGCGCAGGGGCCAACGAAGTACTTTTCATGCCGGTTGATCCGGTCGACCTCGCGCGCTCGCTGTGGACGGTCAGCGAAATCAACCGCGGTGGCGGGCAGGCGAGCAAAGCGGCCTACGCCCTGGTCAGCGTGTCGGGCGGAGTCGGCGTCAGCAGCCTGACGGTCGCCTTGGGACTCGCGCTCCGCCGCCTGACGCAAAAACAGGTCGCGCTGGTCGACCTCGGCCTTCAGGCAGCCTCGCTCTCGGCGATTCTCGACCTCGAAAGCGTCCATTCGATCGGCGAACTCGCCGATCCGACCACCAGCGTCGATTCGATTCGCCTGGAATCGGCGGCCAGCAAACATTCCTCCGGCCTGTACCTTTTGGCCGCGCCGGCGCGGATCGAGGACGGCGAGATGGTCTCGCCAGGCACCATCGAAGCGACCATAGGAGTGATGCTGCAATTGTTCGACTACGTACTCATCGATTGCGGCCATCATGTGAACGAGGGCACGGTGGCGGCGTGGGAGCGCGCGGGTAACGTGCTGTACGTGCTCGATCAGTCGATCACCGGAGTGCGAGCAACGCAACGCTTTCTGGACCTGTTCGAACGGCTCAAACTCAAACACGTCTCGCTCGACCTGTTGCTCAACCACTACCGCCCTTCGCATGCCGTCTCACTGCAGAAAATCGAGGCCGCGTTGCATCGGCCGGTGGCCTTTTGCATCCCGCACGATGAGGCGGCGCTGACGGCCACCGAGGCGCAAGGTGACGGACTGTCCACGCTGCCCGCGGGGTCGCCGTTGCTGCTCGCGATCGAGCGGCTGGCCAAAACCCTGATTGGCGCTCTGGAGGCCACCGACGGCGCGCACAAGCCGGGCGTCTTCTCCCGGCTGATCAGCGCGATGAGCCGCTAAGGAGGCACCCCGCAATGGGTCTAATCGATCGTCTGCAAAGCGACGGACAGGGAGCGCCTTCGGCGGCCGGGCCTTCGCTCTTTGCCATCGACGCGCGAGCGCTGATGGCCGCGCCCAACGAGGACGCGGGCAAGGTGCGTTTTCAGGCGCTCAAGGGCCGGATCCAGGATCTGCTGCTCAAGAAAATCGACGTCAACAAGCTCGAAGACGCGGGCTACGCGCCGCTGCTGGCGCAGGTCAATGCGGTCATCGACGAACTGGTCGACGAAGAGCATCTGCTGCTGGCCGAAGCCGATCGCGAACGCCTGATCGAAGCCACCACCAGCGACATGCTGGGCCTCGGCCCGCTGGAGCCGCTGCTCCAGGACAACGACATCTCCGACATCCTGGTCAACGGCTATCGCGGGGTATGGATCGAGCGCAACGGCAAGATCTACAAAACCACCGTGCGCTTTCGCGACGATCAGCATCTGATGAGCGTCATCAACCGCATCGTGTCGCGCGTCGGGCGGCGGATCGACGAGGCCTCGCCGATGGTTGACGCGCGGCTGCCCGACGGCTCGCGCGTGCACGCCATCATACCGCCGCTTGCGATCGACGGTCCCGGATTGTGCATCCGCCGCTTCGGCGGCCACAGTTACCGCATGGAAGATCTGATCATCAACGGCACCTGCACTCAGGAGATAGCCGACTTCGTGCGCATCGCGGTGCTCACCCGGCTCAACATCCTGATCAGCGGCGGCACCGGCAGCGGCAAAACCACCCTGCTGAACTGTCTCTCCACCTATATCCCCGAAGACCAGCGCATCATCACGATCGAGGACGCCGCCGAGCTGGCCTTGCAGCAGCCGCAGGTCTTCCGCCTCGAGACCCGCCCGCCCAACGTCGAGGGCAAGGGCGAGGTCACGCAGCGCGAGCTGTTCCGCAATACCCTGCGGATGCGTCCCGACCGCGTGATCGTCGGCGAGGTGCGCGGCGCCGAAGTGCTCGACATGCTGCAGGCGATGTCGACCGGCCACGACGGCTCGATGGCCACCATCCATGCCAATACTCCGCGCGACTCGCTGGGACGGCTCGAGATGATGATGCTGCTGTCGGGAGTGGCGTTGCCGGAGAAGGCGATGCATCAGTATGTTGCCAACTCGATCAACCTGATCATTCAGCTCGCGCGTCATTCCGACGGCGCCCGCAAGATCATCAAGATAAGCGAGATTACCGGGATGGAAGGCGACACCGTGCTGACCCAGGACCTGTTCGAGTACGTGCGCACCGGAGTCGACCCGACCGGCAAGGTGCTGGGCCATTTCAGGACCACCGGCACACGTCCCTTCTATACCGAGCGCTTCGAGGCCGCCGGCTTCGCGGTTCCGCAGTCGATGATTACTCCGCGCGAGCTGCACTGACGCGATGACGGAACTAGTCGCATTGGTCTGTTTCGTTCTGCTGATAAGCCCGGCGGTCGCGTACTACACGATACGGCAAAAGCATCGGATCGCTCGGGAACGGGAGCTCGAACGGCGGCTGGGAAATTCGCCGGCCAGCCCGCGCACGCAGGCCGCGTGGATGTCGCCCAAGGACGAGATGACGCGGGTGCTGGCGCGGCTGAGCACGGTGCCGTGGGTGGGCGGTTACCTCAGCGACACGATGCGTCAAGCGACCGTACCGCTGATGCTCGCTATCCCGGCGCTACTGGTGGCGGGCACCTTTATCTCGGGGCACTGGCTAACCGTCCCCGGCGCGCTGCTATTCGGTGTCGCGGCCGCCACAGCGCCGGTGCTATACGCGCGCCGCAAGCGCGCCCAACGGTTCAAGCTGCTCGGCGAGCAGTTGCCATACCTGATCGATCTGCTCAAGTCCGCGCTCGAGTCAGGCCATACGATGCTGCGCGCGCTGCAGATGGCCGGGCAAAATCTGCCGGAGCCGGTTTCCGGCGAGCTGCGCCTGATCGTCGAGCAGGTCCAGCTCGGGATGACTCTGCCGCTCGCGCTCGAGGCGATGTACCAGCGAGCGCCGGTCGAAGAGCTGGGCTTCCTGGTCGCCGCGGTGCGCGTACAGACCAATGTTGGGAACAGCCTGGCCGAGGTTTTCCAACACGTCGCGGAGGGGATGCGCAACCGGCAGCGTGCGGAGCATCAGTTGCGCGCGATCACCGCCCAGTCGCGGGCGAGTGCGGTCATTGTCACCTTGCTCCCGTTCATCGTGCTGGCGGCCTTCAGCCTCATCAACCCGGACTATTCGCGGCCGCTGTTCCACAATGAGTACGGGCAAAGGATGCTCGAGACCGCGCTCGTGCTCGACATAATCGCGTTCTTCGTGATGCGCAGAATCGCGCGAGTGAACTATTAGCATGACTTACATGATCGCCCTCAGTGTCTTTTTGCTCGGAATGACTACTGTCATCGCGCTCTATTTTGGCCTGACTGCAGAAGAGCCGCGAAATTCCTGGCAAAGCACGCGCGGCGTATCGCAGTACGGCACCGCCGCTGGCTCGCTTGACCGCTCGTCGCTTCAGTGGGGCGGCATCGCCGGGCAATTGCTCGCGTGGTGGGTCAATAAAACCGAGGCCGCCGATCAGCACTCGCCCGAGGTCCGGCAAACCCACATCGCACTGACCCGGGCCGGCTTCAACCAGGTGGAGCAGTTGGCCGTATATCGCGCGGCACGGGTCGCTTCATTCGTAGCTGGTGATTGCGATGGGCCTGGTGATCGCGCACTTTCACCCGCGATGGCGGATTCCCGCACTGTTGGGCGGTGCGGTGATCGGCGCTCTGCTGCCCGGCCATATCGTCAAGCGCCTGGGACGTAAACGTCAACTGACTATCCTGCACGAACTGCCTGCCATCCTCGACCTGCTGGTGGTCACGCTGGAAGCCGGACAGGGTTTGCTCGAGGCGATCAAAGTCGTCGGGCGCGAGACCGCGCGCCAGGGCCGCGTGCTGGGCAAGGAGTTTACCACCGCGGCGGCCGAGATGAGCGCGGGCGTTTCGCTCGAGGACAGCATGCGCAACCTCAGCGAACGGACCGGCGTGGACGACCTCAAGGCGATCGCCGCCGTATTCATCCAGAGCAAGGAGATCGGCGGGCGTCTGGGGCCTTCATTGCGCGCGGCCGCCGAACTGCTCAGCGCCAAGCGGCGCCTGATGGCTGAAGAGGCGGCACAAAAAAGCTCGGTCAAAATGCTGCTGCCGCTGGTGCTGCTGATTCTGCCCGCCATGATGATCATTATTCTCGGCCCGGCGATTATCCAGATCTTCCAGATGCTAATGGGCGCGACCGCATAGTCCGCCTCGGGCAATTCCCTCTCCTTGTCCTTTCCTTGGACAGGTAGAGGTAGTTCAGGCTGGGATCATCGCGGACCTCGGCGGCTGACCAAATCGCTTGACATTTAAGCGAGCGCTTTAATATCATCGGCGCCATGCATTCCTCAGCGGGCGACGGCGTCTTTCACGCCATCGCCGACCCCAACCGCCGCCGCCTGATTGACCTCCTTGCGGAGGGAGAAAAATCCGTCCAGGAACTGGCCCACGGCTTCGACATCACGATGGCCGCCGTCTCGCAGCACCTCGCGGTGCTGCTCGACTCCCGCCTGGTCAGCCGCCGCGCTCAGGGCCGGCAACGTCTCTATCGGCTCGACGCGGCGCCGCTGCGTATCGTCGATGAATGGACCTCGCAACATCGCCGCTTCTGGCAGAGCCGGCTGAAACAGCTCCACGCCTACCTGGATAAAGGCCGATGAAACTCGAAATCCTGCTGGTCGAGGACTATACGCATCCGATCGAGAAAGTATGGGCGGCGCTTACCGATCCGGCCGCATTGGCCCAGTGGCTGATGGTCAACGACTTCGAGCCCCGGATCGGCAAGCGCTTTACGCTTCACGCAGAGCCGAGTGCGCAGTGGCGGGGATGGATGGACTGCGAGGTGCTGGCGATGGAGCCGCCGCGGCGGATGGTCTGGTCGTGGCATCGTTCGGAGTTGGAAGAGCCGAATCGCGTCGAATTCCGGCTTGAACCGATCGCAGGCGGCACGCGACTGACGCTGATGCATACCGGTGAGACCGACCCGGAAGTGGGAGGGCGATATTCCTCCGGCTGGCCGGTAAAGCTCACCCAGCTTCGTTCTTTGCTGGCGAGCACCTGACTAATTGCGGATGTTACGCAACATCGGAGAGTGAGGTCTTGTGATGCAAAACCATAAAGTCGCTTCGCACGATGAATGGCTCGCTGCCCGCAAGCAGTTGCTGGCCAAGGAAAAGGAATTCACCCGGCTGCGCGACCAACTGAGCCAGGAGCGCCGGGAACTGCCCTGGGAGCGCGTCGACAAGAATTATGTGTTCGACGGACCCGGCGGCAAGGAGACTTTGGCGCAGTTGTTCGACGGGCGGAGCCAGCTGGTCGTCTACCATTTCATGTTCGATCCGGATTGGGACGCGGGATGCCCGCATTGCTCATTCTGGGCCGACAACTTCAATGGCATCCCCGTGCACCTCAGCCATCGCGACGTGACGATGGTCGCAATCTCGCGCGCGCCGATCGCCAAGCTGGAAGCCTACCACAAGCGCATGGGATGGAGCTTCAAATGGCTATCGTCATTCGGCTAGCGAGTTCAACTACGACTACTACGTGTCATTCACACCAGAAGAAGTGGCAAAGGAGCAGCCTTATTACAACTATCGGCTGAACAAGTCTCAAAAAGGATTGGAAAGTGTCGGAATCAGCGTGTTCCACAAGGAGGCGGATGGAACCGTGTTTCACACCTATTCGTGCTATTCGCGCGGCGTGGACATGTTAAACGGCGCCTATCACTATCTCGACCTGGTACCCAAGGGGCGCGACGAAGCCGGCCATGACAATCCTCAGTTCTGGGTGCGCCGTCATGATGAATACAAAGATTGATCGCGAAGAGTATCTTAGCTCGCCTGCGCCATTACCCTTCGGCGTGACCTAGGCTCCTAAGCCGCTCGGTGATTGACGCCGACGCCGCTTCGAGGCCCCGTTCCGTATCGACTACCAGGCGCGAGGATTGCGGTATCTCGTTCAGCGCGACGAACTCGCCGCGTTGGCGCAGATAGGTCGCGACGCCGGCATCGGAGACTTCGTCGGCCCGGCGCGCGCGAGCGGTAAGGCGGCGCACGATCTCGTCGTGGCTCGCGGCACATTCGACGAACAGCGCCGGCACGTGAGCGCGCTCGGCGAGCGCGAGCGCCTCCGCGCGGTAGGCGGGTGCGGCGAAGGTGGCGTCGACGATCACGCCGGCGCCGTCGTGCAGCCGGGCGGCAGCCTCGCCGAGGAGGGCGGCGTAAGTCTTCTCGGTGAACTCGCGGCTGTAGGCGCCGGCGGCGTAGCTATCGGAGAGGCGCTCGGCCGGCGCAACCCCGGCCAGGCGCTTGCGGATTTCGTCGGAGCGCAGCCATTCGAATCCGAGCCGGTCCGCGAGGCGGCGCGCCACGGTCGATTTGCCGCTGCCGGAGAGCCCGCAGACCACGATCATCGCCGGCCGCGACTCGCGCGCGAAATCGATCGCCAGCGCAACGTAGCGGCGTGCGGCGTCGGCGGCGGCAGCGCGCCGCTCGGGCGCGATCGCGGCGTCGCGGCTGGTGAGGCCCTCCACTTTCGCGCGCACCAGCGCGCGATGGAATTTGTAGAGCGGAACCAGCAGCGGAAGGTCCGCGTCGCCGGCAGCCTCGCGATATGCTCCCACCAGCTCGTCCGAGAGCCCGCGGGCGCCGAGCCGGTCGAGATCCATCGCGAGGAATCCGATGTCCGAGGCGACGTCGACGTAACGCAACCCCTCGCTGAACTCGACGCAGTCGATAATCGTGATCGAATCGTCGGCGAGCGAGACATGCTCGCAGCGCAGGTCGCCGTGGCCTTCGCGTACGCGGCCGCCGAGCGCGCGACGGTTGAGCAGGCTCCAGCGCAACTCGATTATGCGTTGGGCGAAACGCTCCAGCTCTTCCAGCTCGCCCGGCGCGATCGCGTCCGCGCAATCGAGCGCGAGCTCTCCGACGTTGCCCCGCACCAGCCGCCATATCGACGCCGCGGCGCCGTACTTCCAACCCAGGTCGGCGGCGGACGCGCGATGAAAGGCGGCGAGCCGAGCGGCGATCGCGCGAATTTGCGTGGCGCTCACGCGGCCCTCGGCCACCATCCGATCGAGCATCGTGGCCTCAGCAAGCCGGCGCATCCTGACCGCCCACTCCACCGCCGCGCCCGTATCGTCCCCGCCGTTGGATGTCGCGCCCAGCGCTAACTCGCCGCCGCCGCGCCTCAGGATCGGAACGACGCCCAGATAAACGTCCGGCGCGAGCCGCCGGTTGAGCCGCACCTCATCCAGACATAGCTGATGCCGGCGGGCGAGCGTGCAGGCGTCGAGAAAGGCAAACTGCACCGGCTTTTTGATCTTGTAGACGTGGTCGCCCGCGATGAAAGCGTACGAGACGTGGGTCTGACGTATCTCGACCGAGCGCGGATGGTCCGGGTACATCTCCGGGCGTGTCATCGCCTCGACGACCGCCGGCAAATTGCACATCGGAGGGGCGGATTGCGACGTTGCCGTCATCATGGTTTCCACCCGGCACCCTAAGCCCCCCTCGCGCCACGGTCAATTCGCTTCGAGAAAGGCGCCCGCGGAGGGCCGGCGGATTTTCTAGTTCTTTGGAGAACACTTTCTGCGCATTTCGAATCTCCATCCTTCCCACAGCCGCGCACTCTGTGGGTAAATTTGCGACGCTGGCGTGCACATTGCGTAGGGCCGACCGTCGCCAAGCGTCATCAGGCACGCTCGTTGCCGCATCCGGCCGTGGCGCTGCGGTCCGGCCGCATCACGGG
>CAVYTJ010000037.1:0-16921 GCA_963771325.1 uncultured delta proteobacterium | reverse complement strand
CCCGCAAACCATGCGGGCGAGGGCTCAGACGGCAAAGCCGCGTTAACAACCGAAGTTTCGCGGCGACGCGGTTGCGCATCACCATCGGCCCAGCTCCGCCGCCCGCGCGTTGCCCCATCGGATCGCCGCCGCGCAGCCGGCGTCGATCCGCGCACCCTCAAGTGCCCGCGCGCCGCTCGCCGCCGTGTGCATCGCCGCCGTTCCCACCGCCGTCGCGGCGCGCTCGCGCGCCGCCGCGGCCCGCACTCCCTGTTCGAGCTCCGCGCGCATCTCGGCCACCGCCGAGTTCTGCGTCGCGATCGCCCTTTGCAGCGCCGCATTGCTCGCCTCGGCGTCGGCCAGCGAGGCGCTCAGATGCGCGGCGGCGGCGCGCGCGGCGTCGCGCTGATGCAGCAGCAGCGCGCGGTAACCCAGCGCCGCCGCGATCAGCAGCGCGATCGCCACCGGCTTCCAAAGCTTCGCCGCCAACAGGGGGAACATCGCCTCGCCCTCTCTCGGCTACCGGCTCAGCCCTGGGGCGCGGCCGCGACCGCCGCCGCCGCCACCGGCGCCACCGCGGCGCCCATCGTCACGCCCGCCGCATGCACCGGCGCCGCAAACGTCGCCGCCGGCGCCGCGGGAAGCGCGCCGGCAGGCGCCGGATGCGATCCCATCTCGACCGCTGCGGCCACGGTGGCCGCGCCGTGATCGTCGACCGCCTGCGCATGCCGGTCGACCGCGGCGGCGAGCTTCTCGACCGCACTCGCATGATGCTCGAGCGCGGCGGCTTGCGCCGTCGCCGCGGTTACGGCCGTAGGAGCGGCCGGCGCGGGCGAGGGCGCGGCGACCGGATGCGCTGGCGCCGCGGCCGGCAGTATCGATTGAACCGGCGCGGCCGAGTTGCCGTTGGCCGCAGCGGCGGTCGAACTGGAAGTGGTGACGCTCTGGCCGATCACCTTCTGTTCGAGCGCGGAGAGCCGCAACTGTACGGCGCTGAGCGCGGTGGTGACCTCGGTCATCATCCAGCGCCCCACCAGTGTGCCGAGCGCGAAGCCGCCCACCGCGATCATCCCGTAGCCTGCTGCCATTCCTGGATCGATATTCATTTCTTCTCCTGTTGCCTTTTTTATTTAACTCTAGCGGCGCGTCTCCGACGCCGGCGCTTTTTTCACTGAGACTCGGGCGCGTCTGACTCTCTCTCCAATGTTTTGGGTAGCCGCGGCGCGCCTCCGAACTCCCTCCCCCGTGTCTTGGGGGAGGGTTGGGGTGGGGGTCGAGCGAGGAAGCGCTTTCTTCACCAACCCTCGCAGTGCGCCTCCGATGTCGGCGCTTGTGGGCTGCTGGTCGTCTGTCTGCTGACTCGCGCAACTTTTTTTACCAACACTCGCGACGCCGCTCCGCTCTTTTTTCCCTCTCGTTTTTTTTCATGCCCTCGCCCGCGATCGTGCGCGAGAGAGGGTAGGGTGAGGGTCCCTTCGCGGCGCGCCTCTCATATCGGCGCTCGTGCGCTGCTGGTCGCCTCGTTGCTTGACTCCCGCGTCACTCATACGCCCGATTGAGCCACCCAGTTAGGAACTCCCGATCGCCGCCGGCGCGGCGCCCGCGCTCGAGCGCCGCCAGCGCGCGGTAATAGCCGGCCGCCTCAGCGCGCAACGCCGCGATCAGCGCGAGCTGATTGGCCGCACCCGCCGCCACGATCGTCGCAGGGCCGATCGCTCCGTCTTCCGTGACCCGGCGGCCGCATGCGCGCAGCGCCCGCTGGACGCATCGGACCGCATGGTCGGAGCCGATATTCACCGCCAGGTCAAACGTCTTCGCCGCAATCGGTCCCGGCAACTCGCTGTAGCGGTAGCGCTGCCACCAATCGCAGTAGTAGATCGCGATCGCCTCGGCCCGCGTGAGCGCCGCGATATCGACCTGGGGATATTCGCGCTTGGTGATCCCGAACTTGGTCTCGCCGCCGGGGTCGGCTGGATTGTCGACGTAGCCGCCCTCGTCGCCGAGCAACCGGGTGACGGCGCGCTCGAACGCCGGCGGATAGCTCTTTGGGTTTTGCGTCTGCGTGCTGTCCGTCTTGTCTGTCTTGTCCTGAGCTTCCATCGCGGGCGGATTCTCGCAGGCCCGGATGGTTCGCATAAGGGTGAAATATTTCACCCCTAGACGTGCGCAAGCTGACTAAAGCCCGTAGTTTCAAGCGGACGTGAGTTTTCGCTTAAGGGTGGAATACTTCACCCAAATTTTGGTTAGAATTAGCGGCGATTGACTCTCGCTGCTTTGGACGGCCGCGTTCCGAAACTCCCTCCACCGTGTCCTGGGGGAGGGTTGGGGTGGGGGTCGAGCGAGGAAGCGTCAGATGCCTGTTCTCCGCGGCGCTTCCTTGTCCTAATCTTCCTGCCGTAGTCGCGGAGGTAAGCCAATGGACCCCATACGGTTTCAGTTTCTTGGTTCGGGAGATGCGTTCGGAAGTGGCGGACGCCTCCAGACATGCTTCCTTCTCGCCGGGATGTCCGATTCGGTTCTTATCGACTGCGGTACGTCGTCGTTGATTGCGATGAAGCGCTCGGGTGTAGACGCCTCCAGGATCGGCTGGATCATTCTCAGCCACTTGCACGGTGACCATTTCGGTGGGGTTCCTTTCCTCATCCTGGACGGGCAGTTTAACCGCAGGACGCGGCCGCTTGTGATAGCCGGGCCGCCAGGCGTGCGGGATCGTGTAGAGTCGGCGATGGAGGTCCTTTTCCCAGGTTCTTCGCGTGTCTCCCGGCGTTTCGTGGTGGAGTTCGTTGAGCTCGGCGACCGCGTAGCCAGCACAATCGGGCCGGCCACGGTAACACCATTCCTAGTCGAGCATGCTTGCGGAGCCCCTCCTTACGCTTTACGCATTGAGTACGGAGGCAAGGTGATTGCGTATTCCGGTGACACAGAATGGAGCGAGAATCTGATAGACGCCGTTCGCGAGACAGATCTCTTCGTGTGCGAAGCGTATTTCTTCGACAAAAAGATCAAGTACCATCTCGACTATCGGACATTACTTGACCAGCGCGAGCGGCTCGGATGCCGGCGACTGGTACTCACACACATGAGCGAAGATATGCTGCTCCGTGTGATGGATCTGGAGGTTGAATACGCAGAGGACGGGCGGATCCTAGAGTTGTAGTTGCTAAGACACTTAGAAACATGTCGGGCGACAAGGGAAGAGTCTACTCACTTGAGCCCGGCCTTGCGCAGGTCGGCATCGAAGCGCACGCTGACTTTACCATTCGGGCCGATCCGCGGGGCATAGCATAACATCTTCCATAGTGAACTGAGGATTAAGTCTTAGAACCTCCGCTACCTCTGCCCGCGCATCCTGTCGTGGCCGCAGTCGGGAATAGTCAATGGCCAGCTCCCCGTGGCCATAGGGGCTGTCGGGAAAACTAGCCAAAAAACTCTTCAGAACTGAAACCGCCTCTTCCCACCGTCCCAACTGAGTGTCAGCACAGCCTTCTTGTCTTAGGTAAATCTTGTTGTGAGGATCGATGTGAATCGCCTTCTCAGCCGCCGCAAGCGCTTCCGCTGGCTCTGCCCGTAGCATTCATTGCCTCCGCCAACTCTGCACAGCCAACAGCAGTGTTGGGTTCCAGCGCAACCGCCCGCTCGACTTGCGCCACCTCTGCCTGTGCGGCTTTGTTGTCACCTAGACCGGCATAGTCATCAGCGAGCCAAACGTGGGAAAAAAAGATATGAGGATGATGTGTAGAATAACGCTTCAGCGCGGGGATCGCTTCTGCCCACCGTCCCAGTCGAGTGTAGGCAAAGCCCTGCTCATATAAATAATTTTCAGCGTTGTGCGGATCGAGCCGTATCGCCTTGTCCGCCGCCACAAGGGCTTCGGCTGGCCTGCCGATGACATTGAGTACGTCCGCCAGCCAGAAATAGCCGGAAGCGGAGTTGGGATCGAGAGCGATGCCTCGTTGGGCCTCGGTGAGCGCCTGATTATACTGTCCCTGGTACACATAGATTGGGGCCAAAATGCTGTGCGGGAAGGACAGCGAATCATCGAGAGCAATGGCTTGTTGCTCCATCTGCGAGGCCTGCCCCAGAGCATTGGGGTTGGGATTGAACGCGAGCCCCCAACCGAGGTAATAATTCTGACCCAAATACGCATAGGCCATCGCATATTTGGGGTCTAGTTGAATAGCTTTCTCGAACATCTGGCGCGCCCTTCGTATTGCCGTCCTTTGTGAGGCTGACAAGGTATTCTCGAACCCGCGCAAAAAATCGTCGTACGCTTCAAGATTTTTCGTGCGCTGCGGTAATAACCATCCTCGCTGCAGGACCGATGAGTTGAAGGTTGAGGGTCGCGACAAGGCTTTGGACGATTTCATCCTGCAGCGCAAAGATGTCCTGCAACTGCCTGTCGTAGCGCTGAGTCCAGAGCTCGGTTGCCCGTGCTCGCGTCTACCAACTGAACGTTGATCCGCACCCGGTCGGCCGTTTTGCGCGCACTGCCCTCCAACACGTATCTCACTCCCAGTTCCCGGCCTACCTCCTGCACCTTTGCCGGCTTGCCCTTGTAAGCGAAGGTGGAACTGCGGTCGATCACGAACAAGCCCGGGACAGTCGGAGAGATCCGTGACAAGATCGTCGGTGATACCGTCGCTGAAATATTCCTGCTGCGGATCGCCGCTCAGGTTGGCGAACGGAAGCACGGCGATCGAGGGCTTGTCGGGCAAGGCAAGAGCCGGACTCTGCACAGGCGGAATCGATGCGGAGGTTCGCGGCGGCTTGAGCGAGATATGCTGTACGAGCAGGATTGCCGCGGCGATAATCGCCAGACCTGCCAAAGAGAAAGCGCCCCGCCGCACGTATTTTCTCTGAACGTCTCTGGGTCTTCCTCGTCCTCGCCGCGCCTGGCTCCGGCAGCACCCGGAACACCCGCACCGGATCGGCGATGTTCTTGACCCGCTGTGCGCCGAGGTTGTCGTAACTCAGTGCGAGTTTGTGGCCGATCTCTTCATGCACTTTCCCGGAGATGCAGATGCCGCCGGGGTCGGCGAGACTCTCCAGCCGCGCCGCGACGTTGATCCCGTCACCGTAGATCTGATCGCCCTCGACCATCACGTCGCCGAGGTTGATGCCGATGCGGAATTCCATCCGGCGCTCCGGCGGCAGCTTCGCATTCTCAGTCTTGAGCGCGCTCTGAATATCCACTGCGCAATTCACCGCCTCGACCACGCTGGCGAACTCGGCCAGAACGCTATCGCCGGCCGAGTTTACGAAGCGGCCGTGGTGCTGCTCGATTAGGTTGTCGATGATCTTGCGGTGAGCGGTCAGGGTAGCAAGTGTCGCCTCCTCATCTCCCCCCATGAGGCGGCTGTAGCCGTGGACGTCGGCGCAGAGGATAGCGGTGAGCTTGCGTTCCACACCCACCCGTCGGCGCATCATCCCGCCGGATACCTGATTGTGTCAATTACGCGGCCCGAACGAAGCGTCCGACACCCTCCCCAAGACACGGGGAGTTCAGGAGCGGCGTCGCGAGAGTCGGTGAAACTAGTGCAGCGGGGCGGCTCGGGGCGCGGCGGCCTCGATAGTCGCGGCATCGGGTGCGGCCGCGGCCATCGGAAGCCGCTCCCACTCCGCCGGCACGCAAAGGAACGAAGCGACCACGCCCACGATCGCGATCATCGCGCACAGTTCGAACGCGCGCGCATAGCTCGCGGTGAGATCGTAGATCGCGCCCGCCGCCAGCGGACCGATCGCGAGACCCAGGGTGAAAGGAAATCCCACCAGTCCCATCAGCGAGCCGTAGCGCTTGACGCCGAGCGATTCCGCGACCACCAGCGGCGACAACACTATCGGCCCGGCGACGATTAGCCCGAAGACCAGGACGAACAGCCCCAGGGCCACGATTTGGCTCGCCGCCAGCAGCATCACCAGGCTGAACGCGAGCAGTCCGAAGGCCAGCGCGAGCGCGCTGCGGCTTCCGATCCGGTCCGCCACGACACCCATCAGCGGCTGTCCGATCGTCGCGAACAACAGCACCAGGCTGAGGCTCAAGGCGGCGGCCGCGTCGCTGTAACCGATCCCGGAAAGATAGGCGACCATGTGCACGAAGGCGCCCACGCCGGCCAGCGGATAGAGAAACTGCGCCGCCACGATCATCCAGAACGAGCGCGTGCGCAGCGCCTGCGCCACTTCGAGGCCAGGGACGTCGGCGAAGAGATCGCGGTTGTCTTTGGTCCGGGCCGTCCCGACCGCGATTGCCGGACCCTCGGTCGCACTTTCAGGAGGACGGCTCCGCACCAGCGCGAGCACCATCGGCGTGACGATCACGAACATCGGCACCGCGAGCACCAGTTCACCGACGCGCCATCCCCCGTGTGCGATCGCATAGCCGACCAGCGGCGCCATCACCATCCCGCCGAGCGACTGCCCGCCCATCACGATCCCCAGCGCGACCCCGCGGCGCTCGCCGAACCAGTTCGAGACGACCAGCGCGGTGGGCACGAAGGTCGAGAAGCCGAGTCCCAGGCCGAGCATCGCGTACGCGGTCAGCATCGGCCCGAAGGAATTTGCGCGGCTCGCGAGGACCAGGCCGAGACCGGAGAGGAGCGCCCCGATCACGATGATGACGCGGGCCTCGACGCGCTCCAGGAGCCTCCCCGCCAACGGCGAACTGACTCCCGAGGCCAGCGCGAGCACCGAGAACAGCATCGATACCTGGGTGCGGCCCCAGCCGAATTGCTTGAGCAGCGGTGCGATGAACAGTCCCGCGGTGTTGTACCCCGAACCCCAGAGCAGGAACAGGGAGAAGAAGAGGCATCCGGCAATCCACCAACCCTGACGTTCGCGGCTCGTCATGCGACCCTCCATCCAAACGTGGGCTATCGGAACTTGCGCCGGCTTTGTCCGAGGCAGCCGGAAAAATTCGCCGCGCGCCGCGGCGAACATTGGTGCAGGCTTATCACCGCGGCAGCCTAAGCGATACAGCGGGGTGCGCAAATCCGATCCGCGGTCGGTCGGGACCGCGCGCCGCGCGATTCGGTGACCGCGCGCCGCGCGCGCGATACGTCAGATCGGGCCGGCGCCGGCGCAGACCTCGCGGCGCGCCTCGGCCAGCACCTGGAACACGCGCCGGCGCGTGCAATTGAGTGCGCGCGCGATTTCCTCGACGCTGCGGCCGGCGGCGCGCAACGTCAGGATCTGCATGCGCCGCGGTGGCGGCTTGGGTAGCTCCACGCGCTCGCCGCCGAACATCTCGGCCAGCTTCATTGCCGCGCCCGTCCCGACCGCGAGCGCCAGCGCGTCGTCAGGACAGGGACTGTGCGGGACGTACAGGCGTGTACCTCCGAACCTGGCGATCAGCTTGGCCGCCGCTTCTTCACCGATGATCTCGACGATGAACCCCAGCATCGAATTTACCTCCCCCGGTTTCGATTCGCCTGCGGCTCCGCGCCATCCTCCGCCGCCACCTTTGGCAGTGCGAAATGGTCCTCTCTGATGGTCTGTGCGGTCTCCCGCGCCGCCCAGTGGGCTGCCACGGAAGTTTCGGAATGAGACGGGGATGTTTCAGATTGAAACAGCGGCGTTACATCTCGATCTGGCAACCGAAATGCCGCGTTGCGCCGGGCGCTAACGCGATGACACGCGGCGCCATCGAATGGTCGCTCATGCGGCATACGCATGACGGCTCACGCGGCTTGCGCCGGCTTGAGCGCCGCGGCGGTCAGTTCACGCGCGATCCGATCGAGCAGCCGGGCGAAGTCGGCGTCGGCCAGGCGACGGCGCGCGACCACGTTGCAGGCGTGGATGACACTGGTGTGATCGCGCGCGAACGCCATACCGATACGCGGAAACGAGGCCGCCTGGCGCCGCCGTCCCATCCATCCGCCGCCCGCCATCTCGCGGCTGAGATACATCGCGACCTGGCGTGCGCCGGTGAGACGATGGCGGCGCTTGCGCGAGAGCATCTCGCTGATGCTCAGGCAGAACGCGCGCGCCACGGCGTGTTGGACGTCGGTGATCGATATGCAAGCGGGGCGGTCTTCCATGACAATAGTCCTCCAGTCGTTGACGTGCTTATTAGCGTGGGGCTGGACACTTGTTGGGTGACGCGAGGCACGCTAATTGCGTATTGGGGAGGCCAGACAGTCGCGCCTTCGTGCGCCCGAGTCGCGCTGCGCGCGGCTTGCGCGCGGCTGGTCTCAGGCGATAGGGCACTGCGAGCCAGCGTCGGGCGATAGGGCGCTGACGTAGCGGGATGAAAATTCGTAGGCGTCACCATTTGTTGAAGACTAAGATCGGAAGGCTTTGTGCGGGGCGGAGAAAATAGCCCATAAAAATGTTTCGACGAATAAATCAAGCAAACATAGCTAAAAACAGTTATCCCACAGTAGAAGAATGATGTCAACTACAGTAGGAAGACCTACGGAAGAAGAGTTCCGCCGCCGCCTGCGCCTGATCATGCAGCAATTTGGATCGGTTGCGGACCTCGCGCGCGCGGTCGGCGTATCCGACAACGCCATCTACAAATGGGTCTCCGGCCGCGGCCAGCCAAGCATGATCAGTCTGGTCAATCTGGCGCGCGCGGCGAGGGTCTCCATCGAGTGGTTGGCGACGGGACAGGAAGCGCCCAAGGGCGAAGCCCCAGCGGCCGAATCCGGTGAGTACGTATATCTGCCGCGCAATGCGGCACGCACTTCGGGCAGCCGGGGGACCATGCAGAGTCGCCAGGTTGTCGATTACCTTGCGTTCAAGACCGAATGGCTGCGCCGCCGTGTCGGGATCGATCCGAAGAGCCTGATGCTGATCGAAGCGGCGAGCGATTCGATGGCGCCGACGATCGACGAGGGCGATCTGGTGCTGGTTGATCTGCGCGACCCGCGCTTTCGTCACGACGGGGTGTACGTGCTGCGGGCGAGCGGGGATCTGCCGATCAAGCGCATCCAGCGCCGCCCCGATGGCAAGCTGATCATCCGCAACGACAACGCCGCATATGAGCCCACGGTCGTGGCCGCCGACAGCGTCAATGTCGTGGGCCACGTAATCTGGGCCGGCGGAAAGTTGTGAGGTTCGTAGAGAAATTCTACAAATTGTAAGGACCCATTCGGCTGGAAGTCCTCGCGGCTTTGTCAGCCCGTTCTTCGGCCGCCACTGGCGGAATTCGCGTTGCCCATAGCGCAATTTCTCGCCCTCAGGAAACGTCGCCACGACGTTCGCTGAAGCCGGCCACGATAATTTATAGTTGTGAGACGAGCACGGCCGGATTTCGCGGCACGGCGCGGGCGCGCATGCGAGCGGTTGCCTGCGCGCGGCGCGGTGCGCCGGGGCGAATCACGTGCAGTGGATCGCGAGGTGACGAATCGGGACGCAATGATTGCACGCGAGCATCGCTACTTGCCCAGCCTCGATGGCCTGCGCGCAATTTGCATCGCGGCCGTGCTCTTCATACACATGCCGCCGCCCACCGGCCATCCGTGGCTCGAGCTGATACGCGAGCGCGGCTGGTACGGCGTCGACATGTTTTTTGTCCTGAGCGGATTTCTGATCACGTGGATCCTCGCGGTCGAGGTCGAGGCCACCGGCACGGTCAGTCTCGGCCGGTTCTATCGCGCGCGGACGCTGCGCCTGTTGCCGGCCTACCTTTCGACCATCCTGTTGGTACTCGCGGGCTCGCACCTGTTTGAAATTGCCCAGGGGAGCCAATCCTACCGGCTCGCGGATCTGTGGCCGCTTTTTCTCTCCTACACGCTCAATATCTGGATGGCGGCGACCGCGATCTGGCCCTGGGGCGTCAGTCATTTCTGGTCGCTGTGCGTGGAGGAGCACTTCTACCTGTCATGGTCGGCGGTGATGAAACGCTGGGGGTCGCGGAACGTTTTGCGCATCGCGTTGCTCGCGATTCCGGCGGTCGCGGCGTATCGAAGTGGCTGGTACCTATGGATGAACCACGGGCATCTCACCGCGCCCTCGCGCGCGTCTTTCTTCAGGATCTACTACGCGACCGATACGCGCATCGACGCGATCCTGGTAGGATGCGCGCTCGCGCTGTTGCTGCGCGAGGCGCGTCTGCAGGGGCTGTGGCGCCGGCTGGAATCCGCCGCCTGGTTCCCGTCGCTCGCCTTGCTGGTCACGCTCGGCACAATCACATGGGTCACGCTTTATAAATGGCGCATCGAGACCTTCGGCTACACCGTGATGGCGATGGCGTCGAGCACGCTGCTGCTCGCGATCTTCCTGCAGCCGCAGTGCTGGATCGCGCGGCTGTTGGCGGCGCGGCCATTGGTCCATCTCGGGCGCATCTCCTATGGCATCTACCTGATTCACGCGCCGTTGCTGACGGGACTGGAAGTTAAATTGCGGTTCTCGGCGCAGTATATCGAACCCGCTCGCTACCTTCCGGTGCTTTTATTGTTGGTGTTCGGATCGGTCGGCGCGGCGGCGCTGCACTATTACGCCGTTGAGCGGCGGTTTCTGGCGCTACGTGGGCCGCGGCCGTTTCTGGCGAATTCGCGCGTCGCGCCATCCGCTCCACAGCCTGTATGAGGAAGAGCCTGCGGCGGCGATTTCGGCGGGTCTGGAAAGATGCGCCGTTTCCGACTATTAGCTTGAGGGCCGGGAGAACTCCATTCCGGTCGAAAGCAGGCGAGCGGTTCGCCATCCTCGGGAAGCTGTCAGGGCGGTGTCGGTCGAAACGGCTGACAGGTGCGAGGGCTGAAACTCGCGGGTCTTTACCACTGACTGCGGGCCGCGCCGGCCGCGGACGGCGCTAGTCGCGGACTGGCCGCGATGAAGAGGGCGCGCATAATGCAAGGGTTCAATGGGTTCAGGAGAACAGGCGGGAGAATTGCTAATGAGTAAACGGTTGGGACTCCTTATCGTCGCAATCCTCATGGGCGTGATGGCGCGAGGCGGGCCGAGCGCGCTCGCCCAGATGCCGCCTAATGAATCGGTCACCGTACTGCAGCTGCCGGCCCATTCGCCGCACTGGGTGATGACGATGGCTCCGCTGGCGGGCTCGATAATGCTGACGCCGATGGTGTTAATCGACGGCGATACGCAGCAGGTGCTGGGCAATCTATCGGGCGGGTTGGCCGCGATGTTCGCGCCGTCGCCCGACCACAAGTTTTTCTACGTGGCGGAAACCTTCTACTCGCGCGGCACGCAGGGCGATCGCACCGACGTGCTCACGATTTACGACGCCTCTCATCTCTCGCGCGTCGGCGAGATTCCGATCACCAACAAGCGCCAGCTCGCGCTCGCCGATCCGAGCTCGATGGGCGTGACGCCGGACGGGCACTTTGCGCTGATGCTGAATTTGACTCCCGCGACCTCGGTTACCGCCGTCGACCTGGAGGGCAAGAAGGTGGCCGGCGAGATTCAGACTCCCGGATGCTCGGAAATCCTGATGCTCGGGGATCGCGAGTTCGCCTCCGTATGCGCGGACGGCTCGATGCTGACGACCAAGTTCGACGACAGCGCCAAGGCGACCGAGCAAAAGCGCACGGCCAAACCGTTCTTCGACGTCGAGAAGGACCCGGTTTTTCAGCTGCCGGCGCTGATGGACAAGAAGGCCTACTTCGTCAGCTACCACGGCATGGTCTATCCGATGGACCTCGGTTCGAGTCCGGCGGAGCCGGGAGATCCGTGGTCGATGCTGAGCGACAAGGAGAAGACGGACGGATGGCGGCCGGGCGGATGGCAGCCGGTGTCGGGCTATGCGCCGGGGCATCTGATTTTCGTGCTGATGCATCAGGGCGGCGAGTGGACGCAAAAGTCGGCCGGCCCGGAGGTGTGGGTGTACGACGTAAACGAGCACAAGCGCGTGGCCAAGATTCCGATGCCGTTGCAGTCCAACGCGATTCTGGTGAGCCAGGATGATAATCCGCTGCTGTTCGCGCTGGTGACGAGCGACTCGAAGATGCAGATTTTCTCGGCGCTCAAAGGCAGGTACCTGGGCACGATCAACGAAGTCAGCCAGCATCCATACACTTTGTTCGGGATGTAGTGGCCGCAGCGTAGTTGAGCGTGCGGCGTGCGCGGCCGCGCGCGCGTCGAGCAACTGGCGTCGCGGGACGGGCGATGCTAATGGCAGGGCTAGGGTGGCGCGCCGGGAACCGGCTTTCGAGGATTCCGGGCGCGTCCCGCAAAACAGGAGACTTCGAATGGACGCATTGGTGGAACGTCTTTCACGCACGGTGGCGCAGCGGACCTCACGGCGCGGCTTTCTGGGCTACCTCGGCAAGGCGCTGGTGGGCGGGATGATGATTCCGCTGCTCCCGATCAACCGCGTGGTCGAGCAGGCGCAGGCGCAGATGAGCGATGAGAGCGGGGCCGCGGCGGAGGCCGAGGGCGGCGATCTGACCAGTTGCGATTACTGGCGCTACTGCGGTTTCGACGGCTACCTGTGCAGTTGCTGCGGCGGGGCGCTGACCTCGTGCCCGCCGGGAACGGTGGCGTCGCCGACCTCGTGGGTGGGAACGTGCCAGCATCCGACCGACGGCAAGGAGTACATCATCGCGTACCGCGACTGCTGCGGTAAGGACGTCTGTAACCGCTGCTTCTGCGACAACAACAAGGGGCAGGTGCCGATTTACCGGCCGCAGTTGGATAACGACATCATCTGGTGCTTCGGGGCGAAGAACTTCGCCTACCACTGCACCACCGCGATCCGCTTGGGCGCGAAAACCTGACTAAGACCTGAGGTAGGATTTTGACCAGGGGCAGGCGCCGCGCGGCTTTAGCCGCGCGGCGCCTGCGCGTATTGGGCTGACACAGCGGGAGCCGCGCGAGCGCGCGGCTCCCGCTGTTTTGCGATAGGCCCAGTTTGACAACGGTCACACAGAATCCGGATCAACGATCAATGGCGAGTCTGCTTCGTGTGGCGCAAGCGCGACGCTTACGATGTCGAGATCGTCGACTATCATCGAAAGGAGCCATAGCGATGGGGCCGGTTCAAGAAGCTGCCACCAATTCACCCCGGTGAGATTCTGCTCGAGGAATTTCTCAAACCGCTCGGCATGAGCATGAACAAGCTTGCCGAAGAGTTGCACGTTCCGGCCAATCGGATCACGCAGATTGTTGAGGGCCGGCGCGGAGTCACGGGGAAAAGGCGCTCAGACTAGCACGTTACTTTGGCACATCTGCTGAGTTCTGGCTCGGCATGCAGAAGGACTATGATTTGCAAGTCGCGCGCGACGAGTTCGAGACGGAGGTTGAGCGCGAGGTCCGGCCGCGTGACAGGGCGGCCTGACGAACGCTGGAGCCTGGATTTCCGGCGCGCCCAAATCAGCCGCGGCCGCCACGCAGCAAACGCCCCGGTGTCGCACCCGTGGAGCGGCCGTCGGCGAAAGTCATCTCCCCGTTGACGACTATTGCGCGGTAGCCGCGCGCGCGCTGCACCCGGCGCCATTCGCCGCCCGGAAAATCGTGCGCGATCTCTCCCACCCATTCGGGCTCGATAGCCAGTTCCTTGAGGTCGTAGACGACCACGTCCGCCGCCGCGCCCTCGCGCAGCACGCCGCGATCGCGGAAGCCCGCGGCGTGCGCGGGCAGCGCGGAGAGCCGGTAGTGCGCTTCCTCCAGCGTGACCTTCTGTTCATCGCGCACCAGCCACGACAGAAAATCCGTGGTGAAAGCGCCGCCGCAGAAAAACTTGGTATGCGCGCCGCCGTCGGAGACGCCCGGGATGGTGTAGGGCGAGTCATTGGTCATCTCGGCCATGAACTCGGCGTTGAAGCCTTTGTTGGGGCCGAGGAATTCGACCTTGAGATCGCCGGCGATCGAGAGATCGAGCATCACGTCGATCGGATGGCGATTTTCCTCGGCGCCGATCTGGCCGAGCGATTTGCCGACGTACTTGTCCAGTTCCGAGCGGTCGTTGACCCATTGCACGATGAGCGCGTGCACCGCGCCGCCGACGCCCGCCTGGATCGCGCGCAGTTTGCGATCCGCCGCGTCGGTCTCGCGCTTGACCGCTTCGCGGAGCGCCGGGTCTTTCATCCGGGCGAGCTTCTGCTCGCGGGTGCCGGTCGTGATCGCGCGCCACGCGGGGCTCGCGTCGTAGAGATTCCAGTGCTCGAGCGTAAACGCGAAGCCGGTGCGCACGGTGCCGGTCTGGCCGAAGATCGGCAAGCCCTTGGCGCGGCAGCGCTCGAGCCAGCGCAGGCTTCGCCGATGCACTTCCGGGTCCTTGCGCGTCGGCACGATCACGTTATGCAGCACCGGGCGGCGCGCCGTCGCCGCCAGCCGTTCGAGGAAAGCGAGGTCGTCCTTGATATGGCCGGTGGCCTGGGTGATTTGGATGAAACCTTCGTCGCGCTCGCGCAGCACCGCGGCGAGATTGAGGATGTCCTCGTCGCACATGGTGTCGGTGACCATCGGCGAGCCGTCGAAGTCGGCCTGGGTGGAATCGGGGCCGAGCCGCTGGATCGAAAATCCACTGAGCCCCGCGTCCATTCCTTCCGCGAGCAGCCGGCGCATCGCCACGCGCTCCTCGGCGGTGGCCGGGCGGCTCTTCGCCGCCTCGAGTCCCATCACGTAGGTCATCAGCGAGGCGGTGGGCATGTACTGGATACAGTTGACGCCCTTGGGTGCGCGGTCGAGCGAGTCGAGGTACTGCGGGACGGTTTCCCAGTCCCACGGCATCCCATTTTTCATCGCGTCGTAAGGAATCGCCTCGGTCCGCGTCATCGTCAGCATCGAGCGCTCGCGGAACTCGGGCCGCACGGGCGCGAAGCCGAAGCCGCAGTTACCCAGCACCACCGAGGTCACGCCGTGCCATCCGGAAATGGTGCAGTAAGGATCCCAGCGGATCTGCGCGTCGTAATGGGTATGGAGATCGATGAAGCCGGGCGCGACGATCGCGCCGTCGGCGTCGATCGCGCGGCGGGCGAGGCCTGGCGCGCGGCCGCCGATTTGCGCGATCCTGCCGTCGCGAATCCAGACGTCGGCGCGATAGCGCGGCACGCGGGTGCCGTCGACCACCGTTCCATCTTTGATGTGGAGATCGAAATCAGCCATCTGGGTTCCCTCCGTAAAAGGTAAGGACTTCAGACTCTGATATAGCATCGCCGGCGGCGGCGAGCCAAAGGAAGCGGATGCGCACGCGGCGGCGCGCGGATCCGCTTTCGGCGATCAGATTGAACGCGGCGCCTGGACGGCGGCGCTATTCGCTCGCGGTCTTGGATCCTGGACGCGCAAGCGGAACGATCTGCGCGATATCGCATTGGATCATCGCGCTCAGCTTGTTGTCGATCTGGTAAAAGCGCGTGGTGTTGATCGAGGAGATCGCATCGCGGAACTTCGGCACGAACTCCTTTTGCACGTCGAGCCGCGCCTGCTTGATTGCGATCACCTCGTCGAGCTTGCTGGTCGCGTCGGCCTCGGTGAGCGTCTGGTAGTGCTCGGCGTAAGCCTTGACCTCGGCGGCATGGCGGTCGTCAAGCTTATCCATCCGGGCTTCGTAGGCGTCGTAGAGCGGCCAGAAGGCCTTGGCCTGCGCTTCGGTCAGATTCATATTCGCGCCGACGATCGCCTTGCGGTCCGCGCGCGCGGCCGCGATATCCAGCTGGCGTTGCGACTTGCCCGGGCTCGAGCTGGTTTGCGCCGCCGCGGGATGAACCAGGCCGAGCGAGCAGACGATCGCGAGTGCCGCGCCGGCGGCGAGATATTTGATAGCGCTCATCAAAATTTCCTCCCTCGAAGCGGCCCGCCGCAGGGTTTGGCAAAAATCGGCGCAAGCCGTCCGGCAGAAGCTATCCGAAGCGTCGACGGTGCTCAAGCGCGCGAAGTGTCGAGGCGAGATGGCCGACGGCCGCGCCTCCATTTTTTAAATTAGTGGCGGCAAGGAGCGAACCGCTAGTTCGAGTCCAAATTTTGAAAAAAGGAGGCGCGAAAAAATGGAAGCTGCTAAAAATCCGGCGCCGTTTGAAATTTTGCTACGGGCAATCCTTCTGACTCGACGGGTCGAAAGAGTCAATCGCCTTTTCCCACTTGCCTATTCGCTTAAAACCTCTTGGATGTCCGCGAAGGCTGCAACTTCTCATCGCGAACGTTTTCGTCGGCACCCGTTTTGCTCGTTTATGGCCCAAGTGCCTGCTCGCTTTCGATAAGGAGACCAGCCAGGAGCATTCTCCGGCAGGGCGGGACCGACCGAATTAATCAGTAGGAGGTCAGCAATGCCTGAACAGGAAACTCTCGAAAGGGCGCGCGAAGACGCGGCCGAGGGTAAATCGCCTTCTACCCAGGCCGGCGAATTCGTGCGGGAAGAAATCGAGCACGTGCGCGAGGGCAAGCACGGCGCGAGATCGGCCAAGCAGGCGATCGCGATCGGATTGTCCAAGGCGCGGCGCGCCGGGGTCAAGCTGCCGCCGCCGGGACGTTCGACGGCATCCGAGCAAACTCGCCGAAAGGCCCAACAGGATTCCAAGGCCGCCGCAAAGCCGCACAAGCCTTCGAGCAAGCGGTCGCGAGCAGTGACCGAGGCGCTCGAGCGTGAGCCGCGGGCTTCCGCTTCGCCGCGCGCGCTCTCGCGACAGGTTCATAAGGCGGCCGCGAACCGAACCGGGAAAGATCGCTCGGCTGCGGCGAAGAAAGCCGCTCGGACTCGCAAGCGCAAGAAATAAATCTTTCAGCGCAGATAAAATCTGCCCCCAGTGGGACGCGCACAACTGTAGTCCCAGATCGTTGCAGCGGGCTCGGCGACGGCTACTTCTTCTTGCAGAAGGTGCGAAGGTAAGCCACCAGGTCGTGAATTTCCGGGTCGGAGAGCCCGTCGCTCCAAGCCGGCATGTCACCCGGCAGGCCGACCGAGGCGCCACCCCCCTTGATCACCTTGAACATCGTATCGTCCGAGATCTTCTGCATCGCGGCGCAGTCCGTGTAATCCTGCGGCTTGGTCGCGAGTGACCCTGCTGAAGGTCCGTCGCCCCGTCCTTCGGGCCCGTGGCACTTCGCGCAG
>CAVYTJ010000036.1:0-22915 GCA_963771325.1 uncultured delta proteobacterium | reverse complement strand
GAGAGGGGCGGATTTGAACCGTCGAGACCCTTCATTTTCGTGCATGCTTTCGCGCATTGACGCGCATTTCCCTTCTCCGAGAGAAAACCGTCGTCTACCGCACCATGCGCGAGCGCTCAGTCGGGCGCCACTGCCGTGCGCCGCTCGGTGATCAGCTTGTAGTACTCCGGCTCGCGGTTGGCGAAGTTAAGCACTCCCCGCTTGTTCTCCAGCGCGAGGTCGAGGTCGCAGCGCGCGACGATCAATTCGTCGGCCTTACTGACCGCCTGCGCAATGATCTCCCCGGAGGGCGCGATGACGCAGCTCCCGCCCGCCAGGTCGCATCCTTCCTCCAATCCCGCTTTGGCCACGCCGACGACGAACGTGCTGTTCTGATAGGCGCCCGATTGCATCACCAGATGGTTATGAAAGCCGGTCAAATGGTCGTAGACCGGCATCCAGGGCACGTGGCTGGGCGTGTTGTAGCCGAGCATCACCAGCTCGACTCCTTGCAGGCCCAATACCCGGTAGGTTTCCGGCCAGCGGCGATCGTTGCAGATGCACATGCCGACCACTCCGCCAAACCCGCGCCAGGCGCCGAAGCCCAGGTTGCCGACATCGAAGTAACGCTTCTCCAGGTGCTGGAACGGATAGCTCGCGCGATGGTCGGCGTGGCCGGGCAGATGCACCTTGCGGTATTTGCCCACGATGCGGCCGTCCTGGTCGGCGATAATGGAAGCGTTGTAGTGGCGAACCTGATTATTTTCATGTGTGCGCTCGGCGAAGCCGAGGTAGAACCCCATCCTGCAGCGCTTGGCTTCCTCGAACAGCGCAAGCGTGTCGCGCGAAGGCATCTCGTGTTCGAAGAAGCTGTCGATCTCCTCCTGGTCCTCCATCCACCAGCGCGGGAAGAACGAGGTCAGCGCCAGCTCGGGGTAGACGATGAGGTCGCATTTCATGGCGTGCGCCTGGCGCATCAGCTCGAGCAACCTGCCCACGATCACTTTACGATTGTCATTTCTCGCGTTCGGACCAAGTTGCGCGGCTCCCACGGTCAGTATCCTGCTCATTCTCGAGTCCTCCTTGGCGGATATACGCGACGCCGACGCGAGGTTCGGCGGACAAATTGTCGTGTCACTCCTCCATCACAGCGCGTTCGCCCGTCGGGCGTTCGGTGCCTCGGGGAGTCTCGCGCGGCGCGCAAAAAAGTGCGACCCAGCCGCTCACCGTGGCCAAGGGAACCTGGCCGCCATGTCCATCATCGCGTGGAACTTCTCATCCATCGGATTGCGCGGCGTAGGATAGGCGGTCTTACTGTGACCCAGCCTCATCTTCAACATCAGCTCGGCGACCTTGTAGCTGACCGGGCCGGGATTGAGCACCGGCACCGCCAGCCGCTCGCTCAGGTGTGCGTGCGACTGATGCATCGTGGTGCTGCCCAGGCAGATGACGTCGGCGCCGTCCTCCTCGATCGCCTTGCGCGCCTCGGCCTCGAGCTTGGGAAAGATCGTGGCCTCCTTCCCGGTCATGAGGTTCTCCCAGTCCATCCCGGCGGTGGCGAGCCGTACCGAGGCGCATCGATGCGCCAGCTCGTACTCGGCCAGCAGCTTGCGGTAGAGCGGAACGACCGCGACGGTGCCGTCCGACATCGAGAGGATCGAGAACTTCTTGCCCAACTGGCAGGCCAGATGAAACATCGCCTGGCCCGGCCCGACCACCGGGATGCTCAGCCGCGAGCGCAGCGAGTTCATCCCCGAATCGGAGACCGTATCGATGCAGACCGCGCTGTAGCCGTCGCGCTCGGCGTCGATTCCAGCCTCGTAGATCGCTACGTCGAGCTGCAGAAAATCGGGGTTGCTGTCGAGCAGCGCGCCGCTGCTCTTGACCGGCTTGAACTCGAACTCGATTTCGGGGTCCAGCACCTGGTCGGCGAGCTGCGCCCGCCGGTTGGCCATGCCCTTTTCGCTGAGCGGGAACGGCACGATGACCAGCACTTTGTAACGCGCCATGACTCGACCTCCTTGGCAAGAAAGCGATTCACCCGCGTGTTCACCCCGCCCCATCGAGATTTTTAGGCCGGTCGGGTACGTTTGGCAAACGGCGCGAAGCGGCGAGCGGACTGCCGGGGCGAAGGGTCGCAATCGCGTCGAAGCCCGCGGCAGGCGCGCGGATTATCGAGGCAGGCGATGAGAACCAACAGGCTCAGGGCGACTCTCAAAGCGGACGGCATCGCACTTGGCACGATCGTATGGGACAGCCACGGACGCGGCGTGATGCATACTCTGGCCGCGGCCGGGGGGCCGGATCTGCACCGAGCACTCCGCCTTAAACCTGGAGACCGTGGTCGGCCTGGTCGCGCACGGCGCCGGGATCACGCCCATCGTGCGCATTGCTGGGCTGCAATACAAGCACGTCACCCGATACGGCACTGACCTTATTCTGCTGCGCCGCGGGGCCGAGCGCGCCGCCCAGACCCTCGCGCCGCTTCGAAAGCGCGCCGCCACCTGGGCCTGGCAGTCGCGATCGGAGAATCGAATCAGGATCTCATATATATCCTGCGATGGGAGTCGCTGGCCGATCGCGACAAGAAGTTTGCAGCGTTCCAAAGCAATCCGGAACGGATCGAAGCGCGCCGAAACCGTGAGGAAAGCGGCCCCCTGTCACATCGAAGCCAACACGATTCTGACGCCAACCGCATTCTCGGCGGCCAGACTAGGCCGATCGCTGAAATCGCACGGCCCCAATCAACTGAAATGTTCAGTGCCTTCGATACCGACGCGGCGCCGTTGAACCAAACAGCTTGAGTTTTGGCGCATGGTGTCCTAGAGATCGGAGCAAACAAACCCGGCTATGAAATTTGTCTCGAGGCTCTCAAGTTGAGGTCTCAACCTAAGATGCCGGTTGTCCAAATCATCACCACGGGCGGCACGATCGCGAGCCGGATCGATCCCGCAACCGGCGCCGCCTTTCCGGTTATGCGCGCCTCGGAATTGGTCGCACAGATACCGGAACTCACCAGACATGCGGAGCTGCGGGTCTATGAGTTCGGACTCATCCCGAGCTGGGACATGACGCCCGCGATCGCTGCGCGATTGGCACGGACCATCCGGAGCGCTATTGCCACCGATGGAGTGGACGGGGTCGTGGTTACCCACGGCACCGACACCATGGAAGAGAGCGCGTTTGCGCTCGACTTGCTCTTGGATTGCAAACAGCCGGTCGTGATGACGGGCGCGATGCGCAATGCCAGCCAGGCGGGTTCGGACGGTCCACGAAATCTTCTCTCCGCGGTGAGAGTCGCCGCCAGCGCCAACATGCGCGGCCTCGGCGTGGCGGTCGTGATGAACGACCAGGTGCATGCTCCGCGATACGTCACCAAGTCGCATACGACCGCGACCGACACGATGATCTCGCCGGGTGTCGGTCCGATCGGTACGGTCGACGACTCCGGAGTCTGGTTGCGATGGCGTCCGGCGCGGTTGCCGCGGATGCCGCTGGTCGAGCCGGAGCCCTGCGTCTATCTGGTTCGGATGGCGGCGGGGATGGATGATCTCTTCCTGCGTGCGCTCTATCGCGAGCGTGCGCGCGGAGTGGTAATCGAGGGTTCGGGCGCCGGCCATATGCCCGGGCAGTGGAAGAACGCGCTCGCGCAACTGCTGGAGTCCGAAACGCCCGTGGTGCTGACCTCGCGCTGCGGCCGCGGCCGCGTCGTGCCCATTTACAGCGGCGATCTGGGCGGAGTCACGCTCCGGGAGATGGGCGTGATTCCGGCCGGCGATTTGTCGGGTCTCAAGGCGCGAATCGCGCTGATGTTCGCATTGGCCGCGGGCTGGGAGCCCGGCCAGATAAGGTCGTATTTCGCGCTCGCCGGCGCCGGCGACGAGGTCACGACGGCGTGCAGCGGCCCGGGTTGATTGCAGAGGCAGGCGGGATCGATCAGCGGGATTGCGCCTGCCAGGAGGCATGAAAATGTTGGACCTGCTGATTCGCGGCGGTGAAGTCGTTACTCCCCAGGGCGTCGGTAAGTGGAGCGTCGGCGTTCAGGGCGAAAAGATCGCTTTTATCGGAACCGATGAGCATGCGCCCCAGGCGGGGCGAACGATCGACGCCAGCGGCAAGATCGTGGTCCCGGGAGGCATCGAACCTCACGCCCATCTCGATATCTACGATCTTACCAATCCCGACGCCGGCGTAAGCACGCTTGGGCCCGAAGAAGATACTCGCGGGATGGCGTTCGGCGGGACGACTACTCATCTGGACTTCTGTTTCATCGAGCCGGGAATGGATATAACCGGGGGGATCGAGGCGCGGGTGGCGCGATGGAAAGAGCAATCATATGTCGATTACTCTTTCCATGTCGGCTTGATGGGCGCTCTTCCTATTAGCGTATTCGATCAGATCGGCGATGTAATCAAGCAGGGATTCCCAAGCTTCAAGATTTTCACCACAGACGTGATGCCGCCGCATCCCAAGCGCGTCAGGCTGCGGCTCGACATGGGGCGCGTGCAGCTGGCGATGGAGAAGGTCGCCAAAAACGACGGCATCATGGTCGTGCACGCCGAGGACGACGACCTGGTCCAGTTCAACTACGAAAAGTTCGCCGCCGAGGGCAGGACCGAAGGATGGAACATGAACCTGGTCCACACCAAGCTCTCCGAGGAGCTCGCCTTCGATCGGGTAATCCGCCTGGCCCGCGCGAGCGGCGCCGGAGTGTATTTTGTACATACTTCGGCGAGTGAAGGCGTGGAAGCGGTGGCCGAGGCTCGGGGGCGCAACCTGCCGATCTACTGCGAGACGCTGCATCACTATGCGTGCTTTTCGGCTGATGACTACAAGACGCCTCGCGGCTTTTGCTACCACACCTATCCTTCGTTGAAAGGGCGCGACGACAACAAGGCGCTGTGGAACGGACTGATTAATGATGCGGTTTCCACAACCGCGACGGATGAGTTTCCGACTTCGCTCGATCACAAGCTATCGGGCAAACGGATCGACAACGTGACCGGCGGAAACCTGGGCGCCGAGGCGCGGATGGGAATCGTTTACACCGAGGGCGTGGTGAAGCGCGGGATGACTCTGCAGCGCTTCGCTGACGTGACCTCGACCAACGCGGCGCGCATCCTTGGCCTCTATCCGCGCAAGGGAGTAATCGCCGCGGGCAGCGATGCCGACATCGTGCTCATCGACCCATCGATCAAGAAGAAACTGACGCGCGAGGACTTCCACGTGAGCGACTACAGCCCGTGGGAGGGATGGGAGGTCGCAGGATGGCCGGTAACCACGATATTGCGCGGCAGGGCGATCGTTGAAAACGGCAGGCTGCTGGCAAACCTGGGTTACGGGCAGCTGATCCCGCGCAAGTTGGATCCGGTGGTGCTGCGCCGACCGGCCGCCTAAGGTATCCGGACGTGAAGAGACCCAGGTGGACAGCGGGCAACTAGTCAGATTTGCCAGCCGATCGGCGCCTTTGCGAAGTCCCAGGCGCGGATGAGCTTGGGCTTAATCTTCACGAACACGCGGTCGGCATTGTCCTTGACCAGCTGAGCCTCCCGTGCCTCAGTCGAGGTGATCATCTCGACGAAACTCTCGCCGGTGGTTCCCAGCGCGCCATCGCGGGCGAACAGCAGATAGCGGCTGGTCACCAGCTCGACCGCCTGCTCGGATGAATACTCGCCCCGCCACGGGCCTGCGCCGATGGTGATTCGTTTGCCGGAATGGGCCATCTCAGCATCGCCGGTTATGTGTACGGCCTTGGCCATGTTGGAGCGCATCCCCATCAGCGGGCGGTCATCCATGTCGATGAGCACCGAGCATCGCGGATTCGCCTGCAGGTCCCGGTATGAGGCCCGTTTGCGGGTCGGCGTCAGATAGATGTTTTCGCCGTCCCAGTAGTACCAGAAGGGGAAGGCGTGCGGATAACCGTCGCGGCCAATCGTCGCCAGCCGCGCGACCCAACGACCCGACAAAAACTCGTCGATCTCCTCCCGGCTCATCGCGACTTCTGGATGCCAGGCGAGCACCCCACCTACCTTGGCCATATCGTCTCCTTCCGGATGCGGAATCGGCCGTAGCGCGCCGCATCCATGGACGCGAATTTTCCGCAGCAGCGCGTTGGTGAGCGACAGCTATACCTCGTATTTTTTGCTTATCTCGAGGATCTCGGGCGCTCCGAGGAGGTCGGTGATCTCCCGCAGAAGCTCGAAGCCGGCGCCGCCGGAGATCGCTCCGGTACGCGACAGCTCGCTCAAAGCATCGCGGGTGCGCTGATAGATCGCGAAGAGCGAAGCGATATGGATCATCACCTTAAAGCCATGCTGCGCGATCTCCGTGGGGCGCAGTAATTGTCCGTTATACAGAAGCGGCAGCCCGGAGAGCAGCCGCGCGCAGTTTTTGAGATCCTCCAGCGTCTTGATGCCGTCGACGAAGATGAGATCGGCGCCGGCGGCGCGGTAAGCGCGCGCGCGCCGCGTCACCTCCTCCCAACCAAGCGGGGCAAGCGCGTCCGTGCGCGCGATGATCACTAAATCGGGATCGCGCCGGGCGTCGAGGGCCGCGCGCAGCTTCGCCTCCATGTTCTCGAGCGGGATAACCTGCTTGCCTTCGAGGAAGCCGCAACGCTTGGGCCACACCTGGTCCTCGATATGCAGCGCTGCCGCGCCCGCGTCCTCGTATTCGCGCACGGTGCGCTGCACATTGATCGCTTCGCCATAGCCCGTGTCGGCGTCGCAGATGAGCGGGACGTCCACCGATCGCGCCAGTGCGCGAACGTTCTCCACCATTTCGCCCATCGTGAGCAGGCCGAGATCGGGAAAGCCGCGCGCGGCGGCGGTTCCAAAGCCGGTCATGTAGATCGCCTTGAATCCCTCGCGCTGGGCGAGTCTTGCTTGCAGGCAGTCGTAAACGAACGGCGCGACCACCATTTCCGGGCCGTTCAAGAGCTTCCGCAAGCGCAAGCGTGTGTCAGACATAGGCGGTTTCTCCCTGAACCAGCGTTCCGCTTGGCGCTATCGGCGGCGCGACTGAAAACCTGCGCTGAATTCTACCACCTGAAGGTTGTTTGTATACAATCACGGTCCCGCGGCCGCTGCAGATGCCGAAAGTTTCGATAAGGGCGTGAGGAGTTTGCACGCCGTCCAAAGCCGGGTGTATGTAGTATTTTCATCCGCCTGTGATTGATGCTTCGAGGTCTTTCGGCCGATCGAGTCGGGGAAGGAATCCGCCGCGAGTGCTGCCAACAAACAGATTCTTTGCGGGTTTGGGATCGACGTCGACGCGGTTGCGGGCTGGCTCGGCTCTTACGGCGGCCAGGATTCCCCGTTCGACATTTCGCGCGGCCTTTTTGCAGGCGAGGTGGGCACTCCACGGCTGCTCCGGCTATATGACCGCTACAAAATCAAAACCTCCTGGTTCATCCCGGGCCATTCGATCGAAACCTTCCCCGAGCAGATGCGCGAGGTCGCGCAGGCCGGTCACGAGATCGGCGCACATGGCTATTCGCATGAAAACCCGGTGTCGATGACCCCGCGCCAGGAAGAGGACGTGCTGGCGCGATCGGTCGAGCTGGTCCATAACCTTGCCGGCCGCAATCCGCGCGGCTTTGTCGCGCCGTGGTGGGAGATGTCGTCCGTCACCGCCGAGTTGCTGCTCAAGTATGGGTTTCGCTACGACCACAGCCAGGGTCACAACGATTTTCAGCCGTACTATGCCCGGATCGGCGAAAGCTGGACCAAGGTCGATTACTCCAAGACTGCGGCGCAGTGGATGAAGCCGCTGAAGCGGGGAAAGGCGGTCGACCTGGTGGAGATTTCGGCCAATTGGTACCTCGACGATCTTCCGCCGATGATGTTCATCAAGGCTTCGCCCAACAGCCACGGCTTCGTCAACCCGCGCGACATCGAGCAATTGTGGCGCGATCAGTTCGACTGAGTATACCGCGAATACGAATGAGCGATATTTCCGCTGACCGTTCATCCGGACGTATCGGGCCGCCCGCAGGTGCTCCTGATGCTCGAGTGGCTCATCGAATACATCAATGGACATTCGGGTGCGCGCTGGTGCACGATGGAAGAGATGGCGGAAGAGTTCCGGCGGCGTCATCCGTTCAAGGGCTGATCCGAATCGCCTCGCGCAAGAACCCAATGGAGGCTGCGATGAGCTCAGGAAAATTCCCGGCCGAATACTACAAGGACATGGTGGTGAATAGGTACTTCGGCAAGGTCGATCGCAGAGACCTGGGCGGGGTCCTGCGCACCTTCACTCCGAGCGCGATCTTCACTATACAGTCCGCCTTCACCACGCATGAGGGCCGCGACACCGGGATCAGGAAAATGTTCGAGAACCTGTTCGAAAACTACAACATCATCGTACACAAGGATTTCACGCACGTGGTGGACGTCGAGAATAACGCCTGCTCGGCACAGTTCAACGTCGAGCTGACCGATCCGGCCGGCAAGCTTACCAAGCTGAGCAATTGCAACTTTTTCTACCTGGACGACGCCGGCAAGTTCAAGCGCGTGTTCGTCTACATGAGCGGGCCGAACGTGCTGGTCTGATCCCCCGCAATTCGCGCTACAAAGAGAGCGTCAGTCGGCGCCTGCGTGCAACGTCTCGACCACACCCGCCATCGAATCCGGGCCGCTTTCGACCGGCATCAGGATCGGCAAGGCGATCCCGGAATGCCGATACTCGGCGATTCGCGCCCGCAGGTCAGCCGCAGTGCCGGAGGCGGTCAACTCCGCCACCATTTCGTCGGGAACAGCCGCCAGCGTGCGCTCGGAGTCGCCGCGCTTGGAGGCCTCGGCGATCGCATCCACGGCGGCGCCGAACCCCGCCTCCCGGGCGACGCGCTGGTATCGCGGAAAATAACCCACGTAAAAGGCCAGCACCGGACGCACGCGGTCGTAGGCGGTTTTGCGATCCCGCGCAACGCTCGCGGGCAGCAGCGAGGCGATTTCTATTTCCTTGGCGCTGCGCCCGGCGCGCGCGGCTCCGGCGGATAGATGTTCGTAGGTGGCGCGCGTGGAACCGAGCGTGCTGAACACCATCAGGAGGCCCTGGGCGATTTCGCCGCACAGACCAAGCATCTGCGGAAACAACGCGGACAGATAAATCGGTACCGAAGTGTGCGCTGGTTTGAACCACAGATCGAAATGCTCGATGGTGATGGTCTTGCCGCGAAAGGAGACCGCGCCGTCGCGCAGCAGCGCGCGGACCACCTCCACAGTCTCGCGCACGCGCGTCACCGGCTCGGTGTAGTGGACGCCGTGCTCGACTTCGACCTGGACCTTGTGGCTGGAGCCAAGGCCGAGCACGAAGCGGCCGTTGGAAAAATGATCGATGCACGCGGCGGCCATCGCGATCGTCGGCGCGGTGCGCACGAAGACACTGCTGATTGCCGTGCCCAGGCGTATCCGGGTGGTTGCGAGCGCGATCGCGGTCAGCAGCGAGAACTGGTCGCCGCCATGGCCTTCGACGACCCACGCCGATTCGTATCCGGCTTGTTCGGCGAGCCGCGCGCATTCGACTGTGTCGGCGGGCGACAGCCCCGAGCCCAGAGCGATACCGAGGCGTTCCACGGCGGCGCTCAGGATTTCAATTCTTCGAGGTAAGCGAGCGCGTCCGCGAGCGACACCACGTCGCCATACTTGCTATCCATGTCGAACAGGTTAGCCTCGTGCGGCTCCTCTGCGCGATCGCCGACCGCTTCGTGCGGGATGATAGGCCGAAAGCCATGCGAGAGCGCGTCGACCACGCTCGCGCGCACGCATCCGCTGGTCGTGCATCCGGTGACGATGAGCGTGTCGACGCCGCGCGTGACGAGGGTCGCGGAGAGCGGCGTTCCCAGAAAGGCGGAGGCGTACTTCTTTACCAGCAGCAAATCCTCGGGAGCGCGACGGATGCGTGGATCGAGCTCGACCAGGTCCGAGCCCAGCTTGAGCTCGAGCAGGCTGGGCGCCTTCTCGGGCCACAGTCCGCCGTCGCCGGGCACTTTGGGGTCGTAGCCGACGACCGTAAAGACGATCGGCACGTCCTTTTTTCGCGCGGCCGGGATGAGCTTGTTTATCGCCGCGACCTGCGCGTCGAGGTTGCCGGCCAGCGGTGATTTCTCGGGCGCGGTAAACCCGATCTGCATGTCGACTCACCAGCAAGGCGGGCCGTTTGCCATAGCCAATCCGATGGCCCAGGCCGCTGCGGTTGTAGATTGATCGTTTGTCATCGCCCATGACTTGGCCTCCCGGCAATCGTCGAAGCCGTGCGACCGCAAAGCGCGATCTTCATCAGCCGCGCGGCTTCATCACCTGCGCGACCGCCTGCCCGAAACCTTTTTTGCCCACGATCTCGCCGTTCTCCATCGCCAACTGGCCGCGCAGGAAGGTCATCACCGGAATGCCTCTGACCTTGCGGCCTTCCCATAACGAATAGTCAGTGCGCCCGCGGTAGCGATGCCGGCCGAGCGTGACTTCGGCCTCCGGATCGACCACCACCAAGTCGGCGTCCGAGCCCACCGCGATGACACCCTTCTTGGGATAGATGCCGTACATCCGGGCCGCATTCTCCGAGAGCGCGCGGGCGACCGTGACGAGATCGATTCCGCGCCGATTCACCGCCTCGTCGAAGATCAGCGCAAGCGTGTCGGCGACCTGATTGTTGACGCCGACGCGGCAGTCCCAGAAATCGCCGCGCTCCTTGAAGCTCGCGGTGTAGGTGAGGCTGTCGGTTCCGATTACCGAGAGCGTGCCGTCCTTGATTCCGCGCCACAGCCGATCGCGATCCTTCTGAAAGCGAATCGGCGGCTGGATTTTTCCCTTGCCACCGGCGTTGATCGCGTCCATCTCGGGCGCGGTGGTCGAGAGAAAATAAGCGATCGTCTCGCCCACGATTGGCAGGCCCTGGGCCTTGAGCGAAGCGATAGTATCGACGCTCTGCGCAGCCGAGATATGCACTGGATAAAGCGGGCATCCGAGCTGATTGGCGATCAGTCCGTAAGTGTATATCTGTACGCTCTCCGCCCACTCCGGACTGCTCTCAGCCCACGCCGTGAGGTGATCGCGCCGCCCCAGGCGCCTGAGCTCGTCGATCAGAATCCCGCGCACGAACGGATCCTCGGCGTGGATCATCGGAAACACCGGCCGTCCGGCGGTGTTGATGGAGCGGCAGGCCTCGTAGAAAAAGGCCGGGCTGATGCCCTCTTTGCTCATGCCGAATCCCTCGGCCTGTGCGCCCGCGTAGCCGGTGAAAAACTTGTAGGAGACGCCGCCCTGGCTTGCGACCTCGGGAATCTGCTTGACCTGGTCGAGCGTGTTGACCACGCAGGTGACCTTGAAGTCGCACCAGCTGCGCGACTCGCCGCACTTGATCGCGCGCGAGAAAAGTTCGGGCAGCGGCTCGCGGCCGATCAGCGTCGTGGTGGCAATCGTGGTGACGCCGCCGACCAGGCATTCGCGAGTATCGAATTCGAAATCCGTGGCCATCGCGTCGTCGCTGAACTTGTCGCCGCTGAGGCCTAAGTGCACGTGCGGATCGAACAGCCCCGGCATCACGATCTTGCCCTTGAGGTCGATTTCGCGCCGCGCGCTGCCGAGCGTCTCCTCGGTTCCGACGCCTACGATCCGCTCGCCGGCAATCGCCAGGCCGCCGCGGATCGCACCGCTCGGAGTGACTACCAGGCCATTTTTGAGAAGCAGGTCATTAGTCATATTAAAGCTCCGTTGGCTATGAAGCTTTCGTCAACATCCCGCGCCAAGCGCCGGCGACGCAGCAGCAGGTTCGTGCCGCCGCCTCCGTCAGCGCATGACGCGAGACTCTCCCTCCCCGGCCTAGCGATGGATCGATTCGAGAGCGCCCGGGTCGAACAGCGCCTTTAGCAGCTGGGGCGAATACCGCTCCATCACGGGCCCCTGCTGGCGAAAGACCGTCGCGCGGCTATTCTGTACATCGATTGCACTCAGATGCCACCAGATTACCGCGTGCGCGCCATTCATCGTCTCGGCCCAGAAGCCGGGCTTGAACGTCTCGCTGTACTTGTACTCCCACTCGATCACCTTCCACAGCTTGCCCTTGCGGTCGAAGGTGAACTGGTAGCCCGGCGACCAGGCGTCGGCGGCCCAGAAGTTGATCACTGCGGAATAGGGATGGCGCGGATCTTTTGGGGTGCGCAACGTGACCCCCATCCTTTTCACCGACCACTGATCATCGGGTACGATATTGGCGGGGCTGAAATAGCGGACGTAGTGATTGCCCGGGTCATTGATTTGCAGCGTGTCCTTCCAGCCCAGGAATTTCCAATCCCAGTTGAGCACGCGGTCATTGAAGCCGTCGAAGTCGTCGATCGTGATATCGGTGCCCAACAGCGAGTCTGATTTCACCTCGGCCGAAATTCGGCGCACGCGGCGCAGATTGGGGATGTAAGCCCAGGCATCGTCGGCTCGGTACGGGTCGCCTTTATCGGCGTCCTCGAGATAGCGCCATATGATGAAGGCCGTTCCGCGAATATCAAACGGGGTCAAGAAGTAAGTCAGGTTCTCCTGCTCGATCTTGTCCGCGCCCGCCAGTGGCTGCGCCTTACCTTCCAGGTCTGCGAGATGAGAAAATGGAACGCGAGCGTAGAACAGGGTCAAGTAGCGTTCGATGTGTCCGGCGCCGCCGTAGTCGCTTTTCACCTCGGCTTCGGTCGGAAAGGGCGTCTTCCACGCCGGCAGGTCGGAAACATAGTGCCCGGGCGGCGGGGCCGCAGCTGCGAAGTTCGTAGCACCCCCGCCGATATCATACCCGAGCCGAATCAATCCTGTATCGACGCTCAGATCGTAGAAGCCGAAATAGAGATAGCGGTAGGTATAGTTCCAGGCCGCCTTGAATCCCGAGAGCGGATCGCTCGGACTCAGTCCCTCGTTCGGAAACGGTTGGCCGCAGGTGTAATTCATGATCGCGCCGTCGGCACGCAATTTGACCTGCGAGGCGTACTGCTCGGTGCACCGCAGGTAGGTGGACGCCGGAGTGTGCGGGATTACGTCGATTACCTGGGCCTTGAAATTAGGGAAGTTCAGTTGTTCAAGATAGCCGGGTGGCACGAGCGGGCGCATCCGCTCCAGGTCCTTGGCGGTCAATACATCGCCCGTTTTGAAATCAGGCTTGGCGTTGGCGTATTGCGTAAGCCAGTTTCGATAGGTGTCTACCGTGTAGGTGGCGGGGTCCGCGGCGGAAGCGATGCCTGCCGCACCCGCGCAGATGGCCAGGACGAAAACCAGCATCGAGAGCACGACGACGCTGAAATCGACGGTCCACCCTCGGGTCCACGCTTGCCCGAGCGCATGACGGTTTCTGTTCATGACTTCCTCCTTTCGCGTCGGATGACCAGCGCTTCGAGCGTCCATCGTGTTTCGCGGAGCGAGGGACGCGGCAAAGCGCGTTAGGGGGGAACTGCCGAGCCTTCGATTGCTGGATTCAAGCAAAGCTGTATGCAATTTACAAATGAAAAAAATGATTGCTTCCGTGGCAAAATGGGCGCAGAGCGGGCGGACATCGCCTACAATTGGGAAGTTCCAGCCGTGCTGCGAAATTTTGGCTCGCGAATGCTTCAAAATTCGCGATTATCTGGCTTAGAATGAGGCTAAGGCGATGAAAGCCCGTATGTATACATCGAAACGCATTCAGGCGGCGGAGGCCTCAGGTCCTGGCACCGCTTTGGAGGTCTAGATGGCGTATAGACTCGGCGTCGATGTGGGTGGCACTTTCACCGACCTGCTGCTGGTCAACGAGGACACGGGCGAGACTTTTCGTGCCAAGGTGCCTACGACGCCGGCCAACCAGGCAGCGGCTGTGCTGGATGGAATCGAGCGCGTCTGTGCGATCGCGGGAATCAAGCCGTCCGCACTCACCGAGTTGATGCACGGCACGACGGTGACCACCAATGCTGTGTTGGAGGGGAAGGGCGCGCGCGTCGGCCTGGTCACCACCGAAGGCTATCGCCAGATTCTCCAGGTGGCGCGTTCCTACGTGCCCGGCGGTCTTGCGGGATGGATAATCTGGCCCAAGCCCGAGCCGCTCGCGGCGCTCGACGACACGGTGGAAGTTCGCGAGCGGATCGGCGCTCGCGGCGAGATCGTGCGCGAGCTGGATGAAGCGAGCGCGCGCGAGGCGCTCGGGAAGCTCAAGCGGCGCGCGGTCGAGGCGATCACCGTGTCGCTGATAAATGCCTACGCGAATCCCGTGCACGAGCGGCGCATCCGCGAGCTCGCCAAAGAGGAAGCGCCCAACCTTCCGGTCTCGCTCTCCAGCGAGATACTGCCCGAGATGCGCGAGTACGAGCGCACCATTACCACGGTCGCCAACTCTTACGTGCGGCCGACGGTGGCGCGCTACCTCTCGAGTCTCAGGCGCGAGCTCAAATCGCGCGGAGTCGGCGCGCTGCTCAAGCTGCTGCGCTCCGACGGTGGATTGATGTCGTTTGAGGCGGCCGAGGAAGCGCCGGTCAACATGCTGCTCAGCGGACCGGCGGGCGGTGTCGCGGGGGCGCTGTGGGTTGCCAGGCAGGCCGGCTTCGCCAACGTGCTCACGCTCGATATGGGTGGCACCTCGACCGACGTGTGTCTCATCGAACAAGGGGAGCCACGCGTGCGGCGCGAGACCATGGTCGGCAATATTTCGGTACGCGTCTCATCGCTCGATGTCCGCTCGGTGGGCGCCGGCGGCGGGTCGATCGCCAAGGTGCCCGCGGTCACGCGCGCGTTGCGAGTCGGACCTGAGAGCGCGGGGGCCGAACCCGGTCCGGCGGCCTATGGCCGTGGTGGCGCGCAGCCAACGGTTACCGACGCCAACGTGGTGCTCGGCTATCTGCCGGTCGATTTGCTCGGCGGCGAGATGAAGCTCGATCGCAAGGCGGCGCAAACCGCGGTCGAAAACATCGCCTCCGCGCTCGGAATCGGACTGATGGAAGCGGCGGCGGGAATAATCGACGTCGTCAACGAACACATGTTCGGCGCGCTGCGCCTGGTCTCGGTCGAGCAGGGCTACGATCCGCGCGGCTTCGCGTTGGTGGCCTTCGGCGGCGCGGGTCCGCTGCATGCCAACGCGCTCGGCGCTTTGCTCGGATGCTGGCCGGTGATCATACCGCCGAGTCCGGGCGTGCTCTGCGCTTACGGCGACGCGACTACGCGGCTCCGCAACGAGGCCGCCTGCACTTACATCCGGCGCTTCTCCGACACCTCCGGGAGCGACGTCGCGGAAACCCTTGGCGCTCTGGGCGAAAGCGCCGGCGCGGTGCTCGACGCGGAAGGCCTGCCGCGCTCCGAGCGCTCGACCGTATACCAGGCCGACGTGCGCTATCACGGCCAGGGTTTCGAAGTGCCAGTCGCGGTGGAGGTGGACGGCTTTCGGCAGGGCGGCGGGATCGAGACGCTGCGCAAGACGTTCGACGAGATCCATCGCCGCCTGTTCACTTTCAACCTGGACGTGGAACACGAGTTCGTGAACCTGCGCGCGATCGTGCAGGAGCGCAGCCGCGAGTTAAGACCCTCCCGCCTGGCCGACGGCGGGCCCAAGCCCGACGCCGCGCTTAGGGACGAAACTCCGATCTGGGCGCACGGGCGCTCGCTCGGCGCGAAACTCTACGATCGCGCGAAGCTGCTCGCGCACAACGTGATCGAGGGGCCGGCGATAGTCACTGAGATGGACAGCACCACGCTCGTACTGCCCGGCCATTTCGGTGAAGTGGACGGATTTGGAAACATCCTGATTCGCCCGAAGCAATAGAATCGCGCGACGCGAGAGCCTGTTACGCTCGTCAGCGTTCAGTATCAAGGAGAGGCCGAGTATGGCAAAGACGCAAATCATCGAGCGCAACCGCGAGCCGTTTCGGCCGCTCGAAGTCGACACGGTGACGCTGGACATCATCGAAAGCGCGCTGCGCAACGCGCGCTACGAGATGGACGCCGTGCTGTTCCGCACCGCGATGTCTCCCGGGATCCGCGAGCAGCACGACGAGTTTCCGATGATCGCCGAGCGCAAGGGCCGCATGGTGGTCGGGCAGTTCGGCTCATTTATCGGCGGCTTCCTCGACGCCTACGAGGGCACGGTCGAGGAGGGCGACATCTTTCTCACTTCGGATCCATACAAGTGCGACGGCGCGATTAGCCACTCGGCCGACTGGCTGGTGCTGCTGCCGATTTACTATCGCGACGGCCGCCTGGTCGGATGGGCCGCGATGCTCGGGCACATGTCCGACGTCGGCGGCAAGGTGCCGGGAAGCCTGCCCACCGACGCCACCAGCATTTTCGAGGAAGGGATGCTCGCGCCACCGATCAAAATCTATCGCGGCGGCGCGCTCCAGGAGGATCTGATCGCGCTAGTGCTCAATCAGGTCCGGATGCCGCACTGGAATCGCAGCGATTTGAACGCGATCGTCGCGGCCTGCCGCACCGCCGAACGCCGCGTGATCGAGATGTGCGATCGCTTCGGGGTCGACCGCTTCGTCTCCGCGATGGAAGCTTCGCTCGAAAGAAACCGGCGCGCGATGGCCGAACTGATCAAGCGCTCGATCCCGGAGGAGGAGATGGTGTTCGAGGACTACGTCTGCGATGACGGACGCGGTCATGGCCCGTACAAATTGCGCTGCTCGATGAAGCGCGTGGGTGAGCGGGTGAAGCTGGACTGGAGCGGGACCGATCCGCAATCCGAGGGCTCGATAAACTTCTATCTCAACGAGAACATGTTCCGGATGTTCTTCGGCATCTACATGATCATGATTTTCGACCCGCAAATTCTCTACAACGACGGCTTTTATGATCTGGTCGACGTGCACATTCCCGCCGGCTCGCTACTGAAGCCGCGCTTTCCCGCGGCGCTCTCGTGCCGCACGCATGCGCTCGGCCGCATCTTCGACGTGCTGAGCGGCCTGCTGGGCCAGCGTCAGCCGGAGTTTCTATGCGCCGCCGGCTTCTCCTCGTCGCCGCACCTGATGTACTCCGGGTTCGACGCGCGCGGCGAATGGTATCAACTCTACCAAATCGGCTTCGGCGGAATACCCGGACGCCCGGTGGGCGATGGTCCCGACGGGCACTCGATGTGGCCCTCGTTCACCAACGTGCCCAACGAATTCCTCGAAGCGTACTTCCCACTGCGTATCGAACGTTACGAGACCGTGGCCGACAGCGGCGGCCCCGGGCTTCATCGCGGCGGCAACGGAATCGAGATCGTCTACCGCTTTCTCGAGCCCGGTGAGATTTCAATCCATGACGATCGCTGGCTCACCTATCCATGGGGCGTAAACGGCGGCCTGCCCGGCGCGCGAAGCCGTAAATTGATCGTTCGCACCGATGGCGCCACGGAAGTGCTGAGTTCCAAGTGCGACCACGTGAAGGTGAACGCGGGCGACCTGCTGCACTACGTCACGTGGGGCGGAGGAGGATGGGGCGATCCGCTCAAGCGCGACCCGGCGCTGGTGGCCGCCGAGGCCGGCCGCGGCCTGGTGACCGTCGCCGGCGCTCACCGCTATGGAGTCGTGCTCGGAGAGGATTCAACCGTGGACGAGGCGGCCACGCGCAAGCTGCGCGAGACAATGGCGGCCGGGCGCGGCGCGGTGCGGGTCTTTGATTTCGGGCCGACGGTGGAGGAACTCAAGCGCAACTGCGAGCGCGAAACCGGACTCCCGGCGCCCGCCTGGCCGCGCTTTGCGCGCGCCGCCGAGCCGCCGCGATAAGCCCGCGGCCTTAAGCGCCGTTTCGATCGCTGGCGGCGCGTGGTGGCGCGGCCAGCCGTGAGGATCGCGCGAGCACGTGGCGCGCCGCTAGCACATGGCACTGCATGACGGAGCGCGCCCATTCGCCGTCGCGCACCTCGAAGGCCGCGATCATCTCGCGATGATGCGACATGCTGCGCAACAGGTCCTGATCTCCATAGCGCCCGAAGGTGCCCAGCACCAGCGGCATCTCGATGATCGAAGAGATAAGCGTGAGAAGGCGCCGGTTGCCTGACGCTTCCACGATCAGCTTGTGGAATTGATTGTTCGCGATCGCGATTATGTTGAGGCGCTCAGGGGTCGAGCGGCGGGCAGTGGCGGCGTCCATCCGGTCCTGGAGCGAACGCAGTGTCGCCAGTTGCCGGGCCGTGATGCGCCGCGCGGCCAGTTGCGCGCCGTATCCTTCGAGGTGCATCCGCAGATAAAAAATTTCCTCGATGTCGCGCTGCTCCCAGGTCGTAACATAAGCGCCGCGATTGGGCTGGAAATCGACCAGCCCTTCCGCACAGAGACGCCGTAGCGCCTCGCGAATCGGAGTGCGGCTGACTTTGCCCAGCGCGGCGAGAAGCTCCTCCTTCAGATGTGACCCCGGCGGAAATGAGCCGGTCACGATACTGTCGCGAATGACGCGGTAAGCTTTGCCAGATGCGCGTGCCATGCGGACTCCCGCGACATCTTATGCGTATTGCACTAGTCATGCGACCGGGCCAACCACCTCCGCTTAGGGCGGATGAGCGATGGCCGGCAGGAGCACCTCGCATCGATTCTGAATCTTTGCAATATTGCGCTCGGCCGCCGTATTATCTCCGGCGAGCATGCTCTGAGCGAAGCACGTGAAGGAGTGAGCCCATGCGCAAGCTGATTCGCTGCGGCAGGCTTTTCACCGGCAACGAGACCAACGCGCTCTCCGACCAGACGCTGGTTATCGAGGATGACAAAGTGGTCTTTGCCGGTCCGGCCGCAAAAGCGCCCGAGGCGGCTCCGCACGACGAGGTAATCGATCACTCGCGGCATTTCGTGATGCCTGGCCTCATCGACTCGCACGTCCATCTCTCCTATGGCAACGCGAAAACCCAGGAGGATATCGACCTCTACGCTTCGCTCGAGTTTCGCGCGATTCGCGGACTGGAGGCCGCGCAGCGCGTATTGCGCGCCGGCTATACGGCGATGGCCGATCTGAGTATCAGCGGCCGCGTCAGCCTCGCGGTGCGCGACGCGATCGAGGCGGGATTGTTCGCCGGCCCGCGCGTCAGCAGCTCAGGGCGCGCGCTCACCACGCGCCAGGGCTGGATGACTGGTATCCGCGATGGATTGGGGTGCCCGAAACCTCCATAGGTGTGCTGGTGCGCAACGTCGCCGAAGGGATCGAGGAGGTTCGCGGCCAGGTCAAGGACGGCGTGAACTTTGTCAAGCTGGCGATGGACGGTGACGCGATGAATCCCGCAACCGGCATGATCGCGGGCTTCAACCAGGAGGAGACCTCGGCCCTGGTCACCGAGATCCATCGGCTAGGTAAGAAGGCGGTCTGTCATGCGCGCGGCGCCGAGGCGGTGCGTTACTCGGCGCGCGCCCGCGCCGATGTCATCCTGCACGCCTCGTGGATGGACGACGAAGGACTCGAGCTGGTGGTCAAGAACCGATGCGCATTGATTCCGACGCTGAGCCTGATCGTCAACAACATCGACTTCACCCAGCCAACCGACGCCTGCTATCCCGCTTTTCCGGACGCGCACAAGCGCGAACTCGAGTCCGCCGTAAAAGCCCTGGGCAAGGCGCGCGAGGCCCGGGTGCCATTCATGGTGGGCACGGACAGCGGCTTCGCGGTCACGCCCTATGGCGAATGGCATGCGCGCGAACTTGAGCACTACGTCAAATACCTGGGATTTTCGCCGGCCGAGGCGCTGCGCTGCACGACCGCGGGCAACACACTTTTGCTCAAGGAGGGCGGCAAGGTCGGGCGCCTGGAGCCGGGCTGCCTCGCCGACATAGTTGCGGTGGACGGCAATCCGCTCCAGGACATCGCGGTTTTGCAGGATCGGTCCCGCTTCAAGGCCATCTTCAAGTCGGGCGAACTGGTAAAGTTGTCGATCAACGAAAATGCCCGCCGCCTGGGTTCCGAGTTCTCCTACCAAATGTGGAACGAGGTTTACACGCAGGAGAAGGTAGCCAAAATTCGCGCTCGCGGCCGCGCTGCCGCTTGACAACGAGGATGGGCGATTAGCCATTACAGTTCAGCGGCTCCTTTACTGTTGTTTCACATAACATGCACGGTGGATTAGGCAATCGACAAGGAAATGTATGTCCGAGACGGTAGTAAAATATTATAATCCACCCGGCCTGGCCAAGCCGCTCGGCGCGTACAGTCATATTGCCAGGGCAAGGGCTACCGAATTGCTATTCATCGCCGGCCAGCTCGCGGTCAACGAAGCCGGAGAACTGGTTGGCAAAGGCGACTTCGCGGCCCAGATGCGCCAGGTCTTCGACAATCTCGGACGCGCACTTGGAGGCGAAGGGCTTGGCTTCGCCAACGTCACCAAGTTCACCACCTACCTCGTGCACTCGCAGGACATCGAAGGCTTCATGGCGGTGCGCAAGGAACTCTTCGCCAGGATCTATCCAGGCGGCCAATATCCTCCCAACACGTTGCTGATGGTAGATCGGCTGGTCGGCGAGCAATTTCTGATCGAAGTCGAGGCAATCGCCGCAGTCGCTTGAATTGCGGGCCGGCCAAGTACCCAAAGTGGCATCTGCATTCATGACACCGTATACGAATGAGTACCTCCGAGGCCTGGTGCGCGAGGATCGCGTCCATCGCAGCATTTACACCGACCCGCAAATCTTCGAGCTGGAGATGGAGAAAATCTTCAGCCGGGTCTGGATTTACGTCGGACACGAGAGCCAGATACCCAATCCGGGTGATTTCCACTGCACGTCGGTCGCGCGCCAGCCGGTCGTGATGACGCGCCACCTGGATGGCAAGGTCCACGTGCTCTTCAACCGCTGCGGGCATCGCGGCGCCAAAGTACTCAACGAGGAAAGTGGCAACGCGCGGGTTTTCACCTGCATGTATCATGGCTGGTCGTTCCGGCCGAACGGGGAACTGGCGGGTGTTCCGATGCGCCGTGACTTCGAGGAGGCCACGCTTAAGGATCCGCAAACGGGTATGGCGAGGCTGCCACGTACGGAGAATTATCGCGGCTTTGTGTTCGCGAGCCTCAATCCCGGCGTGCCGCCGCTGCTTGAATTATCTAGGCGAGGCGCGTCGCGGTATCGACGAGTTGGTGGATCGCTCACCGCAGGGCGAGATCGAACTGTGGGCCGGCTGCCATCGCTATGAATACAACGGCAACTGGAAGCTCCAGTTCGACAACATGGCCGACATGTACCATCCGCCGGCCTGTCATGCCTCGACGGTCGGGCCCGACGGCCGTCAGTTCTCGCGCCGCCCCGGCAATCGAGGCGGCAGCGCGCCGTTCTTCGCAGCCAACGGCGAGGCGATCGTGGCCCAGACCGGCGTGCGCGGCTTGAAGAACGGCCACAGTTCCGAGGCCTCGTTGTTTCGCGAAGAGCAGGCCGGCGGCATCCGGGACGACTACCGCGCGCTGATGGTCCAGCGGTACGGCGAAGAGCGCACTGCCGACATCCTGAAGAACCGCCGTCACAGCATGTCGATATTTCCCAGCGTCGATATCCTGATTGCGCAGACCTCGGTACGGATGATCCGCCCAATCAGCGTCGACAAGACCGAGGTCCAGGTCTATCCGGTACGCCTGAAGGGCGCGCCGCCGGAAATCTCGATCGACATCGTGCGCTTCGTCAATATCACTCACGCGGCCGCCTCCTTCATCCAGAGCGATGACCTCGAGGCCTTCGAGCGTTGCCAGCAGGGTCTCGCGAGCAGCGGCACGGATTGGATGCTCGTCGCACGCGGCTTTGGCCGGGAGGTCGACGAGGGCAACGGAGTTCTGTTCGGGGATCGTTCGAGCGAGGTCGGGCAGCGGGCCCAGCACTACGCCTGGCGCGACCTGATGGGCGCGGCTTGAGCGCCCGCGGATAATGCAGGAGGTGCGATGTCCTCAGCCGGAGTTGTTATCAAGCCCGGGAGTCTGGTCGAGCCGCGGCTCGCGCTGGCCGACTTGCAGCAGTTCGTGGAGCATGAGGTCGCGCTTCTCGACGAGAATCGCTTCGAGGAATGGCTGGACCTGTTCGCCGATGACGGCGCTTACTGGGTGCCGGCCAAGCCCGGGCAGGAGAGCCCGCTCAATCACGTCTCGCTCTTTTACGACGACAAGCACACGCTCAGGCTTCGTGTCCAGCGCCTGCGCCATCCGGCGATTCACAGCCAGGTCCCGCGCTCGAAGACGGTCCGGCTGGTCGCGAACTTTAAGCTGGAGACCCACGACGCCGACCCCTCGCTCTATCGTGTGATATCGAAGTTCGTGATGCTCGAGGACCGGCCCGGCTTCCCGCGGCGGCTCTTTGGCGGCCGCTATAAGCACGTCCTGCGCGGGAAGGGAGAGCGCCTGGAGATCGTGCTCAAGCGCGTCGAGCTGACGAACTGCGATCAGAGCTTCCCTGCTCTAACGCAACCCTTCTAGGGAGAGTCCCACGGCTGGCCGGAAACGCTGGACTCCATGATGAGCGGTTGGTATCGAATACCCAGGACACATACCGAATTCAACTAAACACGATCGATATTTCAGCTAGGCCAATTGGCAGCTTCACCTTGGTCTGCCGGAGCCGCGCGGCCGCCGAAGCTCAATAGCTGGATGCAAAAAGATGGCTCTTATGACGGTGCCGGTTATCGACATCGCCTCATTCTTCTCGGCTGTGCTTAGTCAAAACCTAGACCCTGACATATTGGTGATGCAGCCCGCCCAGAATTGAGATGGCTGCGATGGGGCCGAGCTTCTGCGGGCGCCGAAAATCCGGCGCATTCTTGTCCAATGAGAGATGGGTCCGGACCTGGTTGTAATTAGCGGCTTCTTCGCGCGCGATGCGATAGTGGTCCGGTCCCTTTTTCGTCGTGGCCCCGATTCTGATTGCTGCGGATAAAACGAGCCGCAAATCGGCGGAATCTGCGGTTCGGAGCGTTCTCCGGTGCCACAAGCTATGCGAAATCGGCCGCGCAGGCGCGTATTTCGATCATTTCTCGCCGAATTGTAAACGGAGAAGGACTCGATGGCGGAGGGGATGGGATTCGAA
>CAVYTJ010000035.1:0-90167 GCA_963771325.1 uncultured delta proteobacterium | reverse complement strand
CCGTCAGATTATAGGTAGAGTCTTTGGTTGTTTTCCCCGTCCTGGGGCGGAATCAGTTTCTCCGTTCTTCAGCTGTGCGAACTCGATCGGTGTAAGAGCGCCGAGGCTCGAATGCGGCCGACGATGGTTGTAATCGTCGCGCCACGCATCGATGGTTGCGACGCGCCTCGGCCAGCCTCAGGAATACATGCTCGTTGAGACACTCGTCGCGCAAGCGGCTATTGAACACTCTCGACGAAGGCATTCTGCACCGGTTTGCCGGGCGCGATGTAGTGCCACGCGACCCGCCCGATCGACCACCGGAGCACCGCCGTACTGGTGAGCTCGGAGCCGTTATCGCTGACGATGACTCCGGGAAGCGCGCGTCCGACACTGAGCGCTCCAGCTGCGCACGACGCGCACGCCACCGATCGAAGTATCGACCACCGTGGCCAGGCACTCGCGGACGAAGTCATCGACGACGCCGAGGACGCGGAAGCGCCGGCCATCGCTGAGCGTGTCCGACACGAAGTCGAGCGACCATCGCCGATTGATCGCAGCGGCAGTGCCATCGGCGCGCGCGTACCGAACGCCCGCTTGCGCCGACCGCGCCGGTGCACCATCAGCTTCTCCTCGCGGTAGATCCCCCCGATAGAGCTTCTTCCGATGCATCCATGGCCTCCCCCGGCCAGCAGCCAACCCAAGCGCCGATAGCCAAAGCGCCGCCGCTCCGCGGCGAGCTCACGCAGACGCTGGCGCACCATCGAATCATCCGGTGGCGTCTCGCCTGATAACTCAGACTCGAGCGGTTGAGCCCCACCAGCCTGCATGCGCGAACCCGGCTCATCCGGTACTGCTCGACGAGTCGAGTGGCCGCGTCCGTCGCGCCGCAGGCCCTAACCGTTTTTTCCGAGCAGGTCCTTAAGCGCCGCGTTATCCAGCATCGACTCGGCCAACAGCTTCTTCAGCCGGCGATTCTCATCCTCCAACGACTTCAGCCGCCGCGCCTCCGAGACCTCGAGCCCGCCGTACTTCGCCTTCCACTTGTAGAAGGTCGCGTCCGAGATCCCGTGCCGCCGACATACCTCCGGCACCTTCGCGCCCGCCTCAGGCTCGCGCAAGATCCCGATTATCTGTTCCTCGCTGAACCGGCTGCCCTTCATCCGTCCGTCTCCTTTGCGTGACGGACTCTACCTCCAAACTGTTGGGCGGGAAGGGGGCACGCCACACCCACTAAAGTCGCGGTTATCCGATCGGTGAAAGCGCGTGCCCGTGTTCGGCCCCACTTTTTATATATGCCACGCGGACGCGGATTCGCCTCAACGTCGGTCGCATGATAGAAATCGACTCCCTCATGATTCAGGGCATCCGATATTGCTTTATCGACTGTGCCCCACGCATCCGCAGGACCAAGAAGACCTGCTAGCACTAAAAACATCAGAGGTCGCGTGTGTTCCCGCTTCGTCGAAAAACGCTTTTAAGTCGAGCACCGCATCATCCGCACTCGTCCATCGAATGGACGAAGTAACTTGAAAAACGTTTCTGCCGCTGTCCCTGGAGACCGGTCAGCAGTGCACGCGCCGGGGCTGGCGCTGTTCGGGGTTCTGCCGCGACAAGCTGTCCAGCTCTTCTTTATAGATGCAAAGAGCATCTTCCATTTCATACGGCTTGAGTCGTCGAAAGGCTGAAGGAAGCGCGGAAGGTTCGATCGTGCGCATCCTACCGTCAATCCCCAACAACTTTGCTCCGTCGCGAGTGCCGCGGTGCAGATATACTAGTTCGGGCTCCAAGGAGAGATAGGCCCCCACGCGTTGCGCAATATCGTATGTGGTCAGGTCGCCAATTCCTCGCACGTTTTCCAACGTTCGTTCCAGAAGACCGATTAACGCGGCAAAGTTCCTGCATTTTCTAATCGCCCTTAGTACCGATTCTAGTTCTGACGCAGCGCTGTTCAACGTTTCTCCGGTAAGTCGCCACTGGTGCGGGTGTTTTCTGCCGCCCGTTCCAATGCTACGCGCCGCCAAACCGACTGCTTTCCGCAATGACGGCTGTTCGCGATAGAATTTCAATTCCTCCTCGTGCTTGCCTCGATACTCCAAAATGTGTCGCTCGACTATTTCTCCGAGGCTTCGGACTGAATTGCGCGGTCGCTTTCCGGTCGCGCAAAGCTTTGCCGTCGAGGGGCTAGACGCATGGAAGTTCTTGTGCCGCATTCGTCTTCTATTGAGGAACCTCTGCTGAGAGGGATGCACTGGGAGAGGAAAACCTTCTCGGAGTGTATCATCCGATCGACCTCGGATGCGCATGCCCGTTGGCATCCCGCAGACGCAAGCAAATCGCACCGAGTTCGTCAGCATGCGCGAAGACGAATTCGCGAGGTACGCCGAGCGCGCACGCCAGTTCACCGACGGTCATCAGGGGATAGTCGTCTGAATCGATCATACTCTACGAGTGAGCCGCGGCGATTTTCGAGAAAGCCGCTCCAGGTCCGCGCGACGCGTAGCCGGAGCTCTTCTTCACGTTCGGCCGTTTCGACCATCGCGTGGCGCGCGGTGTCCGTTTCCGTTGGCTCGACCGTTGGATTTGTGCGGAGCGTCGTAGCGCTTGAGTTTCACATATAAAGTCCGAGGAGGGACCCCCAGAATTTCCGATGCTCGGGCCTTGTTTCCGTCCGCGAATGCGATGGTGCGGCGGATGAGTTCCCGTTCAACCTCATCAAGCGGAGAGCCTAGGAATACGGTGAAGTGCCCCTCGCCGTTCGCGTACTTTCTAATCTCTTCCGGCAACTCGTTGAGCGAAATGTGATTTGAGGGCGCGAGAAGGACGGCCGTCTCGATCACGTTGTGGAGCTGCCGTATGTTGCCGGGCCATCGATAGTTCCCCAGGGCTCGTCGGCACTTGTCGTCCACGCCTTCCACAGTTCGGTGGTGATCACGATTCGCTTGCGCGATGAAATAGTCGGTCAGAAGAGGCAAATCGTCGATGCGTTCCCGGAGAGGTGAAAGCTCAATCGACAGTCCATTCAGACGATAGTAGAGATCCTCTCGCAGGCGTCCTTCGATGATCGCTCGTTCCGGGGGGCGATTCGACGCCGCCAGAAAACGCACGTCGACATGAATCTCTTCTGTGCCGCCAACCGGGAGGACCGTCTTCTCTTCGATCACGCGCAGAAGCTTGGCCTGCGCATCGCTGCGCATCTCCGTGATCTCGTCGAGAAAGAGCGTTCCGCAGTTGGCCCGTTCGATGTGCCCCAGACGGCGGCGATCCGCACCCGTGAAAGAGCCTTTTTCGTGGCCGAACAGCTCACTCTCGAATAGACTCTCGGCGATCGCGGCGCAGTTGACGGGGACAAACGGACCTTTTCGAGCCGACCGGTTGTGAATCTCCCTGGCGGTTACCTCTTTGCCGGTTCCGGTTTCGCCAGTAATGATCGCGGGCAGGTTAGATGAAGCGGTACGATCAATCAGATTCATGAGTCGGCGCATCGGGACAGAATGGCCAATCATGGCAAACTCCAAACGCCCTGTGGATTCCCGACACCTCCTCCACCCCTCCGGCCCTTGACAGATAATCCAAATCACCCTAATGAGTCAACAGTTGCTTAGGTCGTTATAGCTCAGTATAGAATGGCCAGAACCAGCAACAAGCTTATTTTCGCGAAGCGTGCTCCCGCGTTCAGATTCATCGGCCATTACGCCTGCCTTGATTTTGTGAATACCGAAGCGAACAAGTCGGGCGAGATCAAGGACCTATTAGGAAATTATGAAGATTTGATTACATGGCTTGCCTCGGCAAAACTGTTCAGCCGCAACAATCTGACGCGGGCTCTTGAAGAATGGCGAGGCAAGCCGGCTGCGGAACAGGTTTTCAAAGAGGCTCTCTCGCTCCGGAACTGCTTGGGCAAAATGGCGGAAGAAACTGTTCGCGCACGTCCAGTTCCACGCGGAACCGTTCAAGCCCTTAACGACATGATCGGGAAATCATCGGGCACCACGAGACTGGTCAAGACTGCGCGGGGTTTCGAGCGACGATTTGAGCCTGACCTCCGGGAGTCCGGTCAAATGCTCGTTCCGATCGCTGAATCCGCCGCCGCCTTGCTTTGTGGTGGCGATCTTTCCCGCGTGAAGGAATGTGCGAATTCCGGTTGCGGCGCTTTCTTCTACGACACGAGCAAGAACCGCGGGCGTCGGTGGTGCAGTGGGGCTCAGTGTGGAAACCGGATGAGGGTTTCCGCGTTTTACCAACGCCAACACGACGAATCTCGCGGCTCGACGCAGAAGAAGGGGTGAGAAGTGGGTGAACTCATCGAATTGATCTTGGCCAATCTGGGGCACTATCTCTACCCAGGTTTTCGAATACAAATTACTCGTGATGCCTGCGAACTCGATTTCGGTGGAAATCTATACGGCCGTTTCGTTCCAACAAACATCCCAACCGATATCCACCTCGACGCCTACCACCATATGTTGTTGCAGCACGAGTCAGGGCACGAAAATCTGGCGGGGCTGGCCTCCGTCCTCTATTGGGGCTTTGCGACCTTCGGCGACAATTATGCGCGGCACCGCGTTGCTCGACTCATGCAAGGCTATGGCAACAGGGAACGTGCTTTGCCGGAGACCGTCGCGCACTATCTTGGAGAAGCGCGCAAAGCCCTCGTATGTCAGGAATACGGTGAAGCGCTCGGTCATGTCGGCCGATTGTCGCAATTCAGCAGGACCCCCTTTGCTTCAAAAATCATTGCTTTCCTCTGCCCGGATAACACCGGAGTCTACGACAACAGGATTGCAAATGGTCTCGACAATCACCCAATACTGAGGAACCATACGCTCCCTGGCCGCTTGTTTGAACACTGTGCCGCAGGTATCGGACCAGTTGCATCGCCCAGTATCCGCCAAAAGTATCAAGCTTGGTGCGAGGCGCTCTGTCAAATTGCAGAGAACATCAACGATGGTAGGCAGGAAGCGAGAGTGCGCGCCCTGGACATCGAGAGGGCGACATTTGAGGCTATTGCCGCGTAGTGTTCTTTCGTCACTGGCGAGCGGTCTGGCTCTGACGAGTGGGATTCAGAAATCGGGACGAGTGTGTCAGACAAAATTCATTCGCTCAACTAGCAGCCCGACAGTTTTGCCATGGCGTGTCGCAATTTGCAGATATTTGAATGGAAATCAGAGATACGATTTTAGAAGCCGCCGGAAATTTCGCCGAGCTCCTACGCGTGCGGTTCGAAAACGAGGTGCCCACGACCGAAGACAGCATCCGTTACACTTTTTTCGCGGGGTTGCTCCGCGCGGGTCTTCCGCCGCACGAAATCGTGTTAGAGCATCGTCACGACGCAATCGCTGGAGCGGAGATTGATACGTTCATACCTGGAATCGGGACAGGCGCCGCAGTGGCGATTGAATTCAAATACGACAGAGGTATCCCCAGCGGACGTAATCAGCCGAAGACAATGAAGGCCGGAGCCGTGGTGAGCGATATGGCACGCCTCCGTCAGGTTCGGTCCGATTGTCTCCGTTTTTTTGTATACATCACCGATCAAGAGATGGCGGTCTATTGGCGAAATGAACGGAACAGGTTTTCTAAGATGTTCTCTCTTCGACCGGGGCAAAGTCTGGACGTACCCATTGAGTTGCTAAACGACATGCCCGCTACTTTTCGTTCACGGCTCAAGGGTTGGTCCGCACCTCTGAGACTCGTAGGTGTATGTTGTGAAGATCTACCACGATCTCACTATTTACGGATGGTCGAAGTCACCTGATCGTCGAGGCTGCGTGCGGAGTGTGCGTGCCAAATCTGCACATGCACACTTTTCGGGGAACGCGAACTGAGGAGAAACCTACAGTACGGCGGATTTTCTGTCTGGCACCCGGATTGCGGTGATGCTCTCCGCCAGTTAACAGAAACTCATCGACAGCAACGCGTCTGAGTACCGTGATGAGAGGCGATCATGAGCAGGCAAGAGGGCGAGACCGGGTCCGCATCGAGCGAGTACTTAACGGTACCAGAACTTGCCAATATGGTACGGCGCAACCGGAAGACGGTTTATGGCTGGATTGCGACGGGCGAAATAGGCGAGGCGGACGGGCTTTTCGTCGTTCAAGGGCGTTTTCTGATCCATTGGCCGACATTCCGGGAGAAGCAATTCAAACCTCTTCAAAAACTACGCGGCCAGGTTCCAGATTTCTCGGAGGAAACTGAAAATGGCGTGGCTCGAAACGGACAGACACGGTCGATTGCGGATCGCGTTTAAATACTACGACGGCCGTACATACCGCGAGCCGTTGGGCGTCGAGGCGAGCAAGCGCACGCGAGTAGATGCCGAACGATTGAGCTCCACGATTCAACTCGAATTGTCGGCCGGCACTTTCGACTATGCGAAACGTTTTCCCAACAGCGAACGCACAAAAAAATTGGGTCTCAAGCGACCTGAGCAACGATCCAATCAAACCCTGAAAGAATTTGCCGACGCCGCTTGGCTGCCCGAGAAGCGCCTCGAGGTCAAGCGCTCGACGTTTGTGTACTACAACGAGATTTACAAACCTCACATCGAAAAGACCGAGATCGGGAAGAAGCTTCTCTCTGAAATCAATGACGAGGACATCAATCTCTGGAAACTGGAGATTGAGGGGAAGCGAACGCCGCAAAAGAAACCGCTCAGCACCCGGCGCAAGAATATGAGTCTTGACGTGCTCTGCCAGATTTTGCGTCTCGCCAAACGGCGCGGCTTGGCGAACGACAAGCTTCTAATCGACGCGCGTCCTTTCAAGAACGAGGAGAATGAGGACGAGGTTAACCCGTTTACTGAGGATGAGGTCGAGAGTCTTCTAAAGGCGTCGGAAGGATGGGAGCGCTCGCTTCTGTCAGTCTGCTTTTTCACCGGCATGCGCCGCGGAGAAGTCCTAGGACTGCGTTGGTCCGGCGTCTTCTTTGACCGGGATCGTATCCTGGTCAGACGAAGTCTGACGCGTCATGGAGAAAGCTCGCCCAAGAGCAAGACAAGTTTCCGTTACGTCCAGATGCTGCCTCGCGTCCGCGAGGAATTGCTGAAGCAACGAGATCGAGTGAAATTGAGGAGCGAGTTCGTTTTTCCAAACAGGGCCTGGAAGGCATTGAACGTGAACTGGGTGACGAAGGCGTTGTGGCCAAAGCTGGTCGAGAAGGCCGAAGTTCCGTATCGGCCGCTCATGCAAACGCGCCATACATACGCGACCCTTATGCTGCAGAAGGGAGCTCCAATCGATTGGCTCCAGAAACAGATGGGCCATCGGAACCTCACGATGCTGATTCGGCACTACTGGCGCTGGATCAATCCGGGCGAGCTGAGCCAGGAGACGTTGGCGCGATTGGGAGCAGTCAAGAATTCGTCAAATCAACCCCACCCTGACCCCACCCGCGCCAATCAGGGCGTGTCGAGAGAGGCTTGACCACGATGCTCAATGCCAAAAAGTGCAGCAATTTGGCGGAGAGGGAGGGATTCGAACCCTCGGTACCGGTTACCCAGTACGCCAGATTAGCAATCTGGTGCCTTCGACCACTCGGCCACCTCTCCGCGGGCTCGAAAGGGGCCCCGGGGAGCTAAATACTTACGCGCTCATCGGCTGACTGGCAACCTCGCGCTCAAAGTCGCCGGCTGTGCGGTGGTAAGCCCGCCTTTCGCCGCGCGACGGCTCCGACGACCGCGCTCTGACGACCGCTCCGGGCCGCTTCGGATGCGTACGAGCCAATCTCGTCGTAGCCAGAAATTCGTAACCGGATGATACTTTTTCCATCGCGGGAATCACTGCGTGACGATATCGTCCCGTCTGATGTCACGCGCCAAGCGTTCGCGCCGCTGCCGTCAAAGGCTGCTGTGTAGCGTGGTCGAGCGTTTCTTGTTGCTTGTCCGCGACGACCTGTTCAACGCAGGAGCGTCGAGAAGATCAAATGTTTGAAACGTTCGGGAAGTACGGCTTTACGCTCCGTCTTCGATTGAAGGATCGCGCCCTGCAGCGACGCAATCAGGAAGCCCGCGAGCTCATCGCATTCAGTCTTCCGCGGCACCTCGCCAATCTTCACCGCGGCTCTCAAGCAATACGCGACCGGACTGGCGCATCTCCTCATATATTTCCACCAGCCGCTTCCGGATCACTTCGCTGTGCGCGCTCGCTTCGGCGCTGAAGTTGCCGATCAGACAGCCGTTTCTCCAAACCGATCCGACTGAGATACTTGATCCGCGCATCGACGAAGGCGCGCAAGCGCTCAAGCGGCGCAAGCGGTCATTGCGAAGAGTTCGCAGGATCATAAGCGGGCGGACGCCCCCTATTCGGAATAGGCCTCCGGATGGTGCAGGCGCGCGGGTTCGGAGGCTCTCCCGCCGCCTCGACGATGTCGCGGACGCCGCGGGATGGCGGCCGACGTTCGCGTTTCGGCTCGGCTTTCCGATACGTCCAGCGCCGCCGCGCCCGCGCCGCGATCCGCAGTCGGTGATTTTCACCGCCGGATGCGCCTAGCCGGCACTCTCGATTCCGGAATACGCGTGTCGCGGGATTTCGATCCTCGCCGCCGACACGGAGGTTCAGTGCGCCGCGATCAGCCAGGCGACGACCATCATTCCGGACACCAGCACGATCGTCAGGCCATGGGTTTCCAGCCAGCGTCGCACGTGGCGGCGCGCCCTGCGTCCCTGCGGCGACGAAAGGCTATCGGCGAGTCGACCCGCCCGTCCACCGAGCGTCCGGAGTATCGCGCCGCCCTGGCGCGAATGGAGACTAAACGGCCTGCGTTCTTCATTGGTACTCATGGCACAAATCGACGCGATCGTGGTGAATTTTGGTCGCTACAGCTAGGACCGTATAAAGCTATCATGTCACAGATTAGATGCCAATAAAGAAATTGTTAACGGGACGTAAACGGAACGGCCGAATCTGCTCCTCGTTGTGCCGGTTCGGAGCACGTGTCTCGTGAGCAAACCACCTGCAGTCTCTACCCGGCACGGACTAGCGTCGATTCGCTAACCGCTGACATCCGTAGATCCGCCTCCGGTCGCTCCATGCCAAATCAGGCTCCGGGGCATCGCTCTTGCTCCCCTAGTGACCGGGAGAAAATACGCGCTTTTCGCCGGTGCAGGGCGGAAACCGCCGGATGATCCTACGGATGGAGGCGTATTCAAAAGATAGCGAGCGACTGAAATCCGCCGGCGCGCATATGGCGCGGTCCGCGCACTGGCAGGAGCGGTTCATGGCCGCGCTCGCCTGCGCGTCGGAATCCAACCTGCGGCAACTCAACGCTTTCCTGCGGACCGGTCTCGCAGTCGTGTTCCTTTTCGAACTCGGCACCTGGTTGGAGGTCGCGCGATTCGAGCCCGCGCTCCTCCATACAGAGCAGCTCTTTTTCATCTTCGATATCGCCTTGGTGGGCATCGGTCTCTGCCTCACCTACTTCAATTGGTTCAGGAACCTCTGGCGCCCGGTGACGATGGCGTTCTGTCTGATCCTGGTTACCAGCCGCACGCTCTCGACCATCGCCATCGATCAGGACGAGCCATTGCTGCTGGCGCTCTTCATGCTCGCGCTGGGTACCGCTGTGCTGGTGCCGTGGGGCGCGCGATGGCAGGGCGTGCTTAGCCTGGCAGGCTTGATTGCTTTTGCGATCGCCGCCGTGGACGGAGTGGTCGAGCCGGCGGATCTCCATCGATGGCTGGTGCTCGCTGCGGTCGGAGCATTCGCGCTGAGCTTCACCGCGCTGAAGGATCACTATCGATCGCAGATCATCCTGATCGACGATCTACTGGACAAGGAAGAACGCCTGGCCAAGAGCGAGGCGATGCTGCGCATACTCTTCGATGCGGTCCCGGACATCGTGACCCTGACCCGGTTCAGCGACGGGAAACTGTTCGAGGTCAACGAGGAATTTCTCAAACGTACCGGACTTGACCGAGAGGCGGCGCTGGAGACATCGATAGTTCAACTCGGCGCCTGGACGCGTCCGGAGGAGCGCGCGGTGTACATCCAGCAACTGATGAACGAGGGCCGGGTACGCAATCTGGCCGTCGATTTCCGTCTCGGCGGCCTTGTCGTGCCGTATCTCATGTCAGCCGTCGTGGTCGAAATTGATGGCGAGCTTCACGCGTTGAACGTCGCGCGCGACGCCACCAGCATCAGGGAAAATGAACGCGCGCTGCGCGAGGCGCAGGAGCGGCTCCACGCGCAGGTCGAACGGCTGACCGCGACCGAGGCGCTGCTGCGCACCGAGATCACCGAACGTGAGGCTGCGGAGCGCGCCGCGCGCGATAGCGAAGCCACACTGCGCAAGGTTTTCGAAGCCAGCCCGGACATAATCACCGTTTCGAGCCGGCGCGATTTTCGGCTTATCCAGGCCAACGACATATTTTTCCGCGAGACCGGTTACTCCCCGCAGGAAGTTCTCGGCACGCAGATCTACTCGAGGTTTTGGACCGACCCCGTCCAGCGCGAACAGCTCAAGCAATTGCTGGATCGCAACGGCTTCGCACACAACATGGAGGCCGACCTCGTAATGAAGAACGGCACCATAAATTCCTACCTGCTCTCCACGGTGGCGATCGAGCTGGGTGGCGAGTCATGCAGGGTCTCCTTCTGGCGCAACGTCACCGAGGTCAAACGCACCGCGCAGCGGATAGCCCAAAGCGAGGCGATGCTGCGCAGCATGTTCGACGCAACGCCCGATATAATCATCACGCGGCGTGCAGACGGGCCGATCCTCGAGGTCAACGACGAGTTCGTAAAGCGCACCGGGATCACGCGCGAGCAGGCGGTAGGGGACCTCGATGGACAATCTCCGCCTCTTTCTCCGGCCCGAAGATCGCAACGAGTTCCTTCGCCGAATCCAAACCGACGGCATGATCCAGAATTTCGAGACCGACTACTTGCTCAAAGGCGTGTCGGTGCCATATCTCGTGTCGGGCGCAATGGTCGAGACCGAAGCCGGGCCGATCATCTTCGGCATCTCGCGCGATATCGCCTCACGCAAGCGCATGGAACAGGAGGTGATCGCGGCGCGCGAGGCGGCGCTCGCCGCGTCGCAGGCCAAGTCCGAGTTTCTCTCCAGCATGTCGCATGAAATCCGCACGCCGATGAACGCGATCCTCGGAATGGCCGATCTGCTGAGCGACGGCCCGCTAGTCCCCGAGCAGCGCCGCTACGTCGACACCATGCGCTCCAACGGCAACGCTCTGATGCATCTGATCAACGGCATCCTCGACGTCGCCAAGATCGAAAGCGGCCGCTTGAGCCTGGAGTCCGTGGGCTTCGGCCTCGAAGACGTGGTCGACAAGGCGATCGAAACGATGGCCGTGCGCGCGCAGGCCAAGGGCCTCGAGCTCACGGCGCGCATCCTGCCCCACGTGCCGCAGAATCTGATCGGCGATCCGCTGAGGCTGGGCCAGATTCTGATCAACCTGGCCGCCAACGCGATCAAGTTCACCGACAAGGGCGAGGTCGCGCTGACGGTCGAAAGCCTCTCGCCCGCCGAGGCCCTGCGGCTCGGTTTTTCGGCCGACTCGGCCGCCGAGGGCGAGGACGGCGATCCGAGCGCTCCCGTCGCTCCCGTCGCCTGGCTGCGCTTCTCGCTGGCCGACACCGGCATCGGAATCGCCGCCGATCAGCTAGGCGCGATCTTCTCCAGCTTCACCCAGGCCGACACCTCCGTGTCGCGCCGCTTCGGCGGCTCGGGGCTCGGTCTGACGATCGTGCGGCGCCTGAGCGAGATGATGGGCGGGCGGGTCGAGGTGGAGAGCGAGGTCGGCCGCGGTTCGACTTTTCGCGTTACCGTTGCCGTGCGGGTCGATACTCAGCCGGTAACGGCTCAAGAGCGCGGCACAGCAGTTGAGCTCGACGGCGTCCGCATACTGGTCGTCGACGACAACGAGACCAACCGGCTGATCCTGCGCGAGATGCTCGTGCGCAACCGCGCCAGCGTGACCGAAGCCTCAAGCGGCGCAGAGGCGCTGGCGGAACTCGCGCGCGCCCGCGCGGCCGGCCGCCCGTACCGGCTGATGCTGCTCGACTACCGGATGCCGGGCATGGACGGAGTGGAGGTCGCGCGCAAAGCGATCGAAGACGGCTTCGTACGGGCGTCCGCCGGCGGCCAGGACACCATAATTCTGATGCTTACGTCCGATGACTTGAATTTCCGGCTCGCCCGGATGCGCGAGGCGGGCCTGCACACGTATTTGATCAAACCGGTCAAGCGTGCCGAGTTGCTCGAGAAGATAGGGCTTCTGCTGAGCGCGATCGGCGCCGGACGGCCGCTTTTGGAAACCGCCGAGCCGCCCGCCGCGCCCGCCGACGCGCTCCCGCTGCGCATCCTGCTCGCCGAGGATGCGCCCGACAATCGCTTTCTCATCCAGGCCTACTTGAAGAAGCTTCCCTACCGGATCGAGATCGCGGAAAACGGCCACGTCGCGATCGAGAAGTTCAAGGCCATCCGTCCCGACCTGGTGTTGATGGATGTGCAGATGCCCGAAATCGATGGGCTGGCCGCCACGCGCGCGATTCGCCAGTGGGAAAGCGCGCAGGGCCTTTCGCCGACGCCGATAATCGCGCTCACCGCGTCGGCGCTCGCCGAGGACGTAAAGCGCAGCCTGGCCGCCGGCTGCGACGATCACATCAGCAAGCCGGTCAGAAAGCCGGTCCTTTTGGCCGCGATTCGCAAGGCGACGGCCACGCCCATGGCCGCCGCGGCCAAGCCGGAGCAGGCTGCCGCCGCGGACCCACACTCCCGCGATGCGCCGGCCTCACCGGAGCTTGCGGAGCTAGCGGAACTGGCGAATCCTGGGATTGTTTAAAGCCCGCTGCATCTCTTAAGGCCGGCAGCTCTTTTTTGGCCCGTAGCATCCCGGCGCAGCGCTGGCAAGTGCATCGCCGTGCACGCGCCGATCGATCCCGCGCGAGCGCGCTACACAGCCGCGTCAGCGATCGGATAAACTCGTCAACCCGTGAGATCCTTCGCGCAAGACCGATCGCTGCGGACGCCGTGGGACAACTTCGAGCGCGAGGTGCTCGAATACCTGCAGACGCTCATCCGTTTCGATACCAGCAATCCGCCTGGCAACGAGCGCGCCGCGACCGATTTTCTGGCCGCCCGGCTGGGCGCCGAGGGAATCGCGTCTGTGGTGCTCGAGAAAGAGCCGGCCCGCGCCAACCTGGTGGCGCGGCTTAAGGGCGGCGGCGGCGCCCCGGCGCTGATGCTTTCTTCCCATACCGACGTCGTGCCGGTCGAGGTCGCGCGATGGACCCGCGCGCCGTTCGGCGCCGAGCTGGCCGACGGCTGCGTATGGGGCCGCGGCGCGATCGACATGAAGGCCAAGGGTGCGATGGACCTGGGCCTGGTGCTCGCCCTTAGCCGGGCCGGCCTCGCGCTCAACCGCGATCTGGTGCTGGCGGCGGTGGCCGACGAGGAAGCGGGCTCGGAGCTCGGCGCGCGCTTCCTGGTCGAGCGCCATCCGGACCTGGTGCGCGCCGGCTGGGTGCTGAACGAGGCCGGCGGATTCACCCTGCATCTCGGCGGGCGCCGCTACTATCCCATCCAGGTCGCCGAGAAGGGCTACGTGACGGTTAAGATGACTGTCAGCGGGCAGGCAGGACACGGCTCGATCCCACGCGCCGATAGCGCGATCGCCGCGCTCGCGGAACTCCTGGTACGGATCAGCCGGACCCCGATGCGCATGCGGCTGACGCCGCTGATGCGGCGCACGCTCGAGCAGCTCGGGCTCGATCCGCAAAGCGCGCCGCCGCTGTTTCGCGCGATGATGGCCAATACCGTCGCACCCACCATCGTGCGCGCCGGCTACAAGGACAACGTCATCCCGGGCGAAGCCTCGGTAGTGCTCGACGGCCGCACGTTGCCGGGCGAGACGGCCGAGAGCCTGCTCGGCGAGTTGCGCGAGATCGTCGGGTCAGAGCCCACCTTCGAAGTGCTCAAGTGCGCGCCGCCGGCCGAGGGCAGCGCGGACACGCCGCTCTTCCGCCTGATCGCGCATCATGTCGAGATGGCAGACCCGGGCGCGCGCGCGATCGCCTGGATGCTTCCCGGGGCGACCGACAGCAAGTTCTACGCGCAGCTCGGTGCGACCTGCTACGGTTTTGCGCCAGTGCGGATCGGTCCGCGGATGCCGTATGGGGCGCTCTACCACGGCAACGACGAGCGCATCCCGGTCGACGGCTTTCTGTGGGGGCTGCGGCTTTACGCGGAAGTGGTACTGAGTTTTCTAGGCCTGCGCTTCGAGCAGGTATTCAACTAGCGTGGTGTCCCGAAAATACATTCAATACGGGTGGTAAGAGACTTTATGTGTGAAAAAATGCCTGACCAAACTTTCAGGGACGGTAAAGTTGAGTCACTGACGCGAGATCGAAGATGAAAAGGCACGGTTAGATGAAATCTTCGGCGACGCTTTTTCGCGTAACCTCGCGCTTTGAGGAGCAATCACTGAGGCATCAGACTTGCACCTTGGTTTCGGGCAGGAATCGGAGGCGATTCCCGGAGCCAGACTATGAACCGGTTGAAGATCCTTATTCCAACCCTGATGCTCGCTGCTGCGATGAGCGCACTAGGCTGCGCCAGCCAGGAGACGCGCACGACCGAAACGACCACTACGACTCAGCCTGCTGATACTAGCCCGACGCAGCAGGCGCAAACCAGCCAGAGTACGACCACCACGACCACCAACGACTCCGGGCATTCGAGTTTGCTCGGTGCGACCGCCAATCTCGTCTGGACCGCGGTTTCGTTGCCGTTCCGGATCGTGGGAGACATCATCGGCGAGATCGTCTAGTGACTTCAATACCAGACAGCCGTGAGAGCCTTTGCTAAGCACTAGATGTGCTTTGGCGTCGGGCGTAGGCGCATCCGCGCGTCGACCACGACGGCGCCTTTGCCCGGCGGCAACACCTTGACCGGATTCAAATCCATCTCGGTTAATTCGGGAATCGCTTCGATCAACGCCGAGACCCGCTGTATCACCGCGACCAGCGCCTCGCGATCGCCCGGCGCGGCGCCGCGGTAGCCGTCGAGCAGCCGGCAGGTCCTGAGCGTCGCCAGCATCTCGCGCGCGTCGATATCGGTGACCGGGCTTAGGCGGAACGCGACGTCGTGGATCAGTTCGACCATCACGCCACCCAGGCCGCAGACCAGCAGCGGACCGAAAGTAGGGTCGGTGGTGACGCCGACCAGCGCCTCGATTCCACCCTGCACTTCGCGCTGCAGCAGCACGCCTTCGAGCGCAGCGCCGGCCGTGCGCGCGCGGTCGGCCAGCGTGACCGCGGCCTCGGCCACAGCGAGCGGCGAGTGCAGCCCCATGATCACGCCGCCGATATCGCTTTTATGCGTGACGCCGGGTGCGATCACCTTGGCGACCAGCGGGTAGCCGATACTATCGGCGACTTGCGGCGCGTCGGCGACCGAGGCGCGCTCGGCCAGCGCGACTTCGATTCCGGCGGCGCGCAGGATGGTCGCGATGTCCTCGGGCTCAAGCCAGATCGAGTCGCTGGCATCCTTGAGCGCGCGATCGACCACCGCGCGCACCGTACTCAGCGCGAAGGGAGTCAGCTCCAGCGTCGTGCCGCGCGGCCGCTCGCGCCATCGCGCGTACCGATACGCCGCCGCCAGCACCATCGCGGCGTTTTCCGGAAATGCATATGACGGGACCTGGCCACGCGCGCCAGCATCGATCACCGGGGTGGGCCATTGCGAGGTCAGGAACACGGTCAGCACCGGCTTGTGTGCGGGCACCTGCGATGCGCCGCGCGCGATTGCGTCGGCGACGAGGCTCCGCGGCGCCTGGGTAGCCGGAATATATACGGCCACCACCGAATCGACGCTGGGATCGGCGCCGACCGCCGCGATCGCGCGCTCGTATTCGGCAGGTCCGGCGGTCGCGGTCAGGTCGACCGGATTGCCGAACGACGCGCGCGCCGGCAGGAACGAGCGCAACGTGTTCACCGTCGTGTCGGCGGGCCGCGGCAGGACCAGGCCCTGCGCTTCGCAGGCGTCGGCGAGCAGGATTCCCGGGCCGCCTGCGTTGGTTACCACGCCGACGCGCGGGCCGGCCGGAACCGGCTGCGTCGAGAGCATCGCGACCACGTCGAACAGTTCCATCAGCGTGTTGGTGCGGATCACGCCGGCCTGCTCGAACAGCGCCTCGACCGCGACGTCCAGATTGGCCAGCGCGGCGCTATGGCTGGAGGCGGCGCGCCGTCCGGCCGCCGAGCGCCCCGATTTGACCGCCACGATCGGGCGGCGGCGCGCGACCTCGGGCGCCAAGCGCGCGAACTTGCGCGGATTGCCGACGCTCTCGAGATAGAGCACGACCACGCGGGTGCGCGGGTCGTCGAGGTAGTAGGCAAGCAGGTCGTTGTTGGAGACATCCGAGCGATTGCCGGCCGAGACGAAGGTCGAAATTCCGAGTCCGCGGCTGTTCATGTAGTCGAGGATCGCGATACCCAGCGCGCCGCTCTGCGAGTACATCCCGATATTGCCGGGCGGCGGCAGGGTCGGCGCGAAAGTCCCGTCCAGCCGCACCGCCGGGTCGGTATTGAGCACGCCCATGCAGTTCGGCCCGACCATCCGCATCCCCGACGCGCGCACCGTGTCGAACAGCCGCTGCTCCTCCGCGCGTCCCGCCGCCGAGACCTCAGCGAAGCCCGACGTGATCACCACCACGCCATGCACGTGAGCGCGGGCGCAGTCCTCGATCGCGCCGTGGACCAGTTCGGCGGGCACCGCAATTAGCGCCAGGTCCACCGGCGCACCAACCGCCGCGACGCTCGGATAGGAACGGAGCCCCATCACTTCGGTGGCCGCCGGATTGATCGGATACAGCGGCCCGTTGAATCCGGCGCGCTGCTAGATTGGCGATCAGTGCGCCGCCCAGCTTCTCGAGCGAGCGCGACGCGCCGATCACCGCGATCGAGCGCGGATGGAGCAGCTTGCGGATGCTCTCGCCGGCCGCGGTCCAGTTGCGCGATTCGCTCGCCTGGCGCGAGGCCTCGGTCTCGCCGGTCGGAAAGCTCAGATGGACCACGCCGGCGTCGGTCGAGCGTTTCACGCGGAAACCGCTCTTGGCGAAAACCTCGAGCATCCGGTTGTTGTCGCCCAGCACGTCAGCCTGGAACTCGATAATTCCGGCCGCGCGCGCGACGCGGCCAAGATGGTCGAGCAGAACTGTGCCGACGCCGCGTCCCTGATGCTCGTCGAGTACGGCCAGGGCGATCTCGGCGCGCGCGGGTCCGGTGGTGACATAGCGGCCGACCCCGATAAAACGCTCGTCGGCGCCGATGCGCAGCGTCGCCACCAGCGCGACGTGAGTGACGAAGTCGATTTCGGTGAAGCGTACGAGGTCCTGCTCGCTCAGCGTATGCTTCAGTCCGAAGAAACGATGGTAGATCGAGTCCTGGCTCATGTGGCGGAAGTGATCGAGTAGGCGTTGCTTGTCGTCGGCGCGGATACCGCGGATATGGATCGAGCCGCCGTCGCGCAGGACCTCGTGCGCGGAGTAATTCCTTGCTTCGAGGCTGGTGTCGTCTGTCACGATGTTACCGCAGGATAGCTGCCGGCGAGGAACGATCCTCATGCGGGCTCGCGGCGATCCCTCCGCAAGGTCAGTGTGGATAGTTTTGCCGATGCCCCCACATGTCACAAGCGACGGAGAAAAGGACGCTCGGCCGCGTCGGCGCGGCCCTAATTCGGATGAAGGCTCACCCGCAGCTCAGGGCAGACACGAGACGGAGTGTCCTTCTTTCAGGCACAGAGCCGGCACACTGGTGGGCGCCGCGAGGCCGATGAACTCGCTCACCGAGTTATTGCCTGAATTAGTAACCCAGACATTGCCCGAGCCATCCAGCGCAATGCCATACGGCGAGTTCAGGTCGGCTCCCGCAGGGTCGAAAGCCTGACCATTGCAAGTCTCCGGCGTACATCCGGCGAGCAGCTCGCTCAGGGTGCCGCCATCGAAGTTAGCCATCCAGACGTTTCCGGCCGAGTCGAGCTGCAAACTTGCGGGCGCCGACAACGCGGCTCCGGCGGGCGAGAAGCTTAGGCCCGTGGTATAACCGCCGCTCGCGATAAGTTCGCTTGCGTTCACGCTGGAGAAATTCGTCGTCCATACGTTGTTCGCGGCGTCGAGTCCCAGCCCTTTCGGCGCGCTGAAGATGGCTCCGGCCGGGGCGAAGTTAAGCCCGGTCGTGTAACCGCTGCTCGCGGTCAGCTCGCTTACGCTGTTGCCATTGAAATTGCCCGTGAACACGTTGCCGCTGCCGTCAATCGCGACTTCCACCGGCCCGTTGAGGCTGGCGCCCGCCGGGGCGAAATTGAGCCCGCTTGCGTAATCATCGCTCGCCAGCAGTTCGCTGATACTGTTGTTGCCGAAGTTCCCGATCCACACATTGTTGGCCGAGTCGAGTTCGATGCCGAAGGGTTGGTTGATACGCGCGCCCGCCGGCGAATGATTGCCTATTAGATTTCCCTCCGAGTCGAGCTCGGTGACGCTGGTGCCGGCGGAATTTGTCACCCAAACATTATTTCCTAGGCTGATCGCCATATCGAAGGGCCGATCGAATTTGGCTCCCTCCGGCGAAAACTTGCCGATGAAGCGCCCGGTCGGGCTTAGCTTGATCACCGTGTTCCCGCCCGCGTTGGCGATCCAGATGTCGCCGGTCAGATCGGTTTCGCAACTGAGCGGATTGTTGAAGCCAGCCACCAGGGCTGCGACGTTTAACGCGATTTCGAAGCCCTCTGGCGCCGCGGACAGGGAGGGCGCAAAGGGCTGCGCCAGGGCTTGGGCGGCAAAAAGCTGGCTCACGTTGCTTAGCGGATTCGCGGCTATCGAATGCGCCGCCTGTAGCGTGGTTCCGGCCACCGGCGTGCCGCTGCAGGCAAGCACGATGTCGCACGCGTTGGTCGCCGCCGCGCACGACGGCAGAGTCGCGCTCGGCCCCGCGCTCTGCACGCAGGCGGCGATGATATTGCCCAGCGTATCGAGCCGCTCCAGCGCGTCGCAGTTGACTGGCGGAACTCCGCTCGCGCACTGCGCGGTCGAGGGCAGATGGTCGGCCGGTCCGCCGGTTACAATATCGGCCAGATTGTCCGAAGCCTGCGCGGCGGCATTCGCGATTCCGGCGGCGTTGCTGAGTGGTGCGCCGGCTTGCTGTCCGGTCGAATCCAGGAATTGGGCAAGCGCCCACTCGCCCGCCACGGTGGTCAGCTCGGTGAGCGTTACCGAGTCGGGAGCCGCGGTCGACAAACCGACCACGCCCATCAGACCGATGGCCGAATTGTTGCCGCCACCGCCGTTGCCGCCGAGCGCCACAAGGTAGAGCAGCCGAGGATTGGCCGGCGGAGTGAATTTAATCGTGAACCTGCCGTTCGAATCGGCCGTCGCGCTTCCCAGCACTACCGCGCCTGTGCGGTAGGTGCTCTGCCCGGCCTGATAGAGCGTCACCTGGCTGTTGGCGATCGGACCGATCCCGCCCATGATCGCGCCGGAAATCGATCCGGCCGGCGCCGGTGTGGGGCTGGGGCTCGGAACAGGTGTAGGTGCCGGTGTAGGCGTTGGCGTCGGCCGGACTGGCGTGGCGGTAGGAGCGGGCCGCGAAGAATTGTCACCGCCACATCCGTCGAAAGCCATAGCAATAGTCAGTGCCAGAATAGCGACACATAAGTTCGCAGTGCGAAACCACCGTATCCACGCCCCCATCGAAATCCCCTTTATGATTTAGGCGAGGCCTAACTCATCATCTCCATCCGCGCGGTCATCCGCACTGGCTATTTGCAAAAGTCAGGACTCGGGGTCGGACTATAAAAGCAACCCGCCGGTGGCAGGCCGCCCGCCAGTGTACTGGTGGCCGCCACAAAAGGTACGTCCCAGGGCGAACCGGGGGTGGTGGGTGGTCCTGGAAAACAAGTGCCCGCAGGCGGTAAGCCGGGCTTCGGACCGGGAAAGCCCTCGGGAAGCTTGAATGAGAAGCCATAGCAGCCGCCCGCCGGACAAACGACATCCGCGACCGACCATGAACAGAGCGGCAGCGGCTTGCTGGGCGCTCCGGGATTAATATTCGAGTCGTTGGTCCCGTTGCACTCCTTAATCAGATTTTGATCTGGATAGTCGACGGCCGCTGCGTTGCAGCCGCAACTTCCGGCGGCCGCGGTTCCAGTCCATTTGCAAAAGCTGTTGGGCTGGCAGGACGCCATGCGTTCGTTGTTATAGTCAGTAGTGAATTGATCGAAATTCATGTTGACGGTGACCGTCAGGACGCCGTCTTTGTAGCTCTTCGACCAGGTGTCTGGCAGATCGGCAGTGCGAGTGAATTTAATCTGCTTGGTTGCGATATTTGCGCGGATCATCTCGACGTCGGTATTCTTGTTGAAATTGGGGCCCACATAGATGTCGTAGGTTTGCGTAGTGGTGGGCTTCGCAAACAGAAGAAAGACGTTGTAGACCCGGGGGTTTGTGGTCGTGCTCCCTTGAAATTCGGTGAAGTTGCCGGCACCAAGATTGATCTGCTTGGCCTTGTTCACAGTCGTATCCATGTAGTAGTTGCCGCCGTTGACGGTGAGCGTATTGCGCTGGAAGAAGTTCTCTCCCATCATGCGAATTGCCGAAAGCGAGGCCTTGGCGGTTTTTTCGCTGCCAGTGACCAATTCGCGGTATAGCGGCACGCCGAAGCAGGTATTGTTCGCGCAGTCGGACGACCAATTCCAATTAGTCCCCGGCGTATCATTGCCGTTGCAACTTTCATTCGAGCCGCAGTTCGGAAAAATCACCGTTGATACGTAGTCGTAAGGGCTCGTAGTGGCAGTGCCGGGACTCGTGTTGGTTGGGATGGTTGGTTTCGCCGTAGCGACGTCAGACGCGCACTCCAGGGTCGCATAGGGCGCGTTGAAGAACGCGTCCTGGTTGACCGAGATGGTTTTCACCAGTCCAGTCAGCGAGCCGTCGTCGTCGTTCAGCTCGGTCTGACGATCGATATCGCTGAAGTTATTGAACATGGTGTTGTTGAAGTTGCAGTAACGGCTTTTGGCCGACTCGAGGTCCGTTTTGAAAAGCTGATTGGCCGCGAATGACGGCTCGACTACGTAGTGCCGGATCGGGACCTTGTCAAAGAAGAGGTTCTGCGAGTGAAACGCCGGCGGGTAATAGAAGCCGTTGGGCTGCTTCCACGCGATCGCCGCGTTGGGCAGATAGCAGGCGTTGTTTTTGTCCTTGGGCACGCCGATGATCCGCTCGTACATGTTGTCGTCCTCGGCGCAATTTCCGGTGCTGCCATCGGGAGGGCCGACCAGCGTGCATTTGAAGCTCGTCGGAGTTATGTCGAGAAAGCCATTTGAATCTTCGTACGCCGGGCCATCGTATATATTGAGCATCCGCTGATTAACTACGAAGCTGTCCTTCGGCATGCTGATTCCCTGGACGGCCGACAGACAATAGTTTCCCGGGATCGGCGCGTCGCAGGTCAAGCCGCTGGTACTGTTGAACGGTCCTTGGGCAAGAGTCCATTTGTTGGCCGGTTGCGTGCTGCCCACGAAGACGCTCTTGCGCGCGAGCTCCCACACGCCCTGAATTGCCGAAGACAAGGTGTAGTCGCCGCCGGTGACGAAGCCTACGCCGCCATTCTGAACGTCAGTGATCGCGCTCTGTAACAGCAGGTTCCATTGCGGCCGCATCCAGACCGCCGAAAAGTTGGTCTGCGCCCAGTTAAACGAGGTGGTGAAGTGATCGACCACCGTGACCGCGCAGTCCGCCGATTCTTTGTTGCCATTGGCGCATTTCAGAACCGTGGAGCAATTGGTGCCGGCCGGGCAACGCGTGGCGAAATGTCCACCGCCCATATCGATATTCGGATAAAAGTTCGCCGTGTCATTGCCCGCTACATCCTTACTTGGAAAGGCCGCGTTCACTGTCGGTACGAGTTTGGGATCGGGCTTCACCGGAGTAACGCGCGGAAGATTTGTGCTCGGATTCCACACCACGCCGAGGCACTCGGTCGTGTTGCCGACCACATTGAAGGAGTTCATCGCGCTCGAGCAACTATTGCCGAAGAAATTTTCCAGCGGAGCCGTCGCCGCCCGGGACAATCCACGTTGTTCCGCGGCATAGCCCTCCCAGTGCTCCATGCGGGAGTGGCCGCTGATAAAGGCCGGCGTCAGCCAATAACAAAAGCCGCAGGTGCCCGCGCCATCGGCCATGTTGTACTGGAAGTCGTTCCAGCCGTTGGTCATCCAAAATACGGTCGGATGGTCGATGTCGGTGTGGTAGGGCACCTGCTCCTGCGGGGTGCCGCACTTGGCAGCGGGGTTTCCGTTACACGGACAGGTATTGTCTCCGCAGGGAACGTTTACCGTGGTCGGATACGGCGAGGACAGGATGCCTGGGACCTGCCGCGGATTGTGCTGCTGCGCCAAGGGCACGCTCGCCGGATCCAAAACCGCGGCGCGGGCGAAAATGCCGATATTGCCGTACAGCTTGTTGTTGGTTTCGGTCGCGTCCTCCAGGTAAAAGCCGTGCCCGATCGAAAGGTATCCGACATCGCGTTGCAGGGTCACACCCTGCGCGCCGTGCAGCACGACCCAGCGGTTCATCGAATCCCACATCGATGAATCGCTCACGAAAGTATTAGGCGGAACCTGGCGCACCATGTGAAAGTGTACGGGGTAGTGGCCGATCCTGCCGCCTTGCCCTAACTGGTAGAACTCGACTCCCTGGACCTGCACGGACTGAAACCCCTGGCGGAAAATCGTATGCGCGCCAAAGTACGCACCCGGCGCCGCCGGCCAGCTTGTATCTCCAAGCTTGTCATTCGAGAGGATTTTGATGTTGCGCGACAGCAGTGCGACGGAGGCGCGCGTGTCGATCGACGTGAAGCCCAGGTTCAGCCGCGAAATGGCGGGATGATTGGTTTCGGTCAGCGAATAGGTAGCGCCGTTGTGCTGCCACTGGATCGTCTCCACCACGTTGACGTCCGAGTCGTTGGAGTTCGTCGGATCAACAACCACGCCTTTGCTAGAGATGGTCAGGAGTTCGGAATGGCTGGGGAGGTAGTCGGTCGAGGCCAGAACAATTTTGTCACCGTTACTCCAGCTATTCCTGATAGACCCGGTGGGATCTGCGACGACAAGCAGTTGCTCGGTGCCGCCACCCGCGAGCGGGGCGTCCAGCCGCGTCCAACTCGTGCCGGTGTTCGACGGAGATAGCGCTGGGTCGTTGGCAGGGCAGGGATAACTCGCGCAATAGGTCGCGCCCTTGGCGCCGAACATTTGCAGCGTTCCGCCAAAGGAAACGCTCAGCACCTTGTAGCCGAAGAACGCGTTGGGGTCGCCGTCATCGAAGTTCAGCGGACCATAATTGTAGAAGCAGTCGTCGACCCCGCCGGGCAACAGTGTTTTGCCGTCGCCAACCTGCGAGGCCTTTTTGCACGAGTCCGGATTTGGAGGAGCGTTGGAGTTCCAAAAATCGTTGGGGATCCCGCAGAAGGTCTTTTTGCCGCCCTCAACTATCGGGGTCTTGCATGCGATGCCCACGCCCTTGAGGCCACTGTTTTCCTTGTTCTGCTCGAGGCCATACAGGTGAATTGTCAGCGGTCCCATAAAGGGAGCGGTCTGCGAGCCAGCGATGAGCGCACCGTTATTTTCGATCAGAATCGAATTCGCCCAAAAATTGATCGCCCCGGTAGCGTCCGTGAAAGTTAGACTGCCGCCGTCCGCGGCTCCCCCGTCCAGCACGTCCTTGTAGATATTGACGTTTTTGTATTGGTAAAGGCCGCCGGAGGCCGTGCAGGCACCGATAATAGCGAGGTTCTTGGTGCCGTCCCCGGGGTCGATCGCGCCACCGGTGCAGGTGCATTTCGTTTCGTTACAGGTCAGATTCCCCACGCTAACGCTCAAACTCAAATCCTGCGAAGTGGCGCCTGCCGAAACGAAGCCGTGCGCCGGGGTCGTAAAGGATCGGATTCGGCGGCCTCCGTTGCCGGCAACGACAACACTACAAACCATCGAGACCAGCGCCAGGCGCAAAAGAAGAGAAACTCGGCTTCCGCCCTTATCCCAACGATCCATTTTTTATGCATGCTCCGTCTATAAAGCCAACAATCGTCCCAAACTCTGCATTACTAGCAGAGAGCCCGTCCAAGTCAACAATTTCAACGGTTGGCTATATACAGAGTCATACAGATCGGTCCCGATCTCATCGCACGATCGGACCGCTTTGTCGCTGCCGCACTGAACTATTTCTGATTGCCCGCGAGCGCGCGCCGCAATTTTTCCGGCAGCGCCGAGGCACGCACGAAGACCCATCCTTCCATCAACCGGCGCGCCGTGCGGTAGACCGTCGCGCTTTCCGCGAACCATTGAGGGCGTTCGCCGTCACCGTCCCGTCGCACCGCGGCGCCGACCACGGTGACACCCGAGGGCTGCGCGATTCGCACCGGGTCGCCGCCGGCCGATGCGCTGCTCGGGCGCGCGATCCGGCTTACCACCGTGCCCTCGATTCGCGAGGCGACCGCAAGACACATCGCGCCCGTCAGCGGCACGGCGCGATGGGGCTGGCCGATCGAGATCATGCGTACCGTCACGTCGGCGTCCTCGGCCGCGAGCCGCTCGCCCGCGAGCGTCCGCGCCGCGCGGGCCGGCGCGACCATCGCGACCTTCGGAATACTGGGGATTTGCGCGGCGGCCGCGGCGGTTTTCGCGATACCCATCCTGAGGCTCGCGGCGATCCGGATCGCCTCCAGCCGCCGGAGCAACGTGCCGTTGGCCTCCAGCTCATCAGGCATCTCGACTCCGCTTGCGCCGAGCGCGCCGGCGGTGACGAACACGCACGGATTCGCCGCGTCGACCATCGAGACCTCGATTCCGCGCACGTCGTCGGTCTCCAGCGTGTCAACCGCGTTTCCGGTCGGCAGCAGCTTCCCGGTGCCTGCGCCGCCGGGCTCGAGAAAATCCAGTCTCACCGGCGCACCGGTGCCGGCGACGCCGGGAAGCCGGAAATCGCCGTCGACGGCGGCGCGTCCGTCGTCGAGCGGGAAGCGCGCGACGATAAGCTTGTGCGTGTTGGTATTGTGGATGCGCACGGTCGCTTCGCCGGCCGCGTCCGCGACGGCGGCGCTTACCAGGCCTTCATCGACCGCGAATGGACCGACGGCGGACGACATGTTGCCGCAGTTGCCGCTGTAGTCGACCGCGGCATCCTTAATCGACACCTGCGCGAAGGTATAATCGACGTCGGCGTCGGCGCGAGTCGGCGGGCCGATGACGCAAATCTTGGAGAGCGACGAAATCCCGCCGCCCATCCCGTCGAGCTGGCGTCCGTTGGGGTCGGGGCTGCCGACCACGCCGAGAAAGATCGGCGTCCACAGCTCACGCTCGGCCGGAAGGTCGGCCGCGCGTAGCATCACGGCCTTGCTGGTGCCGCCGCGCATGAAGACCGCGCGCAATTTGAGCTGTTTCATCGGCGCCGTCAATTCGATTGGTTGGCGATTGCTTGGCGACGCTTGGTTACATCGCCGCGCGCGCGGCGGCGCTCGCGCTCCGGCCGGCGATCCGGCCGAAGACCGCCCCCGACATCAGTCCTGAGCCGCCGGGATAGTTGTTATGGAACAACCCGCCGACCATCTCGCCGCACGCGAACAGCCCCGGAATCGGATTCCAGTCGGTGCCGATCACCTCGGCGTGATCGCTGACCTTCACGCCGCCGAACGAGAACGTGATTCCGCCCGTCACCGGATAGGCGTAGTACGGCGCCGTGTCGAGCTTTTGCGCCCAGTTGGACTTCGCGAGCGCGAGGCCCTCCGTATGCATTCCGTCGCGCACCCCGGGGTTGAAGGAGCCGATGCCGGCCGCGGCGTTGTACTCGGCGAGCGTGCGCGCCGCGGCCGTGCGATCGAGTCCTAGCTGAGCGACCAGGCCGTCGAGCGTGTCGGCGACGATCGGCTGGCCGGTCGAGTAGCGCGGCTCGAGCAGTGCGACGGCCTTGCGGTCGAAAATCTGCCAGGCGACGGTGCCCGGCTGGTTGAGGATGGTCCCGCCGAATTTGGCGTAGGTGTAGAGATTCTGGTCCTCGCCCTCGTCGACGAAGCGCAGGCCCTGCTTGTTGAGCATCACGCCATAGACGTAGGAGAGGCGGTTGGTCTTGTCGGTAAGCTCGCGATCGCCGTAGGGCGGCGCCGCGGCGTCGATCGGCGTCGCATGGCATCCGCTCCACTGCCCCCACGGCATCGCGCCGATCTCCATCGCCATCCGCAACCCGTCGCCCTGGTTATGCCGGGTGCCGCGTACGCGCGCGTGATCCCACGGACGGCCGAGGTACTGCGCGCGCCACGCCATGTTGGCCTCGAAGCCGCCGCATCCCAGCACCACCGCGCCCGCGCTGATTTCGCGAACTCCCTCGGCGTCGCGGAACAGGACGCCGCACACCCGCCCTTTGCGATCCTGCACCAGGCGCTGCACCGGCGCGCTGTAGCGGACTTCGACTCCCACGCGGCGTACGGTATTGAACCACATCCGCGAAAGCCCCACGCCCTCATGCGCGGCGCGTACGATCGCGCCCTTGGGCCATTTGATTACGTTGCCGACGCGCACGCCGCTGAGCGACAGGGCGAGCTCGAAAGCGATCCCCTGCTCGGCCATCCAGCACACCGTCTCGTACGAATTCGCGATCAGGATTTGCGAAAGCTCCGGGTCGGTGCGCCCGTCGGTCACGCGCATCAGGTCTTCGCGGAACGCGTCGGCGGGATAGGCCTCGATTCCTTCCATGAAGCCCGCGACCTCGCGCGCCTTGGGCACCAAGCGCAGCAGATCGTCGGGGCGGTTGAACGCAAAGCGGAACAGGCCGCCGCTGAAATGCGTGTTGCCGCCGCGGTCGAGCTCGGGCGCCTTTTCCAGCACCAGCACGCGCTCCGCTCCCGCGCCGCGCGCCGCGACACTGGCCGCAAGCGCAGCGTTGCCCGCTCCGATAACGATAACGTCGTACTGCGCCATGTCCCGGCCTTCTGCCAGTCGCCCCGCTTGAGCGAATCATTGCACAAAAGGACGCGCCCGCGAAAAGCCGCTCGCGATGGCGCACTGCGGCCGCATCGGATCGCCCGGCGGGGCGGATATAATGCGCCTGGAGCGTGCGCAGACCCGGAGCCGGGCTGCATCGGCGAGTGCCTGCACGGAGGAAATATAGATGACATGGCTGACGCAAGCGGATAGCGCGGCCTCGGCCGGCGAGCGGCTGGCGAAGCTGTGGGAGCGCCCGAGTATCGTGACGATTCCCGGCGCGCATAACGGGCTCGCGGCGATGCTCGCGCGGCGCGCGGGCTTCGAGGCGCTCTATCTCTCGGGCGCGGCGCTCAGCGCGAGCATGGGGTTGGCCGACCTCGGGATCATGACGGTCGAGGAGCTGACGATGTTCGCGCGCATGATCTGCCGCGCCGCGGGATTGCCGCTGATCGTCGATGCCGACACGGGATACGGCGGGATTCTCAACGTGATGCGCGTGGTGCGCGAGCTTGAAGACGCGGGCGCCGCGGCGATTCAGATCGAAGACCAGCTACTGCCGAAGAAGTGCGGTCATCTCAATGACAAGCTGCTTGCCGCGCCCGAAGAGGCGGCAGCCCGGATCGCGGCGGCGCGCCGCGCGCGCCGAAGCCTCCGCATCATCGCACGCACCGACGCGGCGGCATCAGAAGGAATCGACGGGGCGCTCAAGCGCGCGCGGCTTTACCTGGACGCCGGCGCGGACGCGATTTTTCCCGAGGCGCTGACCGACGCCGAGATGTTTCGGCGCTTCGCGCGTGAGATTCGCGCGCCGCTGCTCGCCAACATGACCGAGTTCGGCCGCACGCCGTATTTCACCGCGCGCGAATTCGAGGAGTTCGGTTTCAAGATGGTCATCTGGCCGGTCTCCTCGCTGCGGGTCGCGGCGAAGGCGATGGGCGAGCTGTACGCTGAGCTTAAGGAGAAGGGCACGGCGGAGGCGATGCTCGATCGGATGCAGACGCGGGCGGAGTTGTACGAGACGATTGGCTATAGCGATTACGAAAGCCTCGACGCGTCGGTGGCCGCGAGCGTCGTCCCACCCGACTTGCGTGGGCGCCGCTAGGAACGCGGGCAGTCGCCCCACGATGGGATCGCGCTATACTCGCGCGCACCATGGCCTATGATCCTGACTGATGACGGGAGCCGCGTTGGATGCCTTCCTCTTATGACGTAGTCGTGGTCGGTGCGGGCAACGCTGCCTTGTGCGCGGCGCTCGCCGCGCGCGAGTCCGGCGTCAGCGTGCTGGTGCTCGAATGCGCGCCGAAGCCGAGCGCGGCGGCAACAGCCGCTTCACCGCGGGCGCGATGCGCGTCGCTTATCGCGGCGTCGACGACCTCGCGCGCCTGATGCCCGATCTGACCGACGAGGACAAGGCGCGCACTGACTTCGGCGCCTATACCGAGGACCAGTTCTTCGACGACCTCGCGCGCGTCACCCAATACCGCACCAGCCCCGAGTTGGCCGAGCTGCTGGTGCGCCGCAGCTTCGAGACCATGATGTGGATGCGCACCAAGGGCGTGCGCTTTCAGCCGATCTATGGGCGGCAGGCCTTCAACGTCGGTGGGCGCTTCAAATTCTGGGGCGGGCTCACGGTCGAGGCATGGGGCGGCGGACCGGGATTGATCGACGCGCTGCACGCGGGCGCGGCGCATCATGGAATCGACGTCTGGTATCAAAGCCGTGCGCTCGAACTCCAGCACGACGACGGCGGCGTGACCGGCGTCGCGATCCGGCGCGAGGGACGCACGACGGTCGTCGCGGCCAAGGCCGTGGTGCTCGCCGCGGGCGGCTTCGAGGCCAACGCCGAGTGGCGCACGCGCTACCTCGGTCCCGGATGGGATCTCGCCAAGGTGCGCGGCACGCGCTTTAACACCGGCGACGGAATCCGGATGGCGCTGGAAATCGGCGCGATGCCCTACGGCAACTGGTCGGGATGCCATGCGGTCGGATGGGACCGCAACGCGCCCGAATTCGGCGACCTTGAGCGTTGGCGACGGCTTCCAGAAGCACAGCTATCCGTTCGGAATCATGGTCAACGGGCGCGGCCGGCGCTTCGTCGACGAGGGCGCCGATTTTCGCAACTACACTTACGCCAAGTATGGCCGCGTGATTCTCGAGCAGCCGGGCCAGTTCGCCTGGCAGGTTTTCGATCGCAAGGTGACGCATCTTTTGCGCGACGAATATCGGATCAAACGCGTGACCAAGGTCAGCGCCGACACGCTCGAGGCGCTGGCGGGCAAGCTCGAGGACGTCGACGCGGCGGCTTTCCTCGACGAGGTGAAAACCTACAACGCCGCCGTCGACGCGAGCGTCGAATTCAATCCGAATATCAAGGATGGACGGCGTACGCGCGGCCTTGCGGTCGACAAGACCAACTGGGCCAACACGATCGACACGCCGCCGTTCGAGGCCTACGCCGTGACCTGCGGAGTGACCTTCACGTTCGGCGGTCTGCGCGTCGATCAACACGCGCGCGTGATCAATACCGACGGCGATCCGATCGGCGGCCTAGCGGCGGCGGGCGAGCTGGTCGGCGGACTTTTTTACTTCAACTATCCGGGCGGCACCGGCCTGATGTCGGGCTCGGTGTTCGGGCGAATCGCGGGGACCAGCGCCGCGCGCGCCGCGCTCGAACGCAAGTGAAAAGTGAACTCCCGCGCTACTTGCGGCCCTTGAGCAAACGATTGACGATGTCCTTGTATTCCCGGGCCATCGGCGAGCGGTAAAAGCGACCGCGCGTGAAGTACGGGTCGCCAGCGTAGAACCATTCGTACTGCAACTGGCGGCTGCCGAACTGCTCGCCGATCATGTCCCACGCAAGCTTGAAAAGCTGCACGCGATCGCGCGCCGTCGTGTCCTTGCCGCGCAGATACTTTTCCAGGTAACCGGCGATCTCGGGGTTGGCGAAGTCCTTTTCGCTTGGCGTCATGATAAGCCCGCTGCCGCTGAGCTCGCGGATCACCTGGATCGCGCGCACCTGGCATTGCGGGATCAGCACCCATAACGTCGCCGCGACCGATCGATGCGCCAACTGCTCGCGCCTTGCGGTCGCGACCTCCTGCGCCGCCGCGCGCACCAATCCGCCCACCAGCTCGACGTTGGCGATAAGCTCGCCCAACTGCGCCTGCACGTGAACCGCCTCGGTGCGGCCGATCGTCTCGGCGATCTGGCAGGCGAGGCCCGCCAGCAGCTTCAGCTTCGCCAGCCCGCGGATGCATGCCTGGAGCTGCGCGTAACCGGGCCGGCGCACCAGGATGCTGTTGAAGATCGCGATGTCGCGATAGATGAACATCCGCTCCCACGGCACCGTCACGTCGTCGAAGACCGCGAGCGAGTCCTCCTCGTCGTAGTGCGTGCTCAGCGGGCGATCGAAGTCGCTGCGCCCGGTGTCGTAGGGCTCGCGGCAGACGAACTTGAGCCCCGGCGTGGCGCACGGGATCGCGAAGCAGAGCGTGTAGTCCTCCTCGCCTTCGCGGCGCGGATAAAACGGGCCGACCCATAGCTCGTTGGAAAACGGCGCCAGCGTCGAGAGCATCTTGGCCCCGCGCACGACCACGCCGGCGTCGGTCTCGCGCACCACGCGCAGCACCAGGTAGGGGTCGGATTGCTCGGCCGGCCCGCGCGAGCGGTCGACCTGCGGATCGACCAGCGTGTGCGTGAGGCACCAGTCGCGCTCGCGGCATTCCTCGTAGTAGCGCCGCATATTCTCGCCGAAGCGCGGGTCGCGCGCGCCCAAATCGGCGATGCCGCTGGCGAGGTCGGTCACCAGCGCGTTGCAGAAATCCGGCATCCGCCCCATCAGGCCGTACGTGAAATCGGCGCGCATCTGCTCGGCCCGGATCCGCCACTCGACCTGCTCGACCGACCCGGCCAGCAGGAAACTTGCCGCCACGCGGTCGCCGCTTGAGGGCGAGCGAAAGGTCAGCTCCTCGGGATGCTCGTGCTGGAAGTCATAGAGCGAGGCGAGGGTCGCGACGATGCCGCGAAACGGCGGATGAGCGGTCACGTCCTTGACCCGCTCGCCGCCGACGTAGATGGTGCGCTCGTCGCGCAGGCTCTCGATGAATTCCTTTCCGTTGCGGATTCCCATCGCGTTCCCCGCCGTCCGCGTCTGGCGCGTCTTTCCGGGTTCTTTTCTAGTGCGTGTCCTGGTGTGTCTTTTCGGCGCGGGCGAACGGCGCGAAATACTCGCGCAGGCTCGGCTCATCGGCCGCGAATTCGAGCTTGTCGAGTCCGAAGTACGGATCGCGCATCTTCGCGATCTCCTCGGGCGGGTTGTCGACGTAGACCTCGAGCTGGTTGCCGTCGGGATCGAGAAAATAGATGCTCCGCGTCACGCCGTGATTGACGGTGAAGCTGATCGGCACGCCGCGCTGCTTGAATTCGCGGTAAGCGGCGAGCAAATCCTCCTGGCTCTTGAGACGAAAGGCGCAATGCGCGAGCCCCACGTCGCCCGGCTTGGGCGCGCCGGCCTTCTCGCCGACCTCGGCCAGCGCGATCTCATGATGGTCGCGGCGATTGCTCGCGAGGAACACCATCTTCACCTCGGGCAGCTCCTTCATCACTTCGAGCCCGAGGACTTCGGTGTAGAAGGGGCGCGAACGCTCGAGGCTGCGCACCTTGAGCACGATATGCCCGATACGATCCGGATGAATCATCGCCGTTACTCCTTGTGCTTCTTGCGTTCGGCTAAACGCCTGCAAGGGCGTTCGCCGCGCGCGCTCAATGCAGGTTATAGAGCCGTTTCGCGCCGCCCGCCAGCACCGCGGCCTCGGTCGCGGGCGGCATCCCCATCTTCTTTATCATCTTGGCCGCGCCCCAAAACCCGTCCAGATGCGGATAGTCGGTTGCCCACAGGATAGTGTCGGCGCCGAGGTAGTCCGCGAGCAGCTTGAGGCTCTCGCTCGACCGGCTCGAACGAGATGAAACACTGGCGGCGATAGATCTCGCTCGGGCGCATCGAGAGCCCGGTGTCGTTCATTCCCTTGTCGTCGTAATGCCGGTCCATCCGATCGAGCCATCCCGCCATCCAGCCGCCGCCCGATTCCAGAAACGCCACGCGCAGGCGCGGAAACTTGTCGCACACGCCGCACATGATCATGCTGGTCGACGCCGCGATCATCTCGAACGTGTGCGCGACCGCGTGGCGCACCGCGCCACCGCGCTTGAACCGATCCATCGCGAGCGTGTCCTGGCCGCTCTCGGCGCCGCCGTGGATGCCGATGGCGAAGTCGAGTTCCTGCGCCTCCTGCCATAGTGGATAGTATTCGCGGTCGTGAAGCGGGCGGTCGTGGTACGGATTGGGCCGCACGAAGCCGGTGCGAAAACCCAGATCGCGCCGCGCGAAACGCATCTCGTCGATGATTTGCTGGACGGAGGACTGCATCGGCAGCATCGCCGCCCCGAACAGCCGGTCCGGGTAGGGTTTGCAGTAATCCGCGAGCCAGCGGTTGTAGGCGCGGCAGGCCGCCGCCGCGGCGTCGGGGTCTTTCATCCCGCCGAGGAACAGTCCCAGGCTCGGGTAGAGGAAGGCGGCGTCGATTCCCTCGCGGTCCATGTCGACGATGCGCGCGTGCGGATCGAAGCCACCCTTGCGCCCTTCGAGGTACGGCATGCGCGTGTCGACCTCGCCGTCGCGCGAGCCGATCGAGCCGAGCACGCCGAGCGTCGCCGGCTCCTTGCCGCGGCGCCGCAAGCCGAAGTCGAAGCTTTCGTCGACGAAGAAACTCTCGTTGCCTTCGCCGTCGATGACGAGTTTGGGGCAGTGGTCGCGGTACTTGGGATCGATGTACCGTTCCCACAGATCGGGCGGCTCCAGGATGTGGCCGTCCGCGTCGATGACGTTGTATTCACGGGCCATCACATACACCTCGTTGCGGAAGACTTATGCTCGGAGCTTAGCAAAGCGCCGCGCGACAGGCATACATGAATGTGCGCGCTCTGAGGGCCGACGCTCTTAGTGTTCGCGATCTGATATGGACGATACAATGTCGCGCCGTCAGCCCCAGACCTCGCGCGCGACCTCGACACACAGCCGGATTTTCGCCGCCTCGTCCTCGACCGTGATCTTGTTGCCAGGCGCCGTGCTGGCAAAGCCGCATTGCGGGCTTAGCGAGAGCTGGTCGAGATCGATATATTTCGCGGCCTCGTCGATCCGCATCTTGATCAGCTCCTTGGGCTCCAGCTCGGGGAACTTGGAGCTGACCAGTCCCAGCACCACCGTCTTGTGCCTGGGCACGAGGCGGAGCGGCTCGAAAGTGCCGGCGCGCGGCGTGTCGTATTCGAGGAAGTATGAATCGACATTTATCTTGTTGAACAGCGTGTCGGCGACCAGGTCGTAGCCGCCCTCGGCGCTCCAGTGGCTCTGATTGTTGCCGCGGCAGATATGCATCGCGAGATGCATCCCGGCCGGGCGTCCGGCGAACGCCGCGTTCATGATCTCGGGGTAGGTTTCGAGCAGGAGCTTGCGGCCGTCGTCGCCGCGGCGCGCAAGATACGTCCAGCTCGAGGTGTCGCTCAGCGAGGCGAGCGTGGTCTCGTCGATCTGCACGTAACGGCATCCCGCCCCGTACAACGCGGCAAGCTCCTTGCGAAAGGCGTCGACGACGTCCTCCCAGAAAAGATCGAGGTCGGGATAAGCCTCGCGGCTGATATGCTCGCGCCCGGAGCGCAGGTGCAGGATGGTGGGCGAGGGGATGGTCATCTTGGGCGTGTGCGAGGTGAGCGAGCGGAGAAACCTGAACTCCGTGGCGTGAATCGGCGCCTTCCATTTGAGCCGCGTATCGACGGTCGGAATTATCAGCGGCAGCTTGTGTCCCTGGCGATCGACGAAGGCCCATTCCTGGCCCGACGTGTCGTAGGTCGCCGAGACCCCGCCCAGTCCGCCGTAAAAGCCCATATAGAAGACCGCGCGGCGGTACTCGCCGTCGGTTATCGATTGAAGGCCGAGGCTTTCCTGGAACTTGACCACCTCGCGAATCGCGGCGTCTTCGATCGCACGGAGGTCAGCGGCGGAAATTTTCCCCGCCTCGCGTTCGGCGCGCGCATTCAGCAGTCTGCGGTGGTCTAAGGAAACTGCCGACATGATCGGCGCGAAACGGCGGATTGTGCGGTGCGGACGCCATACGATTACCTCCGGAGCTGGAGTTCGTATACTAAGACTCGACGCGCGCGATTGAAAACTGGATACGCCCGCACTTGCGCGACGAGTCTCTGCGATGAACTCTACACGGGCGAGCTTGCTGAGTCTGACTAGTGGCTGAAATCGAATTGCGTGCCGCACGGCCCGATGAACTTCCCGGGTTCGAACCCTCGACTTCGTGGCGTCCGCGATGGCTCAACCGCAACCTGATCTGCCTGTTCGCCGGACGGGGGCTGCGCAGCGCCTCGCAGGCCTACCTGGTGATCGTGGTGCCGCTCTATCTCGCGGCGCTCGGCTTCGACGCGATGCATATCGGGGTGATGTTCGCGATCGTCGGGGTGGCAAGCGCCGTGATGGCCGCGCTCACCGGGATCATGTCGGACCGCTTCGGGCGCAAGATGATGCTGATCGTGATTTCGCTGATGACCGCGGCGGGCGGCGCCGTATTTGCCTTCTCGACCAGCTTCGTCGTGCTGACGCTAGCCGCCGCGCTAGGCACGATCGGCCGCGGCGGCGGAGCCGGGAGCGCGGGCGCGTTCGGCCCTTACTATCCCGCCGAGCAACCGCTGATCGCCGAGCAGGTTTCCGATTTCGATCGCACCACGGTCTTCGGCGCGCTGTCATTCGTCGCGGTGCTCGGGGGCGCGGCCGGATCGTTGCTCGCATGGACGCCGCGGCTGATGCAACGGGGCTTCGGATGGCCGATCGTCGAGGGCTATCGCGCGCTGTTCATACTGACGGCCGCGATCGGGCTCGCGATGGTGGCGGTGGTGATGCCGGTGCGGGAATCGTACAGCCCCGGGGCTGATCGGACGGGCGCAGGCGGCGCGTCGGGAGAGCCTTCGCATGAAAAGAGACAGAGCGGCGGGTTGATACTCGGCCTTTCGCGCGCGTCGTGGCGGCTGGTCTCGCGCTTCATGGTGACCGCCGCGACCAACGGGCTTGCGATCGGGATGCTCGGGCCGCTCCTGGTCTACTGGTTTTATCGGCGCTTCGGCGTCGACGCGGCCCAGATCGGCAGGCTGTATTTCGTGCTCAACCTGGTCGCCGCCGCGCCCTATCTGCTGGCGGGGCGGATGGCCGCGCGGTTCGGGTCGGTGAATGCGGTTGTGGTCTGCCGCGGAATTGCCTCAATCCTGCTCGGGGTGATGGTGCTGATGCCGAGCTTCTGGCTGGCGGGTCTGTTGTATGGCGCGCGCATGATTTTCAACACGCTTTCGATCCCGGTGCGCCAGTCATTTCTGATGGGCGTGATTCCGCCCGCCGAGCGCTCCGCCGCGGCCGGGATGGCGAGCTTTCCCGCGCAGGCCGGTTCGTCGATAAGTCCGTACGTCGCGGGCTACCTGATGCAACAGGTGGCCCTGGAATTGCCGCTGGAAATTGCCGCGCTGCTCCAGGTGCTGAACGCGACGCTCTACTATTTCTTTTTTCGCGCGGTGCGGCCGCCCGAAGAAATCAGCGCCGACACCGGCGAGCGGCTCTGAGCCATCCCGTCGGTGCCGGCGCTGTTAATGACTGTCCTTCGGAATTAGTGACCGTCTTTATTAAGAACCGGTCGCAGCTATCCGAGGACCAGCTGCCGGGTTTGCGTTGTTACGCGGCCAGGCGAGGCGAATGATTTGCGGTCTGAGTCTCCGCGCCGGACGAATTGACTGCCAGTTCCGCGGCCTCGCGCTTCGCGTAACGTCCGGGCTCGAGCATATAGCCGAAGATCGAGCCGATCGCGGAGATAATCACGATTCCGAGCAGAAGCATTTGTACTGAGTTCACCATTTTCATCGCCTCCCTGTTATCTAACCCCTCGTCGACGCTGCCGTGAATCCGGACGCGTCTACGCTGCCTCGCGGTTTGCATGCCGCGACACTATTTCGATCGGGCACAATGCCCGATTGCTCACGTTCATCGAACCGCAAGTGATCGTACGCACTGACGGGAGTCCGAACATTCCCATGGGGTCGGCCTGCCGCGGATTCAAGATCGATCCGAACAGCACGACGGCCGCGCCGAATAGAATCACACCGAAAGTAAACATTTGAACCAAAGCCCCGATTGTCACGACTCTCTTTCTCCTCTTGCCACGCTCGGATAAGGGATTGAGCATCGATCGTGCCATCGCGGTGGCTCGCCGCCTGCGTTTGAAATATGTCGAGTTTTTGGCCGAATCCCGGTACTTTTTGTACCAGTCTGAGGTGCGGTGAAGCTTAGCGCATGCGGCCCGCTGCATGCGAACCTTTGCGAAACGCGAATCAGACGCGAAACAGGAAGGATCGCGAAGAATGCGAAAAGCGACACCGCAATCATCTATAGGTACGCCGCGGCGATCCGCCTGTTACGCGCTCATGAAAGAGCCGCGCGAAGCCACCCCACGCACACCATTGAGCAAGCAACTCTTGATAGCCGCGCGCTCGCTCGCTGGACGCGGACGGCACGGCGAGTAATTCTTCCTGCCGTAGGCGGAGCGCGTCGCGCCCGCCAACCGGATGCGGCAAGTGGCGGAAACGAGCGAGCAGATTGAACTCCTGATCGAGGGAACGCTGGACCAGCTCCTCTTCGTCAACGAGAAGAGCGGCTATGCAGTCGCGGTGCTCGAGCGCAGCGACGAGGTCCTCCGCCGGCGCGTCACCGTGGTCGGCAGCCTGGCCGGGCTCGACATCGGCATGGAACTGCGACTGCGCGGCCGCTTCGAGCGTCATCCCAAGCACGGCGAGCAATTCCGGGTCGAGGATTTCGAGACCGTCCGTCCGGCCTCGGTGGCCGCGCTGGAGCGCTACCTCGCCGGCGAGATAAAGGGCGTCGGGCGCCGGCTGGCGCGGCGGATAACGGAGCGCTTCGGCGAGGCGCTGCCGGACGTGCTCGACGAGACGCCCGAGCGACTGCGCGAAGTGAGCGGCCTGGGCGAAGTGGTGATCGCGCGAATCATCACGGCCTGGCGCGACTCTTCAGGATTGCGCGAGCTCACGGTTTTTCTGCGCGGCAACGGGATCGCCGCCGGCCACGCCCGGCGCATCCACAAGAAGTACGGACGAGACTCGCTGGAGACGGTGCGCCGTGACCCCTACGTGCTCGCACGCACCATTGCCGGCATCGGGTTTCGCACCGCCGACATGGTGGCCGAAAAACTCGGCATCCCCAAAAACTCGATCCAGCGCGCGCGCGCCGCGGTGGTCTTCCTGCTCGAACGGATGGCCGAGGAGGGGCACGTCTTCGCGCCCTTCGGCTACCTCGAGCATCAGTTCGGCACGGGACTCGAGATGGACCCGCAGCTTGCGGCGCAGGCGGTCGAGGAGCTGGTCGAAACCGGTGAGCTGGTGGCCGAGGATCTCGGCGGCGACGGTAATCGCGCGATCTATCTGCGCCGCCTGCACGACGCCGAGACCGCGGTGGCGGAGCGGATGCGGCGGCTGACGCAGGGGCGTCCGATGGGCCGTGCGGTGGTCGAGCGCGCGATGGAAGCGGCGGGGAGCGCCGGCGGCGTCGAGCTATCGGCCGAGCAGCGCTCGGCGCTCCGCTGCGCGCTGCAGAGCAAGCTCACCGTGATCACCGGCGGCCCCGGCACCGGCAAGACCACGCTCCTGCGCTCGCTGCTGGCGGCGCTTTCCAGCGCCGGCGTCAAGGCGACGCTCGCTGCGCCCACCGGACGCGCCGCGCGCCGGCTCGCGGAGGCCTGTGGCCGCGAGGCCAAGACCATCCATCGCCTGCTCGAATACTCGCCCGAGTCGGGCGGCTTCATCCGCGGCGAGGCTTTTCCGCTGCGCACGACGTGGCTGGTTATCGACGAGGCCTCGATGATGGACCTCGAACTCGCGGCGAGCCTGCTCGCGGCGCTGCCGCCCGATTGCTCGCTGCTGCTGGTTGGCGATCGCGATCAGTTGCCCTCGGTCGGACCGGGCAGCGTGCTCAAGGACGTGATCGCCTCGGGGTTGGTGCCGGTGGTCGAGCTGAGCCAGATCTATCGCCAGGCGCGCGCGAGCCTGATCGTCGCCAACGCCCATCGGCTGAACCGCGGCGAGATGCCCGAGACCGCCAACGATCCCGAGGGCGATTTCTTTTTCTTCGAGCGCGGCGCGCCGGAAGACGTGGTTGCGACCATCAAGCAACTGGTGCAGCATCGCCTGCTCGGCGATCGCTTCGAGCTGCGCGACCCGCGCGAAATCCAGGTGCTCGCGCCGATGAATCGCGGGCCACTCGGCGCCCACGCGCTCAACCATGAGCTGCAAGCGCTGCTCAATCCGGCCGGCCACGAGATTCGCGCCGGCGACCGGGCGCTCCGCGTGGGCGACCGCGTGATCCAGTTGCGCAACAACTACGACAAGCTGGTCTTCAACGGCGAGATCGGACGTATCGTGGCGGTCGACCCCGAGCGCGGCCGCGTCGGCGTCGCCTTCGAGGACAATCGCGCGGAATACGATCTGGCGGAACTCGACGAGCTCGGGCTTGCCTACGCCATCTCGGTGCACAAGAGCCAGGGCAGCCAATATCCCGCGGTCGTCATCCCGCTTCATCCGAGCCACTACCTGATGCTGCGGCGCAACCTGCTCTACACCGCAATCACACGCGCCGAGCGGGTCTGCGTGCTGGTCGGCACGCGGAGCGCCTTGATGCAGGCGGTGCGCAACGTCGACGAGCGCCGCCGCTTCAGCCGCCTGGCCGACCGCCTGCGGATCGACTAGGCCGCTCGCCGAGTGAGATTGGCGCCTCCTTAAGAGGGCCGCTCACGAGCGGCCCCTACGCCGAACTGACCGGTTTGTAGCGCCGTCCGAAACGGCCTCCGTTGATCTTTGTAGGGGCCGTTCGTGAACGGCCCTTCCGCTGCTCCCGCTCCCTGTGCAAAGGAAGCTTTGCACAACCGTACACCGTCCTTCTGATTCCCTCTCCTTGTCCAAGGAGAGGGCTAGGGAGAGGTAAAGCGCTCAGTTTTCGCAATCCGCTCGAAGTTCCTGTGCCCCAACAGAATTCAGACTGACCTCTCCCGCCGCTCGCGATGCTAGCGGCGGCCTCTCCTTGGACAAGGAGAGGCTAAGAGCGGGGCGGGCGGCGGCGCGCGCCGCGCTCCAGACCGAGCGCCGCCAACGCGTCGAGAATCGAGGCGGCTTCGGCGCGGATCGCGTCGAAGTCGCCGCCGCGTTCGGCCACGATACGCGCGACCTCGGCGGCCGTGCGCGCGTAGTCGTTCTTGAAGCGGCGGTTAAGCTCCTTCCACGGAATCCCGGCGAGCATGCGCGTCGTCTCCGCGCTCGCATGCAGCTTACCGCGCGCCATCAGCACCGCGATCGCCGGATAGCCGAGGTAGCCCTGCCAGTACGAGGCGTTGTCGTTGGAGCTGATCTCGCGCCCGTCGGCCGAGATTTCGACGCGATACTTTTTGGTGCCGTCGGATGAGACGACCTCCCACGCGTTCTGCGCATCATCGATCGACCGCACGCGTCCGTCGCCGATCGCACCGACCGCTTCGTAAACCTTGATCGGCGGCGGCATCTGCCATTTTTTCACTGCCACTAGCTGCCGGCTATTTCCGGTTGAGTTTCAGGCCCGGTACGACTTTCTCCCATTCGGGATCGGCCGAGAGCGTCGGGAAGCCTGAGCCGATCTGGATTAACACGCCGTGGGACGAGCGCGGCGAGATGAACGCTTCGCAGGAGGTCGGCGAATGTTCCTTTTCCTGCACAACACGCACCCCGGACGCCTTCAGTTCTGCGATGCGTGTTTTGGTGTCCGGAACGTCGAAGGTTATGTGATGAAAGCCTTCACCATGCTCGGCAATGAACTTGTGCATAAATGAGTCCTCGCCCAGTGGCTCGAGCAACTCGATTATCGTGCCGGCGAGGTCGAATTCGGCGAAGCGGAAACCCGCCTCGCGGCGTTCATAGTCGTACATGAAAGTTGCGCCGAGCACGCCTTCGTAGAACTTGCGCGCCTCCTCGATGCTTTTGACCGCGATTCCGATGTGATCGAGTTTGCCGATCGGCTGCTTGGCCATCTTGTAGTCAACTCTCCCGCCGTGATGATCCGTTTGCGGCTTTCTTAGCACAGAATCGAAACGACCGCGCGCGCGGGGCTGGGCGAGAGAGCCTCGCACGGAACCCCCTACAATTGGCCTCTACTATCTGGCACCATTGCGTGAAAGCAATCGCCTGACATTCAATAGATGCCCCCTAGATGAAGGACCTGATCGTATCCATCCTGAACGCCGCTATCGAACGCGCGCGCGCCGCCGGGCAACTAGCGAGCGCGCCGCCCGCAGCCGCGAGCGTCGAGGCGCCCAAGGACCCGGCCCACGGCGACGCGGCGAGCAACGCCGCGCTGGTGATGGCGCGTGCCGAGAAAAAGCCGCCGCGCGCGATCGCCGAGATCATCCGCGCCAACCTGGAACTCCCGCCCGAAGTCGCGGAGGCGAGCGTGGCCGGCGCGGGATTTATCAATTTCCGGATGGCGCCGGCGTTTTGGCATGGCGAGTTGCGCCGCGCCGCGGCCGAGGGAGAGCGCTTCTGGCGCCCGCAAATCGGCGCGGGCCGCAAGGTGCAGGTCGAGTTTCTTTCGGCCAATCCCACCGGGCCGCTCACCGTCGGCCACGGACGCAACGCCGTGCTGGGCGACACGCTCGCCCGCATGCACGAGGCGAGCGGCTTCGTCGTCACCCGCGAGTACTACTTCAATAACGGCGGACGTCAGATGAAGCTGCTCGGCGAATCCGTACGCGCGCGCTATCTCGAAGAGATTGGCCGCCCGGCGACGATGCCCGAGGACGGCTACCAGGGCGAATACATTCGCGATATCGCCCGCGACCTGGTTGCGCGCCACGCCGACGCGCTCGCCGACGCGGCCGATCTCGAAGTTTTTCGCGCACCGGCCGAGGACGCGATCTTCGCCGACATCCGCCGGACTTGCGAGCGCCTGGGGATCCGCTTCGACGTTTACACCAACGAACTCGATCTCATCCGCGGCGGCCAGGTCGACGCGGTGATCGAGGGCTTGCGCGAGCGCGGCCTTATCGCCGAGTACGATGGTGCGGTGTGGCTTAAGGGCGAGCCGCTCGGACTGCCCAAGGATCGCGTGCTGGTGCGCTCGGGGCCGGCGCGCGAGCCGACCTATCGCACCCCGGACATCGCCTATCATATAGAGAAGTTGCGGCGGGGCTTCGACAGCGTGATCGACGTTTTCGGCGCCGACCATATCGCCGAGCATCAGGGCGTGCTTGCGGCGGTCAAGGCGCTGGGCTTCGATGTCACGCCGATTCACGCGATCATCTACCAGTTCGTGACGCTCACGCGGGCCGGCGAGAAGGTCAAGATGTCCACGCGCAAAGCGACCTACGTCACGCTCGACGAACTGATCGACGAGGTCGGCGCTGACGTGGTGCGGTTTTTCTTCCTGTTTCGCAAGCACGACAGCCATCTCGACTTCGACCTTGATCTCGCCAAGCGCCAGGCGCCGGAGAACCCGGTCTTCTACGTGCAGTACGCGCACGCGCGCCTCGCGAGCGTCTTTCGCGAGGCGGAGAAGAAGGGGATTGGCTTGCCCCCGGATCTGTCGTCAGTCGATCTTGCGCCGCTTCTGGAGGAGGAAATCGCGCTTGCGCGCAAGCTGGTCAACCTGCCCGAGGTCATCCGCGGCGCGGTCGAGAGCCTCGAGCCGCATCGCGTGCCGTTCTATCTGCTGGAATTGGCTGGCGATTTTCACCGCTACTACAACAAGCCGTCAAATCGTATAATCAGTGAACAACGCGACGTGAGTCTCGCGCGGCTGTTCCTGGCGCGGCTGCTGATGGACGGAATCAAAAGCGGGCTCGACCTGATGGGTGTGAGCGCTCCCGACCGCATGTGAGGCGGGCCGGGGTTCGGCAAGCAGACTCGGGCGAGATTCAGGAAGACGCGGTGAAAAAAACTCCAACGGATGTGAGCAAGACGGATGCGTTTTGAAATCGGACCCGGCGGCGGATTTGTCATCCTGGTGGGATTGCTCGGCCTCTCCGCGGCGGTGTTTTTCCTAGGCATGATCTCCGGGCGCGAGATCGCGCAGAGCGAGCAGGGACAATCCCAGCTCGCAAGCGTATATCCGATGCCCGCCGGCGCGCCCCCCGCGGCGCCGCCGCAAGCCGCAGCGCCGGCCGCTCCAGCTGCCGCCACTGCGAAGCCCGTCGCTCAAACCGCGTCCGCGGCGCCCTCCGGGAACACCCCGCCGGCGGCAGAGCCCAAGCCGGCGCCGAGACACAAGACGCCGCTGCACCCGACCCTGGCGAGCGTTCCACTGATCCATCCGTCCGCGCGCGCCGAGGAGTCGGACACCGATTCTGCGGCGCCGTCGGATTCTTCCGCTTCGTCAGATGACACGGACACCGATGGTGGTGAGGGCGCGGCCAGCGCTCCGGCGCCGCGCGCCGGGACCCACGGCAAGGGCTACAATATCGTGATCGACGCCGCGATGGACCGCGGAGCAGCGAATCGGATGGCGGCGCGGCTGCTCGGGCTCGGCTACACTTCGCATCTCATCCCGACCCAGATTAACGGCCAGACCTGGTACCGCGTGCAGGTCGGACCATATCCGAGCGCCGACGACGCGCGTGCGGCGCAGGCGCAATTGCGCGCAGCCTACACCGCCCGCTACGTCAATCGCGCGGGCGCAACCAGCACTGGCTCCAGCACCGACACTGGCACGAGCGATTCCGGCGCAGCCGATACTGATTCGTCGGATGATAGCGGCGGCGGAACCTCCGCGCCGTCTGATTGATCGTCGCCGCCTGGTCGGCGCCGTTTGTTGACAAGGCGCGCGGCGGCTGGCTAACTGAAGTGGAGACGGAAATGATGACCCTGAAGCTCAAGGCTGGATCGCGTCGGTGGTGGCACACCATCGCGGTCGCCTGCGCTCCGGGATCGTAACCTAACGATCAGCAGGGTTGTTGAAGGGGCCGCGGGCGAAGAGTCCAGCGGCCTTTTTCTTTTTTCGTGTCTTGAGAAAAGGCGGTTTTGGGAGAGAGCGATGATTACGCCGAACGAGCGCGAGTTCGAGGCCCTGGCCGCGCAGGGCCACAATCTGATTCCGGTCTGGCGCGAGATTGCCGCCGACCTCGAGACTCCGGTCAGCGCCTTTCTCAAGGTCGCGCGCGGGGAGTACGCCTTTTTGCTCGAGAGCGTGCAGGGCGGAGAGAAATGGGGGCGCTACACCTTTCTCGGCTCGGAGCCCGCGATGGTGCTGCGGGGACGGGGCGGGCGGCTGGACCTCACCCGGCCGGGACGCAGCGTCGAGGTGCGCTCGGTCAAGAGTCCGCTTGAGGGATTGCGCGACGAGATGCGCCGGTTTCGCGCCTATCAGTCGCCCGAGTTGCCGCGCTTCTTCGGCGGCGCGGTCGGCTTCCTCGCCTACGACATCGCGCGCTACTTCGAGCGCCTGCCCACCCATGCGCAGGACGAACTCGGCACTCCCGACCTCTACCTGATGCTCACCGACACGGTGCTGATTTTCGACAACGTGCGCCAGACGCTCAAAATCGTCGCCAACGTCGCGCTGGAGGAGTATCCCTCGACGCGCGCCGCCTACCGCGACGCGGCGGCGAAGATCGACGGGCTGATCGCGCGCCTCGACGCTCCCGCGCGAGCGCCGCGGTTGGAAAGCGCCGCGAACCTCAACGGCGACGCGGCGGAAAAGCTCGTCTCCAACCAGACTCGCGAGGGTTACATGGCGATGGTCGAGGCGGCCAAGGAGTACATCGTGGCCGGCGACGTAATCCAGGTGGTGCCCTCGCAGCGTTTCGAGGCGCCGCTGGGGAGCCATCCGTTCAACCTCTACCGCAGCCTGCGCACGATCAATCCGTCGCCCTACATGTTCTACCTGCAGATGGACGATCACACGCTGGTCGGCGCGTCGCCGGAGGTGATGGTGCGGGTGGAGGGGCGCGAAATCACGCTCCGCCCGATCGCGGGGACGCGCCGGCGCGGCGCGACCGAAGCCGAGGACCGCGCGCTCGAGCGCGAGTTGCTGGCCGATCCCAAGGAGCGCGCCGAGCACGTGATGCTGGTCGACCTGGGACGCAACGACGTTGGCCGGGTCGCGGAAATCGGCTCGGTCGAAGTCACCGAGCTGATGACGGTCGAGCGCTACTCGCACGTGATGCATATCGTCTCGAACGTGCGCGGGCGGCTGCGCGAGGGATGCGACGCGTACGACGCGTTTCGCGCCACCTTCCCGCAAGGCACGGTGTCGGGCGCGCCCAAAATCCGCGCGATGGAGATTATCGACGAGCTCGAACCGGTGCGCCGCGGCGTGTACGCCGGCGCGGTCGGTTACTTCAGTTACACCGGCAACACCGACACCGCGATTGCGCTGCGGACCATCCTGGTCAAAGGCGGCCGCGTCTATATCCAGGCCGGCGGCGGCGTGGTCGCCGATTCCGATCCGGCCGCCGAGTACGAGGAATCGGTCAACAAGGCGCGCGCGATGGTCCGGGCGCTCAGCGCGGCGCGCGCCTTCGAAACCGCCGGCGGGAGCAAGTAAGCCGTGGCACGGATCTTAATGATCGATAACTACGACTCGTTCACCTACAACCTGGTGCAGTACCTGGGCGAGCTCGGCGCGGAACTCGAGGTCCGCCGCAACGACGCGATCGACGTCGCGGGGGTGCGCGCGATGGCTCCCCAAGCGATCGTGATCTCGCCCGGCCCGTGCACGCCCAAGGAGGCCGGGGTTTCGGTCGCGCTGCTGCGAGAGATGGCGCGCGAAGTGCCGATCGTGCCTATCTTGGGCGTCTGCCTGGGCCATCAATGCGTCGGCGAGGCCTTTGGCGCCACGGTGGTGCGCGCCGGACGCCTGATGCACGGCAAGACCTCGCCGATCGTGCACGACGGAAGGAACATATTCGCCGGCCTGCCCAGTCCGTTCGACGCGATGCGCTATCATTCGTTGCTGGTCGCCGCGGACTCGATCCCGCCGTGCCTGGAGGTAAGCGCACGCACGGCCGAGGGCGAAGTGATGGGGCTCAGGCATCGCACATTCCCGATCGAGGGTATCCAGTTCCATCCCGAATCGATCGGCACGCCCGAGGGCAAGCGGCTGCTCGCGAATTTTCTGCGGATGGTCGCGGCGTGAGCGAATTGCACGACGCGTTCACCGCGGTGCTCGACGGCCGTTCGCTCGACGCCGCCCGCGCCGAGCGCGTCATGGGCGAGATTTTCGAAGGCGATCCTGCTGAGGCGTTGGTCGCCGGCTTCCTGGTGGCGCTCAAGCTCAAGCGTGAGTCTGCGGCCGAACTGACCGGCGGCGCGCGTGCGATGCGCGCGCGGGCGCGCGCGCTCGACCTCAATGGCGGCAACGTGCTCGATACCGCCGGAACCGGCGGCGACAGCGCGGGCACCTTCAACATCTCGACCGGCGCGGCGCTGGTCGCGGCGGCGGCGGGCGTGCCGGTCGCCAAGCACGGCAATCGGGCGGTAAGCGGACGGGTCGGCGCGGCCGATGTGCTCGAGCGCTTCGGGGTGAAAATCGATCTCGATCCGGAGGGCGTGCATCGATGCTTTCGCGCCGCCGGATGCTGCTTCATCTTCGCCCCCGCGTACCATCCGGTGCTCGCGCGCCTGGCCAGCCTGCGCCGCGTGCTCGGTGTGCGCACGGTCTTCAATCTGATCGCTCCGCTGAGTAATCCGGCGCGTCCGCGACGCCAGTTGCTCGGGGTCGCCGAGCCGCGGCTGGTGCGCCTGATGGCCGAGGCGCTGGCCGCAGTGGGGGTCGACCACGCGATGGTGGTGCATGGCGAAGACGGGCTCGACGAACTGTCGCTCGCCGCGCCGACGCGGGTCGCCGAGGTGCGCGGCGCCGCGATTAGCGAGTTCGAGGTGCGGCCGCGCGAACTCGGATTCGAGCCCGCCGACGCGTCGGCGCTGATGGTGACCGACGTGGAGCAGGCGACCGAGATCCTGCGCCGCACGCTTGCGGGTGCCGATGGGCCGGCGCAAGATGTGCTCGCGCTCAATGCCGCGGCGGCAATTTACGTCGGCGGCCGCGCGGCGTCGCTCAAGGATGGCGTCGCGATAGCGCGCGAGATTCTCGCCTCGGGCCGGGCGCTCGAGGTGGTGGAGCGGATGCGGCGGGCGAGTCACGGAGAGGCAGCATGAGTTCAAGTTCCGCTTCAACTTCGGGCGCGAGTTCTGCCGCGACTTCAATTCTGGAACGAATTTTCGCCGCCAAGCGAGCAGAGCTCGAAGCGGAACGCGCCGCCCTACCGCTCGAAGCGATGCGCGAGGCCGCCCGGCGCGCGCCTGCGCCGCGCGATTTCCTGGCCGCGCTACGCGCGCGCCGACCCGCGATCATCGCCGAGATCAAGCGCGCCTCGCCGAGCAAGGGCGACATCCGGCCCGGGCTCGACCCGGCTGCGGTGGCGCGCGAGTACGCGACCTCGGGCGCGGCCGCGATTTCGGTCCTGACCGACCGTCATTTTAAAGGCTCACTTGAAGATTTGCGGACAGTGCGAGCGGCGGTCGATCTGCCGCTTTTGCGCAAGGACTTTATGTTCGACCTCTACCAGATTCATCAGGCGCGCACGGCCGGCGCCGACTGTATCCTGCTGATCGCCGCGATGCTGAACGAGGCCGACCTGACGACGCTTTACGCGGCGGCGCGCGAGCTCGGTCTTCAAGTTTTGGTTGAAGTCCATAACGAGGCCGAGTTGCGTGTGGCGGAGCGCGCCGGTGCCGAAATCGTCGGTATCAACAACCGCGACTTGCATACTTTTGTAACCGATATCGCGGTCACCGAGCGGCTGCTCGAGGGCTATCACGGCACGGCGCTGGTGGTCTCGGAAAGCGGAATCGATACGGCCGACGATATCTGCCGGCTCGACCGCGCCGGCGCGCGCGCCTTTCTTATCGGCGAGAGCCTGCTGCGGGACGGTGACCCGCGCCGCAAGCTCGAAGCGCTCTGCGGTTCCGTTGAGGCGGAGCGAAGGTAGTTAAATCCTCGATGGCGGTGCGCATAAAGGTCTGCGGGATCACCCGACGCGAGGACGCCGAAATGGCGGTCAGCCTCGGCGCGGATTTTATCGGGCTCAACTTTTATCCGCCGAGCCCGCGATGCCTGACGCTGGAGCAGGCCGCGGCGATCGCGCGAGCCGCCAAGGGACGCGCGCTGCTGGTCGGCGTGTTCGTCAACGCGGCGCGCGCCTATATAGAGGAGCGCCTGGAGTCGCTCGAGCTCGACCTGCTGCAGTTTCACGGCGACGAGGACGCCGAGGCGCTCAAGGGATGGCCGGTGCCGGTGATTCGCGCCTTGCGGCTGCGGTCGGACGCGGCGCTCGACGCGATCAATATTGGCATCGGCGAAGTCAACGCCGATTTTGTTTTGCTCGACACGTTTCATCCGCAGCTTTTCGGCGGCACCGGAAAGGCGCGCCCGCTCGACGCGCTCAGCACGCTGGACCTCGGCCGCGTATTCGTCTCGGGCGGCCTCACGCCGGATAACGTGGCGGAGGCCGCGGCGCTCAATCCTTACGCGATCGACGTCGCCAGCGGCGTCGAGGCGGTGGCGGGAATCAAGGACCACGACAAGCTCCGAAGCTTTATCGCGAATGCGAGATCTTCCGCATCTTCCACCATCGAATCAGGACTTCCCCACGCTCATGCAAAGCTACCCCGATAAGCGCGGACGCTTCGGCGAGTTCGGCGGGCGCTACGTCGCGGAGACGCTGATGCCCGCGCTGGCCGAACTCGAGAGTGCCTATCGCGCGGCGCGCCGCGACCCGGCCTTTCGCATCGAACTAGAGCGCTACTCGCGCGAGTACGTCGGCCGTCCGACGCCGCTTTACTTTGCCGCCAACCTGACCGCGAAACTCGGCGGCGCAAAAATCTACCTCAAACGCGAGGACCTTTGTCATACCGGCGCGCACAAGGTGAACAACACGCTCGGCCAGGCGCTGCTCGCCGTTCGGATGGGCAAGGCGCGGATCACCGCCGAGACCGGCGCGGGACAGCACGGCGTGGCGACGGCGACGATGGCGGCGCTCTTTCGGCGCGAGTGCGAGGTCTTCATGGGCAGCCTCGACGTCGAGCGCCAGTCGCTCAACGTTTTTCGCATGAAGCTGCTGGGCGCAAAAGTCACCGCCGTCGACGCCGGCAGCCGCAGCCTCAAGGACGCGCTCAACGAGGCGCTGCGCGACTGGATCGCCTCGGTCGCCAACACCTACTACCTGATCGGCACTGCCGCCGGACCCCATCCGTACCCGATGATCGTGCGCGACTTTCAGTCGGTGATCGGGCGCGAGGCGCGCCGCCAGATTCTCAAGCACGAGCGCCGGCTGCCCGACGCGCTGGTCGCCTGCGTCAACGGCGGCTCCAACGCGATCGGGCTTTTCTATCCGTTCATCGCGGACAAGGACGTGCGCCTGTACGGTGTCGAGGCCGGCGGGCTGGGATTAAACGGCGCCGCGCACGCGGCCACGCTCAGCGCCGGCAGCGTCGGCGTGCTGCACGGCAATCGCACCTACCTGTTGCAGGACGAACTCGGGCAGATTCGCGAGACCCATTCGATCGCCGCCGGACTCGACTATCCTGGCGTCGGCCCGGAACTCGCGTGGCTCAAGCAAAGCGGCCGGGCCGAGTACGCCGCCGTCACCGACGCCGAAGCGCTGGAGGCATTGCGCCTGCTCTCCGAGAGCGAGGGCATCATCCCGGCGCTGGAGAGCGCGCATGCGGTCGCGTACGCGATGCGGCTCGCGCCCACGATGGCGAACGACCGCGTGATGATCGTCAATCTCTCGGGGCGCGGCGACAAGGACATGCAGACGGTCGCGCGCGCGTTGGGGGTGACGCTGTGAGCGCTCACGCGATGGCGAAGAAAACGGCCGGGCGAATCGAAAAAAAATTCGCCGAGCTGCGCGCGCGTGGCGAGGCGGCGTTGATTCCGTTTATCGTCGCCGGCGACCCCAATCTCGAGGCCACGCGCACCCTCGTGCTCGAATTGGAAGCGCGTGGCGCCGATCTTATCGAGCTGGGCGTGCCGTTTTCCGATCCGATGGCCGACGGCCCCGCCAATCAGCGCGCACTTGCGCGCGGCCTTGCCTCGGGCGCCTCGCTGGCCGCGATCCTCGCGATGGTGGGTGAGCTTCGCCGCCAAAGCCAGATCCCAATCGTGCTGTTCGGCTACTACAATCCGATCCTGCACTACGGATGCGAGCGGCTGTGCGCCGACGCGGCGCGCGCCGGCGTCGACGGCCTGCTCGTCGTCGATTTGCCGCCCGAAGAGGCGGCCGAACTTGCGCGCCCGGCCCGCGCCCACGGCCTCGACCTCATCTATTTGCTTGCGCCGACCACGCCGGTCGAGCGCGTGCGCACGATCGCGCACGCGGGCAGTGGCTTTCTGTACTACGTCGCGGTGACGGGCGTGACCGGTACACGCACCAGCCTCGCCGCCGGTCTCGAGACGCGGGTACGCGCGCTGCGCGCGGTTACCGATCTTCCGATCGGCGTCGGCTTCGGCATCTCGACCGCGGCGCAGGCGGGCGAGGTCGCGAGTTACGCCGACGCGGTGGTGGTCGGCAGTGCGCTTTCGTTGATAGTCGAGCGTGAGGGCGCGGGGCCGCGACTCGCGGCGGCGGTCGGCGAGGCGGTAGGTGCGATGAAGGACGCGATGCGCGCGGCGCGCGGAGTTGTGCGCGGCACAAGCGGAGGCTGAGCGATGGCGCAGCGGGAGCAGGGCGAGCGGGCGGCGGCCCAGGCGGCGCAAAGCGCCGCCGACGAAAATCTCTGGGTGAAATGCCCCGGATGCCGCGAAATTGCTTTTCGCAAGGAGGTCGAGCGCAATCTCAACGTCTGCCCCAAGTGCGGGTACCATCATCGCCTCACCGTCGAGCAGCGCCTCACGATAACGATCGATCGCAGCAGTTGGCGCGAGCTCTTCGAAGATCTCGCGGCCGGTGACCCGCTGGAATTCCACGATTCCAAACCCTACCCCAAGCGTCTCGAGCAGGCGCGGCGCTCCTCTGGACGCAACGACGCGGTGGTCACCGGAGTCGGCAAAATCGAGGGGCATCCGGTGGCAATCGCGGTGATGGACTTCGCCTTCATGGGCGGCAGCATGGGGATCGTGGTGGGCGAGAAGATCGCGCGGCTTATCGATCACGCGGTCAAGCATGGCCTCGGCGTGGTGGTGTTCTGTTCCTCGGGCGGCGCGCGGATGCAGGAGGGCGTGCTGTCGCTGATGCAGATGGCGAAGGTGGCGGGCGCGATCGGGCGGCTTCGCGATGCGCGTCTGCCGTATCTCGCGGTGCTGTGCGATCCGACCACCGGCGGCGTGGCGGCGTCGTTTGCGATGCTGGGCGATCTCGACCTGGCCGAGCCGGGGGCGCTGATCGGTTTCGCCGGGCGGCGCGTAATCGAACAGACCACCAACCAGGTGCTGCCCGAGGGTTTTCAGAGCGCCGAGTTCCTGCTGGTGCACGGGATGCTCGACGCGATCGTGCCGCGCGCGCAGATGCGCGCGACGCTCGGCCGGCTGCTCGCGATGCTCGGCGGGCGCGGGAGGGGCGGACGGCATCGCAAGCCGACTTAGGTTTGGGCGAGTGGCAGGCTAAAATCCGGTCGCGATGGCACGGATGTCCAAAACGCTCGACTGGCTCTATTCGCTGGAGGGGCGCGGCGAGATCTACAAGCTCGAGCGCATGGACCAGGCGCTCGCGCTGATCGGCGACCCCCATCGGCGCCTGCGCGCGGTCCATATTGCCGGCACCAAGGGCAAGGGCTCGGTGGCCGCGATGCTCGACGCGATCGCGCGCGCGGCGGGACTGCGCTGCGGGTTGTACACCAAGCCGCACCTGGTCCATCTGACCGAGCGCACCCGGATCGACGGCGCCGAGATGCCGGCGCGCCTGATGCTGGAGTATATCGAGCGGCTGCGCGCGATTTACGAGCGCGCCGATCTGGCGCTCACGTTTTTCGAGTTCACGGTCGCGCTGATGTTCCTGTACTTCGCCGAGGCGGCGGTCGATCTCGCCATTATCGAAACCGGGCTCGGCGGACGCCTGGACTCGACCAACGTGGTGACGCCATTGGTCAGCGTGATAACTCCGATCGGCTTCGATCACATGGATCGCCTCGGCTATACGATCGCGGCGATCGCGGCCGAGAAGGGCGGTATCATCAAACCCGGCGTGCCGGTGGTGATCGGCGCGCGCGACCCCGAGGCGCGCCGGGTTCTGGCAGCTTTAGCTACACAACGCCAGAGCCCGGCTCGGATTGTGGACCGCGATTTTTCTTTTCGGTCCCGCGCACCCGCCCATGTGCTTGACTATTTCGGGCTCGGAGCTTAAGCTTGAGCGTGTCGAACTGGGAGTATCAGGGCCGTTTCAGCATGAGAACGCCGCCATTGCGTTGGCGGCGGTCGAGGCTCTGAGAGCGCAAGGTTGGCGGCTAGAGGAGCAGCAGATCCGGCGGGGGCTTAGAGATCTTTGCTGGCCAGGGCGGTTCGACGTGGTGTCGCACCGGCCCTTGGTTATCCTCGATTGCGCACACAACGAACTCAGTATCGACGCGTTGCTCGAAACGATCGCCGTTGAGTTGGGGCCGCACGTCAGACCGCGTCTGATTTTCGGCTGCCTCGAGGACAAGCAGTGGGCGCGGATGGCCGCGATGCTGGCGCCTCGTGTGCGTGACGTGACGCTGACCCGGGTACGGCCCAAGCGCCCGCTCGAGCCCGAGAATCTGCTGCCGTTGTTTTCCGCGCAGGTTCCGGCGCGCGTGGTGCGCGAGCCGCGGCGCGCGGTCGAGCAGGTGATGGCCGAGAGCGGAGCGGACGACGTTATAGTTGTAACCGGATCTGTCTATCTGGTGGGAGAGATATATCCGTACTTCCTCAAGCGGCAGGGTCGACGGGGGCTATTTCCCGAGGCTGCTATGTAAAGCGCTACTGTTGATGGCGCTTGCGATCGCGGCGGCGGGCATATTCGCCCCGCCGCACGCCCATGCACAGGCGGCGCCCGGCACGGCGCTGATGCTGCAATCCCATCACGGCGCCGTGGACGTAACCGGCCGCCAGTTCGAGTACGACTATAAAACCGACACCTTCGTGGTCACCGGCAACGCGGTGGTCAATCAGGCGGGTACCAAGCTCACCGGCGATCGGATCGACCTGATGCGCAAGACCCATGAGGCTGCCGCCTTCGGCCACGTGCATTTGACCGATACCGAGGGGCAGATGTTCGGATCCGAGGCCCACGTCAACTGGCAGGACGAGACCCTTGAGCTGACCAACGGCAAGCTGCGCGCGGCCAGCAATACCTATCGCCTCGAGGGCAAGAAGATCTACAAGATGATCGGCCAGCACTACCAGGTGAGGGACGGATTCTTCACCACCTGCGGATGCGGCGGCGATAGGCCGGACTGGTCGATCTCGGGCGCCGATATCGACCTCCACGTGGGTGAAAAGGGCGTGGCGCGCAATGCTCACTTTGACGTGCTGGGCTATCCGGTGGTTCCCCTGCCGTACGCGCTCTTCCCGGCGGACAGCACGCGCCAGAGCGGTTTCTTAAGCCCGCGCATGGGCTACTCCAGCCTGCGGGGCGCGCAGTATCTGCAGCCGTTTTACTGGGCGATCAACAAGAGTTCGGACGCGACCTTGGCACTTGATGTAGAAACCAGCATGCGCGTGGGGTTGTTCGACGAGTACAGGTTGCAAAACGGTATCGACGACTACCTACGGGTTGATACGGCTTACGTGAACGAGGGCTTGCGTTCCCAGGCCTCGCGCGTCACTGACGTAGTCGACACCCAGATTGCCGACCCGCACATTCCGATCGATCGCTACAACATCATCGGGATGATGCGCCAGCATATTGACGACAACCTGGTCGCCTACGGCGACGCCATCTCGGTCAGCGACAGCCTCTATCTCCGCGAGATGAACATCTGGACCCTGTCCAAGGGCTTCGGCAACGGCTACAACACGATGCGCGATGCGCAATCGCATTTCGGCCTGATCGATAGTTTCGAAGATGGCTTCGCGCAGTTCGGCGGGACGTGGCATCAGGACCTGATCCAGCCGCAGCAATTCGCCTTGCAGACACTGCCGGAGTTCCTGGTGAGCGGGCGCCGTGAGCTCTTTGGCGGGCTCGCCTATGCCGACTACAACGTACAGGCCGACGACTTCTGGCGTTCCTCGGGTGTGAGCGGGCTGCGCCTGGACCTAAATCCGCAACTCACGGTGCCGTGGCGCCTGGGTGAGTATCTCTTCGGCTGGGGCGCCGTCGGGGCCCACGAAACGGTGTACGACGTCTCCGGGCACAACATCCAGGTGATTCCGGTCGGCACCAATGGGCTAGAGTGGAACAACGGTCTTAAGCTGGGGCCGTTGGCCGACGGCGGGGTCAGCACGCGCGAATTGCCTTACGCCAATTTCGGCGCGCAAACCATCCTTGAGAAGGTTTACCATGTCGATTGGAATTCGATCGACAAGATCAAGCACACCTTCGAGCCCTTCGTTTACTACAACTACGTGCCAAACATCGACCAGAGCGACTTTCCCATCTTCGACCAGCTCGACCGTATCAATGCGCGCAGCCTCCTGACCTTCGGCGTCACCTCGCGCATCTACGCCCACGCCGCGGCGCATGCGGCGATGCCGCAGGGCGATGTCGCTCAGAGCGACGCCGCCGAGGAGGGGGAGGACGAGGAGTTGGCCGGCGACGCTCCGCAGCCTGCAACCGTGCCCGGAATGGCGCGCGAGTTGGCGGAGTTTCAGCTCCTGCAGGCCTACGACACCAGCCACGCGGTCGCCAAGGGCGGCTCGCAGTGGTCTGATCTGGAGGGCTCGGCTATCGTGTTCGCGACCAACTGGGCCTCGATGGGGTCGCAACTGGGCTACGACCCGCGCGATACCCGTATCACATACTCCAGCATCTACTTCACGATGCAGCCGTGGTGGCAATTGTACACCCCGCCCAGCCTCTACATGGGCCGTTCGCTGTCGGGCTCCTTCCTTCAGCTTTCGTACAACTACATCGCGCCCGGCCCGACCGTAACGCAGCCCGGAATCAATTCGAGTTTCTTCGAGTTCGTCACCTTGCGCGCCTATTACGACCTTATCGATCGGGTCGGCCTGTTCTTCGCCCCGTCCTACGACATCGCCAACTCCAAGATGCTGTCGACCGAGTACGGCGTGCGGATCAAATCGCCCTGCAACTGCTGGTCGGTTGACGTCGGCGTGAGCAAGTCGATTAACCCGAGCGAGACCGCCGTGCAATTCATGGTGACCTTGGGTGGAATCGGCTCGATCGGCCAGAATCCCTTCGGCCGCAGCCCCTTCCAGCACGCGACCAGCGTGATACCCAGCCTGTAGGCGACCCGCGTCCGGGTTATCGCTGATGGCCCTGGCGCTCGCGCCCGCGCCAACCGCTCGCTTCGCACCCGGCCTACTTGGCATATAATCGGGCCATGAGCGCGATCCTCGCCGCGATCGTCCACTTCGTCGAGCGCACTGCCGCCATCGCGCGCACCGGGCTCGCCTTCAATCCCCAGGGCTTCGACGCCGAGCGTTATGAGGAGCTCCTGCGCGAGGCGGCCGTGATGCGCGCGGCGCTCGACGGCGCGGCGCCTGCGGAGACCGCCGAGCTTTTGCGGCGATGGCGCGCCGAGGTGCGCGAGGGCTACGACGGTTACGTCACGACGGCCGCGGGATGCGGCGTTATCGCGTTCAACCAGCGCGGCGAAGTCCTGATGATCCGGCGTCCCAACGGCCGTTGGTGGTATCCGACCGGCTTCTGCGAGGTCGGGATGTCGCTCGCCGAGAACGTGGCCAAGGAGGCCGCGGAGGAGACCGGGCTCGTCGTGCGGCCGCTCAGCCTGATGGCGATAATCGACAGCCGCAAGGCCGGTTCGATTCATCGCCATATCTACTCGCACCTCTTCTACTGCCGGATCGAGGGCGGCGAGCTCAGGCCCAATCCGCTCGAGGCGCTGGAGGCCGGCTTCTTTCCGTTGGAGCAACTGCCCGAACCGCTTCACGGAGTCGATCGCAAATGGATCGGCCTTGCGCGCGAGTTCCATTTCGAAGGCCGCCGCGAAACCTACTTCGATCCGATTGATTGACGCTGTTCGACGGCTCGGCGCCCGCGAGAGAATCAGGTCAGGCCGGATCGGATCAGGTCAGGCCGAATTTAAGCGCCTCGATCGCCGGTGTCGGAGTGCCTTTCCAACGAAACCGATAGGTTGTCGCCTTGCGCACGTTCATCACCAACGCCGGCCGAAAGCATCCCAGGCACGTGCCCCCCTTGTGGCGGACGCTCGGATAGACAACGCCCAGCGACCGCTGCCGGATGAGCAGCCGATGCGCCAGCGCCTGGGAGGCGACGTAGCTTGCGGGCGAGAGACACTTGGCGAAGCGCCTGTCGCCGCGAAGGTCGTGGAATTCGGCGCTGAAATCGGCGAGGTAGTCGTCGTAGCTGACGGTTTCGTCGAACCAGCCGACCTCCGCCAACTCCACCGATTTTCGAAACGCTACCTCGGCCTGTGCGGTATCGAGCTCAAAGGCGGCGTACCAGGCGCCGCGCTCTGGCCCGTTGAAGCGGCTACCGAGCGGATGCGCGTGGCAGAAGGCGGCGTTGACGATCCGGTAATAAGGAACGCCAGACACGAGTTCGTCGACGCCGATGCCGGGCAAAACGCTATTTTCGGCCAGCAGTCGGTCGTTGGTGGCATTATCGAGATCGAAGATGTCGCGCAGATGCATCGCGTCGTCAGCGATGGCGGCCAGTACGCTTGTGTCGTCGCCGGCGTATTTGGACGGGATCAAGCGATGCGTATCGAATTGGCGGACGAGCGTTGTGCGAGGGAGCGGCGCGGCGCCCCGGGAGCGTGGCACGTTCGCGCGACCGGCCGCGCTACATCCCGCCGCGGCGCGCGTCGAGCAGCCGATGCACGGTTTGAATCGCGGGCATGCCGGCGCTCATCATGAAGGCGAGTGGCGTGCGCCCGGCGAAGATCCGATTGCTGTTGGGCAGCTGCACCCACGCGTCGGCGAGCTTGCGGGAATAGATGATGTTCAACGCCTTGAAGATGCCGACCAAATGGGAGATTCGCAGCAGGCGGTCGGGATCGAGCACCCGGCCGGCCGGCGCCTTCTTCATTTCGTAAAACGGTCCGTTTGAGATCCCGCCGAGCAGGACGCGCGCGTCCTCGTCGCGCACCTTCCAGCGCGCCATGATGTTGAAGAATGCCCGGATCGCGGACGGGCTCAGCCGTGCACGTTCGGCCTTGGCCGACAGGTCGACCAACGGGGAAGGTTCGTAGCGGGTGGCCGGATAGCTGAGAGCGAATGACATAAACAATCTCTGCTTTAGGAGCATTATCGCTCCGATTCTAGAGACGGTCAAGGTCATTGCATCTGGACGGGAGAACGGCGTCGATACGAGGGTGGGGCGGCGGCGCTCAGCCGGCGGCGACCTGGCTGCGCTCGGCGACGCGCGCCGCCAACCACATCGCGGCCGCCGCGAACGCGACGCTGATTCCGAGCGACAACGCCGCGCCCGGCAGCGCGCCCAGCGTGTGCGGCTCGGACAGGTAGAGCGCGCGCCTCAGCGCCGCCATCCCGTAGGTCAGCGGATTCAGCCACATGATCCAGCGCAGCCAGGCCGGCGCGCCGGCGGCCGGAAAAAACGCCCCGGACAGAAACCAGATCGGCACCAGGATCGAGTTCATGATCAGATGGAAGCCGCGGGTCGACTCGATGCGCCACGCGATCAAGAGCCCAATACAGTTAAACGCGAACGCGATGATCGTCATCACCGCGATCGACGCGACCACCGCCGCGGCGCTCAGATGAATCCCGGCGAGCGGCGCCAGCACCAGGAACACGCATCCCTGGAACAGCGCGAGCGTGGTGCCGCCCAGCGCCTGCCCCGCCACCACCGTGTCGCGCGCGATAGGGGCGACCAGCACGCCCTGCAGAAATCCCTGGCGGCGGTCGTCGACGGTCGCGATGGTGGCGAAGATCGCGGTGAACAGCAGCACCAGCATGATCACGCCGGGATAGAAATACTGCACGTAGTCGACTCCCGCGGGCATCCCGCTCGGCTTGAACGAGGCCCGAAAGCCCCATCCGATCAGCACCCAGAAAATCAATGGCTGTACGAACGAGCCGATAATCACGCTCCGCTGGCGGCGAAAGCGCACGATCTCGCGCCACCAGAGCGTCCACACCTGCAAGGCGATCAGTCCCATCAGCGGCCGCCCTCTTCGCGTTCCTCGCGCGCGCGGGCGCGGAAGCGATGGCCCGTCAGGTGGACGAAAACGTCCTCCAGCGTGGGCCGGCCGAAGGTTATCGATTCGATCTCGCCGCCGAATTCGTCGACCAGCCGCGCGACGAGTTCATGTCCGCGCGGCCGTTCGATCCGCAGCGTGCCGTCGACCAGCGCCGCGCGAACCTGGAGCCGCTGGGCGATCTTCTGCGCGAGCGCTTCGGGCGCCGCCGCGCTGATTACCATCACGTCGCCGCCGACCCGTTGCTTGAGCTCGCCCGGTGGCGCGATCGCCACCAGCCGGCCCTGGTCGAGGATACCGATACGATCGCAGCGCTCGGCCTCTTCCATGTAATGCGTAGTGAGCACGATTGTGACTCCGTCGCTCTCGCGAAGCCGCGTGAGCAGGGCGAAAAACTCGCGCCGCGCCGCCGGGTCGAGCCCGGTGCTCGGCTCGTCGAGCAGCAGCAGTTCCGGCTCGTGCAATAGCGCCTTGGCCAACTCGACCCGCCGGCGCAATCCGCCCGAGAGCGTCTCGGCGAGGTCGCCCGCGCGATCGCTCACGTCCAGCCGCGCCAGCATCGCCTGCGTGCGTTCCTTCAGGCGCGCGCCGCGCATCCCGTAGAGGTTGCCGTGGATCGCGAGGTTCTCGGCCACGGTCAGCTTGCCGTCGAGGCTGGGACTCTGGAAGACCACGCCGATCTTGCGCCGCAGCGCTTGCGTCGCGCCGCGCAAGTCGCAACCCAGGATGCGCGCGTCGCCGGATTGGATCGGCACCAGGGTCGAGAGCAGCCGGAACAGCGTGCTCTTGCCGCCGCCGTTGGGCCCGAGAAAGCCGAAAATCTCGCCGCGCGCGATCGTAAATTCGACCGTCGAGAGCGCGGGCCGATCGCCGTAACTGAAGCTGAGGTCGGCGACTTCGATCGCGGGCTCGGCGGATATCGGCGCGGCGCGTTCAGCGCGCGGCGCGCCCGTTGCTGATGAAGCATTCATGTAGAGGGCTCAGCGACGATTATTCCGCTACCGGGCAACGGTATCAATCGGCGCGAGAAACTTGCCGCGCGTGAAGCTTGCCCTGCATGCGAGGGGTCGCGCGAGCGATTGCGCGGACGCATCGGCTCGGCTAAAGCCTTGTGCCTGGTGAGTGAAAGGCGGCGCGCGCGGGTCGATTTTTTTGCCCTATTCGATCGAATGGAGCGCGCCCGCTTGCTCGATATCCCGGCCGGCGCGGGCGGCGAGTCGGCGCGCCTTGAGCGGATGGGCTTCGAGGTCGTCTCGGCCGACCTTTATCCGCCGTCGGCCGGCGCGCCTGCCTCGCGATGGGTCCGCGCCGACTGCAACGCGCGGTTGCCGTTTCGCTCCGGCGCCTTCGACGCCGTGCTCTCGCGCGAGGGTATCGAGCATTTCGAAAACCAGGCGGGCTTCGTGCGCGAGTGCGCCCGCGTGCTGCGTCCGGGCGGCCGGATCGTAATTACCACGCCCAACGTGATGCATCTGAGCGCGCGGCTGAGCGCGATGCTTACCGGGCAGCGCACGATGCGCCGCGGGCTGGCCAACGAAGTCGAGACGCTGCGCGCGCGCTCGGGGAGCGGTTTCTACCACGGGCACATTTTTCTTATCGATTATTTCCGCTTGCGCTATTTGATGCGCCTGGCGGGGCTCGCCGCGGTCGAGGTCTACACCGATCGCTTCAGCCCGACGTCGCTCGCGCTCGCGCCGATCGTGCCGCTGATGTATGCCGCGTCGCGCGCCGCGGTCGGCGCGTTTGCCCGCAAGGCGCGCCAGCATCGCCGCGCCGTCGCGCCGCCCGCGCTTACCGCCGAAATCATGCGTCACGTGTTCTCGCCCGCGCTCCTGTTCGGCAAGCGGATGATCGTGACCGCGGTGCGCGAGGCCGCGCCCGCGACACGCAGTGTATAGCAGGCCGGCGCGCCCGCGAACGCGCTATGCCGGCGGCGCGGCGCCGCCGCGCCGCCCGGCTTGAGCATCGCGAAGAACTCGCGGATGCGGTTGTAGTTCACGCCGAAGTCGCCCGTACCGGCCCGCGAGCGCGAGCGCATCTCGACCAGGCTGCTGTTCGGGTCGGGTCCCGGACGCACCTGGATCACGAAGTCATCGCGGAAGCGAAACAGGTAGGAGGTCTCGACGCCCTCGATAGTTCGCGTTGCCGGGTCGATGTAAACGATGAACCAGCCCGGCACCGATGGTATCTGAGCGGCCATCTGCCGGCCGGCAAGGTTCGCGGCGTTGGCCGCGGCTTTTACTCTGACGAAGGCGTCGTCGGGCTTCTCGTCGAGCCGTAGCGGACCGAGCTTCGGATAGTACCTGGTCTGGATCGGCTCCAATCTGGCGCGGTCGTATTTCATCGAGTCGGCCGTCAATCCGGGCGGGTTAACGAACTGCGGCGGAGTGTCGTAGTCGGTGGTGATGTCGTTGATGTTCGGGTACGGCATCGACCACCAGCGCACCATTGTGAATCCAACCGGAATCGCGATGAGTAGGCCTAGGACGATTCCGGCGACGGCCCTGGGCGGCCCGGGCCGGCGGTCGGGGGCCCAGCCGCGGGTGAGGCTTATCAGTCCGAATAACACCGCCAGGATCGCGTCTACGAAGCCCAGCAGGAATGCCATGAAGCCGGTCATTGGCGGGAGCGCGCCCAAATGGGCCCCCGCCACGCCGATTGCGACCAGCAAAACCGCGAAAATCGCGCTAAGTATGGAAAGCCAGGCCGTGATCATCCGGATGCGGAGGGCCGATCGGAATTCAACCATGGCTGCGGTTTGTCCCTTAGCTTCGCGCGTAACCGAATTCGTCGAACATTTCAGGCCAGCGAGTTTGTACGAGCGGGCGCCAATCGTCGGTTGAATGCCTCTCGGCTAAACGCGTTGCGGAAAGTGGATTTTGCGCCATGTAGGCGCGCACCTTCGGCAACAACGGCGATGGATCGCCGAGCGCCAGCCGGTCGTATAAAAGATCGATCGTGCCGCATGGGTCAGCAACCAGGTCCTCGTAGCGGACGGTTGCAATCCTGTCGGTCGGCAGAGTCCGCAAGCCGTCGTGAAGCTTTCGTTCGAGCATAGGCCGCGTTTCCAGAATCCGCTCGATCAAAACATCCTGCGCGAGCGGTGCGGCCAGCGCATAGCGATCCCACATGCTCTGCCAGAGCTTCAACGTCGAAGCGAAGACCGCGCATGGCTCGCGTACGAGCCGAATGAAGGTCGCGCCCGGAAAAAGCCGGCTCAGCCGCGCAATCCGAAACGAGTTGGCCGGAGATTTGATCAGCGGCCGCTTGTCCGCACCGCAGACGTAGGCCGTCGCTTTCAAGATCCACGTAATCGCGTCGTTCCATCGAAGCTCCTCGCCAGGCTCGAAGAGGTCCGGGTCGCATAAGGCTTCGAATTGACGGAGTGCGGAAGGAAACACGAAGGCTTCGTAGGGTGACGTCGCGCCCATGCAGAGCAGGGCGAATTCTTCCTCCTGCGGCGAAGAAGCTGAGACGGTTATGTCGCCGCCGGGGCGCGCGAGTCGCCTCGAAGCGGGCGCGTGATGGTGCGCGAGCAGGAATTGATCGGGATTGAAGCAGGCGTAGGTGCTGGGAGCGGCAAAGTGCTCGTCCAGCGCGAGCAGTTCATGCAGTAGAGTCGTTCCGCTGCGCCAATGCCCGACCAGGAAGAGCGGCGACCTGAGCTCGAGTTGGTCCAGGACGCGCCGGTACAATCGCCTCTGGAGCATCCCCAGCGCGGACAGCACGCCTCCCGCCAGGTAGAAGCGCAATTCGAGTCCGCGATCGATCGGCTCGGGATGGCGCCTGCGGATACTGCGCCAGGCCGAGAGATTCAGATTGAATACGGGCCGCGACCAGGCGCCCGGACTCATGGAGAGTTGCCCGCAGGATTTTTATTGAGCGCGTCGACGAAGCGCCGCTCGATGTCTCCGACCAGCGCCATCGCTATCCCCGGAGGATAGGGAGGACGAAGTGCGACATCTGGATGTATTTCTTCGGGGTCGCGCGCAATGTCGAAAAGCTCGACGCCTCCGGAGGGAAAATACCACACCAGATGATAGGGACCTGAATTCGCGGCTATCGCCCCGACGGTGGGACGGCTGAAGGCATCGGACTCGGCCAAGTACATCGAAAAAGAAGGTTCCGCCGCGGAGGCCGCCTGCGTCGGGCCGATGAGCGGGTGCCCGTCCATCCATGAAGGCTTGCCGATTCCGAGTTCGGCCAGAAGCGTGGGCGCGATATCGGTGAGATCGCCGTCTTCGGTCTCGGTATAGCCGCGGTTCTGGCCAGGCAGCGATATCAGCAAGGGAATGTGAGTCTCGGGATAGTGCAGATCCGGCGATTGGTGGCTCCACCAGCCGGCGGAAAAGTTCTCGCCATGATCGGAGGTCACCACCAGGACCGTGTTCGCATCGCGATGGCTCCTCGCCATCCAGTCAAGGAACTCCCCTAAAGCGCTGTCGCACTCGACGATACTTTCGTCGTAGCGCAGCCTCAGCAAGTCGACCTCGTGCTGCATCTCCGGCGGATACTGCGCCCCGGGCGTTTGCCAAAAATACTGCGCCTGGGTGGTGAAGTCGGAACCCAGCAGAAACCGGCCCTGGAAGGGGGCGCCCGTCACATAGGGGGCATGGGGTCGGTACAGGTGAATCCACAGGAAGTAGGGCGTGCGCGCGCCGCTAATAAAGTCCCTGGCCGAGGCGAACACCGCACGCGAATCGACCCAGCCCGTTGTGTTGAACAGGCCAAGCAGGCTACCGAACTTGAGCAGCGCGTTGACCGCGACGCCATTGGCGGCGTCGAACAACAGGCTATGCCGTAGCTGCAGCAGGAAGGTTCCAGGAAAAACCCATGACGACACCGGTGGCCAGGGCAGGATCGAAAAGGAATTCTCGACCCGCAAAGCCAGGGGATGGGCCGCTGGATTGGTGACGATTGCCGCAGTGGTATATCCGTGTTGCCGTAGTACCCAGGCGATATTGTCTTTGCGCAGACGATGAGGGATATGCCCGTAGAGCTGGAACACCCGATTGGTCAGCGGGTACTGACCGGTCAACAGCGACGCCACAGCCGGCGTGGTGAAATCCGACGTCGAGGCGAAATTGACGAAATTGTAGCTGCGCCGGGCGAGCCGCTCGAATTGCGGAGTGGTCGGCAGCCCGTAACCGTACAGTGACATGTCCTGCGCCGACAGCGCATCGAAGCTGATCAGCACCACATTAGGCCGCGCCGACGCCTGTGACGCAACGGGCCGCGCGGGCGGCATCGGATCAAAGCTGCGCCAGCCAAAGCCACCGATAAGCACAAGAATCAGCAGAAGCGGGCAGACCGCCAGCACGATCTGCGCCGATTGGTTGAGGCGGTTCAGCAGAGCGAAAGTACGCTGCCAACCGAAGAACGTGGGGAGCGCGATCGCCGCGAGGATCAGCGCCGCCTGCACTCCGGCGGTCGAGACCGGGCCTATAATCCCGGTGAGCGGGAACAGCAATGCGAGGCCGCACAGGATGGCGCTTGCGAATGCGATGAAACCCGCACAGTTCGCATCGGTCCGATCATCCCAGATCCCGAACGCGCGGCCTGCCGAGAGAATGAGCGCGAGAAGTGTCGCGCACAAGGCTTCGAGCAGTACAATCGCCGAAATTTCCAGCGCCAGTTCGGCGACCGCACCCCTTAAGGAGAGAAGATAGGCCAATCGACGCAGATTCTGAGTCATCAGAACCGGCGCGAAAAAAAGGACTGTTGGTACTGCGAGGCTGCGGAACAGCAACCACCACCGGCCACCCATGATGGTTTATTTCCCGGCCTCATGTGGAGCGTCGCGCGAATCGGGTTTTTTCCATCGGTCACGGGCGGATTTGGCGAATCTTCTGATTTCTTTGCGGCAGTAGAAGATAAACGAAAGGAAAATCGATGCGAGCGGGACCAGAATCTGGGACAGGAAGCCGCCTGCGTTGGGGTCGATATAGGCCCAGCAATCGCCCCGCCAGGCCAACACCAGCAGCAGAACGATGATCGCTCTCAATTTGCGTGGAGATCGGCGGCTATCTGCGGTACTCCCCTGCGTGCCCACGGGCGTCATGGTTGCGATGCTTCCCTAAGCGATAAGTTGTCCAAGGCTGCAATGTTACTGCTCTTTTCGGCCACCGTGCTAGTGGACGCAGCTGGAAATAAAAACCAGATGACCTGCCATCGCGTGTTGGATCGATATGGGGGTGGGCGCATGCTATTCAATTGCGCCGACAGGCGTGCGGGCGGGCACGGCGGATGAAGCGGCGAGGATCGCGAGGGCGGCGATGACGGTGGTAAGAGTGCGGATAAGCGTGCGAAGCAACTACGCACGAGTGACCAGCGCGGTGGTCTTCTGCGGTGATCTCTGCGGTGATCTCTGATGGATGACGCGCAGGCGAATCGCGCAGCGGCGGCGGCGCCGGGCGCCAGCGGCGCGGCAGGCTTTCCGCGGCAGCCGAGCTCGTACCTATGGCAGTTGCTCGGCCTGCTGATCCCGGCGACCATCTTCGAAGGCTACGACATCACGATTTTCCATCTCTGCACACCCGACATCGCCGCGACCTTTCATCTTGGCAACCAGGCGATCGGCGTGATCGCCTCGATCGTACGCTTCGGCACGGTGCTGTCGTTCCTGGTGATCTCGTGCTCCGACCGCGTCGGGCGGAAGCCGGTTATTTCCGTGACGGTGCTGGGCTACGGGCTGTTCACCCTGTTCACGGGGCTCTCGCGCGGGCTCCTCAGCTTCACGCTGTTCCAGAGTTGTTCGCAGGTGTTCCTCGCGAGCGAGTTCGGGATGGCGATCATCATCATCAGCGAGGAATTTCCCGACGAGCTGCGCGGCCGGGCGATCGCGGGCTTCCACATGGCGGCGTTCGTCGGAGTCGCGGTCGCGGGTTCGCTGTATGGCTACGTGGCCGAGTCGGCGTGGGGATGGCGCGGGATGTATCTGCTGGGAATAGCGCCGCTTTTGCTGGTCGCGTTTTTAAGGCAGTACGTGCGCGAGACCGCGCGCTTCCTCGCGCATCGCGCCTCGCTGACCACGCATCAGGACTGGCGCGAGAGCGTCCGCGCGAATATCAAGCTGTTCCGCGGACCCTACCGCGGACGCCTGACGCTGGTCGCGCTGCTCGCCAACAGCGTCGGCTTTGTCGGCGGCCCGACGATTACCTACTTCAGCCTCTTCGCCAAGCGCGACCATCACTGGACCTCGGGGCAGGTGGGATCGGCGGTGATCGTGGCCTACCTGATGGCGACGGTGGGAACGATCATGTGCGGCTACCTGCTTGACCTGGTCGGACGGCGGGTGACGACCACCTTGTTCTATCTGGGCGCCGGAATTTCGATGGTGGTGCTGTTCCAGTCCTCGGGCCATCACACGATCCTGCTGGCGTTCATGGCGACAATGTTCGCTTACCAGGGGGCGCGCACCGCGACCTCGGCCTTGTCGGCAGAACTGTTCCCCACCGAGATTCGCGCGGCCGGCTACAGCACCACTATCCAGACCCTGGGACAGTTGGCCTGGTTCATCAGCCCGGTGTTCGTCGGAACGATGTCGCTGGTCGTGGGCGGACTGGGCAACGCGGCGTCGTTATGCGCGATAGGGCCGCTGCTGGGCGCGCTGCTGATTATGCTCTACGCGCCGGAGACGCGCGGGAAGACGCTCGAGGAGATGGCGCTCTAGAGGGGGCGCGCGCACTGTTGACCGCGGCTGCGCGCGGGGTGTAAACGGCAATTGGCCGCGCGCGGACGTTTGACGAAAGATCAATCGAAAGGCGGTTTCATAAAATGAAAGCTGCGGTTCTTCACGACTACGATGAGGCTCTGAAGCGGCCCGACTTCGTTCGCTATGAGGAAGTGCCGGAGCCGAAAATCGAAAAACCCACCGACGTGATCGTGCGGATCGGCGGCGCCGGCGTGTGCCGCACCGACCTCCACGTGATCGAGGGACTATGGCGCGCCATGGTGCCCGTCAAGCTGCCCTACATCATGGGGCACGAGAACGCGGGCTGGATCGAGGAGGTCGGCAGCGCGGTCGAGATGGTCAAGCGCGGCGACCCTGTTATCTGCCATCCGCTGTCCAGCACCGGCGAGTCGCTGGCCGCGCGCCGCGGCAACGACATGCACGGCGGCGGAGCGTTTCCGGGACTGGATTCCAACGGCGGCTACGCGCAATTGCTCAAGACCAGCGTGCGCGCGCTGATCAAGCTGCCGCAGACGCTCGCACCCAAGGACGTGGCGCCCCACGCCGACGCCGGTATCACCGCCTACCATGCGGCCAAGAAAGCCTCGCGCCACCTGCTGCCCGGCGAATGGGCCGTGGTGATCGGCGCGGGCGGCCTCGGCCATATCGGCATCCAGGCGCTGCGCGCTCTCTCGCCCGCGTCGATCATCGTGATCGACCGCTCCGATCTCGCGCTCGGGCTGGCCCGCGAATGCGGTGCCGATCACGCCGTCAAAGCCGACGGCAACGAGGTCGAGGCGGTGAAGCAGCTCACGGGCGGCGGCGGCGCACAGGCGGTGATCGACTTCGTGGGCGAGGGCAACGCGGTTGCCAACGGGCTCAAGATGACCGCCAATGGCGGCTACTACTACGTGGTGGGTTACGGCGGCAAAATCGAAATCCCCACTATGGAAATGGTGGCGACGGAAAAAACCATCGTGGGCAATCTGGTCGGGACTTATCCCGACCTGGTCGAACTGATGGCGCTCGCCGATCGCGGTAAGGTGACGCTCGCCACCAAGGAGTACCGGCTGAGCGACGCGAACTCGGCCCTGCACGATCTGGTGGCGGGCAAGGTCAAGGGCCGCGCGGTGCTGATTCCGTAACTAGTAGCTGCGTTCGACCTGGAAGCGGCCTTGCTCGATATAGCCGCCGCCCTGCATGCAGAAGTACGTCCCGGTCAATTTGTTCTGCTTGTCCTGCGAGGGCCTGCCGTTGAACAGGCAGCTCGATCCGTCGGGCATCATCACGCGCAGACCCACGTTGCCCTCACGCACCTTGCCGCTGGCGATCGTGCCGCTGCTGTTGGAGTCGCGGCAGACCATCGTGCCGGTCGCGCAGGTGTAACTGCCGGTCAGCGTGGAGCCCTGCTGAAACATCTGCAGCGTAATTTTCACCACCGCGTCGCAACGTCTCGCGTCGGGCTGAAGCGGCATGCAACCGCTGGTCGAGGTTCCGTCCCATAGCCCGGTGTAACCCTGCTCCTGGGCCGCGGCAGCGTTGGCGGCCGGTTCGGCTTGCGCAACTGGCGCGCCTTGCGCAGCCGGCTCGGCGCTGGCGGGAGCGTACTGAGGCGGCTCGCCGGTGGCGCATCCGCAAAGCATCGCGAGCGCTGCCAGCGCCGCCCACCCCGCAATTCTGCCCGCAGCTTTTTTGCCCCGGGGGCGGACGGAAGTTTTAGCCGTGCGGGGCAAGCGATGGATTGCGCGCCGACGGTGGCGGCCTCGTGCGCGCGCGTTGCCTCCTAGCTAGCGCGCGTGCAGCCGAATCGCAACCGGCGATTCGCTGTTCACGTCCGGCGCGCCGGCCCTCAGCGCCAGACGCCCAGCAGTTGCAGCGTGCGAGCGGTGCCGCGCAACAGCGGCATCAGCACCAGATGCGCGAGGCGCCCGAACGGCAGCCATATCATCAGGAACTCGACGCTCAGCAGATGGGCCGTCAGCAAGGCGGCATAAGGGCGCGTGAGCGCGGCGCCGCCCAGGTGCGGGAAGGCGAGCATCCCCGTCACCAGCGGCATCAGCACCACCGTCCAAGTGAAGTACTCGTCCGCCCGCGCACGCCAGGTGGAGCGCGCCTCGTCGGGCGGGCGATGCAGCAGCACGGCGACCATCGCGACCACCGTTACCGAGCCCGCGAACCAGACCAGGCCAATCGGCAGGCCGGGCCAGGTTAAACCGGTCAAGTCGCTGACCAGCAGGATGTGCGGGGCGAAGCCGAAGAGCACGATCAGCAGGCCCACGTGCATCACGTAGCTCTCGATTTGCCAGTGCCCGCGTCCCAACCAGAACTGCTTGCGGGCCCAGTAAAGGTCGTGCTCGGGCGGGCTGAAAATAAACGTTGCGAGCCGCCAGCAGAGCCCGAAGACCATGATCACGAGCGCCCAGTGCAGGGCGGGTCCGCGTGCGAAGGCGATCCAGTCCATCGGGGGCTTTCGTCCGGTTTCCGCTCAGCCCTCGCGCCGCCGCCGCCGCGCGATTGTCAGCCGCCGCCATCCGCCGAACACCGCTCCCGCAAGCAGACCCAGCAGCGCGGCATCGCCCCAGGTGCGCCCGCGATTCCAATCCTGGTCCGCGGCGGCGGGCGCGAGCTGGAAAGTCGGACTCATCCGCACCATCACGACGTGGCAATCAAAGCAGGCCATCCGGCGCAAGGGATGAGTTTTAGCGCCGTGCCAGAAGGCCTCGTCATGACATTCGAGGCAGGCCCGGTTGTTGCGCTCGATCGTTTGGCCCTGGTCGATTCGGAACTCGGCCATCCCGCCGACACCCAGGCCGCCGCCCGACTCGGCGTGATCGCTGGCCGGGCCATGGCATCCCTCGCAGCCCAGACGCTCGAGGGCATTTTGCGGCTTGACCAGGAACAGCTTGCCCATCTTGGTTTGCGCGAATTGGACCGCCAGTTCCAGATGGCAGGCGTAGCAGTACACGGTGCCGACGTAGTGAGGCGACCGTCCCGTGGCGGCCGCGCCCGGCTGCATCGCATCGCCTGCGTCGGCCTGCGCGATCGCGTCCTGCGCTGCGAAGGCCGTGCCGTTCGCCGCGAGCCCGAGCGCGAACAGCAGCAGCGACAAAAGTAAGCGCAATCGCATGACAGCCGGTTTTGCCTTCTTTGGCTGCGCTCGTCAACCGCAAGCGCGATCCGTCGGCGCATCAGGAGCCTTTTCGCGGGATTCGGAGTTTCAGATTTGAAGAACGCGCCGATCGGGGCGGCTCTTGGCGGAGCCCTCCGAATGAGCTAAGAAGTCGGAGCCTGTGGATAAGAGTCTGGCGCAAGGGCGCCCGGTAGGGCGAATTTCGGATGTGGTCTCGCTCGAGTTGCGACGGGGTTGCGTCGGTCCAAGAGTTGCGAGTAGTTTGATTGTTAAGCGACCGTGCGGTTGGTTTCGCTTGAGAAAAATGTTACGTCAGTGTGCATTGCGGATTAACTCGCACGACGCGTTTGATTTCGCGCGCGGAAGGGCTGCGTAGCGGAAGGTGTGGAATTCGCTTGGTCAAGCTGCCTTAGTGTCAGGCAAGCGCTCGGAAGGTGAGCATATTTAGCGGGTTTCTTCAGGGCTGGGATCGAGAAACTGGGGTTTTTATTTTGGCATCGACGTTGCTTTCGGGGCAGATTAAATTGAACGACAGATCAAAGTCTTCGTTAAATTCCCGTGACGAGAGGCCTCTATACGGGGAAGGGGTTAGAGCCATGGCTCGACGTTTAATCGCGGTCGCCGGATTGTTGGCTGTCGCGCTGATGCTGGGGGCGCCAGCGCATGCGCAGCCTGCTCCGTGGCAGGCCGACAAGGGGTACGCCAACGGAATTCCGATCGGGACCAAGATCACTCAGGCGAACTGGCAGCAGTATCAGCAGTTCATGCCCGAGAGCATGATCCATCTCTGGAAGGGCGACCTCTTCTGGAAGATGCCGGCGAATATCGAAATCGACGTGGGCCCCACGCGCCACCTTATTCCACCCAAGCCGTTCAACGAAGACACCGAGAAGTACGGCAACCAGACCAAACTGATAAAGAACTCTGACGGCGGGTTCGTGCCGCAGGGGTACGTAGGCGGGTTCCCGTTTGCCAACCCGATGGCGGGTGACAAGGCCGAGGTGGGCGCGAAGATGTACTACAACAACTACTACCGCCCCGCCCCGGTCGTGGAGGAGGCCCCCAACTGCTCCTATACCTTGGACAAGTACGCGAACTTCACCCGCACTGCCGACTCCAATATCGTTTTTTCACAGCTCACCCATCTGAGTGAACCCGGGTATCCGCGGGAATTGCCTGGCAACAACGGCTACTTCTTTGCCTCCTACTTCGAGCAGACCGCTCCCGAGCAGGGCAAGTATTTCGCATCGGTCGACATGACCTGGAACGACCCCTCCGTGGTCGATGAGCTTTACGAGTACATTCCGAGTCTCCGGCGCTCGCTGCGGGTGTCCCAGGCCGCGCGTTGTGCACCGCTCTTCGGCACAGACTTCACCTACGAGGACGCTCAGGAAGGTGCCCCGCGGATGGGTAACCTGTTCGACAACAAACTTATCGGGGAGACGAAGGAACTGGCTCTAATGCACGGAGCGCCTGAGAGCTTCGATACCTGCGGTACGCCCACCTCGCTCGACCCGCGGTACTACTATTTCGGCATGAAGGGCGTGGTGCCCTTCCCGAATCCGGGCTCGGGGCAATGGGAAGTCCGCGATACCTATCTGGTGGAAATGACGCGTCTTCCCTCGCAGGCCCGCGGATATTGCTACGGCAAGCGCGTCCTGCACCTTGACAAGGAAAATTATTTCCCTGATGACACGGAGGTGTGGGACCGGGCGGGAAATCTGTACAAGTGGATTGTGGTATTCGCCTACCCGGCGATTCTCCCCGGTCTTGGCCTGGAGGGCCAGGAGGTTACGATAACCGGGCCGAACACCGGCTATGTCGTGAATTTCCAGGATCAGCATGCGACCGTGTTCATCGGCCTCCACGTGTGTGTGGATCACGAGTGCGACGCGCAGGGATTCTCGAACATCAGCCGTTACGCGCAGCCTGACGGCCTGATGAAGATCATGCAGTAGACGGGTCGGCAGACCTGTGCGGCTCGGCGAAAGGCACGCGTAGCGAGGGACGCTTCATGGGCTTGGTATTGCCTGAAAAGGCAGATGATCTGCTGCCATCGCATTCGGACCGGGGCCGGAGCAAAGAACGGGCCTCGCGAGCGAGCCGACGCGGCCTGTCGGTGCTGGTGTTGGTCGCAGCCGCGGCGGCCGCGATGCTCGCGCTGCCAATCATGGCGCCGGCGCAGATTCCCGAAAGCGGGCGCACCAGCCTGGTCAAGCCTTGGGATTCGTTCTTCAGTGTAGCGTGTCTGCCCTCGGGCAAATGCTATGTCGTCGGCACGGAAGGCGCGCTCCTGACCTCGACCGACGGTGGCAAAAATTGGGAGCGGCGCGCGATCGCAGAGCGCGGCGATTTATCGTGGTACGATCTCTACAGCATCCGGTTCGCCAACGACGGAAAGACCGGATGGGTCGGCGGTGAAAGCGGACAAATCCTCAAAACCACCGACGGTGGCCAGACCTGGACCAATCAGGCGAGCGGCACCACCGAGAACATCTTTCGCATCGCCGTCGATCGACCCGCAGACCGCCTATGCTAGCGGCTCTAACGGCCTGCTGATGAGCACCACCGACGGCGGTACGCACTGGCAGGTGCAGAAACTCAAGAGCGGTCTCATCTTTCTGGACATCGCGTTCGCCGACCCGCAGAACGGATGGACGGTGGGCGAATTCGAGACGATCATGCATACCGCCGACGGCGGTAAGACGTGGACTCCGCAGATGGGCGGCAAGCGGGCCAACTTCAAACTGCCGGCGCTGTTTGCGGTTCGCTTCAGTGACGCGCAACACGGATGGGTGGCGGGGCAGGGCGGCACCCTTTTGCGCACCGACAATGGCGGCGCAACCTGGCAGCCCGTTACGGAGCCTTCAACGTCCCCGATGTACAGCGTCGTTTTCGCTGGAGGGACATCGGGCTCCGCGCCCTCGGCGGTGTGGGGCTCAGGCGAAGGCGGCGCGTTACTGCGCGTCGGACTGGGCGGCGCAGCCGCACCCACCGTACAAACGCCGACGGTGTTCGACCTGGCCGATATCGCGTTTAACGGACAAGACGGAGTCGCGGTCGGCCTTGGGGGCACAATCGTGCACACTGCCGACGGCGGCGCGCATTGGGAAGTGGTGACAGGAAAGTGATGGGCCGGTTCATACTTCGCTACCGCGCGATCATCGGGATCGCCTTGCTCCTGATTACCGGCATCTTTGGCTACTACGCGAGCAGGCTGACGATCGGAACCAGCTTCATCGACTTTTTTCCCAAGGGCCACCCCTACGTCAAGCTCTATCATAACTACGAACGCTACGGCGGCGCGCAGCGCCTGACCCTGATGGTGCAGGTCAAGCACGGGGACATCTACAACTACAAGACGCTAAGAAAAATCCAGGACATGACCTACGACGTCGACTTGCTGCCCGGCGTCAACCATCAATCGATCCGCTCGTTGGGTTCCTTCCGCGTGAGATATGCGGTCGCGCTGCCCGGCAACCTCGTCTACAAGGCCTACATGTATCCCAACGTGCCGACCGCGGAGTCCGGGATACAGGAGATCAAGCGCCAGATTTTCATTCATCGCCTGGAGATGCGCAGCCTGGTGAGCGACGACGGGCGAAGCGCCGCGATCATGGCCTCGTTCTACGAAGGCCGGCTCAACTATCACGACGTCTTCTATAAAATCCAGGCGCTTATCGACAAGTACCAGGATGCCAACACGGTCGTCTATGCCGCCGGCGAACCGGTGATCCGCGGCTATGGGTATTACTACCTGCCCATACTCGTGACCATCTTCTTCATCTCCGACGGCATCATGATTCTGATCCTGTACATCTTCTTTAAAGGCCGCAGCACATGGTGGGCGCCGCTCATCACCGGCCTTTTGTCGACGGTCTGGGGCCTCGGATTCATCGGGATGCAGGGGTACGAGTTCGACCCGGTGATGCTGGTCATACGATTTATATTGACCGCCCGCGATATGAGCCACGGCATCCAGTGGCAGGGCCGATACTACGACGAGCTTGAAACGCACGGCCACAACAAGATGGCCGCGTGCGAAGTAACGACCACGCTGATGCTGCCGCCGGGATTGCTCTCGATCCTGGCCGACATCGCGGGCATCGTCTTCATCTCTTTCGGCGGCATTCCGTCGCTGCAGCACGTCGCCTCCTCGGGCGCGGTATGGCTGGGCGGCAGTCTCACGATGGTCTTCATCTTTCAGCCCATCATGATGAGCTATCTGCCGACGCCCAAGCCGCTGCCGGCGACGAAGAAGAAGCGGGGATGGCTCGTGCCGATCGAAGACAAGCTGGTCGAATTCCCGATCACACCGGGATATGCGCGCGAGGGCGCTCTGATAGCGGTCGGCGTGCTGATCGTGGTGGGCTTCGTCGCGGGTATCCGGGCCAAGATCGGCTACACGGAACCGGGCACGCCGCTTTACCGGCACAACGCCAAGGTCAACCAGGATATCAACGCGGTCCGCCAGGTGTTCCCGCTGGACGAGGGCTGGATAATCGTGCGGGCGCGTGCGGCGACCAGTATCAGCGCCGCTTACACGCCCGATATGCTGGCGCCCGACGTGATCCGGCTGCAGCGCGATCTCGGGCGGTTCATGCTGGAGGATCCTTCGGTTTCCAGCATCATTTCGGTCGCGCCGGACATACTCGAGCCGTACAACCAGATGTTCCACTACGGCAATCCGAAATACTCTGGCAGTGCCGCGTACCGCGGACGACGTGATGGGCCTGTATTTCCTGTTCGTGCAGGGGACGGCGCCGGGCGAGGCCGATCAATGGATCGATTTGAACAACAACGACGGCATCCTGCGCGTGCTGCTCTCCGACCATACCTATTCCACGCTCAATAATATCCAGGCGCATTTGGCCGAATTCGTGCAGCGGCGCGCCAAATGGGATCCCGCGTACAAGAAAGTCGAGATCGTGTACATGGGCGGCATCGCGGGCCTCTACGCCGCGGCCAACGACGTGCTCTACCAACTCGACTTCATTAACATCACCTTCGTGTTGGGCGTGGTTTTTCTGTTCTGCGCCGTGGTCTACCGCTCGCTGGTGGCGGGCATACTGTTCGTGGTGTCGTGTATCGCGGCGAACTTCGCCGCGTTCATCTACATGCGTCTGGCGGATATCGGCATCACGATCGACACCATCCCGGTCATCTCGCTGGGCATCGGCCTCGGCGTTGACTACGGCATCTACGCGGTCTCGCGCATCTGCGACGAGTGCGCCGAAGGCAGACGGCTGGAGGATGCGATCACTACTGCGCTCAGGGGTACCGGGGCCGCCGTGCTTGCGACTTTTTCGGTCATCGTCGGTGGGCTGGCACCGTGGGTATTTTCCCCGGTGCTGTTCCATAACGAGATGAGCGTATTGCTGATCATCCTGATGTCGACCAATGTGATCGTGGGACTTTTGATATTGCCGGCGTATATAGCGTGGGCGCGCCCGCGCTTCATTTTCGGTGGTGTTGCGGAGGAAGAGTTACGCAAGGAAACGATGGCTGCGGTTTCAAGCTGAATCGGGGATGCCGCCGACGCATCCGCACGCCGCAAGGACGCGGCGATGCGGCAAGCGGGGCGGCACGCGGCCACGAGCCTCGGGAGGGGGTAGGTATGAAACCCATTCTAATGAAGCGTTCCGGACTGCTTTTGGCGACGGCGATGATGGCCGCGCTGGCCTGGCTCGTTGCAACAGGAGGTGCCGCGCTGGCGCAGACCGCGGGCGGCGGTACTCAGACGGAGGAAACACCGCTTTGGAAGAGCGCCCTGATGGGCAGCAGCGCGCCGCTCATCGACGTGAGCGAAAACCCGGGATGGATGCAGGGACTGTCAGTCTCGGGCTTCATCAACAACATCACCGGGATGTGGGTTGACTCCAGCGGCATCCGCTATCAGAAGAACAAGAACTCGCTGGCGACCGAGCGCAACTGGCTCCAGTTGGACATCAACTACATCCTCAACGGCGACAACCGGTTCTTCGTCCGCGGCTGGGTGGTCTACGAGCCGCCGTACCGGTTCGAGTACGCCTCCGGCCTGAACGACATGTCGGACTATTACAACCAGTGGAACGTCAGGGACGCGTACTGGAAGAGCGTCAATGGGCCGCTCACCCTCTTCGTGGGCCGCCAGATCGTGACCTGGGGCGAATCGCTGGCCTTCCGCGTAGGCGACGTGATCAATCCGCAGGATTTCACCTGGAACTTCGGGTTTTCCAACCTGGAGCAGTCACGGCTGCCGTTGTGGATGGTGCATCCGATCATGAACCTCCCTAGTTGGGGGCCGTTAACCGCCAACTTTGTCGAAGGGATTTGGACCCCGGTCTGGCAGCCGATGTACAACCCTTCCGTCGACACTCCGAACCAGTCCTCCAATCCGCACAGCAACTGGTATGACGGACAGCACGACGTTGCGGGTTCGGTCTCTTTGCTGGCGCCATTCACCTCGGTGGCGTCAGCGCGCTTTCAGACGCAACCGGCTCCGATCCTGGTTGGAGGCCCCGGCATACCTAACAATATGGCCGCCTTTCCTCAGTTGTGCGGGCAGTTTGTTGGCCGCCACTGCATGGTGTCCGGTTTTAATAACTTCTCGTCGCCGTTCTTCGGCTACCGTCTGCCCGCCGACAACCTGGGCAGCTCGACCGAGGGTTTCCGAATTCATACCCTGGTGAAGAACGCGGAGATCACTCTAATCTACTGGCACGGTCACCAGTTCAACGAAGCCGGTACGCCTGGCGCACAGTTCTATGTGATCGGCAATCCCGGGGGGCCCCAATTCCTCCAGACCAGTTTCCCGCAGTTCAACGACATCGGTGCGACACTGAACCGGCCGATTTATCTGCCCGGTGAAATTCTCTCGAGCGTACCGATCGTGCTCAGGACCGAGGCGATTTTTCAGGACCGCACGCCGTTCAATACCACCGACGTCGGAGTGCATAACGCGGTTGTCGACAAGAGCACGGTCAATTCGCTGGTCGCACTCGACCTGGACGGTCTCTACGCTCCGTGGCTAACCACACCGGCACGCTGAGCGCCAACCTGGAATGGAACCAGTACACGATCTCCGGTTACGGCAAGAACCTGGTGTACTCCTTCTACGCCGAGCGCTGGCGCCATAATGAGGAGCAGATCCTGTTCGACGTCAACACCAGTTGGTGGTGGGGCGCGATCCTGCCGACCTACGCCATGATCTGGAATCCCTCGGGCGACACCACGCTGCTGTTCCCGACCCTGGTGATGACGCCGCCGTGGACCAACAAGTACTTCGCCACTCTCGGCTACGTCGGCATTCTCGGCAACGATCGGCTTAACTCGTTTTCCGGCGGCGTTTTCAAGGGCAAGAGCCTCATGTATATGGGGTTCCAGTACAACTTCCAGCCCATCAAGGGACGCAGCTAGGCCGGGGCGCGAACGATACTTGGACTTGCAAGGGAGTAAGTAAGATGGCGAAACGGGCCGTGTTCATCCTGACGATCCTGATCGGCCTGTCGGCCTGGTGTGGTTCCGGCGCGCTCGCTCAGATGCCGCCCGAGGAGGGCGTCAAGGTGCGCGAGCTGCCGCTCGCCGGACCACACTGGGTATTCGTGATGAACCCGTTCAGCGGCACGCTGCAGGTTACCAGCGTGTTCGTCATCGACGGCGATTCGCTTAAGGTGATGGGCCAGATGACTGGCGGAATAGTCAGTACATTCGCGATATCGCCGGACCATAAGCAGATCTACATGGCCGACACCTACTACTCGCGGGGCGCGCGCGGCGACCGCACCGACGTGCTGACGATTTACGACGCGCGTCACCTGGCGCCGGTCGGCGAAGTAATTCTGCCGACCAAGCGCCAGCTCTCGATCCCGGACAGCGCCGAAATGACGGTGACGCCGGACGGCCGTTTCGTGCTGGTCACCAACGTGACCCCGGCGACTTCGGTTACCGTGGTCGATATCCAGAACCGCAGTGTCGCGGGCGAAATCGAAACTTCGGGATGCGCCGAGGCCCTGATCGCCGGGCAGCGCCGCTTTGTTTCGGTATGCAGCGACGGCACGATGATGACCACCGAATTCGACGACAGCGGCAAGGTGACGGCGCAAAAGCGCACCGACAAGCCCTTTTTCGACATCGAGAAAGACCCCGTCTTCGGCGTGCCGGCGCGGGTTGGCGACGACGCCTACTTCGTCAGCTATCATGGGATGGTCTACCCGATGGGCCTCGGATCGAATCCGGCGGAACCGGGCCAGTCCTGGTCGTTGCTGAGCGACAGCGAGAAGAAGGCGGGATGGTTGCCGGGCGGCTATCAGCCCCTGTGGGGCAACGCCGCCAAGGGCTTGATGTTCGTCCTGATGCATCGGGGCGGCGGCGACTGGACGCACAAGAATCCGGGCACCGAAGTGTGGGTATACGATGTTAAAGGACAAAAGCGGGTCGACCGGATCGTGCTGCCGCAGCAGGGCAATTCCATCCTGGTCAGCCAGGACGACGCGCCGACGCTTTTTGTGGTGAGCTCGATGCCCGCGCTGATGCAGGCGTTCTCGGCCTTGGATGGCAAATATCTCGGCGTGATCTCCGATCTGTCGGGCGTGCCGTGGGAGATCTTCGGGCTCTGATGCCTGTGGCTCCGATATTCGGTCTGTAAGGTACGCACGGAGAATGATGCCGCAAGTCGACCCAGTACTTGGATGGATGGCCGCGGCCGCTGCCGCGGCCATTTTTGCCGCGTCGGGGGCGCTCAAGTTCTACGACCTGGAGACGTTTCGCGGCGCGGTGACCAACTACCGCCTGATTCCCGAGTGGCTCGCGACACCCTTTGCGTGGACCGCGCCCGTCATTGAGTCCGCCGCTGCGCTGGGCCTGCTGCTGAGTCCGATTCGCGCGTCCGCGGCGCTGGTGCTGATCGTGCTGCTCGGCGTTTTCACCGGCGCGATCGCGATCAACCTCGCGCGCGGCCGCACCGATATCGATTGCGGATGCTTCGGCCCGGCGCTGCGCCAGCGGCTGAGCTGGTGGCTGCTCCTGCGCAACGGCGCGCTGTTCGCGCTGCTCGCGATTGCGCTTGCCCCGATGGGCGCGCGGCCGATGGATTTTCTCGACTTCGCGACCGCCGCCATGGCGGCGGCCACGGTGGTAGTGCTCTATACCGCTGCCAATTATTTAATCGCGAACGCCCCCGGGCTTCGCGCGCTGGGTGCGCTAAATGCTTGAAGCCTTGGTGATTTCGCAGATTCTGCTGTGGGCGCTGGTGCTGTCGATGGCGCTGATGATGCTCGCGCTGTTGCGCCAGGTCGGCGTTCTGCACGAGCGGATCGCGCCGATGGGCGCGCTTACGCTCGACCGCGGGCCCAAGGAGGGCGAGGCCGCACCGCTGTTCGAGGTCAAGGACCTGCGCCGCGGCACGCCGCTTAAGCTTGGCGGCGCGCGCGGCCGCAGCATGTTGCTGTTCTTCCTCTCGCCGACCTGCCCGGTGTGCAAGAAGCTCCTGCCGATCGTCAAATCGATCCAGCAGGCCGAGAACTCATGGCTCGACGTCGTCCTGGCCAGCGACGGCGAACCGGTCGAACACGAGCGCTTCATCCGCGTGCAGCATCTCGAGGACTTCCCCTATGTGCTCTCGGCGGACGTCGGGATGACTTACCGGATCGGCAAGCTGCCCTACGGCGTGATGATCGACGACTCGGGCGTTATCCGGGCCAAGGGACTGCTCAATACGCGCGAGCATCTGGAGAGCCTGATCGAAGCCAAGCAGATGGGCGTCCCGTCGATCCAGCAGTTCCTCCAATCCCGCCAGGGTGACGGCCACGAACCGCACGATCACGCGCACGATGATGGACATGATCACGCGCATGACCATGCCCATGACGATGACCACGCCCATGACCACGCGCACAACCACGAAGCCCCACCGCTTGCCGCCGTATCGGGCAAGCGCGGACGCGAATAGGCAAGGAGAGACGAACCATGGACTCCCTGATGGAACAGCTTACCCGCACCGTCGCACAGCGCACTTCGCGCCGCGGCTTCCTGGCCCGGATGGGCAAACTGATGCTCGGAGGGATGGTCCTGCCGCTGTTGCCGATCGATCGCGTGATGGGGAGCGCCGACGCGCAGATGACGATGGGCCAGACCGGCACCGGGCGCACCGACGATCCCTCGACCTGCGACTACTGGCGCTACTGCGGCTTCGACGGCAACCTGTGCGGCTGCTGCGGCGGCAGCCATACCGAGTGCCCCGCCGGCACCATCATGTCGCCGACCTCGTGGGTGGGCACCTGCCGGGATCCCAATGACGGCAAGGAATACATCATCGGCTATCGCGATTGCTGCGGCAAAGACGTATGCGGCCGGTGCTTCTGCGAAAATAACAAGGGCGACATGCCCATCTACAGGACTCAACTGGATAACGGGGTCATCTGGTGCTTCGGAACCAAACCTTCGTCCTACGTCGTCAACTGCACGACCGCCGTTCGCCTTGGTCTGAAAACCTGAGTCTCTGACATGGCTCGTCTGACCTGGCTGGTTGCGGCCGTATGCGCCGTCGCGGTCGTGGCCGGCGCGCGCACCGCGCGAGCGGACGGTAAAGGAACCTTTATCTCGAACTGCGCCGTGTGCCATCAGCCCGACGGCAAGGGCGCGCCCGGGGTTTATCCGCCGCTGGCCGACTCGGTAGGCCGTTACGTGGCGCTCAAAGACGGCCGCGCCTACCTTATCGACGTGCTGTCGTTCGGGATGGGCGGCAAGATCGAATCCGGCGGCGACAGCTTCGAGGGCGACATGCCGCCGTGGCCTCAATTGAGCGACGAGGATGTCGCCCAGACGCTTACCTACGTGCTCACCGGGCTCAATTCCAAGCTGCTGCCGGCGGACTTCAAGCCGATCTCCGCCGACGAAGTCAAAGCTGAGCGCGCCAGGCAGCTTACCGCGTCGGTCGTCCACTCCGAACGTGACTCGCTGATTAGTGAGATGGCGGGCAAGGCCGGGAATACGGTTGCGAGCTCTCCCGCCGTGGCCGCCAGCCCCGTGGCGGCCGCCAGCCCCGCTGCGCTCGCCGCCGTCGAGAGCACCGCGCCGGCCGATGGACGCAACATCTTCGTCTCGAACTGTGCCGTGTGCCATCAGCCCGACGGCAAGGGCGCACCCGGGGTTTATCCGCCGCTGGCCGGCACGGTCGGCCATTACGTCGCGCTCAAGGATGGCCGCCCCTACCTTATCGACGTGCTGTCGTTCGGGATGGGCGGCAAGATCGAATCCGGCGGCGACAGCTTCGAGGGTGACATGCCGCCGTGGCCGCAGTTGAGCGACCAGGATGTCGCTCACGTGCTCACCTACGTGCTGATCGGACTCAACCCCAAGCTGCTGCCCGCGGACTTCAAGCCGATCTCCGCCGACGAGGTCAAGGCGGAACGCGCCAAGCAGCTTAACGCGGCCGCTATCCATACCGAACGCGACTCGGTGATTAAGGAGATGGCGGGCGAGGCCGGGAATGCGGTTGCGAGCTCTCCCGCCGCGGTTGCCAGCCCCGCGGCAGCTGCCAGCCCCGCAGCGGTCGCAGCCGGCGACGGCACCGCGCCGGCCGATGGACGCAACATCTTCGTCTCGAACTGTGCCGTGTGCCATCAGCCCGACGGCAAGGGGGCACCCGGGGTTTATCCGCCGCTGGCCAGCTCGGTCGGCCGTTACGTCGCGCTCAAGGACGGCCGCACGTATCTTATCGACGTGCTGTCGTTCGGGATGGGCGGCAAGATCGAATCCGGCGGCGACAGCTTCGAGGGTGACATGCCGCCGTGGCCGCAGTTGACCGACCAGGACGTCGCTCACGTGCTCACTTACGTGCTGATCGGGCTTAACCCCAAGCTGCTTCCCGCGGACTTCAAGCCGATCTCCGCCGACGAGGTCAAGGCGGAACGCGCCAGGCAGCTTAACGCGGCCGCTATTCATACGGAACGCGACGCGGTAATTAAAGAGCTGGGCGACAAGGCTGCGAAGTAGGGACGCGTCACTCGCGATGAAACCGCGCGCCATGGTTGTGCTGATTGCCGCGCTCTCGATTGCGAGCGCTGCGTTGGCCGGCGGTTCGCCGGCCGAACTGTACACGCTCAACTGCTGGGGCTGTCACAAGCCGCGCGCCGAGGGCATCCCCGGCACAGTCCCGCGCTTGGCGAACTCGATGGGGGATTTCCTGCACGTGCCCGGTGGACGGGAATATCTTGCCGAGGTGCCGGGCGTTGCGGCCTCCGCGCTGAGCGATGCCGAAATCGCGCAGGTGCTCAACTGGCTGCTGTTCACCTTCAACAAAACTGAGACGCCGCCTGACTTCAAACCTTACACTGCCGCCGAGATCGCAAAGTATCGGCCGCATCAGCTGATCAAAATCACCGAAACCCGTGACGACCTGGTCAAGCGGCTCAAGACCAAGGGCATAGTCGTCCCCGACGACCAGCTTGCGGGTGAGGCGCTGGCGACCCCGCTCGCTCAGCACTGAAGGCATCCTTGTAGCGCGGGTGCGAAAGAGGAGACGGCAAGATGGACGCACTGGTGGAACGTCTTTCACGCACGGTGGCGCAGCGGACCTCGCGGCGCGGCTTTCTGGGCTACCTCGGCAAGGCGCTGGTGGGCGGGATGATGATTCCGCTGCTCCCGATCAACCGCGTGGTCGAGCAGGCGCAGGCGCAGATGAGCGATGAGAGCGGGGCCGCGGCGGAGGCCGAGGGCGGCGATCTGACCAGTTGCGATTACTGGCGCTACTGCGGTTTCGACGGCTACCTGTGCAGTTGCTGCGGCGGCGCGCTGACCTCGTGCCCGCCGGGAACGGTGGCGTCGCCGACCTCGTGGGTGGGGACGTGCCAGCATCCGACCGACGGTAAGGAGTACATCATCGCGTACCGCGACTGCTGCGGTAAGGACGTCTGCAACCGCTGCTTCTGCGACAACAACAAGGGGCAGGTGCCGATTTACCGGCCGCAGTTGGATAACGACATCATCTGGTGCTTCGGGGCGAAGAACTTCGCCTACCACTGCACCACCGCGATCCGGTTGGGCGCGAAAACCTGACTAAGACCTGACGCTTCAGCAGGCGCGAGCTATACTCTGTGGCGGGCGTGCGCCGCTGAGCGAGCCGCGCGCGGTCCCTATCCGCTATGGACGAACGCAAATTCGCCGAGGCGCTCGAGCGCGCGTCCGCCTGGGTCGTGCGTTACTTCGAGCGCACGCGCGACTTCCCCGTGCTCTCGCAGGTGCGCCCCGGCGAGGTCGCGGCCGCGATGGCGCCCGCGATGCCCGAGGAGGGCGAGGATTTCGACGCCCTGCTCGACGACTTCGAGCGTATCGTCGTCCCCGGCATCACGCACTGGAACCATCCGCGCTTCTTCGCCTACTTCTCGATCACGGGCTCGGAGCCGGCCGTGCTTGCCGAGTTGCTCGCCGCGGCGCTCAACGTCAACGGGATGCTGTGGCGGACGTCGCCGGCGGCGACCGAGGTCGAAGAGGTCGCGCTCAAATGGCTGCGCGACGCGCTGGGCCTGCCGGCGAGCTTCTTCGGCGTCGTGTACGACACCGCCAGCGTCTCGGGCTTGCACGCGCTCGCGGCCGCGCGCGAGTCGCTCGGCCTGGACGTGCGCAATCTCGGCACCGCCGGCCGCGATCTCCCGCGCCTGCGCGTCTACTGCACCGACCAGACTCACTCGCACATTGAAAAGGACGCAATCCTGCTCGGAGTGGGGCGCGAAAACGTGGTCAAGGTCGCAACCGACGGCGCATTCAGGATGGACCCGGCGGCGCTCGACCGCGCGCTCGCCGAGGATCGCGCACGCGGCTTCTTGCCGATGGCCGTGGCGGCGACGGTCGGCACCACCTCGACCACTTCGGTCGATCCGGTCGCCGCGATCGCCACTGTCTGCCGCGCGCATCGCGTATGGCTGCACGTCGACGCCGCCTACGCCGGGCCTGCGGCGATCGTGCCGGAGCTCCGCTGGCTGCTCGACGGCGCCGAGGCGGCCGATTCGCTGGTGGTCAATCCGCACAAGTGGATGTTCGTGCCGGTCGATCTTTCGGTCCTCTACACTCCGCACGAGCCGCTGCTGCGCCGCGCGTTCAGCCTGATCCCGGCCTACCTGGAGACGCCCGAGAGCGAAGTGCGCAACTACATGGACTACGGCGTGCAACTGGGCCGGCGTTTTCGCGGCCTGAAGCTGTGGTTCGTGCTGCGCGCGTACGGCCGGCGCAGGATGGTCGAGATCATTCGCAATCAGGTCGCCTGGGCTCAGGAGCTGGCGCGATGGATCGGCGAGGCTGGCGATTTCGAAACCCTGGCGCCGCATCCGCTCTCGGTGGTGTGCTTTCGCCATCTGCCCGCGCGGCTAGCGAAAAACGCCGGCGCCCTGGACCAGCACAATCAGCGCGTGGTCGACGAGATCAACCGCGGCGGCTTCGCCTTTCTCTCAACCACGCGGCTCAACGAGCGCGTCGCGATACGTTTCGCGATCGGCAACGCGCGCACCACGCCCGCCGATGTGCGCGAGACCTGGGACCTGTTGCTGAGCACCGCCCGCCGCCTCGCCAGCGCCTGACCGCGCGCGTTCGCGATGCGTGGACCCGATTATCGACTCAGACGAGCGTGTCGTAACCAGCTTGGCGCGAAAGTCCGCTAGCTGCTTTTTTGACGACGGTTGAGGAAACTGATATTTGACGATAGTTGGTAAATTGATTTCGCCTCGGCGGCTAAAATTGACTGATTTGATGCCTCAAAAGCGTGGAAAATAGCGATAATTCGCCCTCCCAAAGATAAAACGAGCGCAAATGCCAATCCCATCCGTCTGTTCCATGCTCGTCGAATACTATCAATAAGCCGCTAATATCGGCATATTCGGCACATTCGAGTGTCGATCGGATGGAGCAAAAGAGCCGAGTTCGAACCTCTACCATAGTTGGATAAATGTAGCTAAGCTCCACCCGTGCTGATCGAAGCGGGATTGCAGGGCAAATTATAGATGCGCGAATCGCCTCAGTGCCGCTACGTTCCGCTCCGAAGAGCACACTGTCTGAGCAGTTTTGAGAAAGCCTAGTTCGCTACGGCGTCCTCGACTTGCCCCTCGTCATAGCCCACCAGGCGCAAAAGTTGACTCTGATGGATGCTCTTGTATTTGCCATGATCGGGCGCACGCGGAACTGGGGGATTTCGGCTGGGTTCCGCGCGGTGCGGGTACGGGCACCGGCCAACCGACCAGGCAAATGCGGAACTTTTCACGGCCCGGAGCCGTACCGCGGCCTCGGCTCGTCGAGGATCGTTTTATGGCAGGGGCTATCAATCCGCTGAACGAAGACCGCAGTCGGTTGGCATGGCGCGTGCGCCAGGCCGGTGTGCCGAGTGAAATCATAGACGAGCTCATCAACGAGAACATTGTCGCGCGCTATGCGCGGCGCTTCCGCCTGTTCCTGCAGGGAGCGCCGGCCGACGTGATGATGATCATCATCAACGGCGTGGTCAAGGTGCATTGCGCGCAACCCGATGGCCGGAGGTTCCTGGTGGAGCTGGCTGGCCCCGGCGACATAATTGGCTACGTCGATCGGATGGACGCCAAGGGCCGGCACTGCCAGGCTTTCGAGGCGCAGGCCCTGACCAACTGCGCGGTTGCGCTGATCAGCCGCCAGCGCATCCTCAAGCTCCTCGCCGGTTCCGATCACATCGCCCTGGTCGGCCTGTTTGAGCGCCTCAACACCTTTTGGGGTTCGGTCGTCCATCGCTACGCCTCGCTGATGACGCTCTCGTATCGCGAGCGGCTGGAGGCGATGCTCGCCGAAGTAGGGGCCCGTTTCGGCGTCAAGGAAGCGCGCGGCACGCTCTTGACGCTCGAGCTGGGACACGACGATTGGGCCGAGATGATCGGCAGCTCGCGGCCGATGGTGAGCAGGCTCATCGCGGAGATGGTGCAGAACCGGATACTCGCGCGCGAGGGTAAGCATTACATCCTGCTGGCTGACGGCGCCTCCGAGAAGCCTGCTCTGTCGATGCCGCGGATCGAGGCAGGCTCGATGAGCGCCGTACCCTCGCGCAAGAACGGCACGATCGTGCGGTCGGATCGTTTTTCCTCCTGACCGCACAAGTACGCGACGGCTGTAGCTATCCAAACTCGCGCGGATTAAAATCGTGGGCGGAAAAGCGCCCGGAACCGCCTCCCGGGTCGATTCTATCCGCGAGGGCAAGCAGCACAATGGATCAGGCGGGGGTGATGTCGTCGCAGGGCCGAGTCCGCCCGGGGCGGATTCAGGTTTGGCTACAGGCGAGCCGCGCGTTCACGCTCGGGATGCCCTTCATGAGTGTGACGGTGGGCTCGTTCCTGGCGTTCTATGCCGGCGCGAGCCTCTCGCTCCCGAGGTATCTGGCGGCCGCGGCGGCCGCGATGCTTTTGCAGGCCGCCGCCAACCTCATCAATGACTACTACGACTTCATCAAGGGCACCGATGTCGACAACTGGGAAGCGCCTGACGCTTTCGGCCCCGCCCTGGTGATTCAGCAAGGCCTGCTCACGCCCGAGCAGATCCATAACGCCGGACTTGGGACTTTCGTGGCGGGATCGGCGCTCGGCCTGACGCTAGTTTATGCCTGCGGATGGCCGGTGCTGATGCTCGGCCTCATCGGCGCCTTTGGTTCGTATTTCTATACCGCCGAGCCGCTCAGCCTCGCCTACCATGGGCTCGGCGATTTCCTGGTTTTCGCGTTGATGGGGCCCGGTTACGTGCTGGGCGGTTACTACGTGCAGGCGCTCGGCTTTTCGTGGACGTCGGCGCTGGTTGGAATCTCGATGGGGCTGCTCTGCTCGAGCCTGTTGCAGGTCAACAACCTGCGCGACATCGAGAACGACCGCAGGCACGGCAAGTGGACGATGGCCGCGCTAATCGGCCGCAAGGCCGCACTCGTCGAACTCGTCACCTGCGACACGCTGGCCTACGTCATCGTGCTGGCGAGCGTGCTCCTGCGGCTAATACCGTGGCCCTCAATCCTGGTGCTGGCGACGCTGCCGCGGGCGATCGATCAGGTGAGGCTGGTTTCCGGTGACGCCGACGCCGAGGCGCATAACCGCGCGATGGCCCGCTCGGGACAGTTGCAATTCGAATTCGGGCTCGCACTGGTGGCCGGTTTCGTGTTGAGCCGCTTCATGGGCTGGTAGCAGCGCCGACGCCACAGATTCTTTCAGCAGAGCTGCGAGCTTTCTAAGGATCAACAAAGACTACCGCGGTGTCGTTCTTGTCGATGTTCATCATTCTCTTTGCGGTAGCCGCGGCTGGGATTTGAAAAATGCCAGCAGGTCGGCGTTGACCTAGGTTGTGACTACTGGCACGTTGTGCTCCGCGTTACTTGTGGCGAAAAGTCGTGACCACGACGCGCACCTCACTTACGTAACCGATCCAACTCCTTGGTCAACGCCTCGATCCGCATGTCGCGCTCGGCCAGCATCGCAGTCACCTCCTCCGCCTCGAAGCGCTGCGGGATGTGCTGCGGACAATTCGTGTCCCAGGCCGAGACGCTGAAGAGGATTGCCTGCTCGACTCGAGCCCGGTAGTCCTCCGGCTTCAACTTTTTGAGCAGCTCCGGATCATTCTCAACCACGCGCGCCTCGCCCCAGATCTTAACCCGCCGGCGGGCGCTGTAATCGATCAGGAAGATAATAGCCTTCGGATTCTCAGTCAGGTTACCGAGCGTGATGTATTGGCGATTGCCCGCGAAATCCGCAAGCCCGAGCGTCTTGTCGTCGATCACCTTTAGGAAGCCGGGCGGCCCGCCGCGATGCTGGATATAGGGCTGGCCATCGCGGCTGGCCGTTCCGAGGAAAACGCTGGTCTGGTGTGCAATGAACTCGGCCAAGTCGGGCGTGATACGCGTCTCCCACGAACCGCGCTCTTCCATGCTGGCATAGCCTTGTCGCGAACCCTTGCGGCTCTGGATAGCCTTGACGGTCGGCGTAAAGGCGACGTCGCTGGAGTATGGGGTCGCCGGCAGTGTCTTCACTGCCGCGCAACCGTCGTGCATCGTTCGAGATCGGGAGTTGCCATCAAAATTTCTCCTTACCCACGATATTGCCGCGGACGCTGTGAGCATGAGGCCCTTTTCAGCTCGTGAATAGCGGAATTTCGCCCGGATTTACATCTTCAACACCGACCTGAAGCGCACCTTGCCCGACATCATGCGGTCGTAAGCGTCTGCCGCACGCTCCAGTGGAAAGACTTCAATCATCGGCCGCACGCCGTTGGCCGCGGCGAACCTGAGCGTGTCCTCGGAATCGATCGAAGTTCCGGATGGCCAGCCCACGATAGATTTGCGAACCAAAATCAATTGCAGGGTCGAGACCGGGAACGGGTCTGGGCTCGCGCCAACTATCACCAGGCTACCGCCAATTTTCAGTCCGTCGATCAGCCCGCCCATCGATTTGCCATCCGAGGCGGTCGCGAGAATCACGCGCGCGCCCCCCAGGCCGGCCAGTTCTTTGGCAACGTCCTGCGATTTGCTGTCGATATACGTTCGCGCGCCCAGCTTCAGGGCGAGACTTTTCTTGTCTTCTCCGCGGCCTATCGCGACGGTCTCGAAACCGAACTTGTTCGCGAACTGGACCCCCAGGTGCCCGAGTCCTCCGATACCCTGTATCGCAACGACATCGCCCGGCCGCGCGCCGCTGTTGCGCAGTGCGTTGAACGTAGTGACGCCCGCGCACATCAGAGGCGCGGCTTCTTCCGGGGTTAACTCGCTAGGCACCCGGGCCAGCGACTCGAATGGCGCAAGCACGAACTCCGAGTAGCCGCCGTCGTAGCTGATACCGGGAATCTGCAATCTCACACAAGTTACGAAGTCGCCCCGGCGGCACGATTCGCATCTCCCGCAGTGCCCGCCATGCCAACCGATTCCCACCCGATCGCCGGCTTTCCAGGGCTCAGTGCCGTCTCCGACGGCGTCGATCACGCCCATGATTTCGTGGCCGGGCGAGCGCGGGTAGACGATTCCCGGGAAGAGGCCATCCTTGGTCACCGAATCGCTATGACAAACGCCGCAGGCTTGAACTTTCACTCGGACGTATCTGGCGGCGGGCTCACGCATCGGCTCTTCAACCAGTTCAAAGCTTCCGCCGGCGCTTTTTACTTGGATTTTCTTCATGAACGGAACCTCACGTAAGCGGACACATTGCGAGCCGCCTTACTTTGCAGCTTGCGCAGCCCACGGCCCGATACCCGTGAAGCGCCTCGGCGTGATTCGGGTGACGTATCCCGCAATGTTGCGCATGGCGGGCGGCGGGTAGACGGCTCCCGGCCCCAGATAAAGCGGCGCGAGGCGCCCCAGGAGATCCACCGCGCCGCCTTCGGTCACGCGCGCGTTGCCGTGAACCACCAGATATTCGCGCATTCCATTTGCGTTCGTCTTATCGCTAAGCATGGACAGCGCGACCCTCGCGTCGCGTCGAATATTTTTGATCTTTTTATGTACCGCCAGGTGGGCGATCACGAACTCTTCATTTTCAATTCCGACCCATATTACGGTGACCTGCGGACTGCCATCGGAATTGAGCGTCGTCAAATGAGCGAGTGGCGCCTTTGCGATCAATTCACGTATGGATTGTGGAATCTGCATTGGGTGGTTCTCCTTCTCCGATCGTAGTTCGTGTACGGCTATATTCCTACTCGCACGATGACCTTGCCGAAATTGCGCCCGTCCAGCATCCCGATGAACGCTTCGGGCGCCTTCTCCAGACCCTCGACGATGTCCTCGCGATAGCGGATGCTGCCGTCGGCGATTCCTGCTCCAACCTCGCGCAGAAAATCCGCGTAGTGCTCGGCGGCAAAGTCGTAGTTGATAAATCCGCGCACCGTCAGGCTTCTGCTCAGAATCTCGCGCATGGTCGCAGGAAGCCGATCAGTGCCGTCGCCGGGAGGCGGCCCGTTGTACTGCGCGATGAGGCCGCTGACCGGCACGCGCGCGAACTTGTTGAGCAACGGCAACACCGCCTGCCAGATCGCTCCGCCGACATTTTCGAAATAGACATCGATGCCGCTCGGACAGGCGGCCGCGAGTTGCGCTGGAAAGTCGGCCGCGCGGTGGTCGATCGCAGCGTCGAAACCGAGTTCATTTTTTACGAAGGCGCATTTCTCCGCCCCGCCGGCGATACCCACCGCTCTCGCGCCCGCAATCTTCGCGAGCTGGCCTACGAGCGACCCCACGGGGCCGCTCGCCGCCGCGACGACCACTGTCTCGCCCGGCTTGGGCTTGCCGATCACGCGCATACCGCCATAAGCCGTGAACCCGGGCATCCCGAGCACGCCGAGACGTGTGCTGACCGGCGCCAGCGCCGGGTCAACCTTGCTCAGCCCCGCACCTTCGGAGAGCGCGTGCGTGCGCCATCCGGTATGCGCGAGGACGAGGTCGCCTTCCGCATAGCGCGGATGCTTCGACGCGATCACTTTCGCAACCGTCTCACCAACCATGACATCGCCAACCTGCAACGGTTTCGCATAGGATTTCCGGTCATCCATCCGTCCGCGCATGTATGGGTCGAGCGAGAGATACTGGACCTCGAGCAGAACCTGCTCCGCAGCCGGCGTCGGAATCGCGGTTTCCTCAAGGCGAAAGTCGGTCAATTGAGGTTTGCCCTTGGGTCGGGCAGCGAGGACGATTTGCCGAGCAGCTATAGTCATTTAGATATCCCCATATATATGTCTCGAGAGGTATGCCTTACAGCCCGCGACAGTTGTCAGATTTGTGCCGCCCCGCCGTCGACGAACAGTTCGGTGCCAGTGACGAAGCTGCTGTCGTCCGAGGCGAGAAAAACCGCGGCCCGCGCAATCTCGTCCGGAGTGCCGAAGCGGCCCAGCGGCACACTGGCTATTAGGTCTGCCTTAAGCTGCTCGCCTACTCCCTCGGTCTGCGCCAAGCCGTCCAGGCCCGGTGTGTTGATCGGTCCTGGACTGATAGCGTTCACGCGGATCTTTCGATGCTTCAGGTCAAGAATCCAGGTGCGAGCGAACGACCGCACGGCGGCCTTGGTCGCGCTGTAGACGCTGAATGCCGGATTTCCGGTTGAGGCCACGATCGACGCGTTGAGGATGATCGATCCGCCGTCCGCAATCAGCGGCAGGGCCTTCTGCACACTGAACAGAACGCCTTTGACGTTAGTGTCGAAGATTTTGTCGAAATGCTCCTCGGTAATTTCGCCCAAAGGAGCCAACTCCGCGGTGCCAGCATTCGCAAACAGGATGTCGATGCGGCCCTTTTTTGCCTTTACGGTCGAGTACAGCCTATCCAGATCGGCAAGCTTGGCTACATCACCCTGAACGCCAGTGACGTTTTCGCCGATCTGCCTGACCGCGGCATCGAGTTCCGCCTGACGGCGTCCGGTAATGAAGACATATGCGCCTTCGTCCACGAACCGCTTGGCAGTGGCGAGGCCTATACCACTATTGCCTCCGGTAACGACTGCCACTTTGTTCTCCGAGCTTTCCACTCATTGTGATAACTCCATATTTAATTGTCGAACGTTGAACTTGGGATCGATTCGTCGTTCAGGCCATCGAGTTGGCTCTCGGTGGAGGCTGGCGGCCTTCCGCGAGTTCGCCGCGCAGCGTCATACAGGTGCTCGACGCGCGCGCCACCAGCCGCCGCTGCTCGTCGAAAATGTTGCATTCCACCAGGCCCACGATTTTGCCCGCACGAACCATCGCAGCTTCGGCGCGCAGCTTCGCCTTCCATCACCGGCCGCAGAAAATTGATCTTCAATTCAAGGGTGGTGAGACTCTCGCCATCGGCCAGCGTGCTGCGGTACGCCGCACCCATCGCGGCATCGGCGATATCACACAGCACTCCGCCGTGAAGCGTCCCCATCGGATTGGCGTAGCGCTCGGTGGCTTCGAATTCGACGATGGCTTGGCCGTCGGCGGGCGTGCTCAGCCTGAGCCCGAGCAGCTTTCCGATTGGAGCAGGAAAGTCTTCCTGGCCGATAGCTTTCGACGACCCGCCATCCGTTCCCGGCGTAACATTTAACC
>CAVYTJ010000034.1:0-17281 GCA_963771325.1 uncultured delta proteobacterium | reverse complement strand
CAGCGCATCCTCAAGCTCCTCGCCGGTTCCGATCACATCGCCCTGGTCGGCCTGTTTGAGCGCCTCAACACCTTTTGGGGTTCGGTCGTCCATCGCTATGCCTCGCTGATGACGCTCTCGTATCGCGAGCGGCTGGAGGCGATGCTCGCCGAAGTAGGGGCCCGTTTCGGCGTCAAGGAAGCGCGCGGCACGCTCTTGACGCTCGAGCTGGGACACGACGATTGGGCCGAGATGATCGGCAGCTCGCGGCCGATGGTGAGCAGGCTCATCGCGGAGATGGTGCAGAACCGGGTACTCGCGCGCGAGGGTAAGCATTACATTCTGCTGGCTGACGGCGCCTCCGAGAAGCCTGCTCTGTCGATGCCGCGGATCGAAGCAGGCTCGATGAGCGCCGTACCTGCGCGCAAGAACGGCACGATCGTGCGGTCGGATCGTTTTTCCTCCTGACCGCACAAGTACGCGACGGCTGTAGCTATCCAAACTCGCGCGGATTAAAATCGTGGGCGGAAAAGCGCCCGGAACCATCTCCCGGGTCGATTCAATCCGCGAGGGCAAGCAGGGCAATGGATCAGGCGGGGGTGATGTCGTCGCAGGGCCGAGTCCGCCCGGGGCGGATTCAGGTTTGGCTACAGGCGAGCCGCGCGTTCACGCTCGGGATGCCCTTCATGAGTGTGACGGTGGGCTCGTTCCTGGCGTTCTATGCCGGCGCGAGCCTCTCGCTCCCGAAGTACCTGGCGGCCGCGGCGGCCGCGATGCTTTTGCAGGCCGCCGCCAACCTCATCAATGACTACTACGACTTCATCAAGGGCACCGATGTCGACAACTGGGAAGCGCCTGACGCTTTCGGCCCCGCCCTGGTGATTCAGCAAGGCCTGCTCACGCCCGAGCAGATCCATAACGCCGGCCTTGGGACTTTCGTGGCGGGATCGGCGCTCGGCCTGACGCTGGTTTATGCCTGCGGATGGCCGGTGCTGATGCTCGGCCTCGTCGGCGCGTTTGGTTCGTATTTCTATACCGCCGAGCCGCTCAGCCTCGCCTACCATGGGCTCGGCGATTTCCTGGTTTTCGCCTTGATGGGGCCCGGTTACGTGCTGGGCGGTTACTACGTGCAGGCGCTCGGCTTTTCGTGGACGTCGGCGCTGGTTGGAATCTCGATGGGGCTGCTCTGCTCGAGCCTGTTGCAGGTCAACAACCTGCGCGACATCGAGAACGACCGCAGGCACGGCAAGTGGACGATGGCCGCGCTAATCGGCCGCAAGGCCGCACTCGTCGAACTCGTCACCTGCGACACGCTGGCCTACGTCATCGTGCTGGCGAGCGTGCTCCTGCGGCTGATACCGTGGCCCTCAATCCTGGTGCTGGCGACGCTGCCGCGGGCGATCGATCAGGTGAGGCTGGTTTCCGGTGACGCCGACGCCGAGGCGCATAACCGCGCGATGGCCCGCTCGGGACAGTTGCAATTCGAATTCGGGCTCGCACTGGTGGCCGGTTTCGTGTTGAGCCGCTTCATGGGCTGGTAGCAGCGCCGACGCCACAGATTCTTTCAGCAGATCTGCGAGCTTTCTAAGGATCAACAAAGACTACCGCGGTGTCGTTCTTGTCGATGTTCATCATTCTCTTTGCGGTAGCCGCGGCTGGGATTTGAAAAATGCCAGCAGGTCGGCGTTGACCTAGGTTGTGACTATTGGCACGTTGTGCTCCGCGTTACTTGTGGCGAAAAGTCGTGACCACGACGCGCACCTCACTTACGTAACCGATCCAACTCCTTGGTCAACGCCTCGATCCGCATGTCGCGCTCGGCCAGCATCGCAGTCACCTCCTCCGCCTCGAAGCGCTGCGGGATGTGCTGCGGACAATTCGTGTCCCAGGCCGAGACGCTGAAGAGGATTGCCTGCTCGACTCGAGCCCGGTAGTCCTCCGGCTTCAACTTTTTGAGCAGCTCCGGATCATTCTCAACCACGCGCGCCTCGCCCCAGATCTTAACCCGCCGGCGGGCGCTGTAATCGATCAGGAAGATAATAGCCTTCGGATTCTCAGTCAGGTTACCGAGCGTGATGTATTGGCGATTGCCCGCGAAATCCGCAAGCCCGAGCGTCTTGTCGTCGATCACCTTTAGGAAGCCGGGCGGCCCGCCGCGATGCTGGATATAGGGCTGGCCATCGCGGCTGGCCGTTCCGAGGAAAACGCTGGTCTGGTGTGCAATGAACTCGGCCAAGTCGGGCGTGATACGCGTCTCCCACGAACCGCGCTCTTCCATGCTGGCATAGCCTTGTCGCGAACCCTTGCGGCTCTGGATAGCCTTGACGGTCGGCGTAAAGGCGACGTCGCTGGAGTATGGGGTCGCCGGCAGTGTCTTCACTGCCGCGCAACCGTCGTGCATCGTTCGAGATCGGGAGTTGCCATCAAAATTTCTCCTTACCCACGATATTGCCGCGGACGCTGTGAGCATGAGGCCCTTTTCAGCTCGTGAATAGCGGAATTTCGCCCGGATTTACATCTTCAACACCGACCTGAAGCGCACCTTGCCCGACATCATGCGGTCGTAAGCGTCTGCCGCACGCTCCAGTGGAAAGACTTCAATCATCGGCCGCACGCCGTTGGCCGCGGCGAACCTGAGCGTGTCCTCGGAATCGATCGAAGTTCCGGATGGCCAGCCCACGATAGATTTGCGAACCAAAATCAATTGCAGGGTCGAGACCGGGAACGGGTCTGGGCTCGCGCCAACTATCACCAGGCTACCGCCAATTTTCAGTCCGTCGATCAGCCCGCCCATCGATTTGCCATCCGAGGCGGTCGCGAGAATCACGCGCGCGCCTCCCAGGCCGGCCAGTTCTTTGGCAACGTCCTGCGATTTGCTGTCGATATACGTTCGCGCGCCCAGCTTCAGGGCGAGACTTTTCTTGTCTTCTCCGCGGCCTATCGCGACGGTCTCGAAACCGAACTTGTTCGCGAACTGGACCCCCAGGTGCCCGAGTCCTCCGATACCCTGTATCGCAACGACATCGCCCGGCCGCGCGCCGCTGTTGCGCAGTGCGTTGAACGTAGTGACGCCCGCGCACATCAGCGGCGCGGCTTCTTCCGGGGTTAACTCGCTAGGCACCCGGGCCAGCGACTCGAATGGCGCAAGCACGAACTCAGCGTAGCCGCCGTCGTAGCTGATACCGGGAACCTGCAATCTCACACAAGTTACGAAGTCGCCCCGGCGGCACGATTCGCATCTCCCGCAGTGCCCGCCATGCCAACCGATTCCCACCCGATCGCCGGCTTTCCAGGGCTCAGTGCCCTCTCCGACGGCGTCGATCACGCCCATGATTTCGTGGCCGGGCGAGCGCGGGTAGACGATTCCCGGGAAGAGGCCATCCTTGGTCACCGAATCGCTATGACAAACGCCGCAGGCTTGAACTTTCACTCGGACGTATCTGGCGGCGGGCTCACGCATCGGCTCTTCAACCAGTTTAAAGCTTCCGCCGGCGCTTTTTACTTGGATTTTCTTCATGAACGGAACCTCACGTAAGCGGACACATTGCGAGCCGCCTTACTTTGCAGCTTGCGCAGCCCACGGCCCAATACCCGTGAAGCGCCTCGGCGTGATTCGGGTGACGTATCCCGCAATGTTGCGCATGGCGGGCGGCGGGTAGATGGCTCCCGGCCCCAGATAAAGCGGCGCGAGGCGCCCCAGGAGATCCACCGCGCCGCCTTCGGTCACACGCGCGTTGCCGTGAACCACCAGATATTCGCGCATTCCATTTGCGTTCGTCTTATCGCTAAGCATGGACAGCGCGACCCTCGCGTCGCGTCGAATATTTTTGATCTTTTTATGTACCGCCAGGTGGGCCGCGACGAATTCTTCATTTTCAATTCCGACCCATATTACGGTGACCTGCGGACTGCCATCGGAATTGAGCGTCGTCAAATGAGCGAGTGGCGCCTTTGCGATCAATTCACGTATGGATTGTGGAATCTGCATTGGGTGGTCCTCCTTCTCCGATCGTAGATCGTGTACGGCTATATTCCTACTCGCACGATGACCTTGCCGAAATTGCGCCCGTCCAGCATCCCGATGAACGCTTCGGGCGCCTTCTCCAGACCCTCGACGATGTCCTCGCGATAGCGGATGCTGCCGTCGGCGATTCCTGCTCCAACCTCCCGCAGGAAATCCGCGTAGTGCTCGGCGGCAAAGTCGTAGTTGATAAATCCGCGCACCGTCAGGCTTCTGCTCAGAATCTCGCGCATGGTCACAGGAAGCCGATCAGTGCCGTCGCCGGGAGGCGGCCCGTTGTACTGCGCGATGAGGCCGCTGACCGGCACGCGCGCGAACTTGTTGAGCAACGGCAACACCGCCTGCCAGATCGCTCCGCCGACATTTTCGAAGTAGACATCGATGCCGTTCGGACAGGCCGCCGCGAGTTGCGCCGGAAAGTCAGCCGCGCGGTGATCGATCGCAGCGTCGAAACCGAGTTCATTTTTTACGAAGGCGCATTTCTCCGCCCCGCCGGCGATACCGACCGCTCTCGCGCCCGCAATCTTCGCGAGCTGGCCTACGAGCGACCCCACGGGGCCGCTCGCCGCCGCGACCACCACGGTCTCGCCCGGCTTGGGCTTGCCGATCACGCGCATACCGCCATAAGCCGTGAACCCGGGCATCCCGAGCACGCCGAGACGCGTGCTGACCGGCGCCAGCGCCGGGTCAACCTTGCTCAGCCCCGCACCTTCGGAGAGCGCGTGCGTGCGCCATCCGGTATGCGCGAGGACGAGGTCGCCTTCCGCATAGCGCGGATGCTTCGACGCGATCACTTTCGCAACCGTCTCACCAACCATGACATCGCCAACCTGCAGCGGTTTCGCATAGGATTTCCGGTCATCCATCCGCCCGCGCATGTATGGGTCGAGCGAGAGATACTGGACCTCGAGCAGAACCTGCTCCGCAGCCGGCGCCGGAATCGCGGTTTCCTCAAGGCGGAAGTCGGTCAATTGAGGTTTGCCCTTGGGTCGGGCAGCGAGGACGATTTGCCGAGCAGCCATAGCCATTTAGATATCTCCATATACATGTCTCGAGAGGTATGCCTTACAGCCCGCGACAGTTGTCAGATTTGTGCCGCTCCGCCGTCGACGAACAGTTCGGTGCCAGTGACGAAGCTGCTGTCGTCCGAGGCGAGAAAAACCGCGGCCCGCGCAATCTCGTCCGGAGTGCCGAAGCGGCCCAGCGGCACACTGGCTATTAGGTCTGCCTTAAGCTGCTCGCCTACTCCCTCGGTCTGCGCCAAGCCGTCCAGGCCCGGTGTGTTGATCGGTCCTGGACTGATAGCGTTCACGCGGATCTTTCGATGCTTCAGGTCAAGAATCCACGTACGAGCGAACGACCGCACGGCGGCCTTGGTCGCGCTGTAGACGCTGAACGCCGGATTTCCGGTTGAGGCCACGATCGACGCGTTGAGAATGATCGATCCGCCGTCCGCAATCAGCGGCAGGGCCTTCTGCACACTGAACAGAACGCCTTTGACGTTAGTGTCGAAGATTTTGTCGAAATGCTCCTCGGTAATTTCGCCCAAAGGAGCAAACTCCGCGGTGCCAGCATTCGCAAACAGGATGTCGATGCGGCCCTTTTTTGCCTTTACGGTCGAGTATAGCCTATCCAGATCGGCAAGTTTGGCTACATCACCCTGAACGCCAGTGACGTTTTCGCCGATCTGCCTAACCGCGGCATCGAGTTCCGCCTGACGGCGTCCGGTAATAAAGACATATGCGCCTTCGTCCACGAACCGCTTAGCAGTGGCGAGGCCTATCCCACTATTGCCTCCGGTAACGACTGCCACTTTGTTCTCCAGCTTTCCACTCATTGTGATAACTCCATATTTAATTGTCGAACGTTGAACTCGGGATCGATTCGCCGTTCAGGCCATCGAGTTGGCTCTCGGTGGAGGCTGGCGGCCTTCCGCGAGTTCGCCGCGCAGCGTCATACAGGTGCTCGACGCGCGCGCCACCAGCCGCCGCTGCTCGTCGAAAATGTTGCATTCCACCAGGCCCACGATTTTGCCCGCACGAACCATCGCAGCTTCGGCGCGCAGCTTGGCCTTCCATACCGGCCGCAGAAAATTGATTTTCAACTCAAGGGTGGTGAGACTCTCGCCATCGGCCAGCGTGCTGCGGTACGCCGCACCCATCGCGGCATCGGCGATATCACACAGCACTCCGCCGTGAAGCGTCCCCATCGGATTGGCGTAGCGCTCGGTGGCTTCGAATTCGACGATGGCTTGGCCGTCGGCGGGCGTGCTCAGCCTGAGCCCGAGCAGCTTTCCAATTGGAGCAGGAAAGTTTTCCTGACCGATAGCTTTCGACGACCCGCCATCCGTTCCCGGCATAACATTTAACCCGCTATTTCCGCCCGCGATCAGGGCCGTCTTGCCTTTCAATAACAGGGAACTCAGCTCCTACTTGGCAATTATGGCACGTGCTTAGGCGACTGATAGTTCTAACGGACGATCGAAAATGAAGTCGGCACCAGGATCGTGTTGGTAATTGTTGCTTCGACGGGACCGTCTTCCTCGCTCTTCCTACGTGCTTCGAGCCATTCCGGATCGTTCAGGAAAGCTCCAAATTTCTGTTCGCGCTCAGCCAGAGATTCCCACTGCAGAATCAAGAACAAATCATTGCTCGACTCTCCAATCGCTACAGTCCAGAACCCGAGCTGTTTGATTCCATGTTTTTCGAACAGCCGCAGCGTATCGGTCTCAAACCGTCTCAACAGAGCCGGAAGGCGACCGGGAACGCAATGAAGCACTCGTAACTCATGGATCATGTGATGCCCTCCATACTGACCATAATTCTGCGATTTTTGCGGGGCAGGCTTTGTTGTCAGATCCGCACGCGATTATCGGGTACTGAAGCTTTGTCCCGTACTATTTTTTGAAGCTGGAAAAATCCATCGCTTCGCGGAGATCCTTCGCTGACGCTCAGGATGACAAAAAAGGAAGTCTTTTCGTTGTCATCCTGAACGAAGGTTGCCGAAGTGAAGGATCGACGCGGAGCGATTTTTATCCTCACCGGGCGCGGCTCTTGCCGCGGAGTGACTTGACCGCTAGTACGCCGCCTCCAGCAACTGGACCAGCTCCTCGCGCGTTATCGGGCGGCCGACCGTGCTCGAACGCTCGACCTCTTCGAGTACCGTGCCCGCGATCGTGCCGATCTCTGCGCGCGGCACGCCCGCGTCGCGCAGCCGATGCGGAACTTCGAACTGCGCGACGAACTTCGCCATCCGCTCCGCACATTCCATCGCGGCCGCCCGCGCGTTGCGCTCGTCGAAACGCACCCCCAGCCCTTCGGCGATAGGACCAAAGCGCTCCGGCGCGACGTCGGCCATGAACCGCATCACGTGCGGCAGCGTGATGCACGAGGTCACCCCGTGCGGCACGTCCCACATCGGGCCAATCTGATGGCCCAGCGCGTGCGAGATGCCGACGCGCGTACTCATGGTGCCGAAGTTCGAGAACCACGCCGCGAGCTGGCATTGTCCGCGATGCGCCAACGACTCGGCGCCGGTGGTCTTGAGCGAGGCGGGCAGATGATTGACCAGCAGCGAAATTGCGCGCGCCCCCAGCGTGTCGGTAACCAGCTGATGGCGCGTCGAGTACGAACCCTCGACCGCGTGATCGAGCGCGCGCACCCCGGTCGAGGCCCACAGCCAGGCCGGCGTCTCGACCGTCAGCGCGGGATCGAGGATGATCGCCCGGGCTTGCAGGCGCGGGTCGGCAACCACGCCCTTCACTTTGGTGGATTCGTCGGTGACGCCGCCCCCCGGCGTGAACTCGCCCGCCGACAACGTGGTCGGTATCGCGATATGCAGAATCTCGCCGCCGCTGCCAGACGTTGTAGCCGCGCTGGCGAAATCTATCGTGCGCGAGCCGGCGCGGCCGCCCATCAACTGCCACGCCGCGTTCTTCACCGTGTCGATCGGACTGCCGCCGCCGAAGCTCACCATGCAATCCGCGCCCGCGCGCCGGTACTCCTCGACCAGCGCGACAACCGTATGCGAAGGCACGTGCTGGCTCGCGCCCTTGAACACTCCCGCCAGGCGCGCGCCGGCCGCCGCGGTCACCTTGTCGAGCAGCTTGGAGCGCCCCAGCGTCTTGCCGGTCACGATCAGCGCGCGGTTGAGTCCCCTGCGCTCGAGCTCGTGTCCGAGGCCCGCGGCCTTGCCCGGCCCGAAGGTCACCTTTTCCAGGCGCGTAAAGTTGAACTCACCCGCTACTGGATCCATCGGATTACTCCCTCGCACGGTTCTCAGATTGTATTCTTGATTGCTAGTTTCCATCTTTAAATGGCCTCCGTCGATTGGTTGCTATCCTTCTCATTGAAACATGGAGAAGGCGAAAGAAGTCGTAGGCACTATCGATCGCTTCCATCAATTGAGTCTCGACATCCCCGGCGTCGTAGTAGACTTGCAAATCGCGACTTTTTGAGCACTTCGCGAACTGCTCTTCGTCGCTAACTTCAATGACGTTGTTCATTTCACTGTCTTACATGTTGTATGTACAAGAGTCGGGCCAATAAATTCTCTCGTGCACCACTTCAACTGGTGGGATTCCGATTCTCAACTACGGGTTCAGAGTCAGCGTTCATTTTGTTTGCTCGAACTGATTCTTTCTGGCCGGGACGTCTAAGCCGGAATTTCCGTTTTGCCTCTCCGATTTCAACCCCCGGTCGACCAAACGGCTTCCCTTTGCAAGGTTTTGGCCCAGTTTTGTTGCACGATGCTGCCAGCCGCGCCGGGATAGGTCGGTTTAGCGTCTCGCGACCACGCAGCTCGATTCGCCGATAGCGCTCGTCGGCAGAATTGTGCTTGAGAGCCTCCAGCGGATTCGTATCGAGCGGCGGATCCTGTTGCGTATCCTGCGCTGTATCTTGGTCTCTGGCGTCCAAGCCGACTCGCAAATCGCGATTGTTTTGGCCATCCGCGAATCGCTGTCCGCCGCTACCTTCAATGAAAGTGTCCACGCGTCACCTGTATTACTTGCATATACAAGCATCGTGCCAAAAAAACACGCATTCTAGTCACGAAGCTTGCGAAGAACCGACTTTAAGGCCGCGACGCTGTCGGCTCCCAGGCGGCGATTCACTTCCTCCTGGGCCTTTTGCCAGGCCGGAAAACCCTTGCGAATCAGCCCCAGGCCCTTGTCGGTCACCTTGATGACGTGGCTTCGCCGATCTTCCCCCGGCTCCAGCCTCGTCATGTCGGCGCCTGCCGCTAGCCGGCAGCCATGCAGGCTGACAAGGCGGGCTCAAATTTTTTCAGGTACGGCGCCAGATCCGGAGCGAACGCGGGATGCTCCCTCAGCCTGGCGAAGTGCGCGAAGGCCCGCGGAAACAGCGCGCCGGCCCCGCGATGCAGGATCGGCTCGAGCCCTTGTTGCTCAAGTACGCCGGCCCTCGCGCTTTCGTTGAAGAACAGGCTCAACTCGGCCGCGAAGCAAATGTCCGCGAGCGTGACGTTATCGCCCACCAGGTACTCGCGGCCGGACGACAACGCCTGGTTGATTCCAGCGGCCCATCCCGCAAACCCGTCGCGCGCCCTCGAATGAATCTCCGACGAGACGGCGCCGTTCATCAGCGACAACAGGTATAGCTGCGAATCGCGAGCGAACACGAGGCTCGCATCCAAAAAGCTGTCGACCCGTGCCGCTTCGTAGGGGCCGCGGCCGTATAGCGGGAATTTGCTTTCGCCCAGGCGCGCGACGACTCGCATGATGCTGTTCGATTCGAAGATGCCGACCTTGCCGTCGGGACTGAAAGCCGCCGGTACGGTGCCGAACGGATGCGCTTCCATGAAGGCTGCGGTCTTATGCAGCGCCCCTTTGAAGCCGACCTTGCCTGCCGCGCCGTCGCCGAGCAGGGCCTGTTCGTCGGTGGAGAGCGGCCGTGCGTCGAAGTCCCACAACCAGGATTGAAGCTCCTTGGGCGAGGCGCCCCTCACTTCGATTTCGACGCCGCAAAGACGCGCGGCGATCGTCGCTTTCCAGATGCGTGGGTTGGGCAGGTAGGAAAAAATTCGTAGCTCACTCATGATCCCTCCGATCCCTCTTTGGAGCGGATAAGTGTCTCGCTTATGCGACTACGCGCGCCGCCGCGCATCTACCAGGTTTCGCCAAACGGCCGGATCTCCACGTTGAAAGACCAGGCGCTGCGATCCTGATGCGCGACGTGCCAGATTTCGTCGGCGATTGCCGCGGGCTTGATGAAAAATGCGTCCGGCGCGTCGGGCCATCGCTTGCGCGTCCATTCCAGATCGATAACCGCATCGATCAGCACGTAGGCGACGTGCACGCCCTTTGGTCCGACCTCGCGCGCGATCGATTCCGCCAAAATCCGTTGCGCCGCCTTGGTCGGCGCGAAACCCGCAAAGCCCGCTTTGCCGCGCAGCGCGGAGGTGTTGCCGCTGGCGATGATGGCGCCTTCGCCCGCCGCGACCATCGCAGGCGCGAGCCGCCGGGCGAGATGCAGCAGCGCCATCGTATTGACCTGGAAGTTTCGATTCAGGACTTCAGGATCGATTTGCATGAAATTTCCGAAGGCGCCGCCGACCGCGTTATGGATCAGTACCTTCGGCACTCCGAGACCGGCGCGGACAGCCTCGATCGTGAGGTCGAGCTGCGCTTCGTCGGTCACGTCGCACTGATACGCGCGCGCGCCGGGGATTTCGCGCTCTAGCAAGGCTAGCCGGTCCCGATTGCGTGCGAGCATCGCGACCGCATACCCACCATGCGCGAAGCGGCGCGCGATCGCCGCTCCGGTTCCCGGACCTACCCCGGTCACGACTACGACGGGTTTAGTATTGGACACAGGAATTCCTCTTTTTCGATTTCCGACGGAACGTGATTCGTTCGAATTACCCTGCGGGTGAATTAGCTGGCCGATTATAGAGGACACGGCCACTTGTCAGGCGCGCGATAGCGTCAGTGCTGTAGCCCAGCTCGCCCAGGATGGCCGCGTTGTCCGCACCCAGCAGCGGCGCCAACTCGCGAACTCCGGCGGGAGTCCGATCGAAACGCGCCGCCGGCCGCGGCATCCGGATTTTTCCGAAGAGCTTGCTCTGAAATTCTTCGAAGATGTGATTTTCCTGAACCTGCTGATCCTGGAGGAGTTCGAAGCGGCTCAAGACTGGGGCGGACGGGACGTCGTTGCTCAGCAGCCGCTTTAGGATTTCGCTCGCGGTCCATTTCTCCAGTTCGGCGGACACGATTTCCCGCCGTTCCACCGCGTGTACGGAGCGGTCGCGCGCGGTCTTGAAGCGGAGGTCTTCGATGAGATCCTGCCGATTGAGCGCGCGGCACATGCCGGCCCATTCGTCATCGGACAGCGCAGCGGCAGTGAGGTATCTGTCCTGCGCCGCGAATACCATGTCGGGTCCGACGTCACCCTCGGAGGGATCGATCTCATCACCCACGAAAGTCAGGCTCGCCATCGCTTCGGGCCACAGGTAGGAAATCATCGCGTCCAGCATCGCGATCCGCACGTGTTGCCCTTGCCCGGATCGTTCGCGCGCGAAAAGCGCAGCGGTGATCGCCTGGGCCGCGGTCAGCGCGGTGGTGTTGTCGGCGATGATGGTGCGCACCATCCGCGGGCGTCCGGTGTCGCGGTCGCGCTGGATTTCCGCCAGCCCGGACAAGGCCTGAATCACGGGGTCGTAGGCGCGCTGGCCCGCGTACGGACCGCGCTCGCCAAACCCGTTTATCGATACATAGACGATGTCGCGCCGGATGGCGCGCACGGCGTCTTCGCCGAGACCGACACGTTCGGCGGCTCCGGGACGGAAGTTGTGAACCAGGACGTCCGCCGTAGCGATCAATTTCTTGACGATCGCGAGGCCCTCGGCCGTTTTGAGATCGACCGCGAGCGAGCGCTTGTTCCGGTTGCAGCAGAGGAAGAACCCGGACATCCCGTTGCGGCCGCGGCTTAAGTGGCGCATCAAGTCGCCGCGCGGCGGTTCGAGCTTGATCACCTCGGCGCCCTGGTCGGCAAGCATCATGGTCGCGACCGGACCCGCGACCATCGACGTAAAATCCAGCACGCGAACGCCTTCTAACGGTCCTGGCATTTCTTTGACCTCTGACGGCGCGGCTCCGCTACTGTGCGAAGTTCCGTTTGAGCGCCGCCCGATAGGCTGGACGTTGTGCAACTCGTTGGCGATAGTTTGAAAACGGGCCGGGCAGGGCGATACGGCTCGCCATCGCCCAATCCAGACAGGTCATCAAGAGAATGTCCGCGGCGCTGAATCGCACGCCAAATAAATGCGGGCCATCGCTCTCGACCCGTGAAGCCATCGCTTCGAGGTTGTGCAGAAAATATTTCTTTGCCGCCTCGACTGCGCCCGGCGCCTCGCCATAGACGTGCTTGAGTCCCTCGTGACGCCGCACGACGTAGAGCGAAGCCGCGTCGAGCTCGGAGACAATGAAGTAACACCATTCGTTCATGGTCGCCCGGCTCCTGGCGTCCTTCGGCACGTAGAGCTTTTCGGAATCGGCGAAGGTTTCGCTGAGATACTGGATAATCGCGGCGCTCTCGGTCAACACAAACTGCCCGTGGCGAAGGACTGGAATCTTGTGCCGCGGGTTAAGCCGCCTGAATTCCTCGGTCTGGGTTTCGCCGGTGCGCGCCTGGATCGGATGAAACTGGTACTCGAGTCCGAGTTCCAGCAACATCCAGTGGGCGCGCATCGTGCGCCCGGTGCCGGTTCCCCACAAAGTCAAATCATGCGCCATGACAAGGTCTGATGGTTGCGGGCTAGAACTTCTCTTTGAAGGGCCTGACATCGAGTTCGTGGGTCCAGGCGCTCGGATCCTGATGTGCGAGGTACCAGAACGCGTCGGCGATCGCTGACGGTTTGAGGAAATCCTCGTCCTTACCGTCGGGACGGAATTTCCTCAGCATTGGCATGTCGATACCGCCGTCCACGTTGACATATCCAACGTGGACGCCTTGCGGATGAAAGTCGCGAGCCATCACCTGCGCGAGGCCGCGCAGAGCGAACTTCGCCGGAGCGAACGCCGCGGAGTTTGGCCACGGGCGGACACCCGCGGTCGCGCCGGTGAACAGAATCGAACCACTGCCGCGCGCGAGCATCGCCGGCGCGATCCGCCGCGCCCACAGGAAAGCGCCAAACGTATGGAGCCGCCAGGTCTGCTCGAAAATCTCGGGCGTCGTTTCCAGCAGCCGGCCCATCGGCCGCCGGCCGCCGTTGTAGATCAGAACTTCGATGGGCCCAAGCTCGCGCGCGATCCGTTCATCCGCGGCCGCGATCTCCGCCTCGACGGTGGCGTCGCTCTGGACCGCAAGCGCAACGCCGCCCGCGGATTTGATCTCGCCGGCGACGGCTTCGATCACGCCCGCGCTTCTGGCCACCAGCGCGACTTTGTAACCGGCGGCGAAGCGGCGGGCCAGGGCCGCGCCCAGACCTTCGCCAACCCCGACTACCACGCAGACTTTATTCAAAGGAAACTCCAATTGATGACGCTCGTCATGTTTGATATATTAATGGCGCTCGTAATCAAATATGTCAAGCACGATTGCAAAAGCGAGGCACACCGGATGCGGGTTACGAAAGAAAAAGCCGCGCACAACCGCGAAGAAATCCTGACTTCGGCCGCGCGTCTTTTCCGCGAAGCGGGCATCGGCGCGACCGGCGTCGATTCGATCGCCGAAGATGCCGGCCTTACTCATGGCGGGCTGTACAGCCAATTCGGATCCAAGCAGGAGATCGTGGCCGAGGCGGTTGGTTTCGCGCTGGCGAAGTCAAAACGCGCCTGGCGGCGGACGGCGCAAGACAAGCCGGGAAGCGAGGCCCTCTCCGACATTGTGGCTTACTACCTGTCGCGAGCGCACCGTGACAGCGCTGGCCGGGGATGTCTCATCGCGGCTTTGAGTTGCGACATCGCCCGGGAGCCTGCCGCCGTTCGTCAGGCTTTCACCAGCGGGTTGAAGGACGCGCTCGGGTTTTTGGCCGGCCTGATGCCGGACGATACTCGCGCGCGCCGCGACGAGGAGGCGATCGCCGCCTTCGCCTGCATGGTTGGCGCGGTGATTCTCGCGCGGGCGGTCAACGACGAGGCGCTTTCGCGACGCATACTCAAGAGCGCGGCGCGACGGGTGGAAAGGGATACCATAGAACGTGGACCCAACCGCCGCCGTTTGAGGGCGAGCGCCCGCACGAAGCCTTGATGACCAGAGGAGTCACCAATCGATGGCGGCGGGAGTACCTGCATAAGTGCCCGCCCGGTGACGATTTGACGCGAGGAGGAAGATCCTTGGAACAGAGGAACGCTACGGCGGCGGTGATCGGCGCTGGCGATTATATCGGCGCCGCGATCGCGAAAAAGTTCGCCGCGGAAGGCTTCGTGGTTTTTGCCGGGCGCCGCAACGGTGAAAAGCTTGCGCCGCTGGTCGCGGACATCGAGGGCTCGGGCGGGCGAATCGTCGCGCGCTCGCTCGACGCGCGCAAGGAGGATGAGATCACCGCCTTCCTGCAGGATGCGGACAGGCGAGCGCCGCTGGAGGTTTGCATTTTCAACATCGGGGCCAACGTTAATTTTCCGCTGCTGGAGACGACGGAGCGGGTTTTCCGCAAGGTCTGGGAGATGGCCTGCTATTCGGGATTCCTGGCCGCCCGGGAAGCCGCGCGCCTGATGCTGCCGCGCGAGCGGGGATGCATCTTCTTCACCGGCGCCACCGCAAGCCTGAGAGGCGGCGTCGGATATGCGGCGTTCGCCAGCGCGAAATTTGGTCTTCGCGCGGTCGCTCAAAGTGTTGCGCGGGAACTCGGACCGCGCAATATCCACGTCGCCCATCTCATCATCGATGCGGGAGTGGACACCGCATGGGTGCGCGATCGGATCAGGGAGAGAGCAGGAGAGGAGGGGCTGAAGAACCTGGAGCCGGGACAGCTCATGAGCCCCGTCGCGGTCGCGGAGGCGTACTGGCAGCTTTATCGGCAGCCGCGCGATGCGTGGACCTTCGAGCAGGAGATCCGTCCTTTTGCGGAGAAGTGGTGAGCACTATCGGCGCCATTTTAGATCCAACTGCCGAGCGCGATACCCGCGATTGCGGCGACGCCGCCGGTCACGACGCTTCCCATTAGGTAGACCGCCGCCAGCAGCATTTCACCATCCTGGAGCAGTCGAATTGCTTCATACTCGAAGGTCGAAAAGGTCGTATAGCCGCCGACGAAGCCAACCGCAAAGAAGAGGCGCCAGTAAGGGCTGATTGATACCCGGTCCTGAGCGAACGCGAGGAAAAACCCGATGATGAAGCTCCCCGTCACATTAATCACGAACGTTCCGTACGGAAACGCCGCGCCGAACCGGGCCGCAAACCATCCACCCACCAGATAACGAGCCGCCGACCCGATGGCCCCGCCAAGCGCGACGAACAATACTTGCAGCACCCTCTGAATCCTTTCCTGATCTTGGTCAGGCCAGCAGCGCCCGCATCATCTCGGTGCGTCCCGCGATCCCAACCAACTCGCCTTCGGCGTTCACCACCGGCAGCCGCTTGACCCGTTTTTCCGCCGAGAGCGCCAACGCGCTCGCGACCGGCATCTTGTCGCGCACCGTGATCACGTCGCGGGTCATGAACTCCCTGGCGGAACGTGCGCGCAGCTTCTGAATATGCCTGCGCGCCTCAGTGCTGACAGTGCCGATTGGGACCTTGGAGATGAGGACCTCCAGGATGCCCGGCCAGCTCTCGCGGCTCACCCGGGAGATCAGATCGGAATCGGCGATAATCCCGACCACCTGCCGCTTATCATCCACGACGACCACGCGCTTGTGCGACGACGACACCAGCAGTTCGAAGATTTCCTCGACGGCGGCTGAATCGTGCACGGTTGGAACCTCACGCGTCATAACGTCGGCGACCGTCGCTTGGGCGCCGGCGGGATGTGCTGCGGGATGCCATTGCGGCAGATGGACCGCCGCGATCGTGTTTAAAATGTCCAGTCTGCCCAGGATTCCCACCAGCTTTCCGTCGCTGTCCACGACCGGCAGGCGCTTGAGATGTTTTTCGACCATCAGCCTGGCGGCTCGGGCAAGAATGGCATCCGGAGTGATCGTCACCACCTGACTCGTCATCACCTCCGACACTTTGCGGTGGGGGTTCTCCAGAGAATCGTGAAGCCCTCGCACGTAATCCAAATCGGTCGCCCGCTTCAGACTGATCGTGACCTTCATTCCGCCGCGCGTCAGCAGGTCGTTGTCGCTGACCATTCCGACGACCTTGTCCTGATCGTCGACCACCGGCACCGCCGTGAAGTCCTTGTCCAGCAGCAGTTCAACCACGGCGGTTATCGGACTGTCAGGATGTAGCGTGGCGACTTCACGCTGCATCACCTCAGAAACCTTCACGTCGGGCAATCCTTCCTTGAAGGGTGCTCCCGATTGAACAACTTCCACCTCTTGCACCGTGATGAGCGCGCTCGGAGCCATTTCGCGGAGCGGGCCGATGATGCGATCGATCCGTTCGGGGCGGTCGACGACGATGATCACGAGTGGAAGATCCATCGACAGTCGAAGGATCGAAGCCGTGTGAATCAGTGACGAGGCGCCAAAGCCCGCCACGCCCCGAATGGCAGTGGCGCCACTGCATCCCGCGCGCCGAAGCATCTCGATGATTGCCATGTACAGCGCCTGGTGGTGGGATTGATCGGTTTCGCCAATCAGGATGGTGAGTTGTTTGCCCCTTCCGGTGAACGTCATTAGTCGACCTCCCGGATCAGACTTTTACGCAAGCCCAAAGCCTCCGGAATGCTCGTCGGAATGTTTGCGAGATGCCCGCCGCTCGCATCAGAGGAGGACCCTGTCCCTTGCGGCAGGGTCCTTTCAGAAGAAAGGCCCCTACCCGTATTCGACACCAATAGGAGTCATCAGCTCACTTGGATGAGCGGTTCTCGGTGGAACCCCACCGTTTGCGCGTCACATCAAACAATCGAATGTCCCCGGTAGTCAAGACCTCGGGCGATCCGCGGTCACCCGGTCAACGTCGTGAGCTAAGTTTCGCTCTGCCGAGGCCGGCGCCGGCAGATGAAACGCAGTTACTGAGCTGATCGAGGCCGTACTCGACGAATCATAGGCCGAGGTCCACCAACCCCGCTCGCGCGACACGTACGTCTTGATCAGGTGTGGCGAAGCTCGCGCCGATGGCTCCGACTACCTCGCCATCCACTACCACCGGGATTCCCCCTTGCATTTCGATGAAGCCGCGCCGTGATGGCGGCGTAGCGACCGTGGTTGATCGCATC
>CAVYTJ010000033.1:0-133142 GCA_963771325.1 uncultured delta proteobacterium | reverse complement strand
GCAAGTATTTGGCGAAGCCGTAGGAGATGTCGCCGCTCTTGCGCTCGACTTTTGCGCGGAAGCCGTACTGACTGCGGTGCGCCTCGTCTGCGATCACGATTACGTTGCGTCGGTCAGTGAGCACGGGATAGTCGGTCGTTCGATGCTCGGGCGAGAACTTTTGCAGTGTCGTGAAGATGACGCCGCCCGAGGGCCGGTCAAGCATCTTGCGCAGCTCGTCTCGATCTACCGCCTGCTGCGGCGTCTGGCGCAGCAGGTCCTTGCACATGCTGAAGGTGGCGAACAACTGGTCGTCCAGATCGTTGCGGTCGGTGAGCAGCACCAGAGTGGGGTTCTCCATCGCGGGGTGCTTGATGATCTGCCCAGCGTAGAACGCCATGAGCAGGCTCTTGCCCGACCCCTGCGTGTGCCAGATCACGCCGACCTTGCGGTCGCCATTAGGTTGCGTGGCGGTGATCGTGCGCTTCACCGCTTGCCGCACGGCGTGAAACTGGTGATAGCCAGCCAGAATCTTGGCAAGCCCACTGCCGGTGTCACCGAAGACGATGAAGTCCTTCACGAGATCGAGAAATCGGCGCTGGTCAAAGACGCCCTTGAGAACGGTCTCCAGTTCGAGCGATCCCTTGGGGGCTAGGTCGTCGCGCGTCACTGTGCGCCAAGGCATGAAGCGTTCGCGGTCGGCGGTGAGCGAGCCGATACGGGCGGTGAGACCGTCAGAAATCACAAGGGCCGAGTTGGTGCGAAAGAGCGAACTAATCTGCGCCTTGTAGGTGTGCAACTGGTTGAACGCGCCGTCGAGCGTGGCAGTCTCGTCGCCGGGGTTCTTCAGCTCGATCACGCCAAGCGGCAGGCCATTGACGAAGACCACCATGTCCGGTCGCCGGTTGGCCTTGTTCTCGATCACCGTGTACTGGTTGACGGCGAGCCAGTCGTTGGCTTCCGGGTTATCGAAGTCGATCAGCCGCGCCTGCTCCCCGCCGATGGAACCGTCCGCGCGCTTCACCCTCACCGGCACCCCCTCGATCAGATAGCGATGCAGGCGGCGGTTTTCCTCGACGAGGGATGGGCTTTCGGTTTGCGTCACCTTCGCCAGCACCTCGGCGCGAGTCTCGGGTGACAATGTCGGATTGAGTTTGGCGATAGCGACGCGGACACGTTCGATGAGTAGAACGTCACTGTAGTTGGCGCGCTCGGGCTCGTTCCGTCCGGTCCAATGTCGAGCCCGCTCGCCGTTGCATAACCGACCTCGGCAAGCCAAGCGAGCGCGGCTTCCTCGACATCGCTTTCGGCGATACCCGGACTCACGATGCGGCCTCGGCCATCTTCTCGGCGTCTCTCAAGCGGATTTCCCCGGACATCAATTTCGGCAGGAGTAGGTCACGGGTCGCGGCGAGTAGATTGGTTCCTCGTCCGTTCGACCGCGACTCTCGCAAAGCAAGGCGAGACGAACTCTCCAAATGCCTTTGCCACTTGAGAGATCTGCTGATAAGAGAAAACGAGCTAAGGAATCTTGCTGCGACGCGCTGGCGGCAACGGCTGGTCATGATTGAAACGGCCCATACCCTTTGTAGACCTTGTCCCGCGCTGATACGTAGGCGTAAGCAGGCGGCATGAACTAGCCCATCTCATGACTAGACTCTACGTACCCCAAAAGAGACGACGTCGTGAATCGTTGAAATGGGCTTTTCCACTCCGCATAGCAGGTGTGATGCGCGAATACCGCGACAACGTTGAGCATACTGCTTCACCCGAAAGATCACCCATAACTCGAGACTTCCCCGATCCCAGGACGGGAAAGTGCGCTTGTGGAGATAGCCGTTTCACCGCGACCAGTCCTTGACTAAATTCAATCTGTCGTACCGCCCCTAACTCCATCCCTCCGGCTTCCCCTCATCATCGAGCCGATCCGGAAATAGCGCCCATACCTCCGGTGCGAGATAGGCGCGACCACCTTCCATCTTGGCGCGTGTGGGGCCGAAATCGACGAACCAGTCCTTGAAGATCGCTCGTGCCATCGCTTCGAGCGTTTCGTTCATGCGGCGATTCAAGTCGATCTTGTCATCGAAGAGCGCCGAGGATGGAAGCAATAGCGTATTGCTCGTCAATCGCAGGAACCGGTATGGCAAGTTGCGACAGATCAGTTCCAGTGATGCCTGCCACCGCAACGTGCCTTCGTATCGTATCCCGTTGGGAAAGCCCACCGGAGAGTGAAAAAATAGTAAAGAAAGAGAGATGAGGCCTTGGTTGGGTCTGGGCGGGCACGAATTATCGAGGACTCGAACGTGGTGTCACCGTCCAACTCAAGAACATGCTGCATTTGCCCGCACCTTCTGCGGTAAGAGAGCATCGCTCAGCTCAAATATAACGGTCGCCCTTTGCAAGAAGAAAGCGTTGGAGTTCTGATTCGGTTAGTTCGACGCGGTGCATTGGCACTGCGCGGAGGCGCGATGCCCGAAAGGTTCCCGTCATTTCTTGGAGCCGCGACCATGGAACTGCTTCGGCTTATAAATCCCGTTTCGCACAGGTTCTTGTAGCAGGTCGAACGGCAAGCCAGTCACCCACGGATACCTACTCCCGCAAGCTTCGCGCGGATCGTCGCCGTCAGTTTGTCGGCTTCCACAAACTGCTCTTCCAGCTTCGCCCTCAGCGCTGCAAACCGCTCCTCGAACGGCACGTCATCGTCTTCGACATCCGCCGCGCCGACATACCGTCCAGGTGTCAGGACGTGGTTGTGGCTTCTGATCTCGTCGAGCGTTGCCGCCTTGCAAAAGCCTGGAACGTCCTCATAGGACCCGGCGTCCTTCTCGCCACGCCAAGCATGATAGGTATTGGCGATCTTGGCGATGTCGTCGTCTGAGAATTCCCGCCGTGTCCGATCCACCAATGTGCCGAGCTTGCGTGCATCAATGAACAGCACCTCGCCACGCCGATCACGCAATTTCCCGCTGGGTTCTTGCGGCGGGCCAGGAACCAGAGACAGGCCGGTATCTGTGTCGAGTAGAATAGCTGGCCGGGCAAGGCCACCATGCAGTCCACCAACTCAGCCTCGACCATCGCCCGGCGGATCACATCCTCGCCGCTCTGCCCGGATGACATCGATCCGTTCGCCAGCACGACACCAGCGGTGCCGTTCGGCGCAAGGTGCCATAGGATGTGCTGGAGCCACGCCGTAGTTGGCGTTGCTGACGGGCGGCACACCATAGGCCCAGCGGGCATCCTCTCGCAGCCGTTCGCCGCCCCAATCGGAGATGTTGAACGGTGGATTGGCGAGGATGTAAGTCGAACCGCAGGTCTTTCAGTTCGTCTTTGTGGAAGCTGCCCTCGTTGTTCCACTTGATGTCGGCGTCAATGCCTCGCACGGCGAGGTTCATCTTGGCCAGCCGCCACGTCGTGTAATTCGACTCCTGGCCGTAGATGGCGATGTCGCCAATGCGTCCGCCGTGGCTTTCGACGAATTTCTCGCGCTGGACGAACATGCCGCCTGATCCGCAACACGGGTCATACACCCGCCCTTGTAGGGTTCGAGCATTTCGACCAGCACACGCACGACCGAGCGAGGCGTGTAGAACTCACCGCCACGCTTGCCCTCGGAACCGGCGAAGCCGCCGAGGAAATACTCATAGACCCGGCCCAGGAGGTCTTTGGCCTTGTCGCCCGGTTCGCCCATGGCGATGCCGGAGACGAGGTCGATCAACTCGCCCAGCATCACCTTGTCCAGGGCTGGGCGGTTGTAGTCCTTGGGCAGCACGCCCTTGAGGCCTCGATTGGCGGCCTCGATGGCGGCCATCGCATCATCGACGATCTTGCCGATGGTCGGCTGCTTGGCATTGGCTTGGAGGTGCGACCAGCGAGCCTCCTTCGGCACCCAGAAGACATTCTCGGCCAGATACTCGTCCGGGTCTTCGGCGGCGGCAGGCATCCTCGGCCAGCAAGCTCGGCCCGCTTCGCCTCGAAGGCAATGGAGATGTACTTGAGGAATATCAAACCGAGGGCGACGTGCTTGTAGTCGGATGGCTCCAAGTTCTTTCGCAACTTATCGGCGGCAAGGAACAGCTGGGCCTCGAAGCCGAGATTGGCTCCGTTGCCGTTTGCCTTGTGGCTTTTACTGCCTGCGCGGCTATTGCGCTCGCGGCATCCTTTCTCGGTCGTCCTTTAGGCATGGTCACTTCCTTGCCCTTGTCTGCAACAGTTTTGGGCCAACATTGGCGAATACGCAAACTTAGAACCTCTGAAGAAGTCACAACCGCGCGGCCCTTGTACGCACTTTTTGACGAAGTTCAAGAGGCGCGCGCCAGTGTCCACCGCGCCCTCGGGGCCGCGTCGCTGGCGCTGCCCGGCTCTGGCGGGCTTTCGGCCTGACCGCGAACCGGTGCAGAGCGAGCCCCATACCGATGCGATCACTCGCGAGGTCGTGGCCGACTTAGCCCCGAGCCTCAGACCGAAGCGTACTCGCGGATATAATTGATCGCGAACTCTCTGACGAAGCGCAGATAGCCGACGCACAATTCGTTAACGAATTTTCGGCTGCGGTTGAACTCTTGCTCAACGTCAGCGCCCGGAGGAATGCCCATGATCCGCGTACAAAGATCGTTTCTGTGACCGTATCCGCGAGATTGAACCTATCGAGAAAGTAGTCCATTCCCAGTGTGACTTTTGCCCGCACGGGCGAGTTCCCGTCCGCCAGCCGAACCAGAGCCTTTTTGACCTGCGATTCGTCATAGTGGAAGGCGATCTGGTTCCTCATCCGACCTATGAGCGCTTCGTACTTTTGGTGATCCGGTCCCCCGCGTAAGCAGTCCACAAGTTTGAAGAAGGCGTGCCTCGCCTCGATGGAGCATCTGGTGACCCGGTCCAACAGTTGCGGTTCCTTTCGTAGCTTTCCGACTAGTTTGAGGGCTTCCCTGAGGTGCCCACTTTGAAGCCGGATAAAGTACTGGATCGCACCCTGCTGCATGTGGCGATGCACTGGTCGTTGCGCTCCGTGCCACGGGACCACGCTCCAATTCGCGAGTTGCATGTCGTTAGCCGCCATCATCAACCGCACCACCAGCGAACCGTGCGGAGCCGCTTGAATCCTCTCAAAGCTAAACCAGCCTGTAAGGGACCGCTGTCGTCCCGCCGCGACTCTCGTGCGCAGGTGCAGTTCGGGTTGAACCATAATTGCGGCTCCATACTTCGATTTTGCCGTCGCTCCATGCAAGCCCAGTCTCTGCCGACATGGTAGAATTTCGTCAATTCAAGCGCAGTCAAAAAAATGCGACGCGGAGCAAACAGCAAGACTTCCATGAAAAGCATCCAAGCGCGGCAACGCGAAGCGCAGGTCCTCGAACGGCTCCAACGGGGCGAGACGTTTGAATCTATAGCTGAAGCGTTGGGCTACAAAGATGCTTCCGGTGCTTGGAGGGCAGCGACACGCGCATTGGCGCGCATCCCGGTTGCTGCCGCTGAGCAACTTCGGCAAGTCGATTCATTGAGGGTTGAAGAGATGTACTGGGCGCTCCGGCCCGGCATCGAGCGGGGCGATACGCGCTCGATAGAGGCCGCGCTTCGGGTTCTTGTCCACAGGGCGAAGTTAAACGGTTACGCCGCGCCGCTGAAGGTCGAGGTCACCGGCAGAGATGGCCGTCCGGTGATGGAGGATGACGAGAAGTTTCAGATCATGGCCGCGCGGCTCGACGAGAGCGACCAGCTCGCGCTGTTGGCTTTGATGAACAAGGCGCGCGGCGGTCCCGAGCGCACCGAGCAGCCACCGATCAATGGCACCGGACACACCGACGACGCATGACATGGACCTTAGTTTAAGCGAGGAATCTGAAATGGGCAGACAGGTAGCTGTCGTGCTTTACGTGGTGGCGATGGCAGCCCTCATCGTCGGTGTAGATTTCGTGTTCTTCAGAAACCGATTCTGGGAACGGCTGGCAGTGAATATCGGCATCGTCCTGGTGTTCGCCGCTTTCTACTTCAGATTCCTCAGGCGTCCATGAACAAGGCGCGATAGCGTTTAACGGAAACTGCCACATTCAAATTGAATGTCCTTCAATGAGGCCGCGACCGTATGATCGCGGAAATGTGAATCTCGACTTAGCCCCGACGCGTCGAGCGCGTGACGCTTGGAGACTGAGACTGCGTTGGCTGAGCTGGACGAAGCGCGTGCGCTCGCTCGAAACTCACCCACGGAACCGAAAGAGCACGAATGACCTAACGAGCTGGACCGTGAGGCATTAAACGCCCGTGCGATAGAATCGTTGATCCGCTCGCGAGTTCAGACCGATGACTTTTTTAGGACTCAAGGTCGAGCGGCAATTTCCGAGTCACGCTTGCATCCAACACCTGTCTATAACAGTTGAGTTTCTCCTGCCTCCCCGGCGTACTTTTGATGAGAGATGAGCTAGGATGATAGTGCTCTGGGGAGGAGACGGGACACCGGTCGCGCGCTGATGGAGGAGCGCAGATCAGATGTACCCCGTCTCTTTTATCGTCACTGCAATTTGCCCTCTTCGACGAAGCGGGCTCGACCGAAATTTCGGCGGCTCAGCGCCGTATTCTCTTGAGCTGTCGCTGCTCGCTTTGGCTGTCTCGTCAGTCTTCTCCTCGATCTACAAGCACCATCATCCGCTCAATCCGCGCACCCCACTGGGGTGCGGTGCCTACCAACCACCTTAGCGCCGTAGCCGCCGAGCGGTCGCAGCGGTTTTGGAGACCGCCGTCGCGGGCGCACAAGCGTCTGCGGCACGGAGGCTGTATAGCGGCGACGGGTGTGCCGCTAACGGCACTGCCATCGGCATGGGGATGGGAATGAGCCCTATGGCGACGGTGAGTTTGAGCGAGCAGCATTTCGACATGCTCGTGACAGAGCGCGGAATTAATCCTGCGGTCGTCAAAGAGCGCGGCTATTTCGCCAACTCGAAGGTCGTCGAGGACTTCGCACGTGCGGTAGCCAAGCAAGAAACCAGCGCACTGTTGATAGGACCCGACAACAGATTGCTGGGCTGGGTGTCCATCGACCAAGCGATTCGGTTGGGGCTGTCGTTCGCCGTCGAGGTAAGTGACGACGTTCTCGCCCTCGACGCAGACGACCAAATGAAGCGGACGCTACGTCGAAGCCGAACTCGCTCCATATCTGGTCGTTAGCGGATTTCGACCAGTCGTCATGGCGTCGGGTCGTGATGGTCATCGTCATCTCTTCGTCAGGGTTACGAACGCTGAGCTGAGGCTTCGTCTCAAGAAAGACGCTCGCGCACGGGGAATCGACGTGCGGAGCGTGATCGGCCCCCATTCGCGGCGCACCGTTTGGGAAGCCCCGTCGCCTTGGTTTTCCCCGCTTCGATAGCCGAGGCGCTCTATTCACTGGAGTCGCGGTCGAGCAGTGTTCAGCGGTTACCTCGGTCGCTATTCGATCTGCTGCGGAAGGGGGAACGAACCGGAAACGATAAGACCGACTCAGGGCTACTTTGGCGCATCGAGATAGCGGCGGCAAACGGCGGTATTTCGGGGCGATGGCTGTTGAAGGCTTTACTTGACCCCAAAAATGTCGGGGAAAGAAACTCCACAAGATCCAACTATCAGACGGCGAAGCGGCTGCTCGGCAATATTTCGAGCGCGATTACAGGAGGGCGCAGAAATGGGTGCGCGAACATCCCGTCATCAGCGGGGCCAGCGGGGTGGAGGAGGTGATCGCCGACATCGAGCGTTCGATGTCAGACACTGATTGGAAAGGCACCCCGGTTGCCAACGATTGCCACGTGTTAGCAGCTCATCTTGAACTAGCGCGACGCAGCCGGAGCCTGAATTACTATGCCAGCGCGCGTCAGCTGGCGGAGATGGCCGGTACTACAGCACCGACGGCGTGCAGGTCCAATAAGCGGCTCCAAAAAAAGGGATGGCTTCGGCTCTACGATAAAAGCAGGCAGGGAATGCCCCAAATCTGGGCCCTAGTGCCGCAGAAATCGCATAGCGAACCTATCGTTACATTCTCTCCCACACCCCCAGTGAGATCTGAATGTAACGTTGACTTCGCCGACACCGGTCATGACGTTTGGCGGACGGGTGCGCTTGGAAAGACCAAACGCCTTGTCTACCAGCTACTCGACACGAAACAAGGACGAACCTCTAGAGATATAGCTCAAACTCGACGCTATAGGTCAGCTCGCAGCGCCCAATACCACCTGTCCGCTTTGGAGGCCTGCGGCCTTGCTTGTCGAGGTCCTGACGGCCTTTGGAGACGGCTAGACCGGGACCTAGACGAAATTGCCAAAGAACTCGGCGTTAACGGAAAGGGTGCGGAGCAACGTGAGCGTCATATCAGGGAGCGCGAGAATTATCTCGACCTGCTAGGACGTGGTGGCGGGGCGTGACCATGCCTAGCCGTGCGATTGCTCGCTTCAGGCTGAACCCCGGCGTGCTGAAATGGAGTCGGCACTTCGCTAACGAGCAAAATCAAATGAGTAGACCTAGAAGCATGACACCGACACTCGCATCCGTCGCGGCGAACCAGAATGCCATAGCCGAAGCGACGAGCAATGATCTAACGGCGCTGTTGGCGGAGAATGCCGCCGTGCAATCCGTGTTGACCGCCGCGTTGCTTCGCCGCAGGCGCGCCGAGCGCGAGCACGAGTCCAGCAACGGCGCGCAAAGCGAATCCTACAAACCGCTGACGGTCGATGAGGCGGCGCGACTTTGCGGCTGCACGCCTGCATGGATTCGCCGACAGGCCTTGCACAACGGGGCGTGGGCTCCTTTCACGCACAGGCTTTCACGCAAGCGCGTGCTGTTCGACCGCGACAAGTTGCGCGCGTGGCTGGCGTCACGCAGGGCGTAAAACTGGTAGAAGGTGCAGTTTAGCCGGGCATCGTGCTGGGCGTCGCGAATTGTCCAGCAATACCGCGCACTCCCAGAGGTTTGCTTATCCTCATTGTGTGAGAAAGCCAACATGCTAGAATGCTCACATGAAAGGACGCAAAGTGGCGGCGAGCGCGAAGGTGAGGCTGGTCAGCGTCGGGGTGCGTTTACCCGAAGACCTATGGCGCGAGGCGCGGATGCGCGCCGTCGAGAGGGGCGTCCCGGTGCAGGAAGTAGTCGCCAACGCACTGACCGCCTATTTGCGAAGGAGCAAACAGAAAGGTGGAAGACGAAAGGAGTGAAGAGAACGGAGAAGTGATCGAAGCGCCCAAGCCGAAACGGCGCGGCAAGCAGCGTGTCTTGCGAGCGGGCTCGGGCAAGCGCGGGCTCGGCTCGATCTTTCAATCGAGCTACATCGACCGCAAGACCGGTAAGCGCGTGACCGCCGAGACGTGGTCGATCTCGTACTCGAACAACGGCTTGCAATGCAGAGAGTACGGCTTCGCGACCAAAGAGATCGCGCAGGCGATGCTTGAAAAGCGGATCGAGGAAGTGCGCGCGGGCGTGGCGTTGCCGGTGGAGTTGCGCAAGGTCACGTTGAACGACCTGCTCGCTCTGGTCGAGCGCGACTACACGGTCAACAACCTGCGGTCGGCCCGCAGGATGCGCGAAGCGTGTGCGCATGTCCGCGCGTACTTCGGCGGCGATTACCCAGTCGTCGATTTGAGCGGCAACCGAATCGCGGAATACAAGACCGACCGACTCGCAGCAAAAACGAGATACAAACGGCACCCGGCGAACGGCACCGTGAATCGCGAATTGGCGGTGCTGCGACGCGCGTTTCATCTCGCCTCGAAGTGCGATCCGCCGTTGGTGCAGCGCATCCCGCCAATCGCGATGCTGAAGGAAGCGGACGCGCGCAGTGGATTTTTTGAACTGGCCGAGTTCGACAGGATCGTCGCCGAATTGCCCGAGTATCTTCGGGGGCCGCTCGAAGTCGCGAGAATGACCGGCTGGCGCATCGCGTCGGAGATTCTGACGCGCCGCGTGAAGCATCTCGATTTGAACGGCGGCTGGCTGCGTTTGGAACCGGGCGAGACCAAGAACCGTGAAGGCCGCGACTTCCCATTGACCCCGGCCTTGCGCGCCGTGCTGGTCGCCCAGCGCGAGCGCACCAAGGCGCTCGAAAAATCTACCGGGCAGATCATCCCGCATCTGTTCCATGACGACGAAGGCAAGCCCATCGGCAATTTCCGTGGGCTCTGGCTCGGCGCGTGCAAGCGCGCGGGCGTCCGCCGCCTGCCGCACGATCTGCGGCGCACGGCGGTGCGCAATCTGGAACGCGCGGGCATCGCGCGGTCGGCGGCGATGAAGATGGTCGGGCACAAGACCGAATCGATCTATCGGCGATACGCAATCGCGGATTCGGTCGTGCTCAAAGAGGCGGCGGTCAAGCTAGCGGCGTTGCAAGCGGACGAGACCGCAGAGACGCGGAAGGCCGCGACGGAGTAACTGACCATGACTAAGGCAGAAGAGAAGGCGGCTCTGTTCGTCAAGAAGGTGACCGCGCATCGCGAGGCGAAGGTTATCAGCCGCACAGTCGCGTGGCTCAAGCGCGACGGCTGGTCGTGCGTGGTGCATCCGGGTAACGAGCGCGGCCACGACATCGAAGCGACCAAAGACGGCGAGCGCTGGATCATCGAGGCCAAGGGCTGCGTCATGAATCCCGTTGGTGACGGGAATAATTTCCGCTACCTGCTCGGCGACGTGCTGATGAAGCGTGACGCCGCGCCCAAGTTCAGCATCGCACTGCCCGACCCTCCGGTCTTTCGCGGATGCTGGTCACGGCTGCCGCTGTCGAGCAAGCGAGCGCTCAAGATCACCTGCATCTTTGTCCCGGTCGAGGGCGACCCGGTCGAATTGAGCGAGTAACCCATCGGGCTGCTGGGCATCATGCGTGGCCGCTCGGATTGTCCAAGCGATACGCTAGCCGATAGAGGGGTGACAATCCTCTCGGCGAAGAACCGAGACGAGGAAGGTCGGTACGGAGAACTAGCCATGAGCCAAAACATCCTGCTGTCGCCCATCGATAAAGCCAGCGTCGCTCATCACGAAGCGGGCCATGCGGTAGTAGCTCGCCGTCTTGGGCTGGCTGCGGAACAGGTCTCGCGCGGAAGCATATCGCTCTGGGGCGTGTACCTTGCAGGGCATACGCGGGTTCCCGAATGTCTCGCAGAAAATCCCGCGTACTCGGAGCAATGCCTGTGGATAGCGCTGGCTGGGCCTGCTGCGCACATGCGCCACGATCCTGCCGGTTACCAACGAGAGGGCGCTGCCTGCGCTCGCAACGACTACGACATCGCACGAAAGGCGTTTTGCAAGCTGAACCAGAGGCCGGATTGCAAAGACGAAGACCTTGTGAGTGCCGAACGCAAAGCGAAGGAATTGGTAATTCAGCACTGGTCTGCTATCGAAGCTGTGGCGCAGAAACTCCTAGAGCAAACCACGTTGAACGGGAAAGAATTGGACGCCTTATTAGACTCGCTCGTGCTGTAAATGATTAAAGCCGCGTCAAATTGGCGATGTTGCAAGCGAACAGAGTAGCGGAAATCGCTACGTCAAGCGCGATGCCTGTCCAAAAGGCGGCGACGGAATAGACGCTGAAAACAATTACGGCGAGAGCCAGACTCGCGAACTACCCCCTCCTGACGGGGGCAGCAATCCTGTAGCTGTGATGAAGCCGGGACGCATGATCGGCACACCGATACGGAGAGTGTCAGACGGCATAGGGTTTAGGAGCTGTGGCGGAGTAGTCGTCACTATTCCTGCTACCATGATCACTGTGTCTGGTGACGGATGTGCGGCCCCTCGCTCTCTTCTGCGATCATGGCGGCTTTGGTGGTCCTTCGTCATGCTTCTATCTCCCATCGCTGCCACAGAACTTCTTGCTTGAGCCCTTCTTGAGGTCCGCTTGCGGTGTTAATAGTCAATCGCTCCAATGTCAAGTCTGTCAAGAATACGTCGGTCATGCCAGTCGATTCAATGTAGGCTCCGGCGAGCCTTTCCAGCCGTACTTTCCCCGATACCGCCTGACTGTTCAGCGCGGCGGCTATCGCCGCCGCGAGGTTCACTGTCTGGGGGCTGATTGGAACACCTGCGGCCTGAAGTTGATTCAATTGCTGAACAATTTGCTGCGTTGTCACGGGCGCAACTGGGCCCGGCGCGTGGACTTCAATTTCGTGAAGGGGAAAGAACGGCGAAGACATCTGAAGCGCCTCGTCATATTGGAGATAGAGATTCCACATAACGTTTTCCAAATTTCCGGTCGCTTCGCTTACCTTCAAATTGAGATCGCTCTTCGCTTCTTTTCGATTGATCGGATGTCCGTGATAGAAGAGATTCGACTTTAGGTTCTCGATAATCGTTTCAATTTGATGCTCTTCGCTACGCCCCATATGCTTTCTGAGCAACTTCTGAGCCAGCATTCGAGACTGATGGTGAGACCTTTGAACGTTCCCCAGCGCGAGGGGATGAATCTTGTCCGTCAACGCGACGAGCGCCTGCACTAATTCATCCTCATGATGAACGCCAACATCGTCCTTCACTAACTCAAAGTACGAAGATACGTCTTCGACACTGATCGGGAGTGCCACTCCCGGATTCTGCGGATGGGTTGGGTTGAACGGGTTGGCTACGGAGGGATCAATCGGACCCAAGCAGCCCATCCTATGCATGACGATATCGTCTGCTCCTAGAGCCACGAGAGTCGCCGCACTGAAGGCATGATGCGGTACAAGGACAGTGAACTTATCCGTGAACTCTCGAACCAAGTTCACAATTCGCCATGGCACCGTGCCAGAACCCCCATTGCTGTGAATGAAGAGGTCTACTCCTTGTTTCGCGCGTTCCGCATGTTGCTGAAGGTGACGGTAAAGGAGCGGCAGAGTGTCATCAGCGATCTGAATCTCTAAATTTCCTCTGGTTGAAGTTACGTAACAGATTACGAGGTTCCCGCCTCGCTCCCGCTCTAGCTCAGCGATAAGGTTCTGACGATCATCTCGCGCCATGCGTTTATTCTCCTGATCGACCCCTTGATATGCTGGGCATCATGCGTTGCAGACCGGGCGGCTTGGTCGGCCACGATCAGCCGAACAACCAGAAGTCGTTTATTTTTCGCATATTTAGCAAGGAGGAAAATGGAGGCGGCGAACGGATTCGAACCGTTGAATGGAGGTTTTGCAGACCTCTCCCTTAGCCACTTGGGTACGCCGCCCCTGTGGATACGACTTTAGCGGAGCCGAGACGCTAACACACGCGTCGCCGCGCAGCAAATTTGCCCGCACTCGTATCTCGCGCCGACAGTCCTTGAGCGCACTGCCGTACCTGCATCAGGATTCGATCACAAAAAGGTGTGATCGCTCGGAATGAAACTTCGCGTTTGCAAACCGCTTGGCGTAGGTGGGAGTCTGACTCTGAATTCTAAAAGGTCGCGGAACGCGAACGAGGGAGGGAGAACCGTTATGCTGCCCAGAATATCGTTGCGTCGTTTCTCAATCATGTTCGGCGCGGTTGCACTGGTCGTGTGCCTTGCCGGGCTCGCGAGCCTTTCGTTTTCTCGTCGGATCGCAAGCGCCGAACGTGCAGACGAAGCCATCGCCCCTGTGGTGGGAGTTTGGGAAGTGGACGTCGTAGGGGCTCCGTTCGGACCTCACCTGTTCACTTTTCATTCCGACCACACGTTTTTGTCATCGAACCCGGACGCGGGCGACACCAATACCAGCGATTCCGACGGCGAGGGCGTCTGGGATGGATGGAACACCGTTAAGGGCATGTTCAAGGAATACGACGCCAGCCGCGCACCTATTCCGCCTGCTACCACCCCGCCGGCTGGGACCTTCGTTGGCATTCTGACCGTGACGTACACAATTAAGGTCAAAGGCGACAGCTTTACTGGAGACTATACCGCGACCGAAACCAGTCCTACGGGGGTTGTCGAGGGCAGCGGTACGGGGACATTCATCGCCTATCGCTTAGGAACCGCGCCGCCGGGCTTTCCTCCCGCTTGATGTCCCGCGCCCACGCGTCGGTGGTTTGGGACGTGATGGTCCGGGCCGCTGCGCCGGCGCTCGGCGCAATGGGGCCGGCGGCCAGACCGCCGTTGACACATCGGAGCATTTCTGCGGCAATGGCCTCGACGTAAACGCGCGCATGGGGAGACCGCATGTCCACCGTTCCGATCAAGGACGAACATCGCGTCGGCACCGAGGCCCGGTTCAAAGTCGAACCCTCGGCTTACCTCCAGAAGCTCCACCAGACCGGCACGCCCGATCTGAGCTGGATGAAAGAGACGGGCGAGTGGGGGATGCGCGCGAAGCCGTCGGGCCTGGGGCTGCGCCTTAAGGACGTCGAGGTCGGCAGCTATGGCGTGGTGCCGGAACGTGGCGGCGCGCATCTCTCGATGGCGCCGCGCGGCAGCGTCATCCCGGGCAACGTGCCGTCGCTCGGCTTCACCATCAACAACAAGGACGAGTGCTGGGCCGACAACGTGACCGAGCTCTATGAAGAAGCGGTGGCGCGTCAATGGAGCTCCGCGCGCGACATCCCGTGGGACGAGCTCAAGCCGCTGCCGGACGACCTCGAGCGCGCGATGTGTCAGCTCTGCACCTTTCTCACCGAAATTGAGTTCATCGCCGCCGACGCGCCGACGCGTTGGATGAGCCGTATCAATCAGGACTTCTTCGAGGTCAAGCTGTTCCTCGCGACCCAGGCGATGGACGAGGCGCGGCACATGGACGTCTTCCGCAAGCGCGCGCTCGCCAACGGCGGCGGATTGGGCAAGGCCAGCGCGTACAGCGAGCTGGGACTTAAGAAAATTTTCGATGCGCCGAGCTTCTCGGCGCAGACCGGCCGGCTGCATCTGCTGGGCGAGGGCTTCGTGCTGACGATTTTTCGCCAGGGCGAGTTCATCGCGCCGAGCCGCGTGGACCAGGAAATTTTCCGCCGCTGCATGCAGGACGAGTCGCGCCACGTCGGCTACGGCACGATGCATCTGCGCACGCAACTCAAGTCACGCCCCGAATTGGCCGCCGAGATTCACACCGAGCTCGACGACGCCGAGCGCATTCTGCTCGAAATTTTCAGCGAGCCCGAATCGGTCGAGCCGATGGCGGTGCTGATGGGCGGCGGAGTCGCGCACTTCGACAAGGGGATGGACATGCAAGGGCAACTGTGGCGGCGGATCGTCGGCGAATATCTCCAGCGCTGCGACTCGGCCGGCCTCGATCGGCGTCCACGCTGCCTGCTGCCGACCGAGTTCTCCAAGCTCTTCTCCTGATGGCGCCGCGCTTTCCCGATCCGCAATGGTTTCTCGCCCTGGGCGGCCTGATGGCGGCTCGGGGCGAGTTTTTTCGGCGTATCGGCTACGTCGAGACTCGCTTCGTCGTGCGGGTGCTGCCCGACGCGGATGGCGGCCCAGCGGAGCAGAACACGGAGCAAAACACCGGCGTCGCGCTGGCAGGCTACGCGCTCACCGACGCGATTGCGCTTGCTCCCGGCGAGGCCGCGTCATTCGATCCGGATTTTGCGATCTGTGCGCGGCGCGCGGTGTGGCGGCGGATGCTGGATGAGATCGCGCGCAACGGCCGCCCCGCGTTGCGCCATACGCTCAACTCGCTCGCGCTCCTCGGCGATGAGCTCTGGCTCGAATCCGCCGACCAGTTACGCGAGGACAAGTTCTACCGATTCAATCAGAGCTTACAGGAACTCTTCAATCTCGCCGCGCAATTGCCCGCCGATTGATTTTTCGCCGAGCCTCGAGCGACCTGCAGCGAAATGGAGCCAACCGTCACCCGGGCGGAAAAGAGCCGGCGTGAACATAAAACGCTGATCTTCTTTCTGGTCGCGCTCGAAGTGCTGGCGGCTGCCCTGCTGATCGTGGGGCTCGCGATCGACAACGATTCGCTGAGGGTGGCTGCGTACGCGCTGGGGATGCCGGTCACGTTCGCGCTGCTCGGCAATATCGGTCTCTACCTGAGCTGGTCGGATAAAAAATAGCGCGCCCTCGTCGGCCCCGTGCTAGAGCGTGCGCTTTACGGTCATGCTCGCGATCACCAACATGATCGCGGTGAACACGATCAGAAATGTGACGTCGCTCGAGATCGCGGCGAAGTTCGCGCCCTTGAACAGGATCGATTTGAGCGCGCTCACCGCGTGGGTCTCGGGATTGTAGTGAGCGAAGGTGCGCAACCACGGCGGAAAGCTTTCGATTGGGTAAATAGCGCCGCTCGGAAAAAACAGGATCACATTGAGAAACCCGGCCGACGCGCCGACCACGCGCGGATTGTTCGCGCGCGCCAGCAAAACGAAGGTCATCGCGAGGATCCCGGTCGCCCCGATGATGATCACGCCGACCAGCATCGCGGCCGCCGGCGCGCCGCCGGTAATCGTCCCGCCGGTGATCAGCAATCCCACCGCGAGCACGATCACCGACGCGACGCTGGTCACCAGCACGCTCGAGCCCAGCACGCCGGCGGCGAGATTCCAGCGCGAGAGCGGAGTCACCAGGTAACATTCGGTGATCCCCATGAAACGGTCCATCACCCAGTTGAACACGCCTGAGGTCAGCGAACCCATGAACAGCGCCATTACGATCACGCCCGGAATCAGCGAGCGATCATAGTCGACGGTGGTGAAAAGGTTGCTCGGGCGCATCACGATCTGATCGAGCTTGGGCTCGCGCGCAGTGACGTAGTTGACGCGGATCGCGGCGGTCGCCTGGCTGAACACGCCGGTCAGCGTGGCCGCGCTGATCGAATCAACGTTGTCGGTGAACAAGCCGATTTCGCCGATGCGGCCCTCGGCGATACTGTGGCTGAAGCCGGGCGGGATTATCAGCGCGGCCTTGTAGACGCCGTCGCGCACGTCCTGGAGCGCTGTGCCCGCGTCGCTGTTGTAGGTGATGGCGATGGTCTTGGGACCGGCGGCCAGCGCCTGCATCTGCTCCATCACGCGGATCGCATACGGGCCGTTGTCCTGGCTGACGATCACGACCGGCAGATGCTTGAGCACGCCCTGAAACGAATTGCCGAAGATGACCAGGTAGATAATCGGCAGCAAGACGCTGGTGACGACCGTCAGCGGATTGCGCCCAAGCTTGAGCAGATCGCGCCGCATTATCGACCACGTTTTTCTCATCGCCGTTAAACCTCGGTCAGCGTCCCGGCGGCATCGGCATCCCGAAGCTCGAGCTGAAGAAGCCGCCCTTGCGCGCCGGTTCGTCGCGCAAGCGGCGTCCGGTGAAGCGAATAAAGACATCCTCGAGCGACATCCGCTCGAGCTTGATCGAAGAAACCTTGCCGCCGGCGTTCTCGATTTCGCCGATGATCTTCGGCATCGCGTGGGCGCCGTCGTCTGCCAGAACGACAATCGGGCCGTCGGGATCGCGCGTGACTTCGTGGACGCCCGGCTGTCCGCGCAGCATCGCGACAATCTTTTCGGCGTCGCCCTGCACCTCGAGCTCGAGGCGGTCCGAGCCTTTGACCATCGCCTTGAGCTCGGTCGGCGATCCGATCGCGATGATCTTGCCGCCGTCGACGATCGCGATGCGGTCGCACAGGGTTTCCGCTTCATCCATGTAGTGCGTGGTGAGCGAAATGGTAAGCCCGGTGTCGCGCCGCAACTGCTCGAGCAGGTCCCACACGGCGCGCCGGCTCTGCGGGTCGAGTCCGATAGTCGGCTCGTCGAGGAACAGCACCTCGGGCGAATGGATGAGTCCGCGCGCAATCTCCAGCCGCCGGCGCATCCCGCCCGAGTAAGTCTGCACGAGATCGTTGGCACGCTCGGTCAGGCCGACCATGTGGATCAGGTGCTGCGCCCGCTCGCGCCGCACGCGCCGGCTGAGATTGTAGAAGCCGCCGTAGATGTCGACGTTCTCCCATCCGGTGAGGTCGAGGTCGGAGGTCAGCGCCTGCGGAATCACGCCGATCGCTTCGCGCACGCGCACCGGGTCGCGCGCGACGTCGAAGCCGGCGACGAATCCATGCCCCGAGGTCGGCACGATCAGCGTCGTCAGCATCCGGCTAAGCGTAGTCTTGCCCGCGCCGTTAGGTCCGAGCAGGCCGAACAATTCGCCGCGCCGCACCTCGAAACTCACGTGGTCGACGGCGGTAAATTCGCCGAAGCGTTTAGTGAGTTCGCTCGCCTGTATTGCTGCTGATTGCGATTCCATTATTGAGCGCAAATGCGACCTCGGCGGTCATTCCCGGCTTCACCTGCCCGGTCGCCTGCAAAACCCGCACCTTCACGTAAAAGGTGCGGATGTCCTGGCGTCCGCGGCGAACGTCGGTCTCGGTCGCGAATTGGCCCTCCTGCCCGATCGCCATTACCTGCCCTGGAAAGGTCAACGGCGGCCGCGTCGGCAGCGTCACCTGAGCCGGACCGCCGACGCGGATCGCGCCGAGGTCGGTCTCCTCCATGTCGACGCGCGCCCAGATGGTCGAGAGATCGTCGACGGTCAGGATTGGAGTTCCCGGCGTGACCCATTCGCCGACCTCGAGGTTCTTGCTCACCACTGTGCCGGCGATGGGAGCGCGGATGACCGTGTCGTTCAACTGGTCGCTGTAGTACTGCACGTTGGCCTGCGCGGCCGTCACCGCGCCGCGGTCGCTATCGAGCGCCTGGCGCGTGTCGTCGCGATCCTTGGCCGAGATCACGTGCTCGGCATAGAGCTTGTCGTTGCGCGCCATCGTGATCTCCGCATTGCGCAGCGCGGCGCTGGCGTTTGCGAGATCGCCGCGTGCCTTGGCGAGCTGGTTCTTGATATCGATATCCTCGGTGCGGCAGACGACCTGGCCGCGTTCGACCGTGTCGCCCTCGAGCAGGTCGAGTTGCACGATACGGCCGGCGATGCGGCTCGTGAGGTTCACCTCGGGCGCTTCGATTATGCCGACGGTCTGGATCGTCCGGGTGTCGGGCGCAGGCCAAAGATACCTGTTGCCCAGGTAATAGCCGCCGCCAATAATCAGCGCGACGATCGCAAGCTTCATCACTTTGCGGATGATGGCTTTCATGAGATTGTGCCGTATTTGGTCCTGGCCGAATCGGACGTGCGGCGGCGGTCGTGATTTTCTCCCGTGCGCCGTCCATCCGGCGCTCCGTTGCGAGTGCGCGAAGTGCCGCGCAGGTCGCGCGCCAGCCGGACCATCAGCTTGTCGAACAAGTCGGCCTTGAGCGCTGCGATACCATGGCCGATTTCGACCATGCTGGTGCGAAAGGGGCTCGCGCCGTGGCTTTTCATGTCCTCCAGCAACCGTTCGAGGAACGACTCCCACGCGCCGGCGAAGCGCCGTTCGCGTTCAACATGATGGAGCGCGGCTTCCGGGTCGTGATGCGCGAAGTAGATTTTCACCTGCGCCTCGTCGTAGACGAAGATCGGCTGCGCCGGCTCGCGCAGCGTGCGCAGGAAATGCTCGCGCCCCTTGGCCGTGATCGCATAGACCTTGCGCGCGCGCCGGCCATGGAGCTCGGCGCGCATCGTGACCAGGCCGTCGTGCGCGAGCTTCTTGAGCGCCGGGTAAAGCGAACCGTCGCTGGCCCGGTAGAAGAAGCCGATCGGATCGCGGAAGCGGCGCTTGATGTCGTAGCCGGTCATCTCGGACTCCATCAGGAAGCCCAGGATGGGGAACTTGATATCGATGCGCGGGGGCTTCTTGGGCCAGCCAACCTCGGGAGGCGCCACCCAGCGCGAGAAGGATTCCTCGCCCGCCGGCCGCTTCCGAGTAATCGCCGCTCGCGCCTTTGTTCGATTCGTTTCCATGGCTCTGTCCTACAGCATCACAATACATCGAGTCGATATATCGGCGCAAGACTCCAGGGCGAGGGGCGAAATAGCGCGTGGATCCGGCCTCAAATCCGGGCCCGCGCCGGTCCCGTCAATCTTTGGAGCTGTAGCTGACCGAAAGCCCGGCGCGCGCGTCCTGCTGAATCCCGTATTGCGGAATCGGATAACGGAGTCCATTGGTGGCCAGGCGCTTCAATCCTTCGATCGTCTTGGGCAGATAGCGCGGCGGAATCGCCATCAGTAGTTCGTCGTCCAGCACGCCGCCGTAGCGGCGCTCGGCGAAACATGGAATCGAGACGCTCGGCTCGCCGGTCTTGAGCGCGCGGCCCCACGAATCCGCGCACGCCGACTCGCCGACGCATCCCCACTGAAACTTCTTGTAGCCCGCCCACTGCAGACCGTTGATGAAGATGATCATCTGGCCCGGCGTGCCGTAGATGAGGCAGATGTCGGGTGGATTGAGCCGTCCCGAGGTCAGCGGCGACACCACCATCCCGGCGTATTTGCCATGCGGCACCACGTCCATCGCATGCTGATGAGCCGACGAGTCCTCCAGCGTCGAGTACCACACACCGGCCATCTGCTTGCCTGAGAGCCAGCCTTCGTCCGCCGGCTGCAGCCCGATCACCACCGCGCACTGTGCGCCGACCAGGTCCTTGGCGGTGATGCCGACGGTCCATCCCAGGCGCGCGGCCTGCGCGACAATCTGATCGGTGGTGTGGATCGACTTGGGCCGGCGCAGCTTGGGAATCCGCTCCATCTCCTCGACCGTGGCGAACAGTTTCATCCCGATCGGCGTGGTGCGCAGCCGTAGCAGGCGGTTGAGATCGTCGACGATCTGGTTCCAGTCATACGATTCGGGTTCGGCGAAGTTGGCCGGCTGCTGGCGGGTCGCTTCCATCTGTTCTCACCTCCGGTGATGGATTTATACCACAGGCGATTTGCTCCGCCACGAGGCGGCGCGCGCCCGATCATCGTCCGTGATAGGTGAAGAGCGGCGTCACGTTGATCGCCGTCAGGTGGCCGCTCTTGTCGAAGTCGATTCGAATCGCGAGGTCTTCGCGGGTCAAACTGAAACGCGAGCCGACGTTGCGGATTCCCGCGAGATAGGAGCGCTCATCGGGCAGAAAACTGTGCTGCCATCCCTGCGCCGTGAGGTACGCGTCGACCTCGCTCGACGGTGTGCCGATGGGAAGCTCGCGTCGTAGTTGCGCCTCGAGCTGACGCGGCTCCGGGCCGCGAACGCATCCGCTGACTGCTATCGCGAGAGCCAGCAGCGCTCGGCAGGCGCGTTTCAATCAAGCCTCTCAGGCGAGTGCGGGATGTCCGCGCCGTTCGGAGCGCGTTATGCGGCGGCGCGATCGCCGAGGGCCTGGCGCAGGAACTGCCCGGTGTGCGAATTCGGCGCCGCCGCGATTTCCTCGGGCGTGCCTTTGGCCACAATTTGGCCGCCGCGGTCGCCGCCCTCCGGTCCGAGATCGATTACATAGTCGGCGGTTTTGATCACATCGAGGTTGTGTTCGATCACGATGATGGTGTTGCCGGCGTCGGCGAGCCGCCCGAGCACTTCGAGCAGCCGCTTGATGTCGTCGAAGTGGAGGCCGGTGGTAGGCTCGTCGAGGATATACAGCGTGCGGCCGGTGGCGCGGCGCGCGAGTTCCTTGGCGAGCTTGATGCGCTGTGCTTCGCCGCCCGAGAGCGTGGTCGCCGACTGGCCGAGATGGATGTAGTCCAGCCCGACGTCGCGCAGGGTTTCGAGTTTCTGGCGAATCGGCGGCACCGAGCCCATGAAGTCGACCGCGTCGAGCACGGTCATGTTGAGCACTTCGGCGATGCTCTTGCCCTTATACTGGATCTCCAGCGTGTCGCGGTTGTAGCGCTTGCCGCCGCAGACCTCGCAGGTCACGTAAACGTCGGGCAGGAAGTGCATCTCGATCCGGATGATGCCGTCGCCCTGGCAGGCCTCGCAGCGTCCGCCCTTGACGTTGAACGAAAACCGTCCCGGCCCGTAGCCGCGCATCCGCGCCTCGGGGAGTTGCGCGAAGAGTTCGCGGATGTGGGTGAAGAGCCCGGTATAAGTCGCGGGGTTGGAGCGCGGCGTGCGCCCGATCGGGCTCTGGTCGACGTGGATCACCTTGTCCAGGTGCTCGACGCCCTCGATACTTTTGTGCGCGCCGGCGCGCTCGCGCGAGCGGTTGAGCTTCTGCGCCAGCGCGCGGTAGAGCGTGTCGAGCACCAGCGAAGATTTGCCCGATCCCGAGACGCCGGTGATGCAGATGAACACGCCGAGCGGAAAGCTCACGGTGAGATCGCGCAAGTTGTTCTCGCGCGCGCCCTTGATCGTGAGCGAGCGCCCCGAAAGCTGGCGGCGGCGGCGCGGCGTTGCGATCTCGAGTTCGCCCTTCAGATAGCGGCCGGTCAGCGACGCCGGGTTGCGCATCACCTGCTCGGGCGTGCCTTGCGCGACCAGGTGTCCGCCGTGCACGCCGGCGCCGGGGCCCATGTCGATGAGGTGGTCGGCCTCCAGCATCGTGTCGCGGTCGTGCTCGACCACCAGCACGGTGTTGCCGAGGTTGCGCAGACGCTTGAGCGTCGCGAGCAGCCGCTGGTTGTCGCGCTGATGCAATCCGATCGAAGGCTCGTCGAGAATATACAGCACGCCGACCAGGCTCGAGCCGATTTGCGTCGCGAGCCGGATGCGCTGGCCCTCGCCGCCGGAGAGACTCGCCGAGACGCGGTCGAGCGTCAGGTAGTCCAGCCCGACGTCGGCCAGGAATCCGAGCCGCTCGCGGATCTCCTTGAGGATGAGCCGCCCGATCTCCTCCTCCTGGCGGCTTAGCTTGGGCGCGGCGAAAAACGCCACCGCCTGCTTGACCGACATCGCGGAGACCTCCGCGATCGATTTGCCGTTGAAGCGGACGTAGAGGCTTTCCTTCTTGAGCCGCGCGCCGTTGCATTCCGGACACGGCCGCATGTTCATGTACGACTCCAGCATCTCGCGGATGCTCTCGGAGTCGGTCTCCTTGTAGCGGCGGTCGAGCCAGGTCAGCACGCCTTCGAACGCGCGCTCGTAGCCGCGGCGATGCTCGCCGCGCTGGTAGGTGAACGCGATCTCCTCGTCGCCCGAGCCGTTGAGGATCGCGCGGCGCACCTTGGCCGGGATGTTCTTCCACGGCGTGTCGAGGCTGAACTTGTAGTGCGTCGCCAGCGCCTCGAGCACCGGCTGCATGTAGTTCATCGTGGCCCACGGCGCGATCGCGCCGTCGGCGATGCTGAGGTCCTCGTTCTGCACCACCAACTCGGGATCGAAATACATGATCGAGCCGATGCCCGAGCAGGCCGCGCAAGCGCCGTGCGGGCTGTTGAACGAAAACATCCGCGGCGTGATCTCGGGATACGAGATGCCGCACTCCACGCAGGCGAAGCGCTGGCTGAAGTAGACCTCGCCGGCCTCCTTGCCGTCGAGCCGTTCGATCTTGAGCAGGTCGTGGCCGTACTTGAAGGCGACCTCCAGCGAGTCGCTCAGGCGCTTCTCGATGCCGTGGCGGATCGCGAGGCGGTCGACAATCACGTCGATGGTGTGGCGGAGGTTCTTGTTGAGCGCGATTTCCTCGCCCAGTTCGCGCACTGCGCCGTCGACCTTGACCCGCACGAAGCCGGCGCGGCGGAGATCGCTCAGCTCCTTGCGATACTCGCCCTTGCGGTCGCGCACGATCGGCGCGAGCACGTGGATGCGCGTGCCCTCGGGCCACGCCATGATGCGGTCGACAATCTGCTGCACGCTCTGCTGTGTGATCTCGCGCCCGCAGTTGTGGCAAAACGCGTGGCCGACGCGCGCGAACAGCAGGCGCAGGTAGTCGTAGATTTCGGTGATTGTGGCGACGGTCGAGCGCGGATTGCGCGAGGTCGTCTTCTGCTCGATCGAAATCGCCGGCGAGAGTCCCTCGATCGAATCGACGTCCGGCTTCTCCATCTGCTCCAGGAACTGGCGCGCGTAGGCCGAGAGCGACTCGACGTAACGCCGCTGGCCTTCGGCGTAAATCGTGTCGAAGGCGAGCGAGGACTTGCCCGAGCCCGAAAGGCCGGTGATGACGACCAAACGATCGCGCGGAATCTCAAGGTCGATATTCTTGAGATTGTGCTCGCGCGCGCCTTTAATGACTATTCGATCCGCCATTGCCGAGCTTTCAGCACCGACTTACCATCGCTACCAAACTTTCCGCGCTCAACCTTTCCCGTTCAGTCCTTACGCGGCCGCTTGGCCGCAGCCGCCCCCTCGCGCGTGACGCCGTTTACCGCTCGCCCCGCGTACTCCATCGCCGCCAGCATGCTCGCGCCGTTCGCCGCGCCGCATCCCGCTATATCGTACGCGGTCCCGTGGTCGGGCGAGGTGCGCACGAACGGCAATCCCAGGGTCACGTTCACCGCACGCTCGAACTCCAGCGTCTTGAGCGCGATTAACCCCTGGTCATGATACATCGCAACCGCCGCATCGAAAGCGAACTTCCCGGTTGGCCGGACGAACGCGGTGTCAGGCGCGAGCGGTCCGTAGGCGTCGATGCCGGCGCGCCGGGCGCGGCGGATCGCCGGAATGATCACGCGCGCCTCTTCGTCGCCGAAAAGCCCGTTCTCGCCCGCGTGCGGGTTGAATCCAAGCACTCCGACGCGCGGCCGGCTCATTCCGAGGCGGCCGCTCAGATGCTGCGCGAGCAGCCGAATCGTGTCGAAGACGCCCTGGCTGCTGAGCGCGCGCGAGACCCGCGCGAGCCCCATATGCACGGTCACCAGTGCGAGCCGCAACTGGTCGCCCGCGAACATCATCCGCCAAAGCCGCGCGCGGCTCAGTTCGGCCAGCAACTCGGAGTGGCCGGGAAAGCGATGGCCCGCGCGGTTGAGCCATTCCTTGTTGATCGGCGCGGTCACCAGTGCGTTAGCCTCTCCCGCCATCGCCATCCGCGCCCCTTCCACAATATAACGATAGGCCGCCTCCGCGCCCGCGACGCTCGGTTTCCCAGGCTTCAGCGCGGGAGCGCCGAGGCGCCCGATTTCCAGCACCGCCAGTCCGTCCGCCGGGCGAACGGGCGCGTCACCCCACCGCCATGGCCGCGGCTCGGGCACGCCGCCGAGACGACGCGCGGCGTTGCGCATCGCGCCGGCGTCGCCGACTACGACCAGCGCGGGCGCGCTTCGGCGCGAGGCCATCGCGGCCGCCGCCTTCAGGATAACTTCGGGGCCGATGCCGGCCGGATCGCCCATGCTTACCGCCAGGAGCGCTGGCGCGCTCAGCCTCGATGGCATCCGCCGTGTCACTTAGTTGAACGTTTCGATGTAATGCTGCTTGACGAGGTCGTTGTCGACCCACGTGCCGAACTGTTGCTGGGCTTTCTGGCTCACCAGTTTTTCCTGGATCTGGGTGGAGACTTCGGCGAACGGTTTGGCGCCCGACTGCTCGTGCTCCTCGAGCTTGACGATATGGAAGCCGTGCTCGGTCCGTATCGGGTCGGAAATTTCGCCCCCCTTCATGTGATCGATCGCATTCTGGATCGGATCGATCATTTCACCACGCGAGAAGTCGCCGAGCTCGCCGCCCTGGCTCCTGGAATCGTCGTCGGAATACTGGCGCGCGAGCTTGCCGAAGTCCGCGCCGTCGAGCAGCTGCTTATGGATGCTGTCGGCCTTGACGCGCGCCGCCTCGACCTGGGCGGGCGTGGCGTTGGGCGGCAGCGCGATCAGGATCTGCGCGAGCTTGAAGGTTTCCTTGCCGACGCTGAATTCCTCCGGATGCGCGTCGTAATAGGCCTTGACCTCGTCGGGCGAGATGTTGACCTTCCCGCGCACCTCCTTCTGGATCATAATCATCTTCTGCAGTTCCATCCGGGAGTGTTTGCGGAACTCCTCATAGGTGTGACCCTGGCTCTGGAGTTGCGCGCGCAACTGCGCGTCGGTCAGCCCATTGCCCTGCTCGAAGTTGGATATGTATTCATCGATCTGACGATCGTCGACCTGGTCCTTGTACTTCTTGACCTCGCTCTCCAACAGGCGCTCCGAGATGACTCCTTTCAGCGCCGCCTTGGTGTCCGGCGAATTCATGTCGCCAGGATCGGGCAGCGTAACTTTGTTGATCGCGGCAAAGGTTTTGAGATCGTGAACGGTGATTGGATCGCCGTCGATGCTGGCTACCACGCGATCGAGGTCATCCTGCGCATGCGCCGCGCGCGGCCCTGCCACTAACACGGCCGCTACGCACGTGACGATCAGCGCCAAGGCGCCCAGGCGCATGCGGGAATGATGCTGGCTCATGGTCTAACTGGCGAGCGGCCCGGCGGGGCGGCCCGGCCCGGCCTCCAATTTTTCACAGGCTGCCAGGGCCTGCAAGACACCGTCGAGTTGCTCGAACAACAGTTCGTAGTTGTTGCCCGACTCGCCGGCGCCGGTCTCGATTCGCACCATCACCTGGAACGATGGGGTGAGCCGCATGCGCCGCCGGTTGGCCTCGGTCAGCGCGATCAGCTTGGCCGTGTCGAGCGGCGCGTCGGGATGAAATTTCACTTCCAGCTGGTCGCCCTTGAGGATCGCGCTCAGCATCATCATCTCGCGCATCCGCCGGCGCAGATCCATCGCGGCCAGCAGATTGTCGACCAGGGTCGGCGGCGGTCCGAAGCGATCGCGCATCTCCTCGCGCAGCGCGTCGAGGTCGGCCCTGGAAGCCGCCCGCGCCATCCGCCGGTACAGCACCAGCCGCTCGCCCTCGTCGGGGACGAAGCTGTCGGGGATATACGCCGGGATGCCGAGCCGGAGTTCGGGCTCGAAATCGGGACGCAGCGGCTCGCCGCGCAATTCGTGGATCGCCTGCTCCATCATCTCCGTGTACAGCTCGAAGCCGACCGCCGTGATCTGCCCCGACTGCTCGCGCCCGAGCAGGTTGCCGGCGCCGCGATGCTCGAGGTCGCGAATCGCGAGCTTGAAGCCGCCGCCGCTTTCGGCCTCGACCAGCTCGCGCAGGGCCTCGATGCGCTTTTTGGCGTCGCGGGTGATGATGTGCTCGCCCGGGATCAGCAGGTAGGCGTAGGCCTTCTGGCGCGAGCGCCCGACCCGGCCGCGCAACTGGTAGAGCTGGGCGAGGCCGAAATGGTCGGCGCGGTTGATGATCATCGTGTTGGCGTTGGGGATGTCGAGTCCCGACTCGATGATCGCCGAGCACACCAGCAGGTTGACGCGGTTCTCGATGAACTCGCGCATCACGTTCTCGAGCTGGCGCTCTTTCATCTGGCCGTGTGCGACCGCGATTTTCGCCTCGGGCACGAGCGCGCGCAGGTGGCGCGCGACGTAGTCGATGTTCTCCACCCGGTTGTGCACGAAGAACACCTGCCCCGCGCGGTTGAGCTCGCGCATGATCACTTCGCGCAAAAGTCCGTCGTCGAAATGCGCGACGAAGGTGCGGATCGCCTGGCGGTCCGGCGGCGGCGTCTGGATCACGCTCAAGTCGCGGATGCCGAGCATCGCCATGTGCAGCGTGCGCGGAATCGGGGTCGCGGTCAGGGTCAGGACCTCGACCAGCTTGCGCAGGCGCTTGATACGCTCCTTGTCGGCCACGCCGAAGCGATGCTCCTCGTCGACGATCAGCAGGCCCAGGCGGGGGAACTCGACGTCGTCCTGGAGCAGGCGATGGGTCCCGACCACGATATCGACCTTGCCGCGCCGGACGTCCTCGATCACCGCCTTGTTCTCGCGCACGTTGCGAAAACGCGAGACCATCTCGATTCGCACCGGGTAGCCGTCGAAGCGATTGCGCATCGTGTTCCAGTGCTGCTCCGCGAGCACCGTGGTCGGCACCAGCATCGCCACCTGCCGCCCGTCCATCACCGCGATAAACGCCGCGCGCAGCGCGACCTCGGTCTTGCCGAAGCCGGCGTCGCCGCAAATCAGCCGGTCCATCGGCTTGCCCCGGCACATGTCGCGGATCACTTCGTCGATTGCGGCGAGCTGGTCGGGCGTCTCCTCGAACTCGAAGCCCTCGGCGAATTCCGCGTAGTCCGCGCCCGGATGGGCGAAGGCGTGGCCCTCCATCACCTCGCGCGCGGCATAGATGTCGAGCAGCTCGGAAGCCATCGCGAGCACCGCCTCCTTGGTGCGCCGCTTGACCCGGTCCCACGAGCCGCTGCCGAGCTTATCGAGTTTCGGCTCCTGGCCGTCGCCGCCGATATAGCGCTGGACCAGGTTGATGCGCTCCACCGGCACGTACATCGCGTCGCCCGCCGCGTACTCCAGCGCCAGGAAGTCGCCCTCGGTGCCGGCGACCTTCATGTGGCGCAACCCGCGGTAGCGCCCGATGCCGTGATCGATATGCACGACCACGTCGTCGGGCTTCAGCTCCTCGAGATTGAGCAACGCGCCCTTGGAGACCGGGCGCGAGCGCCGCCGCACGCGCGGCTCGCCGAAAATGTCCTCTTCGCTGTAGATGTAGAGCCCGTCGGCCTGGAGCACCACGCCGGATGAGACCTCGCCCTCCATGATCGCGGGACGGAAGTCGGGCGACTCCAGGAGCGCGCCGAAGCTCTTGCAATCGGTGTTGACCGAGAGATCGTAGGCCTCCAGATGACGGCGAAGGCGCGCGGCCTGGCTTGCCCCCTCGACCACCATCAGCGCGCGGCCCTGTCCGCGCTGCACTTCACGCAACTCCGTGGCGATCGGCTCGAAGCTCGGCGGCGTGCGCGGCCCGGTAAGCGAGCTCGCGCCGAGCTTGAGGCTCGGCTGGCATTTGACTTCGATCGCCGGCGCCCATCCTTCGCGCGGTGCGGCCATGGTGACCAGAGAGCCGGCCTCGACCGCGGTCATCGCGCCCAGCGCGTCTTCGAATTCGTCGGCGCCGAGGTAAAGCGACTCCGGTGCCGGGTAGAACGAGGGCTTGCTCTGCGCGGCCTCGGCCGCGGCGGCGGTTTGCTCGGTGACCCTGATCGCCTCGGCCAACACGCGTCCCGGCTCGATTATCCAGACCACCGTGCCGGCGGGCAGATAGCTGAAGACGGTGTCGAGCGGGCGGCCGAACAGCAGCGGAGTCAGCAACTCGGCGCCCGGGAACAACAGCCCGTTGGTCAGCGAGTCGCTCAGCTCCACCAGCTCCTTGCGCACCAGGCCGATCTCGCTCGCGCGCAGCGCCACGCGCTCGCGCACCTTGTCGTCCTTGAGCGCGATCGGCGGCACCAGGCGCGTGCGAATCACGATCGCTTCGCGCACCTCGCCGAGCGATCGCTGTGAGGCGGGGTCGAACTGGCGCAGCGAGGTCACGATGTCCTCTTCCAGCTCGATGCGCACGGGGTTGTGGTAGAGCGGCGAGAAAATGTCGATGATTCCGCCGCGCACGCTGAAGTCGCCCGGTTCCTCGGTCTGCGGCACACGCTGGTAGCCGGCCGCGCTCAGCGCGTCGATCAGCGCTTCGAGGTCGAGCGTATCGGCGGCGGCGATCCGCTGCACCGAGGACTCGAACACCGGCCGCGGGATCGTCCGCATCAGCAGCGCTTCAGCCGACGCGACGAGCATCGGCGCCTCCCCGCGCAACGCCGCATAGAGCGCCGCGAGCTGCGCCGCCTGCGTTTGCGGCGGCGGCGAGAGGTGGGCGAACGGCTTCAGCTCCCAGGCCGGCAGCAGATGGACCCGGCGCGCGAGCGGGTCGCGCTCGGGCGGCTCGTCGAGGAAGAATCCAACCTCGCTCGCCAGGGCCTCGGCTTCGCGGGCGAGCGCCGTGACCACCAGGATCGGACGGCCAAGCCCGAGCGTGGCCTCGCGCAGCATCAGCGCTCCCGCCGCGCCCTTAAGCCCCATCAGCGGAAAACGGCGCGCGCCGCCGCCGTCCAGGCGCGCCCTAAGCTCGCTCGCCGCCTCTTTCAGACTCCGTTCCAAATCGATCTTCGACCGCTCCGATCGGTCCTCGAGGGCTCCCTGCGATGAATCGCCTAATTAAGGATCGAACTAACGATCCAATTAAGGGTAGTGATCCAACCGATTATAGCAAAGGCGGCCGCCTGGTTCGCGCAAGCGGTTCCCGTCGCGCGGCTACCGGGTCGCGTTGGCGCTTTTTGGAAAGCCCAGCGTCACTGGCAGTTTGACCGCCTTGTACGTTCCGCCGCGCTTTTGGCGCAGCACGGTCAGATAGATGATGTCGCCGGGATGGAGCCGGCCGAGATGGTCGGGCAGGTCGGAGTCGCTGGTCACGCGATGGTCATCGATCGCGACGATCAGGTCGCCGTCCTCGCCTAGCTGGCCGGACTTGGCGAGCAGCGGCTTAAGCGCCGCGTCGAGCGGCCCGAGCAACTCGCCCGCGGTCGCGCCACTGGCCCCGATCGTGGTCATCGGCGTGCGCGCCTTCAATCCGGCGCGCGAGGCTGGGCTGTCCGCGTCGACGTCCATCACCTCTAGCCCGCTGACCTGCTGCCCCTCGCGCATCGAGACCGTGTAGAGCACCGAGATGCCGAGATACGGGCGCGGCCCGGTGTTCTCGGGCGCGGGTAGATCCGCAGGCAACGGAGCGTTGTCGGAGCCGAGGTCGGGTTGCGGCGCACTTTGCTCCGGCGCGCTCTGATCCGGAGCGCTAGGCACAACAGCGCTCCGCGGCGCTGCCGCCGGCGCCGCGGGCGGCAGCACGAGCGTCTGGTCGCCGCCAGCCGGGATGCTCTTTGGGGCGCTCTGGGTCTGTGCGTCGGCGGGCCGCGCGCATAGCAGCGCGATTGCAAGTGCGGAGCAGAAAACGAACCGACCGAGGTTTATCGTTGCGATGTGCCTTGCGGTACGCGTTTCGATACCCAGCCTGCGCCGCGATAGCAGGCCAATAGCTATCGTCCTATGCCGTCGCCAATGATCTTCCAACGCCGTCGTCAATTATGATAGGACCTGCGGATCGAAGCCTCAAGCGGTGTCCGTAAACGCATCGGGGGCGCTGCCATTCGGCAGCGCCCCCGCGTTGTTGCGGTCCGTTCTTATGCGCGAGACCGGTTGCTTACCATGGTGCGCTGGAGCCCGGGCAGGTAAATTTCCTGGCCGAATGGCAGTCGACTCCGCATAACCGCACCAGGCCGCGGTTGAGGTCGTGCTGTCCGACAGGAGTCGAGAGCGCGCGGTTGGCGCCCTCGAAGCGGAGGTCGAAGGCCGGTTTGGCAGTGGTGCCAGTACTGAAGAGCTCGAAGATCGTGGCCTGCGAGTTGTTGCCAATCAGGTTACCGTTGGGGAAATTGCCGAGATCGGCGGTGGTGCACAACCCGGTCGGACTCGAGGGCTGATCGCCGACCGAGTAGCCAACCAGCACCGGGTCTGCGGCGCTCCCGATCAGATCCATTCGTCCGTAGTGAAAAGTGGTATAGCCGCTGCCGTCGGGTCGGGTGACCTTGCCGACGATGCTGGCACCGATGTCTTTGAACCGCAGGTCCGTTGGGCCCTCCTGGAGATCGAAAGGCACCTCGTTGTTGCCTATGGGGTTGGCAGCATTAAGAGGCTGATTCGCGTTTTCGTCCACTCCGGTCCCGTCGTCATAGAGCGAGACCGCAAACGAGTTGCTCGACCCGCAGGCCTCGTTGCCGGTCTCGGGAACATTGATCCAATGGACGATGAAGTGGTTGATATTGGCGAACCCCATCGCCTGCACCGGGAAGGTGTTGTTGAACAAGGCCCGGCTGGCGGTATTGAGCGCAGTCCACGCGGGCGCGATCGTCGGCAAGCCCGACAGGAACGAACCCGTCGCGGGCGAACTGCTACTGTTGCCACCGCCGAAGGTCATGTTGCCGTTGGAGTTCAGGAAGAACGTGTTCCATGGCGAGGTACAGACCGCGGCGTTGACACCGCCATAGACGAACTCGAAACCGCCATTGAGCGGGCCGGTGATTGACTGATCGTGGGCGCCCGCCAAACCGTCGTCGTCGTCGCCCTTGAAGGGGAACTGTTGGTCATCGCCGCCGGCCACCTGATGGCTGGGATCGAAATGTTCCCAGAACTCAGGACCGCTCGAACTGTTGGCGGCCTGGGTCGATCCGTTGGGCAAGCTAGGAGTGTTATCGGCGGCCCGGGTCCGATTGAGATAGAGCAGGAAACCGTGCGACAAGCCTGCTATGCCAGTCGGAGTGTTGGTCACCGAATTGAGAGGCGCCTGCCAGTAGATATAGTCGAAGCGATCAGCAACCCCATTGCCCTTATTGCCGCCGCTCATGCCACTGTTCGGTGGAGCTTCGCCGCGCAGATCCATGTAATCTGCCCGCCGGTCATATGGACGGTCATCCGGGAGCGCCAGAATCTCGCCGAGGAAGGGCGAGGGATTCGCGCCGACCTGCGCCGGCGTGCCGCCCGAGATCACGTAGACCTTGCCTTCCTCATCCACCGTAATGCCGGAGTAAGTCGAATAGTCAACCTTCATCCTGATCTTTTGCGTGTTGTCGGTACTGCCGAAAATCGGTCCGCCATCGCGCCGATCCGGCCCGACCCCCATGATGAAAGTGCGGAAGTTGTTGATCCCTGGCTTGATCGCCTGTCCCGCTATCGCCACGTCCGCGAATCCGTCAGCGATCGGGAGCTTGTGAGTGCAGCCGTCAAAGGCACCGGTCACGTCGGCGAAGCTGATTATCATCGAGGGCGTAGGCCCCAGGGCCGTTGGATTTGCGAAAGGGCCCACTTGCTGTTGGTCGGAGCCGTTGATCGCTCCGAGCGAGGCCGACACGGCAGCGTAGAGCACATTGTTTGGGCCGGCGGCGATCGACGCGATGTTACCGAAGAACTTTGAAGTGCCAGAGTAGTTTGTGATGCGGTCGAGCTGACCGGTCGGGCCGCTGTTGCTGCCATAGGAACCGTTAGCAGGGTTCAGCGTGGTGATCGTAGTGAAGCCGTCGGTCGCCAGTGAGCGCGTCTGGTTGGTGCCCACGGGGGCCAATTCCACGATATTTCCGCCCGTAAGGCCTATCAGGTCGGCTTCATGGAAGTAGACATCTCCATTGTCGTCGACCGCGATTCCACCGGGGTTGGCGAACACGGAGAACAGTTCGCCGAACGCGGCGCCGACCTGCACTGGAAAGTCGACCGGACTCACGATCCCTGGTGGATTCGACGCTGCCGACGTGATGTCTGCCACTGGAAGAGCCAGCACGCCGCTGCGTACCAATTCATTGTTGCTGGTCAGACGGAACCCGCCTCCGTTGTCAGTGAAACTGATGTAAAGGACCTCGCCCGTTAAGCCTGCGTACGGAGCGTACGAGCCATTGACATTCGAGAACGAAGTAAGATCCGCCGACGGCTCGACCGCGAGGCCTGTGATCACGATCACATTGTCGCTGCTGAGCGAGCCGAAGGCGTTGAGAACCGTCGGCAGATTGATCGTGAACTTGGTCGGCGTTGGCGAAGTCTGATTGAGGTTGGTGGTTGACACAACCGTCACGTTGCCCAGCGAATCGCCGTAGTAAGCGATATCTTCATTGAAGCCGTTCGCGATCGTATGTTCGGATATGGCGACCCGTGTGAGCAGCTGGTTGGGATTGGTGAAGCTGGTCGACAGGTCGTCTATCTTGCCCGCGTGATCCGCTACGTTATCCTCGGATCCGTCCCAGTCACCCAGGAGGTCGACTTCCTGGTATGGCTGTCCGAGACCGCCAACGGTCGTAGCGATAGCTGCCGACATCGCTGCGTTGGCCAACATGGTGCCGGGGATCCCAGCGGCCTGGACACCGCTAGTCGTCCTTGCCTCGTGCGGGCGTCCAAGCACCACGCATAGTGCTGCAGCCCCCATCAGCCCCATAACCGTCAATCCTTTGCCTGTCATCGTCCTTTTCCCCTTTTTTACCCATTAGGCTGCCCCCTGCGAGATTGTAGGACTTGCTGCGTTCACTAGGTCATACAAAATCTTCGATAGGAACAGATTTCGTTTGATGCGGGCACAATAAACGCGATGATGTCACTGAGTCAATGAGAGGTGCCACTGACATCAAAATGCATCGTTCAGTTTCGACTTTCGAGTCTTGGCATATCTTATTTTTAATAGGCTATCCGTTGTCTAGCCATCTCAATTCTTCGTCGCTCCAAATCCCGCAATTTATGATCGGAAGAGAAAGCTCAACTTGAACGCCTCGAAGCGTTCATGTCACAGTCGCCGCGAGAAGCCGCAATGAAAATCGCCAGTACAGTCGGACTGAGGGCGCCGCAGCGCGCGCTCATAGAAAAAGCCGTGCCGGGAGCTGAAATCGTCGATCGCCAGTGCCGCGCTATCGAAGAAATGGCTGAGCTAGTGGGCTCGGCCAACGGATGCGACGTGCTTTTCACCTTTCGGGTCCCGCCCGAGACGATGCGTATTGCGCCGCGGCTCAAGTGGATTCAACTCCTGAGCGCGGGGGCCGATCATGCGCTCAAAGGCCAGGTCGGCGCCGGCGTCGCGATGACCACCTCCAGCGGAATCCACGCCGCCACGATGGCCGAGTACACGATTGCCTCGATGCTGGCGTTTGCGCACAAGCTGCACTTGCTCATCCGTTCGCAGATTAATCGCGAATGGCGGCGCTCGGGAGATTTCATGTCGATAGTCGACGCGATGCGCGGCCATACGCTCGGCGTGATCGGCTACGGCTCGATCGGGCGCGAGACGGCGCGGCTGGGGCGGGCGCTCGGGATGCCGGTGATCGCGCTCAAGCGCAACCCGGCCGCGCGCCGCGATGAAGGATGGATGCCGGCGGGGCTCGGCGATCCCGACGGCAGCATCCCCGAGCGCTTCTTTGGCCCCGACGAACGCGTTGAGATGCTCGCGGAGTGCGACTACGTCACGGTCACGCTGCCGCTGACGGAGGCGACGCGCGGATTTATCGGCGAGCGTGAGCTTCGGCGCAATGAAACCGCACGCCTACCTGGTCAACGTCGGACGCGGCGAGGTCGTCGACCAAGGCGCGCTGGTCGAGGCGCTGCGCGCGGGCCGAATCGGCGGGGCCGGCCTCGACGTCTTCGAGCGCGAACCGCTGGAGGCGGAGAGCCCACTGTGGGCGATGGAGAACACCATCCTGACTCCCCACATGTCGGGCGCGTTCAGAGGGCTACGTCGAAACCTGCTGCGAGTTGTTCGCCGACAATTTGCGCCGCTTCGCCGCGGGCCAGCCGCTGCTCAACCAGGTCGACCCGGCGCTCGGCTACTGAACGCGGGTCTCCGTTCTCTCACCATCGCGCCGGCCGCGCACCGCTCGTGCCGGTGACGCCTTGTTCGCTTCGGCGCCGCCTCTTATGCTGCCTGATTGGCGGTGCGGCAATGGGCGACTGGGATCCCGATCTCTACCATAGGTTTCGTCGTTATCGCGCCGAGCCCTTTGAGGTCATTCTCGCAGGCCTCGAGCACGACGGCGCTGAGCAGAAACTCGTCGATCGGATCATCGACCTGGGTTGCGGGACCGGCGAGAACACGGTGGAACTCGCGCGCCGCTTTGGTAGTTGCACGATGGTCGGGATGGATTCGTCGCCGGCGATGATCGATCGCGCACTCAAACTGCGCGAGAGCCTGGAGCCGGCGCTGCGCGAACGGCTGAGCTTTGTCCTCGGCGATATCCGCGAATTCTACCCCAAGCACGAGAGCGCGCGCGAGTATTCGATGATCTTTTCCAACGCCGCGCTGCAGTGGCTTACTGAACATCGCGAAATCTTCACCCGCTGCTTCGAGGCGCTGACGCCAGGCGGGCGGCTGGTGGTGCAAGTGCCCGCCAACGATCACGAGACCGCGCAAGTCACGCTCGACGCGATGGCGCACGAGGAACCGTGGCGCGCGGCGCTGGCCGGCGTCAAACCGCCCTCCGCCACGGTCGCCGCGCCCGAGGTTTACGATCGGATGCTCGCCGAGATCGGTTTCGACCGTATCGATTGCCACTACCGTACGTTTCATCATCCGATGGGCTCGCCCGCCGAGATCGTCGAATGGTGCCGTGCAACTGTGTTGCGCCGCTACGTGGATTTGCTCGACCCGGCTCAGCGCGAGCCCTTCGTCGAGGGGCTGACCGCGCGCCTGGAGGGTGCCTACGCGACGCGGGGGCCTTTGACCTTCAACTTCCGCCGGCTCTTCATCTGGGCGCGTCGCCCGGCCTCCTGACGCCGAAGACGTATCGTGGAACACGCGCGCACAGCTCCAGCGATAACTCCAGCATTGATCGCGCATGGTGGCGCAGGCGGGCGCGGTCCGGCCGCTGAGCGTCCGGAGCGCCGGCGCGGAATGCTGGCGGCGGTCGCCGCCGGCGCGGAAGTCCTGCGCGCCGGCGGCAGCGCGCTCGACGCCGTCGTCGCCACCGTGCGGGCCCTGGAGGACCATCCGCTGTTCAACGCCGGCGTGGGCTCGCTGCTGACGGTCGAGGGCACCGTAGAGATGGACGCGTCGGTGATGGTCGCCCTGCCGCCACCGCCGGGGCCGCGCCACGGCGCGGCCTCGGCGGCGGCGGCAACAGCGGCCGCGGCGCGCGCGCGGGCCGCGGCCCTCGCACCGCGCCCGCGCGCCGAACTGCGCGCCGGCGCGGTCGCCGTAGTCACGCGCGTGCGCAATCCGATTCTGCTCGCGCGCGCGGTGATGGAGCTTACGCCGCACGTGCTGATGGCCGGTGCGGGCGCGGAGCGCCTCGCGCGCCGCGCCGGAATCGCGCTCTGCCGCCCCGCGGAGCTGATAACGCCGCGCGCGCGCGAGCGATGGCGCGCCGCGCTGGAGCGCCGCGCCGAAGCGGCCGGGACCGCCGCCGCAGGCGGCGGTCCCGGCCGCTTCGGCACCGTCGGCGCGGTCGCGCGCGACGCGGCGGGCGGGCTCGCCGCGGCGACTTCGACCGGAGGCGTGAGCGGCAAGCTGTCGGGGCGGGTCGGCGATTCGGCCATAATTGGCGCAGGGACTTTCGCCGACGCCGACGGCGCGGCCTCCGCGACGGGGCAGGGCGAGGCCATTATGAAGGCCGCGCTCTGCCGCGAGGCGGTCGCGGCGATGCGGCGCGGCGCGCCGCCCGCGGTCGCCGAGCGCGCGATTGCCGAGCTGGCAGCGCTGACTGGCGGCCAGGCCGGTATCGTTGTGATCGATCGCCGCGGCAGGCTTGGTTTCGCTCACAACGCCGAAGTGATGGACGTCGGGATGTTCGACGTGGCCGGCGGGTTTGAGTATCGATGGGCCGCGCCGCTCAAGGGCCAGGTCGTTGACGCGCCGGAGCCTCGCGGTTAACCGCGTTCGCTCGATGGCGGGATCGATGGCGCGATCGATGGCGATCGACTTGCGACCGCATCCGCGAGTGCGGCTGGGAGCACAGCGAGCGGTGGCGGCCGCGATGGTTGCGGCGGCGATCGTGCTCAGCCTCGGCATCGGCGCGCCGTTTGAGAAGGACCAGGAGCCGCAATCGGCACAATGGATCCAGGCCGTCGTCCACCGCGGAGAGTGGCTGCTGCCCCGGGACGACTATGGCGGAATCGATCGCAAGCCGCCCCTCTACTATTGGCTGTCGGCGCTGGCCGTGAAGGCCGGCGGTGCGCGCGTGGACGAGGTCAGCGCGCGTTTCGTCGCGTTGGTTGCCGGCGTCCTGCTCGCGGTCGCGGTGGTGCGCTGGAGCGCGGCGTTCCTCAGCGAGGCCACCGGATGGCTCGCGCTCGCGTTCGTGCTGGGCACTTATGGTTTCGCTTCGCGCGCGACGCTCGGCCTCACCGACATGCTGCTCTCTTTTCTGCTCTTCGCGACGTGGTGGTGCGTCTATCTGCTGCTGGAGGAGGGCGGCTCGCGCGTCGTGTCGATTGCCGGCGGCGTGCTGCTGGGACTGGCGATACTGACCAAGGGGCCGGTTGCGATCGTGCTGATCGGTCTGGCCGGCCTCATCTACTTGCTGCTGGTCAAGCGGTCGCCGCTCGAAGTGCTCAGGCGCGGATGGCCGTGGCTGATGATCGCCCTGGCGCTCGCTATTGGCGCGTGCTGGTACGTCCCGGCTTTTGCCGAGGGTGGACGCGTCGTGGTCGGCGTGTTTCTCTCAGAGAATTTCGGCCACTTCATGCCGTCGGCGCTGGGTGGGACGGGTGAGGCGTCGCGGCCGCTCTGGTATATCGCGGCGCGGATGTTCGGTGGCGCGCTGCCGCAGAGCCTGCTCGTTGCGGCGCTGGCGATCGCTCTGTGGCGGCGCGACGGCGATGAACGAGTGCGCAAGCCTCTGCTGTTTCAGTTGAGCCTGGTGCTGGCGGTGCTGGTTTTCTTTTCGATCGCAAGCTCCAAGCGCGACGATTATATTTTGCCGGCGATGCCCGGGTTGGCGATCCTGTTCGCCGCGCTGTTCACCGGAGCGGCGATCGCTCCCGAGCGCGAGCGCTCATCGTCGGGCAGAGTCCGCGACCTCACCGCGGCGGTTATCGCGGCCGCATCCGTCGCGCTGGTTGCCGGTGCGCTGGTGATGGCGCATCAGCCGCGCTTGCTCGCCGGCTTTTCCGCCGGACTGCAATCCAGCGACGCCAATTTTCTCGAACTGTTTCTGAACGGGATGCGTCATCTGGCGGCGCCGTTCGCGATCTTCGCCATCGGCTCGATCGCCGGCGCGCTCATCGTGTTTGCCGGGCTGTTTGTGCGCCGCCCGCTATGGTCGGGCGCGGGACTCGCGGCGATTGCGCTTTTTGGTTCGACGCTTTTTACCGGTACGCTCAAACCCGAGTCCGCACGCGCGCGGTCGATGAAGACCTTCGCGGAGCAGGTGCATCGCCGCATCGGCGATGCGCCGCTCTACATTCCGTGGGGCCACGATTACGAGTTGTCCTTTTACTACAGTCGTGGCATCGGGGGTCTCGATCGAGGCGAGCGCCGCCGGTTTTGGCTTCTGAGTTGGCCGAGGTACGAAACACACAGCGGGCCATCGGTGTTGGCGCTCAGCCAGCCGATGTACGTCGTCGCGCGGCCGCGCGAGCTTTCGCGAATCGCCCCGGCGCTTCGCATCCGGCTAAAACTCGTGATGCAATCGGCCTGATCGGCGGCGGCGGCCCGCCCGCGCTCTATGAACTTGCGCCCGTGACGGCTCCGGCGCCTTTGAATTCAGGTGTGCCTGCGACTAAATAGAAATCGTCGGGAAACGCGGCCACGCCGGGAGTCTTGGCGAGACCTGACGTCTTCCGCTTTGCTCGGCGTGAAAGATGGCTCGACTCTGGTGGATAGCCAGCGGAGTCGCGATCGGCGCCGCCGGAGCGGTCACGTTCATCGGCTCGGCACCGATGGATTTCGTCGCCGGCGAGCCGACGGCGCGAGGCCCCCGCTAACACCGCGGGGCCGGCGCAGACGCGTCAGCCCCGCTTCTTCACTTATTCAGCGGAATCAGTTTCGCGAAAATTTCAGGCTTTGGCGCTCGGCCGCGACGACACCGTCTCGTGCCATCGCGCCAGGTTCTTCTGCTCAGGCGTTATTCGCAGCTTGATCAGCTTGGCGAAGTCGATCGCGACCAGCGCCGTGATGTCGGCGATGGTATACCGCTCGCCGGCGATGAATTTGCTATTCCGCCAGGAAGCCGTCGACCATTCCGAACGCCCTCTCCGCTGCTTGCCGGCAGACCTCGCCGTACTCCGCCACTTGCGGGATGCGCCCCTTGAAGAAATCCGAGGTGTTGCGAAACGCTCCGGCCACCATCGCGAGCAGGTTCAGTTCCATCCGTCGCTGCCACATCTCGACCAGCGCCTTGTCGCGTGCGTCGACGCCCATCAGCCGCGGCTCAGGATGGGTCTCCTCGAAGTAGCGGCAGATCGCGACCGATTCGGCGAGATTGGTGCCGTCGTCCAGTTCCAGCACCGGCACTCCGCCGTACGGGTTGATCTTCAGAAACTCCGGAGCGCGGTTTTGCGCCTTGGCGAGGTCGACCTGCTCGTCGGGGATCTGAATGCCTTTTTCGGCCAGGAAGATCCGCAGGCGACGCGGATTGGGCGCCATCTTGGAGTCATAGAGCTTCATCGTTATTTCTCCTCCGGGAAAATTGTGCTGGATGCTAGCAACGGGCGGACTGCGATACCAACGGCGCGCCTGCCCAGTTCGACGGGCGGCGGTCAATTTGAGTTGCCTGTGGGTTGCGCGCGCGCGGATCGCCAAGGCGGCGGTTTGCCCGCGTCATTTGGCGGAGTTATTGTCATTGCAATGCCGATCTACGAGTACGAATGTGCGGCCTGTGCGAAGGTAAGCTCGCACGTCGTGATGGGCTCGCGGCGCCGCTCGCGCCGCTCGCGGTTGACCTGTCCGGCATGCGGCGCGACGCGCCTTAAGCGCGTGATGTCGTCGTTCGCGGTGGTTTCGAGCGAGGCGTCGCGGCTGGCCGAGTTCGACACGTCGCGGCCGCGCGACGAGTCGTTCTATCGCGACTCGCGCAATGTTGGACTGTGGGCCAAGAAGCGCGCCAAGGAGATGGGCGCTGACCTCGGAAACAAGTTCGAGGAGACCGTCGAAAAGGCGCGCACCGGCAAGCTCGTCAAGGAAATGCTCTAAAGGAGACACGCGCGGCGCGCCCCGGGAAGAGCGAGACAAGAAAGAGCGGACAAAAAGAAATGGACGAAAAAGATCGCTACGGTGACAAGCTTCACGACGTCGAGCGCGCGCGCGAAGAACAGTGGGCCCATCAGCGTGACCAGGAACTGCTCGAGAAGCTGCGCAAGAAGGGCGAAGACGCGCTGTGCCCGCAGTGCCGCAAGCCATTGGTGGCGGAGACGCGCGCCGACGTCGCGATGATGGCGTGCGCGGACAAGCACGGCGCATGGCTGCGTGCCGAGGTGCTCGAGGCGCTCCTCAAACGTTTGACAAACCTGTGAAATGACCGTTCGCATCGCGATGGCCGCGGTCTCTCGCGAACTCGAACATCGCTGCCCATTCGGCGCTCGCCCGATTGCGCGAGCAGGAGAATGCCATGAAGCTCGCAACCTTCACCCATCAGGGAAACACTCGAATCGGCGTCGTGGTAGACGACGCGGTGGTCGATCTCACGGCGGCGGCGCCCGAATTGCCGCGCGAAATGTCGGCCTTGCTGGCGGCTGGCGCAGGCGCGATGGATCGCGCGCGCGCGGCGGCGACCGGGGGCAAAAATCGGATCGCGCTTGGCCAGGTGAAGCTCGAGGCGCCGATCCGTCGCCCACCCGAGTTCCTCGCGATCGGGCTCAATTACGCCGACCATATCGGAGAGACCGGCCGCGACCGTCCGACCTTTCCAATCTTCTTCAACAAGCAGATCTCCTGCGTCAACGGGCCCTACGATCCGATTCATCGTCCGCGCGCCTCGGAGGCGCTGGATTACGAGGGCGAACTCGGCCTGGTTATCGGGCGGCGCTGCCGCCACGTGCCGCGCGAGCGCGCCCACGAGGTTATCGGCGGTTATATGATCGTCAACGACGTGAGCGTGCGTGACTGGCAGCGCAAGGCGGCCACCATGACGCTCGGCAAGTCGTGGGACACCCACGGTCCGACCGGGCCGTGGATCGTGACGCCAGACGAAACCGGCGACCCGCACACGCTCGATCTGCGCACGCTGGTCAATGGCGAGGAGCGCCAGCACTCGAACACGAGCAACCTGATCTTCGACTGCTTCTCGATCATCGAGACGCTATCCACCGTATGCACGCTCGAACCGGGCCTCATCATTTCGACCGGAACTCCGTCGGGCGTGGCGCTCGCGATGAAACCGCCGCGCTGGCTCAAGGCCGGCGACGTGGTACGGGTCGAAATCGAGCGTATCGGGCATATCGAAAACCGCGTGATCGAAGAGCCCACCAGCACTACGGTCATCTGACCTATGGAGAAGCCAGCGCAGACTGCTTATCCGATCGAAGAGTTGTTGCGGCGGCGATGGAGTCCGCGTGCGTTTGCCGAGCGCCCGGTCGAGCCGGAGAAACTGGCGAGCATGTTCGAGGCGGCGCGCTGGTCGGCGTCGTGTTTCAACGAGCAGCCGTGGAGTTTCATCGTCGCCACCCGCGACAATGAGGCCGAATTTGCGCGGCTGCTCGGTTGTTTCGTCGAGGGCAACCAGGCCTGGGCTTCCCATGCGCCTGTGCTGATGGTGTCTGTCGCGCGGCTCAACTTCACGCGCATTTTTGTGCCCGTAGGCAAGGCCGTTGACACTCGTGCCATGACGGAAACCGGCAAGCCGAACCGGCACGCGATCCACGACGTCGGCCTCGCGACGGCGCAAATGATCCTCCAGGCGCTGGCGATGGGCGTGTTCGTGCATCCGATGGCTGGTTTCTATCCCGAAAAGGTGCGCGAGCTTTACGGCGTGCCCGAGGGTTACGAGCCGGTCGCCGCAATCGCGGCCGGCTACCCCGGTGACCCGGCCACGCTTCCCGAATCGCTTCGCCAGCGCGAGCTTGCGCCGCGCGTGCGCAAGCCGCAGGAGGAGTTCGTTTTCCGCGGACGTTTCGGCACGTGACGGATTTCCTCGGCCGTATCCGGACTGAGTTGATACTGTGTTGACAGGGTGATCCTCGCCTAATACATGACGATCAGGGCGTAACTGCTGCACGGCGGCAGACGTAAAGAAATGTATTTTCAATTCAGTGTAGCGCTTGCACTTACGATCCTGGCGCTTGGCGTCTCGGCGCTGCTGATCGGTTTGCAAAAGCTGCTGGCGCCGAGCAATCCACACGCGCGCAAGCTGATGGCGTACGAGTGCGGCGAGCCGCCCACCGGCCGCGCCTGGATAAACTTCAACGTCCGCTTTTACTTAATCGCGCTGATCTTCGTGATTTTCGAGGTCGAGGTCGCCTTCATCTACCCGGTCGCGGCCGTGTTCTCCGACTGGGTGCGCCATGGTCAGCGGCTGTTCGCGCTCGCCGAACTGCTCATTTTTCTGCTCATCCTGTTCGTGGGCCTCGCCTACGTATGGGTCAAGCACGACCTCGAGTGGGTCAAGCAAGTCCCTGACTAATAACGTAGACTGATAGCGTAGACTGATTAGCGTGAAGGTCGAAAAATGCCGTTACTGAACAGCCTGCCGGACTATGTCCTGACTACCAAGACCGACGAGCTCATCAACTGGATGCGCAAGTCGAGCATCTGGTACATGCTCTTCGGGCTGGCCTGCTGCGCGATCGAATTGATGCACACGGGCGGTCCGCGCGCCGATATCGAGCGCTTCGGCGCGACCCCGCGCGCGTCCGCGCGCCAGTCCGATCTGATGATCATCGCGGGCACGTTGACGCTCAAGATGGCGCTGCGCACGCGTCTGCTGTACGACCAGATGCCCGATCCGAAGTACGTGATATCGATGGGGAGCTGCTCGAACTGCGGTGGCCTGTTCCAGCTCGCCTACTCGGTGTGCGACGGCGTCGACAAGGTCATCCCGGTCGATGTGTACGTGCCGGGATGTCCGCCGCGTCCCGAGGCGCTGACCGAGGGCCTGCTGAAGCTGCAGGAAAAAATCATGACCGAACGCTGGCTTGCCAAAGCGCCGGGCGCCAAGGGAGAGGCCGCTTAGTCGCCGCCGACGATGGAGCCGCTCCAGATATACGAGCGACTCAAGGGGCGCTTCGGCGAGCGGGTTCTGGAGACAATCGAGAAGAAGCCCGACCCGTTTGCCGTGGTTGACCCGGCCGCGCTCGTCGAAATCTGCCATTACCTGCGCGAGGACCCGGAGCTTGCGATGGATTGCCTGTCGAACGAGACCGGCGTCGATTACAAGGACCACGTCGAGGTCGTTTACCATCTGTTCTCGTACAGCCATCGCCACGGCGCGGTGCTCAAGATCAAACTTCCGCGTGAAGAGCCGCGCGTCGCGACGGTCGAGAGCATCTGGAAGTCGGCCAACTGGATGGAGCGCGAAATTTTCGACCTCGTGGGCGTCAACTTCGAGGGCCATAGCGATCTGCGCCGCATCCTGATGCCCGAAGACTGGCCCGGCCACCCGCTGCGCAAGGACTTCGTCGAGCCGCAGGAATATCACGGCATCTCGACCGTGCGCGAAAGTCCGATCGTCCGTTTGGACCAGCACAAGAAAAAATGAGTGACGCGACCGAACCAACGCTGCGCACCGAGGAGATGACCCTCAACATGGGACCGCAGCATCCCTCGACCCACGGGGTGTTGCGTTTCGTGATTCGCGCCGACGGCGAAGTGATGCGCGAGGCGGTGCCCGACGTCGGCTACCTGCATCGCTCGATCGAGAAGATCGCCGAGAAGGTCGGCTATCACGGATTCATGCCGTACACCGACCGGGTCGATTACGTGTGCGCGATGTTCACCAACCAGGGCTGGGGGATGGCGTGCGAGAAGCTCGCCGGGATCGAGGTGCCGCGCCGCGGCGAGTACTGCCGGGTGATCGCCACCGAATTCAACCGTATCGCGTCGCATCTGCTCACGGTCGGCCTGATGGGGATGGACATCGGAGCGATGACGCCCTTTCTGCACGCGTTGCGCGAGCGCGAAATGATCAACGACCTGATCGAGGAACTGTGCGGCGCGCGGCTGACCTTCAACTACATGCGTATCGGCGGTGTGGCGTGGGACCTGCCGCCGGGCTGGCGCGAAAAGGCGCTCGCCTACCTTGATCATCTCGATCCAATTCTCGAGGAATACAACGCGCTCTTCTCCTACAACAAGATCTGCATCCAGCGCCTGGCCAATGTCGCGCCGATAAGCGCCGAGGAGGCGATCAACTACAACCTGGTCGGGCCCAACCTGCGCGCCTGCGGCGTCAAATGGGACGTGCGCAAGGACATGCAGTACTCGGCCTACCCCGACTTCGAGTTCGACGTTCCGATCGGCCACGGAGAGTGGGGCACGATCGGCGACTCGATGGACCGCTACATGATGCGGATCTACGAGATGCGCGAATCGGCGAAGATTCTCCGCCAGGCGCTCACCCGGATGCCCGACGGTTCGGTGCTGGCCAAGGTAGTGCGCAATTTCCGTCCGCCAGCCGGCGAATGCCAGGTGCGCGTGGAAAGCGCGCGCGGCGATCAGGGATGGTACGTGGTGAGCGATGGCAGCGGCTATCCATGGCGGGTCCATGTGCGCACCGGCTCGTTCGCCGCGATGGGGATAATCCAGAAGCTCAGCCGCGGGCTGATGATCGCGGACCTGGTGGTGCTGATCGCGAGCCTCGACGTGATTGCGCCGGAGATCGATCGCTAGGGCGACGATGCAAAACTGGATCAACAGCTTGATCGCGGCCGGCGAGTTCGGAAAAAATCCGCCGCGCGACTTGATATACGCGGCCTTCATTTTCGTGCTGAGCGCGATCGTCTTCCTCGGCGTGGCTTTCCCTTTCGCCGGAATCGTGAGCTGGGTCGAGCGCCGCGTATGGGCGCGAATCCAGTCGCGCGTCGGCCCCAACCGCGTCGGCCCCAACGGCTCCCTCCAATGGCTCGCGGACGGCGCCAAGCACGTGCTCAAGGAAGACATCATTCCCGACGAGGCCGATGCGCGGCTGTTCAAGCTCGCGCCCTACCTGGTCGTGCTCGGCTTCGTGTTGCCGTGGGCAGTGATGCCCTTTTCCTCGGCGCTCATCCTCGCCGACCTCAACGTCGGTATCCTCTACTTCACCGCGATAACCGCGCTGACCGTGGTCGGCGTGCTGATGGCCGGGTGGGCGTCGGACAACAAGTGGTCGCTGATCGGGGGAATCCGCTCGGCGGCGCAGATCATCAGCTACGAGATTCCCGCCGGGATGTCGATTTTCCCGGTCGTGCTGATCACAGGCACGCTCTCGATGCAGGGAATTATCCGGGCGCAGGAGTGGGAGCCGTACCACTGGTTCCTGTTCGCGAATCCGTTCTGCTTCGTCGCGGCGATCGTGCTTTACATCTCGGCGCTGGCCGAGGGCAATCGCACGCCGTTCGATCTGCCGGAGGCCGAATCCGAGCTGGTCGCCGGTTTCGCGACCGAGTACAGCGGGATGCGCTATCTGCTTTTCTTCTTCGCGGAGTGGGGCAACATGTTCATCGCCGGCGCGCTAATCACGACCCTGTACCTCGGCGGATGGCAGGCGCCGCATCTGAGCTCGAGCCCGGTCGTGATGAACGTGCTCCAGCTTTTGAGTTTCAACGTCAAGGTGCTGTTTTTAGTTTTCACCTCGATGTGGGTCCGGGGGACACTGCCGCGGGTGCGAATCGACCAGATGATGTCGCTCTGCTGGAAGTTCTTCGTGCCGATCGCCTTCATCAACATGATCGGCACGGCGGTGTGGGTGGCAATCTGGCCCGATGGCAATCCGGTCGCCGGCTACGTGATGTTCGCGCTGGGCGTCGCGATTGCCGTGCTGTTCATTCAGCGCGTGATGTACTATCTGAAACGCTCGCGGATGGAGATGTACCTGCATCCGACGATCTGACGGGCGCGAGTGACACGCGGCGCGAACGATGGGAGCGGCAACCGAATACTTTCGCCATATCAAGGACGCGGTCGTCACCGTCTTTGACGGGATGGCGGTGAGCGCGTCGCATCTGATCCGCCGCCCGTACACGATTCAGTACCCCGATCGCACGCCGGTGCGCGTGCAGGACACGCTGCCGTTTCGCTATCGCGGGATCCTCGACGTCGACCTGGAGATTTGCACGGGATGCCTCGCCTGCGAGCGCGCGTGCCCGATCGACTGCATCGTGATCGTCTGCGAGAAGAACGCGCAGACTCGCGAATTGACGATCTCCCAATTCGATATCGATATCGCCAAATGCATGTACTGCGGCCTGTGCAGCGAACCGTGTCCGACGGGCTCGATCCATCATACGACCGAGTTCGAGGGCGCGGACTTCTCGCTCGAGAGCCTGATTCGCCGCTACGTCCCCGAGCCCGTGGTGGCCTACAAGGTCAAAAAGGGCCCCGAGCCCGACGCGCACGTCGGCCAACTGCTCGGGCGCGGGATGCGCTACGTCGACGAATGGGCGCAGCCGGGCAGCGACAAGCCGCCTGCCGCGCCCGCCGCCGCAGCGGGGACCGCGGCAAAGCCCGCGGCCCCCGCTGCGGCAGCCAGGCCCGCCCCGCCCGCAGCGGCGCCGGCTGCCGCTTCGCCCGCGGCGGGAGCGCCGGCCGCGCGCGGCGCGGCCGTGGCTCCTGCCGCGAAATCCGAATCGGCGGCAGGCTCGGCGGGCGCGTCCGCGCCCGCCGAGCCGGCCGCCGCGGCAAAACCGCAGGCGACGGCGTCGCCGTCCGGAGCGGCCGCAGCCGCTCCGGACGGCGGCGCCGAAAGTCCCAAGAAGGACGAGCCGGAGCGGACCTAGCCGCTCCGGCCTGCGCGCACGCCGACCGCCCTTATGCTCAATACGCTTGCAGCGGAAATTATCTTCTACCTGATTGCGGCGATCACCGTCGGCTTTGCCGCACTGGTCGCATTCTCGCGCAACATCGTCTACTCCGCGTTTGCGCTGGTCGGAGCCCTGATGGGCGTCGCCGGGATTTATATTTTGCTCGCTGCCGATTTCGTCGCGATGGTCCAGGTGCTGCTCTACGTCGGCGGCATCGTGGTGCTGACGATTTTCGCGGTGATGCTAACGCAGGGAATCGGCGACGTCGCCGTTTCGAATCGCGCGGCCGGTCCGGTCGCGGGCTTGGCCGTGACCGCGCTCGCCGGAGCGGTGATGCTGTACGCGACGATGAAGACGCCGTGGCATCTTGCGCCTGCGATCAACGTTTCGGCAACCACCTACGGCGTGGGCAACGCGTTCCTTGGCGCCTACGTGCTGCCGTTCGAGGTTGCGTCGCTGGTCCTGTTGGCGACGCTCGTCGGCGCTGTGGTCATCTCGCGTCAGGATCCGGTTCCGCGTGAAAACTCGACGGCGCCGGTTGCGGACAAGTCAGCGGGGACGTTCGTGGAGAAAGCGGGGAGCTGACGAAAATGGGCGGCGGCGGCGGGATCACCCTCGACCATTTTCTCGTCCTGGGACTGATCCTGTTTTTGCTCGGCTCCTATTGCGTGCTGACGCGGCGCAACGCGATCGGTATCCTGATGGGCATCGAGCTCATTCTTAACGCCGCCAATATCAACTATCTCGCTTTTGCCTTCTTCGGCGGCGCCCGCTACGACGGGCAGATCTTCGCGATCTTCGTCATCATGCTCGCCGCGGCCGAGGCCGTGATCGGTCTCGCCGTGATCCTGGCCATCTACCAGAACCTGCGGACGATCGACGTCGATGCGACCGAGACGCTCAGCGGTTAGTCGTCCTCGCCGCGAGCGCCGCCGCCCTGGTGCCGCAACGTCCCCAGCCCGGGTTCATACTTCGCGTGCCTTGTTTTCGTCGCGCTTTCTGCTTATATCGACGCGATCCCCGTTGGCGATCCCGCCACTAGTTGGATCGGCGCGATTGCGGTGGGGTTGAGGTGAGGCTGTAGCGCGATGGAGCATCCGCTCGCGGTCGAGTTCGTGCGCTGGATCGTATTGCTGCCGCTGCTCGGCGCGGCGGTGAACTTTCTGGCCGGCGCGGCGTTGCAGCGCGAGCTGGGCAAGCGCGCGATAAGTATCGTCGGATGCGGGACGGTGGCCGCGGCCTTCGCGATCGCCGTGTACGCCTGGGTCACGATGCTGGCGATGGCGCCCGCCGATCGCTTCATGCTCGACCATCTCTGGCGATGGATTCACGTCGGCCCGCTGCGGCTCGATATCGCGTTTTGGCTCGATCCGCTTTCGATGCTGATGGTGCTGATCATCACCGGCGTCGGCGGCCTGATTCACATCTACTCGACCGGCTACATGCACGAGGACGAGTCTTACTGGCGCTTCTTCGCGTGGCTCAACTTGTTCACGTTCGCGATGCTGGTGCTGGTGCTCGCGGACAACCTGTGGCTGATGTTCGTCGGATGGGAGGGCGTGGGGCTATGCTCGTTCGCGCTGATCGGCTTCTGGTATAAGGAGCTCGCGAACACCACCGCCGGCAACAAGGCCTTTATCGTCAATCGCGTCGGCGATTGGGCGTTTGTGGTCGCGCTGTATTCGCTATTCACCGGACTTGGCACGGCGGGTCATGCGACCCTGGTCATCCGCGACGTCGCGCACGGGGCGCCAGCGCTGGCCGGGATGCCGGGCTACTTTGGGATGTCGCTCGTTACGTTCGTGACCCTGCTGCTGTTCGCGGGCGCGACCGGCAAATCGGCGCAGATTCCGCTTCACGTATGGCTGCCTGACGCGATGGCGGGACCGACGCCGGTCAGCGCCCTAATCCATGCGGCTACGATGGTGACCGCCGGCGTGTACATGGTGGCGCGGCTCAATTTTTTGTTCTCGATGGCGCCGGCGACGATGCTCGTGATTGCGACCGTCGGCTCACTGACCGCGTTTTTCGCCGCCACTATCGGCACGACCCAGGACGACATCAAGAAGGTGCTGGCCTATTCGACCGTGAGCCAACTCGGCTACATGTTTGCCGCGGTCGGAGTGGGCGCTTACGTCGACAGCGTCTTTCATCTGATGACGCATGCGTTCTTCAAGGCCTGCCTGTTCCTCGGCGCGGGCTCGGTGATCCATGCGATGGGCGGTGTGCAGGACATGCGTCTGATGGGCGGTCTGCGCGAGCGGCTGCCGATCACGTTCTGGACTTTCTTCGCTGCCACGCTCGCCCTTTGCGGCATCCCGCCGTTTGCCGGCTTCATGTCGAAGGACGCGATTATCTGGGACAGCTTTGCTCACGGCCATCCGCTGCTGTGGGCGCTTCTATGGCTGGGTGCGGGAATCACCACGTTCTACATGTTCCGCCAGGTTTACCTGACGTTCTTCGGCGAGTTCCGCGGCACGCACGAGCAGGAGCATCATCTGCACGAATCGCCGCCCTCGATGACGCTCGCGCTGGTGGTGCTCGGCGCGCTGTCGGTAGTCGGCGGTTTCGTGAAGCTGCCCGACTTCCTGGAGCGCCTCGATCCGTTCGGCCATCCGTTCGCAAACTTCCTCGCCCCGGTGTTCGCTTCGCCGGCTACGCGCCAGGTGATCGAATCCGCGAGCGAGAACCGCGGTGCCGAAGCCGGTTTGGCCGTGCTGTCGCTGGCGATAGTCGCCGCGGGATGGTTTCTCGCCGACCTTATCTATCGGCAGGGCTCGACCGCCTTCGACTGGGTTGGCGAGCTGTGGGGCGGTGCGCTCTACCGCACGGTGCTCAACAAGTACTACGTGGACGAGGCGTACGCGGCGGGTCCGGTGGCCGCGACGCTCGAGGCGTCGCAGGCCGCGGCCTGGTTCGATTTCCACATCATCGATTGGATCGTGAACTTTTCGGCGACTGCGACCGTTTTCAGTTCGTGGCTCTCAGGGTTGCTCGACCGCTACGTGGTCGACGGGCTGGTCAATCTCGCCTCCAACGTGACGTTGGATGCGGGTCAGCGGATGCGGCGGCTGCAGACCGGATCGATCAACGGCTACCTGTACGGAATTTTGGCGGCGGTCACGTTCGCCCTCATCGTTCGCGCGGTTTTGCGGACGTGAGGCAGAGGCGGGGAGGGGCGGCAAAGCCAACGGCCGTATCGCGCGACCGATGATGACTCATCCGCTGACCCTCATCACCTTCATTCCGCTTATCGGGATGGTCCTGATCCTGCTCTGCCCCAAGGGCCAGGAGAAGTTTATCCGCTGGATTGCCGCGCTCTTCACCTTTCCGCAACTGCTGATCGCCGGATGGCTCTACGCCAATTTCGATACCACCACGACTTCCATTCAATTCGCCGAGCATCGCGCCTGGATTCCCGCCTATCACATCTTTTACTTTCTCGGCGTCGACGGGATCAGCATCGCGATGGTTCTGCTGACCGCGATCATCTGTTTCATTTCGGTGTTCGCGAGCTTCACTATCGATCGCGGCGAGCGCGGCTACTACGCGCTGTTGCTGCTGCTCGACACCGGCATGATGGGTGTGTTTGTCGCGCTCGACTTTTTCCTCTTCTACATCTTCTGGGAAGTGATGCTGCTGCCGATGTATTTTCTCATCGGCGTTTGGGGCGGCCCGCGGCGCGAATACGCCGCGATCAAGTTCTTTCTTTACACGCTGCTCGGCTCGGTGCTGATCCTGCTCGCGATGCTGGGGCTGTATTATTACGGCGCGACGCCGACCTTCGACATGATCGAGCTCGCCGCCAACGCCGGCCACTATACGATGACCTTTCAGCGGGTTGCGTGGATCGCGCTGTTTATCGGCTTCGCGATCAAAATCCCGGCCTTTCCGTTTCACACCTGGCTGCCCGACGCACACGTCGAGGCGCCGACCGCGATCAGCGTCATCCTGGCCGGCGTGTTGCTCAAGATGGGCACCTACGGCATCCTGCGGATCAACTTTTCCATCCTGCCGGCCGCCAGCCACGAGTTCGCCTTCTGGCTGCTCGGCGTGATCGGCACGATCAACATCGTATACGGCGGGCTGTGCGCGATGGCGCAGACCGACTACAAAAAGCTCATCGCTTATTCCTCGGTGAGCCACATGGGTTACGTGATGCTCGGGATGGCGGCGCTGACCACGGCCGGAATCAACGGCGCGGTGCTGCAGATGTTCAACCACGGCACGATCACCGCGATGCTCTTCCTGCTGGTCGGCGTGATCTACGATCGCGCACACCATCGCGAAATCGCCGGCTTCGGCGGGCTGGCCAGTCAGATGCCGATATACGCGGCGCTGACCGGCTTTGCGTTCTTCGCCGCGATGGGGTTGCCGGGGCTCTCGGCCTTCATCTCCGAGGTCCTGGTGCTGATCGGCGCATGGCAGCGCTACCCGGTGATGACGATTCTGGGCGCCGGCACCGCGATTCTGACCGCCGGCTACATGCTATGGACCTTCCAGCGCATCTACCTCGGCCCGCTCAACGAAAAATACAAAAGCTTGACCGACCTCACGCTGCGCGAGGCCTTTACGCTGGTCCCGCTCGCAATCATCGTGCTGATCCTCGGCGTCTATCCGCACGCCATCCTCGATCTGCTCGGCGCTTCGCTCAATCACGTAAACCAGATCGTGCTGATGGCGCATGCGCCGGCAGCCGCGATGGCGCCTTAAGCGGCGCGCGCGCACTGCGACGGATTAGTGGGCGAATTAGGCGGAAAGACTAGCGATGGATCTCGGCAATTTCGCAAGCCTCGGCCATTTCCTCCCCGAATTGCTGCTCACGGCAGGAGTCATCGTGCTGCTGGTCGTCGATCTGATTGTGCGCGACAAGGCGCCACTCGGCGATCTCGCGCTGATCATCACTGCGGGCGCGTTGGTGCTGATTGCGATCGAGCCGGTGCATCGCGGCGCCTGGCTATTCCATCGGATGCTGGTGTTCGACGCCTTCGGATTTTTCTTCCGAGCGCTGATCGCGCTGGCCGCGCTGGTCGCGGTCTGGATGTCGATCGGCTCGGAGGAAGTGCGCCACTGCGACCAGGGCGAGTATTACGCCATCTTGCTCGCCAGCACGCTTGGGATGTTCCTGATGGCGGAGGCGACCAACCTCCTGATGGCGTATCTCGCGCTGGAGTTCGTGAGCCTGACTTCTTACATCCTGACCGGCTTCCTGCGCCGCAACCGCCGCTCGCAGGAGGCCGCGCTGAAATACCTGATCTATGGCGGTGTCGCGTCGGGCACGATGGTCTACGGGATGAGCTGGATTTTCGGAATCGCCGGCTCGCTCGACTTCGGCGCGATCAACGGTGCGCTGAGCGCGCCCGGCCATCCCCCGGTACTCACCGTATTCATCGCGCTGGTGCTGATCCTGGCCGGGCTCGGCTACAAGATCGCCTCGGTGCCCTTTCATATGTGGGCGCCCGACGTTTATACCGGTGCGCCGATTCCGATCACCACCTTCCTCGCCGTCGGCTCCAAGGCGGCCGGCTTCGCATTGCTGACGCGGTTTTTCTACCCCGCGATCTCGCGCCTGGGCGCGGGCGGCAACTGGCAGCCGCTTAACGGCGTCGATTGGCCGCAACTGCTGCTGGTCGTATGCGTGATCACGATGACGCTCGGCAATCTCGCCGCGCTGCAGCAGACCAACATGAAGCGGCTGCTCGCCTACTCATCGATCGCGCAGGCCGGGTACGCGCTGATGGGTATCGTGATCCTGACCGACGACGGCATCCGTGCGATGCTGTTCTACCTGTTCGCCTACTATGTGATGGACGCGGGGGCTTTTCTGGTCGTGATGATCGTCGCCAATGCGACCGGGCGCGAGGATATCGAAGCCTACCGCGGGCTCGCCTGGCGCGGCGGCGCGGTGCCGGCAATCGCGCTGGCGATCTTCCTGCTCTCGCTGACCGGAATTCCCGCGACCATCGGCTTTATCGGAAAGTTCTACATCTTTGCCGCGGTCATCCGCTCGCGATTCTACGTGCTGGCGGTGATCGGCATTTTGAATTCGACGGTTTCGCTCTACTACTACATGGCGCCGATCAGGATGATGTTCCTTGAAGAGCCGCGCGGGGACGAAACGCCGATCACGTTCGAGCCGTGGAATTACGGTCTGATGGGCGTGCTGGCGTGCGCGACGATCGTGCTGGGATTGTACTGGACGCCGATCATCGCATTCGCGGACCGTTCGATGCACTTCTTCACCGGCCCGTCGTAAAGCCGCGCGAGGCTTCTAAGCCTGGCGTGGCTGAACCTGGCGCTCGATCTCCGCGCCGTGGTCTCCTTTCAGGCTTTCAAGGTCGTAGTGCGCCTGGAGATTGATCCAGAATTCGGGGCCTGTGGCGAAGTAGCGGCCCAGCCGCAGCGCCGTATCAGCACTGACGCCGCGCTCGCCTTCGACAATCGCGTAGAGCCGATTGCTTGGTACACGCAAGGCCAACGCCAGCGCGTTGATGGTCATTCCCAGCGGCTTCAGGAACTCCTCGTTCAAAATCTCACCGGGATGAGCCAGCGGAACCTGCCGTTTGTTTCGCGCCATCTTGCCGTGCTCCCTAAGTATAGTGATTGGTGATTTCAACATCGTAGGCGTCGGGTTGCTCCCACTTAAAAGCAAAGCCGCCATTGATCGTTGATTCTTATGCTGTGCTGTCCGAGGCGGTTTCCTTTGAGAGGTTCCAACCGATTTCCAAGCACCGCTACCAGCGCGTTGCGAGTGGTCGCGGCGTTCAGCATTTGTAGCTTCCTGATCGCAACGCTCATGAAATTCTGAAACCGTGCCACGCGGGCGCCACCCCAGAACGCTTCAGTGTCCGCACAACTGAAAGATCTGATGGCCACGAATAATCAGCATACTACGCGCAACGTAGTATGGCAACCGACGGGACTCGCAAACCGTTCGCTCCTCATTCCTTGGGCAGCGGGAACTCGTCGAGGTAGTGCTGATACTCGGGCTCGACGTCGATCTGCAGCGTCGCCAGCAGTCGCACCACGCCGTTGTAAACTGCGATCGTCATCACCAGGTCCACCAGGCGCTCGTTGTCCAGTTCGGCGCGGAGCGCCGCGAACGTTTCCTCGGTCACCGTGAGGCCGAGCGTCATCTCGCGTGCCGCGCGCAGCACCGCCTTCGCAAGTGGTGCGAGTTTGGTTTGCCGGCCGGCGGTTTCCTCGGCGATCGCTCGAAGGTCGTCGTCTGAGACCCCGAACTCCCGGCCGAGCTTCACATGATGCGAATATTCGTAGGGCGAGCGCGCCAGATAGCCGACTTGCAGGATGGCCATCTCGCGCAGCCGCGGGTCGAGCCGGCTCTTGAAGCGGATGAACGCGGCGAGCGCACCGAAGGCGCGCGCGCCGTCGGGGCTGTGCACGAGCGCGCGCACCAGATTGATGTTGCGGGCCAGCAGGTCCTGGTTTTCCGCCGACAGGTCCGATTTGTCGAGATAGGGTAAGCGTGCCATCGCCTGGAACCTCCCCGATGCGGTCTCGCGCTTGATGTGCAAATGATCGCGAGCTAGATGCTATAGCGCTTGAGCGCCATGCCCAACAAACGTGAGAGCGACGTTATGTCTGGTTTTACGTCGGGTTATCTAGCGAGCAAATCCAAGGGTTTTTTCGGATGGACCTTGCGACGGGTCACGTCGCAGGATCCCAAGGTGAGCACTCTAGTGAGCACTATTCGGGTCGGAAACGGGTCTAGGACGCGTCGGATGTCCGGGTCGGTCCGTATGCTGCTTGGACGGGTCGCGGTCGCGCGTGGGTAGCGCTGTGCGCGGTGCGCTAGGTCTCTGACGCGATGGTCCCAAAGGATGACGCTCCGACACGTCAAGGTAGATGGGATGAGGACCAAGCGAGGATGCTACGCGACCGTGTGAACATGCGGGTACTAACACCGGGGAGGATTCCTCGATGAGTAGGCTACTCGAACTCCTGATCGTGGCGCTCGTGTTCTTGGTTGTAGGGACAGCCGCCGGCGGGTAATGGGGCACGCACCACTCGCCGACTGCGGTCGCGCTCAGGCGTACACGCCAGAAGATCTGTCCCTCGGTGCCGGCCGACACCACCATGAAGGAGTTCCCCAAGGCTTGCCGGGACGCGATGGTCCCAGCCAATCGGGAGTAGCTCACCTTTGGTACTCGAAATATTATGTCCACCGTAAAGCAAGGATGGTGATCACATGACCCAACGCGTGTTCCTGAGCGCGGTCGGTGTGGCCATTTGCATGCTCCTTTTGGTGCTGGCCATGGAGGCAGCCGGCATGAGACGCTCGCTTCGACGCATCGAAAGCGAGCAGCGCGAGCTTGTCAACGCGAAATTCAGATTTTTGGCCGACTCCAGCGCTGATTCGCTTTGGCGAAACGCGACGGATGGCGCGTGGATCCTGGTTCCTTTTTCGGGTTCGGGTACATGCCCAAACTGCGGACCCTTCTATCATCGATTCTTCACACAAAAGGGCTGTGAGGGTGCCCTCGCCGAGTGGAACGTTGCGCTCAACGGCCAGCGGCGCGCGACAGGGTTCATTTTAGAGTATCGAATCGGCGTCCTAGGCAAGTGCGAGGCGCATCCTCTGCGACACTAACATGGCACTCGAAATATTATGTCCACCGTGGGGGCAAGTGGTCATGGTCAATGGTGATCGCGATGACTAAACGCGGATTTGTGATCGTGCTCAATGTGGGGATTTTCGTGCTGCTGTTGATCCTGGTGATGGAGGCAGCCGGCATGAGACGCTCGCTCCGGCGCATAGAACGCGAGGAGCGGGCGCTGGTTCACGGACAAGCTAACCATTTCCAAGTCCTAAACGGTTGGGCCGCGAAGTTTCTCACCGACTCGGGCGCCGATTCGCTTTGGCAAAACGCAACGGATGGCGCTTGGATCCTTGTCCCTCCGGGTCCATGCTCAGATTGCCGCGGGCCCTTCTATCATCGATTTTTCACCAAAGAGGGTTGCGAGGGCGCACTCGCCGAGTGGAGCGCTGCGCTTAACGAGCAGCGGGTGCGGCAAGCCACAGGGCCCATTTTTGATTTTCGCATCGCCGTGTTAGGCAATTGCGAAGCACACCCCTTGCGTCCGTAACATGGCACTCGAAATATTATGTCAACTGCAACAATGACGGCCACGCCCCGCCGCCACGCTCGCGCTTGTGGGCTGCTATCTGTCGTGTCCTGCTAGGTCTGGTCGGTGATGCGGACGGGTCAGAACGCGTCGTCGACCGTGGGCGGCTTTGGTAGTGCAGGCTCGGTCGGGGTCGCGGGCTCCAAGACGTCGGACGCGGCGACCTCTTGTTTCGCGGGCTCGCCCTCGGCTGGCACCCGGCTGATCGTAGTTTCGATCGCTGGCTGGAGTAGGCGCGCTTCGAATTCGTCGACCTCGAGGGCTTCGGGAATCTGCTCGCGCGGTACGCCCAATTCGACGAGGATGCCGACGGCTTCTTTGACGAGCCGGTAGCGCGCCAGAGTCTCGCTCATTTGCATTTCTTCCGACCGCTCCGGCTCCTCGGGTAGGCCAGGCTGTTCCGGCTCGCGGGGCTGCGGGTCGACGCGGTCCAGAATAAACATCAGCGCTTGCGGGTTTGGCATCACGATCTTTTCGGTCACGATCAGTTGGCCGTGCGCATCACGGATCGGGTTGTTGTCGCGGTCGAAGGCCGGCAGCATCATGACGCCTCCGATCGCCAGTTGATTCAGTCTTCGCGCGGCGGTCACGACGAAGTCTGCCTTCGCGCGCTCGATCGCAACGGCCAGGTCGTGGAACGGTCCTTCCTCTTCGGCGCGGCCGCGCTGCAGCCAACCTCTGACCGTGCGAACGCCGAGCCCGCACTTGCCCGCCGCCGCGGTAATCCTTCCGGTGGTTGCGACCACGTTCACCAAGGTCTGGTGGACCTCGGGCGTCAATTTCAACGCGATGGAATTGCCGGGGGCGGCGGTCGTGGGGCTTCTGGCCATCGAGGCGATCCTACTCGCTTCGCGGTGTGCCGCTTCGGGGTAATCGCCGCGAACCGGACGGTGGCAGGAGAAATCGCGTGAGCGGCGCGGAGAGGCACACCCAAATCGGTATACGCTCCCAAACCATGGCAGATCAGGCCGAATCGCGTTCGTTGTTTCTGAGCATCCCTTCGGCAGCGAAGTTGATCGGGATTACCCCTGAGCGGCTGACCCGGGCCATCGCCGCGCATCAGATACCGGCGATCACGATTGGCTCTCATCGTCTGATTCCGCGCCGCGCGATCGAGCGCCTGGCCGAGCTCGTCAAAGGGGACGCCGCGTGAATCTCGTCAAGGCATCGCCGAGCGGACAGTTGTTCGACGTCAGCGCCCTCGCGGTGAAGAAGCTCGAGCATCTCGCATCGACGTTAGGCGGGATGGTCGATCTCGTTCGCGAGATCACCACGCGGCCGCTGACCGCTTCGCAACGCGCGCTCGCGATCGAGGCTTTCGAGAGACTTAACGCACTGGACCCCTGGGCGCAGGCGCTAGACCACACGCTCGCGCGGCTGAAAATTTTCGCTGACAACCTCGATCGTAGCTAAAGGAGACTGGAATGGAATTTGAAAGCATCCCTGCCCGGATTGAGAAAATGCGCGAGGCGCTGCGGCACGACTTTGGACCCGACGCCGAGAGCGACATACGCGAGATTGACCGGGCCATCGAAAGTGAAATCGCGAAAGACCCGCTCCTGGCCTACGCGAGCAATCTTTTCTACAAAGCGAACATCAGACTGCGGCAGCAGCGCATCGAGGTTGCGAGGAAGCTGCAGAGCAACGGCATCAATGAAAATTTGTACTCTCTCGACATCTTGCTCTGGGACAGTCGCCTCGTCGATCAACTCACGGTCGACTTTCGGCCCGGCGAGAAGCTGATCGAGGTCAAACCGTTCGCGCTGGTCACGAATATGCGGACGCGCACGCGTGACGAATTGAAACGGGCATGCCGCCAGCTTTCAGAAATGAATGACACCATGTTCGCGCGGAATTTTACTTCCGATGCGGAAGTGCACGCCGCCGAGGCGCGACAGAGGCAGCGCGAGAATCCGATATCCCCGGGCGGTCGCGGATCGGTTTCGAATTCGGACTGGCGCCGATAGTCAATGATCATTTGCGGAGTAAAGTTCTGCAACAAAGATAAGACGTGTAATGCCGCGTGCCAATGCGTGGACTGCGTCGCGATTCCGATTACTCATCAGGAGCGAGCAATGACTACTCAAGAAAAAATCGACTATCTCAAAGCGGACTTGCTCAAGGCAAAGGGCGCCGAGCAGGTGAGCGTTTCGACGAAGCCGGGCGGATTTGATTTACGCGGCCAGTTCACCACGGCCACGACGGAGGCGGTCATGGCTGCCGCTGCCGAGGTGCGGCCGCAGCCGCCGCGCACTTCTCCGAAAGTGATGGGCGCGTTCGATCCGCGATTCGGCCATCCGGTTTCTGTACATAAATTATTCCCGGATGCCGGCCGCGACGATAATTTCAGTGACGACCGCTCGAACAGTCCACGCGATGACGATGCGACCGAGCATAGCAACTTAGGAATGGCCGCGGACTTGATCAACTGTGAAATCTCCGGTGAGAGCGGGCCCGGCTGCGGACATAATTGCGATCACGTCGCTCGCGCGACCGAGTGCCTACAGAATTACTCGCGCGACCAAGCGATGCGGGATAAAAATCGCGCCGACGCTGGTAACGCCCATCAGGTGCGGTTCGCATGAAAACCTTTGCGTGGCGGCTGCGGACAGGCGGAGTCGTGCCCGCCTGTACGCGGTTATTACTTCATGGTGGCCGCGTTTCCGTGGCCGCTGCGCATTCAAAAGTTCGGCGGCGCGACGGCCAGCGCGAGTTTATTTTCCTTGGCTCGCCTTTCGCGCCGGCCGCACAGCTCGGCGGCGGTCTCTTCCTGGCTGCGTCACATAGGGTGACGAGTGGCGAAACCCTTCCATTAGGGGATTAGCCGGCCGCCGGGCTTTCTATCACTGGGGCGGACGCATGTACATCAAAATCTATTGCGGCAATTTGCCCTTCGACGCGGACGATATGGATCTGCGCGCGCTTTTCAAGAGGGCGACGATGGGCGAGGTGGTCGACGCTCATGTCTTCTATGACGAAAAAAAGGGATACAGCCGCGGCTTCGGTGCAGTGCGGGTCCCCAAAGAGAAATTGCCGCCGCGCTCGCGCTCAACGAGTCCGAATATCGCGGGCGCAAGTTGATAGTCCGTCCTTGGACTGAATCCGCTCGTTTCGCAGAGCCACACTGGAAAAAAGCATGAGCGCCATCGCGAGCATTCCATTCCCGCAGAGTTGTTGTTCCGGGTGTAGCAGAATAGGAACGGGCATCGACCCGTATCGCTCCTGTCGCTGCCTTGAGCCTTACGTGACGATTCACTCGCCGCGCGAATAGCGTGCGCTGGCGGCGAAGGCGCATCCGCCGAGAGAGCCGAGCCTCACGCGGAGCGAAGCGTCGATGCCGGGCTGGTCGATGCGGCGAGCAGGCTAAAAGACGTGAAAAAATCCGATCTCGAATTTATCGTGTTCGGGCTGGCGCTGATCGCGTTGTTGATACTCGCCACATGGCTGGCGACACGCTCGCTTACCGGCGTGACTTTCGCACAAACGCCGGTTGGTAATATTCCACCGCCATCCGGCTATGCGTGGTCGCTGACTCTCGACGACGAGATGAATGGCACCTCGATCAATACAGGTCTGTGGAATGGGGACTATGGTGGCGGTTCGGCGTACTGGTGCGGTGGCTGCGCCGAAGATTACAGCGGCAGTTCTGAGAGCGGCGGATATATCCAGCAAGTTCAAGCCCCAGATAATAGCGGAGAAACGGCGCTCAACACCGCTGGTATTTTCAGCCAGCACTACGGTTATTTTGAGGCTCAAGGCCAATGGCCGAATGATAATGGCGGCATTGGCGACGGCGCCGATCCTACGTTCTTCGGTTTTCTGACAGGCATGGGCAAAGATGCCGGGACGGGGTTTACCTCGGGGCTAACTGACTATGAGATAGACATTGAGGAAGCGGGAGGCGAAACCTCGGGCAACAACAACGTCTCTTCTGGGACACCCGGCTTTGGCATTTCCAAGCTGATGGGCTATTACGCGACGGTACATAGCACCGGTAATAACCAGCAGTATTGTCAGGTTCAGAATGGTGTAAGGTTAGATCAGGGACTGCATACCTACGGTTTGTGGTGGTTTCCAGATCCGACTAGTAATCGTACCCAGTTCCAGTTTTACCTTGACGGCAATCCCTGCGTTCAGGTTGGGGGTCCACAGAACGGTCAAGCTGTACCGACGTACATAGGCCTCAGCAAGTATAATACCGAAGGTATCTACCTGTTACTTCAGAATGATGCATGCGCCAACGGGCTGCAATTCAACGGCGGGATCAGTTGCGATAGTACGAGTCAGCCGGCCACTAATCCGATGCTCTGGAACTATGTCCGTGTGTGGCAAGCAGTTCCATTTCGATTTCTTTCGAAAACGAAAAAGCTCAAGAGGAGGGCCCCGGTACCCGCCGAACCCCCAAGCAGCCCAAGCTCATCGCACGTTCGACCACCAGCGGCTAGTTCAATTAATATGGTCTCCGTTCTAAAGGGAACGGCAACACATCATCTATATGGGAATGTGCGATGGCATCGTAAGGCAAAGTGAGTATGTGGTACTTGTGTTCTATAAGCCGCGCTACGCAAGCCCCCAATTGCTCGAGACTCATGTCTCCACCCGAGACATTGTGTTCGAATTTGATGATAGCAGGACGCAGGCTTTCGAAGTCGATCATCTGGAGTATCTCGTAGTCGTATCCCTCAGTGTCGATTTGTAGATAGTCAATGCGAGTAATTTGATTTTGCTCTATCAACTCCTTCCATGAAACGCATGACACCTTTTCAGTGGTGATATATTCCGACCGTATGCCTGATTTCTTATGACGTTGCGGGTCCACGGACGCGATGCCTTTTGACCAGCTTGGAAGCCCCGTTGCAGCCGGAGAAACATCCGGTGAAACACGGTACATGTCGATCTCTCTGGCGGTGCGGTGGATTGCCAGATTAAGCGGAATGACCGATGGACATTGCGAGTAATTCGCACAAAGTTCGGCATAGAGGTCCCTCAGCGGCTCAACCACAATTCCCCGCAGATTGTGCCTGATCACGAAACCATGGAAACTATCGGCGATGATTCCATCACAGGCTCCCAATTCTACAAAGAAGAAGTCGCTGCCAGCTCGTCGAAGTTGGTTCTCAAGAATTAGCTCCTGCAACTGCCCTTGACGGTGCCATATTGATTGATCGATGCGCTCGATCCGGTAGCCAGAAAGAGACAGCATATGCTGCACGAGCCTACGGGTCGAAGCATAAAGCGACATACGTCATACTCCCTCAGGGCATTGACCGAAACCAATTAGCCGGGATTTCCGTTTTGACTCTCCGCTCCCGACTCCCGTATAGGCCGGACGACCCCTCTCTGCAAGGGTTTCAGCCGGTATCGGTCGACGGTATTCCCATTGGCGCCGGACCTGCCGGTTTCTCCTCCTTGGCCGACGGGTCCGGCTTAAAAAAAAGACGGGCCGCACAAGCCGACCCGCCTAAAGCCCGTCCGAAAACCCCATGCCGCGCGCCGGGCCCGGCCAGCCTTGGCGCTCAGCCGCCGTAGTTCCTCCAGTTCGTCACTGCAACTGTTCAAGAACTCAGCCTCGCCGATCAAAACTAATCCGATCAGATCGGCGGCGCGCACCCGAAGCTGCATTTTCGCCGGCATCTGCTTGAAGCGCACGTCGATATCGTCGTCCATCGAGCACGGCAAATACGGCGGCGCACAGGCGGCCACCTTCTTTCGCCAATCGCGCCCGCTCACGCCCAACAGCGTGGCAGCGATCTGCCTCATCTCGGTGGCGACTGGGCTTTCCACGACGCCCCCCGATTTGCTGTTCGTCTTTGCCATCATTGGATCCTCCGTTTGAGGCCTTCATCTCTATCATTGCCAGCGCTTCACATACAAACACTCGCATAGCGAAATCAATAGTTAATACCACCCACTGAGAATTGAGGTGATCAACTGGTGAGTAATCAACTGAGAATTAACGCGATCAACTGATGCGGTAGCACAGAAGAGTTGTGCATGATTGTTCGAGCGCTGGTATCGTCGGGCTCGACAGTCGGCTATATTAGAAGCCGCGAAAAAGACAATGACTGCGGCTGAGATGGGCCGGGCGCGCTGGAAGGGGCTCACGAAAGAGCAGCGCAGCGAGATTGCCCGAAAGGCAATACGCGCCAGATGGGCCAAGGTTAAAGAGCGGAAGCCGAAGTGACCCTGGGAGCATGGAGGTTCACGCCATGAAACTGATGTGCCCCGAATGTTACGAAATATCGGAACAGGACCCGCTTGCAGGGAGCATCCTCGGCCACGTCGAACACCACTGCGTCGGCAGCGGTTGTGGCGTCCTAATTCAGGCCGACTTCCCTATCAAGTTGCGCGATCCGACGACTGGAGGAATAACCTGGGACTCCCCTAAGCCCTGTGATCACGACCAGAGCGACCCGGCGGCAGTCGTACCGACCTTGGTGGTGATGGTGCCGGGGGTAGACCTTGAGAAACTGAAAAAGCGGACGCGGAAAACGCTGCGTCCCCGACGATCCTAGTCAGAATCTTTTGGCGATTATCCGCTGGTGCGGGAGGTGGGTTTTGATGCGCTGGTTGTTAAAGTCGTCATTGCGGATACTGGTTGTTCCGTTCCTACTTTTAGTCACCGCGAACGGTCTCGCTGCGTCGCAACACACCGCGCGGACCGACTATCATAGGAGCGAGACCACACCACAGACAGGAACCGTTAAGCAAGAAGAGACACAAGTCCCGCTTTCCGCCTTCCATGAAGCGCTCGGTGCTCTAGAACAGCAAGCCATAGCCAACCAGAAACAGATCGAGGTCGATAAAGAAGCGTGGTGCTCTCCACCTGTATTGGTGAACATCGTTCTGGCTTTTATCGGAGCCGCCTATCTGGTCTTTACTGGTTTGCAATGGCGCGTACTTCGATGGGCGTTTCTGGCAGATAATCGACCGCGAATAGGAATAAGGCATATCGCGCTTGTGACTATTCCAGACGACATACTTGCGTCCGATAGCGAAGGAAATATCAGAGAAGATAATCGTATCGAAATACGACTGAGATTGATTAATCGGGGTGGAAGTAATGCCAAAATAGTCGAAGGCAATATTACTTTGAGGGTTGACGAAGCCGACGGTATGGTGGCTATCGTGGGCAAGCAAAAAGTCTTGCCGCCTTTCGATAGGGAGAGGGGGACTCCAAGCTATTGCGATGAACGAAACGCGGGCAAAGACATCATCGTCAAGCCCGCTGAACCTTACAGTCTCAGGAAGATTATGCCCCTGGGATCGATCCATGATACGGCCAAGGCGTACTTGGCGGTTCATCGAGAACGCAACTTGGACACTGTCGCCCTCCATGCCTTCGGCTACTTCAGATATCGCAGCCCAGGTTGGTTGCGAGCTAGGCGAACTTATTTCACCGCTTTTTGCCGTCGCTACGATGTCACCAAGGGTGGTTTTGTAGTGATTAACGAACCCGACTACGAATACGAAGACTAGGACCAAGTACAGCGTCATTCTTAGTGTGACGAACCCCCGGACTTCGCCCCCCTGACCGCAGCGCCGTGGCGTTCACGCCGCGTATCGCTCGCGGAGCACATCCAAACAGATCGAGACGCAGCGGATCGTCGCCCGATCCAGCGGCATCCGATTCTGAATATAGTCGAGCGCATGTTGGAACTCCGCCCGCCACCGAGGGGCCACATAATATCCAATGGCGAGGATTTTGATCTCGAGGTCTCTAATCTCACCCACGACCTCATCCCCGTAATGTGAGAGGCGAAGCGACGCGGCCTCGCTGCGTGCGCTCATTTGGCGTTTCGTGATTTTGCCCTCGATACATAAAAGTTTGCCCATTTCAGGTCTCCTCACTCGCGCGCACGCTCGATAGTGTGTTCGCGATAGCTTTCGCAGTTCCATTTCTCACGCATCAACTTCGATCCCCGGAACAGACGATCCGCGCGTGCTTCGTCGCCCCCGGTCCAGAACATCAGCCGGGCCAGTAGCCAGAGGTCGGCTTCACTCTGACTCGGGAAGTCCGCTTGCCACGCGCCCTCGTCGTACAACCTCGAGAAGCGTTCGCCATTCCGGGCCCGGCGAGCTCGATCGAGAAGGTCCGCATCGCCGCGATAGATGATCGAAGTCACCCGCGCGGGCACAGTGTGCGCGCGTTGCGTTATGCGCTCGGCAAAGATTTCGGCGTACACGGCTTTGATGGCGTGCTGACGCCGCTCGACGGTCGCCGGCGCATCGGCGAACCTGCGCCCGGTGATGGTCAAATAGCGCTCGGTCTCGTAAATCTCACAGTTGCCGAGCTTGCGATCGGCGCCGGCGATCTCGCCGAATACAAAGACGCGCAACCCGGTGCCGCCCGGGGTGATCTCGGTATAGAAACTCAACCGCACGAAATACATAACGATCTTCGGGTCCTTGACGTTGCCCTCGGCATCGACACAGTGATCGAAGTCGAAGCCGATCAGGCCGTCGCCGTTCAGCACGAAGCCGACGCCATCGTAGCCGCCGCGGTCGAATGCGATCTGGATATTCTCCCAGGACGCCCATGTGCGCGGGTCGGTCGAGCTCGCGCGGCGGCCGTTGCGCTGATAGGGCACCTTCGTGAGCCGCCCTTTGACCGTCTCGCGACGCCAGAGCACCCAGCGGGGGCGCACAGTCAATTCGGACGGGATGGCGTCGCGGCGGCGGGTCATTTTTTCCTGCTCGGCCGACGCTGGAATTCTTCTTCGCTGCCATTGGCGCGCACGATGACGCACGTGTAAGCGAAAACTCCCCGGACAAAATCGCCCGGGCGCAACGCCTCACGGAGGGCGGAAAGGCATTCCGGTTCTCACTGGTAGTATTCGCCCTTGTAGCCCAGCCACTTGGTAAATCCTTCCATCGCCTCGTCCACCGTCGTCACGTGCGTCGATGCCAGCGGAGCCGGGACGGGAGCGCGCGTTGCCAGCTCTTCTGTGGCGTGCTGGATGCCGAGCAAATAGCCCGCGGCGTGACCTTCTTTGTGATGCGCGCAGGCGGCCGGCGGCGTCTCGGGCGCAGCCGTTTCTGCCGGCGTCTCCGGCACAGTCGTTTCTGTTGCGGCGAATTTGTCGGCCGCGAGAATCCGTTCGAGAATTTCTTCTGTCTTCGCCATTTTCCTAAACCTCAATCATTGTTATTTGCGTCACGCGGCCCCACTTTCCCTTCCTTCAGTGACTGGATTTCTGCATCTGCCCGAGATATCCACTCGGCGGATTGGAAAGTGATCCCTTTCCAAAACCGCTGGCTGTCTCTTGAGCCGTCCTCAAACTTGAGCAGCCGCCCGAGTTTATTTTTCGACCAAGGCGACATGCCTTGAAGCCGAAACCATACCCGAGAAGCCGCATACATCCGATCTTTTGAAATCTCGTCCTCGGGTTTGTCCGTAATGGTAATAATCTCATCGATGAGGTGCTGTAGTACGCTCTCTTCCTTCTGATATTCTTCGACGGCTTGCGTCACGCATCTAGGTTCTTCAATCCCGAGTCCCTGTTTCTTGCGCGCGTACCATCCGTTTGCGCCCTCGATGACCCAGGCGATCACGCCTTCGATCTCCGCAAAGAGCTTTTCCTTAAGCCCGCGGTCTTTCATGTGCTTGGGCTGTGTCGGCTCGGGGCAGTCTTCGGTCGCGGGCACTGGGTCAACAAACCTTACCTCGAACTCAATTAACTTTGGCCGGTCCCAGATAGCGGGATCGCGCCCGGTGATGTGTAGCTTGTAGTTACTATCGAAACAGAAATGATGCGTCTGCTCGAAGAAGAAAGGATTCTGGTGCATCCAGCGCCCGTTGAGCAGACCGTCGCCAGTGAAGTTCTTTATGCGGCCCTCGTTGAGCTTTGCATCTTCCTTGGTTTCGGAGATCGTCACGAACCTCATGCCGCGCAAACATGCAGTATCAACAGGGTGTTGTTGGTGCTTGGTCTCTAAAATCAGACTAATGGGCGCCGGATACCCATACTCACCAGCAGCTTTCAACAGAACGTCGCTCAATAGTGTCTTGCCGTTGTCGCCGTCATTGCCCCAGAAATACATGAAGCACTTGTTAGACTGGTCTCCGGTAAAGAAGTACCCGGCCATCTGCTGCACGTACTTCTGAAGCGGCTTGTTGTCCGGGAATATCTCGGTGATGAATTGACGAAAGCGATCCGCCTTGGCGTCCACGTGGTATGGGTAGGGAATCAGTTTCGTGAACAGATCTTTCCGATCGTGCGCGCGCAGCCTGGCTTGCATCACGTCATACGTGCCGTTCAAAAAATTGATCAGGTACGGATGCGTGTCGAGTTGATTGTTCGGATGGCTGACGTTGACGATGACGTGCGACTGCAATAATCCAGGGCTCCGCGCAGTCGAGCGCTGTAGCTGCCGAGCTTGGCTAGGTTCGATAAGTAGTAAAATTCTGCTTTCTGAGTTTTCGGGTCGGTGTTCGCCAGGTCGATATAGATGCGGCGCACCGTCTGTTCCGCGAGCCCGAGGATAACGCTGACGTCCACCAGCGCCCAGCGCCGCGTATCCCAGTTGAGCCAGCCGAGTTCCTTGGACCAGCGGATATTCCTTCTGTGGTCATTCAAGATGCGAGACGACAGGGCAATCTCGGCCTCTTCAACCATCGTGCCGATCGTCGCGTCGATGTCCGTACCTACCGAAACGCGGCCTCGGGATGGTACCGCTGCCGCCGCCGCCTTTTTTGCTGCGTCCTTTTGCCCCTTTTGGAAATCCTTAACCAGCTCCTTGAGATCGCGCACGCTGATGTTCAGCCGCGCGGCCGCGGGTTCGCACTCCATCACAAGCTGAGCTTTCGACATGACGCCGAGCCGCCCGACCTCGGCGTTGATCTCGGCCAGGCGCGCGGCTCGAGCGTCGTCAGGCGGACCGCCGTTCAGCGATGGCTGCTGCTCGGGTTGACTTCCTTCGGGCGCGGCGGTACGTTCACCGTGAGTTTTCGTTGTCGTGTCCTCTGACCCCGCGACGCCACATCGCGGGGTTCCCTTTTTTACTACTTCTGGCCTTTCGTGAGCCTCTCGATTTCAGAGCGCGGAATGTAGCGGCGCTCCAGAAGTTCGGTCACCCGGATCTCGCCGCGCGTGATCGCCTTGATCAGCGTCCGCTGACAGACGCCCAGCATCACCGCCGCACGCGGAATGCTGACCAGCCGGCTATTCGGATTGCGTGTCCACATAACGAGCGCATTTTCCGCCGTTTCGGGTGTGCCAGTTTTCGCCGCCTCGCCCCGTAGGCGAAAAGCGCCGCACTACCCAAAGTAGCGTTTCGCTACAGCTTCGGCCGCGCCGCGAGACTGGCTTCGACGTCGCTAATTCGATATCGGAGATATCTGCCAAGCTTCAGGTGGGGAATGCGCTGCGCGCGCGTCTCGGTTCGCACCCAAGACGTGGGCGTATTCAGGTGTTTGGCCAGCGCGACCGCGTCGACCAGCGGCTCTTTCTCGGCCGGAACAGCCGGAGCCCCAAGCCGCACAGCCAGAGCCCGCGCGAGATCGGCGAGAATGCTAGGAAAGCTATCTAGCGGAGTTTCATCGGACAAGAATTGCTGAGACAAACCAGTGCGCTCCAGCCGTCCACTGGTTTCATTGGACGAAAATTGACCAGCCATATCATCTCGCCAGCCGCCATCGTCCCTCTTCCAACACCAGGCGCACGCCCCCGATCAACCGGTTGGTTCACGCTAGCCGTTCTGTGGTGACGATGGAAGATGACGCGGCGGTGTCTGTCAACAGGAGCCATAATTACGCAATTACGGATTCAGACCTATTTGCATATTTTGGCCCTTTACGCGCGCGTATAGAATGAAATATGCAAAAGCTCTTAAATGTGTAATTGCGTAATTTTCTGGTGTGAGTAAAAGGCGAAAATTCGGCGCCGCCCGTTCAGCCGCAGTCTACGCGCGCGCGAGAACCTGTGCGCCCCTCTTCTGCCGCGCTCTTGCCTGTGCGGTTTTCCGCTCAGAGCGGGATCGTTGAGGTCACACGCGCAGTGGGTCGATCTCAGCGTTTACACGACGCCAAACCGGGGTCGAAGACAGTGCTCAGCTCGCGGGTCCGGCAACCCAGATCTTGCGCACATGTGAGCACTGCGACGCGCCAAGTGGTTCTCGCAGAAGGACTTCGATACGCTCACACGAGAGACTGACGTGTCGTACGGACTGGAAAACCCGCGCAAACGCTGAAGAATTTTAAGGTACACTGGCTGAAGGTCGTGCTGATGAGCGGCAAGACCGGAACGGAGGGTTAGAAATGGCCGAACCGCAGTACCAAGAAACCTTCAGGAAAGCACTTGATCGTTTGATGCGCGAGATCGACAACCTGCGAGCCGAACAGGCTGCGATTGTCGCCTATCAAGAAATGCAGCCGCCGAAGAACCGGTTCTTGACGGTTGCGTTCGTGGCTTTGCAGGGTGACCGGCTACTCAGGCTCATTCGCATTTTCGAGGACAGCGCCGAGTCGGCCTCATTCTGGTATCTGCACCGCTGTGCGCCGCAGCGGATGAAAAATCTCGACATCGAGCGGCTTCGGGATCTCTCCAGCAAGCTGAAAACGGTCCGTAATCTTACGTTCGTCCATCTCGACAAAAAAGGCATCTTTAATGCCGCCGCCATTTGGCAGGAAGCTGGGATCAGAGACAGTGACGTGATCCATGCGATGGAGAACGTCAGGCGCGCACTGAACGAGCTCTGGATCGAAGAGTTCGGAAAGCCGCCGATCTCGCTTGAATACAATTCCGATCCGCGCTCATACAACCCAGATCTGGATGGTCTCAAAAGGCTTCTGAAGGAAAGCCTGGAGCAGTTATCTGGTATGGACTCGTCTTCGTGAATCCGGTCTCGCTCAATCAGCCTCGCGCACGCGAGCGCGTGCCAGGCGCTTTTGTCCCGCTCAGGAACGATGCCGCGTATGCGTGCGCCTGACCGCCATCAGTATCGGGCAAAAAGTGCGAGTAGGTCGAGAGCGTGATCATCGGGCTCGAGTGTCCCATCAAATGCGCGACCTGGGTGAGCGGGCAACCGCGCGCGAGCAGCGCGGACGCGTAGGAATGGCGCAGAGTCTTGACGCTCGCGCGTCGCAGTCCGGCTCGACGGCAAGCGGGATGGACTCCACCGTCCAGCACGCGCGATCGTCTCAGCGGTAATCCGGTCTCGTTGAACACGAGATCATCCTTCGACGGCGGACACGCGAGCTTCCAGACCTTGAGCAGCGCGATCAACTCGGGCGCGATTGGCAGCGTGCGCGTTCCGCTTCGCGTCTTGGTTCCGAAGAACCGCGGCCGCACGCTTCCGGTCTCGCCGGCTTCGCGGGTCCAGGCGAGCGAGCGGCGCACGAACAGCTTGCCGGTTGCGAGCTCTACATCGCCCCACGTGAGCGCGTTGATTTCTTCAGACCTCAGCCCGCACGCGGCCGCGGTTGCGATGTAGGTCTTCCAGAGTCCCGGTTCCGCGTGTTCGACCAGGCGCGCGATCTCGTCGCTGCTCAAAACTTCGTCGGGCCGCAGTGCGCCGGTTTCTTCCTTCGCGTCGTCTTTGACTTCGCGGACCGGATTACGCGGGCGCTGTGCGACGGCGGCCGGGTTCGTGGTGACGTAGCCTTTGCGCATGGCGACCTTGAAGATGGCGGCGAGAGAACTCATGATTCGCGAGATGGACCGGGGTGCGAGCGGGCGCAGTGTCGACGCTGATTTTGCGAGCAGGTCGTCGCGCAGCTTTTCGATCACGGTGACGTTGATCTGGTCGAGTCTTCGCTGATTCAGTGGCGCGAGATGTTTCAGGACGTTGGCTGCCTCGAGACGCGTTGCTGGATGGCGGTCGGCTTTTTCGAGCAACCATTCCTGTGCGGCTTTTTCGAAGAGTGGGACTGCGGCGGGTGGCACGTACTCGTTGCGCGAGACCTTGACCTGGGTTTCAGAGCGATAGCGCTCGGCTTCCTTGCGCGTCGGGAAATTGATTCTCTTGTGTGGCCCGGACATGCCGAGCGGGCGATAGTCGAGACGCCAGGGGCAATCGCACGCGCCGCCGGTGCAGTTGGGCTTGTGGAATTTCTTGATGGACATTGTTTATCTAACCTCATCTGAGATGATATCAGATTTTCCAACAATAGTGAGCACTAATTGAACACTTTCGTCCACAGAAACCCTAAAAGTGCTCGAATTTGCTACCTAATTACGCACACAGTACAGACCCAATAAACGTGGCGGCGAATCAAACGGAGTGGGACTGAAATGGGCAAGCTCGACGGAAAAATCGCACTGATCACGGGCGGCGGATCGGGAATCGGACGCGCCACCGCGCTGTTGTTCGCCTCAGAGGGCGCGAAACTCGCGGTTGTCGATCGCGCCGAGCACAACGCGCGCGCGGTCGCCGCCGAAATCACGCAGGGCGGCGGCGAGGCGATCGCGATTGTGGCCGACGTGTCGAAAGCCGCCGACACCGAGCGGATGGTGGCCGAGACCGCAGGCCGCTTTGGCACGCTCGACATCCTATACAACAACGCCGGCATCGGCTTCGCCCGGCGCACGCATCTGCTCACCGAGGAGGAATGGGATCGCACGATCGACGTCGATTTGAAGGGCGTCTTCCTCGGATGCAAGTACGCGTTGCCGGAGTTGATGAAACACGGCGGTGCGATCCTGAGCACCGCGTCAGTCGCCGGTATCGAGGGCTTCCGCCAGATGGCCGCATACTGCGCGGCGAAGGCCGGCGTGATCCTGCTGACCAAGTCACTCGCGATGGATTACGCGGAGCATGGGATTCGCGTCAATTGCATCTGCCCGGGATCGATCGAAACGCCGCTGTACGAGAGCGGCTTCGATAACCTCACGCCCGAGAAGCGCGCCCGAGCGCATCAGATGTTCGCCGCGATGCATCTTCTGGGACGCGCCGGCGAGCCCGAGGAGATTGCGCGGGTCGCGTTATTTCTATGCTCGCAAGACGCGTCTTTTATCACCGGGCAAGCTGTAATCGTAGATGGCGGCTATTCGACGGGTCATCGAATGATAAGACTCACCTAAAGGAAACACGAACGAGTCAAAGTGAACGCGCCGTGTGGTTTTCGCGATCATGATCGAAATTCTATGGTCAATCTGCATACACAAATGTATGATGATTATTAAGAGTTGATTCGTAGGATCGAGTTTCCGCTATCAGCCGGCGCATGCAGGGGGCGCATCGCCAACAGATCGGAGGAGAATGAGATGTCTTCCGTAATGTTCACCCTGCTCTTCGGTATGCTCTCGGGAATCGCTGGCTTCGTGGACGGCGCCTCGTTCGAGACGGTTCTGACGCTGGGGCTGCTCGGCCTCATGCACTTGAGCCTCGTCGCCGCGCGCAAGGCCAACGGCACGATGATTCGGGAAGACGTCCCAAGATAAAAGCCGCGCGTGGCGGGAATGCTCTATGTCGTCGCGATGCCGATCGGCGACATCGCCGACCTGAGCCCGCGCGCGCTCGCTATCCTGGCGCAAGTCGATCTGATCGCGTGCGAGGACACGCGGCGAGTCGCGCCGCTGCTCGCCGCACACTCGATTCGCACGCCCACGCTGAGCTACTTCGAGCATAACGAGGAGCGCCGGGCACCGGCGTTGGTTGAGCGGATGCGCCGCGGCGAGCGAATCGCGCTGGTGACCGACGCGGGGACGCCGGCCATATCCGATCCCGGCTTCAGGCTGGTGCGCGAGACGCTCGAGGCGGGAATCCGGGTCGGCGCGATTCCGGGGCCCTCGGCCGTGGTCGCGGCGCTCTCGATCGCCGGCTTGCCCACCGACCGTTTCACGTTCGAGGGGTTCCTGCCCTCGAAGTCCGCCTCCCGTCGAAGTGAATTGAAAGCGCTCGCGCGCGAGCGGCGCACGATGGTGTTCTTCGAGACGGCGCGACGCCTTGGCCCGACGCTGACCGAGATGGCTGAGGTGTTCGGCCCGGATCGCGAGGCCGCCGTCGCGCGCGAAATCGGCAAGACCTACGAGGAAGTGGTGCGCGCGAGCCTCCAAGAGCTTGCGGCGCGCTTCACCGCGAACCCGGCGCGTGGCGAGATAACGCTGGTGGTAGCAGGGATCGGTCGTGAGCAGGGTGCGCAGGAACAGGCTGGCAGCGGCGATTTGGCGACCGCGCCGGCGCTAACCGTCGAAATGCTGTGCGAGGCCGGACTCTCGCTTAAGCAGGCGAGTGCGGTGATGGCGCGGCTGGGCGGGCGCAGCCGGCGCGAGGTTTATCAGGATGCATTGGCCTCGCGGCGAACACGCCAAGACGACAACCAAGACGATTAATGATGATTTGGCGCGTCGGGCCGCACTGCGCTGTTAATGCGCGCGTTGGTGGTTGCTTGAAAGCCGTGGGCGGGTAGGCTTCAATGCCCGCCAGAGATGGCGACGATGGGGAAAGCGGACGCTGGGGAGTCCGCAGCAGGCAGCGCGGCTCATACGCTTGCCACGGTGCTGGTAATCCACGGCCCGAACCTGAATCTGCTCGGCCAGCGCGAGCCGGGGATTTACGGACATACGCGGCTGGGCGACATCGACCGTTCGCTCAAGCAGTTGGGTCGCGAACTGGGCCTCAAGGTGGAGACCTTCCAGTCGAACAGCGAAGGAGCGATCGTGGATCGTATCCAGCGGGCGCGCGGGCGTGCGCGGGCGCTGGTGATAAACCCGGCCGCCTATACGCATACCAGCGTCGCGATTCGCGACGCCATAACCGCCTGCGAGCTGCCGACCGTCGAGGTTCATCTCTCCAACGTTTATGCGCGTGAACCGTTTCGCCATCACTCGACCATCGCCGGCATCGTGGTCGGCCGAATCATGGGATTCGGCGCGGAAGGCTACCTCCTGGCGCTGCGCGCGGCGAAGCGGATGATCGAGGCGGAGCGCGCTGCGGCTGGCGCCTGAGGCGTAGCGCCTGTTTGGCGTAACGCGAGCCGGTCCGCGCCGTATTCTTTTGGAGCGTCGATGGAACTGCGGGAAATAAAAGCTTTGCTCGCCTTGATGCGCGATTTTGGGCTGAGCGAGCTTGAAATCGAAGACAAAAAAGGCAAGGTGCGCCTGGTGCGCGCGTCCAATTCCGCCGCCGAGAATCACTTGGCGCCGGCCGACGCTTCCAGGCGCGGCGCATCGCGCTCGGCCACCGAAGCGGCGGTGGGTCTTGGTGGTCCGATTTCGGCGGCGCGGCCGCAGGCGGCGCCGGAACTCGCCCCCGGCCATCGCTACGTGCAGAGCCCGATGGTGGGCACGTTCTATCGCGCGGCATCGCCCGACTCCGATCCTTTCGTGGAAGAGGGCGCCAGCGTGCGCAAGGGCCAGGCGCTCTGCATCATCGAAGCGATGAAGATGATGAACGAGATCGAAGCCGAGATTGGTGGTAAGCTCGTGAAGATACTTTGCGAAAACGGCCAGCCCGTCGAGTACGGACAGCCTCTGATGATAATCGAGGCCGCCTAGCGGCCGCGCCTCGAGCAGGCAATCGCATCATGTTCAAGAAATTGCTGGTGGCCAATCGCGGCACGATCGCCATCCGGATCATCCGCGCCTGCCGCGAGCTGGACATCGCCACGCTGGCGATCTATTCCACGGCCGATAAAGACGCGTTGCACGTGCGCATGGCCGACGAAGCGGTATGCATCGGGCCGGCCGCGGCCGAGGACTCCTACCTCAACATCCCGGCGATCATCAGCACCGCGCTGACCTATGGTGCCGACGCGGTCCATCCGGGCTACGGCTTCCTCTCCGAAAATGGCGACTTCGCCGAGGCCTGCCGCCGCTCGGGTTTGCATTTCGTCGGCCCGCTAGCGCGCCACATCCGCCTGATGGGCGACAAGCCGCGCGCCCGCCGTATCATGGTTCGTGCGGGAGTGCCGGTGCTGCCCGGCAGCGAGGGCAAGGGCGTGACCGAAGTGCGCGAGGCGCTGACCGACGCCAAGCGGCTCGGCTTTCCGGTGCTGATCAAGGCGGCGGCGGGCGGCGGCGGCAAGGGGATGCGGGTGGCGCGCGACGAGAAGGAACTCAGTCGCCTGTTCGCGCTCGCCCGGGCCGAGAGCGAGGCGGCGTTCGGCTCGCGCACGATGTATCTCGAGAAGTACCTCGAGCACGCGCGGCACGTCGAATTTCAAATTCTCGCCGACACCCATCGCAACGTGATTCACATGGGCGAGCGCGATTGCTCGATCCAGCGCCGCCATCAGAAGGTGCTTGAAGAGGCGCCGTGCCCGGTGATGACGGGGCGGCTGCGCGAGAAGATGGGCAAGGCGGCCGTGCGCGCCGCGCAGGTCGTCGGCTATTCCAACGTCGGCACGGTGGAGTTCCTGCTTGCCCCCGACGGCAATTTCTATTTCATCGAGATGAACACGCGGATCCAGGTCGAGCACGGCGTGACCGAGATGGTGACCGGGGTCGACCTGGTGCGCGAGAGCCTGGCGCTCGCGATGGGCGAGCGGCTGCATCTCAAACAGCGCCAGGTCGCGATCAACGGCGCGGCGATGGAGTTTCGGATCTACGCCGAGGATCCCGACACGCATCTGCCGTCGCCCGGCGTGGTGTCGAATCATCATGCGCCCGGCGGACTTGGAGTTCGGGTCGAATCGGCGCTGTACGACGGCTACCGCGTCCCAGTGCAATACGATCCACTGATTGCCAAGCTGATCGTGCACGCCGGCGATCGCGCGGGCGTGGTCAAGCGCGCGCGGGCGGCGCTGCGCGAGTACCTCGTTGACGGCATCAAGACCAATATCCCGCTCCATCTGAGGATTCTGGAGGACCCGGATTTTCTGCGCGGCGAGTTCGCCACCGATTTTCTAACCCGCTTCGAGCGCGACGTTCATGCCGCCGAGGCCGTCCGCGCCGCGGGGCGTTGAGCCGCGACTCGTTCCCACGGTAGCAGACCATTTTTCCGGGCATCCTTTTATGAACACCAAATTCCGCTCAGCCCTCGCGCTTGCCGCGCTGCTCGCGATCGGTGAGCGCCCTGCAATATCGCCGCGTTACGTTTTTGCCGACGATTTGCCCTCGGCGGGATCGGCACTCCTTGGAGAGCAGCAAACGGGCACGGCCGAGGCAGGAGCGCCCAAGGCCGAAGTTGCCGAGCCAACCTTTAATTTTGGCACCGCGCTCAGCGGCCCGCCGATAAATCACGTCTTCATGATCAAGAACGTTGGCAGCGGACCGCTCGAGATCAGGAACGTCACCTCGTCGTGCGGATGCACCGCCGCCAAGCCGAGCAAGAACATTCTCGCGCCCGGCGAAGTTTCAGCTATCACAGCTTCCGTCGACACGCATTTCGAGCAGGGTCACAGCCTATCGGTGGTGACTTTGACCACCAACGATCCGGCCAACGCGACGCTACAGCTCAAGCTCGAGGGCGTGATCAAGCCGCAGGTCGCGGCTCAGCCGATGGACGTGGACTTCGGCAGCGTCCATCAGGGCAGTCCGGTCGCCCGCGACGTCGTCGTTAGCGATATGATCGGTGGTCCGGGGTTCGCGCTGAAGTCGGTCAAGAACGATAGCCCGTATATCAAGGTGACCGAGTCGGCGCGCACGGACGGCAAGCCGGGAGCGCTGCTGCACGTGGCGCTCGCGCCGTCGATGCCGCCCGGGCCGATCAGCGATACGCTCAGGATCGAAACCAGCCGGGCGCCGCTTAGAGTCGCGATTCTCGGCGTGGTAACCGGCGATCTGATCGTCAAGCCGAACCAGGTCTCGTTCGGCATCCTGCCGCACCATCAGGGCGCCGTGCGGATCGTGCGGCTTACCAACCAGGGCAGCCATACGATCAACGTCCTTGGCGTGGATAGCACCAGCAACAGCGTTTTCGCGCAGGTCGCGCCCGTGACGCCGGGGAAGGAATACAAGGTCACCGTGGCGCTCAGGCCCAACACGCCCGACGGCCAGATTCGTGGCGCGCTCACGATCCGCACCGACGATCCGCAACAGGCGACGCTGACCGTGCCGTACTACGGAATCGTCGGATCGTTCAGAAGCTAAGGTCCTGCAAACTCCGCCGATCGCCGCCCAGCGTAAGCGTTTGCAATAGCTGACGCGCGGCACTATGAATCGCCCATCCCGTCAGCGTGGATGAGGCGATCATGGATTACGATGACATCGTCGTCGGTGCCGGCTCTTCCGGGGCGGTCCTCGCTGCCCGGCTGAGTGAGGACTCCAATCGCAGCGTGATGCTGCTCGAAGCCGGCGCCGATTATCCGGCCGTCGATCAAACCCCGTCCGATCTGTTGCACACCTGGTGTTCGGCGGGCCCGCATGATTGGGGGCTGGTCGCCAAAGCCACCGCCGATCGTGAGATTGCCTACCCGCGGGGCAAGGTCACCGGTGGCTGCTCCGCGGTTAACGGCCATATTGCGCTCCGCGGCACGCCCGAGGATTTCGACGAATGGGCCGCCTGGGGCAACTCCGAATGGAGTTTCTCGAAGATTCTGCCGTTCTACCGCAAGCTCGAAAACGATCGTGATGCGCAGGGGGACTTTCACGGCGCGACCGGCCCAATCTGGATCGAACGTCCGCGCGCGGACACCTGGCAGCCGATCAATCGCGCCTTTCACGAAGCCGGACGCGAGCTCGGCTATGCCGACGTCTGGGACCATAACGATCCGCGATCGACCGGCATCGGACCATGGCCGCGCAATCGCCGCGACGGGATTCGCATCTCAACCGCAATCGGCTACCTCCATCCCGCGCGCCATCGGCTCAACCTGACGATTCGGCCCTTCAGCAATATCCATCGCGTAATCGTCGAGCGCGGCCGCGCAACCGGCGTCGACGTCGAATGCGGCGGCGTCGTTCAAACGATTCGCGGCCGCCGCGTGACGCTCTCGGCCGGTGCGATCAATTCACCCGCCATCCTGATGCGTTCCGGGATCGGTCCGCGCGCCGAGCTCGAAGCGCTCGGCATCAAATCCGTGGTTGATCTGCCCGGTGTCGGCCGCAACCTGATCGATCACGTGCTGGTTGCGGTGGTCGCCAATCCGCGGCCCGGTGTGCCCCACGATCCGCGGGTCACCAACCCGGTCGGCATCCGCTACACCGCGAGCGGGTCGAAAGAGTTCAACGACATGCAGATGTACGTCGTCACTTATTTCGACAAGTCGGCGTTAATCGGTTCCTCGATCGATCTGCCGTTCCCGTGCGTCGCGGTGGTTCCAGGATTGCAGCGTCCGCGCGCGCGTGGCCGCGTGAGTTTGCGCAGCGCCGATCCCGACGTCCCGGCAGTTATCGACCTGAACTATGTCGGCGACCCGGAAGACATGCGCCGGATGGTGGATGGCGTGCGTATCGCATGGCGTCTGATGAACAGCGCGCGCTTCGCCCCCTACGTCAAGGATTTCGTCAACATTACGCGTGAGGTCGTCGAGTCCGACAGCGCCGCCGCCGAATTCGTGCGCAACAACTGCGGCACGATCTTCCATCCGGTCAGCACGGCGAAGATGGGCCCGGACTCGGACAAAGAGGCGGTGGTCGATCAGTATTGCCGCGTGCGTGGCGTCGATGGACTGCGCGTGGTTGACGCCTCGGTGATGCCCAATATCGTGCGCGCCAATACCAACTTGACCTGCATCATGATTGGCGAACGCGTGGCTGACTGGATGCGCGCGGCGGCATAGCGAACGGAATCGGCAGTATCGCCGGCGCACTGACCATCCGCATCGACGACGCTGCGGAATCGTCGCCTCGGTCCAGGAGCCAAGGCTAACTATAGCTGGGATTTTTGCTTATCCCCGCCGACAACTTCGTACTTGTTTCGATAGGTTAACGCCCCGTATACTAATCATTAGAGGCCGCGGCGCTCCCGCAGGCGCTTCGGCTTCAAAGGCGGCTGGCCCGATGGGCGCGTCAATACTGCTGGAGCCCTTTCGCCGCGCGCGTGACGCGTTGATGCGCTTCGCGGCCCGCCAGCTCACCAAGCCGCTTAAGCGCTACACCCTCGTTTATCCCAACGATCTAGCCGAGCTGAAACGTCAGATCCGCAAGGGCGACGTGATCCTGGTCGAGGGCAACGAGCGTATCAGCGAAGTCATCAAGTACCTGACCCAGAGTTCGTGGTCGCACTCCGCGCTCTACGTCGGCGACGAGGCGATCAAACGCGACCCGGAACTGCGGCTCAAGCTCGCCGAGGAATACGGCGAAGAAGCCAACTACATGGTGGTCGAAGCGCTGGTGCAGAGCGGAGTCGTGCTAACGCCGCTGGCGAACTACCGCAACTTCAACATCCGCCTCTGCCGCCCGTATCGGCTCTCCGATTCCGACCTCCGGATCGTCATGGATGAGGCTCTGGCGCACGTCGGACGGCAGTATGATCTCAGAAACGCGTTCGATCTCGCCCGTTACTTCCTGCCGGTAAGCCTGGTACCGGCCCGTTTTCGTCGCACGGCTTTGCGCTTCGGCAGTGGCGACCCGACCCGCGCCATCTGCTCGAGCATGATTGCCGAGTGTTTCGACCGGGTGCGATTCCCGATCGTGCCCAAGATCGATCCGCTGCCCGAGGGCTATCCGGCCGTGCATGGTTCGCCGCACCGGCTCGGCAAGTTGATCTCGAGGCCGGCCCGGCTCCCGCCTGGGCTTTATCACATGATTTCGCCTTCGCTGGTCACCCCGCGCGACTTCGACCTCTCGCCATATTTCGAGGTGATCAAGTTCAACCTGATCGCGGGCGCTCGCTTCGATTACCGCAGGATCGTCTGGGCGGACGCCGAGACCGAGGAAACCTCGAAGCTGAAGGCTGGCTGACGGGACTTGTGCGACGCGCGCCGGGTCTGCGATAACTAGGCAGCGCAGGCGCGCGATGCCGCATCAAAGGCGGTAGCCGAGCTCGCCCCGCGAACCCTGGACGGTACTGTGTGCATGAGCAGTCGCGAACTTTTAGAGAAGGCGATAGCCAGAATTTTGCATCGCCACTGCAACTTCGGCTGGGCGCATTACTATATCCCGAGCGAGAAGTTTCCCAGTCTCATCGAAGAGCTGGTTGAAGTGGTCAGCCCCGCCGGGCAGGTGAGTCACGAAGAACTGGTGCAGTTCTTTCTGCGCACGCAGCGGTTGAGCTCCGCCCAGGAGCGCGCCGCCAGGTTCGAGGAGGAGTTCGCGATCTATCGGCGAGGCTGAGCGGGGTCAAGATTGGTTGCTCTGGGGCGCTCGTACCGCGCAAAGCGCGGTACGAGCGCTCCGGCGCTTTACCAGGCGTGGGGCGCTCAAACGACCCGCGCTTTGACAGAAGCGGGACGCTCTTTGTAGCGTCCCGCGCTTTGATTTAAGATAGGCGTCGCCCGCCACGGGCGGGCCGCCGAAGCTTACGCTTCGCCGCCCGCCCGCGCGAAGGGCGCGCCATCGATTTCTCCCGACGGAGGTTTCATCCTACGATGCCAATCAATCAAGCCGAGCCGCCGCAGGCTCACGAGATACTCAAGAGCAACCCGGACGCGATCTACCTCGACGTTCGCACCGAGCCCGAATTTGCCCAAGGGCATCCGGACGGGGCAATCAACGTGCCCGTGGTTTTTATCAAGGGCCCCGGCCAGATGGAGCTCAACGGCGAGTTCGTCGACGTGGTGGCCAAGACGCTGCCGCGCGAGAAGAAGCTGGTGGTCGGATGCCTTGCCGGTGGACGCTCGCAGCGTGCGTGCGAATTGCTGGAGGCGGCCGGTTACGCAGACCTCACCAACGTGCGCGGCGGATTTGGCGGCGCGCGTGACGCCTCGGGCCAGGTTGTGGTCGCGGGATGGCGTGAAGCGGGGCTGCCGGTGTCGACCGAGGTCGGCGACAACAGCTACCAGGCGCTGCGGCGCAAGGCCGGGCTCTAGCGCGCCGTCTTGAGGCGCAACGGTAACGCGCACCGGGTTTCGCAAACTGTTACGCAACTGGATTCAGCAAAGATTAGGTTAGATGGCGATTCGGCTGACCCGCATCTACACCCGCAGCGGCGACCGCGGCCTGACCGCGCTGGTCGGCGGCGCCCGTGTGGCCAAGGAAAGCGGCCGCCTGGAGGCCTACGGCACGATCGATGAGCTCAACTCCGTCGTCGGAATCGTGCGCAGCTATCTGCCCGGCTACAAGCGCCGCTTCGGCAAGGACTACGGATGGTACTCCGAGAGCCTGCGGCGCATCCAGAACGAGTTATTTGACGTCGGCTCGGAGCTGGCGACGCCGCCGCCTGCCGAATACGCCGGGATGCACAAGATGAGCGCGGCGGAAGCGAAGAAGCTCGAAGACGAAATGGACCGGATGCAGCAGGAGCTGAAATCGCTCAACTCCTTCACGCTTCCGGGTGGCGGAGTGCTCAACGCCTTCCTGCATCAGGCGCGCACGGTATGCCGGCGGGCCGAACGCGTGTGCTGGGCGCTGAGGCGCGTCGAGCCGATCAACGACCATCTGATGGTCTACATCAACCGGCTGAGCGATCATCTGTTCGTGCAATCGCGATGGGTCGCCAAGCGGCTCAAGGAGCCCGAGTTCCTGTGGGACCGTGGTTTGCGAATCGATCCGCGTGCGGCGGTAGTGGCCAAGCGGCAGGCGGCCGCGGCGGCGGCGGGAGCGGAGACCGGCGAGCACAAGGATGCGTCGCGTCGCGGCAAGCGCTAAATTCAAATGACGACGCCGCGCCGAGAGTAGAACTCGGAGAAAGTAAAACCCGGAGAAAGTAAAAGGTCGATGGCGGACTCGGAAAGGCTCGTCCTGCATCAGGCCCAGGTTGGCCCGATGGCCAACTTCGTCTATCTCATCGGCGATCCGGTGACCCGCAAGGCCGCCGTGGTCGATCCCGCATGGGACGTCGACAAGATCATCAAGTGGGCCGAGCGCTATGGGATGGAAATCGAGCACATCCTGATAACTCACTACCATCCCGACCATCTCGGCGGCAGCATGATGGGGATGACGATCGAGGGCGCCGCGCGGATGCTCGAGCGGGTGAAGGCCAAGGTGTACGTCAACAAGGCGGAGGCCGAGGGCACGCGCAAGGTGGCCGGGCTCAGCGATTCGGACCTGGTCAAGATGGACGCCGGCGACACGCTCAAGCTGGGCGATCTGACGATCACTTTTCTGCACACGCCGGGCCATACGCCGGGATCGCAGTGCTTCCTGGTCGAGGGCAACCTGGTTTCGGGCGACACGCTGTTCGTCAACTCGTGCGGACGCGTGGACCTGCCGGGGTCGGACCCGGAGGCGATGTACTACAGTCTCAACCGCACGCTGCGCAGCCTGCCCGACACGACCGTGGTCTATCCCGGACACGCGTACTCGCCGGAGTCGAGCACGACGATCGGCGCGCAGAAGCGGACCAACATGTACATGCGCTTTCCGAGCCTCGACGATTTCCTCGACGCGATGGGCTACGCGAAGCGCTGAATCGACCCACCATCGACTGACCGGCGATGCCCAAGGACGATCTCAAGCGCGCGCGGGCGGAAATCGACAAGCTGCGCGAGCAGATAAACCGTCACAACCATCTCTATTACGTCCTCGACAATCCCGAGCTGACCGACGCCGAGTACGACGCCCTGATGCGCCGGCTCGAAGCGCTCGAGCGCGAGCATCCCGAACTCCTCACGCCGGACTCGCCCACCCAGCGCGTCGGCGCCAGCCCGAGCGAAAAATTCGCCGTCGTCGTCCATCGCCGGATGATGATGTCGCTCAGCAACGCGATGAATGCCGAGGAGATGCGCGAGTTCGACAATCGCATCAAGCGCTTCCTCCACAGCGAGGCCGAGATTGAGTACGTCGCCGAGGTCAAGCTCGACGGCCTCGCGGTCGAACTGGTCTACGAGGACGGCCGGCTGACCGTGGGATCGACTCGCGGCGACGGGGTCAACGGCGAGGACGTGACCCAGAACATCCGCACGATCAAGAGCGTGCCCCTGCGCCTCGTCCATCCGGCGCACGGCCGGGTGCCGCGGCTGCTCGAGGTGCGCGGCGAAGTGATCCTGCCGCGGCGCGCGTTCGAGCGGCTCAATAACGAGCGCGTCGCGGCAGGCGAGCCGCCGTTTGCCAATCCGCGCAACGCCGCGGCCGGTTCGCTCCGCCAGCTCGATCCCAAAATCAGCGCCGCGCGGCCGCTCGACATCTTTTGCCATACGCCGGGCGCGATCGAGAGCGTGAGCTACCAGAGCCAGTGGGAATTTCTCCAGGGAATCAAGTCGCTGGGCCTCAAGGTAAACCCGCTGACGAAAATCTGTCACGGCGTGGACGAAGTCCTCGAATATCACGCGCGGATTTCCGAGCAGCGCCACGAGCTCGACTACGAAGCCGACGGCGTGGTCGCCAAGGTCAACTCGTTCGCGCTCCAGGAGCAGTTGGGCGAGGTTTCGCGCTCGCCGCGATGGGCGGTCGCGTTCAAGTTCAAGGCCCAGCAGGCCGAGACTCGGGTCAACAAGATTGCAGTGTACGTCGGACGGATCGGATCGCTCACGCCGGTCGCCCAGCTCGAGCCGGTGGCGCTAGCCGGGGTGACGATTTCCAACGCCTCGTTGCACAACCTCGACGAAATCCGCCGCAAGGACGTCCGCGAAGGCGACACGGTGCTGATCGAACGCGCCGGCGACGTCATTCCCTATGTCGTGCGCGTGACTAAGGAGGGCAACCCGCGCGCGAAGGAATTCCAGATGCCGGCGCACTGCCCGAATTGCGGCGGCGCGATCGTGCACGAGGACGGCGAGGTCGCCTACTTCTGCGTCAACGTCAATTGTCCGGCGCGAGTGCGCGAGTCGATTCGCCATTTTGCCTCCAAGGGCTGCATGGATATCGACGGCCTCGGCGATAAGCTGGTCGGTCAGTTGGTCGAGACCGGGATGGTGAAGGAGCTCGACGACCTCTACCGGTTGACGCACGAGCAGCTCGCCGGGCTGGAGCGGATGGCCGAGAAGAGCGGACAAAACCTGCTCGACGCGATCGAGCGCTCGCGCCATCGGACGTTCGACCGCTTTATTAATGGACTCGGAATCCGCCACGTCGGCGAGAGCACGGCGCGCGCTCTCGCGCTGCGCTTCAAGACGATCGACGCGCTCCGCGATGCGAGCGAGGACGACTTGCGCGCCGTCCGCGACATCGGCGACGAAGTCGCACGCAGCATCCGCGAGTACTTCGACGAGCCGCGCAATCGCAAGGCGGTCGAGCGGCTGATGAAGCATCTCGACCTCAAGCCGCTCGAAGCGCCGTCCACGCAAGGGCGCGCCGCACTGCGCGACAAGAGCTTCGTTCTGACCGGAACGCTCGAAAGGATGACGCGCGAGGAGGCGGAACAGAAGATTCGCGCCGCCGGCGGCCGCGTGACCTCCGCGGTCAGCCGCAAGACCGACTTCGTCGTGGCCGGCGCCGAGGCGGGCTCCAAGCTGCGCAAGGCGACCGAACTGGGAGTGAAAACGCTCGACGAGCAGGCGTTCATGACGATGCTCGGCGGGGAGGAGCGCCGCTGAGGCCGCACGAGCGACGATGCCGGAACCTGATCTGGCGCGGCTCAGGCTACTGGTGCACGGGCGGGTGCAGGGAGTATTTTTCCGCCATGCGGCCGCGGAGGAGGCTCGCTCGCTGGGACTTCGCGGATGGGTGAAGAATCTGGCGAACGGTGACGTCGAAATAGTTGCCGAAGGGCCGCGCCGCGAGCTAAAGATCCTTGCCGCGTGGGCCCATCAGGGGCCACGCCTGGCGCGCGTAACCGGGGTCGAGGAGGAGTGGTCGGATTATCGGGGCGAAGAGGGGCCTTTTACGATCCGCTAGTTCCGGGGTTAAGCATCGGACCCTTTCGCTGTTTTCTGTTATTAGCTATAGTTCTAGATGGCATAAGGACCGTGGCCTCGGCTATGACGCCAAAGCGCGCCGAAGGCCATGTAGCGCAAGGAGTTTGATCTAAAATGGCTCTACCACCTGAGGCAGCCGGACAAGCCGCGGAATCGCACAGCCTTGCCGGAGGCGGTGCGGGACATAAGCGGCGCGAGAAGGTCGACCACGTCGTCATTCGCTTTGCCGGCGACTCGGGCGACGGGATGCAGCTCGCCGGGATGCAATTCACCACCGAGTCGGCACTGGCCGGCAACGATATCGCGACTCTGCCCGATTTCCCGGCCGAGATACGAGCCCCCGCGGGAACCCTGGCCGGCGTCAGCGGCTTCCAGGTCAACTTTTCCAGCAACGAAATATTTACCGCCGGCGACGAGCCCAACGTGCTGGTCGCGATGAATCCGGCGGCGCTCAAAGCCAACCTCGACGACGTTCCGCCCAACGGCGTCATCATTGCCGACGTTGCGGCATTCAGCGATTCCAATCTCAAACGCGCGGGCTTCACCTCCAACCCGCTCAACGATCACTCGCTCGACAAGTACCAGGTCTTCCAGGTCGACGTTACCAAGATGACGACGCTGGCGCTCCGCGACTCGGGACTCAACAACCGCGGCGTGATGCGCTGCCGCAACCTATTCGTGCTCGGCCTGGTGTCGTGGCTCTATCAGCGGCCGATCGAGAGCACCGAGAACTGGCTGGCGGGCCGCTTCCGCAAAACGCCGGACGTATTGGCGGCCAACGTCAAGGCGCTCAAGGCGGGCTACAACTACGGCGAAACCACCGAGGCGTTCGCCAGCTCCTATATCGTGGACCCGGCGCGGATAGCCTCGGGCTTTTACCGCAACATCACGGGCAACAGCGCGACCGCGCTCGGCTTCGTAGTGGCGGCGTGCCGCGCCAAGCGCCCGCTGTTCCTGGGCTCTTATCCGATTACGCCCGCGAGCGACGTGCTTCACGAACTCGCCGGCTTCAAGAATTTTCCGGTTTACACTTTCCAGGCCGAGGACGAGATTGCCGGGATGGCCTCCGCGATTGGAGCGGCCTTCGGCGGCGCGATCGCGATCACCACGACCTCTGGCCCCGGGATGAATCTCAAGGCCGAGGCGGTGGGCCTCGCGGTCAAGACCGAACTGCCGGTCGTCATCACAGACATCCAGCGCGCCGGCCCGTCGACCGGGATGCCAACCAAGCCGGAGCAGGCGGATTTGCTGATGGCGATGTACGGGCGGCATGGCGAATCGCCAATTCCGATTATCGCCGCGGCGACGCCGTCGGACTGCTTCGATTGCGCCTACGAGGCCGTGCGTATTGCGACCAAATACATGAGCCCGGTCATCCTGCTCACCGACGGCCAGCTCGCCAACGGCGCCGAGCCGTGGCTGGTGCCCGACGTAAGCAAGCTACCCGACATCAAGGTGGAATTCCGCACCGATCCCGAAGGCTACATGCCTTATACTCGCGACCCCGAAACGATGTCGCGGCCGTGGGCGGTACCCGGCACGCCCGGCCTGGAGCATCGGCTCGGCGGCCTGTCGACCGAGGATCAGACCGGCAATATCAGCTACTCGCCGGCCAACAACGAGCTGATGGTGCGGCAGCGCGCGCGCAAGATCGCCGGTATCGCGCGCGAGATTCCGCCGATCGAGATTTTCGGCGACGCGGGCGGCGGTGAGCTCGTGATGCTCGGATGGGGCTCGACCTTCGGGCCGATTCGCGAGGCGGTCAAGCAGCTACGCGCCAAGGGCAAGAACGTCTCGCACATCCACCTGCGCTATCTCAATCCGCTGCCGAGCGATTTGGGCGACAAACTGCGCTCGTTTCACAAGGTGATGGTCGCCGAGATGAACATGGGGCAACTGCTCAAGATGGTGCGCGCGGACTACCTGGTCGACGCCATCGGTTGTAACAAGATCCAGGGCCGTCCGTTCAAGGTCAGCGAACTAACCAACCGCATCCTGCGCGCACTGGAGGGCTGAGAGAAATGGCTACCGCTTTAACCCGCAAGGACTTCATCTCCGACCAGGAAGTGCGCTGGTGCCCGGGATGCGGTGACTACGCAATCCTCGCCCAGGTGCAGAAGATCATGCCGGAGCTGGGCGTCGCGCGCGAGAACACGGTCTTCATCTCGGGCATCGGATGCTCGAGCCGCTTCCCGTACTACATGAACACTTACGGCTTCCATACGATTCATGGCCGCGCACCGGCCGTCGCGACCGGGCTGAAAGTTACCCGGCCGGAGCTCGACGTATGGGTGGTCACGGGCGACGGCGACGGACTTTCGATTGGCGGCAACCATCTGATTCACGTGCTGCGCCGCAACGTCGACCTCAAGATCCTGCTCTTCAACAATAAAATCTACGGCCTCACCAAGGGCCAGTATTCTCCGACCTCGGAAGTGGGCAAGGTCACCAAGTCCACGCCCGCCGGCTCGGTTGATTTTCCGTTTAATCCGATCACGGTCGCGCTCGGCGCGCATGCTGCGTTCGTCGCGCGCACGATCGACGTCGAGCAAAAGCATCTCGGCGAAGTTCTCAAGCGCGCCCACGCGAATCGCGGCGCGTCGTTTGTCGAGATCCTCCAGAACTGCAACATCTTCAATGACGACGCTTTCAAGGAAGTCAGCGACAAGACGATCAAGGCCGACCATCAGCTCGTGCTCGAAAACGGTAAGCCGCTCATTTTCGGCAAGAACCGCGACCGCGGCATCCGCATGAACGGGATGCGTCCCGAGGTGGTCCAGCTCGGCAACGGCGTGAGCGAGAGCGATCTCGTCGTGCATGACGAGAGCAACCTCGCGCTGGCCTTCATGCTGGGTAACTTCGAGCCGCCGATGCCGACGCCGGTCGGCGTCTTCTACTGCGTGCCGCGTCCGACCTACGATGCGGCGATGAACAAGCAGCTCGAAGAGGCGCGGGCCAAGATGGGCGCGGGCGATCCGCAAAAGCTGCTGCGATCTGGCGACACCTGGACGGTCAACTAGCCAACGACAGTCTTGCTTGGATACAAAGGCCCGGTGGCTTCGGCCGCCGGGCCTTTCTCAATAATATCATGGACGCCGCTCCGAAATCGCGGCTGGCGCCGTTTGCTAGTTGCAACGTTGGTTTCGGTGCAACGGCCGCCGCTCCGATGTCGCGCTAGAACTGCTCTTCGCTCGTAGCGTCAGCTCCGGTTCCGCGCCGCCGCTCCGATGTCGCGGCTTTGCTCCGTCAGCCGCGGCGAGGAAGCTCGACGCGCGCCCAGCCAGACGCGCATAGCTCGCTCTTTTGATTGCGCTCTTCGAGTTCGCATTCGACCACGCCCGCTTCGGCTTTCGCCACCGTGCCGGAACAAGTCAGCACGTCGCCGGGGATCGCGATTCCACGATTCTGCCATCGGAACCTGAGCACGCGCGCGCGCGGACCGGCCCAGTCCGCGACCGCCTGGTAGAGGAAGCTGCCGTGCAGATGCGCCTGCACCAGGACGTCGGGATAGCCTTCGGTGGCTGCGTAGGGTTTGTCGAAATGAATCCGATGCGCGTTCCAGGTCACTGCGCTGAAGCGGAAAGAGCTGAACAGTGGTCGGCCGCTTGACCAGCGGCGTGAGCGCACCGCCGGTCTTTACGTCCTCGAAGCAAAGCTGATGGCCATGCATGGTCGGGCTCTCCCTGGTCAGCGCGCGATAAAGGTTTCGCGGCAGGTCACGAGCGGACGGTCGTCGGCGTCGCGATAAATCTGGATCACCTTGATCAGAAGCAGATCGCCCGAGCGACCCTGCTTCAGTTCGACACCCTCCAGCCGCAGTTCCATCGAGACCCGCGTGCCGTCGGTCACCGGCGCATGAAGCTCCAGGTCCTGGCCGCCGCCCATGATCCGCAGCCCCTCCAGCGGTAGAAATGCGAACTCGTGGCTGGTGGTGCCGTCGGGCCGCAGCGAATCCTGTGGAGGCCCGACCTGCCAATTGCGAACCGCGCTCAGGAAGAGCGGCGGCGCGATCGTGTCGGAGTAACCGGCAGCCCTTGCCGCTTCGGGCTCGAGGAAGATCGGATTGAGGTTGTCGGCGGCGACGGCGAAGCGCTGGAAGGCTTCCTTGCGCATAATCCCAAGGTCGGTCCGTTCGCTCCGCCCCACGTAGGGTTTAAGCTCTTCGCACAGATCGGGAATCGAGACGCTCATGAGCCGGTCTCCTTTCAGTCGCGACGTTCAATCTCTAGATGATTGGCCGAGCATATTGCGCGCAATCATCCAGCGATGGATTTCCGCGGTGCCATGGCCGATTCGCCATACCCGCACCTGGCGGAAAAAGCTCTGGATCGGTAACTCGCGCGTATAACCGAGACCGCCGAAAATCTGGATACACCGGTCGGTGACGCGCTGCGCCATTTCGGTCGCGTAGAGCTTCGCGATGAAGGCTTCGTTGCGGATTTTTTGCTTCGCGTCGGCCATCCAGCCGGCCCGATAAACCAGCAGCCGCGCCGCTTCCAGCTCGACCTCGGAATCGGCGAGCATCCACTGGATCGCCTGCCGGCTCGCGATCGGCTTGCCCCAGGTGGTGCGCTGCTTGGCCCATTCTACCGCCATGTCGATCGAGCGCTGGGCGATTCCGAGTTGGAACGCACCGATCTTCAGCCGCCCATGCGTGAGCTGATAGTCCGCCACCGCGAAGCCGCCGTCGGCCTCGCCCAGCCGGTTCGCATCAGAGACGACGCAATCGGTGAATTGCAGTTCATGCGGGTCCCAGTTGTCACCCATCGTGGGAATCTCGCGCGCGATTCTAAATCCCGGCGTGCCCATCTCGACCAGGAAGCAGGTGATTCCCCTGGCGCCGGCTTTAGAATTCGAGGTGGTGAACAGGATGACGAAATCGGCGCCCTCGACGTACGAGATAAAGGTCTTGGTGCCGTTGACGATCCATCGATTGCCGTCACGCACGGCAGTAGTCCGGATGCGTGCGAGATCCGACCCGGCGTCGGGCTCGGTGAAGGCGTAGCAACTGTGCTTCTCGCCCTTGATGATCGGATAGAAGAATCGCTGCTTCTGCTCGTCGTTGCACAGATAGAGCGCCGGCTCCGGGCTGCCGCCGAACTCGAACATCGCGGGATGCTTGAACAGCTCTTCGTTGATGAGGCACATTGCGAGCTGGCCGACGTTGTTTCCGCCGTACTCGGCAGGCACTTCGAGCGCCCAGAAACCCGCTTCGCGCCCCTTGCGCTCAAGCCCGTGGCGAACCTCGATATCGAGTTTGCCCTTGATCAGGAATTCCTTCTCAAGCGGCATCAACTCCTTCTCGCGGAACTGGCGGACGCTGTCGACCATCATGCGATGCTCTTCGGTAATGGCGAAATCCATAGGCTCCTCCCACCGGACGCGTGTCGAATATTGAGCGCGGCGCGAGGTTTTTGGCAAGCGGAATTGCCTTGAGCAAAACCCGCAAGTTCGCCATCCTGAAGGCCGCCCGGGGCAGAGCAGGGCGCTTTCGAAAAACGGGAGAAGCAAGATGACGGAATCGAGATATGGCGATGTGTCGGTCGCGGTGAAAGACTACGTGGCGAGCTGTCGAGATCCACCGCCCGCCGCACAATTTTTTTGACGTTCAGCTCATCCGCGACCTCGCCAACGCGTTCAACGCGCTGGACGAAGACGCCGCCTGCCGCGCGTCGGTGCTATGCGCAGAGGGCAGATCGTTCTGCGCCGGCGCCAACTTCGCGAATCGTGCTGCGACCGGAGTCGAAGCCGGCACCGAGAAGCGCAACCCGCTCTATTCGGAGGCGGTGCGGCTGTTCAGTTGTAAGAAGCCGATCGTGGGAGCAATCCAGGGACCGGCAATCGGTGGTGGCCTCGGGCTCGCGCTGGTGCCGGACTTCAGGGTCGCCTCGCCCGAAGCGCGCTTCGCCGCGAACTTCGTCAAAATCGGATTCCATCCGGGCTTTGGTCTCACTTATACCCTGCCGCGGCTGATTGGAGTCCAGAGAGCCAATCTGATGTTTCTCACGGGCCGGCGTATCACGGGAGAAGAAGCCCTTGCGTGGGGCCTCGCCGACGTATTGGTCGAGCCGGAGCGCCTGCGCGAGGCGGCAATCAAGCTCGCGGCCGAGATTGCTGAGAACGCTCCGCTCGCCGTGAACTCAACCCGCGCCACGGTCCGCCGCGGACTGGCTGAAGCGGTGCAGGCGCAAACCGATATCGAGTTCGTCGAGCAGGATTGGCTGATGCGCACCGAGGACCATCGCGAGGGTATCAAGGCGGTCGCCGAACGGCGCCCCGGCCGCTTCGTCGGAAAGTGAACATCTAAAATTGTCGTTGAAACTCGAATCTGAGTGTGGTCTCATCCGTGCGATAGTCAATAGCGAATGCGACACGGAGGAGATACGAGATGGCGACTCCAAAGGTGATCGTTCAGCTTTATCCAGTGTTGCCCGCCGAGGATCGCGCCGATCGCGAACGCAAACGTCCGCTCGGACGCAATAGCGAGCTCTATCATCGCGTGCTCCACGAATCGCTCGATCTCGTCAAGGCGATTGACGAGATGGGGGTTTGGGGCATCAGCACGATCGAACACCATCTCCACTCCGAGGGCTACGAGCTCGGACCCAATCCGGGCGTGCTCAATGCCTGGTGGGCCGGCCAGGTGAAGCGCGCGTATCTGGGCGCGTTGGGCTACGTGATGGCGACGCGAGATCCGATCCGGGTCGCCGAGGAAACGGCCATCCTCGACCACATGACCAAGGGCCGTTTCTTCGTGGGCCTGACGCGCGGCTACCAGGCGCGCTGGACCAACATCCTGGGCCAGTCCATCGACGCGGTCGCGACGCTTTCGGACGGCAGCGCGGATGACGCGCGCAACCGTGAAATCTTCGAAGAGCGCACGCTGATGCTGATGCAGTGTTGGATGCAGGAGTCGGTCGCGGCCAAGCAACCCCACTACGAAATTCCCTATCCCTATGAAACCGGAGTGCGGGGTTATCCGGCGTGGAAGAGCGCCTCGACCGCGGGCGCGCCGGGGGAAGTCGGACCCGACGGCAGTATCAGGCGAGTCAGCGTGGTCCCGAGTCCTTACACGCAGCCGTATCCGCCGGTCTTCGTTGCGATGAGCGGCAGCGCGAGTTCGATTCCGTTCCTCGCACGACATGGATTTCGGCCTACCTACTTTACCAGTCTTGAAAACGTGCAGCAGTTCGCGCGTCTGTACGTCGATGAGGGACGTGCCGCCGGACTGCCATATGCCCTGGGTGAACGCCAGAACCTCGTGCGCTGGATTCACGTGGGCCGAAACGAACAGGAATTCCGCGACAAGCTGCTGCGCTATGATTACGAAATGTACGCGAACTTTTACACTGCGTTCTTTCCCAAGTTGCCGCACTTCGCGGATGCCGACGCCACCCTGCAGAGCATGAAAGAGAGTGGTATTTTCCTGGGCGGAACCGTCGAGCAGCTAAAGCAGCAATGGCGCCATATCTACGCCACTATCCCCGCCGAATACATCACGCTCATCTGGCACTACGCGCAGTGTCCGATGGAAGTGGTGCTTGAGGAGCTGGACACGTTCATGACCAAGGTGCTCCCCGAACTCGACGCGCCCTCTTCGGCGGAGCGCGCGGTAGAGGCCCACGCACCATGATTCGCGGCCGAAGTTTGATGAAGGTTCGATAAGAAGCGCGCAAGGCGTCGCAGCCGCATGCGCGCGCGAAATCGAACGCACGCGCGCTTAGAGTTCCAGCGCGCTGCCGGTGCCGACCGCCGTCTTGGTGCCGTCGGACTTTTCGCACCATACCTCGACTTCGGCGCGAGTGCGCGTGCCCTCGCGCCGGCGTTCCAGGATGCGGCCGCGCGCGGCACTGGTTTCGTTGGCCCACAGCACGTTTACCAGGCGCAGATCGAAGCGCCCGCCGCACAGAAACCCAATTCCGAACCGCCGCGTCATCATCGCGCCAGCTAGACACACCGACAGCATCCCCTGCACCACGATCTCGGGGAAGCCGAGCTTGCGCGCCGCATCGCGGTCGGTATGGTAAGTGACCGCCGGCCCCGAAAACGCCATGCACATCGCTTCGCTCACGTGAATCATCGGCGACTCGATCGGCTCGCCGCCGCGCTCTCCAACTTTGAAGGTGCGGGCCGCGTCGCGCTCGCGCGATTTGTCGACCGCGAACGTACCGGCCGCGTGGTCGGGAAGCAGGAAGCTCTGATGGGTGCGGCCGCGCGTCAGGACGCGTCCGCTGGAGTCGAAGATCAGCGTTTCGTTGACCACGTACTCGCGATCGCGCTTCATGTAGCGGTCTACGATAACCGATCGCGAGCGCAGCCGCTCGCCGACCATCACCGGCGCGAGGAAATCGAACTCCTGGCGCGCGTGCAGGTTGCCGTAGATGTTAGGCAGGTACCAGTCAAGTGTATGAAAGACCGCTGAATGGACGATGAGCGCCGGCGCGACCGGGCGGCCGAGCGGCGAGGGTCCGCGATACCATGGATTGTCGTCGCCGGTGCCCGCGATATAGCGTTCGACCAGGTCCGGCGTGATTTCGTATTCGCCGCCGCCGAAGTCGCGGCCGACATAGACCTCGTTGCGGTCAAATACGCTTCTTGTTTCAATCGGCTCACGTTTTGTCAGCCCTCACGCCTGCTTGATCTTTTTCTTCAGCCGCTCGTCGAACTTCGCCCGGTCGGCCACCGCGCGGCTATGCGTGCCGGTCCCGATTTCATCCATTTCGTCCATTGCCCGCACATTGAATTCGACGCGCCGCCCGTCGACCTTGGTTACCTCTGCGTAGGCCGTGACCTTGTGTCCCTCGGGCGTGGCGGCCAGGTGCTGCACATTGACCACGATCCCGACCGACATCTCGCCGGGCTCCATGTACGACTTCATCGCGTCAATCGCCGCCATTTCCATCATTAGGCTCATCACGCAGGTGGCCATCACCGGGGGCAGCGACGGTTCCATCGTGCCCGCGAGATCTTTTTTGCCAACCGTGATGCTGTGGCTGCCCTTGGTTCCCACCGGTATCGGTCGCATCGTACTCTCCGCCTCGATAGGTCGGTTTTACGCGGCGCGGGTGCGCCGGAGTTTCATCTGGTCGAGTTTCTTTACCACCCAGTCGACGCGATCGTTGCCCCAGAACAGCTCACCCGCGACGATGAAGGTAGGCACGCCGAACACGCCGTCGCGCTCGGCTTCGGCGGCTGCGGCCCGAAGATCGTTCGGGCCCTCGCCCTCAGCGTAACGCCGGAAGCCTGCGGCATCGAGGCCGGCTTCGGCCATCACGGCGGCGAGCGCATCGATGTCCTCGATATTGAGCTCGCGCCTGAAAAAGCGCTCGAACACCCGGTCCGCGTATGGGCGGAAGCGGCCGTTGCGATCCGCAAAGAGCCCGCCCATCAGCGCGAGCCGCGAGTCGAAAATCTTTTGCGGACCGCGAATGATCATCCCGCGCTCGTTGGCGAAACGGCGCATGTCCATATAGAGATAGCGCACCTTGTCCCAATCGCGCTGCGCCCGCTGCTCGAGCTCGCCGCCATACGCCTCGCGAATCGCGAGTTCGAGCGGGATGAAGCGCAGGCGTATGCGGTGGGTTTCTTCGAGCTTGTACGCGGGCTCCATCGCCAGGTACGTGAACGGGCTCTTGAAATCGTAATAAAGTTTTATTGTCTCAGCGGTATCGGCCATGGCGACCACCAACTAAGTGGATAGCCTAAAAGCGCCCGGCGAAAAAGCGCCGGAGGGAACAGCCGGTTCGCGCTGCTCACCAGGAGAACGCCACGCCGATGCCGGTGGGTGCGACGCTCTGAGCGCCGTGGGTGGAAGTTGCGGGCGGCGCGACCGGAAAGATTCTGAAGCGCCCCGGATTCTCGTCGTGCTGGCGATGGAGATACAGGAACAGTTCGGTTGTGCCGACGCCAAGCAAAGCCGCTCCCACCACGTCTGAGAACCAATGAGCATCGTTGCCCATACGACCGAATCCGTCGAGCAGCGCGAGCGAGTATATCGGGATGGAGATGTACCAAGCATTGTCGTAATACTCGCTCACCCCGGCCGCCAGAGCGAACATCGGCGTCACATCGCCGGATACGAAGGACTGTCCACCGTGAAAAAAGGCGGTGTGGCTGGAGCTCTGCGAAGGTCGCAGTCGGCCAAACCCTGCTTTGATCCCGATATCGATAAGCGATGCGATGCCGGCACCCTCGCCAGCGGTGAGCGCGAACTGGCGCGCCCGCGAATCGCCGCTGTAAAGACCGTATCCATAGAGCAGAGCGGTGGAGGCGCCGACACTCGCGTAGCTTACGTTCTGGAGTAAGTCCGCGGTGCTCGATCCCATGCTGCGCAGATGACTTCGCATCGTCTGATCAAGCGCGAAGGAGCCGCCAAATGCCGCACCCGCGCCGCCCAAGATAAGATAGAAGCGTGGGTTGGTCATCATCGCCCCGGCCGTGTCGACGTGCAGTGGGGCGGTAACGATATCTTCAGCGTCGGCCTCAAAGTTGTTCGCCAGGTATTTGAAGTCCGAGGTCAGTTCGCCGCTGAAGTTGTGGGAGAAAGGCGCAGGAGGCGCGCTCTGTGCCCATCCGGAAGGCACGCCGCCGCCAGTCAAGATGATCGCCACGATCGCCGACGGGAAAAATGCCCGTTTCAGCATTGGCGAATGCCTCCTTGCGCGGTCCGCGCTCAAGACGATCGCGGCAGGCGTGGATGGCGCGTCAGGTTTGCGGTCCTAGCTAGACCGCATACTCTGCAACTCGACGATCATCAAGGGGTTCGCGCATCTCCGCGCCGCCATCAGTGCGAGAGGGAAAATGCTTGTGGCAAAATCCTCTCGATCCGTCCGGCTTAGGATGCGAAGATAGTTGTTTGGCAGGCTGCATCGTCAGGATGTTCTTCGAGGAGCCCGCTATGGCGAAGCGTTCCACCAGTTCCAGCGCCGTGCCGCGCACTTCCGCCGGCATGTCACCCGAAGTATCGGCCGAGCCCGCCGCAGGGCCGCCGCCCGGGTCGCGATATCACGTTATCGAGGCGATTGCGCCGACGGTCGATTGCGGCCGCTATCCGGTCAAGCGCGTGATGGGCGAGCCATGCGTGGTCGAGGCCGATATTTTCCGCGACGGCGATCACGTGCTGCATGCGGTGATCAAATGGCGGGCCAGCCGCGAGACACAATTCTCCGAATCGCCGATGGTGCTCGTGGACAATGACCGCTGGCACGGCGAATTCCCGCTCGATAGCAACGGCCGCTATTTTTTCACGATCGAGGCGTGGACTGATCTCTTCGCTTCGTGGGAACGGGGCTTCAGGAAAAAGGCCGAAGCGGGACGCGACGTCGCCTCCGACCTGCTCGAGGGGATCGCGCTGGTCGAGTCGGCCGCGCGTCGCGCCAAGGATGCGGACCGCACGGCGATTGACGCGGCGCTCGAGCGCTTGCGTGCGCTTCGTGAGCCGGGCGATGCGGTCGCGATTGTTTCCGATCAGCAGTTGCTCGGCCTGATGGCGCGGCTCGGCGACCGTTTCAGCGCCACCGAGTATCAGCCCTCGCTGGAGGTGATCGCAGACCGGCCATTGGCGCGCTGCGGCGCCTGGTACGAGATGTTCCCGCGCTCGCAGGGCGAGGTCCCGGGGCGCGCCGCGACGCTGCGGGAGGCTGAACGCCGGCTTTCGGAAATCCGCGATCTCGGCTTCGACGTGGTCTATCTTCCGCCGATCCATCCGATCGGCCATACGCATCGCAAGGGGCCGAACAATTCGCTGACCCCGCGGCCCGACAGTCCCGGCAGCCCCTGGGCGATCGGCAGCGAGGCCGGCGGCCATACCGCGGTCGAGCCGGCGCTCGGCAGTCTCGACGATTTCGATCATTTCGTGTTGGCCGCCCGGCGCCTGGGCCTGGAAGTCGCACTCGACTTCGCAATCCAGTGCTCGCCCGACCATCCGTGGGCGCGCGAGCATCCCGAATGGTTCCGCCATCGGCCCGACGGCTCGATCAAATATGCCGAGAATCCGCCCAAGGAGTACCAGGACATTTATCCGCTCGATTTCGAGGCGCCGGCAGCCGGCGCGTTGATGGAGGCGCTCAGGCAAGTGGTGCTATTCTGGATTGGTCACGGCGTGCGGATTTTCCGGGTCGACAACCCCCACACCAAGCCGGTAGCATTCTGGCGCTGGCTGCTCGCGGACGTGCAGGAGCGCCATCCGGATACGATTTTCCTGGCCGAAGCGTTCACGCGGCCCAAGATCATGATGGCGCTAGCCAAGGCCGGCTTTACTCAATCGTATACCTACTTTACCTGGCGCAATACCAAGGCGGAATTCGTTGAGTATCTGACCGAGCTGACCCAGCCGCCGACGAGTGATTTTTTCCGGCCCAATTTCTTCACCAACACCCCCGATATTCTGAGTCCGATCCTGCAGCGCTACGGGCGCCCGGCTTTCAAGATGCGGCTGGTGCTGGCGGCGACGCTGTCGCCCTCCTACGGCATATACAGCGGATACGAATTGTGTGAAAACGAAGCAGTGCCCGGCACCGAGGAATATCTGAACTCCGAAAAATATGAAATTCGCACCCGTGATTGGCACGCTCCCGGCAATATCAACGAGTTCATCGCGCGCCTCAACGCGATCCGGCGCGAGCATCCCTGTCTCCGCCTGTTCACCAACCTGCACTTTCTGGAGACCGACAGCGACCAGATCCTGTGCTATGCCAAGGCCACGCCCGACGGCGGCAATACTATCCTCGTGGCGGTTAACCTCGATCCCGCGGGGCCGCATTACTGCACCGTGGTCGTGCCACCGGAAGTTGTGGGAGTTGCGCCGGGCGAGAGCTATGGCGTGACGGACCTGGTGACCGGTTCGTCGTGGACCTGGGGGGAGCGTAACTATGTGCGGCTGGATCCCGCGATCGAGCCCGCCCACATTCTGCTGGTTATGAAACACACATGAAGAATGGCAACAACAACGGGCTGCCCAACGATCCGCTGTGGTACAAGGACGCGATCTTTTACGAGCTGCGCGTGCGCTCGTTCTATGACAGCAATGGTGACGGGATCGGGGATTTCCCCGGCCTGACACGCAAGCTCGATTATCTGCGCGACCTCGGCATCACCACGATCTGGCTGTTGCCGTTTTATCCGTCGCCGATGCGCGATGACGGGTACGACATCTCCGACTACACCGGCGTGCATCCCGAGTGCGGCACGCTGCACGATTTCAGAGCCTTCCTGCGTGCGGCGCACGAGCGCGGGTTGCGCGTGGTGACCGAACTGGTGCTCAACCATACCTCGGACCAGCATCCGTGGTTTCAGCGCGCGCGCCGTTCGCCGCCGGGAAGTCCCTACCGCGATTTTTATGTCTGGAGCGATACGCCCGAGCGCTACAAGGAGGCGCGTGTCATTTTCAAGGACTTCGAGCTTTCCAACTGGACGTGGGATCCGGTGGCCAAGGCGTATTACTGGCATCGTTTTTACTCGCATCAGCCGGATCTCAACTACGACAATCCGGCGCTCAAGCGCGCAGCCTTCCGCGCGGTCCACTTCTGGTTCGGGCTGGGCGTCGACGGGCTGCGCCTGGATGCGGTGCCGTATCTGTTCGAACGTGAGGGCACGACTTGCGAGAACCTGCCCGAGACCCACGCCTTCCTGCGAGAACTCCGCCGCTACATCGACGCGAATTTTTCCAACCGGATGCTGCTCGCGGAAGCCAACCAGTGGCCCGAGGACGCGGTCACCTACCTCGAAGGCGGCAAGGAATGTCAGATGGCGTTCCATTTTCCAATCATGCCGCGAATGTTCATGGCGGTACGGATGGAAGATCGCTTTCCGCTGACCGACATCTGGGCGCAGACGCCGCCGATCGACGAGTCCTGCCAATGGGCGATTTTCCTGCGCAATCACGACGAGCTGACGCTCGAGATGGTGACTGAGGAGGAGCGCGATTTCATGTACCGCGCCTACGCGCGGGAGTCGCGGATGCGGGTCAACATGGGCATCCGGCGCCGGCTGGCGCCGCTGCTCGGCAACAATCGCCGCGCCATGGAGCTGATGAACGGGCTGCTGCTGTCGCTGCCCGGCACTCCGGTCATCTATTACGGCGACGAAATCGCGATGGGCGACAACATCTATCTCGGCGATCGCGATGGCGTTCGCACCCCGATGCAGTGGAGCGGCGATCGCAACGCAGGCTTCTCGGCAACCGATCCGCAGCGGCTCATCCTGCCGGTGATTATCGATCACGAGTACCACTACCAGACCGTCAACGTAGAGAACCAGGAACATAATCCGCACTCGATGCTCTGGTGGATGCGCCGGGTAATCGCGCTACGCAAGAAGTTCAAGGCCTTCGGGCGCGGGACGGTCGAGTTTCTCAGCCCCGAAAATCCGCGTGTGCTGGCTTTCCTGCGCATGTACCAGGACGAGCGCATGCTCGTGGTCGCCAATCTTTCCCGTTTCGTGCAGTATGTCGAACTCGACCTCGCGCGCTTCAAAGGGATGGTGCCAGTCGAGTTATTCGGACGCACCGAGTTTCCCGCCATCACTGAAAAGCCCTACCTGCTTACGCTCGGACCTCATCTGTTCGACTGGTTCTCAATTCAGCCGCCGCGCAATGCGCCGGCCGTGGTCGAGGTCGCAAGCAACGAGGTCCCACGCATCGAGAGCGCCGCCGGATGGGAGGGTTTCATGCGCGGCGAGGGCTGGGAGACGTTAGGCAAGGTATTGCCAGACTTCCTGCCGCGATGCCGATGGTTTCGCAGCAAGACTCGCACGATAAAGACGGTCAGGGTGGGCGACACGATGGCGCTGAGCGAGGGCCCCGGCGGAGCGCACTTGGTGCTGGCCAACGTCGAGTACAGCAATGCCGAGCCCGAGACCTACGTGATACCGCTGGCTCTGGGAGCGAACGGCGCCGCGCCGGACGAGGAGCATCAGGAGCGCACCATCGCCCACCTGCGGCTCTCCGGAGCGCGCAACAGCATGGTCGAGGGGCGGCTGTTCGAGGCCTCGGCCGACCCGGGGTTTGCCGGCGCCCTGCTCGAGATGGTCGAGCGGCGCCGCCGGGTGCGCGGCCAACAGGGCGAACTTATTGCAACCGCCGTTCCGGCGTGGCGCGGATTGCGGGGCGATCGCGAAAGTCCGTGCGAGCCCCGCGCGCTTAAGGCCGAGCAGAGTAACTCCTCGGTGGTTTATGGCGACCGTCTGATTCTGAAGCTCTTTCGCATGCTCGACCCGGGCGTCAACCCGGACCTCGAAGTCGGCCGCATGCTCGACGCGCACGCGCATTTCGCGCATACGCCGCCGCTCGCCGGATGGCTCGAGTACCAGACCGGACGGGACGAGCCGCGCACCATCGGCGTGCTCCACGGGTTCATCCCTAACCAGGGCGATGCCTGGACGCATGCGCAGGGCGAGCTTAGCCAGTATTTCGAACGCGCACTCACCCAGAAAGACCGCCGAGTCGAGCTGCCGGTGAAGCCGCTGGTGAACCTGGTCGCGGAAGATCAGCCGGGACCGATGGTCACGGAGGCCATCGGAGCGTTTCTGGAGACCGCCGGGCTTTTGGGCCGACGCACTGCAGAGTTGCATCTCGCACTGGCCGCGGGCATCGACGATCCCGACTTCGCCCCCGAGCTTTATTCGGCGCTCTATCAGCGCTCGGAGTACCAGTCGATGCGCAATTTGGCGGGCCAGGTTTTTCGGATCCTCCGTGCTCGTCTGTCCTTCCTGGCAGAAGCCGACCGCGCGAAGGCGAGTGCGCTGCTCTCGAGCGAGGATCTTGTTACCGCGCGCTTCCAGGAATATTTGAAGCGCAGATTCACCGTCACGCGTATACGCACGCACGGCGATTTACATCTCGGCCAGGTGCTGCACGCGGGCAAGGACTTCGCCATAATTGATTTCGAGGGGGAGCCGGCGCGTCCGTTGAGCGAGCGGCGGCGCAAGCGCTCGGCGCTGCGCGACGTGTCGGGGATGCTGCGCTCGTTCCATTACGCGGCACTGGGTTCGATGCTCGATCATCTGCGCACTGGCACGCTGAGTCCGAGCGTGCTCGACGCGCTGGGGCCGTGGGCGCGGCTGTGGCAGGTTTGGGCCTCGTGGGCGTACTTAAAGGAATACTTGAAGGCCGCGGGCGAGGCGGATTTCATCCCTCGCGATCGCGAGGAACTGAAGATCCTGCTCGACGCCTTTTTGCTCGACAAGGCGATCTACGAGCTGGCGTACGAGCTGAACAACCGCCCCGACTGGGTGGCGATCCCGCTGGAGGGCGTCAGTCAGGTTCTCAGCGGAGCGATCTAGGAAGCGAAACCTAAGCAGGAAGCGATTCATCATGGGGCCTGATATTGCGGCGGCAGACCGTCAGGATGCGGCGGACGGCCTGGAGCGCTTGGTTGCGCTCGAACATCTCGATCCACATTCCATTCTCGGCGCGCACGTGGAGCCCGACGGCGTCGTGGTGCGGGTGTTTCGGCCCGACGCCGAGCGCGTCGCGTTGCTCATCGACGGCGAGAAGAGCGGGCGCGCGATGGCGCGCGTTCATCCAGCGGGAGTTTTCGAGATCCGGCTGAAGGGGCGCCGCGAGCTCTTCGCCTACCAGCTCGAAATATTTTTTCGCGGCGGCACTTCGACGACGGCTCGCGATCCGTACTGCTTCCTGCCCACGATCGGCGACCTCGACCTCTACCTGCTCGGCGAGCTCAAGCACGAGCGGCCCTACGAGGTGCTCGGCGCGCATCCGCGCGAGCTGGGCAGCGTCACCGGCGTGGCATTTGCGGTGTGGGCGCCCAACGCGCGCGGCATGAGCGTGGTCGGTGACTTCAATGCGTGGGACGGCCGTATCCACATGATGCGATCTATGGGCGGGTCGGGAATCTGGGAACTGTTTGTGCCGGGGCTCGAGCCTGGCGCGCGCTACAAGTATGAAATTCGTCCGCACGAGGGCCCGCCGTACCTCAAGACCGATCCGTGGGCGGCGGCGTTGGAGATGCCGCCGGCGACCGCGTCGATCATTTATCGCTCCCGCTATCGCTTCGAGGACGAGCAGTGGATGGCGGAGCGGGCGGCGCGTGATGTGTTGCGCGCGCCGGCTTCGATCTACGAAGTTCACCTCGGCTCGTGGCGGCGCGTTCCCGAAGAGCACAACCGCTGGCTCACTTATCGCGAGCTCGCACCCGCACTCGCCGACTACGTGACTGAACTCGGCTTTACGCACGTCGAGCTGATGCCCGTGATGGAGCATCCGTTCAGCGGCTCATGGGGTTACCAGGTGAGCGGCTACTTTACGCCCACCTCGCGTTTCGGCACGCCCGACGATTTCCGTTTCTTCGTCGACTATCTCCATCGCCGCGGTATCGGCGTGATCCTCGACTGGGTGCCGGGCCATTTTCCCACCGACACCTTCGCGCTCGCGCGCTTCGACGGCACCGCGCTGTACGAGCATCTCGATCCGCGGATGGGGTTCCAGCCCGAGTGGGGCACTTACATTTTCAACTTCGGCCGCACAGAGGTGCGCAATTTCCTGCTCGGTAGCGCCGAGTGCTGGCTGCGCGAGTTCCATGCCGACGGCCTGCGTGTCGACGCGGTCGCCTCGATGCTCTATCTCGACTACGCGCGGCGCGAGGGCGAATGGATTCCCAATGCCGAGGGTGGACGCGAGAATCTGGAGGCGGTTGCTTTCCTGCGGATGCTCAACGAGCAGGCCTACGAGCGCAATCCGGGAGTGATGACGCTCGCCGAGGAGTCAACTTCGTGGCCGGCCGTCAGCCGCCCGACGTACGCCGGCGGGCTGGGCTTCAGCTTCAAGTGGGACATGGGATGGATGCACGATACGCTGAATTATTTTTCCAAAGATCCGGTGCATCGCCGCTGGGAGCATCGCGACCTCACCTTCGGCATGCTCTACGCGTGGAATGAGAATTTCGTCCTCCCGCTCTCGCACGACGAGGTCGTGCACGGCAAGCGCTCGCTGCTCTCCAAGATGCCGGGCGACCGCTGGCAGATGTTCGCCAACCTGCGCGCGCTCTACGGCTATATGTGGGCGCGGCCGGGTAAGAAGCTGCTCTTCATGGGCGGCGAGTTCGGCCAGTGGAAGGAATGGAACTATGACGAGAGCCTCGACTGGGAGGTGCTCCAGGGCAGCGAGCATCGCGGACTTCAGACGCTGGTGGGTGAGCTCAACCGGCTGTATCGCTCGGAGCCGGCGCTGTGGGAGGCCGACCACGATCACGCGGGTTTCCAATGGATCGCGGCCGACAACGCCGACGACAACATGATCGCCTTCATGCGGATCGCTCCGGCGAGCGGCCGGCGGCTAGTTTGTGTCGCCCACTTCTCGCCGGTGGTTCGCCGCGAATACCGTATCGGCGTGCCGCGCTCCGGCTACTACCGCGAGATTCTCAACACAGACGGCGCGATGTGGGGCGGCAGCAACGTCGGCAATGCAGGCGGCGCCTTGGCCGAGCCGACTCCGTACAACGGCCTGCCATACTCCATTTCGATTACGCTGCCGCCGCTCGGCGTGCTGTGGTTCGAGGTGCCGCGCGACTGACGGCCGGCGCGAGTTCCTTGCAAACCGGCCGGGAGCCGCTATGATGCGCGCTGCAAGACCTGCGTAATAAGACCTGCACTCAAAATGGCTGCGTGGCGCTCCCGGGGAGGGCTCCGTGCGATGAAAACCGTCGAAGAAACGCTCGCCGAACTCGTTGACCGCGAAGAGATCCGCGACCTCCCGGTGCGCTATTGCGATTGCGTGTGGCGTAACGACGTTGCCGGAATCGTCGACCTGTTCGCCGCCGACGGATCCTTCACTGTCAAAACACCGGATGGCGAAACCGTCCACAAAGGACGCGAGGCGCTGATCAAGACGTACACCGAAGGGCTGCGCGACCTGAAGCCGCGTCCCTACATTCACAACCACGTGGTGGAACTGGGCTACTATGGCCGCGCGACAGGGCGATGCTACCTCGATCTGCGCAGCGAAAATCGCAACATGGAATGGATCGGATCCGGCCACTACCTCGACGAATACGTTAAGGTTGGCGATCACTGGAAATTCGCGTCGCGCTACTTCACCGCCATCCGCTTCAACCCCGCTACCGCCGCCAAAGCAGCCGCTCCAGCCAAGGCCATCGCACGCGCCAAGCCCGCCCGCAAAGCAACCGCCGCGCCGAGACCCGCCAAGGCGAAAGCGGTAGTGCGCAAAAAGGCCGCTCCGGCCAAGCGCAAATCCGGACGCTGACGAGACCACAATCGCCCTTTTACGGCTCCGCAACGCATTGTCACGGAACGGGCGAGGTGTGCCTCGCTCTTCACACAAGGGAGGCCGACGTCCCGGCCAGCAGCGATTGCGCACCGCGCAGACTCTCCTCGGTCTCGCGCAAAATGTTCGCGAACACTTCGGCGGCGGGCTTGATGCTATCGACGAGGCCGGCGCCTTGGCCGGTCGGCATGAAAGTGCGGTCGGGGTCGGCGGTCTGGCCGCCCTCGCGTCCGGAGAATCCCATCACGCCGTTGCGATATGAGACCCGCACCTGTTCCGGGAACGGCTTGATCTTCGCCGGCTCGCGCTCCCACTCGAGCGCGTAGCCGGTGCGGATCACGCGGCACGGCTTGCCCGTGTAACATCGCGTGCGCAGTGTCGAATCGTCGCGCGCCTTGACGATCGCGTCGCGATAGACTTGCGCCGCCTGCGCTTCGGGAGTCGCGATGAAGCGCGTGCCGATAACCGCGGCCTGCGCCCCGAGCGTCAGCGCCGCGGCGACCTGGCTGCCATGTGCGATGCCGCCGGCCGCCAGCACCGGCAAGCGGACCGCGCGGATCATCTGCGGCACGAGCGACATCATCCCGATCTCGCCTGTATGCCCACCCGCCTCCGAGCCCTGCGCGACGACCACGTCGGCTCCTGCCTCCGCGGCTTTCTCGCCGTGATGCACCTTGCCGCACATCACGACCACTTTCATGCCGTGCTCGTGCATCGTGCGGATGAACTCGGCGGGGACGGCTAGACCGGCGACGAAAATTTTTATTTTCTCCTCGATCAGGACCGGCATGTGCGGCCGCATCATGTCGGGAATCGGCGCCAGCAGGTCGACCGCGAACGGCTTGTCGGTGAGTTCGCGCGTCCGGCGGATTTCTTCGCGCAACTCCTCGGGCGAGCATCCGGCCGCGCCGATAACGCCGAGGCCGCCCGCGTTGGAGACCGCGGCGACCAGCCGATGCATCGCCACGCCGCCCATCCCGGCCAGCACGATCGGGTACTCGATACCGAAATAGTCGCAAATCGGCGTATGTAACATCGCGTCGTTCCTCTAATTCTGCGGTCGCTACTTCAGCGGCTCTAATGAGCCGGATCGAGGATTAACAAAACTTGGTGTGCGGAGCCATCGATCGCCAACCCTTGCGCCAACCCTTGAGAAACAAGACTGCCTGAGGCAGTCTCGCAATCGGCAGTGCGAACGGTGAAATACCCGCCGCCGAGCATTTCGATGGAGGAGCAATCATGAGCTGGGATTTTGAAACCGAACCGGAGTTCCAAAAGCAACTCGACTGGATCGATAAATTCGTGCGCGAGGAAGTCGAGCCGCTCGACTACGTGCTGGAGTCGCCCTACGACGTCCGCGACCCCAATCGCAACAAGCTGGTGCGCCCGCTGCAAGCCGAGGTCCGCAAGCACAAGCTATGGGCCTGCCATCTCGAGCCCGAACTCGGCGGCCAGGGATACGGCCAGGTCAAGCTCGCGCTGATGAACGAGATCCTCGGCCGCTCGCGCTTCGCGCCCACCGTATTCGGCTGCCAGGCGCCGGATTCCGGCAACGGAGAGATTCTCGCCAAGTACGGCACGCCGGAGCAAAAGAAGCGCTACCTCGAACCGCTCCTCGCCAACGAGATCGTCTCATGTTTCTCGATGACCGAGCCGCAGGGCGGCGCCGACCCCAAGGTCTTCACCACGCACGCCGAATTGCACGGCGACAACTGGGTGATCAACGGCGAGAAATGGTTCTCCTCCAACGCGCACTATTCCTCGTTTCTGATCGCGATGGTGGTGACGGAGCCCGACGCGCCGCCGTACAAGCGGCTCTCGACCTTCATCGTGCCGACCGATGCTCCGGGCGTAAGCATCGTGCGCCGCGTCGGCGTCGGCCAGGAGGCCAACGGCACCCACGCCTACGTGCGCTACCAGGACGTCCACGTGCCGAAGGACCATCTGCTGGGAGAGCGCGGCGGCGGTTTCGTGGTCGCGCAGACGCGCCTTGGCGGCGGGCGGATTCATCACGCGATGCGCACGATCGGGCAGGTCCGCAAATCGTTCGATCAGATGTGCGAGCGCGCGCTCTCGCGCACGACCCAGGGTTCGCTGCTGGCCGACAAGCAGATGGTGCAGGAGAAGATCGCGGATTCCTGGATCGACATCGAGCAGTTCCGCCTGCTGGTGCTCCGCACCGCGTGGCGCATCGACAAGTACAAGGACTATCTCAAGGTGCGCAAGGACATCGCCGCGGTAAAGGCCGCGATGCCCAAGGTGTTCCACGACGTCGTGGTGCGCGCGCTCCAGGTCCACGGCTCGCTCGGGGTGACGCCGGAGATGCCGTTCGCCGAGCAGGTGATGGAGAGTTTCGTGATGGGCCTGGCAGACGGGCCGACCGAGGTCCACAAGATCACGCTCGCGCGCCAGGTGCTGCGCGACTACAAGGGCACCGCCGGCCTTTTCCCGACCAGCCACATCCCGGCGCTGCGCGAGGCCGCGATCCGGAAATTCGCCGACCGCATCGAACTCGAGGTGGCCGCGCAATGACGACGCGTCCCGTGCAATACGATTTCAGTGGCAAGGTGGTGGTGATAACCGGCGGCAGCCGCGGCATCGGCCACGCGATGGCGCTCGGGTTTGCGGCGGCGGGCGCCAAGCTCGCGATCGCGAGCCGCAAGCTCGACACCTGCGAGGCGACCGTCAAGGAAATTCGCGCGCTCGGCGCCGAAGGCTCGGCGCACGCCGCGCACGTCGGCAAATGGGAGGATTGCAACCGCCTCGCCGACGAGGTTTACGCGCGCTGGGGGCGCGCCGACGTACTGATCAACAACGCCGGCATCTCGCCGCTCGCGCCGTCGTCGGCGGAGACCAGTGAAGAATTGTTCGACAAGATCATCGGCGTGAATCTCAAGGGGCCGTTTCGGCTCTCGGCGCTTTTCGGCTCGCGGATGGCGGCGGGCGAGGGCGGCGCGATCATCAATATCTCCTCGACCGCCGCGATTCGGCCGGACCCGGAAACCGCGCCCTACGCTGCCGCCAAGGCCGGGCTGAATATCCTTACCGTAGCCTTCGCCAAAGAATACGGCCCCAAGGTGCGCGTGAATTGCATCATGTGCGGCCCGTTTCATACCGACATCAGCAAGGGATGGTCCCGCACGGCGGATTTCGCCAAGCGCGCGAAGGAGACTTTCCCGCTCCAGCGCGCGGGCGAGGCCGAAGAGGTCGTGGGCGCGGCGCTTTACTTCGCAAGCCCTGCCGCGAGTTACACCACCGGCGCGATACTGACGATCGACGGCGGCTCGGCGCATCTGATCATGCGGACAACGTACGAGTCGTGAACGGAGCGCACGGCATCTTCTAACCTCTCCTTGACCAAGGGCAAGGGGAGGGCAGTAGTCAGTTACACAAGGTGCAGCCGGTCAGTATTTCGCGATCACCTCGCGGCTGAACTCTTCGATCATCTCGCGGCCTTGCGGATAGACCACCTGGATCGCGACCTGCCGAAGTCCCGCCGCTTCCATCGCTTTGATGCGCGCGATTATCTCCTCGGCCGTCCCGGTCAGCGTGCTGCCGCGGATTATCGCGTCGTCGAGATATTTTTCCTCGCCCGGTTTGAGATAGATGAGATGGCCCTCGTGGACTTCCAGGTAGCGCCGATCCGCAGGCGTCTTCAACTTCGCCACGTACTCGTCGCGGTAGCGCTCCCATTGCTTTTGAAACGGCGAGGACTCCGACGCCGTGATTGCGGAAGCCTCCCACATCGCGTGCAGCAGCACCACCGCGAACGGCCCGACTCGTTTTATCGCGCGCGGCGAAGCGGCCGACTCGCCCGGCTTGAGCACGCAAGCCGAGGTCAGCAGCATCGCAGGGAAATTGTTAAGCTTGCGCCCGGCGCGCGCCGCGCCCGCTTCGATGTGTTTGAAATCGCCTCGGATGCGATCGGGATCGGAGAGCGCGGTGATCCATCCGTCGCCGACCTCGCCCGTGAGCTCGAGCGCCTTGGGACCGTTGGCCGCGACGTGGATCGGAATCGGATCCTTGAGATTGATGTAACCGTGATTGGGATGGAGAAAGCGGATCGCGCGCTCGCGCTTGCCCTCGCGGTACATCACTTCCTCGCCGCGCAGCAGCTTGCGGCACATCTCGATATACTCGCGCATCCGTTCGAGCTTGACCGGCGGCAGGCCCATCGTATTGCGTCCGGTAAAGCCGGTGCCGATACCCAGCATCGCGCGGCCCGGCGCGAGCAGGTTGATCGTCGCGATCGAATGCGCGGTGACCGGCTCGATGCGGTTGGAGGGAATCGCCACGCCGGTGCCGAGCTTGATTCGCTTGGTATGCTCGGCGGCAAGCGCCAGGCAGACGTAGACGTCGCTGTAGATCATCTGCGAATCGTAAAACCAGGCGTGACTGAAGCCGTGATCCTCGGCTATCACCAGGTCTTTCCAGGCATCCGGACGGGCCGGGTATGCGATCGCGAATTCCATCGCTCTGCTCTCCTTGCGGCCGCGATCGGTGCGGCCGCGCGTGCGGAAGTTCGCCCGATACCAGCGCGCCGGCACTGCATTTGTCAAGCGAATTTTGGCGCGCGATCCGCGTTGCCGCCGCATGAGCGCGAAGGCCGGCGGCGTCGCTGATGGAAACGTTCGACGTTATCGTGCTGGGCGCGGGCGCCGCCGGGATGATGTGCGCGATGGGCGCGGGGCGGCGCGGCCGGCGCGTCTTGCTGCTCGAGCACGGCGCGCAGGCGGGCGCCAAAATTCTGATCTCCGGCGGCGGACGCTGCAACTTCACCAACCTCGAGGTCACGCCTGAGCGGTTTCTCTCCGCCAACCCGCACTTCTGCAAATCCGCGCTCAGCCGCTACACCGAGCGCGACTTCATCGCGATGGTCGAGCGCCATCGTATCCGCTATCACGAAAAAACCCTGGGTCAGCTCTTTTGCGACGGCCCGGCGCGCGCGATTCTCGCGATGCTGCTCGAGGAATGTGCGGCCGCTGCGGTCGACTTGCGCGCCGGCCACCGCGTCAGCGCCGTTACCCGCGCCGACCGCTTCCGCGTCGAGACCGACCGCGGCACCTTCGCCGCGCCGGCGCTGGTGGTCGCGACCGGCGGGCTCTCGATTCCGAAAATGGGCGCGAGCGGTTTCGCCTACGACCTCGCGCGCCGCTTCGGGCTTGCGGTAATCGATCCGCGCCCCGGGCTGGTGGGACTCAAATTCACGGGCGAGATGCTCGCGCTTTGCCAGTCGCTAAGCGGCGTCTCGGTGGAGGCGGTCGTCTCATGCGGCCGCCGAAGTTTTCGCGAAAATATCCTGTTCACCCATCGCGGGCTTTCGGGCCCCGCGATTCTTCAGATCTCGTCATACTGGCGCGAAGGCGCCACGCTCTCGATCGACCTCGCGCCCGGGCTCGAGGTCGAAAACTTTCTGCGCGAGCGCAGACGGAGCCGACCGCGGGCCGAACTTAAGACCGTGCTGGCCGAGGTTTTACCGGCGCGCCTCGCGCATGCGATGGCGGAGGCGGTTGCAGTTGACGCGACGATAGCGAATCTGCCGGATCGCAGTCTCGTTGCCATTGCGGCGCAGCTTTCGCGATGGCAGGTCGCGCCGGTGGCGTCGGAGGGATGGTCGAAGGCCGAGGTCACGGTGGGCGGCGTCGATACCGCGGCGCTGTCATCACGGACGATGGAGGCGCGCGACGTGCGTGGCCTGTATGTCATCGGCGAGGCAGTGGACGTCACGGGATGGCTCGGCGGATACAATTTCCAGTGGGCGTGGTCGAGCGGCTGGTGCGCGGGCGAGGCGATATAATCAGGGTGCGCGTGCAGTTTTTCATTTCAGCCAGATCGGCCCAGAAAGATCTCGCCGTACCCCGGCGAACTCGCGCGGTTCTCGCCGACCGCAGCATCCAATTCGACCATGCTTCAGGCTGATGTTTGTGTGCTCCTTGCCGGAACGCTAGCAAGTAGTTCGTTCAACCCTTCTGACATCGTAGGATGAGTCAAAATCGCGTCGCGCAATACCGTATAAGGGAGATGGCCGAGCATTGCTGTCTGCACGGCGACCATCTGCTCGCTTGCTTCAAATCCCATCGCGGTAAAGCCGAGAATCTCGTCGCTCTCCTTCGCGATCAACATCTTCATGAGGCCGCGCGGCTCGGACACCGTTCGGGTCCGGAGCACTGCGGCCATCGGCATCTTCGCCAGGCGATATTCGATCCCTGCGCGTCGCGCCTCGGATTCATTTCGTCCGACCCGCGCCAGTTCCGGATCGGTGAACATGCAGAATGGGATCAGGCGATTCCTGGTGGTGCGATTGCCGCCGTTCAGGTTGTCGTGAACGATGCGGAAATCGTCAAAGGCGACGTGCGTAAACTGCGGGCTGCCCGCGCAATCGCCCATCGCCCAGATATTATCGCTCGTGGTCTGCAGCCGTTCGTTGACTTTGATGAACCCGTGCTGGTCGAGTTGAACGCCGGTCAGCTCGAGACCGATTCCATCGGTGTTCGCCGTTCGGCCCGTCGCAACCAGAAGGTCGGTACCCTCGATAGTGCGCTTGCCTTGCCGGTCATTCGCGTCGACTCGGACGCGATTGCCGGAGCGTCCCTCGATCTGCCGAACCTCGGTCTCAAGTAGAACCTCGATTCCTTCGTCAACAAATAAATCCATTAGGGCGGCGCCAACGTCAGGATCTTCGCGGCCGGCGAGTTGCGGACCGGCTTCGACGACGGTCACCCGCGAGCCAAATCGCCGTATCGCTTGCGAGAGTTCAAGACCCACATAGCCGCCGCCCAGCACGATGAGGTGTTCAGGCAATCGATCGAGGTCGAGAGCCTCAACATGCGTCATCGGTTTCGCGGCGCCGAGTCCCGGCAGTTCGGGTATGGTCGCGCGCGAGCCGAGGTCGAGGAACACGCGGTCGGCGAAAATCGTTCTTTTGCCACCGCTATGGAGATCAATCTCGACGGTCCGCGGAGCTACGAATCGGGCGTTGCCCATGATCAGTTCCGCGCCGCTCTTGGTGGTGGCATCGACGTGCATCTGATGGAGCCCTTCAACCATCAGTCGCTTGCGCCGCTGGACAGTCTGCATGTCGACGCTCAATGACTCGGTTTTGAGGCCGAATTCCACGCCTCGCCTGGCGAGTGAGACGACCTTGGCAGAGTAGATCATGTTCTTGCTGGGAAGACAGGCAACGTTGGGGCATGCGCCGCCAAGCGCTCTGCGTTCAACCATGGCGGTGCGACGGCCGGCCTCGGTCATGGTCCACGCGATAAACTTGCCGGCTCCGCCGCTACCGACAACCAGATTCTCGTACTTTTCGATGTTGGACACCGGGGCACCTCCTTTGGGCGTTGCAAAGTGAAGGAATCGTAGTCGCAGAGAGGATTCTAAATGCTGACAGCTCCGACTGAATTGACGGAGCCCAAGCTGACGACGCAACTGCCATGAGAACGTCCATGGCTCAAATACGCCACGACTTATAACGCCGCGCCTCTGACGCACCCTCGCGAACGGATTCTCTTCTCGATGATGCGAGACTCGAACAAATTACCACGCATCAATTCTGAATTTCAAAGTCGCAAGCGCAAAGATTCGCTCTCCAATGGGCATGGTCGAACGGCGGCGGCCGGCGAGTGGTGTGAGAGCCGCCCTTGCGGCGTCCTATTTGATTGCGAACGACGCGATGATCGCTCCCGCGGAAAGTGCGATCACCAGCCAAAATAAGTAGTGGAATTTTTTCGGAGCTGTCTGCTGGCCGGGATCACTCTTGGACGCGGCCGCGGCCTTCCTGTTCATGCTCGCCATTCCGAGCGCCAGGGCGGCCTGTATCTGAGCGGGATCGATCGTTGCTGGTTGACCGCGGAGCAGCGACTGCAGCGGCGATTCAGATTTGTCGCCGGTGAATTTCATATTGTATTCGTAGAGTTTTTGATAGGCCGCCTGGTCGGAGGGGTTGTCGTAGGTCTGGTTCTCCGCTGAGGGTGGGGCAGGGTCCGCTGGCGGTGGGGCAGGATCCGGTCCGCTCGCCGGCGGGATCGCTCCTAACCCGCGCATCAATTGCGGGGTCGCTTGGAGCATGGCCAATTCCTCCGGATTTGCTTTCGCTATCTCGGCCAGGTTCAGGTTTCCTTGGAGTTTTTCAACAAACTTGGCCATCACGGCGCCCATTGCTTCTGGGTTTGTCCGCATCGTTTCGGCCACGATTTTGGCCGCCGCTTTTCTTTTGGCACGGACCTCCTCGGGCGACTCAGCTGGAACGGTTTGATGGAGCAACGCGTAAAGGCGTGCGATGCGGTCGCGAATCGGCGGATGGCTGGAGAAGCGCCCTTGGAAAGGGTTGAGGGGCATTCTCTTCACTACGAAATCGACAACCTCGGCCTCACGCTGCTCTTTGGTTTTGTCGGCCTGCGCTTCGATCCGCGCCACCTCGTCGAGATACTCCGTTGAGCTCGCGCCCGCACATTCGAACGGATCGACGATAAAGAGTGGGGCCACGCCGCGGAGCGCCCGCTTAAGCGGCGATTCGATTCGCGCGATATGCTCGAGCGCGCGGATAAGCGCCTGGGGATTGCGTGTGAACTCGACCGAGGCAGCGTCGGCCAGGTATTCGCGCTGGCGTGACAACGCGATCGCAACCATCTTCGAGAAAATCCATCCGAGCCCGCCGAGGATCAGCAACGGAATCGTGATGATCCCGATTCCCGGGATAGCCGCCTCCGTGCCGCCCTGATCTCCGGGCCTGCGCACTTGGATTGCGCGCATAAAGCGCATCACGGGGCCGGTTAGCAACGAGAAGCCTCCGACCATTACCACGGCCATCTGGGTGACGCGGATGTCGTGTCCGCGGATGTGCGCAAGTTCGTGCGCGATCGCACCTTGGAGTTCTTCGCGATCCAACTGATCGACCAGGCCACGCGTGACGCAGATTACGGAATGCTCGGGGTCGCGGCCGGTCGCGAAGGCATTGGGAGCCGGGTCCTCCATCAGGCAGACGCGCGGCACGGGTATGTGGGCCGCGAGCGCCATCTCGTTCACCACGTCCAGCACCGTTTGCTCCTTCACTGACTCAGCAGTGAGATCATCGCCGCCCACCGCGCCGATGATGACCGAGGAGCCCCGATAGTAAGCCCAGAGCGCCTCAGCCAAAGCGATCGCAACCGCCGCGATCATCAACCAGGGAATGCCAGTCCAGGGAACGACGGTCAGGTGACGGTTTACCAGGCGCAGGGAGTGAAAAATGAAATCGAGTATGAACCCGATAACAGCATAAATCAGTACAAGAATCGCCACCAACTCGACGGTCTTGCGCCGGTTGGCGCGTTCGAGCTGCCAGAAAGTGTCGTGCTCCTCCCCCATCAGGCGCACCCCCTTTTCCTGCATGCAATGCTACGACTCTGATGAGGGTGAAGCCATACTATGAGGACAGATAATTCAGCCGCGAGGACGGTAATTTAACAGTGAGGACACAATGGATCAGGCAACGATCTTCGGGCCTTTTTTCGCGATGATGTTTTTGACGCTCGTCGTATGGGTATACATGTACATCCGCCGCATCGGTTTCATCACCGCCAGCAAGCTGAGCCCGAAGGACCTCGCCGTGCCCGGTGAGCTTGCGCGGCTCTCGCCGCCCGCGGTATCCAATCCATCGGACAACCTGAAGAACCTGTTCGAGATTCCGGTGCTTTTCTATGTGCTCGTGCTTTACCTCTTCGCGACGAAACGGGTGGATGCGGCGTACGTGGATGCCGCCTGGGTGTTCGTGGCCTTTCGCGCAATGCATAGTGCCGTCCATTGCACGTTCAACATCGTGATGCTGCGATTCTATCTCTACCTGTTCTCGACGCTCGCAGTATGGTTCATCACGATCCGGGCGGCGCTCGCCTATTGCGGAGCTTGAAAGTCATGCCGAACTCTGCGGACGAAAGTTTGACTGCCCGCATTCGCTCGCTGCCGCGCCGGCTCGGTCCCGAACTTGCCTGGTGTCTTTCACTCGCCGTGGGCTTCGGAGCACTTTTGCTGGTCGCTTATCTAGCCTCCGCGTTCCTCGAAAAGATACCGGCCGCGAAGACGGCAGCGCTCATCGACGTGCCGATTGTTCGTTACGTCGCTCAACATCGGGTGGACTGGTTAACCGCCTCAATGCGGATGATTACCGATGTCGGCGGCGACGTCGGCCTTCTGATCGTGGTGCTGGCTGCCGGGGTTATCCTGCGCCGTCAAACCAGCAGTTGGCGTCCGTTGCTGGCTCTCCTGGCCATCGCCGTCGGCGCGATCGAACTCGAGAGGCTTATCAAGCTCATCGTCGCTCGGCCCCGGCCGCCAGCGGGATGGAGGGTGTTTCATGAGAAAGGATGGTCATTCCCCTCGGGCCATGCCACGCATTCAGCCGCGGTTTACGGGAGCGTCGCTTATCTCGCGACACATATTCGAACGCTCGGCCGGCGCGCGCGTGTTGCTATATGGGTGACGGCGATCGGGGCGTGTCTCTTAATTGGGGTTTCGCGCGTCTATCTCGGTGCGCACTGGCCAACCGATGTAGTCGGCGGCTGGATGCTCGCAATAGTGTGGCTCTGGATCGCTTTGTCAGCGCCACCTCTGTGACATGGAGATCGCATGGCGGGTGCAATACTCGAACGAATCCTGACTGCGCGAACTGTAGAAGATGAACATGGCAACGTGCTGCCTCTGCGCGGCAATATTTCGGCTCATCAAGGTCAGCGCATTTCCGCCTGCATAGGACGCCATGGAATTGAGCGCACCCTCGAAGTGGGATTTGCTTATGGTATCTCGTCTTTGTATATCTGCGACGCAATATCCAATCAGCCGAATCCCCATCACATCATGATCGATCCATTGCAATCGACCCGCTGGCATAGTGTAGGGGTTCAAAACCTGCGCAAGACGGGTTTTACATTCTGGGAACTGATCGAGCAGCCGTCGGCGCTCGCCCTCCCGTCTCTCCTCGCAAGTGGCCTGAAAGTACAATTCGCCCTGATTGACGGTTGGCATACATTCGATCAGGTTCTACTCGATTTCTTCTATGTGGATAAGCTACTCGAAGATGGCGGCATCGTCGCCTTTGATGACGTGGTCATGCCTGCGATCAACAGGGCTGTGAGGTACTTACTGAACTATCCGAACTATCGCATCGTGGAGACCGTAGACGAATCTGCCCCGCCGAAAGTTTCTCCAAAACGCCGGGTGTTTGACTTCGTCCTGCGACGGCTTACGGATGTGGTCCCCTCGCGTATCCGAGAGGAGTATTTCTCCGATTCGTGGCTTAGGCCGTCCGAGAAGATTGGTTTGAACGGCCGTATGGTGTTTTTGCAAAAGTCAGGCCCAGACACGCGGTCGTGGGACTGGTACAAATCCTTCTGACAAAAATCGGTAGGTCAGTCGTGCGCTGCGGTAAGAAATTCGCACTAGCGTCGTCTGCTTCTTTGCTCGGCGCGGCCGGCCTTATCCAGATGGCCAAGGTGCAAGCTGCGCCCGCATCGGCAGCCGCATCGAGTACCACGACGTCTAAGGTTTCGGGAGGCGCCGTTGCCCGCGAGCTCGATCTGGCAAAGCGCGTCGCGCAGAACTGCAGGAGCTGAACGTCAATATTCGCTCTCAAGTCGGAAGCTTTGGAAAGAGCGTTGGCGCCATTTGCACCACGAACTCCTTGAACATACGCACTGGCCGTGGGAGATACCGGTTCCCGAGATGGACCACTGAGAGATTGAGGGCCTCGAAGCGCCACTTCGGCATGACCTCGACGAGCCGCTCGTCGCGGATCAGCTGGGGCTGCAAAATCGGCGGAAGTTCGCCGATGCCTGCGCCCGCCATCAATGCGTGCGCAAGACCAACGTAGTCGTTCATCGAGAGGTAAGGATCGAACGTCATAGTTTCTCTGTCCTTTCCGTTCGCGTGAGTAAAGCTCCAGCTATTCTCGGGCTTCCAATGCGAGAATGAGAGCAGTCGGTGGCCCAACAGATCGTGCGGCGTTTTGGGCGGCTTGTGCGTCTTAAGATAGGCAGGGCTCGCTACCAGTTGATGCCGGTAGGTCAGGATCCTCCGCGCAATGAGCGACGAATCCTTGAGCGCGCCAAACCTGAACACCAGGTCAATGCCCTCGGCGATGTGGTCAACGTACCGTTCGGTGAAGAAGATCGAGACGCGAACGTTGGGGTACGAGCCCTGGAATCCGTTCACCAGTGGCACGACCAGCGAGTCGGAGATACTAGGGGGCGCCGAAAGCCGCAACACGCCTGAAACGTCAGACACAACGTTCGAGACAATATTGTCGACGGCATCGCCGAGTTCGGCGCTCCGTTGAGCATGCTCCAGAACTTCGGACCCGACATCGGTGAGTCGCAGACTGCGCGTCGAACGTTCCAGCAGGCGAACGCCGAGCTGGGCTTCGAGCTCGGCGATGCGGCGGCTGACGGTCGAGGTCGGCATGCTGAGGCGGCGCGCCGCTTCCGAAAAGCTGTTCGTCTCGACGACTTTGGCAAAAATCATCAGCGAATTGAGGTCCGTCATCGTTTGAGGTCCCGAAAAGATTATCCCAGATCCGGGAAATTGATTTCCACTTTATCTCGCTAATCGCACAGATGATGTGAGCCTATAATTTTGTTACCAACGCAGATCCATCTGGAGGGAGTGACGCCATGAATGCAAACGAAAAAGCGGTTGCCGAGGTACTAACGAAGTATCAAGACGCACTGAACGATTCCGATTCCGCGGCGGTCATGCGGCTTTATGCAGACGACGGCGTGTTTATGCCGCCTTACAGCCAGTCGGCTGTTGGCGTGGCCGCGGTGCGGCAGGCCTACGACGCGGTGTTCAAGGCCATCAAGCTGAGCGTCAAGTTCAGTGTCGCCGAGGTTGTTGAGATGGCGCCCAACTGGGTCTTTGCGCGTACCAATTCTGCCGGAACGGTCACAATCCACGCGACGGGAGCGAAGAGCGCGGAAGCGAATCAGGAACTCTTCATTTTCAGGAAAGCGACGGACGGGAACTGGAAGATCGCGCGCTACAGTTTCTCGAGCACCAATCCGCCGCCGGAGCAGTAACCGCACGGTCGTGGTGCTCTGTTCGAGCATTGTGCTGCTCCTGGCGCATACAAAAAGAAGGCGATCAGCCGCTGATCGCTTCCCCAATGGCCTCGCGTACGATGTCGACCACGAGGCCAGGAGCAGTAACGATTGGCGCGTGATCTACCGGATGCGACCGCACCCGGGCGTGCATCCGCTCCGCCATAAAGCGCTGCGTGTCATGGACGATCATGCGATCCTGCTCCGCCATCAGAAACCAGGTCGGGCGGTCTTTCCAGAGTGGACGATTCACAGGCACCGTGATGCATGCAGGCGAAATCGGGCGCTGAACCGCGGAGAGCAGCGCCAATTCATCAGCGGAGGCATTCTGCGCGAACGCCGTGGCGAATGACTCGTCCGGCAGATAGATCAGCCCATGATTGTCCGGTGCCAACTTTGGAGCCAGCGGATGAGGCTTGGTACGATAGAAGACATCGGCAACGGTCTCGCCCTCGTCAGGAGCAAGGGCGGCGACGTAAACAAGCGCCTTGACCTTCTCACTCCGTGTAGCCGCGATCACGGCCCCGGCGTACGCGTGGCCCACAAGAACGACCGGCCCCGAAACTCGCTCCAGCGTGCGCTCAACGGCCGCCGTATCCTCGGCAAACGAGGTCAGGGGCAACGGAGCCGCGAGCACCCTGACGCCTTCGGCAGCCAGCGGCCCGATGACTTTGGCCCAGCTCGATCCGTCAGCCCAAGCGCCGTGCACCAGCACAACACTCACATTCTCACGCGACATTGGTTCTCTCCTGGTGCTGCGCGATCAACTGATCGGCGACGTCGTCCAAGTTTGCACCGACGATCTGCGGCTGCGGGCCGACTCCCAAGACGTCATTGCCCATCCGCTTGATCAAGGCAGCCTCCCAGCCCGCGGCGACGGCGCCGAGGGTGTCCCATGTATGGCAAGCGATAAGACAAAGCTGAGACGGCTCAACCCCGAGTTCCCTCTCGACATAGGCGTAGGCCTGAGGCGACGGCTTGTGGTGCTTAACGCCGTCCGCACTGAAACGCCGCTCGAAGAAATCGACAATCCCACCGTGTTCGAGCTGACGCGTCTGCACCTCCAGCAAATTGTCTGTCAACGTGAATAGCCGGAATCCTGCCACGCGGAGCTTCCGAAGAGCTGCCGGCACCTCCTGCGTGGGGAGGCATCGTCGAGAATTTTTCAACGAGTTCCTTCATGTCCGCGTCCTGGATCCTTATACCGCGAATGTCGGCCAGCATCTTCATCACGGCCGAACCGATATCCGTGAAAGGCACACAGCATCCGACTACCGTCAGAGCTGAGGAATACATAATGAGGTTAGCGAACCAAAAGCGCATGGCGCCTTTGTCGCGGAAGATACGCTCAAACGTCGGCTCCATGGTCGTGAGATCGAGTAACGTCTCATTGACGTCGAAGACAATTAGAGGAAGAGCGGCCATCTGATTCACTCCAATTGGTTTCACTGTCCTGGGATTACTGCTGCCCCATCGGCTCGCGCGAGGTGTGGGCGCACCGAGTTGCGAAATCAGGCACCAAGAAAATCGCGGATCGCCGCCGCGATCTCGGCGGCGTGCGTCTCCAGCGCGAAGTGCCCGGTGTCGAAGAAGCGCACGAGTGCGCTGGGAATATCCCGCTTGAAGGCCTCCGCGCCGGGCGGCAGGAAGAAAGGGTCGTTCTTTCCCCACACCGCCAGGAGGGGCGGCGTGTGGTCTCGGAAATACTTCTGGAAGATCGGGTAGAGCGCGACGTTAGTCTTGTAGTCACCGAATAAGTCGAGCTGTGGCTCGACTGCGCCCGGCCGGGCCAGATAGAAATTATCGAGCGAGTATCCGTCGGGCGAAACCGTCGTCGCATCAGAGACGCCGTGTGTGTATTGCCAAACGGTCGTCTCGGGCTTGAGGAAAACGCGGAGTGCGTCGCGGTTCGCTTGCGATGGGTTCTCCCAATAGGCCCGGATCGGGTTCCAACCGTCGCTCAAACCTTCCTCGTAGGCGTTGCCGTTCTGCGAGACAATCGCGGCTATGCGTTCCGGGTGCCTTAGAGCAATCCTCAAGCCCACGGGAGCGCCGTAATCAAAGATGTAGATCGCGAAATGTTTGAGCCCGATGATCTCGGTGAAACGGTCGATCGTCTCTGCGAGGTTCTCGAACGTGTATTTGAACGTGTCGCGTGGGGGCAGGTCCGACTGACCAAAGCCTGGCAGGTCAGGCGCGACGAGGCGAAAGCTATCGGCCAGAAGTGGAATCAAATCGCGGAACATATGCCCGGCGGTCGGAAACCCGTGCAACAACAGCAATGTTGGAGCGTCTGGCCGACCGGCTTCGCGATACGAAATCTTGAGACCATTAACATCGGCAGCGCGGTAATGGATCGTTCCCATTGAGACTTTTCCTCCTACGATTTTTTCTTCCTCGACAGGACTCGCGGCCAAGCCCGCCGTTGGTGCAGCATGACTCTCTGTGGCAATCGCGCCAAACAGGCCCTCTATCATGCCCGCCTGAAGCGACAGAAACGCTCCGCTCCTTTGATCGCAATCGCGACAGCCGATATCGTCACGGCGCTCACCGAACTCAGCGAAACGCGGGGATCACCTTGGATGCGAAGAGTTCGAGATGCGCTTGAGCCCATCGCGGCGGCAATCCAGGCGGCAGCGTCCACGAATAGAAGTGTGTGATGGGGACGTTGTTGGCGAAGTCCCGAATCAGTTTTATCGCGGTGTCGGGGTCGACCACCTGGAGAAGCCCGCTTTGCCGCAGTTGTTCGCGATCGCGCAGATGCTCGGAAAGGGGACTGAGTCCCGCCGCAGAAAGCCATGCTGAGTAGTTGTTCGCCTGATAGATGATATGGTCGGCGGCTTCGGCGAAGGTCTTCTCAGGATCGTTGGATACTATGAGGCACCAAAAGGCGCTTGCGAATCGAATGTTCTCGGTCGGTCGATTCTGCTTCTTCAACTCGGCTACATATTGGTCGTATACGTCGCGGGTCGCGCCTGGCACCGTGAAACCATCGCCGTACCGGGCAGCGCGCCGCAGAGCAGCGGGGGTGAAGCCGCCCAGCCATACGGGAGGATGGGGCTTCTGGATAGGCTCGGGCGTCAGCTTGATGTTGTTGAAATCGAAGAATTCGCTCTTGAAGGTGACGGTCTCTCCGCCGAGAAGACGGACGAATGATTTCGAGTGATTGATTTGTTCGCGCTCCGCGTTCCTTGAAAGGAACGCCGAAGCCCTCGAACTCTTCGTGTTTGAAGCCAACCCCGACGCCGAGCTCCAAACGCCCGCCGGAAATCACATCGACTACCGCGATGTCTTCGGCGAGCCGTACGGGATTGTGGAAGGGCATCAGGAGCACGCCCGATGCGATGCGGATCTGTTTGGTGCGGGCGGCAATCGCCGCGGCTACCGGTAAAATCGAGGGGAGGTAGCCATCTTCGATGAAATGGTGCTCCGAGAGCCAAACGTCGTCGAATCCGTGGTTCTCACCCCATGCGATCTGATCGAGAATTTCGCCGTAGAGCCGATCCGATGCCTGCCGCCACTCAGGCGGATTTCGAAAGTCATACCAGAGACCGAAACGTATTTTTCGAGTGTGCTGAGTCATAACTCATCTCTCCTCATGCCTGTTTGTATTTTTATAGGGCAGTTCGATGCGCTACCTAGCGAGGCTCAATGAGCGCCTCCCGATGCGCTTATTCGACGGGCTCGCCCTTGGCTCGCATTGATTTCATGAGGGCGGCCGACGACGCTCCTTCCAGCGACAATCCATAGCCAACTTCGCGCACGATCCGCTCCTTCAACGGTTGAATAAAATGGATGCGGGTGGCGCGGCGCGTCACTTCAGGGGCCTTCAAATACAGCTCCGCCAATCCCCGCGCCCGGCTTAGCGCCGTACCATTTGGTACAACTTCGGCAACTACTCCCCACTCGTGTGCGGTATGCGCAGGCAGCGGCTGTGGGTTCAGCAGGAACGCCTCCGCTCGTCCTGCTCCAGCACGGTAACTCCAGGTGGTAAAGATGCCGTCACCTGGAGCAACGCCCGCGGCATAATGCCCCACATCCTGGAAGGTCGCCCCCTCGGCCGCCACGATCACATTAGCAAGTAGCGCATAATCTGAGTGAATGTGCGCGCGCCCCTCGATCGCCGCGATGACCGGCACGCGTATGTTGGCTATGTTTTCCAAAACCTGAGTGCCTTCGTCGTGAACCTGGCTCCAAACGCCTGGATCCGTGACGTCACCGAAAGATGACCAATCGACGTCAGTAATAAACTGCCCGCCTGCGCCCGTCAGGATTACGATCTTATTCCCTCGATCTTGCCCAATCCGGTAGAAGGCATCGACAAATTCTGTGTGAGCTTGCGCGGTCATAATGAACGGTCCGCCGTTGCTGTGGAATTCAGCAACCAGCACACCGTTGGCATCTAGTGCCAGCTTTAGGTTGTGATACGCGGCGAAGTAATCAGCTTGAAAGGTTTGCATAGGATTCTCCTCTCTGATTCATCTGCTCGGAGTCACTCAAAGGTGACGGTCTCTCCGCCAAGAAGCCGAATGATTTCGCGATTAGGTGACTGTTGACACCAAGACCGTAATCGCCCTAATTAGCGAGGCTCAATACGCGCCGCCCGATGCACGCTCCAATTCCTTTGGATGCTCCGGTTACGATTGGCACCCTGCCAGCTAATTTTTTCATATCAATGTCCCTATCGTTCAAAATTGGATTAATATCATTCGGGCCCTTACGCGATCTCTCTGTCTGCCCCAGAAGGTATTTCGCTTGTGGCTGTGGATGAAGAAACAGTCTCTCGGTATGCGACCAGCGAAAGTCTCAATAAATCCTGCTTCAGCAGATAGAAAGACACGGCAAGGAGGACGAAGTCTTTCATCAAGAAGGCGACTCTTTCCGTCATTGCCGGAAAGCCGCCGGCAGATGCTGCCCAGCCGTCTGGCATAAACGGAATGATCGTTGTGGTACCCACGAACGACGCGATTCCGCCGAGCGCGCCAAGAACGCCCGCCGTCTTGTTCCAGAATCCGATGAAAAGCAGTGCTCCGAATGTCCATTCCGAAACACCGAGGAGCCAACAAGCACCTCTCACTCCGAAAACCGGATACATCCAGGAGATGAGCGGTCCGTTACTGATGTACGGAATGAGTGCCTGGGCCTCATACTCGAACCATTTCTGATATCCGAAGAAGAGGAACATCAGGACCATCGAAGCTCGGAGCACGTGATAGTCAATTTCACTGCGAAGAATCCCGTAACCTGTCGCACAACTTGATGAGATAGTTCATTGATTTTCTCCTTCCTAAGAACTAATCGTAGTGCAACGCCATCTCCCTAATTCCTAAGCTCGGTAGCAGAGGCTTGCCGTTTGTTGCGGGTCGCCGCGATATTCCGGGATCCGGCGTATTGCAAGGCAATCCGCTGGAATACCTCGGCCTGCGTCGGGTAGCAGTGGACCGTGTCGGCCAGCGCCTCGAGCGGTATCTTCTGGGTGATCGCCAGCGTCAGCTCGCTGATCATTTCGCCGGCATGCGCTGCGACCAACGTCGCCCCGACAATCTCGCCGCTCCCGCGGCGCGTATAAATCGCGGCAAATCCCTCTTCCTCGCCGTCGATAAAGGCGCGTTCGACCTTGGTCATCTCAAGCCGATAGGAATCGAGCGGCACGCCTTCTTCGAGAGCTCGTCGCGGCGTCAGGCCGACTTGGGCTACTTCGGGGTCTGTATAGGTGCAATGGGGAATGACGAGTTCCCGCGCTAGGCGATTCGCTCCATCCAGCGCGTTGGCGACGCATAGCCGCGCCGTTGCCATTGCGGCATGGGTGAATTTTTCAGGGAATGCGACGTCGCCTGCAGCATAGATATTCGGGTTGCTCGTGCGCAGGTACTCATCTACCTCCACGCGATCCTTGCCGAGGCGCACGCCTGCCGCTTCGAGGCTGAGACCGTCGACCTTTGCTTTGCGGCCGGTGCCGAGCAGCAGCGCGTCGTATGGCAGTTCGCGTGTGCCGTCTGCTCCTCGCACCGTCAACTGTCCGCCACCCGCCCGCACGGCGGTGTATCCGAGATGTAGCCTCAGACCTTCTTGCTCGAACCGGCGGCGGATCAACTCGCCGGTCTCCGGCTCATCATTGGGGAGCAGGTTCGCTGCGCCGCCGATGAGATCTACCTCGCTGCCGAGTCGGTGGAAGGCCTGGGCCAGCTCGCACGCCAGCGGACCGCCTCCGATGACCACCAATCTGCGCGGCAGCTCGGTCAACGAGAAGACGTTTTCGTTAGTGAGGTATTCGCCTGGCCGCAATCCGTCGATCTGGGGTAGCAAAGGGTCCGATCCGGTAGCGATCACCGCCTTCCGGAAGCGCAACTGTCGGCCGTCGACCTCCACGACGTTCTGTGCGGTGAAGCGGGTATGCCCAAGGTAGACCTCCGCGCCCGTCTGTTCCACCGCCTGGACCGCATCCCCCGCGCTGCTCATAGAACGCATCCGGCGAACCCGTTACATGACTGCGGGGAAATTTGTCCGCGGCGCGCTGTCGAGCCGGAAGCCGAACTCAGTGCTACGGCCTGCATCGTGAACCGCACGAGCGCAACGAATCAGTGCCTTGCTCGGGGTGCAGCCAAAATTGACACAGGTCCCACCGGTCAATCGTTGCTCCGTCATGGCGACCCGGTGTCCTTCGGCGGCTGCGGTCATGGCGGAGACCAGCCCGGCAGGCCCGCCGCCGAGAACTACGAGGTCATACTCACCGCCATCTCGGTTGATCCAATCCGGCGGGTGACCCTGGCGGATCGTCTTCTGGTTGTAAATGTCAGCAGGGAATAGTTCCACGGTGGTCATCGTGTGTCCTCCTTAGTGTAAGCCTGTGAATGACAAACCGGCCTTCTGCTTCCTATGATCAATTCGTCATACTTTTCGACCGTGGCCATTCGATTCGTTTTCTTGACCCGATCTCTCGCGAAATTCCTCCTTCGGAAAGTCGATTGGGACGCGCGCGACGTGGCTCATATAGTTCTCGAATATGTTCAGCGCGACGTTGGCGACCGTCTCGACGATTTCACCGTCACCCAAACCGAAGGCACGGGCGCGCGCGAGGTCCGCGTCCGTGAGTTCACCACGCTGAACGACGATGCTGCGCGCGAGTTTGAGGATGGCATCGGTTCTCGCGTCGGCCGCTCTCGCGCGAATCGCATCGTCGATTTCGGCTTGATTCAGTCCGATTTTCGCAGCCATCGCCGTGTGCGCACTTAAGCAGTAAGGGCACAGGTTGCTCTCGGCGATCGCCAGCGCGAGCTGCTCGCGAATTTTTTCATCGAGGGCTCCGCGGGCGAGTGCCGAGCCTAGGCCTATGAGTCCTTCAAGCGCTGCCGGCGCAGTCGCAAGAACGCGAAACAGATTCGGCACCAGCGCGAATTTCGTGCTTATCTCTACGAAGAGTCGCCTGATCGCGCCGGTTGCATGATCGGGATCGACTGGCTGGATGCGATTCTGGTCTCTGGATCCGCTCATCGTCGCCTCTCGGCTGATTGCACGACATCCAAAAACAGCTTTCGTGCCAAGCGGCGCGTTGCCGAAAAGCGCTTCAGAGCCCGGAATTTTCCGGGTGGTTAGCGAAAAGCGCTGGACTACGAACAATCGTAAAATTACGATTGTTCGCTAGGATCGTAAGCATTTGTGATCGGCGACCGCCCGCTGAGAGAGTTTGTGATTGCTCGGGCGTTGATGTCATGAAACCCGCACTCCCCGAGAACGAGGCTGAGCGCCTGAACGCGCTCCGGCAGTACCAAATCCTCGACACGCCGCCGGAACCTGCTTTCGACCGTATCGCTGAGATGGCGGCGAGTTTCTTTCACGTGCCAATGGCTGGCGTGAGTCTGGTCGACGAGGACCGCGTCTGGTTCAAGTCTCGCGTCGGCACTAACGTCCATCAGACGGCGCGCGACGCCGGGTTATGTTCTTCGGCGATGCTCTCGCAAGGAGTCTACCACCTGAGCGACGCTGCCCATGACCAGCGCGCACTCCGCCATGCGTTCGTTGCAGATCTTGGCATCCGCTTCTATGCGGCTGCTCCGCTGCGCAACCACGAGGGCTTCAATCTTGGAACCGTGTGGGTCCTCGACCAGAAACCGCGTGAGCTCGCATCGAGCGAGGCAGAAACGCTCAGGATGTTGGCGGCGCTCGCGATGAATCAAATGGAATTGCGATTGTACGCGGAGAGGGTCGCCGGCCTGGAACACGCGGAACGAACGGTCGGCGAGCAACTGCGTGAGGCCAACGAGCGCCTGGCCCAAAGCGAGGAACGGTTCCGTGATTTTTTTGAAGAGGCACCAATTGCTTATGTCGTTGGTAGTGAGTCGGGGATTATCCGGTCAAATCGCGCAGCAGCACAGATCTTTGGGGTCAAGCCCGAGGAGATGGCAGGTTTTCATTGGCGATCCTTGTTCCCCGACACTCCGGAAGCCCAGCGCCGTCTGCGCGAAGCCTTAAGGTTGGTCGAAAGCGAGACTGAGGCATGCGGGGCAGGTCTCGAGTTGCGTCGAAAAGGAGACGGTCGTCCGCTATGGATTCAGTGGTGGTCGAAGCGCGAGACGGGCGGCAAGTACGCGCGGGTCATGTTTCTTGACATCACCGATCAGGTGCTGATGGAACAGCAAAAGGCGCGGCTCGAGGCCCAAAACGCTTACCTGCTCGACGAAATTCGCACCGAACAGAATTTCGGCGACATCATCGGCGGAAGTTCCGGCCTGAGAAAGGTGATGCAGCAGGTTCAACTCGTTGCGCCGACCGATGCTACCGTCCTGATCACCGGGGAAAGCGGTACGGGAAAGGAGCTCGTCGCGCGGGCCATCCACGAGCAAAGCGCGCGACGCGAACGCCCTCTGATCAAACTGAATTGCAGCGCGGTGCCTGAAGGTCTTTTCGAGAGCGAGTTCTTTGGGCACGTAAAAGGGGCGTTTACAGGCGCACTCAAGGACAAGCCGGGCCGTTTTGAACTGGCCGATGGCGGTACGTTATTCCTCGATGAAATCGGCGAAGTGCCGCTCGCGATGCAAGCCAAGCTGCTCCGCGTGTTGCAGGAGCAGGAACTTGAGCGCGTGGGCGATACGCGTACGCGCAAGGTTGATGTACGCATCATCGCCGCATCCAATCGGGATCTAAAGAAAGAGGTCGACGAGGGTCGCTTTCGCCAGGATCTTTTCTACCGTTTGAGCGTTTTTCCGATCGAGGTCCTGCCGCTCCGAGAGCGACGCGAGGACGTAGCGCCACTTGTCGCGTATTTCGTCAGACAGAGCGCGCGGCGCATGAATCGTCCCGAACCGCAGATCGGCAAAGCGGCCCTGGACCGACTCGTGTCCTACCCCTGGCCTGGCAACGTGCGCGAACTTCAAAATACGGTCGAGCGCGCCATCATCTCGTGGCGGGAGGGCCCGCTCACTTTCGATCTACCCGTCTCGCCGGCACGCCAAAATACTGAGCAGCAGCCCAAACCAGCCGCGGACGCCGCGCTCCTTACCCGCGACGAGTTAAAGCGGCAGGAGCGCGAGACGATTATAAACGCCCTAAAGCAGACCAACGGAAAGGTCTCTGGACCAGGGGGTGCAGCGGCATTGCTGGCCATGAAGCCCTCGACATTGGCGTCGCGCATCTCCGCCCTAAGTATCACTCGCAGGACGCTCAACTGAAGAGCCTTGCTTCGTCGCCGCACCGGGTTCCTACCAATACCTTGCGAGCAGCTAAGAATTCGCCCGGCTCTCTGCCAAATTCCCGTCAAAAAAGCCTGAATTTAGCCTGAAAATGGCTGCCGCGGGCGCTTCGAGCGCTCGCGGCGCGAAGCCGCCCATCGTCACAAGTAGCTGATTCTGTTGGGAGAAATCGTGGAGCGGGCGACCGGGGTCGAACCGGCGACGTCCAGCTTGGGAAGCTGGCATTCTACCACTGAATTACGCCCGCCTGCGGTGAAGTCTAGGGTCGCCGCATCGGAGTGTCAAATCCGCAAGCGCGCCGAAGGCGAAAAGAACAGCACAAGGAAGCGCCAAAAAAACAGACATCTAGCGCTTCCTCGCTCGACCCCCACCTCTATCCTCCCCCAAGACATGGGGAGGAAATAGGAGTTGGGAAACAGACTCACTCTCTCGTGTGGCAAACAGAAGTTCACACTTGAAGGAGAAACAGAAACTCACGACTCACTTGATGTGGGAAACACTCACTGATGTAAGAAACAGAAACCCGCACGGGGCGAGAACAGAAACTCACTGATGTGAGAACACAGACTCGCCATTCCCGCAGCACAGATGGAAGAAAAGAAAGACCCAGTCGGAACCGAAGGGCTTACCAGTAGCGCACGCGGCCGACGTCGGTGTGCACGAAGTCGGAGGCCGGATAATAACCGACGCCGCCGCCGCGCATCGCGAGCGCCACCCGATGCAACTGATCGAGCGTGCGTCCGGGGACGCGCCAGTCCAGCGCCAATCCGTCCATGTGCAGGCTGTGATGCGCAACGCCGTCGCTGCGCGCCGCCAGCATCGCGTTGGTCTCGGGCGTGCGATAGCCGGAGATAATCGCCACCTCGGCGTCGGTATGGAGCTTGCGCCGGATCGCAACCACCAGGTCGAGCAGCGCCGGGCTGATCGGCTTGACCACGTTCTGGCGATAGTCGCGCAGGATGTGGTTGATCTCGTCGAGCGCCTGCGGGATGTAGCGCCCCTTCTCGTAGTAAACGACGTCGAGTTGTTCGCTGGTGTGCAGGTTATAGAACTTCAGGCGGCGCGGCGTGGCCGGCGCGGTCAGTATCGCGAGCGCGCTTGCCGGCGCGAGGGTCGCAGTAGCGGCGGCGATTCCCGCCATCCTGATGAACCGGCGGCGGTCGATTGCGGCCTGAGACGTAGCCGGCGCGATCGGAGAATCGGGACGTTCGATCCCCGAGACGATAGCGGGACTTATGCCATTAATAAGGATTGATGGCTTCGTTGCTCGCATTCCACGCGTCCCCCGAACTGCTCGCCCCACCCGGTTGGCCCGCGGCGTGCTCCCCGCTCGCCGCGCAGCGCGCGGTTGGAGTCAGCGGAGGCATCGGGTAACTTTACACTCTCCAAGGACGCGGCGCTACAGCGTTCGAGTCCACTTCCAGCACTGATGAAACCGCCTCCAATTCGGCCAAAAACGCCAATAAAGCCAGTAAATCCGGCCCGTGCGCGCACCCGGCCGCTGGCCTCGCTATCGCGCAAGGTCGAGCGCGGCCAGTTCGCGAGCGAGCTTCACGCCGGGGCCACGATGCGCGAGTTTATCGCCGCATTGCCCGAAACTCTGGCGGCGGCTGATTTGCGCGAGCTGGCGCGGCGAATTGCGGCGGCACGCCGCGCCGGGCGGAGCTTCCTGATGCTCCTTGGGGCGCATCCGCTGAAGGTCGGCCTGAGCCCGCTCATCTGTGGGATGCTGCGCGACGGCGTGCTGAGCGCGATCGCGACCAACGGCGCGGCGATCATCCACGACTTCGAGCTCGCCTTCGCCGGTCGCACCTCGGAGGATGTAGGCGCGGGGCTCGCCGACGGCAGCTTCGGGATGGCCGAGGAGACCGGCGCGTTTCTCAATCGCGCGGCGCGCCTGGCCGCCGAGGAGGATAGGGGACTCGGCGAGGTGGTGGGCCGCGAAATCGTCCGCGCACGCCTGCGCTACCGCGGCGCCAGCATCTTTGCCGCCGCCTACCGCGCGGGTGCGCCGGCGACCGTGCACGTCGCGCTGGGCGCCGACATCATCCATATGCATCCGGCGGCCGACGGCGGCGCGATCGGCAAGGCCACGATGACGGACTTCCATCGGCTGGTCGCGGTGGTCGCGGCGCTTGGGCGCGGCGTGGTGCTCAACCTGGGCTCGGCGGTGGTGATGCCAGAGGTTTTTCTCAAGGCGCTTAACCTCGCGCGCAACCTGGGCCGGCGCGTCGACGGCTTGTGCGCTGCCGACATGGATTTCATCCGCCAGTACCGGCCGCGGATCAACGTGGTCCAGCGGCCGACCGCGGGCGGAAGGGGAGCGCGCGGAATCGCGCTCACCGGCCATCACGAGATCATGTTCCCGCTGCTTGCCGCCGCGGTGCGCGAAGAACTCGCGCGGCCGGCGCGGCGGCGAGGTTGACGATGGCCGCTCGCGCGACCAACCGCGGGGGCGGTGCCGCTCCGATCGCGATTCTCACCGACTTTGGCTACCGCGACCATTACGTGGGCGCGATGAAGGGCGTGATCGCTTCGATCGCGCCCGGCGCCCCGCTAATCGACGTTACGCACGGCGTGCCGGCGCAATCGATCGCGGCGGGCGCGATCGCGCTGGCGCAGACGTGGCGGCTCTTCCCGCCGCGGACGGTCTTCCTGGTGGTCGTCGATCCCGGCGTGGGCACGGCGCGGCTTGCGGTGGCGGTCCAGACGCGCGCGGGAGCGCGATTCGTCGGGCCCGACAACGGGGTGCTCTCGCTGGCGCTGGAGGAGGCGGGGCCGTCGCGCGCGGTCGAGTTGCGCGCGCCGCGCTACCGGCGCGCGCGCGTGAGCGCGACCTTTCACGGGCGCGACATCTTCGCGCCCGCCGCGGCTCATCTCTGGCGCGGCGTCAAGCTCGAATCGTTGGGGCCGCCGGTGCGCGAGGGCCTGACGCATCTGGAGCTGGCGGAGCCGCGCGAGGGGGTCGAGGAGCTGCGCGGCGAGGTGCTGTATGTCGACGGGTTTGGCAATCTGGTGAGCAATATCGCGCGCGACGCGCTGGCGCGCTTCGAGGCGCGCTTTCCAGCTATGCGGCTTTCCGTTAGGATCGGAACGGGTGCGCCGATCGAGATACTCCAGGCTTATGGCGACGCCCGCAACGGTGTTCCTCTCGCTACGTTTGGAAGTTTCGAGCTGCTGGAAATTGCCGTGCGCGAGGGCAGTGCCGCGCGGCATTTCGCTGCCGGGCCGGGCGCGATGGTAACCGTCCGGCCGCTGCGTCGTAAGACCGTCATGAGCCGCCGGCAATGACTCCGGCATCAAATAAATACCGGCACGAAATCAATAATGGATGATTCCACCGCACACGACGAATCGCAGGTCCTAACCGATATCCCGCGCGTCACGCCCGCGCCGGTTTACGAGCCCGAGGTGATGACGCCGCCGCGTCCGCGGCCCTCGGGCGTCACACGGACGCACGTCGCACTGTTCCTGCTGACGCTGCTGACCACCACGATGGCCGGGGCGGACATGGCTGGCGCGTTTGTGTCGCTGGCGCATCCGTTTGCGACCTTCGGCAACCTCGCCGCGGGACTGTCGTTTTCGATCCCCCTGATAATGATCCTGTTTGCGCACGAGATGGGCCATTACCTGGTGGCGCGGCGCAATAACGTGGACGTGAGTCCGCCCTATTTCATCCCGGCGCCGCTGCCATCGGTCTTTTTCATCGGCACCTTCGGCGCGTTTATCCGGATGCGGTCGCCGGCGCGCACGCGGCGCGTGATGTTCGATATCGGCGCAGCGGGGCCGTGGGCGGGGGCCGTGCTGGCGGTGCTCGCGGTGGCGATCGGGCTTAAGCTCTCCGAGGTGTCGCCGCTCGACGCCTCCGGCGGCGGGTTACAGCTCGGCAATTCGATCCTGTTCTGGGCGCTGTCGTACGCGGTGCTGGGCGTCGATCCCAATTCGGTCAACGTCAACCTCCATCCGATCGCGTTCGCCGGATGGATCGGGCTGCTGGTGACGACGCTCAACCTGCTGCCGGTCGGCCAGCTCGACGGCGGCCATGTGGTATACGCGCTGTTCGGCCGCTGGCATCGGACGATCGCGCGCCTGTTCATCGTGGCGTGCGTGATGATGGTGGTGGTGCCCCTCTTCATGGGCTCGGCATACTGGGGCGGATGGCTCTTCTGGGTGGTGTTCCTTTTCTTTCTCGGCCTGGGGCATCCGGCCACCGTCGATGCGGATACGCCGCTCGATCCGCGGCGGAGAGCCTTTGCCTGGGCGACGATCGTGCTGTTCATCGTGACCTTCAGCCCGGTGCCGGCCTGGTACGCGGAGGGGACTCAGAATCCGCAAGAGCAGCCGCCCAAGGACAATACCTACAGCGTCGTCTACCGGCCCGCGCCGCCGCGGCTACCCGCGTCGGTGCGGCTTAAGGGACTCTGATGAGCGCCGGGGGGAAGCGGCCGAGCTGGGATCAGTACTTCATGACGATCACGCGGCAGGTCGCCGAGCGCTCGACCTGCCTGCGGGCCAAGGTGGGTGCGGTGATCGTGCGCGACCGCAGCATCCTCGCGACCGGCTACAACGGATCGCCAGCCGGGATGCCGCATTGCACCGAGGTCGGATGCCTCATCTATGAATCGCGCACGCCCGACGGCGAAATCGAGCAGAACTGCTGGCGCACCATCCACGCTGAGATTAACGCTATCACGCAGGCGGCCAAAAACGGCGCCGCGATCCGCGACGCCGACATCTACGTGACGCACACGCCCTGCATCCACTGCCTCAAGGTGCTCATCAACACCGGCATCCGCACCGTTTACTACGGGCGCGAGTACAAGCTGCATACGGTGGGCGACGTGCTCAAGCATGCGACGGTAAAGCTCGTGCAGGTGGCGCCGGAGGACGCGGATGCCTCCGCATGAGAGCGGCGCGGGCGCGGGTGGCGGCGCCACCACGGCGCGGCCGTGCGGAATTTGCGCGCTCATCGAGCGATGCCGCGCGGGCAGCTTCGCGGATTTCGTCGCCGAGTTGCCGCACTCGTTCGTAATCCTGGGCGACGCCCAATTCTATCGCGGCTACTGCGTGGTGCTCGCCAAACGCCACGCCGACGAGATTCATCTGATGCCGCCCGACGAGGCGCGCGCGCTCTTCGACCAGACAATCGCGGTGGGACGCGCGATCGCCCTGGCGACGTGGCCGCTCAAGCTTAACTACGAGTGCCTCGGCAACCTCGAACCGCACGTCCACTGGCATGTCTTTCCGCGCTTCGAGGCGGACGCGATGCGTGCGGCGCCGGTATGGATGCGGCCCGAGGCCGAGCGCAAAGTGGCACTTGAAGATTCCGACCGACGGGCGCTGATCCGGACGCTCGCAGACGAATTGCGCCGTCAAATCCCGGCCGCGCGCGCGGCGCTCGAGCGATAAGCTGTCGAGCGATAAAGCTTGCGGCTCGCCCTCGTTGAGGGGACGGATGCGGCAAGGAGGCAGCGGGCTCTGCGTAGAACCTCAACAAATACTTCAATATCTCGCCGGTGGATAACCGTCGCGTTATTGGGTGCCACGGTTTTGCTTGCATCGTGCCAAAACGGCAAAATACCCGAACAAGATAGTTACGCGGCGCAGCTATATCTCAACAGATGCGGGCAGTGTCATCAGGCCTATAGGCCGAGTCTAATGACCGCGCCTATGTGGGCCGTCAAGGTGGATCTGATGCAGGAGCGGATGAGACAAACCGGATTGGCGCCGCTCACGCCGGACGAGCGCAAAACCATCCTGGAGTACCTGAGCAGCAACGCCGGCCAGCAATAGCGCGCACGTCGAGGCTCCGAGCAGGGGGACCGAGGAGATGGCAGCCCAGGAGTTTCGCGTCCAGGAGGAATCCCGGCGCGACCAACTAATCGCGATCGGATCGAGCCTGTTCTTTCTCGCCGTGATCACAGGCCTGCTCTGGACGCGGCCGCAGTTCAGGACTTCCTTTGGCTGTGCGATCGCCGCCGCGGCGTCGTTGTTTTTCGTCTGGACGCTGGTGCGCGAGATGCAAGCCCTGTCCGGGCGCGAAAACTGGCCCGTGGTCATCGACGATCAAGGCGTCCACTACGCAAGCCCCGGTCAGATCACATGGGCCGAGATTGTCGGCCTCGAACCCGTGCGCTCGCGCCAGCGCGTCGATCTCCGCGATGCGAACGGCCGCGTGCGAGTCAGCCTTCCCTACGACCTCGAGGACGCGCACGAAGTGCTTGAGTTCGTGGCGGACATGCTGTCCGATCGATGGCCGGAAGTACCGCTGCCGCATGAGTTCGGCCAGGATCTGCCAACACCGATGTTAGCGGGCGGCGCGGCACTGATCGCGGCTTTGGGCGTCGCTATCTATTGGATGCGCGGGCGCCCGTTGGTCCAACTGCTGTGCGCGGTTGCGATGGCGCTGGTCGCCGCGGCCTTTGTAGCGTGGCGGCTCCGTTCGGTTCGCCGCCTGACGGTCGGCAGGCATGACCTTACCATGACAAAAGGGACCAAGCCTCGCTTGCTCAATTACGCGGACATCGAGGCCGTCGGTCTCTTCGTAGTGGGCGGCAAAGCCGAGCGCCATCTCGACGTTAAAGTCACGTTTCGCGACAAGAGTGCGACCTACGTGCTGCCCTGGGGCAGCGATCCATTCGACGTGTATGCGACGGTGAAGGCGGCGTGGGAACGCGGGCGCACTGCCGCAGCAGCCGCCTCCGCGACTCCCGCCGCCGCTAGGTAGGCCAAGGGGCGCGCGAGGGATTCGCGCTACTTGAGCAGCGGCGGCTGACCACCATCGTAGACAATCCGGCCGTCGACCACCGAGGCGAAGTCGGGCAGCCGATGCGCCGTCAATTTGCCGTCGGGCATGATGTGCTCGACGTCCCATCCGCCCAGCGTCATCTGGTCCGAGACGATTCGCCGATGGCATCGCCACCACAATCCCTCCGAGCACATGATCGCGGTGCGCGCGGCGGCCGCGATTGCGATTAGCTCGTCGAGGCCTTCGGCAAATTCGGCGCTCTCGGTGTAATCCGCGTAAGAGCGGAACGCGGCGACCGTCCATGCCACGTGCGGGGAGTCGGCCCGCTTGCTGTGGCGTCGTCCGCCCAGGCGCTTGAGCCATCGATACTCGACACCGGCGCGGCCGAGCGCCGCTGCCAATGGCTCTTGGTTGAACTGGGGCCATCGGCGCGAACTAGGATACGAGCGGACGTCGCCAAGGGTCGCAATTCGATGCTCGCCGAGCAGTTCGAGGAAGCGCTCGATCGGATGTGTCGAATGGCCGATCGTGTAGAGCGTCGGCCGCGGCGGCGTGACCGGGGGTTTTTCAGCGTTCGGCATCCGCCGGCGTTTGATCGGGAGAGGGCCGCTCTTAAGCGTCCCCTACGAAGAGAATCAGGAGAAGAATCAGCTGAGCGCGGCCAGCGCGAGGCCGGCGGCGATAAGC
>CAVYTJ010000032.1:0-14293 GCA_963771325.1 uncultured delta proteobacterium | reverse complement strand
ATGCACCGTGCGGCGCACCAGGATAAGCCCGTGCTCAAAGTCGATAGCATCCCAAGCGAGCGCCAGCGCCTCGTTTGGACGCAGGCCCGTGAAGAGCAGCAGAGTGAGAAACGACCGCTCCCATCCTCGCGCCGCGTCTATGATGCGCAGCGCTTCGCCAAGGTCGAACGGGTCAACCTCCGACTTGGGCTCGCGGAGATTCGCGACGTACTGCATGGGATCATCGCTGACCAGCTTGCGCCGGCGCGCGGTCGCGAAGATGGTCCGCAGCCGCGCCACCACCATGTTGACGCGACGCGGAGAGAGCGGCTTATGGGCGCGCGTGGTCTTCGCGCTCAGATCATGGACGAGCCGCGAGATATCCCCGTCATGAATTTCGGCCAGCCGCCGCCGCGCAAGCGGAAGGTCGAAAACGTGGAACCTCAACAGCCGTTCGTAGTCCTCGCGCACGGCTGGGGTCAAATGCGGCGCGCGCTCTTTCAGCCATGCCAGCGCGAAGTCGCCCAACGTGGTCGAAGCGCCGGCCGTCGCGCCACCGCCCGCCGCGCTCTGCGGCATACCGCGGTCGCCCGGCGCGGTCCACGTACCGGCCTTAATCTCGGTCTTGCGCCGCATGTACAACGCGCGCGCCTCGGTCTTGTTGCCGCCCCTCTCGCGATGCTTGCGCCCATTCGCGTCGTGGTAGTGAATCCACCAAATGCTAGAGCCCATCGGCCGCTCGAACAGCCCGCGATCCTTTCCGTTCCTTCGTGCCATTCAAGACCTCCATGCGATATCGTAGTAGCGAATCATCGAAATCACTTGTCACCGGCGCCAAGGGTGAAACAATTCCTTGCTACAGGCCGGGCAAATGCTTCGGGGGCCGAAGGTGTTCATTCGCCAGCCGCACTTCGGGCACATAAGCACCTCGCGTGAGCGACTTTGCTTCGGACCATCCGAGGAACGCCCGGCGAATATAGCTTCGAGCACGAGGCCGACCGTGATGAGAATCGTTCTAAGCACCCACCAGAGGGAAGCCAAAATTCCCAGCGCTATGGATGTCGTTATACGTATCCATGGTTTCGAAACTTTCGTGCCGCATTTTGTACAGAAGCGCGCCGACGCTTGCTTGAGCGCCGAATGGCACTGCGGACATTTCCGTGCTCGCGCCGTGCTCATTTCCGTGGAAGCGAACTCACCGAATGCGTGAGCTTCTTGGCCGCTCGAACAGTCCGCGATCGTGTCCGTCTTTGCGTGCCATGATGAAACCTCGGCTACCAGTCGATTCCCTAGTCGATTGAACTACTCACTTCGCGGACGCGCAGGCCTTGGAGATCACCACGAGCGCTCCGATTGCAATCGTCCAAGGTACGCACTCAACCCCAAGCGCCGTGAATGTCGCGCGCAGCCCGGCCCTAGACACTCGAAAGTGATTCGGATGCAACAGCCGCGACAGCACGACGAGTCGCGCGTTATAGGGCCGGCGGCCCTTGCGGAAGCCCGGTGACGTGGCGGCACCAGATCGCGTTGACACAAGCCGAGCGCCCGCAGTAGCAGCTCCAGGCGCTCGGACGCACGAAGGCGCCACCACACTGCGTCGATAGAATGCAAAGAGCCCATAGCTAGGGAGTAATCCGGTTTGAAGGCGATGCGGATGGTCCAATCGTGGGTTTGCTCGCGAGAGAGCCGCGTTTAAGCATCTCTGCACGTTCTGCCTTCTCACGTTCATCGCGTTCAGCTGGCTGTTCGCACGGCAAGACGTATTCCCCATTATCCGGTGGAGGATTCTTCGGATAGCTGTAGAGAAACGTACAGTCAGCCTGATCAGTCACGGTGAATCCATTCATCGGCGGTCCATTCCAGAATAGCCCGAACATACCGCACGTATAGTTTCCGAACTCATCGCAATATTGAAGCATTCCCCGCAGAACTGGAGCGCGTCGTCCATCGCGAAAGCTCTGCAACTGTTCGGACGAGAACAGATTCGGAACATAGTGAACATACTCAGCTTGCGGCGGTATGGAGTCCATACTATATGCGCCGCCGACGCCGCCTTTCGACTTATACCGGTAGATGTAGTCAAAGGATTCCGGGTGAGGCTGATATGGATTGGCTTCAGACGAAGTTCCAACGCCGTTCAAGATAAGGGCCATGAATATGGACACTCGTGGGTTGAGCGCAGCGGACTGCCCGCCGTTTTGCAGGTACACTTTAAGCCCGGCTGGTTTGTCGGGATGCTCCTTGTCAAAGGCGAAATCCGCAATAGTTCCGTCCTTCCGCCCCAGATTGACATACGGGCGCTGACTGGTTCGGAACGCTTCTCGACTATCCCGTAAAGCGAGGCAGGTCTGGAAGTTGGTGATTATTGCTGTAAAAGCCAACATCGCTGTGAGCCCGACCATGGCCCTGTCCATTGAGCCCCTCTTTGGTTTTTCATTTTGGTATGGGGGGTCATTGCTCGTTGTGACGCCAGCGGATTCATCCGCGCTCGCACAGCCAACGCCAGCGTCCTTTTGCTTTTCGGTATTTGTACCGGCTCGAGGGTCGCCCGTCTTGAGAGCGCTCTGTTGCAACTGATGCGAGCGATCCGCTTTCTTCTTACGTCTTCGTCCCAAGCGCTGACTCAACCATTTTCAGGTTACGATGCAAGCCATAGCTCAGCGTCCCTTGGACCGGGGGCGGTTCTTCGCCCAGCGCGCGCGCGCCGCCTTGCGGGCCTTGCGCGAACGCTGTTCAGCGGTGAGTTTCGCCGCGCTCGCCTTGCCGCCGCGCCGCGCCATTTCTCTAACGTCCATGCTCGTCACGTATGTATATGCTCACTGGTGAGCACGTTCAAGACCGGCGATTGAGTGTCAATCGCTGACCGCAGGGCGCCGCCGCGCGTTGAGCCAGTCAATCAGGTCGATTACGCGATAGCCTACGGCCCGCGCCCCAAGCTTCACGTGCGGCAATTCGTGTCGATAAGTCATGTCGCGGACGGTCGGCTCAGCGAGCCCAAGAAAACGCGCCGCCTCTTCCGCGCGCATCACGCGGTACAGCTCTTCGACCTTTGCGCCGCCGCCGGTCGCGTGGAGTACGGAGCGCAGCGCGCGGATCGTTTCAGCATTCGCAGCGTCGCGAGATTTGCCGCCCGATTTCATCTCACGTCGGTTGGTCCTGCTCGCGCGCGCCGCCCGCGGGCGCCGCCGCCAGGCCGTTGCTTCGCGCGCGAATGGTGGCGACACGCAACAGGCGCATAAGTTCGGCCGCGCGACCCGGCTTCAGCATCGCGTCGAAGCACGGCCAGTCGAGCGCAGCGCGCCCATCGCCCAGCTTGATTGCGGCACTAACGCGGGCCTCGTCGATGTTCCTTCCGCACTTCGCGCATGTCATCGCCACCTCCGTAACTGATTGTAGAATTTCTCTATAACGAGGCGCCTGAAAGCCGCCGTCTCGATCGCAACCGCGGCGCGTTTCCGCCCGAGCCCGACTACCACGTCGATACGCCACCGCCCGTGATGCTCAATCCATACCGCGGCGCCCTGGCGCGTGTTCCACCAGGTGAAGCGAAACGGATCGCCGACAGCCGGCCCGAACCCCGGTAGCGGTAGCTGTTCGACAGCAGGATTCACCGCAGCCCTCCACAGCATCGCGGACGCGCGGGCGTGCGCACGCGCGCGATAAGATCGTGCGATGAGTGGTGGATCGATGAGTAGACCACGCACGAAGTCATACGGCCCGTGTGGGTGAGTCCAATCATCGGTGTCCACCCATCGATCCCACTCATCGCCTCTCTCGCTGGAGCGATGAGTGGATGTTTGGCATGTACTCACTTACCGTCTCCGGGCAGGCGCATCAGCCAACGGACGATCTTCCCGGTCTTCTCATCGCGATCCGGGTGCTTGAGTACGCCTAGTTTCCTGTAGGCGCGGTGCAGCATTTGCGGACTGCCGCCGGCGTCGCGTACGGCCTGCCCGAGTGATTTTGCGTCGGCCTCACCCTCGGCGAGTAGCACCTTCAGTTGCGCCATCACGTCCGCGAGGCCGAACGGTTTGATGTTCGCCGCCTCTTGCAGCTCTTCCTCTTCCCGTTTGTCGAGCGCCTCTCCCCATTCGACCCGCACGACCTTGTTGAGCCCCTCGGTCAACCTGAAGCGCCACGGCCGCGGCTTTTTTGCGTAGCTGCTCTTGATACATGACAGCACCCGGCCGTGCTCGTTCTCGGGGTCACGGTCGATTTGCAGGATCGCGCGCGGCATCTGGATGAAAGCGTTCGAACCGAGCATGCGGTAAAGCGGCTGGGCATCGCTCTTCTTGTTAAGGTGACGCACGCAGACGAGCGCGGTGCCGGTCTCTTCCGCGAGCCGCGCAAGCGACTTGAGCGACGCGCGCACGGCCACTTCGCTGTTGGTGTCAGCGCCGGCCGGTAGAAGATCTGCGATGGGATCGAAGACTACCAGCGTCGCGTTCTGCCGCTCGATTGCCTCGCGAATCTGTTCGGTGCCCTCAGGCAACGGCCTTAATCCGAACTCCCCTGGCGCCGGCGCGACGGGTTCGGCGCTTACCACCCTCACGCGCTGCAAGTCGGCGCCGGCCGCCTTCAGCCGCGGCAGAAACCCGCCGCCGATATTTTCTTCGATGCTGTAGTAGAGCACCTTGCCGCGTGGCGCCTTGCTTCCGTCGGGCCACTTGCGGCAGCGCGTGACCCTCGCAATCAGGTCGCAAAGGAGTGTGCTCTTGCCCGCCGCCGGGTCCGCGATGATGAAGGTCATTGCGCCCAAAGGAATCCACGGCGTCCAGAGCCAGCGCAGTTTTTGTTGCTTGAGCGTGTGAGCATCATTCCCATAGACGTCGCTCTGCCGTGCGGACTTACTACCCGCGTCAAGCTCGACCACCTTGCCCTTGCCGAAGCCCCGTTCAAAATCCTTAAGCCCGCTGGCCACCGCAGCCACCTCCAATCAGGTCATTGAAGTCCGCACCTGCATCGCTGGCGACGATAACGCTCACGTGAAGTTCGCGCGCGCGGTACGCTTCGGCCGCGGCGCGAGCCGCCTTTATTCCCGGCTCGTCGTTGTCGGCCGCGATGATGATCTCGATCACGAAGCCGGGCAGCTCGACTTGCCCCAAGTTCGACGTGCCGAGCGCCGCCCAGACGTGAAGGCCGGTCGCCTGAATGATCGACAGGCCAGTCTCGATGCCCTCGCACAAGACCAGTTCGGGGGCGCCGGCCGTCAGATGAACCGCGCACCCGCGCGCGCGCCCGAGCGCTTTCTTGTTCTGTTTGACTTCGGCCTTGCCGGTGCCGTCGGGCTTCAGCCAGGTGCGATGCACTCCAACGATGAAGCCGTCCAGGCCCTCGATCGCCGCGATCATCGCGGGCAGGTAAACACCCGTCGCGTACCAGAGCCGTGGATGCAATCGAATCGACGCCGGGATCGCGAGCCCGATGCCGGCGTGCGCCAGCTCCGCGGGATCGGCTCCGACGCAAAGCGCCGTCGGCGTCTCGCCCGTCCAGCCGCGGCCGAACAGATAATCATGCACGACCGTGCCGCTCGGCTCGCGCGCCTCGCGCCAGATTTCGAGCGCGCGATCCCTATTGCCCTTTTCGTCCACTCGCTTCGGCTTGGCCGGGCGCGGTGCGGATTTCGGCGGCGCCGGTGCCTCCTCGAGCGCTGCCTCGATCTCACGTGTCGTGCAACCTTTGCTAAAGCACTTGAAGCGGGCGATCCCTTGCTCGTCGGCCCAGACGCTCAGATTGCGATTGTGCCCGCCATGCGCCGGGCAGCGCGCGCGATGTTCGCGCTCGTTGTAGTTCCAGGCTTGCAGCGCCGCCGCCGCCTGCTCGAATGTCAGCACCACCGCAACCTCATTCCTCACTGAGTAGTCAACTTGAGTGGCTATAGCTGCAACGTCCGCCTAGGTATGGATATCAACTCCGGTCCGATTAGGGCTCATATCGGCTCTAATCGAGAATTTCTTCGACGGCATGACGAATTTAGGCCGAGTCGGCCAGTGCTTGCGCAACATTCGCTTGTGATGCGCCGCGAGCGAGTGCCCGGAGCGCCTCAGATTGGCGCGCACGGCCGCGAGCGTCGGGCTAATTGGCTTTTGTTCGGATTGTTCGCTAGCCTCTTGCACGTCACGTCATTCCGGCCGCCGCCAGCGGCTATCGCACCGCGTCCGATCGGGCTCAACACCGATCGGACGCCCTCGTTTTGAGGCCGCGCCCGTTAACTGTCATGCGCGGCAACCTCGATGCGCTTCAGCCACGCCGCTATCTGCGCTCGCGTGACATACCAGCGCCCACGCACACGGCAGGCGGAAAGCCGGCCGTCGCGAATCTCCGCCTGAAGCGTGTCGCGTGAGATGCCGAGTAGCCGCTCAGCGTCTGAAATGTGTAGTGGGGCTAGCGCCTGGTCAGAAAGTTCACCGCTTCGGCCCGCCGCGCTGTTGGTCGCCATATCCTACAGTGTGTAGGTAAGACGAGACCGATCGCGAGACCCGCGGCGCCACAACTTCCGGAAGTTTCTTCGCTATCGAAAGAAATTCTGGATCGTCTTCGCTGTTTGCGGCCACAGTACCGCGCTGGCTGGCCGTGCGGCCTCAGCTTTTGCCAAGCTGGCCAGCTTGCAGAGGCTAGTCTTCGGAAGCAGACGACTCGCGGCGACACCCTCGATCGCCAAGCGCACGTCCTTGTAGCTGGGTACGCGTTGGCCGGGATATCGAAGTGCCTCGGCGACTAGGAAGGCGCCGAGAAGATCGCGGCGGGTCGGTCGAATACGTTGTAGCTCGACTCGTTCATCGTCGATGTTGGCTCGCGCCAGCTCGGTCCAGTGGCGTAGCTCTTCCCTTGCCGCTTGGATAAGCGTGAACAACTCAGCACGTCGGGCAGCGCTCAGCGTTCTGTCGCGTTCGTTCCTAGTGACGAAGCGGGCAAGCGTGGCGCGTCGCGCCTTGCTCGCCCTCAGGAACTTGCGTTCATCGTTGATACAGGCTTTCAGCTCCGCGATACGCTCGGCAGCGCGGTGGAGATAGTCGCGCAGCGCCTTCGTGCACAGCACCGCTTGAGCGCCGTAGGGTCCAGCCGCAATGCGCTCTAAAGCTCTTCGTGCGGCGCCTTCCGTGAAGCCGTCTTCGGTCAGTTGCTTGGACGCGGCGCGAGCGATGTTCTGCGCGGAAGCACCGAGATCGCCTGGCCGGCGATCTGGCTCAGCCACGATGAGGCGGACTGGCGACCGCGGTGGGCTTGACGGTAAGCTGATTTTGCTCATGCGACAGCCGCGATTCTAAACCAGTCGCGGATGAGCAGAAAGCCCGCACCTCACGTGCGGGCTTTTCTTTTCACTGCTCACTGTCTCCACCGCGATCGTCGGCGACGATCGCGGCTAGCCTTGCAGCCGACCAGCCGTAGCAACACGAGGCCTCAGCCTCGATCTTCGCGGCTAGCGCCGTTTCCGCCCGAGCCCCGGGCCTTGCCGGTCGCCAGCTCGGCGAGCTTCTCGCCCTAGATCACTTGGGCTGCCGCGGCACGCTCATGTCGACGATCTCCCACTGGATGCTGACGTAGTCGCTGAACTTGCCGTTGAACTTACACGGTTTGCCGCTGCGCACGTCCATCACCCTCATTTGCGAGGTCAGGATGATGGCCGGCGCTCCAGGCGGCCCGGGCGGCAGCACGGCCAGGAGCTTCGGGTTGCCGGCGATCCTTCTGAGCACCTCGGGAAAGTCCATGTCATATTTACCTACAGACTGGGGTAAATCTTGTCAATTAGTAGGGAGTAAAAATTTGTCGGACCGGCTCCAACCCAACAAATCGAAAAGGAATTCCTCGATTTTTTCGGCGTAGACGGCCTGCGGAGGTCTAGGGGACCGGGTCACCTGCATCGAGCGGTCCGCTCCGCTTCCCCGCTCAAGGCGCTCCCGTCATCCAGGAAGGAAAACTCACTCCAGATGGAGCCCGAGCCCGCCGGCATCGCGGGTTCGCTCTCTGCACGGCTGGGACTAATTTCGCGTCATGGAAACCACGACGTCGGGAAAGTAGCCGCGCCAGAACATCACGGTTGCCCGATTCAGGTTGTGGAGGGAGCGTAGCTTGCCGCGAGCCGCGTACCAGATCACGCCGCGTTTCTGGACGCCGGACGCTCTTCAGTCCGCGGAAGAGCTGAAAGATTGGCAGCGCCGCGCGGCCAAAATTTCGCGCCACGCTAACCGGCATCGCGTACACCTCACGCCGGCTGTATCTCGTCATCGCCGCGGCCGCCGCACATTACGAGCACGTCGCCAAGCTTATCCATGCCGTGCGCTCTGCGCGCCGATCCCGACTACATCGAGCACAACGGCAAGCGCGTCACGATGCTCTTGCTCGCCAATCAGGTTGATCCCTCGATCGCCGATTTCTGCCGGCGCCAGCGCGTGCGCATCCTCACTCGGTGCGAACAGATGAGTCGCGCGACGGACACCAAAACGGACACTGAGCGAACCGCCCCGCTCGCGCCGCAATCGACGCAACTCGCGAAGCCCTTCTCTCCGTAGGGAGTTTGGTGGAGCGGGCGACCGGGGTCGAACCGGCGACGTCCAGCTTGGGAAGCTGGCATTCTACCACTGAATTACGCCCGCCTGCGGTGAAGTCTAGGGTCGCCGCATCGGAGTGTCAAATCCGCAAGCGCGCCGAACGCGAAAAGAACAGCACGAGGAGGCGCCGAAAAAAACAGACGTCCGGCGCTTCCTCGCTCGACCCCCACCTTTATCCTCCCCCAAGACACGGGGGAGGAAATAAGAGTTGGGAAACAGACTCACTCACTCGTTGTGGCAAACAGAAGTACGCTTGAGGGAGAAACAAAAACTCACGCGCGGTGGGAAACGGAAACTCACTGATGTGGTAACACAGACTCGCCATTCGCGCAGCACAGATGGAAGAATAGAAAGACCCAGTCGGAAGCGAAGGGCTTACCAGTAGCGCACGCGGCCGACGTCGGTGTGCACGAAGTCGGAGGCCGGATAATAACCGACGCCGCCGCCGCGCATCGCGAGCGCCACCCGATGCAACTGATCGAGCGTGCGTCCGGGGACGCGCCAGTCCAGCGCCAATCCGTCCATGTGCAGGCTGTGATGCGCAACGCCATCGCTGCGCGCCGCCAGCATCGCGTTGGTCTCGGGCGTGCGATAACCGGAGATAATCGCCACCTCGGCGTCGGTATGGAGCTTGCGCCGGATCGCGACCACCAGGTCGAGCAGCGCCGGGCTGATCGGCCTAACCACGTTCTGGCGATAGTCGCGCAGGATGTGGTTGATCTCGTCGAGCGCCTGCGGGATGTAGCGCCCCTTCTCGTAGTAAACGACGTCGAGTTGTTCGCTGGTGTGCAGGTTATAGAACTTCAGGCGGCGCGGCGTGGCCGGCGCGGTCAGTATCGCGAGCGCGCTTGCCGGCGCGAGGGTCGCAGTAGCGGCGGCGATTCCCGCCATCCTGAGGAAACCGCGACGGTCGATTGCGGACTCCGGCGCAGCCGGCGCGATCAGAGAATCGGGACGTTCAATCTCCGAGAGGGTGCCATTCGTGAGGCCACTGATAAAGATTGTTGGCTTCGTTTCTCCCAATTTCCGCGTCCCCCGAACTGCTCGCCCCACCCGGTCGGCCCGCAGCGTGCCCCCCGCTCACCGCGCAGCGCGCGGTTGGAGTCAGCGGAGGCATCGGGTAACTTTACACTCTCCAAGGACGCGGCGCTACAGCGTTCGAGTCCACTTCCAGCACTGATGAAACCGCCCCCAATTCGGCCAAAAACGCCAATAAGACCAGTAAATCCGGCCCGTGCGCGCACCCGGCCGCTGGCCTCGCTGTCGCGCAAGGTCGAGCGCGGCCAGTTCGCGAGCGAGCTTCACGCCGGGGCCACGATGCGCGAGTTTATCGCCGCATTGCCCGAAACTCTGGCGGCGGCTGATTTGCGCGAGCTGGCGCGGCGAATTGCGGCGGCACGCCGCGCCGGGCGGAGCTTCCTGATGCTCCTTGGGGCGCATCCGCTGAAGGTCGGCCTGAGCCCGCTCATCTGTGGGATGTTGCGCGACGGCGTGCTGAGCGCGATCGCGACCAACGGCGCCGCGATTATCCACGATTTCGAGCTCGCCTTCGCCGGTCGCACCTCGGAGGATGTAGGCGCGGGGCTCGGCGACGGCAGCTTCGGGATGGCCGAGGAGACCGGCGCGTTTCTCAATCGCGCGGCGCGGCTGGCCGCCGAGGAGGGTAGGGGACTCGGCGAGGTGGTGGGCCGCGAAATCGTCCGCGCACGCCTGCGCTACCGCGGCGCCAGCATCTTTGCCGCCGCCTACCGCGCGGGTGCGCCGGCGACCGTGCACGTCGCGCTCGGCGCCGACATCATCCATATGCATCCGGCGGCCGACGGCGGCGCGATCGGCAGGGCCACGATGACGGACTTCCATCGACTGGTCGCGGTGGTCGCGGCGCTTGGGCGCGGCGTGGTGCTCAACCTGGGCTCGGCGGTGGTGATGCCGGAGGTTTTTCTCAAGGCGCTTAACCTCGCGCGCAACCTGGGCCGGCGCGTCGACGGCTTGTGCGCTGCCGACATGGATTTCATCCGCCAGTACCGGCCGCGGATCAACGTGGTCCAGCGGCCGACCGCGGGCGGAAGGGGAGCGCGCGGAATCGCGCTCACCGGCCATCACGAGATCATGTTCCCGTTGCTTGCCGCCGCGGTGCGCGAGGAACTCGCGCGGCCGGCGCGGCGGCGAGGTTGACGATGGCCGCTCGCGCGACCAACCGCGGGGGCGGTGCCGCTCCGATCGCGATTCTCACCGACTTTGGCTACCGCGACCATTACGTGGGCGCGATGAAGGGCGTGATCGCTTCGATCGCGCCCGGCGCCCCACTAATCGACATCACGCACGGCGTGCCGGCGCAATCGATCGCGGCGGGCGCGATCGCGCTCGCGCAGACGTGGAGGCTCTTCCCGCCGCGGACGGTCTTCCTAGTGGTCGTCGATCCGGGCGTGGGCACGGCGCGGCTTGCGGTGGCGGTCCAGACGCGCGCGGGAGCGCGATTCGTCGGGCCCGACAACGGCGTGCTCTCGCTGGCGCTGGAGGAGGCGGGGCCGTCGCGCGCGGTCGAGTTGCGCGCGCCGCGCTACCGGCGCACGCGCGTGAGCGCGACCTTTCACGGGCGCGACATCTTCGCGCCCGCCGCGGCGCATCTCTGGCGCGGCGTCAAGCTCGAATCGTTGGGGCCGCCGGTGCGCGAGGGCCTGACGCATCTGGAGCTGGCGGAGCCGCGCGAGGGGGTCGAGGAGCTGCGCGGCGAGGTGCTGTATGTCGACGGGTTTGGCAATCTGGTGAGCAATATCGCGCGCGACGCGCTGGCGCGCTTCGAGGCGCGCTTTCCCGCTATGCGGCTTTCCGTTAGGATCGGAACGAGCGCGCCGATCGAGATACTCCAGGCTTATGGCGACGCCCGCAACGGTGTTCCTCTCGCTACGTTTGGAAGTTTCGAGCTGCTGGAAATTGCCGTGCGCGACGGCAGTGCCGCGCAGCGTTTCGCCGCCGGGCCGGGCGCGATGGTAACCGTCCGGCCGCTGCGTCGTAAGACCGTCATGAGCCGCCGGCAATGACTCCGGCATCAAATAAATACCGGCACGAAATCAATAATGGATGATTCCACCGCACACGACGAATCGCAGGTCCTAACCGATATCCCGCGCGTCACGCCCGCGCCGGTTTACGAGCGTGAGGTGACGCCGCCGCCGCGTCCGCGGCCCTCGGGCGTCACACGGACGCACGTCGCACTGTTCCTGCTGACGCTGCTGACCACCACGATGGCCGGGGCGGACATGGCTGGCGCGTTTGTGTCGCTGGCGCATCCGTTTGCGACCTTCGGCAACCTCGCCGCGGGACTGTCGTTTTCGATCCCCCTGATGATGATCCTGTTTGCGCACGAGATGGGCCATTACCTGGTGGCGCGGCGCAATAACGTGGACGTGAGTCCGCCCTATTTCATCCCGGCGCCGCTGCCGTCGGTCTTTTTCATCGGCACCTTCGGCGCGTTTATCCGAATGCGGTCACCGGCGCGCACGCGGCGCGTGATGTTCGATATCGGCGCGGCGGGGCCGTGGGCGGGGGCCGTGCTGGCGGTGCTCGCGGTGGCGATCGGGCTTAAGCTCTCCGATGTGTCGCCGCTCGACGCCTCCGGCGGCGGATTACAGCTCGGCAATTCGATCCTGTTCTGGGCGCTGTCGTACGCGGTGCTGGGCGTCGATCCCAACTCGGTCAACGTCAACCTCCATCCGATCGCGTTCGCCGGATGGATCGGGCTACTCGTGACGACGCTCAACCTGCTGCCGGTCGGCCAGCTCGACGGTGGCCACGTGGTCTACGCGCTGTTCGGCCGCTGGCATCGGACGATCGCGCGCCTGTTCATCGTGGCGTGCGTGATGATGGTGGTGGTGCCGCTCTTCATGGGCTCGGCATACTGGGGCGGATGGCTCTTCTGGGTGGTGTTCCTTTTCTTTCTCGGCCTGGGGCATCCGGCCACCGTCGATGCGGATACGCCGCTCGATCCGCGGCGGAGAGCCTTTGCCTGGGCGACGATCGTGCTGTTCATCGTGACCTTCAGCCCGGTGCCGGCCTGGTACGCGGAGGGGACTCAGAATCCGCAGGAGCAGCAGCCCAAGGACAATACCTACAGCGTCGTCTACCGGCCCGCGCCGCCGCGGCTACCCGCCTCGGTGCGGCTTTGGGAACTCTGATGAGTGGCGGGGGGAAGCGACCGAGCTGGGACCAGTACTTCATGACGATCACGCGGCAGGTCGCCGAGCGCTCGACCTGCCTGCGGGCCAAGGTGGGTGCGGTGATCGTGCGCGACCGCAGCATCCTCGCGACCGGCTACAACGGATCGCCGGCCGGGCTGCCGCATTGCACCGACGTCGGATGCCTCATCTACGAATCGCGCACGCCCGACGGCGAAATCGAGCAGAACTGCTGGCGCACCATCCACGCTGAGATTAACGCGATCACGCAGGCGGCGAAAAACGGCGCCGCGATCCGCGACGCCGACATCTACGTGACGCACACGCCCTGCATCCACTGCCTCAAGGTGCTCATCAACACCGGCATTCGCACCGTTTACTACGGGCGCGAGTACAAGCTGCATACGGTGGGCGACGTGCTCAAGCATGCGGCGGTAAAACTGGTGCAGGTGGCGCCGGAGGACGCGAATGCCTCCGCATGAGAGCGGCGCGGGCGCGGGTGGCGGCGCCACCACGGCGCGGCCGTGCGGAATCTGCGCGCTCATCGAGCGATGCCGCGTCCGGGCAGCTTCGCGCGACTTCGTCGCCGAATTGCCGCGACTCGTTCGTGATCCTGGGCGACGCGCAATTCTATCGCGGCTACTGCGTGCTGCTCGCCAAACGCCACGCTGACGAGATGCATCTGATGCCGCGCGACGAAGCGCACGAGCTGTTCGACGAACTCTCGCGGTGGGCAAGCGATCGCACTGGCGATCGTGAAGCCGCTCAAAGCTCAACTACGAATGCCTCGGCAACCTGGAACCGCACGTCCATTGGCATGTCTTTCCGCGCTTCGAGGCGGACGCGATGCGTGCGGCGCCGGTATGGCTGCGGCCCGAAACCGAGCGCAAAGTAGCACTTGAAGATGCCGACCGGCGCGCGCTGATCCGAACGCTCGCAGACGAATTGCGCCTGATCCCCGCCGCGCGCGCGGCGCTCGAGCGATAAGCTGCCGAGCGATAAAGCTTGCGGCTCGCCCTCGTTTAGGGGATGGATGCGGCAAAGAGGCAGCGGGCTCTGCGTCGAACCTCAACAAATACTTCAATATCTCGCCGGTGGATAACCGTCGCGTTATTGGGTGCCACGGTTTTGCTTGCATCGTGCCAAAACGGCAAAATACCCGAACAAGATAGTTACGCGGCGCAGCTATATCTCAACAGATGCGGGCAGTGTCATCAGGCCATAAGCCGAGCCTAATGACCGCGCCGATGTGGGCCGTCAAGGTGGATCTGATGCAGGAGCGGATGAGACAAACCGGATTGGCGCCGCTTACGCCGGACGAGCGCAAAACCATCCTGGAGTACCTGAGCAGCAACGCCGGCCAGCAATAGCGCGCGCGTCGAGGCTCCGAGCAGGGGGACCGAGGAGATGGCAGCCCAGGAGTTTCGCGTCCAGGAGGAATCCCGGCGCGACCAACTAATCGCGATCGGATCGAGCCTGTTCTTTCTCGCCGTGATCACAGGCCTGCTCTGGACGCGGCCGCAGTTCAGGACTTCCTTTGGCTGTGCGATCGCCGCCGCGGCGTCGTTGTTTTTCGTCTGGACGCTGGTG
>CAVYTJ010000031.1:0-11833 GCA_963771325.1 uncultured delta proteobacterium | reverse complement strand
CGATGTTTCCCGGTCGAAGCTAACCACGAATCGCAAAATTGCTTGCGGGCGTGCGCTGCGAGGCTCGAATTTGGAACGCTAACGCCCTTCGAAGTGCCGCTGGCGCCAGACGCTGCCAAACCCCGACCGCCGGTCTCACAGCCGCAGGAATTAGCGAGAAAATTCCTGCCGGCCGTCTGCTAGATCGCAGGCATGAGCGCCGCCGCGCCGCTTCGTTCGCATTGGTTCTCTGCGAGACAATTCCATTTTGACAGGAACCGGTGTTTTCTGAGAGGTTGGAGCCAAGCTTCGCGTTGACTCCCCCTCGGCTCGAAGCTCGCGGCAATTCGAGAGACTGGCCACCGCCACCCGGCCCAACGATGCGCCGCATCTCAAACCTTCCCTGCATTTCAAACTAGATCGGCCCTACCGACTACGCGCGTTGGGCGTTACTCTGGGTTGCTCATTCAATCAGTTGCTAAGTTGGGCAGAAGCCGATAGACGCGACATTTCAACTTAAGGTCGCCCTCCAATTGAAACCTTCACCGCGAGAACCCGCGCCGCTCGATGTGACGGCCCGGCGGCTTCCACCGTCGAGACCTGGGGGGTGAGCATCGAGACCTGGGTGAGCGAGTGAGGCGGCGAAATGGCAAGAAAAACGCGTCGGGAGCCACGTCGATTTGCCACCTACTTGCCACCTATTCACTTTCGAGGGAGAAAAAACTGGCGCGCCGTGAGGGATTTGAACCCCCGACCCTCAGATCCGTAGTCTGATGCTCTAATCCGCTGAGCTAACGGCGCGTATCGGAACTGAAAAATTTCTCACATCGAACGCAGCGCCGCAAGACGCCGCCGCCCCCGGTGACGGGTCACGCCTCGCGCGCGGCACCCGCTGCTGCGGGCGCCGCCGGAAGCCATAGACTCACCGTAGTGCCTTCGCGCAGCCGGCTCTCGATGCGCACCGCGCCGCGATGCAGTTGCACGATGTGCTTGACGATCGCAAGGCCCAGGCCGGTCCCGCCCAGTTCGCGCGAGCGCGCCCGGTCGACCCGGTAAAACCGCTCCGTGAGGCGTGGGATATCGGCCGCGGGGATGCCTTCGCCGGTGTCGCTGACCGCCAACTCGACACCGTCGCGCGGCTCTTTGCCCGCTGGATCGGCGCTACGCGCGGCGCGCACTTCGACCGTCACGCGGCCGTCGCGCGGCGTGTACTTGATCGCGTTGTCGATGAGGTTGATCAGCACCTGGTTGAGACGGTCGCGATCGCCCTCGACCTGCATCACGTCGTCGGCATAGCGGGTCTCCAGCGTCACACCCTGGCGCTCGGCCCGCTCGCGCATCAGCTCGACCGCCTCGTCGGCCACGCGCCTGACCTCGAGCGGCTCGAGTCGGAGCGGCGAAAGTCCGCGTTCGAGGTCGGAGAGCGTGATCAGGTCGTCGATGAGACGGGCGAGGCGGCGCGACTGGCGCTCGATGATGCTGAGGAAGCGGCGCTGCGTGTCGGGATCGTCGACGCCGGCGACCAGGGTTTCGGCGTAGCCGCACAGGGCGCTGAGCGGCGTGCGAATTTCGTGGGTCAGGTTGGCGATGAAATCCGCGCGCACGGTTTCGTAGGACTTGAGCTGGGTGATGTCGTGAAACACCAGCACCCAGGCGGCAGCCGTGCCGGCATTGGTGCGCACGGGCGCGGCGTTGGCCGCGAGATAGTGCGGCGCGGGGCTCTGAATCTGAAACTCGGCGCTGACCATCCCGTCGTCCGCCGCCGCGCTCATCGAGCGCGCGACGAAATCCTGCAGGCGCGGGTCGCGGCAGAGCTCGACGAATGCGCGGCCCCGGTAGTTGGAGTCGCCGTCGAGCGCGAACATGCCCCGCGCCGCGCCGTTGACCAGCACGACGTCGCCGCGCCGTCCCGTCACCACCACGGCCTCAGTCATGCTGCGCAGGATGGCTTCGAATTCGTCGCGCTGCTCGGCCAGCACCTCGAGTTCGCGCGCGACGGCGTCGGCCACTTCGAGCAGGCGATGCTCCGCGAGGCCCATCGCGTCGGCGCCCTCGTGATGCAGATGGGCGGGCGGACGGCGCTCCTCGAGCGCCGCGGCGGCCTCCTCCACGCGCTCCGCGCTTCGTGTCCACGCCTCCGCGATCGCGGAGGTGGCGAGCGTACCGATGATAAACCCGCCGCCGAGCGCGACCATCGCCCACGGCCACACGAGCCGCCGCGCCGCCAGCGACGCGCCGAGCACGATGGCGGGCGGTGCGAGCGTGAGCAGCACCGCCAACACGAGGCGGAGCTTGATCGATTTACCCAAGCGTCTCCGGGTTGAAGCGGTAGCCGACGCTGCGGACGGTTAAAATCAGTTCGGGGTTGGCGTCGTCGCGTTCGATATGGCGGCGCAGGCGGCGGACGTGAACGTCAACCGTGCGCGGCTCGACGAAAGTGTCGCGCCCCCACACCAGGTCGAGCAACTGCTCGCGGGTGTAAACGCGCAGCGGATGCTGCACGAAAAAGCGCAGCAGCTCGAACTCGCGCAGCGTCATCTCGATTCGGTGCCCGTCGATGAACGCCTCGTAGGTGCCGAAGTCCATCTTGAGCCGGCCGCGCTCGAAACCGCCGGCTTCGCCTGGCTCGGTGATCAGCCGCGCTCGGCGCAGCAGCGCGCGGATGCGCGCGAGCACCTCGCGCGGGCTGAACGGTTTGACCACGTAGTCGTCGGCGCCCATCTCGAGCCCGAGCACGCGGTCGACCTCGGCGCCCTTGGCGGTGAGCATCAGGATGGGCATCGTGGCCGTGGGCGGCTGCGCACGCATCCGCCTGCACAGTTCGAGCCCGGACATCCCTGGCAGCATCACGTCGAGCACCATCAGGTCCGGCGCGCGCCGTCCGATGCGCTCCAGCGCGGTGTCGGCGTCGGCGGCTTCGTCGACGATGAAGCCTTCCTGTTCGAGGCTGTAGCGCACCAGCTCGCGGATGTCGCGCTCGTCCTCGACCAGCAGGATGCGATGGCGGGAAACGGGACGCGTCTGGGCGGCAGCTTCATTCATGTTTTTTTTTGTCCATGTGGCGGATGGTGCGTCCCTTCACCATGAAGACGACCATCTCGGCAATGTTGGTTGCGTGATCGGCGATGCGCTCGAGATACTTGGAGATGAACAGCAGGCGGGTGGCGCGCCCGATGGTGTGCGGATCCTCGGCCATGTAGGAGAGCAGCTCGCGGTACATCTGATAGTTGAGCTGGTCGACCTCGTCGTCGCGCTCGATCACTTCCTCGGCCAGCACGACGTCGTCGCGCAGGAACGCGTCGAGGCTGTCCTTGAGCATCGATTGCGCCGCCGCGGCCATCCGCGGCAGGTCGAGATAGGGTTTGAGCTGCGGCTCTTCGTTGAGTTCGAGCACGCGCTCGCAGATGTTGACGGCGTTGTCGCCGATGCGCTCGAGGTCGGTCGTGATCTTGAGTCCGGTAGTGATAAAGCGCAGGTCGCTGGCGGCCGGCTGATGCAGCGCGAGCAGCCGGATGCACTGCTCGTCGGTCTCGACGTCGAGCCGGTTGACCTCGGCGTCGCGCGCGATGATCTCGCGCGCCTTGACCGTGTCGCGATTGACCAGCGCTTCCATCGCCTCGGCGATCTGGCGCTCGACCAGCCCGCCCATCTTGAGCAGGTCGCCGCGCACGGTGCGCAACTCCCCCTCGTACTGGCGGTTGGTATGCTGCGGCTGCAAGTTGTCCATCTGCGCCTCCCCCTGGCGGTCGGTCAATTAACCGAAACGCCCGGTGATATAGTCCTCGGTCTCGCGGCGGGCCGGGTTGGTGAAGATCTGCCGAGTCTCACCGAACTCGATCAGCTCCCCGGTATACAGGAAGGCGGTCAGGTCCGCGGTGCGGGCCGCCTGCTGCATATTATGCGTTACCAACACGATTGTGTATTTGGCCTTGAGCTCCAACAAGAGCTCTTCGATGCGCGCGGTCGAAATCGGGTCGAGCGCCGAGCACGGCTCGTCCATCAGCAGCACCTCGGGCTCGACCGCCAGCGCCCGCGCCACGCACAGGCGCTGCTGTTGGCCGCCCGAAAGACTGGCGCCGGGACGGCGCAGACGCTCCTTGACTTCGTCCCACAGCGCCGCCTGGCGCAGGCTGCGCTCGACGATCCGATCGCGCTCCGGGCGCCTGAGCGCGACGCCATTGAGCTTGAGACCCGCGGCCACGTTGTCCTCGATCGACATGGTCGGAAAGGGCGTCGGCTTCTGAAACACCATCCCGATCCGCCGCCGCACCTGCACCGGGTCGACCCCCGGCGCGTAGATATCGTCTTCATCGAGCAGCACTTCACCCTCGGCCCGCGCGCCGGGCACGACTTCGTGCATCCGGTTGAGGCATCGCACCAGGGTCGACTTGCCGCATCCCGAGGGCCCGATGATCGCCGTCACTACATTGGTCGGGAACGCCAGGTTGATATCGTGCAGCGCGCGGAGCTGCCCGAAATAAGCGCTCAGATGACGTGCGGCGAGCTTTTCATCCATTGGCGTCTAGCGTATGACTCGCGCGCTCCCGCGTGTCATCCATCTTACGCCTAACTCCAGGGCCAGCACGATGGTCGTAAGCACCAGCGCTCCCGCCCAGGCCTGGCGCTGCCAATCGGGAAAAGGCGAAATCGCGTAAGTGTAGACCTGCACCGTAAGCGAGGCGATGGGGCTGGTGAGCGAGGTCGACCAGAAACGGTTGCCGAAGGCCGTGAACAGCAAGGGTGCGGTCTCGCCCGCGATTCGGGCCACGGCCAGGATTGCGCCGGTGGCGATTCCGCTGGCCGCCGTGCGCGCCACCACCCATAGCGTCGTGCGCCATGCGGGCACGCCCAGCGCCAGCGCCGCCTCGCGCAATTCGTGCGGCACCAGCAGCAGCATCTCCTCGGTGGTGCGCGTCACCAGCGGAATCATGATCACCGCGAGCGCAACGGCGCCCGCCAGCGTCGAGAATCCGCCCATCGGCCGTACCACGACCGCGTAGGCGAAGATGCCAATTACGATCGACGGCACTCCCATCATGACGTCGGCGCCAAAGCGCGCCGCGCTGGCGAGGCGGCCGCCGCGATGCGCCGCGAGGTACAATCCCGAGCCGATCCCGATCGGCACGCCCATCAGGCTCGCGAGCGCGATCAGCTCGAGCGTGCCGACGATCGCGTTGGCCATCCCGCCTCCCTTCTCTCCCACCGGCGCCGGCATATGGGTGAAGAACGCGAGATTGAGGCTCGAGGCTCCCTTCGCGAAGAGGTAGGCCAGGATGATGAATAGCGGCAGCAGCGTGATGACGGTCGCGAGCACGGTCACGCCCATCATCAGGTCGCTCTTGGCCTTGCGCCACACGGTGCGGCGCGTGTGCGCGGCGGATTTGGCCGTCATCGGTCGCCCTCGAAGCGGCCCTGCGTCGCGCCCAGCACCAGCGCGCGCGCCACGACGTTGAGCGCGAGCCCGACCACCAGCAGCACCAGGGCCAGTTCGACCAGCGACGAGAGATAGAGCGTCGAAGTCGCCTCGGCGAACTCGTTGGCGATCGCGCTGGCCAGCGTGGCCGAGGGTGCGAAGAGCGAGGCCGAAATCTGCGGCGAGTTGCCGATCACCATCGCGACCGCGATCGTCTCGCCCAGCGCGCGGCCGAGCCCGAGCATGATCGCGCCGATCACCCCCGAGAGCCCATACGGCAGCACCGCGATCCGCACCATCTCCCAGCGCGTCGCGCCCAGCGCCAGCGCCGCCTCGCGCTGGGTCTGCGGCACGGCGCGGAAAACGTCGGTGCAGACCGCGGCGATATACGGAACGACCATGATCGCCAGCACGACGCCCGCGCACAGCATGCTCACCGAAACGCGCGGTCCCTGGAACAACGGCAAAAAACCCAGCGTCGCGCCGAGACCAGGCTCGACGTGATCGCGCAGCCACGGCCCGAGCACGAAAATCGCCCACAGCCCGTATACTACCGAGGGTATCGCCGCCAGCAATTCGACCATGAAGCCCAGGCGCCGGCTGAGCCATATCGGCGCCATCTCGCTCAGGCAAAGCGCCACGCCGAGGCTGAGCGGCACCGCGATAATCAGCGCGAGCGTCGAGGAGACCAGGGTTCCATAGATGAAGGGCAGCGCGCCGAAGCGGTCGTTGACCGGATCCCAATCGGTGCCGACGACGAAGCCCCAGCCGAACGCCTTGAGCGACGGCGTGGACTCGATCACCAGTGCGATCGTGAGGCCGACCAGGATGCTCAGGCCCACGAGCGTCAGCAGGAGAGTGGTCAGATTGAACACGCGGTCGCCGAGCAAGCGGACGCGAAAGGCGCCGACCCGCGCCGGGCGCGCCGGCGCCGCTACATTGTCATGCGTCGCTTCGAGAAATTCGGCCAAAGTGAAACTGTGTGTTACGACGTGGCGGCACCGCGCCGTCATCCACCCCAAAGTACGATCCCGCTGCGGGTAAGGTAACGCTCGAATGTTACGAGTATGTTAACTCGGAGCGAACATCTGGAGTAAGCACAGGTGGCGCGCGCCGGCAGACGTCACGGATTCCGCGGCCGGATCACGTCCGCTCCACCCATGTACGGCCGCAGCACTTCGGGCACCACTATCGTGCCGTCGGCCTGCTGGTAGTTCTCCAACACGGCGATTAGCGTGCGCGGCAAGCCCAGGCCCGAGCCGTTGAGCGCATGGACGAATTCGGGTCGCTCGCCCTGGTTGCGGCGAAAGCGCAGATTGGCGCGGCGCGGCTGAAAGTCGATGCAGTTCGAGCACGAGCTAACCTCCAGCCACTCCTCGGACCCCGGCGCCCACATCTCGACGTCGTAAGTCGCGGCGCTCTGAAAACCCAGGTCGGCAGTGCAGAGCTGCACGACGCGAAACGGAATCTTGAGCAGGCGGCATACCTCGCACGCGTTTTCGACCAGCTTCTCCAACTCCTCGTCGGAACTCTCGGGCGTCACCAGCTTGACCATCTCGACCTTGTCGAACTGATGGCCGCGCTTGATACCGCGGACGTCGCGCCCGGCCGACATCTTCTCGCGCCGAAAGCACGGCGTGTAAGCCGTCAGATAGATCGGCAAGCGCCCGGCCTCGAGGATTTCGTCGCGATAAAGATTGGTGAGCGGCACCTCGGCGGTCGGGATGAACCAGTAGTCCTCCTCGATATCGCGGTACATCGTGTCCTGAAACTTGGGCAGATGGCCGGTGCCGGTGACACTGGCGCTATTGACCATCAGCGGCGGAATCACTTCGAGGTAGCCCTGCTCGCCCGTCTTCAGATCGAGCATCCACGCGATAAGCGCGCGCTCAAGGCGCGCCCCCATTCCCATCAACACGTAAAACCGCGTGCCCGAAAGTTTCACCCCGCGCTCGAAGTCGATGATCCCCAGCCGCTCACCCAACTCCCAGTGCGGCAGCGGTTTGAAGCTGAATTCGGCCGGATGGCCCTCGCCGCGAACGATCTTGTTGTCGGCCTCGCTCTTGCCCACCGGCACGTACGGACGCGGCAGGTTGCGCATCAGGAGCATCAACTGCTCGAACTGCCGCTCGACTTCGGTCAGTTCGCGCTCACCCATCGCGATGTGGTTGCTCAGGTCGCGCATTTCGGCGCGCCGCCGTTCGCGTTCCTCGGGCGACGCTTTGCCCAACTCGCGCGACTCACGGGTGCGTTGCGCGCGCAAATCGTCAAGCTCGTGTTGGAGGCGGCGCCGGCGTGCGTCGGTCTCCAGTATCTGATCGACCTCGGCGGGATCGACGCCGCACCTGGCCAGCTCGGCTTTGACGAAGTCGGGCTTTTCACGGATGAGTCGGATATCGAGCATTCAGAAGGCGTCCTTCAGGAGTTCGAGATGGCGACGGCCGCTGCCATCTTCAAGGATCGCGACCACGTCGAAGCGCATCGGGCGGTCGTGTGCGCGACGGGCTTGCGCGTAGACTTCGCCGGCGCGCCTTAGATGGCGCTGCTTGTAGGAGTTCACCGCTTCCTGAGGCATCCCGGTTTGTGCCGTGCGCCGGGTCTTGACCTCGACGAACACGAGCGTCTCGCCATCCATCGCGATCAGGTCGATCTCGGCCCCCGCGCCGCGAAAATTGCGCTCCAGGATCAAGTACCCCTGGCGCCGCAGATGACGCTCGGCGATCCGCTCGCCTCGACGTCCCAGTGCGATCCGATCCAGACCGGCAAAGGAGCGCCACCCGAAATCACGCAGATTCGAGAGCCCATCTATCCAGGCGCCAAGGCGGCCGGCGAGCTTCACTGCCCCACAAAGTTAGGTGTCCCGACGCTCGCTGGCAAGCCGCTGGCGGCGAAAAACCTGACTTGACGAACCGCGGATGTTAGGATTATCCGCAATGGCTCAGAAAAAGACGGCACCGGAAAAGATCAGCCTTGAACAAGTCCGGCACGTCGCGCGCCTGGCGCGCCTCGATCTTGCGCCGGCCGAGGAACAGCGCCTGCAAGTCGAGATGAGCGAGATGCTCGGCTATGTCGACAAGCTCAATGAACTCGATACCGACGCGATCGAGCCGACGGCGCAGGTCGGCGAATCCGGCACGCCGATGCGCGAGGACGCGGTCACCAATCTTCCGGAGGCCGACGCGATGCTGGCCAACGCGCCCGCGCGCGAAGGTTTCTTCTTCAAGGTGCCCAAAATCATCGAGTAAAGACCATCGAGTGACATGGCGTCTGAACTGAACCGGCTGACCATCACCGAGGCGCGCGAGCGCCTGCGGCGGCGCGAGATCACCTCGCGCGAGCTCACCCGCGATTGCCTGGAGCGAATCGCCGCGGTCGAGCCGCGCCTCAACGCATTCATCACGGTGTGCGAGACGGAGGCGATGGCGCAGGCGACCGACGCCGACCGGCGCTTAAGCCAGGGCGACGCGCCGGAGCTTTGCGGCATCCCGCTCGGCATCAAGGACATATACTGCACTCGCGGCGTACGTACGACCTGCGCCTCGAAGATTCTCGACGACTTCATCCCGCCGTTCGACGCCACCGTGATCGAAAAGCTGCGCGCCGCGGGCGCGGTCTTCGTCGGCAAGGCCAACCTGGACGAGTTTGCGATGGGGTCTTCGACTGAAAACTCGGCTTTTGGCCCGACGCGCAATCCCCACGACCTCGAACGCGTGGCCGGCGGATCGTCGGGCGGATCGGCGGCGGCGGTCGCGGCCGGCGAATGTCTTGCGGCGCTCGGCACCGATACCGGCGGTTCGATTCGCCTTCCGGCCTCGTTCTGCGGCGTGGTCGGGATCAAACCGACCTACAGCCGCGTGAGCCGCTATGGCGTTATCGCCTACGCTTCGTCGCTCGACCAGGTTGGTCCGTTCGCGCGCACCGTGCGCGACGCGGCGACGGTGTTGCGTGCCGTCGCCGGCGCCGACCCGCGTGACTCGACCTGCTCTGCGCGGCCGGTGCCTGACTACGAACGCGCGCTCACCGGCGAGGTCCGCGGGATGCGGATCGGGGTGCCCAGGGAATACTTCGTCGAGGGGATGGACGCCGCGGTCGAGACCGCGGTGCGCGGCGCGCTCAAGAGCCTCGAGGCGATGGGCGCCAGGACGGTTGAAATTTCGCTCCCCCACACCGGCTACGCGGTCGCGGCCTATTATCTGATCGCGACCGCCGAGGCTAGCGCGAACCTGGCGCGTTATGACGGCGTGCGCTACGGCCTTCGCGCCGCCGTTGACAACAATATCGAACTGTATAATCGCACTCGGGCGCAGGGTTTCGGCGCCGAGGTCAAACGGCGCATCATGCTCGGCACTTTCGCGCTCTCGGCCGGCTACTACGACGCTTACTATCTGAAGGGTCAGAAGGTGCGCACGCTCATCCGGCGCGATTTCGAGCGCGGCTTCGAAAGCTGCGACCTGATCGCGGCGCCGGTCGCGCCGACCACCGCGTTTCGGCTCGGCGAAAAAACCGATGACCCGCTCAAGATGTATCTATCGGATATCTTCACCATCTCGGTAAATCTGGCCGGGCTGCCCGGGATGTCGGTGCCGTGCGGCGTCGACGGATTGGGGATGCCGATCGGACTGCAACTTATCGGTCCGCCCTTCGGCGAGGAAGCGATCCTGCGCGCGGGCGATGCGTGGGAACGCTCCGGCGGCTTCGCGCAGCGCGCGCCAGAACTCTACCAACGGGGCGACGGCCCATTGGACCATTAGAATCAGTGAATCAATGAATAACGACGCATACGAGGCGGTAATCGGGCTCGAAGTTCATGCCCACATGCTGACGCGCTCGAAGCTGTTCTGCGGATGCGCGGCGGACTTCGGGGCGCCGCCCAATCATAACGTCTGCCCGATATGCATGGCGATGCCGGGGGTACTGCCGGTGCTCAATCGCCAGGTGCTCGAACTGGCTATTCGCACCGGCCTGGCCGCGCATAGCAAGATCGAGCCGCACTCGGTATTCGCGCGCAAGAGCTACTTCTATCCCGACCTGCCCAAGGGCTACCAGATTAGCCAGTATGACCAACCGCTTTGTACTGGTGGCTATCTCGAGATACCCGCACGCGGAGGTGGCGACGCAAAACAAATAAGACTGGTGCGAATCCATCTTGAAGAGGACGCCGGCAAGAATATCCACGCCGAGAACGCGAGCCTGGTCGACTTCAACCGCTCGGGTGTGCCGCTGATGGAGATCGTCAGCGAACCGGACATCCGCTCGCCCGAAGAGGCGGTCGACTATCTGCGCGAGTTGCGCGGAATCCTCGTCGCCGTCGGCGCTTCGGACGGCAAGATGGAAGAGGGCAGCCTGCGATGCGACGTCAACGTCTCGGTGCGTCCGCGGGGCGCCACGGAGCTGGGGGCCAGGACCGAGATCAAAAATCTCAATTCGTTCCGCTTCGTCGAGAAAGCGATCGTGTACGAGGTCAACCGGCAAATCGAGGAAATCAGCGCCGGCCGGCGCATCGCGCAGGAAACGCATCTGTGGGACCCCGAGCGCGAAGAGACGCGCCCGATGCGTTCCAAGGAGTTCGCGAATGACTATCGCTATTTCCCCGAGCCCGATCTGCCGCCGCTGATCGTGCCGTCGAATCTGGTCGAGAGTATCCGCACGGACATGCTCAAAATCATATTGCCGGCGCAGAAACGCGATCATGCGAAAGACCTTGGGCTTACGCCCTACGAAGTCGGCGTGCTGCTCGGTCGTGACGATCTGGGCGACTACTTCGTCAATGTCCTCGCTGCAGGAGTCAATGCGAAATTCGCTGCCAACTGGGTAATGACCGAAGTCCTGCGCGCCGCCAACGAGTCAAACAAGCCGCTCACGGAAGCGGCGCCTAAGCCGCAGGAGACCGGCGCGCTGTTGAAGATGGTCGAAGACTCGCGCATCAGCCTCAACGCCGCCAAAAACGCGTTTGCCGCTATGTGCCGCTCGGGCAAGGGTGCGGAGGCGACCGTGGCGGAACTCGGCCTCGCCCAGGTTTCCGACGAAGCCGCGATCGCTGAGGCCTGCGACCGGGTGCTCGCGGCCGAAAGCGCAAAGGTCGCCGAATACCGTGCCGGACGCGACAAGCTTTACGGATTTTTCGTCGGCGCGGTGATGAAGGCGATGGGCGGCAAGGGCAATCCCAAGGTGGTCAACGAAGTTTTGCGCCGCAAGCTCGCCGGCTAGATAGGCCCGCGGCAACGCGCCGCCCCGTGCAGTGCTCAACCCTTGGGCAAGCCCAACTGGCGTTCGCCGATGATGTTGCGCTGAATTTCGCTGGTCCCGCCCGCGATCGTGTACTGGCGCGAACTGAGCACCCGGTTGAGCCATCGCGGCGCGTCCGGTACGTCGCCGGTCGGCTCGCTGAGCAGCGCGTGCTGGCTCAATAGCTCGCTCGCGAAGCGCGCGATCGCGACTCCC
>CAVYTJ010000030.1:0-15445 GCA_963771325.1 uncultured delta proteobacterium | reverse complement strand
CTTTTCGGGAGGGAAAAAGTGGCGCGCCGTCGAGGTCAGGCATCACGCGCCCGAGCGAACCGTCGAGGAACAGATGGCCGAGACGCAGCGCGAGCATGCGCAGCGCAAAGAGGCGCTCGCGCGGAGGCGCTAATCTCATGGCCGACCGCGAATCTGGGCGCCGTAAATGGTCACAGGAACCCAAAACGCGAGGGGAATGCTGCGGATGGTGACGGATAGGCCGCTAGCCCGATATCCTCTCCCTTCGGGGAACTTCACCCGGAGGGGGTTTCTATGCCGATGGTTGACGGAGACTCGATTTCAGCTGACGACGCAATGCGTCGTGGTCTATGCCCCGAATGTGGCGCGCCGCTTACTACGGCTGACATGGCGCGAGCGCACGCGGACGACCACTGGGGCGGTGGCCGCCGTGGCTTCCTTTCAGCGGAAGGTCAGCGTCGTCGCGACCTTGTTCTTAATTTCGCCGCCGCCATGCGGACGACTACACGCAAAGTTGAAAAAAAAGGGGGAACGCCCCTACCAGAGGCAATACCCGTTCCAACGAATAATTTTAGCGTCATCACCTTCGGTGAATTGGTCGGATTTATGTTTGCCCTTCCGGCGGGGATGCGCTCTGCCGTGGCGATTCTGTGTCAACGAGGATGATCGTGTTCGCAGTAATCGGACTATCTTTCGTTCTGTTGGGACCTAACTGGCCTTGGTTGAAATCACGGTTACCGCGCCGATTTGCAGCGTCGATTACTCGTGTCGGTTCTAATTTTCGGTGGTGGCTAGTGGTTTTGCTGCTCGGGTTTGTTACCTAATTACTGGACAATGGCAATTGGGGCATCTTGAGGTCATTCCGCCCGATTCCCCGTCGACCGCATCGGCAACGCCTCTGCCGGAGTTCGCGAAATACTCAAATGCTGGTGATGGTTGGCCGAAATTGCCGCTCAGCGATGGAGAAAAATGGCACTTCGCACAGTGGATGAAAGCTGCTGGCGCCCCCGATTCAACCAAACCACACGGATGTACCATTGTCTTTGTTCGATACGAACAACCGCCCGCTGAAGACTTAGTATCTGCACTCGGCGAAGTGCTCAATCTAGCGGGCTGGAAATATAAGGATACCCTTGCTTTAGCTAACTTTCCTAAAGGAGTCGGCGTTTTATCGAACAAACCCAATGATAATTGTGCGACCAGTTTCGCCAACGGAGTCAGGCAATTCGCGGGAATTCAAGTACTCGGGTATCCATATAAACAAGGCGCGAACTATCCTGGCTGCGACGAGGATTGCATCGTTGTGCAAATTGGAAACGTTCCTAATTAAGTCCAAACTTTCAGCGGCAACTCTAGCTGAATCGAAGTCTACGAGCCCTTTCCGTTTCGATAGCGTTCCGGCCAGCGATGAGATCTAAAGCGCAGGCGACCAGGGCCGCGCAGATGAAAGACGCTCAACCGTGCCAGTGTGGCCATCAACAGGCGGCGCACGAACATATAGCAACGCCGGGTCGCCAAATGGCGCCTACGTCACGATAGGTTGCTGTTTGACCTGCGGCTGCGCGAGCTTCGAGAAAGCCCCCTCCCGATAGCGCCCACGGCGGCGAGGATAGCCCTACTCGGCCCGACCCGCCATCGATACTCGTTACTGCGGGGCGGAGACTCGCATATCCTTGCGGGGCTTTAACCCTTCACCGGACTCGCCCCTGATCACGCGAGGCGGTAGCATCTACGCCGCCGCCTCGTTCAATCCTAAATGGAGAAGAACAATATGGACCTGAGCGAAAAGCACCGAAGGTTGGTAGAGGAAATCGCTGGCGATGCCGCTCGCGCTGCTGGTATCCGAGCCGCCGATGTTGCCGCCAGCGAAAGCCTCGGACGAGGATGCTCTCGCCGCTGGTTTCAGCGCCTACCGCGAACGCTTCAGCCTCGTCGCCGAAATCCTGGAAGACTGGTGGGACTCTCAAATAGCCGGGGTTGCCGCGCTCGTTCTGGTGGCTGGTATCTGAAAAGTGGGCGGAGCGGTAAGAGGGAGCCCACCGCCCCGCCCGAGGTCAGCGCCGGAGGGCAGGCGATCATCACCACCCCCGGCAAGCCGAACACTCTCACCGAGGCACCCTTTAGGTCAATCTGAAATTGGACACCCAGCCGGAAGTTGGGAAAAACCGCTCTAGAATTTCATGCAGCGGCGCGCCGCCCTATAACCGCATGATAAACCACGAGCACAATTATCGCGCCGATTGCAGCTACCACAATACTCGTCAGGTTCACGCCGGTGACTCCAACCAGACCAAGTTCGGTGAAAATCGCGTCCCCGATGACGGCGCCAATGACGCCCAGGATGGTATCCCGCACAAGCCCTTCCCCGCTACGATTCACGATTTTACTGCCGATGAAACCCGCTATGAGCCCGACGACCAGCCACGACAAAATGCCCATGAGCCACCTCTATAGTGTTTTTGACCGTCTGGGGCATCGTACAACCTTCGCATCACTTGCGCATACCAGCCCCTCTGTCGCGCTCTCCGCAACCTTGCCCTGAGCCCAAACGCTGCCTGAGCTAGCGGGAAAAGTATTAGCAGGCACTCGCCATGGCGCATGACACCCGGCAGCCCCTTTGCTAGATGGCAGACATGAAGCCGCGCTACGCCGCCGCGCTCGCCCTGGTCCGCTGGTCATCTATACCGCTGCTCCTGCTGTCCGGTGGCTGCCGGTTTTTCAGACACAAAGTGACTTGTTCCCCGGTGTGGACCGCGCCGACAACCTTCGGCAGACCCATAACGGTCAGTGGAACTATACACCCAGCCTTTACCCCCAACTGCACGGGCGGCACGTTTGCTCACGCGAGGTTTTTCATTGGCTGTCCCGACAGCATCAATCCTACCTGTGTTGGCCACCCGTGGCCGTCAGCTAGCAATCCGGTTGGACATGCGGAGCACCCCGACTATCTCGGTCCTATCGATGAAGGAACAGCTACCAGGTTCAGCTTCGATACGACCACCGTTCCTAATGCGCAGTACGACCTCGGGTTGAATCTTGTGGATGCGCACGGCAGCGTCATTGGAGCCATCCATCCGGATGGCGAGGTTGACCACGACCAGGTTGTGACCGTTGCCAACAGCGTACGGACGCCCACGTCGAGTGGCCGTGGCGCCAGCGACGACCCGCGTCTCAAGGAAAAATAGGGTGCCGGGTTTCGCCATGGCCGCAGAGATTCAATTGCTCACGTGCGGATATCCGGCGCAGTGCGCCGTCCGCGGCTGGCGCGCTGGTATTGGACTTAGCTGCACCATCAGCGTAGCTCTCGAAATGGCTGGGCGCGTCTCCCGTAGAGGCGCAAACGTATAACCCAAGGCTGCGGCGATGGTCCCCCATTTCTTTCGAACCCTCCTGCAACGGAGCGCCAAACTATCTAAATGGACGCTCGTCGCCGAAGCCCAGGTCGAACTGCTGCGCTGCGGTTATGCGGCTCGCTGTTCACACGAAGGCTGCCGCCACAATGGCGCGACGACGATCGTCCGCCATCTCGATGCTCAAGGCCATCCGCTACGTGAGATAGTCGAGGTTTGCGACGAGCACGCCGACCTGATCAAACGCGTACAGCGGAGATTAAGCGTGCGAGACCTCAGAGGCTTGAACTAGGCTCAACGTCTTCTCGGCCGTCGCCAAACTGGCCGAGGCGCTAAAGCGCTCCATTCCCGAGGGAACACAGAACGCGGAGCTGAAACAGGAAGCCTTGCGCCTCGGGCGTGAGTTACTTCGGGGAACGAATTACGAGGAGGAGTGAAGACCAATGGGCATTGACTTGAGGATGGAACCATACGCGGAGATGTTCGAGACGGAGCGTCCCGAGTCGCGGATAATCGATGAACTTTGCTTCCCGGACATCACCGATAAGCTGTGCGACCGTCTCGGACTGAGCTGGATGATTTCTATTCGGCCATCGACGAAAAGGGCCGCCTGCCGCACGAGGCCGCCCTGAAACACCCGGAATGCTGCCCCGCCTGACCAGCTTGTAAACCGTGGACTGATTGAGCTGCAGTAGGTCGCAGATTTCCTTCATCGTCAGGACAACATCGGCTGCCATAGTTTACCACGCGTTCGCGCTCTTGAAGATTTGGGGATGCTTATCCGTTGCGCAGGAGCAACGGTCGTGACTCGAAAGAGGTTCCCCAGCGCCCCGAATTTTTGGCACGCTAGCGCCCCTATGGAACCGTCGCCGCTCTTGTCGCGATTAGCTAGACGTGGGAGAAAGAGAGATGAGCAAAAAGACCGAATTCCAGAACTGGTCAGAAATCCATCAGGTCGAAGGCAACCGCTTCCAGCGCTTCGAAAAGGTCCTCAAAGAGGGCTGGCAGGCGCACAGGCTCGATTGTGCAACCTTCGCCGAATTCGCCGACGCCGCACGCAAGGAATTCGAAATCAAACTCAGCAACCTCAACAGCGAATTCCTGAAGTGGCAGAAGACGCGCCCGCACCACGTATCCGGTATGCACACACCTTACTTGACCCGCACCCCGGCGAGTTTTCGAATTTGGCGCGTAAATGCCCGCTGCGAGCCCTCGCCGCTCCTGACGCTTGTCAACCCCCGCCCCAAACCCGAAACGCCCGCCTGAATTAGCGGCAAAATTATTGGCGGTGGGTTTTGATGAGGATCTCGGTCGCTTTCAGTGCGCCCTCGACGGAGTTTCCGCCGGCCGGGAGCTGGGGCTGCGGAGCTTAGCGACTGCGGCGGGCTTCCTAAGTGCCTTGCTCGGCCCGCGGCCCGCCCTTACAGCTGTACCCGCCTTTTATGCTGTCGCCGCTGGGCTGCCCGGAGAACCTGCAGCTCGAGCCGTCCGGCATCATCACTCGCAGCGTGAGCAGCTTTTCCATCGTGCCGTCGGTAATTTCGCCGGTGTTGTTCATGTTGCGGCAATTCATGTTGCCGTAAGCGCATTTATAGGAGCCGGTCACTTTCGAGCCGCGCTGGACCATGGTGAAGCTGATGTCGTTGACCGCGCCGCATCGCGTGCGTTCGGACGTCATCGCGCATCGGGCCGACGACTTCCCCGTCCATACCCCGGTTACGCCTGGCGACTTCTGTTTGCTTTCTTGGGCATATGCGGCGACCGCGCAAGCGCTCAGCGCGGCGGCAACGAGAGCACCAAACATCAGCCCTGAAACGCGCTTGCCCTTTCGCATCGTGGTCTCCGCATGGGAATTATAGATCGAAATTATCCCGACCTGAATTTTGAAAAAGTTCCGCAGTAAGAGGGACCCACGTCGAAATCGTGGGCGCGATTTAGAGGCAGCGCCCAAAGTCAAAAGGAGACCCCTGTCGACTATGCATCGATCGCGGAGGGACGCCCTCCATTCGCCGGCGACGGCCAGCGATGGTCACCCCGGTGCTCGCGCTCGACGCCGCCGGAGCTGCGCGTCGAGGTCGCGGAGCTGCCAGCCCAGGGCGGTCTTTAGACTCGCGGTCTGATAGTCCGGGTCGAAAAGCCTCAAGTAGGACGTGGCTTTCGCGGGCGCAGCGGTCGAGGTTAGGTAACGTCTAGGTAACAGCGGCGGTCGACGATCGACCAGAGCGCCATCGCGAGCGACCTGCACACCGCGCCGCAGGTTTGCACAGCCCGCGCCCTCAATCTCGAAGCGGGCGCCATCCACCGCCGGCCACACACCGCGCACACGGCCGGTACCCGCTCCGGATTTACGCGGTAATGAATCAGGCGGCCCGACCATGACTTTGCACGGGGCTTGGGCGTCCGGCCCTAACGATACGTGGGAAATCCGAAAATCAAAAGCGCGACGGTCGACGTACTCATCCGCCCTACCACGGATGCGAGATGGAGGCCGTTGAACGGGAGGCGCGGGTTGTAACCGTTTTCAAACGTAACCGAGCGGAAAACGGAAACGGTTACGCTGTAAAGTCCTTGTGCGCGTGTGAATGTAACCGCTGTAACCTAAATATATAGAGAACATGGAGGAAGCGATGTCAGAGTGAGATGCGATGACGGCGGCACGACTTGGGGGGTGCTGCTTCGCTGGGCGGTTACCTATCGGTTACCTAGACGCTACAGGTTCGGTGGAGATTGGTGAAAAGCCTTGATTTTATTGGCGCGCCGTGAGGGATTTGAACCCCCGACCCTCAGATCCGTAGTCTGATGCTCTAATCCGCTGAGCTAACGGCGCGTATCAGAACTGAAAAATTTCTCACATCGAACGCAGCGCCGCAAGACGCCGCCGCCCCCGGTGACGGGTCACGCCTCGCGCGCGGCACCCGCCGCTGCGGGCGCCGCCGGAAGCCATAGACTCACCGTCGTGCCTTCGCGCAGCCGGCTCTCGATGCGCACCGCGCCGCGATGCAGTTGCACGATGTGCTTGACGATCGCGAGGCCCAGGCCGGTCCCGCCCAGTTCGCGCGAGCGCGCCCGGTCGACCCGATAAAATCGCTCCGTGAGGCGCGGAATATCGGCCGCCGGGATGCCCTCGCCGGTGTCGCTGACCGCCAACTCGACACCGTCGCGCGGCTCTTTGCCCGCTGGATCGGCGCTACGCGCGGCGCGCACTTCGACCGTCACGCGGCCGTCGCGCGGCGTGTACTTGATCGCGTTGTCGATGAGGTTGATCAGCACCTGGTTGAGACGGTCGCGATCGCCCTCGACCTGTATCACGTCGTCGGCGTAGCGGGTCTCCAGCGTCACACCCTGGCGCTCGGCCCGCTCGCGCATCAGCTCGACCGCTTCGTCGGCCACGCGCCTGACCTCGAGCGGCTCGAGTCGGAGCGGCGAAAGTCCGCGTTCGAGGTCGGAGAGCGTGATCAGGTCGTCGATGAGACGGGCGAGCCGGCGCGACTGGCGTTCGATGATGCTGAGGAAGCGGCGCTGCGTGTCGGGATCGTCGACGCCGGCGACCAGGGTTTCGGCGTAGCCGCACAGGGCGCTGAGTGGCGTGCGAATTTCGTGGGTCAGGTTGGCGATGAAATCCGCGCGCACGGTTTCGTAGGACTTGAGCTGGGTGATGTCGTGAAAGACCAGAACCCAGGCGGCCGCCGTGCCGGCATTGGTGCGCACGGGCGCGGCGTTGGCCGCGAGATAGTGCGGCGCGGGGCTCTGAATCTGAAACTCGGCGCTGACCATCCCGTCGTCCGCCGCCGCGCTCATCGAGCGCGCGACGAAATCCTGCAGGCGCGGGTCGCGGCAGAGCTCGACGAACGCGCGGCCCCGGTAGTTAGAGTCGCCGTCGAGCGCGAACATGCCCCGCGCCGCGCCGTTGACCAGCACGACGTCGCCGCGCCGTCCCGTCACCACTACCGCCTCGGTCATGCTGCGCAGGATGGCTTCGAATTCGTCGCGCTGTTCGGCCAGCACCTCGAGTTCGCGCGCCACGGCGTCGGCCACTTCGAGCAGGCGATGCTCCGCGAGGCCCATCGCGTCGGCGCCCTCGTGATGCAGATGGGCGGGCGGACGGCGCTCCTCGAGCGCCGCGGCGGCCTCCTCCACGCGCTCCGCGCTTCGTGTCCACGCCTCCGCGATCGCGGAGGTGGCGAGCGTACCAATGATGAACCCGCCGCCGAGCGCGACCATCGCCCACGGCCACACAAGCCGCCGCGCCGCCAGCGACGCGCCGAGCACGATGGCGGGCGGTGCGAGCGTGAGCAGCACCGCCAACACGAGGCGGAGCTTGATCGATTTACCCAAGCGTCTCCGGGTTGAAGCGGTAGCCGACGCTGCGGACGGTTAAAATCAGTTCGGGGTTGGCGTCGTCGCGTTCGATATGGCGGCGCAGGCGGCGCACGTGAACGTCAACCGTGCGCGGCTCGACGAAAGTGTCCCGCCCCCACACCAGGTCGAGCAACTGCTCGCGGGTGTAAACGCGCAGAGGATGCTGCACGAAAAAGCGCAGCAGTTCGAACTCGCGCAGCGTCATCTCGAGGCGGTGCCCGTCGATGAACGCCTCGTAGGTGCCGAAGTCCATCTTGAGCCGGCCGCGCTCGAAACCGCCGGCTTCGCCTGGCTCGGTGATCAGCCGCGCTCGGCGCAGCAGCGCGCGGATGCGCGCGAGCACCTCGCGCGGGCTGAACGGTTTGACCACGTAGTCGTCGGCGCCCATCTCGAGCCCGAGCACGCGGTCGACCTCGGCGCCCTTGGCGGTGAGCATCAGGATGGGCATCGTGGCCGTGGGCGGGTGCGCGCGCATCCGCCGGCACAGCTCGAGCCCGGACATCCCGGGCAGCATCACGTCGAGCACCATCAGGTCCGGCGCGCGCCGTCCGATGCGCTCCAGCGCGGTGTCGGCGTCGGCGGCTTCGTCTACGATGAAGCCTTCCTGTTCGAGGCTGTAGCGCACCAGCTCGCGGATGTCGCGCTCGTCCTCGACCAGCAGGATGCGATGGCGGGAAACGGGACGCGTCTGGGCGGCAGCTTCATTCATGTTTTTTTTTGTCCATGTGGCGGATGGTGCGTCCCTTCACCATGAAGACGACCATCTCGGCAATGTTGGTTGCGTGATCGGCGATGCGCTCGAGATACTTGGAGATGAACAGCAGGCGGGTGGCGCGCCCGATGGTGTGCGGATCCTCGGCCATGTAGGAGAGGAGCTCGCGGTACATCTGATAGTTGAGCTGGTCGACCTCGTCGTCGCGCTCGATCACTTCCTCGGCCAGCACGACGTCGTCGCGCAGGAACGCGTCGAGGCTGTCCTTGAGCATCGATTGCGCCGCCGCCGCCATCCGCGGCAGGTCGAGATAGGGTTTGAGCTGCGGCTCTTCGTTGAGTTCGAGCACGCGCTCGCAGATGTTGACGGCGTTGTCGCCGATGCGCTCGAGGTCGGTGGTGATCTTGAGCCCGGTGGTGATAAAGCGCAGGTCGCTGGCAGCCGGCTGATGCAGCGCGAGCAGCCGGATGCACTGCTCGTCGGTCTCAACGTCGAGCCGGTTGACCTCGGCGTCGCGCGCGATGATCTCGCGCGCCTTGACCGTGTCGCGATTGACCAGCGCTTCCATCGCCTCGGCGATCTGGCGCTCGACCAGCCCGCCCATCTTGAGCAGGTCGCCGCGCACGGTGCGCAACTCCCCCTCGTACTGGCGGTTGGTATGCTGCGGCTGCAAGTTGTCCATCTGCGCCTCCCCCTGGCGGTCGGTCAATTAACCGAAACGCCCGGTGATATAGTCCTCGGTCTCGCGGCGGGCCGGGTTGGTGAAGATCTGCCGAGTCTCACCGAACTCGATCAGCTCCCCGGTATACAGGAAGGCGGTCAGGTCCGCGGTGCGGGCCGCCTGCTGCATATTATGCGTTACCAACACGATTGTGTATTTGGCCTTGAGCTCCAACAAGAGCTCCTCGATGCGCGCGGTCGAAATCGGATCGAGCGCCGAGCACGGCTCGTCCATCAGCAGCACCTCGGGCTCGACCGCCAGCGCCCGCGCCACGCACAAGCGCTGCTGTTGGCCGCCCGAAAGACTGGCGCCGGGCCGGCGCAGACGCTCCTTGACTTCGTCCCACAGCGCCGCCTGGCGCAGGCTGCGCTCGACGATCCGATCGCGCTCCGGGCGCCTGAGCGCGACGCCATTGAGCTTGAGACCCGCGGCCACGTTGTCCTCGATCGACATGGTCGGAAACGGCGTCGGCTTCTGAAACACCATCCCGATCCGCCGCCGCACCTGCACCGGGTCGACCCCCGGCGCGTAGATATCGTCTTCGTCGAGCAGCACTTCACCCTCGGCCCGCGCGCCGGGCACGACTTCGTGCATCCGGTTGAGGCATCGCACTAAGGTCGACTTGCCGCATCCCGAGGGCCCGATGATCGCCGTCACTACATTGGTCGGGAACGCCAGGTTGATATCGTGCAGCGCGCGGAGCTGCCCGAAATAAGCGCTCAGATGACGTGCGGCGAGCTTTTCATCCATTGGCGTCTAGCGTATGACTCGCGCGCTCCCGCGTGTCATCCATCTTACGCCTAACTCCAGGGCCAGCACGATGGTCGTAAGCACCAGCGCTCCCGCCCAGGCCTGGCGCTGCCAATCGGGAAAGGGCGAAATCGCGTAGGTGTAGACCTGCACCGTAAGCGAGGCGATGGGGCTGGTGAGCGAGGTCGACCAGAAACGGTTGCCGAAGGCCGTGAACAGCAAGGGTGCGGTCTCGCCCGCGATTCGGGCCACGGCCAAGATTGCGCCGGTGGCGATTCCGCTGGCCGCCGTGCGCGCCACCACCCAAAGCGTCGTGCGCCATGCGGGCACGCCCAGCGCCAGCGCCGCCTCGCGCAATTCGTGCGGCACCAGCAGCAGCATCTCCTCGGTGGTGCGCGTCACCAGCGGAATCATGATCACCGCGAGCGCCACGGCGCCGGCCAGCGTCGAGAATCCGCCCATCGGCCGTACCACGACCGAGTAGGCGAAGATGCCGATCACGATCGACGGCACGCCCATCATGACGTCCGCGCCAAAGCGCGCCGCGCTGGCAAGGCGGCCGCCGCGATGCGCCGCGAGGTACAATCCCGAGCCGATCCCGATCGGCACGCCCATCAGGCTCGCGAGCGCGATCAGCTCGAGCGTGCCGACGATCGCGTTGGCCATCCCACCGCCCTTCTCCCCCACCGGCGCCGGCATATGGGTGAAAAACGCGAGATTGAGGCTCGAGGCTCCCTTCGCGAAGAGGTAGGCCAGGATGATGAATAGCGGCAGCAGCGTGATGACGGTCGCGAGCACGGTCACGCTCATCATCAGGTCGCTCTTGGCCTTGCGCCACACGGTGCGGCGCGTGTGCGCGGCGGATTTGGCCGTCATCGGTCGCCCTCGAAGCGGCCCTGCGTCGCGCCCAGCACCAGCGCGCGCGCCACGACGTTGAGCGCGAGCCCGACCACCAGCAGCACCAGGGCCAGTTCGACCAGCGACGAGAGATAGAGCGTCGAAGTCGCCTCGGCGAACTCGTTGGCGATCGCGCTGGCCAGCGTGGCCGAGGGCGCGAAGAGCGAGGCCGAAATCTGCGGCGAGTTGCCGATCACCATCGCGACCGCGATCGTCTCGCCCAGCGCGCGGCCGAGCCCGAGCATGATCGCCCCGATCACCCCCGAGAGCCCATACGGCAGCACCGCGATCCGCACCATCTCCCAGCGCGTCGCGCCCAGCGCCAGCGCCGCCTCGCGCTGGGTCTGCGGCACGGCGCGGAAAACGTCGGTGCAGACCGCGGCGATATACGGAACGACCATGATCGCCAGCACTACGCCCGCGCACAGCATGCTCACCGAAACGCGCGGCCCCTGGAACAGCGGCAAAAAGCCCAGCGTCGCGCCGAGACCGGGCTCGACGTGATCGCGCAGCCACGGCCCGAGCACGAAAATCGCCCACAGCCCGTATACTACCGAGGGTATCGCCGCCAGCAATTCGACCATGAAGCCCAGGCGCCGGCTGAGCCATACCGGCGCCATCTCGCTCAGGCAAAGCGCCACGCCGAGGCTGAGCGGCACCGCGATAATCAGCGCGAGCGTCGAGGAGACCAGGGTTCCATAGATGAAGGGCAGCGCGCCGAAGCGGTCGTTGACCGGATCCCAATCGGTGCCGACGACGAAGCCCCAGCCGAACGCCTTGAGCGATGGCGTGGACTCGATCACCAGTGCGATCGTGAGGCCGACCAGGATGCTCAGGCCCACGAGCGTCAGCAGGAGCGTGGTCAGATTGAACACGCGGTCGCCGAGCAAGCGGACGCGAAAAGCGCCGACCCGCGCCGGGCGCGCCGGCGCCGCTACATTGTCATGCGTCGCTTCGAGAAATTCGGCCAAAGTGAAACTGTGTGTTACGACGTGGCGGCTCCGCGCCGTCATCCACCCCAAAGTACGATCCCGCTGCGGGTAAGGTAACGCTCGAATGTTACGAGTATGTTAACTCGGAGCGAACATCTGGAGTAAGCGTAGGTGGCGCGCGCCGCCGGACATCACAAATTCCGCGGCCGGATCACGTCCGCTCCACCCATGTATGGCCGCAGCACTTCGGGCACCACTATCGTGCCGTCGGCCTGCTGGTAGTTCTCCAACACGGCGATTAGCGTGCGCGGCAAGCCCAGGCCCGAGCCGTTGAGCGCATGGACGAATTCGGGACGCTCGCCCTGGTTGCGGCGAAAGCGCAGATTGGCGCGGCGCGGCTGAAAGTCGATGCAGTTCGAGCACGAGCTGACCTCCAGCCACTCCTCGGACCCAGGCGCCCACATCTCGACGTCATAAGTCGCGGCGCTCTGAAAACCCAGGTCGGCAGTGCAAAGCTGCACGACGCGAAACGGAATCTTGAGCCGGCGGCATACCTCGCACGCGTTCTCGACCAGCTTTTCCAGCTCCTCGTCGGAACTCTCCGGCGTAACCAGCTTGACCATCTCGACCTTGTCGAACTGATGGCCGCGCTTGATACCGCGGACGTCGCGCCCGGCCGACATCTTCTCGCGCCGAAAGCACGGCGTGTAAGCCGTCAGATAGATCGGCAAGCGCCCGGCCTCGAGGATTTCGTCGCGATAAAGATTGGTGAGCGGGACCTCGGCGGTCGGGATGAACCAGTAATCCTCCTCGATATCGCGGTACATCGTGTCCTGAAACTTGGGCAGATGGCCGGTGCCGGTGACGCAGGCGCTATTGACCATCAGCGGCGGAATCACTTCGAGGTAGCCCTGCTCGCCCGTCTTCAGATCGAGCATCCACGCGATAAGCGCGCGCTCCAGGCGCGCCCCCATCCCCATCAGCACGTAAAACCGCGTGCCCGAAAGCTTCACCCCGCGCTCGAAGTCGATAATCCCCAGCCGCTCGCCCAACTCCCAGTGCGGCAGCGGTTTGAAGCTGAATTCGGCCGGATGGCCCTCGCCGCGAACGATCTTGTTGTCGGCCTCGCTCTTGCCCACCGGCACGTACGGACGCGGCAGGTTGCGCATAAGTAACATCAAATGTTCGAACTGCCGCTCGACTTCGGTCAGTTCGCGCTCGTCCGTGGAGATGCGATCGCCGAGCGCGCGCATCTCGGCGCGCCGCCGTTCGCGTTCCTCGGGCGACGCTTTGCCCAACTCGCGCGACTCACGGGTGCGTTGCGCGCGCAAATCGTCAAGCTCGTGTTGGAGGCGGCGCCGGCGTGCGTCGGTCTCCAGTATCTGATCGACCTCGGCGGGATCGACGCCGCACTTGGCCAGCTCGGCTTTGACGAAGTCGGGCTTTTCACGGATGAGTCGGATATCGAGCATTCAGAAGGCATCCTTCAGGAGTTCGAGATGGCGACGGCCGCTGCCATCTTCAAGGATCGCGACCACGTCAAAGCGCATCGGGCGGTCGTGTGCGCGACGACTCTGCGCGTAGACCTCGCCGGCGCGCCTTAGATGGCGCTGCTTGTAGGAGTTCACCGCTTCCTGAGGCATCCCGGTTTGTGCCGTGCGCCGGGTCTTGACCTCGACGAACACGAGCGTCTCGCCATCCATCGCAATCAGGTCGATCTCGGCGCCCGCACCGCGAAAATTGCGCTCCAGGATCAAGTAGCCCTTGCGCCGCAGATGACGCTCGGCGATCCGTTCGCCTCGACGTCCCAGTGCGATCCGGTCCAGACCGGCAAACGAGCGCCACCCGAAATCACGCAGATTCGAGAGCCCATCCATCCAGGCGCCAAGACGGCCGGCGAGCTTCACTGCCCCACAAAGTTAGGTGTCCCGACGCGTGCTGGCAAGCCGCTTGCCACGAAAACCTGACTTGGCGAACAGCGGATGTTAGGATTATCCCCCATGGCTCAGGAAAAGATCAGCCTTGAACAAGTCCGGCACGTCGCGCGCCTGGCGCGCCTCGAGCTTGCGCCGGCCGAGGAACAGCGCCTGCAAGTCGAGATGAGCGAGATGCTCGGCTATGTCGACAAGCTCAATGAACTCGATACCGACGCGATCGAGCCGACGGCGCAGGTCGGCGAATCGGGCACGCCGATGCGCGAGGACGCGGTCACCAATCTTCCGGCGGCAGACGCGATGCTGGCCAACGCGCCCGCGCGCGAAGGTTTCTTCTTCAAGGTGCCCAAAATCATCGAATGACATGGGATCTGAACTGAACCGGCTGACCATCACCGAGGCGCGCGAGCGCCTGCGGCGGCGCGAGATCACCTCGCGCGAGCTCACCCGCGATTGCCTCGAGCGAATCGCCGCGGTCGAGCCGCGCCTCAACGCATTCATCACGGTGTGCGAGACCGAGGCGATGGCGCAGGCGACCGACGCCGACCGGCGCCTGAACCAGGGCGACGCGCCGGAGCTTTGCGGCATCCCGCTCGGCATCAAGGACATCTATTGCACGCGCGGCGTACGTACGACCTGTGCCTCGAAAATTCTCGACGACTTCATCCCGCCGTTCGACGCCACCGTGATCGAAAAGCTGCGCGCCGCAGGTGCGGTCTTCGTCGGCAAGGCCAACCTCGACGAGTTTGCGATGGGGTCTTCGACTGAAAACTCGGCTTTTGGCCCGACGCGCAATCCCCTCGACCTCGAACGCGTGGCCGGCGGATCGTCGGGCGGATCGGCGGCGGCGGTCGCGGCCGGCGAATGTCTCGCGGCGCTCGGCACCGATACCGGCGGTTCGATTCGCCTACCAGCCTCGTTCTGCGGCGTGGTCGGGATCAAACCGACTTACAGCCGCGTGAGCCGCTATGGCGTTATCGCCTACGCTTCGTCGCTCGACCAGGTCGGTCCGTTCGCGCGCACCGTGCGCGACGCGGCGGCGGTGTTGCGTGCCGTCGCCGGCGCCGACCCGCGCGACTCGACCTGCTCGGCGCGGCCGGTGCCTGACTACGAAGGCGCGCTCACCGGCGAGGTCCGCGGGATGCGGATCGGGGTGCCCAAAGAATACTTCGTCGAGGGGATGGACGCCGCGGTCGAGACAGCGGTGCGCGGCGCGCTCAAGAGCCTCGAGGCGATGGGCGCGCGCACGGTTGAAATTTCGCTCCCCCACACCGGCTACGCGGTCGCGGCCTATTATCTGATCGCGACCGCCGAGGCGAGCGCGAACCTGGCGCGTTATGACGGCGTACGCTACGGCCTTCGCGCCGCCGCCGACAACAACATCGAACTGTATAATCGCACTCGCGCGCAGGGCTTCGGCGCCGAGGTCAAGCGGCGCATCATGCTGGGCACTTTCGCGCTCTCGGCCGGCTACTACGACGCTTACTATCTGAAGGGTCAGAAGGTGCGCACGCTCATCCGGCGCGATTTCGAGCGCGCCTTCGAAAGCTGCGACCTGATCGCGGCACCGGTCGCGCCGGCCACCGCGTTTCGGCTCGGCGAAAAAACCGACGACCCGCTCAAGATGTATCTATCGGATATCTTCACCATCTCGGTCAATCTGGCCGGGCTGCCCGGGATGTCGGTGCCGTGCGGCGCCGATGCGCATGGGATGCCGATCGGACTGCAACTTATCGGTCCGCCCTTCGGCGAGGAAGCGATCCTGCGCACGGGCGACGCGTGGGAGCGTTCCGGCGGCTTCGCGCAGCGCG
>CAVYTJ010000029.1:0-38697 GCA_963771325.1 uncultured delta proteobacterium | reverse complement strand
GCGCCGTGAGGGATTTGAACCCCCGACCCTCAGATCCGTAGTCTGATGCTCTAATCCGCTGAGCTAACGGCGCGCTCGGAACTGAAAAATTTCTCACATCGAACGCAGCGCCGCAAGACGCCGCCGCCGCCGGTGACGGATCACGCCTCGCGCGCGGCACCCGGCTGCTGCGGGCGCCGCCGGCAGCCATACGCTCACCGTGGTGCCCTCGCGCAGGCGGCTTTCGATTCGCAGCGCTCCGCGATGAAGCTGCACGATATGCTTGACGATCGCGAGGCCGAGACCGGTGCCGCCCAGTTCGCGCGAGCGCGCCCGGTCGACCCGGTAAAATCGCTCCGTCAGCCGCGGGATATCGGCCGCCGGGATGCCTTCGCCGGTGTCGCTGACCGCCAACTCGACGCCGTCGCGCGGCTCCTTGCCCGACTGGATCGGCGCTACGCGCGGCGCGCACCTCGACCGTGACGCGGCCGTCGCGCGGCGTGTACTTGATCGCGTTGTCGAGCAGGTTGATCATCACCTGGTTCAGGCGATCGCGATCGCCCTCCACCTGCACCACGTCGTCGGCGTAGCGGATCTCCAGCGTCACGCCCTGGCGCTCGGCCCGCTCGCGCATCAGCTCGACCGCCTCGTCGGCCACGCGCCTCACCTCGAGCGGCTCGAGCCTGAGCGGCGAAAGTCCGCGTTCGAGGTCGGAGAGCGAGATCAGGTCGTCGATCAGGCGCGCGAGCCGGCGCGACTGGCGCTCGATGATGCCGAGGAAGCGGCGCTGCGTGTCGCGGATCGTCGACGCCGGCGACCAGGGTTTCGGCGTAGCCGCACAGCGCGCTCAGCGGCGTGCGAATCTCGTGGGTCAGGTTGGCGATGAAATCCGCGCGCACGGTCTCGTAGGACTTGAGCTGGGTGATGTCGTGAAAGACCAGCACCCAGGCGGCCGCGGCGCCGGCTTGGTGCGCACGGGCGCGGCGTTGGCTGCGAGATAGTGCGGCGCGGGGCTCTGAATCTGAAACTCGGCGCTGACCATCCCGTCGTCCGCCGCCGCGGTCATCGAGCGCGCGACGAATTCCTGCAGGCGCGGGTCGCGGCAGAGCTCGACGAACGCGCGGCCGCGATAGTCGGTGTCGGCGTCGAGCGCGAACATGCCGCCGCGCCGCGCCGTTGACCAGCACGACGTCGCCGCGCCGTCCCGGTCACCACCACCGCCTCGGTCATGCTGCGCAGGATGGCCTCGAATTCGTCGCGCTGCTCGGCCAGCACCTCGAGCTCGCGCGCGACCGCGTCGGCGACTTCGAGCAGGCGATGCTCCGCGAGGCCCATCGCGTCGGCGCCTTCGTGATGCAGATGGGCGGGCGGGCGGCGCTCCTCGAGCGCCGCGGCGGCCTCCTCCACCCGCTCGGCGCTGCGCGTCCAGGCCTCGGCGATCGCGGAGGTGGCGAGCGTCCCGATGATGAACCCGCCGCCGAGCGCGACCATCGCCCACGGCCACACAAGCCGCCGCGCCGCCAGCGACGCGCCGAGCACGATGGCGGGCGGTGCGAGCGTGAGCAGCACCGCCGCGCGAGGCGGAGCTTGATCGACTTACCCAAGCGTCTCCGGGTTGAAGCGGTAGCCGACGCTGCGGACGGTCAGGATCAGTTCGGGATTGGCGTCGTCGCGCTCGATATGGTGGCGCAGGCGGCGCACGTGAACGTCAACCGTGCGCGGCTCGACGAAGGTGTCGCGGCCCCACACCAGGTCGAGCAACTGCTCGCGGGTGTAAACGCGCAGCGGATGCTGCACGAAAAAGCGCAGCAGCTCGAACTCGCGCAGCGTCATCTCGATTCGGTGCCCGTCGACGAACGCCTCGTAGGTGCCGAAGTCCATCTTGAGCCGGCCGCGCTCGAAACCGCCGGCTTCGCCGGCTCGGTGATCAGCCGCGCCCGGCGCAGCAGCGCCCGGATGCGCGCGACCACCTCGCGCGGGCTGAACGGCTTGACCACGTAGTCGTCGGCGCCCATCTCGAGCCCGAGCACGCGGTCGACCTCGGCGCCCTTGGCGGTGAGCATCAGGATGGGCATCGTGGCCGTCGGCGGCTGCGCGCGCATCCGCCGGCACAGTTCGAGCCCGGACATCCCGGGCAGCATCACGTCGAGCACCATCAGGTCCGGCGCGCGCCGTCCGATGCGATCGAGCGCGGTGTCGGCGTCGGCGGCTTCGTCGACGATGAAGCCCTCCTGTTCGAGGCTGTAGCGCACCAGCTCGCGGATGTCGCGCTCGTCCTCGACCAGCAGAATGCGATGGCGGGAAGCGGGACGCGTCTGGGCGGCGGCTTCATTCATGTTTTTTTTTGTCCATGTGGCGGATGGTGCGTCCCTTCACCATGAAGACGACCATCTCGGCAATGTTCGTTGCGTGATCGGCGATCCGCTCGAGATACTTGGAGATGAACAGCAAGCGGGTGGCGCGCCCGATGGTGTGCGGATCCTCGGCCATGTAGCAGAGCAGCTCGCGGTACATCTGGTAGTTGAGCTGGTCGACCTCGTCGTCGCGCTCGATCACTTCCTCGGCCAGCACGACGTCGTCGCGCAGGAACGCGTCGAGGCTGTCCTTGAGCATCGATTGCGCCGCCGCGGCCATCCGCGGCAGGTCGAGGTAGGGCTTGAGCTGCGGCTCTTCGTTGAGTTCGAGCACGCGCTCGCAGATGTTGACGGCGTTGTCGCCGATGCGCTCGAGGTCGGTGGTGATCTTGAGCCCGGTGGTGATGAAGCGCAGGTCGCTGGCGGCCGGCTGATGCAGCGCGAGCAGCCGGATGCACTGCTCGTCGGTCTCGACGTCGAGCCGGTTGACCTCGGCGTCGCGCGCGATGATCTCGCGCGCCTTGACCGTGTCGCGATTGACCAGCGCTTCCATCGCTTCGGCGATCTGGCGCTCGACCAGCCCGCCCATCTTGAGCAGGTCGCCGCGCACGGCGCGCAACTCCTCCTCGTACTGGCGGTTGGTATGCTGCGGCTGCAAGTTGTCCATCTGCGCCTCCCCCTGGCGGTCGGTCAATTAACCGAAACGCCCGGTGATATAGTCCTCGGTCTCGCGGCGGGCCGGGTTGGTGAAGATCTGCCGAGTCTCACCGAACTCGATCAGCTCCCCGGTATACAGGAAGGCGGTCAGGTCCGCGGTGCGGGCCGCCTGCTGCATATTATGCGTCACCAACACGATTGTGTATTTGGCCTTGAGCTCCAACAAGAGCTCTTCGATGCGCGCGGTCGAAATCGGATCGAGCGCCGAGCACGGCTCGTCCATCAGCAGCACCTCGGGCTCGACCGCCAGCGCCCGCGCCACGCACAGGCGCTGCTGTTGGCCGCCCGAAAGACTGGCGCCGGGCCGGCGCAGACGCTCCTTGACTTCGTCCCACAGCGCCGCCTGGCGCAGGCTGCGCTCGACGATCCGATCGCGCTCCGGGCGCCTGAGCGCGACGCCATTGAGCTTGAGACCCGCGGCCACGTTGTCCTCGATCGACATGGTCGGAAACGGCGTCGGCTTCTGAAACACCATCCCGATCCGCCGCCGCACCTGCACCGGGTCGACCCCCGGCGCGTAGATATCGTCGTCGTCGAGCAGCACTTCACCCTCGGCCCGCGCGCCGGGCACGACTTCGTGCATCCGGTTGAGGCATCGCACCAGGGTCGACTTGCCGCATCCCGAGGGCCCGATGATCGCCGTCACCACGTTGGTCGGGAACGCCAGGTTGATATCGTGCAGCGCGCGGAGCTGCCCGAAATAAGCGCTCAGATGACGTGCGACGAGCTTTTCATCCATTGGCGTCTAGCGTATGACTCGCGCGCTCCCGCGTGTCATCCATCTTACGCCTAACTCCAGCGCCAGCACGATGGTCGTAAGCACCAGCGCTCCCGCCCAGGCCTGGCGCTGCCAATCGGGAAAAGGCGAAATCGCGTAGGTGTAGACCTGCACCGTAAGCGAGGCGATGGGGCTGGTGAGCGAGGTCGACCAGAAACGGTTGCCGAAGGCCGTGAACAGCAACGGTGCGGTCTCGCCCGCGATTCGGGCCACGGCCAGGATCGCGCCGGTGGCGATTCCGCTGGCCGCCGTGCGCGCCACCACCCATAGCGTCGTGCGCCATGCGGGCACGCCCAGCGCCAGCGCCGCCTCGCGCAATTCGTGCGGCACCAGCAGCAGCATCTCCTCGGTGGTGCGCGTCACCAGCGGAATCATGATCACCGCGAGCGCCACGGCGCCGGCCAGCGTCGAGAACCCGCCCATCGGCCGCACCACGACCGCGTAGGCGAAGATGCCGATCACGATCGACGGCACTCCCATCATGACGTCGGCGCCAAAGCGCGCCGCGCTGGCGAGGCGGCCGCCGCGATGCGCCGCGAGGTACAATCCCGAGCCGATCCCGATCGGCACGCCCATCAGGCTCGCGAGCGCGATCAGCTCCAGCGTGCCGACGATCGCGTTGGCCATCCCGCCGCCCTTCTCTCCCACCGGCGCCGGCATATGGGTGAAGAACGCGAGATTGAGGCTCGAGGCTCCCTTCGCGAAGAGGTAGGCCAGGATGATGAACAGCGGCAGCAGCGTGATGACGGTCGCGAGCACGGTCACGCCCATCATCAGGTCGCTCTTGGCCTTGCGCCACACGGTGCGGCGCGTGTGCGCGGCGGATTTGGCCGTCATCGGTCGCCCTCGAAGCGGCCCTGCGTGGCGCCCAGCACCAGCGCGCGCGCCACGACGTTGAGCGCGAGCCCGACCACCAGCAGCACCAGGGCCAGTTCGACCAGCGACGAGAGATAGAGCGTCGAAGTCGCCTCGGCGAACTCGTTGGCGATCGCGCTGGCCAGCGTGGCCGAGGGCGCGAAGAGCGAGGCCGAAATCTGCGGCGAGTTGCCGATCACCATCGCGACCGCGATCGTCTCGCCCAGCGCGCGGCCGAGCCCCAGCATGATCGCGCCGATCACCCCCGAGAGCCCATACGGCAGCACCGCGATCCGCACCATCTCCCAGCGCGTCGCGCCCAGCGCCAGCGCCGCCTCGCGCTGGGTCTGCGGCACGGCGCGGAAAACGTCGGTGCAGACCGCGGCGATATACGGAACGACCATGATCGCCAGCACCACGCCCGCGCACAGCATGCTCACCGAAACGCGCGGCCCCTGGAACAGGGGCAAAAAGCCCAGCGTCGCGCCGAGGCCGGGCTCGACGTGATCGCGCAGCCACGGCCCGAGCACGAAAATCGCCCACAGCCCGTATACTACCGAGGGTATCGCCGCCAGCAATTCGACCATGAAGCCCAGGCGCCGGCTGAGCCATACCGGCGCCATCTCGCTCAGGCAAAGCGCCACGCCGAGGCTGAGCGGCACCGCGATAATCAGCGCGAGCGTCGAGGAGACCAGGGTTCCATAGATGAAGGGCAGCGCGCCGAAGCGGTCGTTGACCGGATCCCAATCGGTGCCGACGACGAAGCCCCAGCCGAACGCCTTGAGCGACGGCGTGGACTCGATCACCAGTGCGATCGTGAGGCCGACCAGGATGCTCAGGCCCACGAGCGTCAGCAGGAGCGTGGTCAGATTGAAGACGCGGTCGCCGAGCAAGCGGACGCGAAAGGCGCCGACCCGCGCCGGGCGCGCCGGCGCCGCTACATTGTCATGCGTCGCTTCGAGAAATTCGGCCAAAGTGAAACTGTGTGTTACGACGTGGCGGCACCGCGCCGTCATCCACCCCAAAGTACGATCCCGCTGCGGGTAAGGTAACGCTCGAATGTTACGAGTATGTTAACTCGGAGCGAACATCTGGAGTAAGCACAGGTGGCGCGCGCCGGCAGACGTCACGGATTCCGCGGCCGGATCACGTCCGCTCCACCCATGTACGGCCGCAGCACTTCGGGCACCACTATCGTGCCGTCGGCCTGCTGGTAGTTCTCCAGCACGGCGATGAGCGTGCGCGGCAAGCCCAGGCCCGAGCCGTTGAGCGCATGGACGAATTCGGGTCGCTCGCCCTGGTTGCGGCGAAAGCGCAGATTGGCGCGGCGCGGCTGAAAGTCGATGCAGTTCGAGCACGAGCTGACCTCCAGCCACTCCTCGGACCCCGGCGCCCACATCTCGACGTCGTAAGTCGCGGCGCTCTGAAAACCCAGGTCGGCAGTGCAAAGCTGCACGACGCGAAACGGAATCTTGAGCCGGCGGCATACCTCGCACGCGTTTTCGACCAGCTTCTCCAGCTCCTCGTCGGAACTCTCCGGCGTCACCAGCTTGACCATCTCGACCTTGTCGAACTGATGGCCGCGCTTGATACCGCGGACGTCGCGCCCGGCCGACATCTTCTCGCGCCGAAAGCACGGCGTGTAAGCCGTCAGATAGATCGGCAAGCGCCCGGCCTCGAGGATTTCGTCGCGATAGAGATTGGTGAGCGGCACCTCGGCGGTCGGGATGAACCAGTAGTCCTCCTCGATATCGCGGTACATCGTGTCCTGAAACTTGGGCAGATGGCCGGTGCCGGTGACGCTGGCGCTATTGACCATCAGCGGCGGAATCACTTCGAGATAGCCCTGCTCGCCCGTCTTCAGATCGAGCATCCACGCGATAAGCGCGCGCTCAAGGCGCGCCCCCATTCCCATCAGCACGTAAAACCGCGTGCCCGAAAGTTTCACCCCGCGCTCGAAGTCGATAATCCCCAGCCGCTCGCCCAACTCCCAGTGCGGCAGCGGTTTGAAGCTGAATTCGGCCGGATGGCCCTCGCCGCGAACGATCTTGTTGTCGGCCTCGCTCTTGCCCACCGGCACGTACGGACGCGGCAGGTTGCGCATCAGTAACATCAAATGTTCGAACTGCCGCTCGACTTCGGTCAGTTCGCGCTCGTCCGTGGAGATGCGATCGCCGAGCGCGCGCATCTCGGCGCGCCGCCGTTCGCGTTCCTCGGGCGACGCTTTGCCCAACTCGCGCGACTCACGGGTGCGTTGCGCGCGCAAATCGTCAAGCTCGTGTTGCAGGCGGCGCCGGCGTGCGTCGGTCTCCAGTATCTGATCGACCTCGGCGGGATCGACGCCGCACTTGGCCAGCTCGGCTTTGACGAAGTCGGGCTTTTCACGGATGAGTCGGATATCGAGCATTCAGAAGGCGTCCTTCAGGAGTTCGAGATGGCGACGGCCGCTGCCATCTTCAAGGATCGCGACCACGTCAAAGCGCATCGGGCGGTCGTGTGCGCGACGACTCTGCGCGTAGACCTCGCCGGCGCGCCTTAGATGGCGCTGCTTGTAGGAGTTCACCGCTTCCTGAGGCATCCCGGTTTGTGCCGTGCGCCGGGTCTTGACCTCGACGAACACGAGCGTCTCGCCATCCATCGCAATCAGGTCGATCTCGGCGCCCGCGCCGCGAAAATTGCGCTCCAGGATCAAGTAGCCCTGCGCCGCAGATGACGCTCGGCGATCCGTTCGCCTCGACGTCCCAGTGCGATCCGGTCCAGACCGGCAAAGGAGCGCCACCCGAAATCACGCAGATTCGAGAGCCCATCCATCCAGGCGCCAAGGCGGCCGGCGAGCTTCACTGCCCCACAAAGTTAGGTGTCCCGACGCGTGCTGGCAAGCCGCTTGCCACGAAAACCTGACTTGGCGAACAGCGGATGTTAGGATTATCCCCCATGGCTCAGAAAGACGGCCCGAAAAGATCAGCCTTGAACAAGTTCGGCACGTCGCGCGCCTGGCGCGCCTTGAGCTTGCGCCGGCCGAGGAACAGCGCCTGCAAGTCGAGATGAGCGAGATGCTCGGCTATGTCGACAAGCTCAATGAACTCGATACCGACGCGATCGAGCCGACGGCGCAGGTCGGCGAATCGGGCACGCCGATGCGCGAGGACGCGGTCACCAATCTTCCGGCGGCCGACGCGATGCTGGCCAACGCGCCCGCGCGCGAAGGTTTCTTCTTCAAGGTGCCCAAAATCATCGAGTAAAGACCATCGAGTGACATGGCGTCTGAACTGAACCGGCTGACCATCACCGAGGCGCGCGAGCGCCTGCGGCGGCGCGAGATCACCTCGCGCGAGCTCACCCGCGATTGCCTCGAGCGAATCGCCGCGGTCGAGCCGCGCCTCAACGCATTCATCACGGTGTGCGAGACGGAGGCGATGGCGCAGGCGACCGACGCCGACCGGCGCCTGAGCCAGGGCGACGCGCCGGAGCTTTGCGGCATCCCGCTCGGCATCAAGGACATCTATTGCACGCGCGGCGTACGCACGACCTGCGCCTCGAAAATTCTCGACGACTTCATCCCGCCGTTCGACGCCACCGTGATCGAAAAGCTGCGCGCCGCGGGCGCGGTCTTCGTCGGCAAGGCCAACCTGGACGAGTTTGCGATGGGGTCTTCGACTGAAAACTCGGCTTTTGGCCCGACGCGCAATCCCCACGACCTCGAACGCGTGGCCGGCGGATCGTCGGGCGGATCGGCGGCGGCGGTCGCGGCCGGCGAATGTCTCGCGGCGCTCGGCACCGATACCGGCGGTTCGATTCGCCTACCAGCCTCGTTCTGCGGCGTGGTCGGGATCAAACCGACCTACAGCCGCGTGAGCCGCTATGGCGTTATCGCCTACGCTTCGTCGCTCGACCAGGTTGGTCCGTTCGCGCGCACCGTGCGCGACGCGGCGGCGGTGTTGCGTGCCGTCGCCGGCGCCGACCCGCGCGACTCGACCTGCTCGGCGCGGCCGGTGCCTGACTACGAAGGCGCGCTCACCGGCGAGGTCCGCGGGATGCGGATCGGGGTGCCCAGGGAATACTTCGTCGAGGGGATGGACGCCGCGGTCGAGACCGCGGTGCGCGGCGCGCTCAAGAGCCTCGAGGCGATGGGCGCCCGGACGGTTGAAATTTCGCTCCCCCACACCGGCTACGCGGTCGCGGCCTATTATCTGATCGCGACCGCCGAGGCGAGCGCGAACCTGGCGCGTTATGACGGCGTGCGCTACGGCCTTCGCGCCGCCGCCGACAACAATATCGAACTGTATAATCGCACTCGCGCGCAGGGCTTCGGCGCCGAGGTCAAGCGGCGCATCATGCTCGGCACTTTCGCGCTCTCGGCCGGCTACTACGACGCTTACTATCTGAAGGGTCAGAAGGTGCGCACGCTCATCCGGCGCGATTTCGAGCGCGCCTTCGAAAGCTGCGACCTGATCGCGGCGCCGGTCGCGCCGGCCACCGCGTTTCGGCTCGGCGAAAAAACCGATGACCCGCTCAAGATGTATCTATCGGATATCTTCACCATCTCGGTGAATCTGGCCGGGCTGCCCGGGATGTCGGTGCCGTGCGGCGCCGACGGATTGGGGATGCCGATCGGACTGCAACTTATCGGTCCGCCCTTCGGCGAGGAAGCGATCCTGCGCACGGGCGATGCGTGGGAACGTTCCGGCGGCTTCGCGCAGCGCGCGCCACAGCTCTAGAAACGGCGGCGACGGCCCATTGGACCATTTGAATCAGTGAATTAATGAATAACGACGCATACGAGGCGGTAATCGGGCTCGAAGTTCATGCCCACATGCTGACGCGCTCGAAGTTGTTCTGCGGATGCGCGGCGGACTTCGGGGCGCCGCCCAATCATAACGTCTGCCCGATATGCATGGCGATGCCGGGGGTGCTGCCGGTGCTCAATCGCCAGGTGCTCGAACTGGCTATTCGCACCGGTCTGGCCGCGCATAGCAAGATCGAGCCGCACTCGGTATTCGCGCGCAAGAGCTACTTCTATCCCGACCTGCCCAAGGGCTACCAGATTAGCCAGTACGATCAGCCGCTGTGCCGCGGGGGTTATATCGAGCTTGCTGCGCGCGAGGGCGTCGAACCGCGCCGGATTCGGCTGGTGCGAATTCATCTCGAAGAGGACGCCGGCAAGAATATCCATGCCGAGAACGCGAGCCTGGTGGACTTCAACCGCTCGGGCGTGCCGCTGATGGAGATCGTCAGCGAGCCGGACATCCGCTCGCCCGAAGAGGCGGTCGACTATCTGCGCGAGTTGCGCGGAATCCTGGTCGCCGTCGGCGCCTCGGACGGCAAGATGGAAGAGGGCAGCCTGCGATGCGACGTTAACGTCTCGGTGCGTCCGCGCGGCGCCACGGAGCTGGGGGCCAGGACCGAGATCAAAAATCTCAATTCGTTCCGCTTCGTCGAGAAAGCGATCGTGTACGAGGTCAACCGGCAAATCGAGGAAATCAGCGCCGGCCGACGCATCGCGCAGGAAACCCATCTCGTGGGATCCCGAGCGCGAAGAGACGCGTCCGATGCGTTCCAAGGAGTTCGCGAATGACTATCGCTATTTCCCCGAACCCGACCTGCCGCCGCTGATCGTGCCACCGGACCTGGTCGAAGAAATCCGCTCGAGCATGCCTGAACTGCCCGCCCAAACGCGCGAAAAGTACGTGAAGGACTTCGGGCTCACACCCTATGAAGTCAGTGTCCTGCTCGGTCGTGACGATGTGGGTGAGTACTTCGTCAACGTTCTCGGCGCAGGAGTCAATGCGAAATTCGCTGCCAACTGGGTAATGACCGAAGTCCTGCGCGCCGCCAACGAGTCAAACAAGCCGCTGACGGAAGCGGCGCCCAAGCCGCAGGAGACCGGCGCGCTGTTGAAGATGGTCGAAGACTCGCGCATCAGCCTCAACGCCGCCAAAAACGCGTTTGCCGCTATGTGCCGCTCGGGCAAGGGTGCGGAGGCAACCGTGGCGGAACTCGGCCTCGCCCAGGTTTCCGACGAAGCCGCGATCGCCGAGGCCTGCGACCGGGTGCTCGCGGCCGAAAGCGCAAAGGTCGCCGAATACCGTGCCGGACGCGACAAGCTTTACGGATTTTTCGTCGGCGCGGTGATGAAGGCGATGGGCGGCAAGGGCAATCCCAAGGTGGTCAACGAAGTTTTGCGCCGCAAGCTCGCCGGCTAGATGCGCCCGCGGCAACGCGCCGCCCCGTGCAGTGCTCAGCCCTTGGGCAAGCCCAACTGGCGCTCGCCGATGATGTTGCGCTGAATCTCGCTGGTCCCGCCCGCGATCGTGTACTGGCGCGAGCTGAGCACCCGGTTGAGCCATCGCGGCGCGTCCGGCACGTCGCCGGTCGGCTCGCTGAGCAGCGCGTGCTGGCCCAACAGCTCGCTCGCGAAGCGCGCGATCGCGACTCCCAGCTCCGAGCCCGCCAGCTTCAACACCGAGCCCTCCGGTCCCGGCTGCAAACCCTTCAGCCGGCGCGTGAGCGAGCGCATCCGCGTGTACTTGAGCGCCTCGCATTCGGTCAGGAATTCGGCCAGGCGCTGGCGCACCCATTCCTGCTCCCACGCCGGGCGGCCTCCGATTTTAATCGCATGCGCAAGTTCCGCGAGCCGGCGCACCTGGGAGGAATGGCCTCCGCCACTGGCCATCCCGCGCTCGAAGCCGAGCGTGGTCATCGCGACCTTCCATCCCTCATTCTGCGGCCCGACGAGATTTTTCTTCGGCACCTGGACGTTGTCGAAGAAGACCTCGTTGAAGTGGCGATGGCCGTTCATCAGGACCAGCGGCCGCACCTCGATACCGGGGCTTTTCATGTCGACCAGCAGGTAGCTGATGCCCTTGTGCTTGGGCGCTTCGGTGTCGGTGCGCACGAGCATGAAGATGCGGTCGGCGTACTGCGCGCCCGAGGTCCATACCTTCTGCCCGTTGACGCTGAAGTAATCGCCGTGGTCGGCCGCGCGAGTCTGCAATCCGGCGAGGTCGGAGCCCGCGCCCGGCTCGGAGTAGCCCTGGCACCAGATGTCCTCGGCGCTCAGGATGCGCGGAATGTAGTATTTTTTCTGTTCGTCGCTGCCCCAGTACATCAAGGTCGGCCCGAACAACTGGAGGCCCGAATAGCCGGGCAGCACCGGAGCGCGCGCCCGCGAGTATTCCTCGTCGAAGATGATCTGCTCCATCAACGGCGCCGCGCGTCCGCCGTATTCCCTGGGCCAGGCGAGGCCGGCATAGCCCGCGGCGTTGACCTTGGCCTGCCACAGGCGGCGCTTCTCGAAAACTTCGCGCGTGGCCGCGATCCGCTCGTCCATCGCGTCGTCGACGCATAGCTCGGGCGGCAGGTTGGCGCGTAGCCACTCGCGCACCTCCTTGCGAAAGGCCTCCTGCTCGGGCGTGTACTCGAAATCCATTCAAATGCCCTGTTAGATACCCTTGTCAGATCGCCTCTGCCATCGTAGGCGTCAGTTCAAATTGAAGGCGCGCACCGCGTTGTCCCACAAAATTTTGTGCCTGCTCTCCTGCCCGATCGGCTGGCGCATCATCGCGTCGATCCCCCACGGAAAAGTCCCGTCGGGATGCGGGTAGTCGGTGTCCCACAGAAAGTTGTCGTCGCCGACCAGTTCGACCGCCGCCTTCATCGTCGGCTCGTCGCCGCGGAACGCGACCCAGAAGTTGCGCTTGAAGTATTCGGTCGGCGGTTTGGTCAGATACTCGTGCTCGGAATTGCCGCCGTAGTTCCAGTGCTGCTCCATCCGCTGCAGCCAGTACGGCACCCATCCGCCGTCGGCCTCGACGTGGACCACCTTGAGCTTCGGCAGTTTCTCCAGCACGCCGTACCAGATGAGTCCGGTCATCGCCGCCATCGCCTCGAACGGATGCGAGAGGATATGGCCGCTCACGTGCGTGTTCATCCGGTCGCCGAACGAGGGCACCGACGACGAGGCCGAATCGTGAGTCGAAATCGGCAGGCCGAGCCTTTCGACCTCGGTCCACAGCGGCAGGTAATAGTCGTCGAAAATCGAAGAGCCGTCGACCGGGTTGGGCCGCACGTAGAAACTCACCGCGCCCAGTTTGGCCGCGCGGTTCGCCTCGGCGACGGCCTTGTCGACGTCCTGCATCGGCAGGATTGCGGCGGGATGCAGGCGCTGAGTATCGGCCGAGCAGTATTCGATCGCCCAATTGTTGTAGGCGCGGCAGCAGGCGGCGAGAAGTTCGGCGTCATTGAAGCGGCGCCCGAGCATCTGGCCCGCAAAGGTCGGATAGAGAATCTGCACGTCGACGCCCTGCTCGTCCATGTCCTGCAGGCGGCTCTGGGGGCTGAAGCCAGTCGAGCTCGCGCGCTTGAAACGCTCCATCGCCTTGGCCACGGTTTTGAAAAACGCGGGCGCGGCCATCGGGTACTTGCCCTTCTCGCGGGTGAACGGCTCGCCCTCGACCAAAAAGGTGCGGCGGCCCGACGCGGGAGCGATACCCATCTTGGGCGCCGCGCTCTTGTAGCGGTCCTCGATATGCCTCTCCCACAGCCAGTCGGGCTCCATCATATGGCAGTCGACGTCGACGATTTTGTAGCCGTCCTTCATCGCTCGTTACCTCTCGATTCTCAATTACAACTTTGTGCCGCGCGCGCAATTCGCTCCCGGAGCCACCGCGCGGCGGTCTCAAGCCTGCGGCATGATCAGCGCCTTGAGGCCCTGGCGCGCCTTCAACAGCTCGAACGCCTCCAGGCCGTGATCCAGATCATAGCGATGCGTGACCATCGGTTTAAGATCGACCGCGCCGCTCGCCACCGTCGCGATTGCGCGCCGCCAGGTCTCCGGCGTGCGCACGCGCGAGGGGATGATGCTGACGCCGTGGAAGAAGAGCGAGCGCAACTCGGTCCCGGCGACGTCGCGCGCCGGCCATCCGAGCTCGACCAGCGCGCCGCCCTTGCGCACGATATGGCGCGCCGAGTCGAGCGCCCCCGAGGCGTCGAAGACCACGTCGGCGCCGCCGGGCGGCATCAGCGCGCGCACCTGATCGAGCCAGTCGCGATCGCTCGCGCACACCGTCTTGAAGCCCATCCGGCGCGCCAGTTCCAGGCGCTCGGCATCAACCTTGAGCCCGGTGATGACGATCGAGGTGACGCCGAGCGCGCGCGCCGAGAGCGCCGCGCTAAGGCCGATCGGGCCCGGCCCTTCGACCACCGCGCTGTCGCCGGCATGGAGGCCTGAAATTTCCACCGCATGCACGCCGGTCGCGAACGGCTCGAGCATCGCGGCGCTCTCCATGTCCATCGATTTTGGCACCAGCCATGAATTCGTGACGGGCGCGATGCAGAACTCGGCGAACGCACCGCTAAGGCGCGTCGGCGCGTCGCAATAGTTGAAGCGCCCGGCGGTGCACGGGCCGCATCGCCCACACTGGCCGAATGGATCGAGCGCCACGTGATCGCCGACTTTGAATCCGCTCACGCGCGCGCCGACCTCGACCACTTCGCCGGCCGGCTCATGGCCGAGCACCGAGGGCAGGCGCCCAACCGCGCGCTCGGCACCGAGTTCCCATTCATAAATATGGAGGTCGGAGCCACAAATACCGCAGGCCGCGACCTTGACCAGCAGTTCGCCCTCGCCCGGACGCGGCACCGGAGTATCGATAAGTTCGGCGCCGGGAGCGGGCCGGGTCTTGGCAATCGCTTTCATCAGCTCACCTCTTCGGTGTCTTTTAATACGACCGCATGCCCTCCGCCGTCAAAGGCGCGAGCGAGTGACGCTCCGTCGTGATTCCCACGATGCGCGCGTCGGCGCTTCAGGTCCAATGACGCATCGGGACGCCCCGGTAGCGCATCCGCGGGCGGATCAGCCGGTTATCGGCGTATTGCTCGAGGCTGTGCGCGATCCATCCGGCGGCGCGGCCCACGGCGAAGATCGCGGCCGGCAGCCCCCGCGCAAACCCCAGCATCCGCGCGCACACGGTTAGATAGAAGTCGAGATTTGGGCGCAGCCGCTCGCGCCGCCAGACGGTTTCCTCGACACGGAGTGCGGTCTCGAACAGGCGGCGGCCGCGATGGCGCGCAATTTCGGCGGCCTCCTTCTTGAGCAGGACCGCGCGCGGATCGCCGGCCGGATAGATCGCGTGGCCGAAGCCGGGCGGGAGCCGCCACTTGACGCTGAACGCGGCGAGACATTCCTCCAAACGCGTCCCGGCGTCGATTTGCGCGAACATCTGCTCGATACGGTCGCACGCGCCGCCGTGAATCGGACCCGAGAGCGAGCAGAGTGCGGCCAGCACCGAGGCGTGGAGGTCGGCCCCGGTGGACGCAACCACGCGCGCCGCAAAGGTCGAGGCGTTAAGCTCGTGCTCGGCGCACGCGACCAGGATGCGATCGAGCGTGGCGATCTCCCACTCGGCCGCGGGCGCGTGCAGGCCGACGCTCGCGAGCCGCGCCGCCATCCCGGCGCCGCCGCCGGCAAACCCCGCGCGCCCGCGCGCCAGCGCCAGCGGCAACACGCTCATGATTCGCGTGCCCTGCTCGACCGTGGGACGGGTGCCGCGATGGCGCTCGAGCGACGCCAGCGCCGGCATCACGACCTCCAGTCTGAGCAACGGGGAAGCGTCGTCGCCCACCGCGCGGAGCGCCGCGATGACCTTCTCCGGCGCCTCGGTCCGCGCGATCACCTGGCGCAGCGCGGCGACCGCGCCGGCCTGAGGCCGCTCGCCGTTCCAAAGGAGCAGGCAGACCTCTTCGAACGAGGCGTGCGCGATCAATTCCTCGACCGGGTAGCCGCGATAGGCGAGCCGCCCTTCGATAATCGAACTTACCGCCGATTCGGCGACGATCACGCCGTAGGCCGAGCCGTCGCTCGAGGGCGGCTGGGCGACGGTCACCCACGACGAGGCGTCGGGCAGGCTGCGGCCGCGGCGTCCACCCTCGGCGGTGGCGAGATCGCGGAGCGCGTCGATATCGTCGCGGCGGTAGAGCGCCTGGCGGCCAATCCGCCGGCGATAGCTGCGAAGCCATCCGCGGCTGACGTAAGCGTAGAGCGTGCCGAGCTTGACGCCGAGTTGCGCGGCGGCTTCGTCCGCGGTGATCATGCGGGGACGTTCGGCTTCGCGCGTCGCCATCGCAACTATCACGCCATCGCGGCCCGCCGCGCGTCAAGCCGCCGCTCGATCTATCGATTCCCGAAGCTACACGCGGCGCAGCACGCCGAGCCAGCGTCCGTAGCATTTCTCGATCGGCTTGGTGAACGAAAGGTCGGCGTAACACGCGACCATCGTGAAATAGCCAGAGGAGCGAGCGGCAAGTTCGAGCAAGCTCGGCAACGTGTAGCGCACCGGCACGATATCGCGCGTGACCACCGGCCCGGCAGGGAAATGGATGGTGCATTCCAGTTCGTAAATCGAGTGCATCCCCGACGACCACGCGATCGGGCGATGGTACTCGCGCACGTCGACCCGCGTACCGGCGGCGATGACTTTGCGCCGGCGCCAGAGCTTGCGCGCGCCGGTTACCTCGACACCGTCGTGGCGATCGATATCGACGCAGTAAAGCCCGCCGCGCGCGAGCAGCCGACCGACCGAGGCCAGATGCGAAAGCAGCGCGCGGTTCTCCGTCATGATCGGAAACGTCTCGGACATGAAAAAAGCCGCGTCGAACGGACGTTCCGGGATGCGAAAGCGCTCGATCGACCGGCGGTAGAAGCGGATAGGCGCGGCGCCCGCCGCCTTGCGCCCGGCGGCGACCATCGTCGGCGAGTGGTCGATACCGGCGACCGCAATTCCCGCGCGCGCCAGCGCGAGCCCGTGCGGTGAATCGCCACAGGCGACGTCAAGCACGCGGCGCACGGGACGTCTTCAGATGACGGCGCCAGACCTTGCGCATGAAATCGACCTCGGCGCCGATCTCGGACGGCTTCTCCATGTGCACGCGGCGGAAAATCGCGGGGTATTCGTAGATACTCGGCTCCATCGCGATCGCAGCTTAGCCGTGGCCGTGCGCGATCACCAAGCCGCTCCCGCAAATGTCAACTTGCGCACACGCTTGGGACGCGATTCGCGCTATATTTCGGAACGTAACGAAACCACATGGGGAGTGGAACGCGATGAGCAAGCCGCTTGAAGGTATCAAGGTGATCGAGGTCGGCCAGGAAATCCAGGGACCGTTCGCGGGACTGGTGCTCGCCGACATGGGCGCGAGCGTGATCAAGATCGAGAACCGCGAGACCGGGGATTTGAGCCGCTGGCTGACTTGCGGACTGATCGGCGGACCCGAGGCCAAAAATCAGGAGGTCTCATTCTACTTCACCGCGATGAACCGCGGTAAACGCAGCATCACGCTGGACCTCAAGAAGGCGAGCGGCGTCGCGCTCATCCATCGCCTGGCGAAGTCCTGCGACGTGCTGCTGACTAACTACCGGCCCGGCGTGCTCGATCGGCTCGGCCTGGGGTTCGACGATCTGCTCAAGGACAACCCCAAAATCGTTTATGCGCAGGCGAGTTCGTGGGGGCCCAAAGGGCCGTGGGTGAAGCGGCCGAGCCGCGACACGCTGGCGCAGGCGGCCAGCGGCCTGATGGCGAAGACCGGGATGCCCGAGGATCCGCCGCTGGCGGCGGGAATCGCGGTCGCCGATCACTCGGGAGCGCTCAGCCTGGCGGCGGGCGTGCTCGGCGCGCTGTTCGCACGCGAGCGCACCGGCAAGGGTCAGCGCGTGGACGCATCGATCTTCGGCACGCTCATCGCGATGCAGGGGTTCGAGTTGGATTTCGTCTCGATGAGCGGCCGGGATACGCTGCGCGCGGGCCGCGGCCATCAGTTTCTGCACGGTGTGTGGGGTGCGTACCGCACGAGCGACGGATGGCTCTGCATCGCCGGCGTCGACGACAAGCGATGGCCGGATTTCTGCCGCGTGATGGGTATCCAGCATCTCCAGAACGATCCGCAGTTCGACAATCCGACGCGCAACTTCCACGGCTGGAAGATGATCGAAGTGCTCGACGCGATTTTCCCGAAAAAAACCACTCGCCAATGGCTCGATGAACTGACCGCCGTCGACATCCTGGTGACCCAGGTCGCCGACTACCGGATGCTGCTCGACAACGAGCAGGCGCGCGTCAACGGCTACCTTCAGGAACTCGACCATCCGACCGCAGGGCGCGTGCTGGTCTCGGGCACGCCGATTACCTACAACGGCGAAGTGCGAACCGAGTCGCCGCCGGCGCCCGAGATGGGACAGCATACGGAGGAAGTCCTGCTCGAGTTCGGCTACTCGTGGGAGGAAATTGCCGCGCTGCGTGACGAGGGAGCTATCTGATCGAGAGCGCCCGCGCCACGGCGGCATTGGACAGCCGTCGAGCGCCGGGCCTAGAATCGCGCTGCGACCGTCGCCGGAGCGAAATCGAAATCGAAATACGCCATCGGCGCGGCGCACCAACATTTCGCAGACGCAGGACTACGGAGGACTACACAATGGCCAAATACACATTTGTGGTATTGAGCAATCCGACCACGCCCGCCCAGGAAGCCGAGTACAACGAGTGGTACAATAAAATCCACATTCCTGACGTCCTTAACGTGCCCGGTTTCGTGGCCGCGCAACGCTTCACGCTTGCCGACGCACAATTTGGCAACGGTCCCCACGCGCATCGCTACCTGGCGCTGTATGAGATCGAGACCGACGACGCGAAGGCGACCCTCAACGAGCTGCAAAAGCGCGTCGGAACCGCCGACATGGTGATGAGCGACGGAATCGATATGAAGGGTATCTCGGTGGGGCTGTTCAAGCCGGTGGCCGAGCGCGTGCTCGCCAAGGACGTGCAGCGGCCGCGGCGCGCGGCGTAGCGCCGCGCGCGGGCGGCTCTCGCGCGCCGCCGCGGCGGCGCGGCGCGCTTCGTCCGGGCGCGGCGATGCCGTGCCCGAGATTGCCGCGGGCGTATCGCCGCCGCAAAGCGGCGGCGATACGCCCGCGTGACCTGCGCGGCCGGCGCCGTGTGCGACCGCACTTGCGAAAGCGTGGCGCGGGCGGCGCTCCGCGCGGCCCGCGCCACGCTTTCGCACGGTCGCGTTTCCTGCTTTGCTTTGGAGCACGAGGCTCGCTCCCATGTCCGCAACCAGCATTGCTGAAATTCGCGCCCGCGAAATTATCGATTCGCGCGGCAATCCCACGATCGAGGTCGACGTGAAACTTCACGGCGGCGCGCTCGGACGCGCCGCCGTGCCTTCGGGCGCCTCCACCGGCGTTCACGAGGCGCTGGAGTTGCGCGACGGCGACCCGCGCCGCTTCGGCGGCAAGGGCGTCACGCGCGCCGTCGCCAACGTCAACGGGCCGATCGCCGCCGCGCTTCGCGGCGCCGACGCGGCCGCGCAGCGCGCGCTCGACGAGCGGCTGATCGCGCTCGACGGCACCGAGAATAAATCCAAGCTCGGCGCCAACGCGATGCTCGGCGTGTCGCTCGCCGCCGCGCACGCCGCCGCCGCTGCTGCCGGCGTGGCGCTCTATCGTTATCTCAACCCCGGCGCCAGCGTGATGCCGGTGCCGATGATGAACGTGCTCAATGGCGGCAAGCACGCCGACTCCTCTGTCGACATGCAGGAGTTCATGATCGTGCCGCTCGGCGCGCCCTCGTTCGCCGAATCGATTCGCGTCGGCGCGGAGGTTTTTCACGCGCTGGCCGGCGTACTCAAAAAACGCGGCCAATCGACCAACGTCGGCGACGAGGGCGGCTTCGCTCCCAACCTGCGCAACAACGAAGAACCGATCGAGGTGATTCTCGAAGCGATCGCCAAGGCCGGTTATCGTCCCGGTTCCGACGTCGCGCTCGCGCTCGATCCGGCCTCCAGCGAGTTCTACGAGGACGGCCGCTACGTGTTTGCGCGCTCGGACAAAAACGCGCGCGACTCGGAGCAGATGGTCCGTCTGTATAGCGATTGGATCGGCCGCTATCCGATCGTCTCGATCGAAGATGGCTTGGCCGAAGACGACTGGGCGGGATGGCAAACGCTGACGCGGGAGTTGAGCGCGCGCGTGCAGCTCGTCGGCGATGATCTCTTCGTGACCAATCCCAAGCGCCTGCAACGCGGCATCCGCGAGCACGCCGGCAATTCGATCCTGATCAAGCTCAACCAAATCGGCACCCTCAGCGAAACGCTGGCGACGATCGAGATGGCGCAAGCGGCCGGCTTTACCTGCGTCGTCTCGCATCGCTCGGGCGAAACCGAGGACACGACGATCGCCGACCTCGCCGTCGCGACCGGCGCAGGACAGATCAAGACCGGCTCGATGAGCCGCGGCGAGCGCACGGCCAAATACAATCGCCTGCTGCGCATCGCGGAGGAATTGGGCGCCCGCGCCTCGTGGCCCGGCGCCGCGGCGTTTCGCCGCGGTGGGAGCGCGCGATGAGCGATCCGGCGCGGCGTCCCCCGGTTGCGGTGCTGGTCATTTTCGACGGATGGGGCTTGCGGGCCGAGCGCGAGGCCAACGCGATCGCGATGGCGCGGACGCCCACGATGGATCGGCTGTATCGCACGCAGGCGCATACGGAGATCGACGCTTCGGGCGAGGCGGTCGGCCTGGCCCCGGGCGTGATGGGCAATTCCGAAGTCGGCCATCTGACGATCGGCGCGGGGCGCGTGATTTACCAGGACGTGATGCGTATCTCCAAGGCGATCGAGACCGGGGCCTTCGCGCGCAACGAAGTACTGCTCGGCGCGATTCGCCGCGCGCGCGACAGCGCCCGCACGCTTCATCTATGGGGCCTGCTCTCCGACGCCAGCGTGCATAGCCATATCAATCATCTATTCGCCCTGCTCGAACTCGCGGCTGGCGAGGGTATGCGCGGGATCGCGGTGCATGCGGTGCTCGACGGGCGCGACACGCCGCCACGCTCGGCGCTGCCGTTCGTCGACGCGCTGGAGGCGAAGCTCAAGGCGCTCGGATGCGGCAGGGTCGCGACGGTCAGCGGCCGCTACTTCGCGATGGACCGTGACAAACGATGGGAGCGCGTGGAGCGCGCCTGGCGCGCGATCGTGCTTGGCGAGGGGATCGCCGAAAGCGGCGTGCGCGCGGCGGTTGAACACGCTTACGCCGCCAACGAGTCCGACGAGTTCGTCTCCCCCCGCGTGATCGCCGGCGGCGCACCGCTTAGGGACGGCGACCAGGTCGTGTGTTTCAACTTCCGCGCCGACCGCGCGCGCGAGCTAACCGCCGCGCTGGCGCTGGAACAATTCAGCGGCTTCGCGCGCCCGCGCTTTCCGCGTATCGGCTACGTATGCATGACCGAGTACGATCGCAGCTTCGGATTGCCGCTCGCCTTCGGTCCCGAGGACGTGAGGAACACGCTCGCCGAGGTTTTAGCGCGCGCCGGCATTCACAACCTGCGTATCGCCGAGACCGAAAAGTACGCCCACGTCACGTACTTCCTCAACGGCGGGGTCGAGAAGCCGTTCCCGCTGGAGGAGCGCGTGCTGATACCGTCGTCCAAGGTGGCGACCTACGACCTCGAGCCCTCGATGCAGGCGGACAAGATCGCAGAGCGTGCGGCGGCGGAAATCGGCGGCGGCAAATTCGGAGTTGTGGTGATGAACTTCGCCAACCCGGACATGGTGGGCCATACCGGCAAGCTCGAAGCGACGATCACGGCGATCGAGACGACGGACGCCGCGCTCGCCAGGGTTGTCGACGCGGTCGAGAGAGCGCGCGGCGTCGCGCTAATAACCGCCGATCACGGCAACGCAGAGTTCATGGCCGACCCCAAAACCGGCCAGGCCCACACCGCGCACACGACTTTCCCGGTGCCGCTGATATTGTTCGACCCGTCGTTCAAGGGAAAGCTGCGCGCCGGAGGGACGCTTGCCGACGTCGCCCCGACGTTGCTGGGGATGCTGGGTATTGAAGCGCCGCCCGAGATGACCGGGCACGACCTGCGTATCAGCTCATGATTCTGAAGCGGTCTAGTGCCGCGGCCCGCATTGCACCTGCGGATTGTAATTTCTGATAATCGAATCGGTGATATACCTGATACGTTTTGAATTGGCGATATACTCAGCGAGAACATCGCTGCGCACGTCAGGCTGCGCTTTACCCACAACCGGCAAGCGCTCGGCCAGGTAGTCGTCGGAGAAATCACTGAGCGAGACCAGGCTTACCGGCCAGGAGTTGAGTTGTTGGGGACCGCTCAGCCCCAGGGTGAAAATGGATCTGTATTCGAGCGCCTGAATCGTCGGGCCTTGATTCATATGTCCGACGAAGAGCCATTTCTGGTTAAAAGTCGGCACCAGAAACGGCGGATCGGCACTGTGAAACATGCATTGCTCCTGAACCAGGGACTTTTCGACGTCGCCACTATCGGCCAAAAGAGCGGACGGGCTGACAAACACGAATTTGGTTGAACGGCCGACAAAATTAAACAGCGAAGGCCCTGGTGCCGCCGACGTCGCCGCACTTTCAGCGATACCGGAAGCCCCTGAGCTTCCGCCTTGTGAACCTAATGCCGCGCAGCCGGAAAATATTGCGCCCGCGAGTAATAGTTCGACCATCGCTATCTTGCGCATTTTTAAGTCTCTACAAGGTTTAATATCCTCTATACGAGGAGAGGGTCTGGGATTTAAGTCGCAGCAAGATATGTACCGGCAGCGTCGGTTTTGGCCGCTATTTGGTAAAAGGAAAAAGTCCATGAACGCGAAGGACGCAGCACGTGAAAAGATCGAGCAGAGCCGCAAGCCGCTGGTCGATCTAAGCCATCGTATCCATGCCCATCCGGAACTCGGCTTCGAAGAGGAGAAGGCATGCGGATGGCTCTGCGAGATGCTCGACGGCGCCGGCTTCAAAGTCGAACGCGGGATTTGCGATCTGCCGACCGCGTTCGCCGCGCGCGCCGGCGCGGGCCCGCTGAACGTCACGATCTGCGCCGAGTACGATTGCCTGCCGGCGATCGGCCACGCCTGCGGCCACAACGTCATCGCCGCGATGGCGGCGGGCGCGGGAATCGCGCTCGCCAAAGTTGCCAACGACGCCGGTCTTACGGTAACCGTGATCGGCACGCCGGCTGAGGAGATATGCAACGCGGGCGGCAAGATCCTGCTGCTCGAGCGTGGCGCGTTTGCCGGCACGCATTTCGCCATGATGGCGCATCCGGCGCCGGTCGATATGGCGGTGCCGCCGTTTATCGCGGTCTGCCAGTTCGAGGTCAAGTACACCGGCAAGGAGGCGCACGCCTCGGCGTTTCCCGAGCTCGGAATAAACGCGGCCGACGCGCTGGTGGTGGCGCAGACCTCGATTGGCCTGCTGCGCCAGCACATTCATCCGACCAACCGCATCCACGGAATCGTCACTCACGGCGGCGAAGCGCCGAACATCGTCCCGGCTCACACCTCCGCGAGCTACATGGTGCGGGCCCGCACCGTCGGCGAACTGCACGAGATTCGTTCGCGCGTGCTCAAATGTTTCGAGGCGGGAGCGATCGCAACCGGCGCGAAGCTTAAGATCGAAGGCGGCGACAAACCGTACGCGGAACTGGTCAGCGATCGCGAACTCGCGGCGCTCTACCAGCGCAATGGCGAGACGCTCGGCCGCCGCTTCATCGCCCCGGGTGCGGACATGAGCCGCGCCGCCGCCTCGACCGACATGGGCAACGTGTCACTGGTCTTTCCGACGATCCATCCGATCATCGGAATCAATTCGTTGCCGGCGGTGAATCATCAGCCCGAATTCACCGCGTGCTGCATCACGCCGCCCGCCGACCAGGCGCTCTTCGACGGCGCGGTCGCGATGGCGTGGACGGCGATCGACGCGGCGGCGGACGCGAAGCTGCGCGCGCGGCTGATAAGCGCTCAGCGTCCATAGGTTTAAGAGGTTGCAGCCGCAGGCACACCAACTCAGTGACGCGCTTCCAGCACCAGATTGAACGGGGTGGCGGTGGCGCGCCGTACGCGCGAGAATCCTCCGCTCATAATAACTTCTCGCAATCTGGCTTCGCCGGCCTGAGTGCCGAGCGCCAGACCGACTTCCTGCGACAATGACGCCGGCACGCAGATCTGCGTCGATGCCGAATAGAATATGCGGCCGATCGCATTGAGATTTTCCGCCATCACATCGGAAGCGAAAGGCTCGACAATCATCCACGTGCCGTCCGATTTCAAAGTCGACTTGACGTGCGCAGCCACTCCGACGGGGTCGCCCATGTCATGCAGGCAGTCGAAGAATGCAACCAAGTCGAAGGTGCCGGAAAATTCCTTCGCCGACGCGCGCTGGAAGGTGATCCGGTCAGCGACGCCGTTCTCGCGCGCCAGCTCGCGCGCCCGCACCAGCGAAGGTTCGTGATAGTCGAAGCCCGAGAATTCCGACTTGGGAAACGCCTTGGCTAGCAAAATAGTCGACGCCCCATGACCGCATCCGACATCTGCGACGTGCGCGCCGCGTTCGAGCTTTTCCTTCACGCCCTCCAATGCCGGGATCCATTCCGACACCAAATGCATCGCATAGCCCGGACGGAAAAATCTCTCGGTGCCGCGAAACAGGCAGGGATCGTGCTCATGCCATCCAACGCCCGCGCCGGTTCGGAAAGCCGCTTCGACCTTCGGTAGATCGCGCGCGGCCGCGGCAGCAATTTCGAACATCGCGGGAAAAAATGCCGGCCCGTTCTCATCGGCGAGGATCAGCGCCTGCTCAGGTGAAATCGAAAATCGCTCCGTCGCAGGGTCGAAATTGATATAGCCGCCCGCCGCCTGCGCGGCTGCCCACTCTTGCACGTAACGCGCCGCCGTCCCGGTACGCGAGGCAAGTTCCTCCGACTTAAGCGGCCCGGCGGCTGCGAGCGTCTTGTACAAGCCAAATTTGTCGCCCAGGAGGACCAGGCCGATGCTCATCGCGGCACCAACCTCGCCCAACATCTTGCCGAGCAATTGCTGAAGCTTTGTTTCGTCGACTGCCATCGCATTCCCCCTGCGATCAATTTTTGAGCGCCATATACAATGCCTGCGGGGTTGGGTCAAGAAGTCCGAGTGTCCGAAAGCGCGAGGCCTACCAGCGGACGACTTGCTCGTAGATTTTCGGTAACACCCGCGGCAGCGAGGTGATGTCCTCGATCACGAGGTAGCGCGACGGCGCGCACATCTGGCGCAGGTAATCGTGCCCGGTGCGATCGACCGTGATGCAAAACGGCAGCACCCCCGCCATCTCGAGTTCCTTGAGCGCCACCATCGTGTCCTGGATACCGTAGGCGTTGGAGCGCCGGTCGTGACCGTAGTCGAAGTCCTGCGGGAAGCCGTCGCTCAGCAGGATCATATGCTTGGCGCGCGAGCTGGTGTCCTTGAATTTCTCGCGCACGTGGCGGATCGCCGCGCCCATCCGGGTCGATCGCTTGGGTTCGACCGCGCCGACGCGCGCCTTGACCTCGTCGGTCAGTCCCTGGCTGAACTCCTTGATGACGTAGAACTCGACGTTGTCGCGGCCGTGGCCCGAGAATCCCATGATCGCGTAGGAGTCGCCGATTTCCTCCAGCGCCTCGGCCATGATCACCAGCGCTTCCTTGTTGACGTCGATGATGCGCCGCGGGCGCTGGCTCTGTTGCGGACGGCGCTGCCAGGCCTTCATCCAGTCATCGCTGTGATCGTCATCGTCGGTGGTCGCCTTGCGCACCTCGCGATGGATCGGCTCGTCGGTTGAGGCCGACATGTCGAGCAGGAAGAGCGTGGCGACGTCGCGCGACTCTTTTTTACGCGCGCTGTAGACGCGCGGATCGGGGCTCTCGCCCATCAGGCGCGACACGCGGGTTTCGACCAGGCGTTCGAGGTCGAGTTCCTCGCCGTCCTCGAGCCCGCGGACCATCCGATATGAAGCGGGCCGGATGCGCTGGAAGTGGCGGCGCACCTGCGGCAGCATCTCGGAGTAACGCGCCAGCGTCTGGGCGAAGAAATCGTTGTCGTCGCCAGCGAGCGCAACCTCGCGCAGCCGGCACCATCCGCGCCGATAATCCGCGAGCACGTAGTCCCACTCGTCGTATGAGTAGTACGAATCCTGGTTGCGCCCGTGCATCAGCACCAGCCGCCCATGATTGGAGGCCGGGCCGATCTCGCCGAGTTGCTCGCGCAGTTCCTCGAGGTCCTGCGCCTGCTTGCCCGTGAGCTGGGTCAGGTACATGCCCTCGCCCTCGGCGCCGCCCTGCCCCTCGGCTGGTTTGATCTGTGCGCCCTGCTCGAGCAGCTTGCGAATCTCCTCGGGCGTGAGCGGACGGCCGCCGCGGCCCTTGGATTGCTTGCCCGAAACTTCCATCCGCACGTTCTGATTCGTCTCGCCGTCGCTATCGCCCTCGGCGCCTTCGGGACCTTCGCCTTCGCCGCCCTCGGCGCTGTCGAGGTTGCCGATAAGATCGTTGCGCAGCGCGTTACCGTCGTCATCCAGGCCTTCGGCCGCGCCCGCGCGGCGCGCGGCGGCCATCAATTCCTGCAGCCACGTGTACATCGCCGAGGCCTGACGCGCGCTGGTCAGCACGCCGGCGCCGGGCTTACGCAGCGGCGCGAAGAATTGGGCGGCATGCCCGGTGAAAGTTTGCGTCGCCGGGTCCTCGCCGGGATCGATCTCCAGCGCGCCGCGCACCAGCATCGTGCTGAGCGCGCGCGGATTCAGCTGCTCGACCAGCGCACGGTTGAGCTTGGCGACGCGTGGAGCAAGGCCGCGGTAGCGTCGGGCCATCTCGCTATCGACTCGCGCGCTCTCGCACAGCCGCATCAGGGCGCCGCCGAGCATCGGGTCGCTGAAGGACGCGACGAAACTTTCGATCGCCTCGACGCCGGTCTCGCCGCGTTCCTCGAAACCGGGCAGCTCGGCCAGGCAAAGCTTGAAGGTGCCGAATTCATGGCGGCCGGCGAGTTGAGCGGCAGTGACGAGATAGTAATCGTACGCGAGCGCCCGCGAGCCGAGCGCGTCGATCTGTTCGGGCAGATGAATCATCTCGCCCGCGAGCAGCGGATAATGAAAGGCCAGCATCGGACCGCAATTCGCGATCGAATCCAGGCGAAATTCCTGCGGGTACAGCATCCGCATGAACTTCGTCAGTACGCCCTTGATTTCGTGCAGTGCCTGCGGGCGATCGTCAGCCGGGGTTTGGGCCATCCGCTTCATTGTGACAAATCGCGCACCCGCTATGCAATTTCATTTTTCAGCGTTCAAGACACTTCAGCGGGAACGAACGGGGCCGCGCCGGAGTTGCTGATTTGCACACGCGCGCGCCGCTTGGGCGGCTCAGCTTGACGGCGCGGCGAGCGAGGTCTTAAGTGCTAAGGGATATGTTTATTCCAATTCGAAGCCTATATCGTCGCCTGCCGTTGACCTTCGCGTTGACTTTTACATTTGCCGCGCTGATCTCGATCGGCGCGCCGGGCCGCGCGCGCGCCGGAATCACCGACGCGGTCAAGACCGAAACGCTGCCCAACGGGCTCAAGGTCCTGGTGCTGGAGAATCACAAGGCTCCGGTTGCGACTTTCAACTTGTTCACCAAGGTCGGCTCGCGCAACGAGAGCTTCGGCAAGACCGGCATCTCGCATCTGGTCGAGCACCTTAAGTTCCGCGGCACCAAAAAGTATGGGCCCGAGGAGTTCTCCAACATCATCCAGCAGAACGGCGGGATGGATAATGCGTTCACCGGCTCCGACTTCACCGACTACTTCGAGGTGATCAACCGCGATCATCTCGACGTGCCGATCGGCTTGGAGGCCGACCGGATGGCGAACTTCGATCCCAAGGGCTTCGACTCCGAACTCGCAGTGGTGGAAGAGGAACGGCGGATGCGCACCGACGACAACCCGGAGGACGCGCTCTCAGAGTCCACCCAGGCGCAGGCCTTCGTCGAGCATCCGTACCACTGGCCGGTGATCGGCTGGATGCAGGACATCCAGCGCCTGACGCTGGCCGACGCGCTCAAGTACCACAGCGTCTACTACTCGCCGCAAAACGCGATCGCGGTCGCGGTGGGCGACTTCGACGCCGACAAGGTGCTCAAGCAGATCGCCGAATCGTTCGGTCCGATCAAGAATGGCCCCAAGCCGCCGCCCGTGTTCGAGGTCGAACCGCCGCAGCAGGGCGAGCGGAAAGTCGTGCTGCGTCACGCCGCCAACCTGCCGGCCTTCAGCGAGGCCTACCACGTGCCCAACTATCGCGTCGGCGGAGCTGACGCCTTCGCGCTCGAAATCGCCTCCGAGCTTCTCTCCGACGGCAAGAGCTCGCGCCTGTACCGCACGATGGTGCTCGACAAGCGGATGGTGGTCGAGGTGTCGGCCAGCTACGACATGACGTCGTTCGATCCCGGACTGTTCGAGCTCGCCGCGCAGATGCGCCCCGGCGTGAAGACCGAGGATGCGATCGCGGAAGCCAACAAGGTGGTCGAGCAGCTCAAGGCCGAGCCGGTCGGCGCGGAAGAATTGCAGAAGGCCAAGAACCTCGAGCAATCGTCATTCGTATTCCTGCAGGACTCGATCTTCGAGGAGGCGCTGCAGCTCGGGGTGTGGGAGATGCTCGGGAGTTACCGTCTGATGGACCGCTATCTGACGGAAATCGACAAGGTCACCGCGGCCGACGTCCAGCGGGTGGCGAAGAAATACCTGGTCGAGAACAATTGCACGGTCGGCGTGTTGATGCCGACCGGCATCCTGCCCCACGAGGAGGGCGGCGGCGCCGGCGGCACCGTGCGTCATGCTCCCCCGCTCGTCACCGACGATTCGATGCCGGAGGTGGCGCCGACGCGTATCACGCGCGCGGCCTCCGCGATGGACGAGGTGGCGCGATGAGGCGGCGGTGCGGCGATGTTCTGAGCGCGGCCCTGGCCGCGACTCTTTGTAATCGCGGCCCTGGCGGCTCCAGCGGCCGCGCTCGAGATCAAGCGCTCGGTGCTCCCCGACGGCGCCGTGCTGCTGATCTCCGAGCAGCATCAACTGCCGATGGTCACGATGACGATCGCGTTTGACGCGGGCTCACGGCGCGACCCCGAGGGCAAGGCCGGACTCGCCTCGCTCACCGCCGCCTCGCTGACGCTCGGCACCAAGGAGCTGAGCGCCGCGCAGTTCAACCAGCAAGTAGATTTCATGGGCAGCTCGATCGCAGTCGGCGCCGGACCCGACTACGCGCAGGCGAGCTTCACCTCGCTTACGAAATACGAAGACCAGACTCTGCACCTGATGGCGGCGGCGCTCACCGAGCCCGCGCTCAGCGACGACGAAATCACTCGCAAGCGCGACGAGCGCCTAGCCGACATCAAGGCCCAGGAGGAGCAGCCGAGCTACGTGGCCGGAGTCGCCTTCCACAAGGCGCTCTATGGCAACGGTCCCTATGGCCATCCGAGCGAAGGCACCTCCGAGTCGGTGGCGAAGCTTACGCCGCAGGACGTGCGCGACTTCTACCACGCGCAATACAAAGTCGGCAGCGCGATAATTGCGGTGGTCGGCGACGTCAAAGCCGACGAAGTGAAAGCCAAGCTGGAGAAGGCGTTCGACGCGCTCAAGGGCACGGTGCCCGCGCAAGCGGAGCCGCCGGCGCCGAGCGTCCCGCCGGGAATCCATCCGACGCTGGTCGATCGCAGCGTCGTGCAGGCGACTATCATCATGGGCTCGGGCGGTATCGCGCGCTCCAACCCGGACTACTATCGGTTGCAGGTGATGAACTACATCCTGGGCGGCGGCGGTTTCGCCTCGCGCCTGATGAAAATCGTGCGCAGCAAGAATGGGCTGGCCTACGGAATCTCGAGCGGATTCGACGCCGGTAAATTTCCCGGCTCCTTCGCGGTCGACACTCAGACCAAGAACAAGAGCACCAACGAAGCGCTGGAGCTCATCGTCGAACAGTTGCGCGATATGCAGGAGCAGCCGGTCTCCGACGGCGAACTGGCCTCGGCCAAGAAATATCTGATCGGCAGCTTTCCGCTAAAGATCGATCGCCAAAGCTCGATCGCAAGCTTCATTCTGCAGGTCGAAATGTACGGCCTCGGTCTCGACTACGCTGAGCGTTACCCGAAACTGATCGGCGCGGTGACCAAGGACGACATCCAGCGCGTGGCGAAACAGTACCTGCATCCCGACGCGCTCGACCTGATCGCGGTCGCCAACCAGTCCGAGGCGGCAATCAACGTGGCGAACCTCAAACGCGTCGCCGAAGGAGCGCCCGCGAGCGCGCCGGCGCCGAACGCGCCCGGCGCGACGCAAGCGGCGCAGCCGGCTCCCGGCGGCTGATCGGATTTGTCGTGGCGCGTGCGTTCTCGCACCTGCGCGGCTTTGATGTATATTCGCTTGACCGCGCGCAACCCGCGCATGCACGATACGGTTGCAGCCCGAGTGTGACCCGACGGGGCTGCGCCTTTCCATCACCGAACTGGAGCGAACATCGATGGCCAACGAAAGCTGGAAAATCGAGGGCGAGTATTTCGAGTCCTGCAACTGCGAACTGCTCTGCCCCTGTCTCTTCACCCAAGCCAAGGTCCGTCCGACCGAGGGCCATTGCGACGTGGTGCTCGCCTTCCACATCAATCGCGGCAGCTACGGCAAGACCGACCTTTCCGGGCTCAACGCGGTGCAGGCGTTCACCACGCCGGGCCCGATGGCGCAGGGGGGCGGCACCGGCGGAGTTTACGTCGACGGCCGCGCGAACGCGGAACAGCGCGCCGCGCTCGAAGCGATTTTCGCCGGACAGGCCGGCGGACCGCCGAGCCTGCTGGCTCCGATGATCGCGCATCGGCTGCCAACCAAGGCGGTGCAGATCGAGTTCAGCGCCTCGGGCGACACGCGCAAGCTGAGCATCGCCGGCATCACCGACGTAACCGTGCAGGCCGTGGCGGGACGCGACGGCAAAGCGGTCTGGCTCGACAACGTAACGCATCCTTATTCCGGACGCCTGGCCGCCGCGCGCGGCACGGCGAGCCGCTACAAGGATCATTCGCTGAGCTTCGACAACAGCGGACGCAACGGTCACTTCTCAGCGATCAACTGGACCAACGCCTGACGCTTACGCGGCGGGCAAGGATTTAGCTTCTCAAAAGTTGCGATGGCTTCCGCAGTCCCTAGGACGGACGCGCGCGGAATCGCGCGCGCGCTCAGACTGCCCGACCAACTGGCGATCTGGGGCGGCCTCGCCGCGCTCTCCGCGCTCGCGTGGTGGTATTTGTGGCGGATGCCGGCCGGCATGGCGATGGACAGCATGGCGGGGATGGCGGGCATGGCCGGGATGCCCGGGATGTCGATGGCCTCGCCGTGGTCGCCCGGCCAGTTGTGGCTGACCTTCCTGATGTGGGCGGTGATGATGGTCGCGATGATGCTGCCGAGCGCGGCGCCGATGGTCGCGACGTACGCGCGCGTTGCCGAGGGCCGCGGCGCTTCGCCGCGAGTGCGGGTATGGCTGTTCGCCGGCGGCTACGTTGCGGCGTGGACCGCGTTCAGCGCCGTCGCCACCGTGCTGCAGGCCGCGCTGGATCATGCGGCGATGCTGACCGGCGCGATGCGGGTCGCGCCGCTGATGGGCGGCGTGATCCTGGCGCTCGCGGGCGCTTATCAACTCTCGCCGCTCAAGCGTGGATGTCTGCGCCATTGCCAGTCACCGATCGGATTCCTGATGTCGCACTGGCGCGACGGCCGTATCGGCGCGATCGCGATGGGGCTGCGCCATGGCGCGTTCTGCGTGGGATGCTGCTGGATGCTGATGGCGTTGCTGTTCGTCGCGGGTGTGATGAACCTGCTGTGGGTGGCAGTGCTAACGGGCTTTGTGCTGATCGAGCGAGCGACGCGATGGGGTGAGACGCTGGCGACCGTTTCGGGCTTCGCGCTTATCGCCGCCGGCCTCGCGCTGGCCGCGCTCAGCTGATTCTTCTCTTGGTTCTCTTCGTAGGGGACGCTTAAGAGCGGCCCTCTCCCGATCAAACGCCGGCGGATGCCGAACGCTGAAAAACCCCCGGTCACGCCGCCGCGGCCGACGCTCTACACGATCGGCCATTCGACGCATCCGATCGAGCGCTTCCTCGAACTGCTCGGCGAGCATCGAATTGCGACCCTTGCCGACGTCCGCTCGTATCCTAGTTCGCGCCGATGGCCCCAGTTCAACCAGGAGCCATTGGCGGCGGCGCTCGGCCGCGCCGGTGTCGAGTATCGATGGCTCAAGCGCCTGGGCGGACGACGCCACAGCAAGCGGGCCGACTCGCCGCACGTGGCATGGACGGTCGCCGCGTTCCGCTCTTACGCGGATTACACCGAGAGCGCCGAATTTGCCGAAGGCCTCGACGAGCTAATCGCAATCGCGGCCGCCGCGCGCACCGCGATCATGTGCTCGGAGGGACTGTGGTGGCGATGCCATCGGCGAATCGTCTCGGACCAGATGACGGTGCGCGGATGGGACGTCGAGCACATCATGCCCGACGGCAAATTGACGGCGCATCGGCTGCCCGACTTCGCCTCGGTGGTCGACGGCCGGATTGTCTACGATGGTGGTCAGCCGCCGCTGCTCAAGTAGCGCGAATCGCTCGCGCGCCCCTTGGCCTACCTAGCGGCGGCGGGAGTCGCGGAGGCGGCCGCTGCGGCAGTGCGCCCGCGTTCCCACGCCGCCTTCACCGTCGCATACACGTCGAATGGATCGCTGCCCCAGGGCAGCACGTAGGTCGCACTCTTGTCGCGAAACGTGACTTTAACGTCGAGATGGCGCTCGGCTTTGCCGCCCACTACGAAGAGACCGACGGCCTCGATGTCCGCGTAATTGAGCAAGCGAGGCTTGGTCCCTTTTGTCATGGTAAGGTCATGCCTGCCGACCGTCAGGCGGCGAACCGAACGGAGCCGCCACGCTACAAAGGCCGCGGCGACCAGCGCCATCGCAACCGCGCACAGCAGTTGGACCAACGGGCGCCCGCGCATCCAATAGATAGCGACGCCCAAAGCCGCGATCAGTGCCGCGCCGCCCGCTAACATCGGTGTTGGCAGATCCTGGCCGAACTCATGCGGCAGCGGTACTTCCGGCCATCGATCGGACAGCATGTCCGCCACGAACTCAAGCACTTCGTGCGCGTCCTCGAGGTCGTAGGGAAGGCTGACTCGCACGCGGCCGTTCGCATCGCGGAGATCGACGCGCTGGCGCGAGCGCACGGGTTCGAGGCCGACAATCTCGGCCCATGTGATCTGACCGGGGCTTGCGTAGTGGACGCCTTGATCGTCGATGACCACGGGCCAGTTTTCGCGCCCGGACAGGGCTTGCATCTCGCGCACCAGCGTCCAGACGAAAAACAACGACGCCGCGGCGGCGATCGCACAGCCAAAGGAAGTCCTGAACTGCGGCCGCGTCCAGAGCAGGCCTGTGATCACGGCGAGAAAGAACAGGCTCGATCCGATCGCGATTAGTTGGTCGCGCCGGGATTCCTCCTGGACGCGAAACTCCTGGGCTGCCATCTCCTCGGTCCCCCTGCTCGGAGCCTCGACGCGCGCGCTATTGCTGGCCGGCGTTGCTGCTCAGGTACTCCAGGATGGTTTTGCGCTCGTCCGGCGTAAGCGGCGCCAATCCGGTTTGTCTCATCCGCTCCTGCATCAGATCCACCTTGACGGCCCACATCGGCGCGGTCATTAGGCTCGGCTTATAGGCCTGATGACACTGCCCGCATCTGTTGAGATATAGCTGCGCCGCGTAACTATCTTGTTCGGGTATTTTGCCGTTTTGGCACGATGCAAGCAAAACCGTGGCACCCAATAACGCGACGGTTATCCACCGGCGAGATATTGAAGTATTTGTTGAGGTTCGACGCAGAGCCCGCTGCCTCCTTGCCGCATCCATCCCCTCAACGAGGGCGAGCCGCAAGCTTTATCGCTCGGCAGCTTATCGCTCGAGCGCCGCGCGCGCGGCCGGGATTTGACGGCGCAATTCGTCTGCGAGCGTCCGGATCAGCGCCCGCCGGTCGGAATCTTCAAGTGCCACTTTGCGCTCGGCCTCGGGCCGCATCCATACCGGCGCCGCACGCATCGCGTCCGCCTCGAAGCGCGGAAAGACATGCCAGTGGACGTGCGGTTCGAGGTTGCCGAGGCACTCGTAGTTAAGCTTGAGCGGCCACGTCGCAAGGGCGATCGCGCGTCCCACCGCGATTGTCTCGTCGAAGAGCGCGCGCGCCTCGTCGGGCGGCATCAGATGAATCTCGTCGGCGTGGCGTTTGGCGAGCACCACGCAGTAGCCGCGATAGAATTGCGCGTCGCCCAGGATTACGAACGAGTGCGGCAACTCGGCGACGAAATCCGCGAAGCTGCCCGCGCGGCATCGCTCGATGAGCGCGCAGATTCCGCACGGCCGCGCCGTGGTGGCGCCGCCACCCGCGCCCGCGCCGCTCTCATGCGGAGGCATCCGCGTCCTCCGGCGCCACCTGCACGAGTTTTACCGCCGCATGCTTGAGCACGTCGCCCACCGTATGCAGCTTGTACTCGCGCCCGTAGTAAACGGTGCGGATGCCGGTGTTGATGAGCACCTTGAGGCAGTGGATGCAGGGCGTGTGAGTCACGTAGATGTCGGCGTCGCGGATCGCGGCGCCGTTTTTGGCCGCCTGCGTGATCGCGTTAATCTCAGCGTGGATGGTGCGCCAGCAGTTCTGCTCGATTTCGCCGTCGGGCGTGCGCGATTCATAGATGAGGCATCCGACCTCGGTGCAATGCGGCATCCCGGCCGGCGATCCGTTGTAGCCGGTCGCGAGGATGCTGCGGTCGCGCACGATCACCGCACCCACCTTGGCCCGCAGGCAGGTCGAGCGCTCGGCGACCTGCCGCGTGATCGTCATGAAGTACTGATCCCAGCTCGGTCGCTTCCCCCCGCCACTCATCAGAGTCCCTTAAGCCGCACCGAGGCGGGTAGCCGCGGCGGCGCGGGCCGGTAGACGACGCTGTAGGTATTGTCCTTGGGCTGCTGCTCCTGCGGATTCTGAGTCCCCTCCGCGTACCAGGCCGGCACCGGGCTGAAGGTCACGATGAACAGCACGATCGTCGCCCAGGCAAAGGCTCTCCGCCGCGGATCGAGCGGCGTATCCGCATCGACGGTGGCCGGATGCCCCAGGCCGAGAAAGAAAAGGAACACCACCCAGAAGAGCCATCCGCCCCAGTATGCCGAGCCCATGAAGAGCGGCACCACCACCATCATCACGCACGCCACGATGAACAGGCGCGCGATCGTCCGATGCCAGCGGCCGAACAGCGCGTAGACCACGTGGCCGCCGTCGAGCTGGCCGACCGGCAGCAGGTTGAGCGTCGTCACCAGCAGCCCGATCCATCCGGCGAACGCGATCGGATGGAGGTTGACGTTGACCGAGTTGGGATCGACGCCCAGCACCGCGTACGACAGCGCCCAGAACAGGATCGAATTGCCGAGCTGTAATCCGCCGCCGGAGGCGTCGAGCGGCGACACGTCGGAGAGCTTAAGCCCGATCGCCACCGCGAGCACCGCCAGCACGGCCCCCGCCCACGGCCCCGCCGCGCCGATATCGAACATCACGCGCCGCGTGCGCGCCGGCGACCGCATTCGGATAAACGCGCCGAAGGTGCCGATGAAAAAGACCGACGGCAGCGGCGCCGGGATGAAATAGGGCGGACTCACGTCCACGTTATTGCGCCGCGCCACCAGGTAATGGCCCATCTCGTGCGCAAACAGGATCATCATCAGCGGGATCGAAAACGACAGTCCCGCGGCGAGGTTGCCGAAGGTCGCAAACGGATGCGCCAGCGACACAAACGCGCCAGCCATGTCCGCCCCGGCCATCGTGGTGGTCAGCAGCGTCAGCAGGAACAGTGCGACGTGCGTCCGTGTGACGCCCGAGGGCCGCGGACGCGGCGGCGGCATCACCTCGGGCTCGTAAACCGGCGCGGGCGTGACGCGCGGGATATCGGTTAGGACCTGCGATTCGTCGTGTGCGGTGGAATCATCCATTATTGATTTCGTGCCGGTATTTATTTGATGCCGGAGTCATTGCCGGCGGCTCATGACGGTCTTACGACGCAGCGGCCGGACGGTTACCATCGCGCCCGGCCCGGCGGCGAAACGCTGCGCGGCACTGCCGTCGCGCACGGCAATTTCCAGCAGCTCGAAACTTCCAAACGTAGCGAGAGGAACACCGTTGCGGGCGTCGCCATAAGCCTGGAGTATCTCGATCGGCGCGCCCGTTCCGATCCTAACGGAAAGCCGCATAGCGGGAAAGCGCGCCTCGAAGCGCGCCAGCGCGTCGCGCGCGATATTGCTCACCAGATTGCCGAACCCGTCGACATACAGCACCTCGCCGCGCAGCTCCTCGACCCCCTCGCGCGGCTCCGCCAGCTCCAGATGCGTCAGGCCCTCGCGTACCGGCGGCCCCAACGATTCGAGCTTGACGCCGCGCCACAGATGCGCCGCGGCGGGCGCGAAGATGTCGCGCCCGTGAAAGGTCGCGCTCACGCGCGCGCGCCGGTAGCGCGGCGCGCGCAACTCGACCGCGCGCGACGGCCCCGCCTCCTCCAGCGCCAGCGAGAGCACGCCGTTGTCGGGCCCGACGAATCGCGCTCCCGCGCGCGTCTGGACCGCCACCGCAAGCCGCGCCGTGCCCACGCCCGGATCGACGACCACCAGGAAGACCGTCCGCGGCGGGAAGAGCCGCCACGTCTGCGCGAGCGCGATCGCGCCCGCCGCGATCGATTGCGCCGGCACGCCGTGCGTGATGTCGATTAGTGGGGCGCCGGGCGCGATCGAAGCGATCACGCCCTTCATCGCGCCCACGTAATGGTCGCGGTAGCCAAAGTCGGTGAGAATCGCGATCGGAGCGGCACCGCCCCCGCGGTTCGTCGCGCGAGCGGCCATCGTCAACCTCGCCGCCGCGCCGGCCGCGCGAGTTCCTCGCGCACCGCGGCGGCGAGCAGCGGAAACATGATCTCGTGATGGCCGGTGAGCGCGATTCCGCGCGCTCCCCTTCCGCCGGCGGTCGGCCGCTCGACCACGTTGATCCGCGGCCGGTACTGGCGGATGAAATCCATGTCGGCAGCGCACAAGCCGTCGACGCGCCGGCCCAGGTTGCGCGCGAGGTTGAGCGCCTTGAGAAAAACCTCCGGCATCACCACCGCCGAGCCCAGGTTGAGCACCACGCCGCGCCCAAGCGCCGCGACCACCGCGACCAGTCGATGGAAGTCCGTCATCGTGGCCTTGCCGATCGCGCCGCCGTCGGCCGCCGGATGCATATGGATGATGTCGGCGCCGAGCGCGACGTGCACGGTCGCCGGCGCACCCGCGCGGTAGGCGGCGGCAAAGATGCTGGCGTCGCGGTAGCGCAGGCGTGCGCGGACGATTTCGCGGCCCACCACCTCGCCCAGTCCCCTACCCTCCTCGGCGGCCAGCCGCGCCGCGCGATTGAGAAACGCGCCGGTCTCCTCGGCCATCCCGAAGCTGCCGTCGCCGAGCCCCGCGCCGACGTCCTCCGAGGTGCGTCCGGCAAAGGCGAGCTCGAAGTCGTGGATGATCGCCGCGCCGTTGGTCGCGATCGCGCTCAGCACGCCGTCGCGCAGCATCCCACAGATGAGCGGGCTCAGGCCGACCTTCAGCGGATGCGCCCCGGTGAGCATCAGGAAGCTCCGCCCGGCGCGGCGCGCCGCCGCGATTCGCCGCGCCAGCTCGCGGAGATCGGCCGCCGCCAGAGTTTCGGGCAATGCGGCGATAAACTCGCGCATCGTGGCCCCGGCGTGAAGTTCCCGCGCGAACTGGCCGCGCTCGACCTTGCGCGACAGCGAGGCCAGCGGCCGGGTGCGCGCACGGGCCGGATTTATTGGCTTTATTGGCGTTTTTGGCCGAATTGGGGGCGGTTTCATCGGTGCCGGAAGTGACTCGAACGCTGTAGCGCCGCGTCCTTGGAGAGTGTAAAGTTACCCGATGCCTCCGCTGACTCCAACCGCGCGCCGCGCGGTGAGCGGGGGGCACGCAGCGGGCCGACCGGGTGGGGCGAGCAGTTCGGGGGACGCGGAAATTGGGAGAAACGAAGCCATCAATCTTTATCAGTGGCATGACTAACGGCATCGTCTCGGAGATTGAACGTCCCGATTCTCTGATCGCGCCGGCTGCGCCGCAGCCCGCAATCGACCGCCGCCGTTTCCTCAGGATGGCGGGGATCGCCGCCGCGACCGCGACACTCGCGCCGGCAAGCGCGCTCGCGATGCTGACCGCGCCGGCCACGCCGCGCCGCCTGAAGTTCTATAACCTGCACACCAGCGAGCAACTCGACATCGTCTACTACGAGAAGGGGCGCTACATCCCGCAGGCGCTCGACGAGATCGACTACATCCTGCGCGACTATCGCCAGAACGTGGTCAAGCCGATCAGCCCGGCGCTGCTCGACCTGGTGGTCGCGATCCGGCGCAAGCTCCACACCGACGCCGAGGTGGCGATTATCTCCGGCTATCGCACGCCCGAGACCAACGCGATGCTGGCGGCGCGCAGCGACGGCGTTGCGCATCACAGCCTGCACATGGACGGATTGGCGCTCGACTGGCGCGTCCCCGGACGCACGCTCGATCAGTTGCATCGGGTGGCGCTCGCGATGCGCGGCGGCGGCGTCGGCTATTATCCGGCCTCCGACTTCGTGCACACCGACGTCGGCCGCGTCCGCTACTGGTAAGCCTTTCGCTTCCGACTGGGTCTTTCTCTTCTTCCATCTGTGCTGCGGGAATAGCGAGTCTGTGTTCCCACATCAGTGAGTTTCCGTTTCCCACCGCGCGTGAGTTTTTGTTTCTCCCTCAAGCGTACTTCTGTTTGCCACAACGAGTGAGTGAGTTTCTGTTTCCCAACTCCTATTTCCTCCCCCGTGTCTTGGGGGAGGACAAAGGTGGGGGTCGAGCGAGGAAGCGCCGGATGTCTGTTTTTTTCGGCGCTTCCTCGTGCTGTTCTTTTCGCATCGCGCGCCGCGCGTCTCCCCCTTGCGGATTTGACACTCCGATGCGGCGACCCTAGACTTCACCGCAGGCGGGCGTAATTCAGTGGTAGAATGCCAGCTTCCCAAGCTGGACGTCGCCGGTTCGACCCCGGTCGCCCGCTCC
>CAVYTJ010000028.1:0-88581 GCA_963771325.1 uncultured delta proteobacterium | reverse complement strand
CCGGGGAACGAGAACTATCTCAGTAGCTGAACTCCACGTTGGCGAATATGGAGTGCGTATCGCGCTGCACCATCTCCGGGATGCTGCCGGTCTTGGGTAGCTGCTGGCCGTTGAAAGTGCCGCCCGGCACGTACCCGAACGGTTTCAGCACCGAGATCGGAATCGACTCCTGGCTGTGGTAGTACGAGATATTCTGGCTGTCGATCGCGAAGCGCAGATACTCGTTGTACTGGTAGCTTATACCGAAGACCCAGCGGTAAAAGTCCAGTGGATCGTTCGAGAACTGGTTTGTGTTAGGCAACAGCCACTGGAACATGCCGAAGAAGGTGACCGGCGTTTCCGGAATATGGAAATGGCCGAAGAAGTCGAATCCCTCCTGCTGCGCCTGGCCATTGTTCAGGATCGCCGTCTGCGCATCCGCCTGCGGTCCAAAGGTGTTAAACAGCGGATAGCAAGGCAGTGTAGTCACCGCTTTGCCGGCCACCGTAACGGGGACGCCGTTGCCGCAAGTGTTACCGGCAAATTTTCCTGAGGTGATCGCCTTGCCGGTCGGGAAGCCAAACGCGTCGGCCGGACCGCTGCCGGACCACAGGTTGGAGGCCTGGAACGCGTTGCTACCCTGAGTCGAACTCGCCCGCCAAGCCCCAGTTGTAGGCGGTGTAATGCACCAGCGCCGCGATCCTCGTGATGTGCGCGTCGCCGCCCTTAAGCGTCGTCGGAAGATTCGTCGTATCAGGCGCCGTGTTGCCGTAGCCATAGTTATAGAAGCCGGTTATACCCAGTCCGTCGTAGCGCCAGTTCGCGCCGAACGGGTAGGCGCTCCCGCGCACCATAAACTGCTTGGTGTCGGTCTGCTCGAAGGCGTGGAAGCTCGAGTTGTCGAAGGCGCCGATGTCGTAGTCGAGATACATCTTATCGTGGAACTTGACCGGTCCCTGCATCGACACGCCGACCTGCGTCGAAGACAAGCTCAGCCAGTTCCACGGCGTCAAGTTGACAAAGCGAAATCCGTAGAGTTGCTCTTCCCAATCGACCAGCGGGTTGGGAATTTCACCCATCGAAACCGTCCCGCCCTTGAGCATCGGAACCTGGTCCCACAGCCCGTTGTACGCCAGCGAGGCGTACTTGATACGCACGCCGAAGTCGCCGTCCTCGTTGCTGCCAAACCCTGTCGTCTGGCCGACTTTGTCGTTGGACGAGCCGATCGTCTTGTACATGTTCGGGGTTATGCGGAGCGTCCAATCCTTGGTCGGAAAGAAGAAGAAATTGAGATAGGTGCGAGTAATGTCGAACGAGTTGTAATTGTTGTTGCCTGGACCCAGGTTGGTCAGCTGGGTCAACTCCTGCGGCTGGAAACCGGTGTTGGTATAGAACCGGTAATCGCCGTAGAAAACCGCACCCAGCCGGAACTTGTCATGGAAATCATCCAAGTAACTCTTCCACGCCGGCTCCATCTGTTGGACCTGAGTTGCCAGTACCTGGTTCTGCTCCTGTAGCTGTGCGGCGCTCTGCTGGACCTGGGCCTTTATTTGCGCGTCGGTCCTGGCCTGTATTTTCTGTTCGACCTGCTGCTCGATGGTGCTTTCATCCGCGGTCGTCATCGAGAGCGGGACGCGACCGGCGCCGGGCCGCACGAAGACCTGGCCGGTGCGCTGGTCGACCCATAGCTTCACCCCGCTGGAAACCTGCGCGGACGCGCGTCGCGCTCCAGCCGCGGCGACTCCGGCCACGATTACGATCGCGAGCGCTAGATTAAGTAACTTTTTACGTTTCATTAGACCCTCTCTCCTTGGCGTTCGGCCGTTGTGCCGACTGACCCCCGTCGCCGTGAGGCGACCTGCCTTACCGTCATCCTTGCGGCTGCTCCGATGTGATTGCGCTGCTCCACGATCTCAACTGATCCCCTAACTGCCGGACCGGCCCTGGTAGAGCTCGGTGCCGGTGTAGACCTTGCCGTCGGGGCAGGCGTAGCGGCTCGGAGTCGAGATCGCCACGATCGCGCAGTCCTGTACCCGTATCCATGACGGCGGCTTCGCCGCCTCTTCCTTGTAGGTCAGGTGCATTGTGGTCGTCTCGCTGAACCGAGGCGCGCCTTGCTGGGCGGCGACTGGAGCGCCAGTGTTCGGCGGCGCCGGACCCCATCCGGCCCTCGATACGGATATCGATGAGCATCCGGTGGCCAATCCCAGCGTCGCGCCGGCAATCACCGCCAAACCGAATCGACCAATTCGTCCTCTCTTCATTTGACCCCCTGCGATGACCGGAACGGACTTTGCCGGCCTACTGTGGGACTCCCATGATGAACACCCGCCCGCCGCCCTGGTTCGGCACCAGTTCGACCCTGCGGTTCTGGGCGCGTCCTTCCTCGGTACTGTTACTGGCAACGAAGTCCGTCTTGCCGAAGCCGTGTGGGCTCAGTCGGCTTTCCGCGATGCCGTGGTCGGCCAGGTACCTCACAACTGCATCGGCCCGGCGTTCAGAGAGCCTCAGGTTGTATCTGACCCCGCCGATCGAGTCGCAGTACCCATTTGCGGCGACCGCCACGTCCGGGTGTGCCTTCAGAGTTTCCGCCGCCTCGTCCAGAACGGCCGCGTCCTGGGCACGGATGTCCGCCTTGTTAAAATCGAAGTGCACGCCGCGCAGAACCATCTTTTCCACCGGCGCGGATGGCTGCTCCGGATATGCTGTCAGGACAATGGGCGCTGGCGGCGGTAGCGGCGGAAGTTCATACTCGCGGGTCCGCGCCCGAGATAGATCAAAGCTGGTGTAAACCTTGCCGTCCGGGCAGGCCCAACGATCGGGCGAAGAGATCGCTACGATCGCGCAGTCCTGCACTCGGACCCACGGCGGCACTTCGGTTTCCCGCCAGGTGAAAGCGCCTAGTCCCGACGTCTCTGCGAATCGGGGCGCCCCGTGCCCCGCCGATGGCGACGTAGCCGTCACCGGCGGCGTCGGACCCCATCCGGCAAAAGACGCGCATCCCGTGGCGGTCGCCAGCGCCGCGCCAGCGACCACTCCCATTGCGAATCGGCCAACTCCTCCTAGCTTCATTTGACCCCCTGCGCCGTCGCTGCCTGTTCAGGTCGAGCGCGACCATCCTTGCTTCCGTTTTTTGAGCGTAGTGACAGCGGTCCCGCGTAGGGATACTGCGCACGCAGCGTGTTTTAAAGTGCAAAGGTTACGTGCCGGTTACACGAACATTATGCGCGGTTGAATTCACTGGCGTGCTGCCACGAGTCGTGACGGAACTTCCTGTTTCTGAGCGCTTGCATGCGCAGCCCGCCTCGTGAGAATTTCGACTGCCCGCTGCGGCGCGAAGCCAAAAAAATCGCGCGCAGCCGGACCGCGATGAATAAGGCTCTCGACGGCATTAACCTGGTCGAATTCGACTCCAACCTGGGCGCGTCCTACGCCGCGATGCTGCTCGCCGAGCAGGGCGCGCGCGCCGTCAAGGTGGAACCGCCGGGCGGCGCTCGCGCGCGCGGCACGGCGCATTTCCATGCGCTCAATCGCAGCAAGCGCGCGCTGTTCCTCGACCTTCAAGCCGAGCGCGCGCGCATCGAGCGGCTGCTCCGATGGGCCGACGCGGCGGTGTTCGGATGGACCGGGGCGCGGATGCGCGAGCTTGGACTCGACTACGCGGCGCTTCGCCGAATCAATCCGCACCTGGTCGTGCTGCACGTTCCGCCGCTCGGAAACCGCGGCCCGCTCGCCGATTTCGACGCCAGCGACGAACTGGCCTCGGCGCTCGGCGGCATCTACGGCAGCCAGTGGGCGCTCAGCGGAAATCCAGTGGCGCTGCATTTCCCGGCCGCCAGCTATTCGGCCGGCGTGCTCGGCGCGACTGCGGTCGCCGCGGCGCTGTGCGCGCGGGAGGCCGGAGGCGGCGGACAAGTGGTCGAAGTCTCGCTACTGGCTGGCGCATTTTCTCTCCAGACGGGCGGCATCATGCGCCACGAAAAGATGACCCGCATGTATGAAGGGCCGCTGGACCCGCTCGGCCCGATTCCCTGCTACCGGCTGTTTCGCGCCGCTGACGACCGCTACCTGTTCGTCGCCTGCGGCAACGTGACGTTCTGGAACAAGCTGGCGCTCGCGATCGAGCGGCCCGAACTGGTTTCCGACCCTCGCTTCGAGGGCGCGCCATGGGGCGTGCCGACGCAGCATCGCCAGGCGCTGAAGGACCTGCTGCAAGAGATAATCGCGACCCGCCCGCGCGAGGAGTGGCTGCGCATCCTCAGCGAAAACGACATCCCCTGCGCGCCCGTGCTCTCGCGCACCGACTTCATCAACCATCCGCAGGTGGACGCGCTCGCGATGCGCCGCGCGATCGACGACCCGACGCTCGGCGCGACCATCCAGGGCGGCATCGCGGTGGGACTGGAACTCACGCCCGGCGAGATCGCCGGACCGGCGCCAGCGCTTGGTCATGACCGCACGCGAGATCGCACCGGACGATCGCATGGTCGAGGAATGGCTCGCAGAGCCGCCGTCACGCTCGCACGACGGCGCCGCGCGCAACCGCAAATTCGCGCGCGGGCCGCTCGACGGCGTGCTGGTGCTCGATTTTTGCAGCTACATCGCCGGCTCATACGGCCCGATGATCCTCAGCCAGATGGGCGCCGACGTGATCAAGCTCGAAAGCCTCGAGGGCGACGCGTTCCGCCACTTCGGTTTCGGCTTTCTCGGATGGAACCAGGGCAAGCGCGCCCTCTCGCTGGACCTCGCCGCGCCCGAGGGACGCGAGATAATCCACGGCCTGGTGCGCCGCGCCGACATCGTGGTCGAAAATCTCAGGCCGGGCCGGATGCGCCGCTTCGGATTGGACTACCAATCGCTCTCGGCGATCAATCCGCGCCTCATCTATATGTCGGTCAACGGCTTCGGCAATCGCGGCCCCGAGCACAACCAGCCCGGCTTCGATCCACTGTTGCAGGCGCGCTCTGGCTTGATGGCGGCCGAAGGTGGGCACAATCATCCACCTCTATATCTGACTTGCGCGATCTGCGATTACGGGGCCGCAATGCTCTCGGCGTTCGGATGCGTGTTGGCGCTGCGCGCGCGCGAACGTCTCGGCCACGGACAACTCTGCGAGACCTCGCTGTTGCAGTCCGCGATGGCGTTCCAGGCGGGCGAGTTCATCTTCTACGACGGTCGCCCCGATATGGAGAATTGCCGGCCCGAATCGCGCGGCCGCTCGGCGCTCTGCCGTGCCTACCAGTGCCGCGATGGAGCGTGGATGTTCGTCCACGCTTCAGAGCCGGCGCAGTGGGAAGCGATGCGGCGCGTGTGTAAGCTCCCGCACGATACGCCATATGAAGCGGCGGCGCGCGAGCCGGAGGACGGCCCGCTCGCGCAGGCGATCGCCGCGACGCTCGCGGGCGTCGATCGCGCGGCGGCACTCGCGGCGCTCGGCGCGGCCGGCGTTCCGGCACTGAGCACGCATCGCACGGCCGATCTCTTCAACGATCCCCAGGTCGGCGCCAATGAGCTGCTTGCCGAGTTGCATCATTCACAATGGGGCGGTGTCGTGCAGACCGGCACGCTGGCGAAATTCTCGGCGATGCCCGGCAGGGTCGAGCGCGCCGCGCCGCTTTTGGGCGAGCATACCGACGAGCTTCTCGCGCACCATTTGGGCTACGACGGCGATCGGATAGCCGATCTACGCCGCCGCGGCATCGTGAAGTAATCGCCATCCCTCGGGATGCCGCCCGCCGCTCACCCCTTCGCCCGCAATTGCGCTAGGGTAACGCGCGAAGACGCCTGGAAAACGACAAGTGGATGGCAGACGGGAATCGGTCGCTGCCGCACCCGCCCATCCGCGAAAGATCCATCCGCACGCGAGGTGACCGATGGCCAATCCAAGTCCGATGCTCGATTTCGACGTCGCCGCGCTCTCCGAGAAGCTGCGCGCGAAGGAAATCTCGCCGGTCGAACTGACCCAGGCGTATCTCGACCGTATCGAGGCGGTCGACGAGCGCGTCAACTCGTACATCACCGTGACCGCCGACGTGGCGCGCGAGATGGCGCGCAAGGCCGAGGCGGAAATCACCGCCGGGCGCTGGCGCGGGCCGTTTCATGGCGTGCCGATCGGGCTTAAGGATCTCTGCTACACCAAAGGCATCCTGACCACCGGCGGCTCGAAAATCCTGGGCGAGTTCGTGCCCAACCACGACTCCACCGTATGGACGCGGCTGGCCGAGGCGGGCGCGGTGCTGCTCGGCAAGCTCAATCTGCACGAGTTTGCCTACGGCGCGTCCAGCAACAATCCGCATTGGGGCGCCTGCCACAATCCCTACGACCTCAACCGCATCCCCGGCGGCTCCAGCGGCGGTTCCGGTGCGGCGATCGTCGCCCGCACCGCCGTGGCGACGATCGGGACCGACACCGGCGGCTCGATCCGGATTCCAGCGGCGTGCTGCGGATGCGTCGGACTCAAGCAGACCTGGAGCCGCGTCAGCCGCTACGGCGTGATGCCGCTTTCCGACTCGCTCGACCACACCGGACCGATCACCCGCACCGTACGCGACGCCGCGCTGATGCTCAACATCATCGCCGGCTACGACCCCAACGACGCGACCTCCAGCCGCGAGCCCGTGCCCGACTACGCCAGCCGGATGGGCGGCGACCTCAAGGGGATGCGCGTCGGCGTGATCCGCGAGCTCAACACGGGCGTGTCGGAGCCGGTCGCGCGCGCGTTCAGCGCGGCGCTCAAGCAACTCGGATCGCTGGGCGCGACGGTCGAGGAGGTTTCGATTCCGTCGTTCGTCGAGGGCTCGCTGGTCACGATGGTAGTGTTGATGGCCGAAGCGCTGGAGTTCCACGAACAGTGGATCCGCGAGCGGCCCGGCGACTATGGCGCGGACGTCCGCTCGCTTATCGAGACCTCGATGACGATTACGGCGGTCAACTACGTCCGCGCGCAGCGCGAGCGCAACCTGATGCTGGCCGAGGCGCTCGCGGCGCTGCAGGACCACGCCGTCCTGCTCGCGCCGTCGCAGGCGACCGCCGCGCCGAGGATCGACGACCGCTCCTACGACATGATCGCCAACATGGTGCGCTTCACCGGGCCATTCAACGCGACCGGGCAGCCGGTGGTCTCGATTCCGCTGGGGCTATCGAACGACGGGCTGCCACTCTCGATGCAAGTCGTCGGCAAGCCATTCGACGAAATCACGGTGTTGCAGGTGGCCGACGCCTACGAACGCGCACGCGGCCCGCTACCACTGCCAAAGATTTAGTGACGTATACTTTGAGGATCATACTGAAAACGCGGTGCTCCCTTGGGTCATCCTGAGCGAAGGCTGCCGGAGTCGAAGGATCTCGCGCGGTCCTCCGCGCGTCGTAACAACCTATGAATGAATCACGGGAGGAATGACCATGGCGAAGCTGACAGCGAGCACGGCCAAGGCGATGGCGCGCGAGTTGTACGGATATGAGCTGAGCGACGAATCCGCGGCCGAGGTCGCTAACGCGGCGGGCGCGATGATCACGCGCTCGCGCCGCCTCGGCAACCTCGATTTGAGCGGCGTGCAGCCGCCGTTCGGCTATCCGACGCTGCTGGCCGAGGCCGAACGGCTCCGCAAGCGCGGCTGAGATTCATCCCTGCGGATGGCGGTGAATCGGATCGACCCAGAACACCGACTCGGGGCGTTCAACGGGCTCAATATCGAGATTGATCACCACCGCCTCCTGGCCGCTGCGCACCAGCCACGCAGGACAATGGCGCGTCGGTCGAGGCGTTGATTTCCTGATGTGGCACGAAGGGCGGGATAAAGATGAAATCACCCGGTCCCGCCTCGGCGACGTATTCGAGATGTTCGCCCCATCGCATTCGCGCACGGCCCGCGACGACGTAGATGACGCTTTCGAGTTCGCCGTGATGATGCGCGCCGGTCTTCGCGTTCGCCTCGATCTCCACGGTGCCAGCCCAAATTTTTTGCGCGCCGGCGCGGGCGTGGTTGATTGCCGCAGCGCGCGACATCCCCGGCGTCTGTGCCGTATTCGGGTCAAGCTGGTTGCCGGGAATCACGCGGACGCCGTGGTCGCGCCAGTGATCGGGCGCGTTACGAGAATCACTCATCGGACTATTGCTCCTTCAGGCAGGTGTCAAAAACGATTTTACCGGATGACTGCGAGGAGAGCGAAGCCCTTCGGAGCGGCGTGCAGCCGCCGTTGGGCTATCCGACGGTGCTGGCTGAGGCCGAACCGCAAGCGCGGCTGACTGAGCCGCGGTGCAATGCATTCCTCAAATGGCTACTATAGGCTGGTGAAGAAGTTCAAATCAGACGCCGCTCAGGGAACGAGTCAAGGCTCTTCTGAGCTCAGCGAACAGCAGAGCGAAGAAGTTGTTGCCGCGCTTAAGGAAGCCGACGCCGGCGACTTCGCTACCGCCGAAGAAGTCGAAAGGGTGATGGACAAGTGGAGGCGCGCCGCACGTTAAGCGAATTCTCCGTCACAGGCGGAATTCGCACATCACGAAATCGTGGTCCGACACCCGGCGCCCCAGGATCGACGTGCGCGCCGGGACGACCGTGGCCGATCCCTTCACCGGCTGGATTCCGCGCGCCGCGATCCAGTCGAGCTTCGGACGCCATAGCGGCGGCACCAATCGGCTCACGGTGAATGTCGGCACGCCGCGAACGTTCGCCCCTTCGATCGAAAATCCGTGCTCCTTGATCCGCTCGAAAAGCGGCTCGTGCGGCCGCGGCTCGCGAAAGCGCCACGGTCGCGTTGCAATCGCCGCCGCCGCGCGCAACAACTCAAAGCGCCGGTCCATGTCCATCGTGGTCGTATTGAGGTCGCCGCCAATAATGACCGGAGTCTCGTTGCCGATCGCGCTCAGGAAATCTTCCATCTGCCGCGCGCGTCCCTCAGGATCCCATCGCCGCTCCAGGTGCACGACACCCATCGTGACGCGGCGGCCGTCGACGTTGATACTGGCGAGCACTCCCTGATGCGTGCCAACGAGCGGGGGTCGATAAAATTTAAACGGCGGCCTGGACAACGCGACGGCGCGAAAGTCCTCCAGCGGTTGCGCACACAGAATCGCGTTGCCGATCGCGCGGAGCCCGCCGTCTTTTGCGACACGACCGAACGCCGGCACAAACGCGAAGCTCATCTTGAGCGCCGCGGCGAGCCCGGGCGCGAATTCGACCCATCGATGCTTTGGCATCCGCCAGCTCGCCTCGCACAAGAGCAGCGTGCCCGCATCGGCCAGCGGTGGACGCGTAAGACAGCCGAGGATCGCGTGGAAGTCGGCGCCGCCGGCGGCGTTTAAGACCGCGACCTTGAGCGCCGAGCGCGCGGCGACCGCCGGCCGGTTAAGCGCCATCGGCGCGTACGTCGGACCTGAAGATACGGACGTCGAGGCGCGTCGCGCCGCGTCGTGAATCGCCATCCAGCCCTCAGCCCGCCCCGCCGAGCTCTCCCCTCAACGCCTCGAACGAGGTAATCGGCGCGGTGCAAGTCCGTTCGCGGCATACGTAGGCCGTCAACTTGCCGTCGACCTGCGATTTGCCCCGCACCGCCTCCGGCACGAAGCCGCTCGCCGACGCGCGCGGGTCGGCGAGGAAGAGCGCGCGGTTGGGCAGGTAGAGCAAGCCAAGCCGGTCGATCCACTCTTCCCAGACGGCGGTGCCGCGATCGCCTACGATCACGATCTCGGCCGCGCCGCGCTGATAGAGGTCGATCGCCTCGAGCATGTGCGAGAACGCGAACGGCTGCTGCTCGACGAAGCTGCGCAGCAAGCTGAGCGTGCGCCGCGCCTCGGCGAAGTAGCGCTCCTCGCCGGTGTAGCCGTGAAGCCTCAGCAGCGCCATCACGGCCGCGCTGTTGCCCGAGGGCGTCGAGCCGTCGAACACCGCCTTCGAGCGTGTGATCAGCCGCTCGTGGTTGGCCGAGGTGAAGAAGAAGCCGCCCTTTTCCGAATCGAGGAAGCGCTCAAGAATCGCGTCGGCCATCGTGCGCGCCAACTCCAGGTAGCGGCTCTCGAGCGAGGCTTCGTAAAGATCGATGAGGCTGCCCGCGAACAGCGCGTAGTCCTCCAGGTAACCGTTGAAACGCGCGACGCCGTCCTTGTACGAGCGCTTAAGCGCGTGGCCGTCCCACAGCCGCGTCATCACGAACTCCGCGCCGCGCGCGGCGGCCTTCAAGTAGCGCTCGTCGCCGAGCGCCCGATAGCCCTCGGCCAGCGCGCCGATCATCATCGCGTTCCACGCGGCGAGAATCTTTTCGTCGCGCGCCGGCTTGACCCGCCGCTCGCGCGCCTCGAACAGGCGGCGGCGAATCTCGCCGATCGCACGCTCCATCTCCTCCGGGCTTTTCTTGAACAGCCGCGCCGCGTCCTCGGCGCTGATCGTGCGATGCAGAATGTTGGCGCCCTCGAAGTTGCCCTCGTCGCTGATGTCGAAATAACGCTCCGCGATCGCGCTCAACTCCTCGCCGAGCACGGCGCGCGCCTCATCCGGCGTCCAGACGAAGAACTTGCCCTCTTCGCCCTCGCTGTCCGCGTCCTGGGTCGAGTAGAAGCCGCCCTCGGGACTGGTCATCTCGCGCAGCACGTAATCCAGAATCTCGCGCGCCACGGTCAGGAACTCGGGCTCGCCGAGCGCGCGGCCGGCGTCGAGATAAAGCCGCGCCAGCAACGCGTTATCGTAGAGCATCTTTTCAAAGTGCGGCACCAGCCATCGATCGTCGACGCTGTAGCGATGGAATCCGCCGCCGAGCTGATCGTAGATGCCGCCCTTGGCCATCTTCGTCAGCGTCTCGCGCACCATGTGGCCGAATTCGAGATCGCCGGTCGCCTGATGCATCCGCAGAAAAAGCGAAAACACGAAACTGTTGGGAAACTTGGGCGCGTGTCCCAATCCGCCGTTGATCCGATCGTAATGCTCGGCCAGCGCGCGCGCGCCATTCTCCGCCATGTCGGGCCGAAGCTCGCCACCGTCGGGATTGAATTCGGCGAGGCCCGAAAGCCCCTTGCCGAGCCGCTCGACATTCTGACGGATATCGGCGGGCTGCGTTTGATACGCGTTGGCGATCGCCGTCAGCACGCGCGGAAAGCCGGGCATCCCCTGGCGATCCTCGGGCGGAAAGTAGGTGCCGCCGTAAAACGGCTCGCCGTCGGGCGTCAGGAACACGGTCAGCGGCCATCCTCCGCGCCCGGTCAGCAACTGGACCGCATCCATGTAAATCTGATCGAGGTCGGGACGCTCCTCGCGATCGACTTTGATCGAAACAAAGTTCTCGTTCATCAACTGCGCGATCTGTTCGTTCTCGAACGACTCGCGCTCCATCACGTGACACCAATGGCATGCCGAGTAGCCAATGGAGAGCAGGATGGGCTTGTTCTGGGCGCGCGCCCGCGCCAGCGCCTCGTCGCCCCACGCGTACCAATCCACCGGATTGTGAGCGTGCTGGCGCAGGTACGGACTCTGCTCGTTGATGAGGCGGTTGGGCTTGCGCCCGGAGGCCTCGTGGCCGTGCTCGTCGCTCATTGCGGTCATCTCTCCCGGGAGCCTGCCGGCGAAGGCCGGATACTTTCGACGCTAGCATGCGCCTAAGCGGCGTTTCTATCCGGGGCCGATCGAACGCGCGATCACGAAAGATCGGCCGCGCGATCAGGAACACGTATCAGCGCTCGAGGTACTTGAACCCCAAGGAACAGGCTGCGAACCTGATCGCGAAATGGAAAGCACCGCCGACCCGCGCCACGCCGACGAGCGTATCGACCTAGCGTCGACCTGTGCCGCCGGCCAATCGCCTCAGGCTGTCGGCGACGCGACCATCACGATGTTCGGCTACGCTGTTTCATGGCGCGCCGCCGCGACGGCCGTCCTGATGTTGGCGGCGGCGATGTTCTTTGCGCGGCTCGGCGCGCGCGCGTTGTGGTCCTCGGAATTCCGCTGGGCCGAAATCGCGCGCGAGATGCAACTCACGTCGCGCTACTTCTGGCCGACGATCAACGGCCGGGTCTACTTCGACAAGCCGCTCGGCTCGTACTGGCTGGTGCTCGCGGCGACCCGGCTTACCGGAGGGCTCGACGAGACTGCGGCGCGGCTGCCCTGCGCGATCGCCGGACTGCTCGGCGTGTGGCTGGTGATGCTGGTTGGGCGCCGCCTCTACGACCGTCGCACCGCGTTGCTCGCCGGACTCGTCCTGGCCACCAGCTTCAGCTTCGTCTTTTTTTCACGTCACGCGTCGGCCGACGTCGAAACCGTCACTGGAGAGTTGGCCGCGTTCGCGCTTTTCCTGCGCAATGAGGAGCGCCAGGACGGATGGTGGGTGGTTGGGCTCTGGCTGGTGATGGCGGCGACGTCGCTCACCAAGGGCCTGCTCGGTTACGTGCTGCCGCTGATGGTGCTCGGGATGTATTCGTGTCTGGTGAACGGATGGGCGGAGTTGGGACGGCGGCTTTCGCGCGGCCCCGCGCTTGGCCGAATCGGATGGCTGGTCGAGCGCAACCGATGGCTCTTCAATTGGAAATCGCTGGTTGCGATTCCGCTCGGACTAGCGGTCTACTACGTTCCCTTTGCGATCTCGGCCGCGCGCACCGGCTCCGAAAAGGGCCTGGAGATGGTGTATCGCGAAAACGTCGTGCGGTTTTTCCATCCGTTCGACCATCGCGGCCCTGTCTATCTTTATTGCTACGTCATCTTTGCCCTGATGATGCCGTGGTCGGCGTTCCTGCCCGCCGCGCTCGCCGAGGCCCATCGCAAACCGATGGCCGGCCCGCAAGTCACTGCCAGCCACGAAGTCGCCGCCGCGCGCGGCCATCGCTTCGCGCTGGTTTATTTCTGGGCGACGTTCATTTTTTTCACGCTCTCCGGATCGCGGCGGAGCTATTACCTGTTGCCGATCCTGCCGGCCGGAGCGCTGCTGGTGGCGCGAACGCTGGCCACGCCGATCGAGGCGCTCTCGCCGCTCGGGCGCCGGCTGCTCTGGCTTGGCTACGCGGTGATCGCGATTGCGGTTGTCGGTGGCGCGATCGTGATGATTCCGCCGTGGTGGATCTTCAAAGGACCGATGGCGACGCTGCCGGCGGCTCCGGACCGCGCTATCTATGCGATTTGCTGGGCGATCTCGCTGCTCGCGGTGTTCTATACGCTGAAAAGATTCGACACGCGGCGAGTCGCGATGTCGACGGCGACGGTCGGCGCGCTTTTCCTGGCTTACCTGTTCATCTTCGCGATGCCCGCCGCCGACAAGTGGCGCGGCGAAAAGCATTTCGCCCAGGACATCCGCCAGCAGATGGGACTGGCGACCTCCGGCGTGGTGCTGTACAAAACCGTCGGGCCGCTCTACTACCTCGATCTGCCGAATCCGCTCCCGTACTACGAGGATGCCGGCAAATTGAAGCAGGACGCGCTCGAGGGCAAGTTGCGATGGGTGATCGTGCGCCGGCGCGACCGCAGCGATCTCGTCAATCAGCTTGGCGGCTCGGGCAAGGTGGTCGCGAGCGAGGAGGCTTTTCCGTTCGAGTCGCGCCAGCACGTGCTCAACAAGGAAGTCCTGGTAGCCGTCACCTCGCCCATCGCGCCGTCGACTGTCGGAACCGGCGGCCACGACTGACGAGCGAGTTACGAACCTGCTCCTGGCCGAGGTCGAAATGGAAGCCGCGACATGATTGCTTCGCAACGTAAGCTGGTAATCGCGGGCCTCATCGGTAATGTCCTGGAATGGTACGACTTCTCGGTTTACGGCTATTTTGCCGTGAGCATTGGGCATCACTTTTTCCCTTCCGAGAATCCCACCACTTCGCTGCTCGCGGCTTTTGGAGTTTTCGCGGCCGGCTTTCTGATGCGCCCCGTCGGCGCGGTCCTGTTTGGACGTATTGGCGACAACTGGAGCCGCGAGAGAGCGCTATCGCTGTCAGTGCTTGCGATGGCCGTGCCGACTTTTCTGATCGGCGTGATCCCTGACTATCAGCAGATTGGCGTCACCGCATCGGTGTTGCTCGTTCTTTTGCGCTTGGCACAGGGCATTTCGGTCGGGGGCGAATACACGACTTCGATCGTTTTCGTGGTCGAGAAGAGCATCCCGCATCGGCGGGGCTTCATGGGAACCTGGTGCCTCTTCGGCACCTGCGCCGGAACCTTGTTGGGCTCGGTGATCGCCACGTTGCTGACCAGCGTCCTGCCGCGCGACGTGATGCGAGCGTGGGGATGGCGATTGCCGTTCATATTCGGGCTCGCGATAGGGATCGTCGGTCTCTATATCCGCCGTGATTTCGAACGAGGGGCGAGATCGATTGAGCCCGAGCGTCCCGGAACGATAGAAGGGCAGCGCGAATCGTTCCTGGGCGCGTTGAGAACCCAGCGATTGGCGATACTCAAAGTGATCGGACTCAAAGCGACCTCGGCGGTGGGTTTCTATACGCTTTTCGTTTATATGACCGTGTATTTCACCCACATTGTTCAGATTCCAAAGTCCGATGCGCTCGCGATCAACACGCTTGCTCTGGCCGCGATGCTGGTGATGATTCCGGGCGCGGGCGCGCTTTCCGACTGGCTCGGCCGCAAGCCTTTGCTGATCGCCGGAGCCGTCGGGATGCTCCTGTTCTCACTGCCGCTGTTTCACCTGCTGCGCTCGCCGAAGTTCGGCGTCATCCTCACCGGTCAGTTGTGCTTCACGGTTATCCTGTGCCTTTTCTTCGGGGCGGAGCCGGCTGCCACTGCCGAGGCCTTTCCCGCACGAGTGCGCTGCAGCGCGCAGCGATCAGCCACAACGTTTGCTTCGCGGTGCTGGGGGGAACGGCACCGATGGTGGCGACGTACCTGATCGCGCGGACGCAGAACGATATGGCGCCCTCGTCTACCTGATGGCCGCGGCGCTGGTCTCGATAATCGCGATTCTATCGCTTAGCGAGACCGCCAACGCGCCGCTGGCATAATTGACGCGCCGAGCGTTACCGCGAGCGCTTCTGCCGCCCGCAAAACCGATCCCGGCCGTGCCGTGAGGCTCCTCCCACTTCCACCAAGAGGAATAAGCGCCTCGCCCGAGCCAGCGGCTGAGTTCCGACTCAGGTCGAATTGGACAGAAAAGCACGCTGTTGCGGATTTGCGACGGCATATGATTCCAAGGCAATGCCCACGCCGTCATTCGCGAAGAACTAAGACAATGTTAGGTGAATAAGAGTAGACGTTGGCGAAATCCAACACTGGCACTTCTTTTGCGTTAGCTGCAAATAGCACCTCTGGGAGGGTTATACGACAATTCTGCTAGATAGTAAAAATAAAGGCCAGATCATGGCCGTTGTCGCGGTATCCATTGTCGCGCTTATCGGATGTGCGGCGATCGCGACTGACCTTGGTTTGCTGTGGACTTTCAAACGGCAGATGCAGCAGGCCGCGGACGCCGCCGCGATTGCCGGAGACCGCGAGATCTATTCGGGCAATGGTAGCTCCACTGAGCCCACTAACATACAAAACGCGGCTTTGGCTGACGTCACGCAAAACGGTCTCACCAACGCGCAACTCTGGACACAGAAATCTAACGCGTGTGTTGGTTCAGCCGGGGAGACCTGTGTTGTCGTTAATGTCCCGCCTCAATCAGGCAGTTATGCGAAAGATGATAGCGCGGTGGAGGTAATAGTCAGTCAGCCAGAGCCGACTTTCTTCCTGAAGATTTTCAATATTTCATCGGTAACGGTATCGGCTCGAGCGGTCGCTCGTTATTCAGCCGCACAGGGCTGTCTTTACGCTCTGGACCCGACGGCGGCGAACGCGCTTGTCGCAAGCGGCGGTTCGTTGTTCAGCACCCAGTGCAATATCTACGTCGATTCCAACAACACGAAGGGGTTGGTATCAAGCGGAGGCTCTTCCATAACCGCTAACAATTCCACGATCGATGTCGTCGCGAGTGCTTACTCAGGAAGTGGCTTCTCGCCTACTCCAACAATCGACGCGAGTCCCGTGTCTGATCCGTTCGCTTCAATGCCGGCGCCTACTTTCAGCAATACCTGCGCTTGCACGAACTACACAATCTCCAGAAACCAGGTGGCCTGTAACGGAAACACCATTAATGCGAACGGCACCTCGGCCACGCTCAATCCGGGAGTGTACTGCGGCGGAATCACCGTCAGCGGCAATGGAGTGTCAGCTACTTTCAACTCCGGCACTTACATATTGCTGGGCGGGGGTCTCCAGATAAAGGGCGGAGCCAACGGAACCGGCAGTGGGGTGATGTTTTACAACACGTATAACGCCACCTATTCCTACAGTCCGATCGTGGTCAGCGCAAGCAGCAGTACGCTCTCGGCGCCGACCTCCGGCACCTATGAAGGAATTCTGTTTTTCCAGGACCGCAACATCCCGACAAACGACAAGGGGCCCAGCGGTCCACAGAACACCGTATCCGGCACCAGTACTACAAGCTTCACGGGCGCACTGTACTTTCCGAGCACGCCACTGGTTTTTTCTGGCGGGAGTTCGGATACGGACTGTACCGAACTCATCGCCGATACGCTGACCATTTCAGGCACGAGTTACATAAACAATGACTGTGCTTTGTTTGGTAGTTTTGGCCCCCCAGTAAAAACCCCGGTAGTCGCGGAGTAAGTCGGAGTAAGTCATGACTCTCTTTCGTTGCATAAAGAACGCTAGCTCGATTTCTCGCCGCGCCGTTCGCAAGCTGCGCGGCGGTCATGCCGGCCAATCTGCGCTGGAACTGGCGTTGATCGCGCCATTCCTCGCACTGCTGCTGGTGGTTGCGGCTGACCTTGGCCGAGTCTTTTATCTGAGTATCGCGGTGAATAACGCGGCTTCCGCTGGAGTTCATTTCGCCGCCCAGGAAGGTAACGCCAACGATACCACGGGGATGGAAACGGCGGCGTGCAATGATTTTGGCATCAGTCCGCTGGCAACTTGCCAGAAAACTCTGGCCCTCAACCCAACCAGCTTCTGCGAATGCCCAAACGGCTCAAGCCCTGGCGCCCAAGTCGCTTGCACGAGCAGTTGCGCGGACCTTCGCGTTTACGCTCAGCTAACGACGACGGCAAGCTTTTCAACCTTACTTCCTTATCCCGGAATTCCTTCGGTGCCCTCTGTGAACGGGCTGGCGGTGATGCGAGTGCAGTAGGCCGAGCGGCGCTTAAAATGACCGGAGCGTGAAAAAGCTGCGACCTTTTGAAAACGGACGTACGAGCTCATGAATATGCTGACAAAGTACCCCCGAACGAGACGGCTGGATCGCGGACAGACGGTGGTGGAGTTCGCATTTTCCGTAATCGCTTTCCTGATGCTCTTGTTCGGGATGATTGGGTTCGGTATTGCCGTGTACGACTATAATTTCGTATCCGATGCCGCGCGCGAGGGTACGCGCTACGCCTCGGTTCACGGAAAAGACAGCCTTAGTCCGCTCACGACGACGGAGTGCGTCGTCGACGGTCAGGACTTTCATCCTCAACCAGGCCAACGGGATCAACCCGAACCAGCTCACCGTGACCGTGAATCCAATTCTGGGTGGCAACAATACCGCCCCCGCGGACTTTAGTCCCGGAAATTCAGCCCAGGTCATAGTCACCTACAACGCCCCGCTTCCAATCCCGCTTATTGCTCAGACCCTCGCGCTTACCAGCAGCTCCCAGATGGTGATCTCGCAATAGGAAGATTTCGGGCGCTTTTGTAGATGCCGTTCGCGAGCGCTGTGGCACGTACCTGTTTGCCCGCACGTAGAACGATATGGCGCCCTCGATCTACCTGATGGCCGCGGCGCTGGTCTCGATAGTTGCGATTCTGTCGCTTAGCGAGACCGCCAACGCGCCGTTGGCATAGTTGAGTTGCTGAGTGCATGGGCGCGTTGCGTTACTGCGACGGCTTCCGTCGCCATGCTTTGCGCGGACTGCCTTTGAAAAGGAAAGGTAAAATTAGCTAATGGCACGCCGTATGCTCAAGCTTAGGGCGATAGTGCACCCTTAAGGGGCCTCGCGTCCGCCCAATGTCGGCGGGAATGCGGGCGACGGAACGTGGCGTTTTGGTTCTGGAAGGATCGGGGCACGGTTTTTAGTAGTAGGGTATTATGATTCCAAGCATTGCAGAGCTGCGAAAACGCCTGATTCCTGCCGCCGGATCAGATTCAGGATCTGATTCGTCTTCCAATTTATCTTCGGAATATAACCCGCCAGTTTCGCCTACTCCGACACATTCCGTTCCGTTGCCATCCTCTAAGTTTCTGGTGCTTCGTCAAAATCTCCCTCAATTTGGCCCTCGTAGCAGAATCGTGTGCAGATTGTGCCGAAGGCGGCCCGACTGTTCTGTCGTCCTACGTCCAAAGCGCCCGAAGATGGGTCGGGGCGAAATAGAAAGATCATCACTCGAGGGCTGGCTCAAGCACGACTTCGTATTCTTTGGGGAAAGCTATCTGTGCGAAGAGTGCGCTGTGGCCGGAGGGTTCATCTAGCGCGGCTGCGCCGCCGGACAAGTCGCGGGTCCTTAACGGTCGGCTTGAGGTCTGACTCCCTCCCCGGTGTCTTGGGGGTCTCGATAAACACCAAAAAATCGCTCCGCGTTGATCCTTCACTCCGGGAGCCTTCGTTCAGGATGACAACAAAAGCTCCCTTGCGGTCAGCCTGAGCGTCAGCGAAGGATTTCCGCGAAGCGATGAGATATCATTTCAAAGCAGACCCGGAGCTTCCAGCGTTCTCAAGTCGCGCCATCCGGCAGTTATTATCCAACCCGCTGTGGGGCTGACAAGAGCTAACTTCGCTCGAACCCGGAGGAGTAGTCACTCTGCCGCACCGCTGAATTCCAACTTGAGCCACGTCTCCAGGCCCGAGCCTCAGCAGCTTGCTGGCTGACGTGCGCACGAACCAAATGGGCCTTAACGCAGACGCGAGTATTTCCCTCCCGACACATTCCTCAGGTTTGTCGACGGTGCTGCGCGCCTGTTCTACGCCTTGCAGCGATTCGAACGTGCGGCGCCGCGAACTCTGGAACCTGGACTTAAAGGGCCACTTGCCCTTGCTCAGCGAAACCGTGCCTCCGCTGACCGTGTCGACGACCATTCGCGCTTCTCGCTGGTGCTGAAGGCCGGCGCCGACGAGCGGGCGAGACCGTGCGCAGCGTGCTGACCAGCGCCTCCGTCGTACGGATTGCCGGCCGAAGGCTGATGTACAATGGCGCTCCCTGGGGCTCCGGCCACGACCATCCCTTCTCCGGCGTCAGCCTGTGGCTGATCCGGCTCGGCATCCGCGTCGCTCATGGTCGGGCTTATCACCCGCGACCAGGGCAAGACGAGCCTTCAATCGCACGCTCAAGTTCGAACTTCTGCGCCCAACTTCCCACGCTCGCCCGCCGTCCGGTCGTCACTTCGCCAGCGCGCCCGGCGCAAACGCCGACCCGCCTTCTCTGCTATATTCATCCAGCCATGCGCCGGGTCGGCGAATGCGATTCGTCCCCCCGAGAATAGGCGCATCTCCTGGATCCTGGGGCGGCAGGGTCACCGACGTAACCGACCAGCTTGCACCGGCATTGCTAGTGGAAGCGAGATCGAACAGCGGGTCCTCACCGCCGCGAGCGAACAGCACCCATCCGAAGGTTGTATTGAGGAAAAAGATCGACGCCATTTGCGCCACCATGGACGGAGCAGGCGGCGTGATATCAGTCCAATGCGCACCGTTGCTCGAGATCCAGAAAAGACGGGTTCCCTTTATTGCCCAGCCCGCGCCGGGAGCCAGCATTTTGACCGATACGACTCGTTCCTGGGCGCGTGCGGCGCTGCAGGTTCCGAAGAAAAAAGCTGCCGCGAAAAGCAGGCTGCCCGTTCCTCTCATTGACGAGCGTGCCGGCACCCTCACACTCAGATTTGTTTTCTGTCCGATAGTCGTTAGGTCGCCAGTGCCTTGCCCGGCATAGACATCCACAATTTGGTTCCCCTCTCCTCAGAAGGGAGAGGGGTCAGAGGAAACGTCTTCACAGCCGCATCGGCATCACCACGTAGGTGAACTGCGAGTCTGTCGACGAAGTGATCACACCCGGACTGACCTCGTCGCTGAGGCCCAGACTTGCGTCGCTCTCCTGCGGCATCACGCCCAGCGCCTGGATGAGATAGGCGGCATTGAAGCCGATCGAGAATTCCTCGCCGTTGAAATCGACGTCGATCGTCTCGCTCGCCTCGCCCATCTCGGGACTGGTCGAAGAGACGGTCAGCGTGCCGGCGGCGAGCCCCAGCTTGACCCCGTGATAGCGCTCGTTGGAGAAAATCGCGGCCCGCTTGATCGCGTTGAGCAACGCGTCGCGTCCGACTGAAACCGCGTACTTCGATTGCTTGGGGATTACGCCGCGATAGTCGGGAAATTCGCCCTCGACCAGGCGCATCGAGACCTCGGTCGCGCCGCGCTTGAGCCACGCGAGCTGCCCGTCGAGCATCAACTGCACCTGCTCCTCGCCCTCCTGGTCGAGCAGCTTGCGCAATTCGCCGAGACCCTTGCGCGGGATGATCGCGTTGCCCTGCATCTCGAAGCCCTCGGCTTCGCGTTCGATCATCGAGAGCCGATGGCCGTCGGTCGCGACCATCCGGGCCACGCCCGGCGAGGCCGCTTCCACCAGCACGCCGCCCAGGTTGTAGCGCGCTTCGTCGGGGCTGACGGCGAAGATGGTCTTGTCGATCATTGCCGCCAGCACGCGGGTGGCGATCGTAAGGTCGCCTTTGACCGCCCTGTGCGCGGTGTCGCCCTGCGGTTTCGCCTGCGCCTGGCTGGGCATCGCCGGGAAGCTCCGCGGGTCGAGCCCCATCATTTTGAATTTCGCCCGCCCGCACTTGAGCTCGACCCAATCGTTGTCGAGCGACTTGAAAGAAACCTCTCCGCCTTCGGCCTCGCGCACGATTTCGAACAGCTTGCGCGCGTTGAGCGTGACGCTGCCCTTCTTGTCGACACGGCAGGGAAGCTCGGTGCGGATACCGACCTCGAGGTCGGTGGCGGCCAGGCGCAGGCTGGTGCCGTTGGGCTCGAGCAACACGTGCCCGAGTATCGGCACCGTGTTGCGCCGTTCCACGATTCCCTGAACCAGCGCGAGGCTGCTCTGCAGCACCGCGCGCTCGATTACCAGTTCCATTTATCCTCTCGCCGCCGCGCTCTACTGATCCTAAAGATCTAATTAGATCTAAAGATCATAAGATAGCAGTAGGCCCTGTGAATTTGTTGATGGGCGGCCCAAGTCTTCGTAATCGTTGCACGATCACCGGTGCGCAAACGGTGCATCGCATTCGGTCCGCGATCGCGCTCGGGGCCGCTCCATCCCCGTCCTGTCGATACTGTGCCTATTGTAGAGGACTTTTCCACAGAGTTGTTAGCGGCGGTCACGCGGCCCGCTGGTCGATCTTGAGCTCGCGCTCGATTTTTTCGATCGACATGCGAAACGCCGAATCATTGCCCACCCGGCGCGCGATCAGGTTGTAGGCGTGGATCACGGTGGAGTGATCGCGGCCGAAATGCTCGCCGATAACCGGAAACGAGTTGTCGGTGAGCTTGCGGCACAGGTACATCGCCACCTGGCGGCAAAACGCGATGTGCTGGGTGCGCTTTTTCGACTTCAGGTCGGTCAGCCGGATATGGAAGAAGTCGGCAACCGTCTTCTGGATGCCCTCGATGCCGGGGCGATGGTCCTGCACCCGGATGAGGTCGTGGAGCGCCTGGCGGGTGAACTCCACCGTCACCGGCGCACGGTCCATCGAGGCCAGCGCGGCGAGTCGCGTCAGGCATCCCTCGAGCTCGCGCACGTTGGAGGAAACGTTCTGCGCGATATAGAGCGACACGTCGGAGGGCAGGCTCATGTTGTCGTGCGCCGCCTTCTTCTGCACGATCGCGACCCGCGTCTCGAGGTCGGGAGGCGCGACGTCGGCGATCAGCCCCGATTCGAAACGATTCCGCAGCCGTTCCTCGAGCCCCGGAATCTCGCGCGGTACCTTGTCCGAAGTCAGCACGATTTGATGCTTGTCGGAGTGCAGCGCGTTGAAGGTATGAAAAAACTCCTCCTGCGTGCGCTCGCGTCCGGCCAGGAACTGGACGTCGTCGAGGATGAGCGCGTCGACGCGGCGAAACTTTTCCTTGAACTCGCCCATCCGGTCGCGCCTGAGCGAGGTTATCAGCTCGTTCATGAAAAGCTCGGCCGGCATGAACAGCACCTTGCGCTTGCCGCTCTCCCACAACTGATGGCCGATCGCGGTGACCAGGTGCGTCTTCCCGAGCCCCACTCCGCCGTAGATGAAGAGCGGGTTGTATTTCACCCCGGGCTGGTTGGCGACCGCGAGCGCCGCCGCATGGGCGAACTGGTTGGCCGAACCGACCACGAATTCGGTGAAAGTGTAGCGCTCGTTGAGGTTCGGATGGCGGTCGCGCGGCGGCGCCTCGGCGGTGGAGGCGGCCGGCGGCATCGTGCGTCGTACCGCCTCGTGAAGATTGCTGTTGCCGGCCAGTCCCAGCGTTAGCTTAACGTCGACCGACTGGCCGACCTCAGCCGAGAGCGATTGCCGGAACAGCTCGAGATAGCGATCGCTCACCCAGTCGCGAAAGAAACGGTTTGGAGCTTCTATAGTGGCGGTTCGCCCCTGCATCCCCAGGAAATTTAGCGGTCCAATCCAGGTCTCGAATCCCACTTGGCCCAACGAATCACGTATCCGGTCCGCAGTCCTCTGCCACAAACCTTCCATGTTTCCCCTCCCCAGGAAGTCAATGAGCCGTCACCCGAGGCGTGCGTTCCCCCCACCGAATCGAGTAGGCTGCCAGCTGAATTACACACAACCTTATCCACATCTGTTGATAAGCTATTTTTCTTCCGTCGCCAGACACCGATACGTCGCGGGCGCGACGGTCTATCAACTTGCGCTACCGCAGTCCGTTTCATGGACTCGAGATTCAAAAAATTTATCGAGCAGATCGAGCGCCCTGCGGCCACTTTGATCCTGACGCCGTTCGCCACGGCGGCTTGCGCGCAACAGGCGCGTCCACGTCGTGAAGTGTGTTGGCGAAGACAACGTGATAGACCTTCTGCGGAGATGGCTCAAGCAAAAGCGATCGCAGGTTCACAAGCGCGCGATTTTTTTCATGAATCGTGAAAATGAAATTGAGTCCGCGATCGCGTTGCTGCAGGCTGATTTTCATCGATCGCGCTCGTTGGCTCTGGGAGCCGTTGTGTAAACGCAATTCCTTGCTGCACAAGACGGTTACGCGCGTTTGACTGGCACGTCGGCAAATGTTAGCGAGCAAAGCAAAGCCAAATCGCAACATGATCGAAAGGAAAAATTCCGCCGCGCTCCTCGCCCGCGCCGCCGCCGTCATCCCCGGCGCCGTCAACTCGCCCGTGCGCGCATGGAAAGCGGTCGGCGGCGCGACCCTTTTCATCGCGCGCGGCGACGGTGCGACGGTTACCGATGCCGACGGCAATCGCTTCGTCGACTACGTCGGTTCTTACGGTCCGGCGATCCTCGGCCACGCTCATCCCGAAGTGGTCGCGGCGCTCGCGGAGCAGGCCGCCCGCGGCTTCGGTTACGGGGCTCCCACCGAGCTGGAAATCGAGATCGCCGAGCGTATCGCCGGCGCAATCCCGATGGCGCGCAAGGTGCGCCTGGTAAGCTCCGGCACCGAGGCCGGGATGACCGCGATTCGCCTCGCCCGCGCGGCGACCGGCCGCCCGCGTATCATCAAGTTCGACGGCTGCTATCACGGCCACAGCGACGCCCTGCTGGTGCGCGCCGGCTCGGGCGTGATGACCCTGGGCGTGCCCGACAGCGCCGGAGTGCCCGAGGCGCTGGCCGCGCTGACCCGCGTCGCGCGGTACAACTCGCTGGAGGCGGTCGAGCGCTATTTTCTCGCCGAACCGCGAGAAATTGCTGCGGTTATCGTCGAGCCGGTCGCGGCGAACATGGGCGTGGTGCCGCCCGCGCCCGGCTTTCTCAAGGACCTGGGCGACCTCGCGCATCGCCACGGCGCGCTGCTCATCTGCGACGAAGTGATAAGCGGCTTTCGCCTGCGCTACGGTACCGCGCACGAAATGTTTGGCGCCGAGCCCGACCTGGTGATGCTGGGCAAGGTGATCGGCGGCGGGATGCCGATTGGCGCGGTCGCGGGGCGGGCCGATTTGATGGACCTGCTGGCGCCGCTCGGCCCGGTGTATCAGGCGGGGACGCTGTCGGGTAACCCGGTGGCGGTGCGCGCGGGGCTCAAGACGCTGGAAATTCTCGCGCGGCCGGGCACTTACGAGCGGTTGGAGGCGATTTCGGCGCGGCTCGGCGACGGGATGACCGACGCACTCGGAAGCTCGGGCCTCAAGGGCTGTATCAACCGGGTCGGCTCGCTGGTGACGCCGTTTTTGGGAGTCGAGGCGGTGCGCGAAGCCGAGGAGGCGCGACGCGCGGACACGGCGATGTTCGCGCGATTTTTTCACGCGATGCTCGAACGCGGGATTTACCTGCCGCCGTCGCAATTCGAGGCGATGTTCATCTCACTCGCGCATAACGAGGCGGATATCGATCGGACGGTCGCCGCTGCGCGCGAGTCGCTGGCCGAGGCCGCCAAATCTCAAGGCGCGAAATCTTGAGACTCACCAGATTCTGCGAGAGTCCTGGAGGTCCTGAGTGTCAGAGCAGCCGCCCCAGCCGCCACGAGACGAGTCAGACGAGTCGTCGGCGGAAAAGCCGAACCTGTGGCGCTTCGCCGCTATCGGGGCCGAGCTTTTCTCGCCGATAGTCGGCGGCTCGGTGGCCGGCTATTTTATCGACGCCCATTTCCACACCGGCTCCATCTGGACCCTGGTCGGGCTGCTGGGCGGCGTGTTCCTCGGATTCTATCGCCTGATCGCCGAAACGCGGTCTTTTCGTAAAAATCTTTAGACGGTCGCAAGAATCTTTGATCGCATGACGTGGACAGTTCCGACGATCCCCGGGATTCAGCGCGCGGCGGCGGTGATGACGGCCGCGCTCAGCCTGGTCCTGCTCGGGACGGTTTCACCCGCGGCGGCGCTTGGATGCGCGGTCGGCGGAGCGATCATGATAGTGAATTTTTTCCTGCTGACGTTTGTGGGCCGATGGATCATCGCGGTCGCAACTCAAAGCGGCGGCGCTAATCGGCTCGGGATTGTTGCGGCGCCGTTGAAATTGCTGTTTATTGTTACGGTCGTCGCTTGGCTCCTGAGCCGCACCAACATCAACGTTCCGGGCTTTGTGCTCGGCGTCTTGACGCAGCCGGGCGCGATCTTTATTGAAACTTGGCGCGTTTCTGCGCGGACCGCTTAGCGGTTTCGGCGCGGCGCGGAGGCGACAGTTTGAATCCGGTCAATTTCGTCGACGGCATCGCGGGCGGCTTGCACCTTCCGCCGGTCCTGGTTGGAACCTGGATCGCGATGGGAATCCTGATCATTTTCGGGCTGTTGGCGCGAAACGCCCTGATGGCCTCGGCCGATCCAACCGTCCCCGAAAGTGGAATCACGCTGCGTTCGGTGGGCGAGGTCCTGGCCGAGTGGCTCGACGGTTTCGTTGCCGGCGTGCTCGAGGGTCATGGGACGCGCCACTACGTCCCTTTCTTCGGCACGCTCTTCATGTTTATTCTGACGGCGAATTTCCTCGGCCTGATTCCGGGGATGGAGCCGCCGACCGCCGACACCGACCTGACCTTCGCGATCGCCATCATCTGCTTCGTCTATTATCTGTATCAAGGCTTCAAGCATCAGGGGCTGCGCTACCTGCGGAGCTTTCTGGGGCCGCTATGGTGGTTGGCGTGGTTCTTCGTGGTGATCGAGGTGGCAGACAACCTGTTTCGCCCGTTTTCGCTCGGCATCCGTCTTTTCGCCAACATGTTCGCCGACCACAAGGTGCTCGGCCTGTTCACGGGGCTCACGAAGCTCGTTATTCCGCTCGCCTTCTACGCGCTGGGCTCGATCGTCTGTATCGTTCAGGCCTTGGTCTTCGTGATCCTGGCGGTTTCATACGTCCGGATGGCGAGCCATTCGCATTACGAATAAAGTGCGGTCGCGGCGGAGCCGAAAGCCCGCCGAAAGATTCGGTCGGTAAATTTTGCGACCAGGCCCGGTCCGGTTCGCGGGGTGGAAGAGGATAGAGGGGAAGAAAAAAGAGCCATGGACCTGGCTGATGGCCGCGAGCAAACCAAGGAGGAGACGTAAATGATCGGACGGTTAGGAAAATGGCTCGCGATGGCGGCGGCGATGGTACTCGCGAGCCCGCTGCTCGCGATGGCGCAGACGGCCGGGGCGGCTGGTGGTGGCGACGGCCTGCGCGCGGGGCTTATCGGGCTCGGCGCGGGAATCGGTATCGGTATCGCGGCGTTGGGCTGCGGGATGGGTCAGGGGAAGCTGGCGGCCTCGGCGATGGAATCGATCGGCCGCAACCCCAACAGCACCAACCAGCTTTTCGTCCCGATGATCATCGGATTGGCGTTCGTCGAGTCGCTGACCCTGTACTCGCTGGTGATCTCGTTCATCCTACAGGGCAAGATTTGATTGCAGGGCAAGATTTGATCGCGCAATTCGCTCGCTGCAGTGAACAGTGAAAAGTGAACCCGGAGACGGGGCTGGTGGTTAAGCCGGCCCCGTTTTCTTTTCGAGCGGGGCGCTTTCTTTTCGAGATGCAAGAGGGCCGTTCACGGAGGGCCCTACAGAAATCCGCCATTCCAGTACAGGCGCCGCGCTCGTGAGCGGCCCTCCACTCAGTCGCGGCGTTTGGCGCCTTGCAGCACGTCGAAGCGCGCGCGGCGGCGATCGCGCCTGAGCAGCACGTACATCGCACCCGCGCCGCCGTCGGCCGGCCGCGCGGTCGCAAACGCCAGCACGTACCCGCCCATGTGTCCGTGCGAGAGCCACTCGGCCGCGGCATGCTTGAGCACCGGCATCCCGCCCGGCGAGCGCAGGCCGCGGCCGTGCACCACCAGCACCGTGCGCAATCCCTTGCGCACCGAACCGACGATAAATTCCTCCAGCGCCAGCTTGGCGTCGGCCTGAATCATCCCGTGGAGATCGATATGCGCCTGCACCGCGAACTCGCCGCGGCGAAGCCGCGTCACCAGGCGCGGATCGAGCCCCAGGCGCGTCCCCTCGGTATATTCCTCGGTCTCGGTCAGCTCGAACGTCCCCACTCCGGAAACCAGGTCGGATAGCTGCGCGAGAACCTCGGCGTCCTCGCTGACGATTTCGAGCGTCACCTCCGGCTTGGGGACGACGCGGACCGGACGCTGGTCGCCCAGGCGGCGCACTCCGTCGACCGCCTGACGGAACATCGTGGCATCGTCGAGTATCGGCGCCGGTTCGGCCATCGCAGCCGGCGTCACTGCCGAGGCGACGGCCGTGGCGCGCTCGACAGGTTTTTGGTCAGCGCTTTTGAGCTTCGGCCGCTCGCCGAGCAGCTTCTTCAGGTCCTTGAACGGCGAGCTGAAGGCCGGCTTTTCCGCCTTCGGCTTAGGCGCGGGAGCCTCGCGCGCCGGCGGTGGAATCTTTCGCCTCTTGGCCATTTGAGATTAAGAGCCTACCGGTTGTTTCCTGCCGCGCGCATCACGGTGACGCTTTACTTCCTCCCCCAGTCTTGGGGGAGGATTGAGGTGGGGGTCGAGCGAGGAAGCGCCAGATGTCTTTTTTTCGGCGCTTCCTCGTTCTGGTTTTTTCGCAATGCTCCCGCGACGTTTTTCTTGCACTAAAAAGGTGGTTCTCACAGAAATTCAGAACCGCCTATAGACCCCCACCCCAACCCTCCCCCAAGACAGAGGAAGGAAGTCAGAGGGTACAGACCGGCACTATCGGTAACAGAATAGACCGGCAGGATCGGTAACAGATTGAATGTCATGGCAGGAGGATACTCAGAAGGAGCGGCGGCGTTGTCATAGCCGCCCGCTTCGGCGGAGAATGAAGTTTCATCGGAGCGGGAAGGGGTGTCGTGATGGGCAAGCTTATCCGAACAGCCATCATCGTGATTAGCGTCATCGTTGCGGTCGTGGCCGCGGTGGTGATCTACGCCGTGCTCAACCTCAACGGGATCATCCAGAAGCAGCGCGGCCTCATCCTGACCAAGGCGAGCGACGCGGTCGGCCGCAAGGTCGACGTCCAGGACATCCATGCGAGCCTCGGATGGGGTGTGATTGCCGATCTCCGCGGCGTCACGATCGCCGACGACCCCAGTTTCTCCCAGACGCCATTCGTGCAGGCCGCCGACGTTTACGCGCGGGTCGCGTTGATGCCCCTGCTGAGCCATCGCGTCGAAGTCGAGCAGGTGTCGCTCAAGCAGCCCGTGGTGCACATCATCCGCAATCAGCGTGGCCAGTTGAACGTCAGCAGTATCGGGAAGAGTAAACCCGCCACGGGTGAGTCCGTGGCTCCCGCGCCGGCCGCGCCGCCGCCTGCCGCCGGCACGCCCCTAAAGGGCGCGCCGCTTACCCAGGCCGGGCCGCAGGGACAACCGTCGGCTGGTCCGGGCGCGCTGGGCGAAATTTCGGTCTCGAGCCTGACGGTCGAGGACGCCACGATCGTCTACCAGGACGCGGGCGCCGCGCCGGTCACGGTGAGCGCGGTCAACCTGGAGGTCGAAAACCTCGGCGTCAGCACGCCGATCGACATCAAGCTGACCCTCGCTGCGTTGGGCACGGCCAAAAACCTTTCGCTGACCGGCAAGGTCGGGCCGCTGATAACCAACGGCGTGATCGATATGGTCGCGCTCCCGCTCGCGTTCAGCTTCGATGTCGGGCCGGTTACGATGGCCCAGCTAAAGGCGGTGCCGCAAATCGCCAAGGCGCTGCCGCCGCAACTCCAGCTCACCAATCCCGTGACGGCCAGCATCAAGGTTGACGGCAATCCCCAAACGGTTGCGTTTAACCTCGCGACCGACCTGACCGGCAATCAGGTCGTGTACACCGGCGTGCTCGACAAGGCCACCGGCGTGCCGCTTAAGCTCACGGCGGCCGGGACACGAAAGGATAGCGTGGCCGGGCCGCAGGTTGAAATCCAGAGCGCGACGCTCGTGCTCGGCGACCTCAATCTCAAGGCCGCCCAGATTCAGCTCGGCCAGAACCCGAGCGCGCGAGTCGACAGCAACCGGTTCGACCTCGCCGCGATGGGCAAGATGCTGGTCGCGCTGAGCAAGTACAATGCCTCGGGCAAGGCCGAGATTCACGCCCTGGTCAAGATGGTCCAAAAGCAGCCGCAGGTCGACGGCGTCGTGACGCTGGCCTCGGTGACGGTCACGCCGCCGGGCAAGCGCTCGATCGTGGGCGGGCTGAGCGGCAACATCAAGATGGCCGGCAAGAGCGCCGTGGCCGGTCCGCTGGCGTTCAACCTCGGCTCGGGCCACGCCAAACTGACGGTCAACGCGCAATCGATCCAACCGATAAGCGCGAGCTATGACTTCAGCGCCGACGTGGTGAAGCCGGCCGAGCTCACCGCCAATCCCAAGCCCGAGGCGGCGGCCGACCACCTTGACCAATTAGCGGTCAAGGGCACGGTCCGGGGTACGACCTCCGCGCCGACGGTGACCGCGACGGTGACGTCGCCGTCGGGCGTGGCGCAAAATATCGCCTACCGCAACCTCGCCGTCGATGCGACTTACGGCGGGCAGGCCGTGACGATTAGCTCGCTCAAGGTGGCGGCTTTCAGCGGCACGCTGGACGGCAACGTGCGGGCCACGCTCGGCGCCGCGCCGGCCTTCAACGTGGGGCTGAATCTCCACGGAATCGACCTGCAACAGGCGCTGGTCTCGCAGAAATCCAAGGCCGCCGACACGGTGCGTGGCCAGCTAACCGGACAGGTGCGCGTCGCGGGCCGCGGCGATAGCTTCGACAAGATCAAGCCGACGCTAAGCGGCAATGGCCAGATGGCGGTTGCCAACGCGAAGCTCATCGGGGTCAATATCGGCGCGCAGGCGATGCGCAAGGTGCAGGGGGTGCCGGGTATCGACACTCTTGTCACGCCGTCGATCGTCGCGCGTCATCCGGGGCTGTTCAACTCGCCCGATACCAATCTGACCGAGCTAAGCCTGACGTTCGTGATGCAAGGGCCCAAAATCACCTCGCACGACATCAAGGCCGTGACGCCCGACTACAGCGCGCTGGCGGACGGATGGTTCGATCTCGACAAGAACATCGACATGAAGGCGCATCTGCTGCTGTCGCAGGAGCTGAGCCGCGAGCTGATGTCCGAGAAAAAGAACGTGGTGTACCTGGCCAACGAGCAAAAGCAGGTGGACATCCCGGTCCAAATCAGCGGGCAGTTGCCCAAGCCCTCGGTGCAGCCGGATATCCAGTTCCTCGCACAGCGCGCGGCCGGGCATCTGGTGCAAAAGCAGGCGAGCAAGCTGTTCGACAAATACCTCGGCGGCAATTCGAAAAATGGCGGTTCATCGGGGAGCAACCCGCTCGGTGGCGCGCTGAATAAATTATTCCACTAGTTAATGCGTGCGTCTCGAATTGCATCTCACGCGGATGGACCGGGATAGCGGACGCGGATTCCAAATCTTCAAGCGGGTCCATGAGGCAGCCCTCGCCGATCTACAACGGGCGCTGAACAGGCCGTAGGTTCCGCCGGAAAAAGCGGACTGACAGCCTACGCCGTTCCGATAGCGGGCGGCCCGGCTTTTACCCGCTCGAACATCTCCGAAAACGAGCCCCGCTGATCATCCAGCCATTCCAGCCACCAGGTGGCGCCCGCATCGCGATATGACGCCGCGATTTCTTGTGCGCGGGCGCGATCATCAGCTGGAGTCGCGCCACTCGCGACGACTTCCAGCGCGCCACTGCCGCTTGCGCGATGAGCTGCGACATACTTCGCGGCCCCGGCGAGTTCCGCCGGTGTCAGCCAGAACGTCGACCAGGTGAAGCTGGCCGCGGAAAGTCCGCCGGGGGGAAGCTTCAACGGAAATACGCCGTCCCACCTCGCCGCCCTGCGGAGCGGCGCCTTGTTTGGCAGCATTCCGGCCACCCAAATCGGGACGCGCGGTTGTTGCACGGCGCGCGGCAAAAACGACACGCCGTCGACGGTGTAGTGCTTGCCTCGATGGGTCAAAGGCTCGCCGCTCCACAGCCCGTTGACGATACTTAATCCCTCGTCGAGTTTCTCCGCGCGCACGCGATCGTCAGGGTCCTCACCAAAGCATTGAAACTCGGGCTCGGGCGGCGCGCCGAGGCCAACGCCCAGAATGAGGCGTCCGTGGGAGAGATGGTCAAGCGCGAGCGCTTCGCGCGCAAGCTTCCAGGGCCTTCGTCGCGCAACAGGCGTGATCAGCGGCCCGAGCCGTATGCGCGTGGTCGAGGCGGCAACAGCCGCGAGCACGATCCATGCGTCAGTCACCGGAATGGAGACTGTTCGGCTGAGCAGCTGATGATCCCACAGAAAAAATCCGTCCCAGCCGGCCGCTTCCGCCGTTCGGGCGAGTGTCAGCAGCTTGTGCGGATCGGAGAACTCACCGAAATTGGGCGCATAGATGCCAAATCGCATAACCGCCTGCCCTCGTCGCTAGGGAGTGAGCCCAGCGAACAATGAGAGCGTCGCAAAGTCGCAGATTTAAGGAAAGCGTCGTTTCAACCCGGATAGTGGACCTGAATTGTAACCTCCTCGCCGTGTCTTGGGGGAGAAATGGGGAGGGGGTTGAGCGCGGAAGCGCCGGGTAATTTTTTTCGCGGCGCTTCCTCGTCCTATTTTTTCAAGACTGGCGCGCTACCTGCCCTTGAACGCGGGGGCGCGCTTTTCTTTGAACGCGCGCATCCCCTCCTGGTAGTCAGCGGTGCGCGAGGCCTCGCCCTGCGCGAACGCCTCGGCCTCCAGCACGTCGGCGTACGAACGGCTGAGCGCTTCCAGCAGCACGCGCTTCGATATGCGAAACGCCGCCGTCGGCCCGGCAGCGATTTCCTGCGCGAGCTTGCGCGCGGTCGCTTCCAACTCCGCCGGCGCGACCGAGCGGTTCACCAGCCCGTGCTCCGCCGCCTCGCGGCCGCTTAGCCGGCGTCCGGTGTAGATAAGCTCGAGCGCGAGATGGCGACCGAGCAGCCGCGCGAAATGGAAATGGCCCCCCGAATCGAGTACCGCGCCCAGCCGCCCGAACGGCGAGGAAATCTGAGCGTCGTCGGCCGCGATCACCAGGTCGCAGGCGAACGCGAGCCCGAGCCCAGCGCCCATGCAGGCGCCCTGCACGGCCGCGATCGTCGGCGCGCGGAATTCGTAAATTTGCGCAAGGAGCGGCGCGAAAAGGCTCCGCAGGATCTCGGCGGCGTCCTCGTTCTCCGGATCGGCTTCCGCCAGATCGCGCCCGGCCGAAAAGGCGCGCCCCTCGCCGCGCAGCAGCAGTGCGCGCGCCGGCCCCTCGGCGGCCTCTTCAAGCGCCTGGCGTAACTCGGAGATCATCAGGCGGTTGATCGAATTGAGCTTGTCGGGGCGGTTGAGCACGACCTCGACCAGCCCGCCCTCGCGCGTCACCCGAATCGTCTCGGCCATCGCCCAACCTCCAGCCTTCGCCAGAACACGGGTCTCTGGAACACGAGCCTTGGAACACAGGCGCTAAAATACCGGAATGATGTCGGCGGCCGTGATGTTGCCGACGTCGACGCCCTCGATATCGAGCTCCGGAATCGCAGGGAACTTGATTCCCCAGTCGCCCACCACCTTGCGCACCTTGGCGATTGCCATCCGCCAGTTCTCCGCCTGGTCCTCGTAGCTCAGCACGCCGAGCCCGGCCTGGCGCGCGTACTGCATCAGCGCGCGATGGTTGGGGAGGAAGTACGGCGGCAGTTCCCAGAACATGTTGGGCGGCTCCCACAGGATCATCGAGAGGAACACGAAGCCCGCGCGCAACTGCTTGGTGATCAGGTTCTTGTAGTCCTCGGTCAGACCCGGCCAATCGTCCTCCAGCATCTTGAGACAAATCGCCAGATGGCGGCTCTCGTCCTGGCCGACCCGGGTGAAGACGCCTTTGAACACCGGCAGCGTCGTGCGCCGCGACATCCCGTAGAACAGCGTCGAGGCCGCGACCTCGCCCAGCAGGAACGAAGTGAACAGCACCGAAAGCGGATACTTGTCGATCGAGGCCGAATAGCCGCGCCAGTAACGCGAGCCGTTAAATGACAGCCACTGGATATTGTTGAGCGCCGCGCGCTCGACCTCGGTGCGCGCCTCGAAGCGCAGCGGGCCGCCCGGCACCAGCCGCTGAATCGCGCGCTGACAGCACTCCTCGTGATTCATCTCGTCGTGGGTGACGCTGAAAAAACATTTACGGATTGGATCTTCGGTGTGCAGCTCGTAGGAGTGGATCATCGCCTTGGCGAAGACCGCCGGCCCCGATCCGTCGAAGACCGAGAGCACCGCGTACCAGTACATGATCCCCATCCGCTCCTCGGCCGTGAATTGCGCCGGGTCGAGGTCGTCCCACGGCAGGTCGGAGGGATTCCACGCCGAGCGTTTGGCCTTCTCGTACAGCGCGGCCAGCGATTCGGTCTTGACCGGCCACTCCAACGGAAAGATGTTGGGCTGTTCGATCTCCGGCGCCGGCTGTAGGCCGCCTTTGGGGATCATTAACGGAGGGATGACAAGATTCGATTTGCTGGAACCGTTGCCCGGCTGTGCGGCGGCTGCTTTGCTCATGCCTGCTGACCTCCCGGATATTAAATCGACCGACCGGTCGATTTAACTAAAAGTGGCGCAACTTCCCGTTTATGTCAAGAGCCGGCGAGCGCGTCCTGAACGTGTCCTAGCCTTGCGCGTCGCGCACGATACCCTCGAACACCAGCCGCGTCATCGCCTCCGCGATCTGCTCCGGCTCGAGCCTGCCCTCGTGCCGATACCACTGTGTGATCGAGTTTCCCATCCCGAAGATTAGCCGGGTCAGCAGGGCGGCGTCGACGTGCGTATCGATCTGCCCGGCCGCGGCGGCCAGTCTTACCAGGGCCGCGACCTCGCGATCGAAGCGCCGCCGCCGCGCCATCGCCTGGCGCTCGGTCGGCGTGTTGCCCTTGACCCGCTGGAGCAACTCGACCTCGTGCGCGAATTCCAGGGTAATGATCACGCTGCGATACACGATATGGCGCAAGCGCTCCAGCGGCGTCCCGTTCCGCGCCCCCGGTTCCTCGAGCACCCCGAGCAGCGATTTGAACGCGCGCTCCAGCGCGCGCGCCAGCAATTCCTCCTTGCCCGAGACGTGATAGTAAAGGCTCGACTTGGTGATCCCGGTTTCGCGCGCGACGTCCTCCATCGAGGCCGCTTCGTAGCCGTGACGATTGAAGACGCGGACGGCGGCGTTGGTGACGGTCTCGATGTCGTAGGGAGCGCGATGCTGCCTGGAGGGGCGGCCGATTTTCCGCGCGCCGCCAGGTGGCGGCGGTGGACGATGAGGACCGGCCGATTTAGATCCCGCGGAGGGTTGGGCCGGTTTTTTCATGACGCCGTCGTCATCGAGCGGCCGTCATGGAGCGGTGGTGGCCAAGAGCGTGGACTCGCGTTCAGGAAGCCGCGGAATGAGTGCGCGCGCCGGCGCCCAGTGTCGCCGCCAGCGCGCTCAGGTCGTCGACACCGTAGAACTCTATCTCGATACGGCCCGGCTTGCGGCCGCGCGCGCGCACGATCCGGACCTTGCGCTTGAGTCCGCGTTGCATCGCCTCGGCGAGCGCCGCCAGATTGGGATCGATGTTAGGATTGCCCCCGGCCGCGCCGCGTATCGATCCGCCGCGCGCGCGCCGCGCCGCTCCGGCCAATTCCTCTGCCCCGCGCGCCGAAATCCGGCCCTCGACGATCCGCCGCGCGGCCACCGTCTGTGCCTCGGCCGAGGCGATCGCGAGCAGCGGGCGCGCCTGTCCGGCGCTCAACTCGCCGCGCTCGATCATTTCGAGCACCGCCGGCGGCAGGTCGAGCAGCCGGATCGCGTTGCTCACGTACGGGCGGCTTTTGCCGATACGCGCGGCGACCTGGTCGTGGCTCATCCCGAAGCTGCGCGCGAGCCGCTCGAAGCCGTGCGCCTCGTCGACGGGATTCAAATCCTCGCGCATCAGATTTTCGACCAGCGACATCTCGAGCGCCGCATGGTCGTCGAGTTCGCGCACCACTATGGGCACGACGCTGAGGCCCGCGATCCGCGCCGCACGCCACCGCCGCTCGCCGGCCACCAGCTCGTAGCGGGCGGCGGCGCCGTCGGCCGGCGGAGCCGGCCGGACAACCAGCGGTTCTATAACTCCCTGGCTGCGGATCGCTTGCGCCAGCTCCTGGAGCCGTCCGGAATCGAAATGGCGGCGCGGCTGGAGCGGGCTTGGCACGATCCGATCAAGCTCGACGCTCAAGACCCCGCCGCCGTCCACGCCCGCTTGCGCCGGCGATGAATCGGACGCCATCGCGCCCTCAGTGCTCTCGATAAGTGCGTCGAGTCCGCGTCCCAAGCCCCTGCGTATCATCCGTTCCTCCTCGTCCGTTCCTCGGAGCGCGCGAAGATGCTCCGCAGATTCCAGATTGTGCGCTTTGGCGCTCCCCCGTTGATAACTTCCTCGGGCGCGCCATTACCTGCGCCGCCTTCAACCGCGGGCCGCGCGATCGTCTGAGGCGAGCCCACGCGCTCCAGCAATTCGAGCGCGAGCAAGCGGTAGGACTCGGCGCCGACCGATTTTGGATCGTATTCGATAACCGCGAGGCCATGGCTGGGGCTCTCGGAAATCCGCACGTTGCGCGGAATCACGGTCTGAAAGACGCGCTGGGGAAAATGCTTGTTGACCTCGAGCGAGATCTCGTGGCTCAGCCGATTGCGCGGGTCGAACATCGTCAACACCACGCCCATCAGCTCAAGCTCGGGATTGAGCACGGCCTTCACCTTGCGGATGGTGGCGAGCAGGGAGCTCAAGCCTTCGAGCGCGTAGTACTCGCACTGCATCGGCACCAGCACCGAGTCGGCAGCGACCAAGGCGTTGAGGGTGAGCAGGCCGAGCGACGGTGGCGTATCGATTAGAACAAAGTTATATTTCTGTGATTCCTCTGATAGCTCGGCTTTTAACCGGCGCTCCCGTCCTTCCATGGTCGCAAGTTCGATTTCCGCGCCGACCAGGTCGGTACTCGAAGGCGCAAGATAGAGCGAGGGGCGCGACTCGCGCGTGACTTGAGAGAGCGGAGTGCGGTTCACGAGGGAATCGTAGATAGTCCCGGATTTAATCGGCTCGGGAGTCAGCCCCGAGGTCGCGTTTCCCTGCGGGTCGAGATCGATCAGGAGGACGCGCTGTCCCGATTGCGCGAGCGCGACGGCGAGATTGACGGCGGTGGTAGTCTTGCCGACCCCACCCTTTTGATTGGCGATCGCTACGACGCGCCCCACAGCCAGCCCATCACCCTCAAAAACTGCCTTGAGCCGTCGGCGCAGAATGCGCCACGCTCATCTCGATACTTGCACTGCGACGATCGTAATGCAAAAGCAGTCACGACGGCTGTCAACAGCGCTTGAGAGATCGGTCGAACTAAGCTGGAAATTTGCGCCAGAGCAGAGCCGTGCGCGTGATGACTCGCTCGCCGTGCGGAAGCCGATAGGTCCACGCTGTGCGTTCGGCAAAGCCCGTGGCGTGCGCGGACGAATTATCGAAGGGCTCGCTTGGCGCCTGACCTGTAGGCGTATCCAGCACCTGGTCGGCACTCGCATAGAGAAGAAGGATGCCCCCCGGCCGCAGCGCCGCGGCCGCGATTTCGTAGAGCTCGATCGAAGTGCCGAAGGCGCGTGCGGTCACGAGGCTATAAAGGCCGCCGGCAAGACTCGCAGCGCTCGCGCGGTGCCGCTCGATTGCGACGTTCTCAAGCGCCATCTCGTGCGCCGCGACTTGCAGATAGCTCGCGCGTTTGCGCCGGGCTTCGAAGAGCGCGAATCGCGCCTCGAAGGCGGCTGCGAGCACGAGTCCCGGAAAGCCCGCACCCGAACCGAGGTCGAGCGCGCTTTGGCCTTCGGCAAGCGCCATTTCGAGCGCCTCGCGCTCTGCGCCCTTAGCGAACGCGATCGGCGCGAGGCTATCGATTACATGGAAGGCAATCTCCGCCGGATCAGACGCATCGGCGGTCAGATTGGTATGCGCACCCCATAAGGCCAGGGTCGCAGCCATTTTTTCGATTCGTTCGAGAAATTCGTCGCGCGATGTCAGCGTCGTTTCGCCGAGCCATCGCGCAACCCGCTCGCGCACATTGCTGGCGATTTTCTCGATATTGGTTTCACGTGAAACACTTGACGCCCGACGAGGCCTCCGTTGTTTCACGTGAAACAGTGAAAAATTGGAAGATCGACTCAGGACTCGCGCGTCGCGTCCGAGCTTCGGTCGCGGCGGCTCTTCAGATGGAACGCGAGGAGCGAAATCGCCGCCGGCGTCATCCCGGGCATACGCGCCGCCTGTCCGAGCGATCGCGGCCGCACGCTGAGCAGTCGCTCGCGAACCTCCGTGGAAAGGCCGCTCACCGCCGCATAATCGACCCACTGCGGGATGAGCGCGTCCTCCAGGCGCTTGAACCGGTCGACCATCTCGGCCTGCCGCCTGACGTAGCCCTCATATTTGAGGTCGATCTCGAGCTGCGCCGCTTCGTCGGTGTCGAGAGCCTGCGCAAGGTCCTGGGTCAGTCCCGCCATCGCGAGCACCGCCGCATATGAGACCTCCGGCCGCTTCAGCAGCTCGAACGCGCGCGCCGGATGGGCAATCGGGGTCGAGCCGCATCCGAGCAGTATCGCGTTGACCATATCGCTCGCCGTAACGAGCGTCCCAGAAAGCCGCGCAACCTCGCGCTTCACGCGCTCATCCTTGGTTCGCAGACGCTCGCCGGCCGCGGCGCCGAGCAGGCCGAGGCGTTCTCCGGCTGGCGTGAGGCGGCGGTCGGCGTTGTCTTCGCGCAGCAACAGCCGGTACTCCGCGCGCGAGGTGAACATGCGGTAGGGCTCGCCGCCAATCCCGCGGGTCACCAGGTCGTCGACCATCACGCCGATATAGGCCTCGTCACGCCTCAGAACGAGCGGCGGTTTCTGTCGAACCTTCAATGCCGCGTTGATTCCCGCCATCAAACCCTGCGCGCCGGCTTCCTCATACCCGGTCGTGCCGTTGATCTGGCCGGCGAAGAAAAGCCCGTCGACCAGCTTGGTCTCGAGCGACGGCTGCAATTGCGTGGGATCGGAGAAATCGTACTCGATAGCGTAACCGGGGCGCATGATTTCCGCGCGCTCCAGCCCCTTTATCGACCGCACCATCGCGAGCTGCACGTCCAGCGGCAGACTGGTCGAGAGCCCGTTGGGATAAACCTCCATCGTGTCGCGCCCCTCGGGTTCGAGGAATATCTGATGGCGTTCCTTGTCACGAAAGCGCATCACCTTGTCCTCGACCGACGGGCAGTAGCGCGGCCCGCGGCTCTGGATCACCCCGGAGTACATCGGCGAGCGGTCGATTCCGCCGCGGATAATCTCGTGCGTCAGCGCGTTGGTGTAGGTGAGATGGCACGCGATCTGGTTCTGCTCGATTCGTTCGGTGCGGAACGAGAACGGCGGCGGCGGATCGTCGCCCGGCTGCACCTCGAGTTCGGAGTAGTCGATACTGCGGCTGTCCAGGCGCGGGCAGGTGCCGGTCTTAAGCCGTCCGATACGGAAGCCGAGTTGCGCCAGGTGCTCGCTGAGACCCATCGCGGCGAAATCGCCCGCGCGGCCCGCCGAGTAATTCTTAAGCCCGATATGGACCAGGCCTTTGAGGAACGTGCCGGTGGTCAGGATCACGCAGTCGGCCTCGAAAATCTCGCCGATTTGCGATTCCACGCCGCGCACGCGGCCACCCTCGACCAGCAGGCGCTCGACGCTCGCCTGGCGGATGGTCAGGTTCGGCGTGACCTCGAGCACGCGCTTCATCCGCGCGCGATAGGCGGCCTTGTCGGCCTGGGCGCGGCGCGCGCGCACGGCCGGTCCCTTGCGCGTGTTGAGGAAGCGGAACTGGATTCCGGTCTCGTCGATCGCGAGCGCCATCTCGCCGCCCAGCGCGTCGATCTCGCGCACCAGATGGCCCTTGCCGATCCCGCCGATCGCCGGATTACACGACATCTGGCCGATATGGTCGAGATTGAGCGTCAGCATCAGGGTCGGAACCCCCATCCGGGCCGCGGCCAGGGAGGCTTCGATACCGGCATGGCCGGCGCCGACCACTATTATTCCGAAGTGCATAGAGGTCCGGATTATGGCTCGCGCGGCGCGCCGCGCCAAGCGCCGCAAATCCGATCATCGCTACCTAGCGTCTCTACTAATTGTAGCATAAAGCTACTTTCCGATACAGAACTCGCGAAACACCGCGTCGAGCACGTCCTCGGTGCCGACCTCACCGGTGAGCGCGCCCAGGGCCTCGGCGGCGGAAGCCATGTCGACCGCGACGATCTCCGGCGGCATCCCTGAAAGCGCGCTCGCGTGAGCGCTCTTGAGCGCTTCCAGAGCCTTCGCGAGCGCCTGGCGATGGCGCTCGCGGGAGATCGCGACGCCCTCGTCGGGACCCGCCGCCAGCGCCTCGACCGCGAGTGCAAGCTCGTCACGCAGCGCCGGCGTGCCTTCGGCGCTGAGCGCGGAGAACCGCAGCATCGGCATCGCGAGGCCCCGCCCGAGCAGATCGGCGGGCGAGAGCCGCGGCGGCCGCAGGTCGGACTTGTTGAGCAGGGCGACGCCGGCGCGCCCCTCGCAGAGGGCGAGCACCCGCGCGTCGTCGTCTTCAAATGGGCGTGAGGAGTCGAAGACCGCGATCAGCAGGTCGGCCTCAGCGACGCTGATGAGCGTGCGCCCAATCCCGAGCCGCTCGACCTCGTCGCCCGCCTCGCGTACCCCGGCGGTATCCTGAAGCACCAGCGGCCAGGGGCCCAGCGTCACCGATTCCTCGATAACGTCGCGGGTGGTACCCGGAACGTCGGTCACGATCGCGCGGTCCGCGCCGAGCAGCAGGTTGAGCACGCTGGACTTGCCGGCGTTGGGTTTTCCCACGATCGCAGCGCGCGCACCGTCGCGCGCGAGGCGCCCGCGCCTGAAGCTGTCATGCAACAGCGCAACGTCGTCGGCCAGGCGGGCGATATCCGCCGCGATTTCCTTGCGTCCAGGCAGGTTTAGCCCCTCATCGGCAAAGTCAATCTCGGCCTCGAGATGGGCCCGGATGGCGATCACGCCGCTGCGCAAGTGCCCGACCCGTTGCGCCAATGCACCGCTAAGTTGCGCTAAAGCCTGCTGAAGCGCGCTTTCGCTACGTATGTTTATCAGATCCGCAACCGCCTCGGCCTCGGTCAAATCCATCCGGCCGTTAAGAAACGCTCGCCGGCTGAACTCGCCCCGCTCGGCCATCCTGGCTCCGGCTGCGATCGCCATCCCGAGCACCCGGCGGACGATATATGGCCCGCCGTGACAGTGGAATTCCACGACGTCCTCGCCCGTGAAGCTCGCCGGACCGGGCATCATGACGCACATCGCGCGGTCGACGACGGCGCAGGTTTGAGGGTCGCGAAGCTCGCCGAGGCCAAGACGACGCGGGCGGAGCGCCATCGACCCGAGCGGATGCCATAGCGCCATCGCGATCTGCGTCGCATGAACGCCCGAAAGTCGCACGATCGCAACGGCGCCCTTGCCCGGAGGTGTGGCCGGCGCGACGATCGTGTCCTCGGTATACATCGTGGGTATCGACTTTCTTAGGCGGCAGCGCGCGCAACTGACAATTCCCGCGCGCAACTGACAATTCCTTTGATAGCACACTAGGCTTGCCCGCGCGGCGTCCGTATGGTTCCATGACTTGTTCAGCGCGAGGCCCGCGCCTCTCAGTGGGACAATCAAAACATGGTGGGCTCGGAACGAGCCGACATTCGGCCGCTGTGGGCCGCAGACGATGAAAAGGACTTATCAACCGCACAACCGCCGTCGTTTACGGACGCACGGATTCATGGCCCGCATGGCCACGCCGGGCGGAAGAAGCATCCTCAAGCGCCGCCGCGCCAAGGGGCGCCAGCGCTTGACCATAACCATTCCTCCCAAGCAGCCGGGCTAGACGGGCGGCGGTCCGCCGTCTTGATCTCCGATTCCGCGGGGTTCGGCGCGGCCGACCGGCTGCGCAAATCCGGAGAATTCCTCCAGCTCCAGCGGCGCGGCGCGCGGCATCAAAGCGGACATTTTGTGCTCTACGGACTCGGCAGCGCAAAAGACGAGCGTTCGCGCCTGGGTATTACGGTGTCGCGCCGGATTGGCAACGCGGTGGTGCGTAACCGGCTCAAGCGCCGCGTGCGCGAATGCTATCGGCTGAAACTGCGGGCGATGCTGCCGGCGGGAGTCGCGGTCGTGGTAATCGCGCGCAAGGGTGCCGGGGAACTCAATTGGATGGCGCTCGAGGCCGAGCTGCTCGCCGGTGCAGAGAATCTCCGCCGCAAGCTCGACAGCAACCTCAAGACCCAATCCGGGCAAACCCAACTTGAGCCAGGCCCGACCCGGGCAAACCCAATCCGGGACAAACCCTATCCGGACAGGGACCGGCCGTGATTGAGACCGTACGCGAGCGGCTTCGCGCCGTGGCACTGACGACCGCACTGGGAGCCGTCGCGGCCTATCGATGGTTGGTCTCGCCGCTGTTGAGAGCGACCGTGGGTCCCGCCTGCCGCTTCGAGCCGACCTGCTCCGAGTACGCGCATCAGGCCCTGGCCGCCCATGGCCTGGGCCGCGGTCTTTACCTTACCCTGCGCCGGCTCTTGCGATGCCGTCCGATGGGCGGATGGGGTTACGACCCCGTTCCCTTGCCGTCGGATGCGGCGCGACGCCCGCAATATCCCTGAAGGAGCAATTTGGACAACCCACGCCAGATAATCATCTTCGTCCTGCTGATCGTCGCGGCGATTTTCTACGCCGATATCGTCCGCTGGATTCGTCCGCCGAAGCCCTCGATGAGGCAACAGACGGCTCAACAGCAGCCGGCCGGCGGTCCGTCGTCGGCAGCCCAGACCGCAACAGGTGGCGCTGGTACGCAGGCCTCGCCGGAGGCGGCTTCGCCGATGTCATCTTCCGCGGGCGCGCCAGAGATTGGTGCGCCGGAACCGGATTCGCTCACCCCGATGGCGATCGAGCCCGGGCCCGCCGCGCACGGTCGACGTCGACACGGATCTTTATACCGCAACTATTACGGCCAAGGGCGCGCGGCTCCTGAGCTTCCGGCTCAAGCGCTATAGCGAGACGGTTAGCAAGGACAGCCCGCCATACGACGTGGTCTCGCAGGGCGAACGCCTGCCGATGGGGCTGGTTATCAGCCGCGGCGACAAAATCCTCGCCGACCAGGGAGTCGACTACACCACTGACGCTCCGGCGCGGCTCGAAGTCAGCCCGGGCGCTGAGACTACGGTCACTTTCACCGCCGAGACCAAGGAAGGGCTCAAGCTGACCAAGCGTTTCACCTTCCGCGATGGGACGTATCTCTATGATATCGACGCCGAGGTTGGAGGTGCGGCGCCGGACGTCAAGGCCATCGGCTTCAACCTTAGCCAACCGCTGACCGAGCGCGCGTCGGAGAAGAGTTATCGTGACTATCCGACGCTGGAGGCCGACGTCGACGGCAAAGTCCTCAACGAGTACCAAAAGCAACTCGAGAAGGGGGTTGCGCCCGTCGAAGGCGACATCGCGTTCGCCGGCATCGGCGACCGTTATTTTCTCTCCGCCTTCATTCCCAAGGCGCCTAAAAAGGGCGAGCTGCGGATGGAGTACAGCGGGGGTGACGCGCGCGCTGAAATACTGTTTCCCGGGGCGCTCAAGGTCTCGACGGCGGTCTACATGGGCCCCAAGCAGCTCAATCTGCTGGAGGCGGCGAGCCCCGACCTGAGCAAGGCGATCAACTTCGGCTGGTTCGGCGTGCTGGCGATCGTCTTCCTGCGTGCGCTGCAGATTCTCCATACGATCGCGCCGAACTACGGCTGGGACATCATATTGCTGACGCTGGCGGTGCGCCTGGCGACCCTGCCGGCCTCGATCAAGGCCCAGCGCTCGGCTTTGCGCATGCAGCGCCTGGCGCCGCAGGTAGAGAAAATCCGCGCGAAATTCAAGGATGATTCGACTGCGCTCAACCGCGAGATGATGGAGCTCTACAAGCGCAACCACGTCAATCCGCTCGGCGGATGCATCCCGACCGCGATCCAATTCCCCATCCTTTATGGGCTTTACGAGGCGTTGCTCAACTCAATCGAGCTACGCCACGCTCCGTTTATCGGCTGGATAAGGGATTTGTCGGCGCCCGACTGCCTGCCGATCGCGTGGCTGCCCAAGGTGCCGGGTATCGACTGTCACGGCCTCCCGATCCTGGTCCTGCTGATGGGCGCCAGCACGTTTCTGCAGCAATGGATGATGCCCAAAGCGGGCGACCCCAACCAGCAGAAGATGATGATGTGGATGCCCATTTTCTTCACCGTGCTGTTCATAGCTCTTCCGGCCGGGTTATCGCTCTATTACTTTGCCTCTAATCTACTGGGTATAATCCAACAGTTCGTCCTGAACAGGGAGTTCAAACAGTACGCCCCAGTAGCCGCAACATGAGCGAACCCAACGAAGCAATTGAGGTAACCGCCGCCAGCGTCGACGAAGCGATCAAACAGGCGCTTGACCAACTGGGCGCCTCTGAAGACGACGTCGTTATCCAGGTGCTGAGCACGCCGCGCTCCGGCGTGCTCGGATTGGGCTCGCGGCAGGCCCGCGTCCGCGTCGAGCGCCGTGCGCCCCAAGGCGCGCGAAGCGGCGTGATGTCCCCGCCGCCCGCACCACCGCGATCTGCCCCGGCAGCTCCGCCCCGACCCTCTCAGGCAGCTCCGCCGCCGCGGCCCCGCGCCGAGCAACGCGATCGCGATCCGAACCGAGATCATGATCGAGACCAAGTTCGTGATCGAAATCGAGATCATGATCGAGACCGTGTTCCGCCCCCAGCGCGTTCGTCAGGTGTCCGCCCGGAGCGCCGCGCCGAACCCGCTGCGCGCAATGAAGAGAGTGCGGCCGGTGACGACGAGAGCGACGCGGGACGCAAGTCGGTCAGCCTCGACGACCAGGCGCGCGAGGCGACCACGATCCTGTCGCAGGTCCTGGAGCTGATGGGCGAGCGGAGCGAGATCACAACGACCGAGGAAGACTCGGAGGGAATCGAGCTAGCAATCAAGGGGGACGGCTCCGGGCTATTAATCGGACGCCACGGTCAGACCCTGGATTCCCTGGAGTATCTCGTCAATCGGATCCTGGCGCGGCGAGTGAAGGACGCCGTGCCGATCACGGTCGACACCGAATCCTACCGCGAGCGCCGGCGCCGGCAACTCCATCGGATGGCGCTCTCGATGGCTGAGCAGACCAAGCGCGAACACGCGTCGGTGACGCTCGATCCGATGCCGCCGCGCGACCGGCGGATCGTGCATCTCGCGCTGAAGGACGACCCGCTGATCACGACCCGCTCAACCGGCGACGGCTTCTTGCGCACGGTCGAGATAATCCCGGTCGGTGAGCGGCGCGATAGCGGCGGCGCACGCGGCGCCCGCCCGCGTGGCGGCGGTGGTGGAGGCGGCGGCGGTGGTCGGTCGGACGCGAGCGCGAACGTGAGCCCGAGCCTCAGCGCGAACACGAACGTGAGCGCGATCAGCCGATCGGCCAGCAGGGTGGTTTCAAGCACGGACAGAAGCGGATGTTCTAGTCCATAGTCTGGTGCGGGGTAAGCGCGCGAGCGCGAGCCTGAACCGGGATGTGGCGGCGGCGCCGAATACGCGATTGTCGCGTGTCCGGCGCCGCTTTGGATTCAGGCGCTAGCTGGCCAGCGTCAGTGAGACGCGCCGCCTAGGCGTTGGGATCGAGTCCCCACTTGCGTTTGTTTTCCGCGACCTGGTCGGAGGTCGGATGCTCCGTTTGGACGAAGGTCTTTACCTTGAACTGGTCGGCCAGCTCCAACGTGGCGTGGTTGAGCGCGATGTCGTCCTTGAAGACCTCGGGCACCGCCGGCTCCTCGAAGATCGCCTGCCAGGGGCACTCGGGTTCGCAGGCGCCGCAGTCGATACACTCGTCGGGCTGAATATACAGCATGTTGGGGAAGCGCTGTTTGTCCTCGCCCACATACTCGTAGATGCAGTCGACCGGACACACGCTGACACATCCGGTGTCAACGCAGTCTATGCACAATCGGGTTATGGTCCACGGCATGTTCCGTCATCCTCTCCTGTCGGGCAGCGGTGCCTCGCGAATTGTAGCGGCCGAACGGTTCGGCCGAGCCGCCGCGCCCGTGGCCTTGGCTTTCGTTCAGGCGCAACTTCTATAGCATAGATGGACCGGCGGCAAGAAAGAAACGCCATCCACCCGCAACCGCCACCGCGGTGGCGTGCGCGATGCGCCGTGAGGCGGCATCGGTAAGGAGCAACGCGATGGAAATTAACGGGGTCGCCCATGTGATGCTGACGGTTGGCAACTACGAGGCCTGTCTGCCGTTTTACGAGAAGCTGCTGCCGTTTTTGGGCTTGACCTTCGTGGTGCGCAAGACCGACTCGCAGTTCTACTGTATCGGCGGCCGCACCGGGATTGGCATCCACAAGGCCGCGGAGAAATATAGCGGCGAGCGCTTCGCGCAAGGGCGCGCCGGATTGCATCACGTCTGCCTGCGCGCGCGCGAGCGCAAGGACGTCGACGCGGTCTACCAGTTCCTGCTCGGCATCGGCGCCACGATCATCCATCCGCCCGAGGAGGGAGCGTGGGCAGCGGGCTACTACTCGGTGCTGTTCGAGGACCCCGACGGCATCCGGCTCGAAGTCAATCACATCCCGGGCAAGGGCCTGCTCGCCGAGCCGCCGCGCTAGCGCGCCTGCTAACGGCAAAGCTCTCTTCATAGAAAGAGAGCCTTGCACAACTGCCGATGATCCCTTCTGGCCCTCTCCTTGTCCGGAGAGCCCTCCGCGCCAGGCGTCTCTTAGCCTCTCCTTGACCAAGGAGAGGCCGCCACGAGCAGCGCGAGCGGCGGGAGAGGTCAGTCTGAATTCCGCTGTGCCGCAGCCACTTCAGGGAGATGGTGCTAAGCGACCACCGGACCTCTCCCTGACCCTCTCCTTGGACAAGGAGAGGGACCGGAAGGGATCGTCCCAGCCAGTATGCAAAGGTCCCTAGGTCAAGGAGAGGTTAGAAGAGACTCTGCGTTCCTTAAAGCGCCGCCAGCCCTCGGAGCCAAGAGCCGTATCGTTTAACAAGCAGATCACACCGTCTTAGCAATCGCACGCATATTCGAACGTTATGTAGCTAGGTGCCAAATCGGTTGGCCCACACATCTCAAATCGGGGGAGAGAAACAACACTACGATGTACAGAAGACATAAGGGTTTCAGGCAAGTGATCTCGGCGACTACCGCCGTGGCGTTCGTTCTCCTGCAAATGGGAACGATGACCGTCGCCACTACCGCAAGTGCGGGCGGCGTTTCAACTAAAATGCCGATAAAACATCTCGTGGTTATTTTCCAGGAGAACGTGTCCTTCGATCACTATTTTGGCACTTATCCCAATGCGCTGAATCCTAAGAAAGAGCCCCCCTTTCATGCGGCTGCCGACACCCCGGTCGTCAACGGGCTGAGCGGCACCCTGTTAACCAACAACCCCAATCTCAATCCAGCTAACAACAACGCGGGCACCAATAGTGTCGCATCAAATCCGTTTCGGCTGGATCGCTCCCAGGCGTTTACCAACGACCAGGATCACGACTATACCCCCGAACAGATGGCCTTCGATCATGGTCTGATGGATCTGTTTCCGCTATCCGTCGGAACCGCTGGAACGCCGCCCGTTCCTCCGCCGTCGCAAGTCACCACGACGGCTCTGACGATGGGCTATTACGACGGCAACACCGTCACGGCGCTGTGGAACTACGCACAGCGCTTCGCGATGAGCGACAACTCCTACGACACGAATTTCGGTCCATCGACGCCGGGCGCGATTAACCTGGCTTCGGGTCAGACCAATGGTGTAACCACGGATCTTAACCCAGGCGGGGCGACGATCTCTGACGGGAACGGTGGCCTTACGGATATCAGTGACGCCGATCCGGTGGGCGACATGTGTTCGACCACCAGCGGTGAAACGCTGCAGTTCGGAGGGACCAATATCGGCAATCTGCTAACCGCGGCAGGTATCAGCTGGGGATTTTTCGAAGGCGGGTTTGACCTCACCGTAACCAACGAAAATGGAACCACCGGATGCTTGCGCAGCACCACCTCGACAATCACGAATGTAAAGAAAGCCGACTACATCCCGCACCACGAGCCGTTTCAGTATTACAAGTCGACCGCGAACCCGAAGCATACGCGGCCAAGCTCGGTGATGGCGATTGGGACCAACGGCGACGTGGCCAATCATCAGTATGACACTCATGACTTTTTCGATGCCGTCAATGCGGGCAACTTTCCCGCAGTGAGTTTTCTCAAGGCGCCCGGCTACCAGGACGGACATGCCGGCTACTCCGACCCGCTGGATGAGCAGAACTTCATCGTCAACACGATCAACTTTCTCGAAACGCAGCCGGAGTGGAAGAACACGGCGGTTGTTATTGCCTATGACGACTCGGACGGATGGTACGATCATCAGATGTCACCGATCGTTAACACCTCCAGCACTGCTGCCGACGCGCTTACCGGCACCGATGCTTGCGGCAGCGGGGTCACCGCATTGCCGGGTATCAATCCAGCCACCCTGCACGCGCAGGGACGATGCGGCTTTGGTCCGCGGCTACCGCTGTTAGTCATCTCTCCTTACGCGAAGGTAAACTTTGTCGATAGCTCGATCACGAATCAGGCCTCGATAATCCGATTCGTGGAGGATAACTGGCTAGGTGGACAGCGTATCGGCCAAGGATCTTTCGACGCAATATCGAATTCGATCACCAGCATGTTGGACTTCAGCAAGCATCACGACGATGCTCTGTTCCTCGATCCGGACACTGGCGAAGTAGTCCCTTGAGCCGATCGTAAGTCCAATCCGCGCTGGAAAAGTCAGAACGCCGGGATGCGGCTTATGCCGCATCCCGGCCCCGCCTTTTAATGCCCCCAATGCCCCCAAGGACGGTGCGGTTTCTCCGCGTGCAATCTGCGTGTATATGCAGTCTGCGCCGGCAAGGAGCGGGCTGGCGCATGGATTCGCCATCTATAAATTCGTCATCCGGGGACACGAATGCCGATCACGCGACGGGAGTTTCTCAAAAATGGCGCCCTGATTGGCGCAGCGCTGACGCATACTCGCGGCCGGGCACGCAAAGCTCTGCCGGTGCGGCCCGCACTTGATCCAAATACGCTGGCGCCCTTTGTCGATCCGCTGCCAGTTCCCGCGCTCGCCCGCAGCCGCGGATTTCGGCCCAGTCCGGCGGATCCGCAGGTCAAACTGCCCTACTACAGGATTGAGATGCGGCAATTCGCATCGAAGCTGCATCGAGATCTGAAGCCGACGCGACAGTGGGGTTACGAATCAGCCGTTCCCGGTCCGACTTTCGAGACCCGCAGCGGCGAGGGACTGATCGTGGAGTGGGTCAACCTGCTCCCGGACAGGCACTTCCTGCCGATCGATCACAACCTCCACGGCGCGGAGGCCGACAAGCCGGAGGTCCGCACCGTCGTTCATCTTCACGGCGCCTGCGCGCCGCCCGAGAGCGATGGCTATCCCGAGCACTGGTTCGTCCCGGGCAAGTCGATGCTTTGCCACTACCCAAACCGGCAGGACGCCGCGACGCTGTGGTATCACGACCATGCGATGGGAATTAACCGGCTCAACATCTTCGCCGGATTGATGGGGGTGTTCGTTATTCGCGATGAAGTAGAGGCGGCACTGAATTTGCCGAGCGGCAAGTATGACATCCCGCTCGTTATCTGCGATCGGACGTTCGATCTCGAGGGGCAGCTCTACTATCCCGTTTCGGGAACTCCGGGAGCGCCGTGGATTACCGAGTTCTTCGGCGAAACGATGCTGGTCAACGGCAGAGTTTTTCCTTACCTCGAAGTGGAGCCGCGCAAGTATCGCTTCCGTATACTCAATGGCGCCAATGGGCGATTCTTTCATTTGTCGCTCTCCAACGGGCAGCCGTTCCATCAGATAGGTACCGACACGGGGTTGTTACCTTCGCCCGTCGAGCTTAGAAGCCTGCTTCTCGCACCCGCCGAGCGCGCGGACATCATCGTCGATTTCTCCGCGTATGGCGGTAAGCCGATTACGCTCAACAGCGATGCCTTCAACATAATGCAGTTTCGCGTTTCGCCCGCCGAAGCCAAGGATACGAGCGCGCTGCCCGACCGTCTGCGTCCCGTACCGCCGACACCGCAATCCGAGGCCGTTAAGACCCGCTCGCTCACCTTGATGGAACGGGACGATCGCGTCGGGAACGCGATGGTGATGCTGCTCAACGGCACTCATTGGGACATGCCGGTTACCGAGAATCCGGTGATCGACACGGTCGAAATCTGGAATCTCATCAATCTGACCGACGACGCTCATCCGATTCATCTGCATCTGGTGCGCTTCCAGATACTCGACCGGCGGCGCCTGGACACCTTTGCTTATCAAAATTTGAAGGAGCTCAAGTTCAGGGGACCCGCGATTGCTCCGGAGCCCAATGAAGCCGGATGGAAGGATACAGTGCGGGCCAATCCGGGAATGATCACCCGAATAATCGTTCGCTTTGCGGGCTACACCGGCCGCTACGTGTGGCATTGTCATCTGCTTGAGCATGAGGACAACGAGATGATGCGGCCGTACGAAGTGCTTGCCCGTGTCCCGGCTGAAAACGGAAAGGGATAAGCGGCGCAATGGACCCGTAGCAACCGTGGTTGCAAATCCGCCTGTGAGGCTACAAACTTTCGCCAGCGTTCGAGGCGGCGGCCGCCGAAGCCCAGCATCAGGTCAGCCGATCAGGAAAAACCGTCAGGAAGCAGTCAAAATCCATCAGGAAGATTCTCCGAGGGAAGGTTCCCGCCATGGTAGACAAACCAACATTTCGCACTGAAACCGACAGCATGGGCCCGATCGAGGTTGCCAACGAGCACTACTGGGGCGCGCAGACCGAGCGCTCATTGCATCACTTCAATATCGGACCTGACCGGATGCCGCGTTCGATGATCCGCGCCTTAGGCCTGCTCAAGAAGGCCGCGGCGCTGGTCAACCAGGACTTGGGCAAGCTCCCCGCCGACAAGGCGCGGCTGATCGTACAGGCGGCCGAGGAGGTCGCCTCGGGCAAGCTGGACGCCGAGTTTCCGTTGCGCGTCTGGCAGACCGGTAGCGGCACCCAGACCAATATGAACGCCAACGAGGTCATCTCGAACCGCGCGATCGAACTGGCCGGCGGCACGCTCGGCAGCAAAAAGCCGATCCATCCCAACGACGACGTCAATATGTCGCAATCCTCCAACGACACGTTCCCGACCGCGATGCATATCGCGGCGGCCGAGGAGATCGTCAACCGCCTGATGCCCGCGGTGCAAAAATTGCGCGACGCGCTGCACGCCAAGGCCGAGGAGTTCGCCGGCATCGTCAAAATCGGCCGCACCCATCTGATGGACGCGGTGCCGCTGACGCTCGGCCAGGAATTCTCGGGCTATGTCGCCCAGCTCGACGCCGACTTAAGGCGTATCGACGCGGTCCTGCCCGACGTCTACGAACTCGCGATCGGCGGCACCGCGGTCGGCACCGGCCTGAACACCCATCCCGAGTTCGCCGATCGCACGGCGGCGAAGATCGCGGAGCTTACCGGGCTGCCGTTCGTCTCGGCGCCCAACAAGTTCGCCGCGCTGGCCGCGCACGACGCGTTGGTGATGGCGAGCGGCGCGCTGCGCACGCTTGCGTGCTCGCTGATGAAAATCGCCAACGACATCCGCTGGATGGGCTCGGGGCCGCGCTGCGGCCTCGGCGAACTGCGCCTGCCCGAGAACGAGCCGGGCTCGTCGATCATGCCGGGCAAGGTCAACCCGACCCAGTCCGAGGCGATGACGATGGTCTGTCTGCAAGTGATCGGCAACGACACCGCGATCGCGACGGCCGGCACCCAGGGCAACTTCGAGCTCAACGTTTTCAAGCCGCTCATCATCCATAACTTGCTGCACTCGATAACCCTGCTTGCCGACTCCTGCGTCTCGTTCACCGAGTTCTGCGTGCTCGGCATCGAGCCCGACCGCGAGCGCATCGCAGGCTACGTCGCCAACTCGCTGATGCTGGTCACCGCGCTCAGCCCGCATATCGGCTATGACAAGGCCGCCAAGGTCGCCAAGAAGGCGCATGAGGAGAACACGACGCTACGCCAAGCCGCCGTCGAGCTTGGCTACCTCAAGCCCGAGGAGTTCGACCGCTACGTGCAGCCGAACAAGATGCTGGCGCCGGAGGCCTGAGCGGCAGGGAATGGCGGCGACCGCCAATTCGCAATCGCATCGGAGGAATCAATGATGGAAAAGCTGCCGTCCGCCTACAAGCAGGTCGGACCCAACCGTTACCGCGAGGCCTACGGGCTCTTTTACGAGGACTTCACCCCCGGCGACGTTTTCGAGCATCGCCCCGGCCGCACGCTCACCGAAACCGACAACATCTATATGACGCTGCTGGCGATGAACACGCATCCGCTGCACTTCGACTCCGCCTACGCGAACGCGACGCAGTGGAAGCGCCCGCTGATGAACTCGCTGGTCACGATTTCCGTCGTCACCGGGATGAGCGTCCACAGCACCAGCCAGAACGCGGTCGCCAATCTCGGATGGGACAAGGTGCGGCTGGTCAATCCGGTCTTCGCCGGCGACACGCTCTATGCCGAAACCAAGGTGGTCTCCAAGCGCGAGTCCGAAAGCCGCCCCACGCAGGGACTGGTCACCGTGCATACGGTCGGGATGAAGACCGACGGGCAGACCGGGCAAGCGGGAATCGTGGTGATCGAATTCGACCGCACCTTCCTGGTCTACAAGCGCGAGCACTCACCGCTCGGTAACGCCAACTACTGATAACGGACGCGGTGCGATCAAAGACGCGCGGCAGGGGGGCGCGAAATGGGGGAAGTTAGGGACGCGACGCGGGCACACGATACGCTCGTGCTACTCGCGCTGGCGGCGATTCTAATTGGAGCGCTCGCGACGTCCGCCGCGGCGGCGCCTCCTCCTCCTGTTGCCGCGTTCCCCGCCGGACTCGACCCCAATTCTATGCTGTTGGCGCCGACCTCCGAGGGCGGACGCGTGAAGGTGAGCGTCGCGCTACACGTGCTCAACCTCTCGGGCATCAACGAGGTCACCGAGCGCTTTCAGTTGACCGGGTATCTGCTGGCGCAGTGGCACGATCCGCGCCTCACCTATCAGCCCACCGGGCCCAATGACAAGTATCGAACGCTCACGCCGGATTCGGTATGGCGGCCGCAACTCGTAATAATCAACGTGGCTGAGCCGCGCCAGGTTTATGAGACCTCCATGCGCGTCGAGCCGGATGGGACCGTGTCGTATGTTGAGCGCTTTGACGCGTTCATGACCTCGACTTTCCATCTCAAGTCCTTCCCCTTCGACGCGCAGAAACTTGAGATCATCGTCCATCCGTTCACCGACCAGCAAGAGTCCATCGCCTTCGTCCCCAACCAGTTGCCGGTATGGACCGCGACTGAGTTCAGCAGCTACTCCTCGCTGGAGTCGTGGAAATTCGAATCGCTCACGTTCGAGTTTGGAACGGCGGCGAGTCAATACGGCGCACACGCGGCCGCCGAGGCCAGGTTCGAGATCACGGTCAAGCGTCGTCACGGGTTTTACCTGTGGAAGGTTTTTTTGCCGCTGCTCCTGATGGTGGTCATGTCGTGGTCGGTCTTCTGGTTCGATCCGCCCGAGGTCTCGAGCCAGGTAACTATAGCGGTAACGACGATCCTGACGATAATCGCGTTTGCGCTGGCGATCTCATTGACCCTGCCGCGGGTGCCATATCTGACTTTCGCCGACGCTTTTTTTCTCGCCTGCTACATCTTCACCTTCGTAACGATGGTCGAGGTGACGGCGGTGCATATCGCCTATCGCAACGAGCGGCGCAAAGCGGCGGCCAGGATCCGCAACACGGCACGCTGGCTGGTGCCAGCCGCGTTCGTCGTAGTCAATTCGATCTTGATCGTGCATTTTTTGACGTGACGCGAGCGCGCCTTCGCTCCCATCATTTGCAAGAGTGCGGCGGCGGACTACCCACATCCTGAACACGCCGAAGCTCGTTGCCGGCGGGATGTCCGCGCCGAGCGGGACAGCGTCTTTAGAAACCGCGCCGTGCGTCCGCCTCGACCTGCGAGTCATAGAGAGGAAGGTGTTCCGGCGACAGTCCTTCGATTCTCTCTTGCATCTTGCGGATTGTGACAAAGTCCGCAAAAGTCGGCTCCGGTCCAGGCAGATCGCGGCGCGCCAGATAGGCACGATACAACATCGCGTAACCGTCCATCTCACGATCTTCGAGCCGGCACCCTTTGCGTGGCAATTTGTCTATGCCGATCATTTTGCGAGCCCTCCTTTCTGGCGACGTGCTATGTCTATTGCTTCATGCCCGCAGCTCCACCTGCACCGCCTACCTTCCCCGCCTAAAAACCAATAGCGTGCAAAGTAACGCAATACAAGATAGTAAATCCATAAATAAGCGATTTTGAATGAATAGAACATAACTAAGATAAAGACAATAAGCGACAGAGAGGTGAACTGAGATGTTATGAAGTCGAGCTATCGACTTGTAGGATGACTATGGTAAAGCGAGCCTGGACATAAAGGATAATACCCTGCCAAAAAGCTGTCGTGGCGGGTTAGCTACTAATTCGTAGTATTTCGAAGCGACTCACTCGGCAGTCGGATTGCGTTCGAATTCGAGGGCGCGGTGCCAGCTCCGCGCTACTCTCACATCCTGAACACGCCGAAGCTCGTTGCCGGTGGGATGCCCGCGTTGAGCGAGGCCGCGATCCCCAGCGCCAGCATCGCGCGCGTCTCCAGCGGATCGATTACGCCGTCGTCCCACAACCGCGCGCTGGAGAAATAGCAACTCGACTCGTGCTCGTACTTCGCGAGCGTCGGGCGCATGAACTCGGCCTGCTCCGCGGGCGTCATCGTCTGTCCCTGCGCTTTCAATTGTTCGAGCTTCACCGTGAGCAGCGTGTTGGCCGCCTGCTCCCCGCCCATCACCGAGATTCGCGCGTTGGGCCACATGAAAAGCATCCGCGGCGAGTACGCCCGTCCGCACATCCCGTAATTTCCCGCCCCGTTCGACGCGCCGATTACCACCGTGAACTTGGGCACCTGCGCGTTGGCCACCGCGTTGACCATCTTGGCCCCGTCCTTGGCGATTCCGCCCTGCTCGTAACGTTTGCCGACCATGAAGCCGGTGATGTTCTGCAAAAAGACCAGCGGGATACGCCGCGCGCAGCACAGCGCGATGAAGTGCGTCGCCTTGAGCGCCGATTCACTGAACAGCACGCCGTTGTTGGCGATGATGCCGACCGGGTAGCCGTAGATGCGCGCGAAGCCGGTTACCAGCGTGGCGCCGTAGCGCGGTTTAAACTCGTGCATCCGGCTGCCGTCGACCAGCCGCGCGATTAGCTCGCGCACCTCGTAGGGCCGCCGGGTGTCGCCCGAGACCACGCCGTAGATCTCGCGCGGGTCGTAGTACGGATCCTCGGGCTCCTCCTGCTGCAACGCGTACTCGAGCGCGGTGCGAGGGCCGAGGCTCTCGAAGATCGAGCGCGCGATCGCGAGCGCATGCTCGTCGTCGTCGGCCAGATGGTCGCTCACACCGCTAAGCCGCGTGTGAACGTCGCCGCCGCCCAGTTCCTCGGCGCTGACTTCCTCGCCGGTAGCCGCGCGCACCAGCGGCGGGCCGGCGAGGAAAATCGTGCCCTGCTCGCGCACGATAATATTCTCGTCGCACATCGCCGGCACGTAAGCGCCGCCCGCCGTGCACGAACCCATAACAGCCGCCACCTGCGGGATTCCCGCGGCCGACATCCGCGCCATGTTGTAGAAGATGCGCCCGAAGTGCTCACGGTCGGGGAAGACCTCTGCTTGCAGCGGCAGGAACGCGCCGCCCGAATCGACCAGGTACACGCACGGGAGATTGTTCTGCAGCGCGATCTCCTGCGCGCGCAGATGCTTCTTGACCGTGATCGGATAGTAGGTGCCGCCCTTGACGGTCGCGTCGTTGGCCACCACCACGACCTCGCGCCCCTGCAAGCGCCCGATACCGGTGACGATCCCGGCGCCGGGCGCTTCGTCGTCGTACATCCCCCACGCCGCGAGCGGCGAGAGTTCCATGAACGCGCTCTGGGGATCGAGCAGCTTCCTAATCCGGTCGCGCACGAGCAGCTTGCCGCGTTCCAGGTGGCGGCGGCGCGATTGCTCGGGACCGCCCTGCCGGACACGTTCGACCGCCTCGCGCAGTTGTTTGACCGCGGCCTCCATCAGCGCGAAATTCTGCCGGTACTCCGGGCTCGAGGTGTTGATGCGGCTCTCGATTCGTTCCATCGGCGTCCTCTCGGTTCGATTCGGTCGCGGCGCTCGCCTGATGCCTGCCGGGTCCAGTTGGGCTAGATATTAGCTTGACCAAACACCAGACCGCGAAGCGGTAGAGTCGGACCGCGAAGCGGTAGAGTGAGACTGCGGAACGGTAAAGTCAGACCGCGAAGCGATTCGGAGCGAGAAGAGGACGGCGTCGGCGATGCGTGAACGTGACCTGCGAGTGCTCGAGTTCCACAAGGTGATCGGATTGGTGGCCGCGCTGGCGGCTTCCGAGTCCGGCCGCCGCGCCGTGGAAATGCTGAGGCCCTCGGGCGACCCCGCCGAGGTCGCCGTGCGGCTGCGCGTGACGGCCGAGATGGTGTCGCTGCGCGCGCATGCCGGCGCGTTGCCGATGCAGGAGTTCGCCGACCAACGCGAAGTCCTGCTCGCCGCCGCGCGCGAGGGCGCCGTGCTCGACGGCGTCTCGCTGCTCAAGGTGCGCGACTTCGTGCTCGCGGCCCGTCACGTCGCGGCCTTCATGCGCTCGCGCGTCGAGCCGTATCCGCATCTCGCGGCCGCGGCGCAGAACCTGGCCGCGCCCAAGGAGCTTGCCGACGCGCTGCTCGGCGCGTTGGCCGACGACGGCGGCCTGCTCGACGAGGCGAGCCCGCAACTTGCGCGCCTGCGCAATCGGCTTCGCGCCGAGCGGGTCGAGCTCGAGGCGCGGCTTGCGCGCTCGCTCAACGCGTCGGGGATGGAGCCGTTCGTCTCCGACTACCTGGTCACCGTGCGCAATCATCGCTTCGTCCTGCCGCTCAAGCTGAACTACTCCGAGCGGCTGGAGGGAATCGTGCAGGACCGCTCGGTGTCGGGCGAGACGCTGTTCGTCGAACCGATGTGGGCGGTCGAGCTCAACAACCGCCTGATGATGCTGGAGCGCGAGGTCGAGGCCGAGGAACGGCGCATCCTGGCCCATCTGACCGCGATGATCCGCGGCTACGGCGCCGAACTGCGGATGACCTTCGAGGCGATGGTCGCGCTCGACGCGCTCAACGCGCGCGCGATTTTCGCCGAGCGCCTGCGCTGCATCGAACCGGTGCTCGGCGAATTCGGCGAGAGCGGCCTCGAACTCATCGAGGCGCGCCATCCGCTGCTGATGAGCGCCGCCCGCGACGTCGTCCCAATCGACGTGCGGATCGCCGCCGGCCTGCACGGCATCGTAATCTCCGGCCCCAACACGGGCGGCAAAACCGTCGCGCTGAAGACCATCGGGCTGCTCGCCCTGATGGCGCAGGCGGGACTGCTTATCCCGGCGCGCGAGGGCAGTCGCATCATCGTTTTTCGCAGCATCTTCGCCGATATCGGCGACGAGCAATCGATCGAGGCGAGTCTTTCCAGCTTCGCCGCGCATATCGCCAACCTGAGCGAGATGGCGGCCGCGCTTAAGGAGCCGGCGCTGGTCATTCTGGATGAGCCCGGCGAGGGCACCGACCCGGTCGAGGGCGCCGCGCTTGCGATTGGCCTGATGACCTACCTGGGGCGGCGGCGATGCCTGGTCGCAATCGCGACTCACTCCGCCGCGATCAAGCTTCATGCGTACTCGCGCGCGGGCTTCGAGGCTTCGGCCGTGGACTTCGATGCCGAGAATCTCCAGCCGCTCTATCGTCTCAAGCCGCATACGATCGGCCAGAGCTACGGCCTCGCTGTCGCCGAGCGGCTTGGGCTGCCGATTGAGATCGTGAGCGCCGCGCGCGAGGTGATGCCGGCCGGAGCGGCCGAGGTGGAGCGCGTGCTCGGCCTGCTCGAGGCCGAGCGCGCGGAGGTTCGTGCCGAGGCCGAGCGCCTGCGAGTGGAGCAGCGTCGCGCCGAAGAACGCGCGACCGAGGCGGAGGAGGCGGCGCGGCGCGCGCACGCGCGTATCGAGAACGAGCGCGAACGCGTCGTAGCCGAGGGCAAGTCGCTAATCGCTGAGCTGCGGCGCGAAAGCGCTACGCTCGCCGAGGAGGTAAGGGCTGGGCGCAAGGCGCAGCGCGAAATGGGCTCGATGCTCGGGCGGGCGGCCGCGCGGGTCGAGCAGATGGCGCCGAACGCCGCCGAAGGCGCTGGCGAAGGCGGTGCGGCGCGCGAGCCGCTCAAGGTGGGAGAGCGCGTCGAGTTCGGCGACATCCAGGGCGAGCTTATCGCGCTGGAGCCGGGGCGCGCCGTCGTGAGCCGCGGCGGGCTGCGGATCGAAGTCGCACCGGAGCGGTTGCGCCGCGCGCAGAGCCGGAGCGCGGACCGCGGCGCGCCCAAGGTCACGGTCAGCGCCGGGCCGGCAGCCGACGGCGGAGACAGCGAGCTCAATCTTATCGGTATGCGCACGGCCGATGCGCTTAGGCAGCTGGAAGAGTTTCTCGACCAGGCCTACCTGACCAACCGCGCCGAAGTACGGATCGTGCATGGAATCGGCTCGGGCGCGCTCAAGAAGGCGGTCCACGAATATCTGAGCGACTCGCCGTACTGCGCGGGCTTCCGTCAGGCCGACCCGCATCGCGGCGGCGCCGGCGCCACGGTCGTGCAGCTCAATCTATAGTTAGCGCTCCACCATCCCGATCGCGCCGCCGCGGCGGAGCAACAACAGCTTGTCGCCGCCGGCCTCCACATTCAGCACCGGCTTTAAATCGAGCGCCTCGCTTTCGTGCTCATTCCACACGCTCTCGGGCACGATCACGTATCCCGGCGGCGCATCGCCCAGTTTGCCTTCGACTAAAGGAGCATCGCGATCGAGATAAAAGAGCAGCGGAGCCGGGTCGTCGCCGAAGCCATATAAATAGAGTGGCTCGTCACTCCCGACCGTGCGATTGATCTGCGATGCCGCGGCCTGAATCGACCCGCCGACGCATCCGGCGGCCTCGCGGCGCGGCAGATAGATAAAATTGAACGCTACGAGCCCGGCGCAGAGCGCGACCAGCGCGCTTCGTGCGATACGGCCCAATCGGCTCCGCTGGGCCAGCTCGCCCGCTCCCCAAGCCAGCAGGAACGCCGAGGACGGCCATAGTGGAAGTAGATAGGCGCGCCGTTTGTAGGCGGCGACAGTGAAGAAAATCACGGTCAGCAGCCAGAAGGTCGCTAGCAGGCGAGCGTCGAAGCGCGCGCGATGCTGGCGTGCCTCGACGCTCGAAGCGGGCTGCACGGCGCCGGCCGGACGGCGGAGCGCCGCCGCGGCGGCGAGCGGGACCAGCAAACTCAGCGGCACCGAGTTGAGCAGGATCGGCTTCAAGTAGTACCACGGCGCCATGAAACCCAGCGCGCCGAAGAAGCGACCGAAGTTTTCGCTTTCGAGCTGACGGCCGAGGAATCCGTAGCGCCGCCCCATCGCGCACGCCACGTACCATCCGAGACTCACCACGATCGCGACGAACAAGCTGCCCGGCGTGAACAGGTCGCGCAACTCGCCGATCCGCCGCTCGCGGAGCAGGAACACCACGATCGCGCCGAGCGGCAAAACTATCGCCACCGGCCCCTTGGCCAGCACGCCGAGGCCGAGCGCGAGTGCAAAGACGTAGCGCATTGCCACGCCGCGCGCCGAGGGCTTTTCAGTGGAAGCAATTGAAGCAGCGGACGCTACGGGTAGCATCCACAGACAACTCATTATCGCGAGCGTCTCGAAAAAAGTGAGCGTCATATCGACTCGTCCGACCCGCCCTTCGCTCACGTACTGGTACGAGGCGGCCAGGATCAGCCCCGCGAGTATCGCGCCGCGCTCGCCGAGCGGCGCCCATGCGAACGCGATCGTCAGCGCGACGCCCGCAATCGCGTAAAGCGCGGAGGGGAGGCGCAAATTGAACGCGGTCACCTTGCGCACGCGGCCGATCCGGTCGAGCGCGGCCGCGGTCCAATGAAACAGCGGCGGCTTGTACATCGGCGCGCTGCCGTTTTCTAGCGGGAAGAGCAGCACACCGTGCTCGACCATCTGCTGGACGAAAACGCCTTCGATAGCCTCGTTGGCGCCGCACACCTCGGCCGCGTCGAGACGATGGAGCGTCAGTGCGGCGATGACAAGCACGACCGCAACGGCGGCCAGTCGCCATCGCATGAGCACCGCACCGCTCGGCGTTGCGGGCACGCTCGCACCGCTGGTGAGAGGCGGGGGATTCATGGCGCGGCTCGTGATTCAGTCGAGGTCGTAGCGGAAGATTTCCAGCCGCGACATCCGCGCCCGATCGTAGCCGCGCCATTTGGCCGGCGGGATGTCGCGCGGACCGACGCGGCGAAATCCGAGGCGGGCGAAAAATTTCGCCGCCCGTTCCTCCGCAGTGCAGGCGAAGACGTAGCGCAGCGGGCGTTCGCGCGCCTCGTTCAGAATTTGTTTGACCAGCTCAACCGCGACGCCTTCGCCGGCGAAGCGCGTCAGCGTGTAGAGCGCGGTTATCTCGCCGGCGCGCTCGCGATGGTACCGTTCGGTCAGCAGCGAGCAGACGCCGGCCAGATGCTCGTCGCCGACGCGGTAGCCGAAGCATGACGGCAGCAGTTCCGCGATTTCCTCGCGCGAGCGCGCCAGCAGATAGCCCTCGCGCTGGCCGCGCAAAATCAGCGCCTCGACTTCCTCGAAGTCGTCGATCGAAATCGGCCGCACGAAGCCGTACTGGCGCTCGGTGAAGAGCGTGCCGGTGCCGATGAAGCTGAAAAGTTCGTCGTAGACCTCGCGCGGCGCGGCCAGGTTCACCGATCCGACGCCGTCGCGCAGCGCGCGGGCGACCTCGCGCAATTCCGCGCGCCGGCGCGCGGTGCGTTGCTTGCGCACCGCGGTGCCGATCCGGCTGAGTTCAAGGAACGACATCCGATCACCGCTACTGCTTGTCAGGCCGCCCTGGCGGTCGAGCAGGATAAGCTTGAAGACGCGCAAGCGGCTCGCCAGCTCGGCGGCGAAAACGGTGAAGTCGCGCGGCTTGTTGGTATCGGCGACCGCCACCACGATCGATCCCGCGCTGAGCGCGCGCCAGATTCGCGCCACCGCCGAGTCGGGCGGGTACGGGCGCGAGCGCAGGCCGGCGCCAGGATTGAAGACCGGTGGCTCGGCGCGGGGCGCGAGCCGCCCGAGTCGGCGCATTATCCGCGCGAGCGCGTCGGCCGAGACGATCACGATGCATCGCGCCTGGTTGCGGCGGAGCTCACGCAGGGTGCGCACGAGCGAGTCGAGTTCGCCCAGGCGCTCGCCGCTCGGCGGAATGAGCGCGAACAGCAGGCTCTTGCCATAGAATTCTTCGAGGTAGAAGGACTTTTCGTCGAACAGCGGGGCGCGAGTGCCCGCGGCCGACTCGTCCAACGGTTCGTTCATCGATTCTTTGCCGGCGGTCAATTCTAAGGTGCTGGTCTAAGCTGCTGGCCTAAGGTGCTGGTCAATGATGCTGGCGATGGCAGCGAGTTAGACGAAGAGTGGCGGCGGATATTCGCTCAGGCCTTAGCGGCCGCGGCTTCCTTGTCGACGGCGGTAGCGGCGAGTGGCACCCTCGCGGCGCGCATCGGCGCGGGACGCGAGGCAGCGATCTCTTTGAGCGTGGTTTGCGAGAAAATCTCGAGCAGCACCCGCTGGCCCTCCTCCCACACGCGAAACATCCGGCAGGTCGGCTGCAAGGCGCACGAACTCGAGCCGTCGACGCATACGTTGAGCGTGATCGGCCCTTCGACCGCCTCGATCACGTCCTTGAACGTGACCTCATCGGCGGGGCGCGCGAGCTGATAGCCGCCCCCCGGGCCGCGCCGCGCGCGCACCAGCCCGCGATGCATCAGGTCGCGGATCACCTTCTCCAGGTAGTACTTGGGAATCTGCTCGTCGCGCGCGATCTCGGTGCCGCGGGCCACGCCCTCGGGATGGTCGGCGAGATGGATCATGGCCCTCAGCGCGTACTCGATCTTGCGCGGTATCTGCATCAGGCTCATGACGATACTCCCCGGCCACCCGCGCTGAGCGACGCGCCGGCGGTCTTGTTCGCGCTCGCGGACTTGTTCGCAATGGCGGATTTGTCCGCGATAGCGATTTTGACAATTGCGGCGCCGGCGGGCCGTCGCGAGGCCTTGTGCGCGGCTCCATTGCTCCGTCCCGCGAGAATTCGCTCGACGTACTTGACCAGCATATCGCTCTCGACGTTGACCGCCGCGCCCTGTCCCTTGCGCCCCAGCGTGGTCAGCTTGAGCGTGTGCGGAATCAGCGCGACGCTGAAGCGCCGGCCGCTAATCGAAAACACGGTCAGGCTCACGCCGTCGATCGCGACCGAACCTTTCTCGACCAGGTAACGCGCCTGCGCCGGCGGAACTTCAAACGTGTAGAGCTTGGAATCGCCCTCGGGAGTAATCGCCACGATCCGGCCGACGCCATCGACGTGGCCCGAAACCAGATGTCCGCCCAGCAATTTGTCCAGCGTGAGGCAGCGCTCCAAGTTGACCCGGTCGCCCACCGCCAGCGCGCCCAGGGTTGTGCGGCGCAGCGTCTCGGCTGAGACGTCCATCGCGATGATTCCTGCGATTTTGCCGCGCCGGCCGGCGGGCCGCTTCTTCACGACCGTCAGACAGGCGCCATTGACCGCGATCGATTCGCCGATCGAGACGCGCTTAAGCGGCAACGCGGTGCCGAAGCTGAACAGCGCGCCCTTCTCGGTGCGCTTGATCCCCTCGACCGTGCCGAGGTCCTCGATGATGCCCGTAAACAAGATCGTCTGTCCGTGCTGCCGCCAAGCGGGCGAAGAAAAATCCTGAAAAATCCTACTTTTTATTCGCGTCATTGGCAACTGACCTTTTTTTGCGCAAGTGATCTTTTTGCGCAGCTGATCATTTTGCACACCTCATCACTTTTCGCGGCCACGCTGAGTCGCGCGGGTCGCGACCGTCAGCGCGGATATGTCGGAGGTTGCGGCGCGCGGCGCGGCAGGCCGATAATCCGCGCGGAGCGTGCGAAGATGGGATTCAAGGAAGAGTCGGAAAAACTTCTAAGCGGCGAGCTTTCGATTCGCGAGCGCCATCCCCTGATCCCGACCGGCGAGTCGGAGGAGGTCGCCGCGGGCGTGATGTTCTGGCGATGGTTCGCGAATATGACCGCGATCAAGACCGAGGACGGCCTGGTGCTGGTCGACACCGGCGGGCATCACAATCAGGCCGAGACGGTGGCGATGGTGCGCCGATGGTCGGCCGACCGCGTCAACACCGCGATTTACACTCACGGCCACGTCGACCACGCGGGTGGGATGACGGCGTTCGCGGCCGAGGCGCAGCAGAATCGCCGCGCCCGCCCGCGCGTCGTCGGCCATCGCGCGGTCGCCGCGCGTTTCGATCGTTACCGGCGCACCGCGGGCTACAACAGCATCGTCAACTCGCGGCAGTTCGGCGTGCCGACGCAATGGCCCCAGGAATTCGTTTATCCCGACACTTACTTCGATCATCAATTTAACGTGGTCGCGGGAACCTGGCGCTTCGAGTGCCATCACGCGCGCGGCGAGACCGACGACCATTGCTGGGTCTTCATTCCCAGCCGCAAGGTGCTGCTGACCGGTGACTTCGTGATTTGGGCGGCGCCGAACGCCGGCAATCCGCAAAAGGCGCAGCGGTACGCGCGCGAATGGGCCGAGGCGTTGCGCGTGATGGCGAAAACGGGGGCGGAGGTGCTGCTGCCCGGCCACGGGATTCCCGTTTTCGGATCGATCCGCGTGCGCCAGGTGCTCAACGACACCGCGGAGTACCTTCAGAGCCTCTACGATCAGACATTGAAGATGATGAACGACGGCGCGCCGCTCGACGATATCGTGCATAGCGTGAAGCCGCCGGTTGCGCTCGCCGAAAAGCCGTATCTGCAGCCCGTTTACGACGAGCCGGAGTTCATTGTGCGCAACGTGTGGCGGCTGGAGGGCGGATGGTACGACGGTATCGCGTCGCATCTGAAGCCCGCGCCGCATCGCGCGCAAGCCGCCGAAATAGCCGCGATGGCGGGCGGCGCCGACGTGTTGCTCGGCCGCGCGCTGCAGAAGATGTCGGACGGCGACCTCGCGCTCGCGGCGCATCTCATCGACTGGGCGGTCGCCGCGGCGCCGGACAATCGCGCAGCGCACGAGGCCCGGATGCGCATCTACGCGGCGCGCGCCGTGGAATCGACCTCGACCATGGCGCACGGGATTTTCCGCGCCGCGGCGTTGGAGTCGGCGGCCAAAGCCGGCGTCGCTCCTCCAGAGGACTCGCGGATGATCTGAGCGGGGTTCCTGACATCAGTCCAATAGCCAGATGCGCACCACTAGTGATCGACCCCGCCGTCTTCGTCATTTTCATCGTCGGCCGATTCCTCGTCGTCATGCGCGCCGCCGCCGAGCGTCAGTTTGAGGCCGCGCATCGAAGCGAGGATCAGACGCCATCCGGAGGGAAACTCGATCGTGCCGGTTTCGGCATGCGATTGCGGTTCGATAATCGCCTTGCGGCCCATGTGCCACTGCACCAACAGCATCTGGTGCGCGATCTGGCGTCCCGTTACGCGATCGATCGCGAAGTCACCGTAGAGCGTGCTGGTGCGCATCTCGCCGAGCGCGTCGCGCATCCGGCGCTGGTCGAGCGAATCGCACGCGCGTATCGCGGCGCATCCGATAAGCCCGGCGGCGTAAGCCTGCGCCGCGGGATAGTCGCACTCGCGATAGCCGGCGGCGCGCATCCGGCGCGCGAACTCGCCCGGCGGCGGTCCGAGTTCCGGCGCAATCTGCGCGTGCTCTTCCCATTGGCTGGGACCCACGATGCCCTCGGCGTCCTCGCCCAACTCCGCGGCGAAGCCGTGGATGCCGGCAGCGACGCAGCCGAGCACCGGGATATTGAGATTGGAGGCGACCACCACGCGCATCAGGGCAACGTCCTGTGCGAAGCTGCCGGCGGCGGCAAGCGCGTTGACGCGGTTGCGCTTGAGCGCGGGCAGCAGGCGCGCGAGCGCTTCGTCGCGAACGAAGTCGCCCCGGTACTTGAGCCGCACGCGTACGCCGCGCCGGCGCGCTCGCCGCTCATGGCAGGCCCGCTCGAGGCCGGCGCCAACGTCGCTCGCAAAAGGCGTGGCCGCGGTGACGATCGCGAGGCGCTTGCGCCAGAACTTGAGTTCGACCAGCAGCCGCGCGAACGCGACCAGATAATCGCTCGCGGGGCTCAGCACGCCGGCCATCATCCGCAATCCCTTGGTGTACAGGCCGTCGTCGGCGCCGCCGTGATTGAGCATCACCATGCCGGCCGCCTCCGCGATCGGCGCCGCGACGCGCGCGAGGCGGCTCGAGTACGGGCCGAGTAGCAGGTCAACGCGCTCGGGACCGCAAAGCGCGGAAAAAATTTCGGCGCAGCGACGCGCGTCGCTTTGATCGTCGTGGCATCGAAGCGTGAGTTCGCGCGCGCGGCCGCCGACGCTCACGCCGCCCGCTGCGTTGAGGTCATCGACGAATAATTTGATCGCGGCTTCCGCCTGACGGCCCATCGCGGCGTAAGCGCCGCTCAGCGACAGCGAAAGACCGACGCTCAGGCGCTCAGGCATGGGGCGGACTTGCGCTAGGGCGCGATCTCGGCGATTCCGCTCCGGATCACCGCCATCCCGTCGGGATTGTAGGTTTCAAACGCGTAAGCGCTGCGGCCTACGCGCTCGCCCTCGGCCCAGACCTTGGTCGTGATCGCCCAGACCTTGGTCGTGATCGATTGTCCAGGAAAAACCGGGCGGCTGAACTGCACGCGCAATCGCTTGAGACGTACGGGATCGCCGGCGCAAAGACCGTCGATCATGACCTTGGAGGCGAACGCCATCGTGCACAGGCCATGCACGACGATGCCCGGCAGACCCGCCATCTTCGCCACGTTTTCATCGACGTGGATCGGATTGCGATCGCCCGAGGCCTCCGCGTAGCGGAAGGTCTGGTCGCTATCGACGCTCTGTTCGACGGTCAGTATGGGATCGCCCGACGGAGACACCGGCCGCTCGGTGCGTCCGGCGGCGCCTCGATCGCGGCGCGCCGCGCGGATGAAAATCCCAAAAAGCGTGCGCAACACCGGCGCGCCTGCGCCGCTACGCGAGTTGAGTTCGAGCGCCATCGCCTCACCGCCCGGCCGCGCCTCGATCGAGGCGACCTTGGCGACGGTGGTTATCTCGTCGCCGGGGCGAAGCGGTGCGATGAATTCCATGTCCTGCTCGGCGTGCAGCAGGCGCAGAAGATCCGCGCCCAACTTCGGATCGCCGACTGCACCGACCACCGACATCCACGTGACGGCCACGCCGAACATCGGCGGCGCGACGATTCCGCCCGGCGCCGACGGGTCGAAATAGCGCGGGTTGTCGTCGTTGTAGGCGCGGGCATATTTCTGGAGCGCTTCGAGCGTTACTGTTGCGCTGGTGGGCGGATACTCGCGGCCGATGAATTCCCGATTAAGTGGCATCGATAGTCTTGCCTGCGTTTCCTGCTTGCGCGCGAATGAATTTCCAAAAATAAATTTCGACGAAGTCGCTTGCAACGCTGTTCAGGTAAGCTCGCGGCCGCCGACGAACACCGCCTTCAACTCTAGCCGGGGGCCGAGCACGAGCAAATCGGCAATCGCACCGGCCTCGATTCTGCCGCGCTCGCCGCAACCCAGCACGCGAGCGGGATTGGTTGCCGCCATCAGCGCCGCCTCGCCGACGCTCGCGCCCGCCTGCTCGACCATGATACGCACCGCGTCGAGCATCGAGATGACGCTGCCCGCCAGCCGTCCGTCGGGCATCCGCGCCGCGCCGCCCGCGACGGTCGCGCTCGCCAACGGAGACGCGCCGGCCGTGTCGCCGATCGCGACGCGGTCGGTCGTAAGACAGATTCCACCCGCGCCGCGTGCGAGATAGAGCAGACGCAGCATCGCGGGATGCACGTGGACGCCGTCGGCAATCACCGCGGCCCACGCGCGCGAGGGCAGCATCGCGGCCGCCGTGGCTCCGGGATGCCGATGGTCAAGCGGCGCCATCGCGTTGAACGTATGCGTGAACATCCGCGCGCCCGCGGCGACCGCCGCCTGCGCCTGCTCCAGCGACGCGTCGGTATGTCCCAGCGATACTGCAACTCCGTGCGCGCTTAAGTCTGCCACCGCTTCGAGCGCGCCGTTGAGTTCGGGCGCGAGCGTGATCATACGCAAGGCCGGCAGCGCTGCAACGCGCTCCAGCGCCGCGCCGCGAGGCTCGAGGTTGTGCGCCGGATGAGCGCCGAGCCGCGCCGCCGAGATGAACGGTCCCTCGAGATGCATGCCCAAAATTGCACCGGCCACGCGGCGCGTATCGCCCGACCCGGCGATCGCTTTTGCGGTCGCTTCGGCAATCGCTTCGGAAATATTGGCGGCGACCGCTTCGATTCGCTCAAGCGGTGAGGTTATCGCGGTTGGGAGCCATGCCGTCGTACCCTCGCGCGCGAGTTCCGAGGAAAGCTCGCACAGCGCGCCGGCCCTGGCGTTCATCACGTCGATACCGCCGCGGCCGTTTACCTGGAGATCGATAAACCCCGGCACAATGTAGTCGGTCGCCTCGGCACCGCCACCGGCCTCGACCGACTCTATCGTCTCGCCGAAACCGACGACGCCCGCCCTGGTCGAGCCGTCGGCCCGCGCGATCAAGCCGCGCAATCGCTTCATCGTTGGGGCCGTGGGGGCCGTGGCGCGTCAGCTCGCGTTGAAGCGCTCCTGGAGCAGGCGCGAGAAGCGCGGCAGGTATACCAGGTCGAAGGTGGTCTCTTTGCCGGGGAACATCGCGACCGCTGCGCCTTTCAGTGCGCGGACGTGTTCCCATGCCTCGTCGAGGGTGATCGAGTCATCCTGCGCGATGGTCGCGAAGGTGAGATCGACCAGAAAACGCAGCCTGCGGATCATTAGATGTTCGTGAGCGATGAGGGCAGCGCGATCGTCCTGGGCCATGGCTATTATCCGAAGGTTTGAATAGCGGGCGGGCCGAATCGCCCGTCACTGTGCGGAGTATAGCATCGGCGCGCAGGAATTTGCGCGCCCGCGAGATCGCGGCGTTGCATGGGGCGACGTTACCTGGCGGCGTTACTTGTCTTGGCTCACCGGGGATGCCAACCTCATTGGCGCGATGGCGCAAGCGCGGCTCCGTTCGAGCTTCATTTATCTCGCCAACGCGGTCAACGACCTGCGCGGCAACTGGATTATCGTCGCCGTGGTGCTGGCGCCGCTGGTGTTGGCCTCCGCGCTGTGCCTGCTACCCGACGCGCTCAATCTGCAATATTCCCTGGTGCGAACTTTCGAGCCGGGCGTGACCAGCGTCGGGTTCGTGGAACCGGTGCAGGTGCCGTACGCGCCGGTCACGCGCGCCGCGCCCAAGCCGCCGTTTCCCTCATGGATGACCACCATCCTGCATCTGCTCGACGGCTTCATCACGCTGGTCGGCGTCAACCTGGTCGTCCTGTGCGCGCTCAGGCGGATGCAGGCGGGAGAGCGGATGGTGCGTCCGATCGACGAGGGGATCGAGGTCTACCGCGAGGCGGCGCGCCTGCTGGGACCTTTCATCTGGGTGAGCCTGCTCCAGGTGGTTGCGATCGCGGTGGGAGCGGTACTGCTGGTGGTGCCGGGCGTGCTCGCCTACGTGTGGCTCTATTTTTCGCAGTACGCGCTGATTTTCGAGGGACGGCGGAGTTGGTCGGCGCTGCTGTACAGCCGCGACTTGATGCGCGGCAGTTTTTTTCGCGTTGCGTTGCGGGTCGTAGTCTTTCTCGCCGTCTGGTCGGGCTTCAACTCGTGGGCGGGCGGGACGTTCTTTGCGGTCAGCCTGCTGGCCGGATGGGTGGGGCTGATAACGGGCGCGCTGTGGGCCTCAATTTTCCTGGTCGATCTGCTTGCGGTGGCGGTGCTCTACACGACTATCGCATTCCTGCTCGCCGCGGGTTTGCGCCTGTACCAGGATTTGAGCGCGGTCGCCGCCGAGCACACGGCCTTGACCGCGGCGGCGCCGCTGCCGCCAACCGCGCCACTACCCTCGGTGAGCGCCTAAGCCGGCTCGGCGCCGGTCGCGGCGGCGGCCAGGCGCGTCAGCGCGCGAATCGCAACCTCCAGCACCGGCAATCCGACCGTGGGCAGCGTGCGCAGATCGTTCATCACCTCCGCCATCGTATCGAACAGCCGCTCGCGCCCGCTGCGCAAGGCACGCACGGCTTCGGCGGGCGAGACCTCGCGCTCGACCAGCACCGCGCGGCAGAGCGCCAGGCGCGCATTGCGCAGGTCGCCGCCGAGGTCCTCGGCGGCCCGCCGCTCCCATCGATCGTCCGTGCCGATCGCCTCTAGCGCTCTCTCGAGCGTGGCGAATTCGATTATTTCGCTCAGCGCGAAGTAGGCCCGCGCGCACTCGGCGGGCGCGGCGCCGTGGGCGAAGCTCAGGCTCAAAACGTTGAGCAGATGATCGGCGAAGCCGAGGCGGGCGAGCTGATGCGCGACCTGCTCGGTGTAAACGGTCGAGCGCAACTCGCGGTAGCTGCGCTCGAAGCGCTCGCGCTCGTCGTCGGCCAGCATCGTCTCAAATTGTGCGCACAGGCTTTGGAAGCCAGGCTTGAAGCGCGCGATCGCCTCGCCGAGCGGCACGTTCGCCTCCAGAGCGGCAGTCGCCCATCCGCAGGCCCGCCGCGCGGCGCTCTCCAGCGCGAGCAGAGCGGCCAGTTCCGCCTGCGCGCCCTGGTCGCCGGCGCCGGCGCGCAGTCCCTCGGCCTGATCGACCAGCTCGAGCACGCCCTCGGCGAAGACCCAGGCCCGGACGGCGTCCTCGGTGCGCGCGCCGTGGCTGCGCGTAAGGCGGAAGACGAAGCTCGCGCCCATCAGGTCGACCAGTTCGTTGACCAGCCGCGTGGCGATGAGCTCGCGCCGCAGACCGTGTTGCGGGATGTCGGCGGCGAACTCGCGCGCGATCGAAGCCGGAAAGTAGGGGACTAAAAAGCGCCCGGTCAGGTAGGAATCGTCGGGCAGCGCGCAGGTCTCGAGCTGCTTGGACAAATCGATCTTGGTGTAGGCGCTGAGCACGGCGAGTTCGGGGCGGGTAAGGCCGGCGAAGCGCCCGCGGCGGTCGCGCAGCTCCTCGTGGCTAGGCAGCGCGGCTTCGTAACGATGCAGTGCGCCGCGTTGCTCGATCGCGCTTAGATGGTCGCGGAACATTTTGGCCTCGGTGCGGCTGCGGATCTGCTCGAGGCTCAGCAGGACCACCTGGTCGCGATTGTCGCGCAGCACCAGTGTGGCGACCTCGCCGGCGGCGGCCGAAAGCGCACGGTTGCGCCGTTCGAAATCGATTCGCCCGTCCGCGAGCGCCCGCTGGAGCAGGATTTTCAGATTGACCTCGTGGTCCGAGGTGTCGACGCCGGCCGAGTTGTCGATCGCGTCGCTATTGATCCTGCCGCCGGCCATCGCGTACTCGATGCGCGCGCGCTGGGTAAAGCCCAGGTTGCCGCCCTCGACCACCGCCTTGACGCGCAACTCGTTGGCCGCGATGCGGCAGGCGTCGTTGGCGTGGTCGCCCACTTCGGCGTCGCGCTCGTCGCTGGCGCGCACGTAGGTGCCGACGCCGCCGTTGTAGAGCAGGGTCACCTCGGCGCGCAGGATGGCCTGGATGAGACTGTCGCTGTCGAGCACCTCGGCCGTGCAGGAGAGCGCGCGGCGGGTTTGCGGGCTGAGCGCGATGCTTTTGGCGCCGCGGCGAAAAACGCCGCCGCCGGGACTGATCAGCGCCGGGTTGTAGTCCGACCATTGCGAGGCGGGCAGCTCGAAGAGCCGCTTGCGCTCGGCGAAGCTCTTTTTCGGATCGGGGTCGGGATCGAGGAAGATGTGGCGATGGTCGAAGGCGGCGATGAGCTTGAGGTTGTCCGATTGCAGGAGCCCGTTGCCGAATACGTCACCCGACATGTCGCCGATTCCCACCATCGTGATCGGCGCGCTGCGTGCCAGATCGATTCCCATCTCACGCAGGTGCCAGCGGACCGACTCCCACGCGCCGCGCGCCGTGATGCCGAGCGCCTTGTGGTCGTAACCGTAGCGCCCGCCCGAGGCGAAAGCGTCGCCCAGCCAGAACTTGTGCTCGTCCGCGATCGCGTTGGCCAGATCGGAAAACGCCGCCGTACCCTTGTCGGCCGCCACCACCAGGTAGGGGCCGTCCTGGTCGAGCACCTTGACTCCGGCCGGATGCACAATCTGTTTGCCGACCACGTTGTCGGTCAATTCGAGCATCGCGCGGATGAGCGTCGTGTAGGCGGCGACCACGTCGTCGTGGGTGGTCGCGCGGCCCAGGCGCGGCTTGATGATGAAGCCGCCCTTGGCTCCGGTGGGCACGATGATCGCGTTCTTGACCGTCTGGGTTTTCATCAGGTCGAGGATCTCGGTGCGGAAGTCCTCGGGCCGATCGCTGTAGCGGATGCCGCCGCGCGCGATACGGCCGGCGCGCAGATGGCATCCCTGCATGGTGGGGCTGTCGACGTGGATTTCATAGAGCGGCGGCGTGTCGGGCAGATTGGGGATGCCCGCGCTTTCGAACTTGAGCGTGATGTAAGGCGCGGGCGGCGCGGAAAAATAGTTGGTCCGCACCGTCGCCTCGACCATCCCCAACAGCGCCCGCGCGATCCGATCGTCGGCGATGTTGTCGACCGCGCCGAGCGCTTCCAGGTAGGCCGAGCGCAATCCGGCGTAGCGCGGGTCGCCGCTGCCGGCGCCCGCGGGATCCATCCGCAGCCGGAACATCTCGACCAGCATCCGCGCGAGCTTCGGGTTGACCAACAGCACGCGGCGCAGCGCCGGGAGCGCCGGCGCTAGGCGCATCTGGAAGGCCGCCGCCACGTACGTGCGCAGCAACGCGATCTCGCGCCAACCCAGGCCCGCGTCCAGCACCAGCGCGTTCAGCGGGCCATCCTCGGTCTCCCCGCTGCGCACCGCGGTCAGCGCCTCGGCCAACATCGGCGCGCCGCTCATGCTCTCCAGCGCCGCGCCATGGGCGTCCTGCACGCGAAACGACTGGACGAAGGCGTGCACGGCGGCGCCGCCGGAGTCGATACGCAGCTCGTCGGCCTCTTCCGAGATCACGGTGATGCCGAAGTTCGACAGCATCGGCATTATGTCGGAGAGGCGCAACGACTCGCCGACCTCGAACATCCGCAGTTCGCTGACCGGCGCGGCCGCGCCGTCGCCGCCGCCCTGGGGCGCCAACTCGACGCTGAAACTCTGGCCGCCTTCGAGCAGACTTTCGATGCGCTCGATATCGCCCGCCGCGCGCGCGACCGCGGTGCTGGCCTTGTAATGCAGGCTGAAGGCGCCGAGCCATCGCTGCGCGAGCGCCTGTCCACGGCTTTCGCCGAAGCGCTCGATCAGTTCCTCGCGCAGGCGATCCTGCCACGTGCGCGCGATTTGCGAGACCTCGGTCTCCATCGCGCGCAACTGCGCGGCCGTGGGCGGCGCGGCGTCGTAGCAGAAGTGCATCCGTGCCCGGTAGCCCTCTCCCATCGCGAGGTAATAGTAAACAAGCTCGCCGTCGAGGATACGGCCGAGCGCGTCCTGGATTTGCTTGCGCACCTCGGCCGAGAAAGTCTCGCGCGGCAGGACCACCAGCGCGACGACGTTGTTGCGCACCGGATCGTAGTGCGCGCTCACGCGCACGGCGGCCTCGTCCTTGTGATCGAGGATGAGATGGAGCTGCTCGCGCAACTCCGCGACCGGTGCGCGGAACAGCTCCTCCTTGGGAAAGCTGTTGAACGCCGACACCAGCTCCTTGTAGTTGTGCGAGCCGGGCGCGGCGTGTTCGGTCTCGATCACTTCGCGCAGCTTGGCGCGCAGCACCGGGATATGCTGGGCCTCCTCGGAATAGGCTTTGGAGGTGAACAGCCCGACGAAGCGGTCGAAGCCCACCACGCGCCCGTCGGAAGCGGTGCGCCGGATAGTGACGTCGTCCATCAGGCCGCGGCGATGAACCTGCGACATCGTGTGGGTCTTGCCCATGATCAGCGCCGTGCCCTCGAACAGCATTTTCTGATGGTCGGGCTTGAGCGCTTTGAGATCGACCGGCAGCGCGTAGCGCGAGCGGCTGAAGTCGCGCAGCAGGCCGAGTGCGGAGTTGGGCGAGTCAAGGTCGACTTCGAGCGTGCGGCGGCCGCCGTCTTCGGCGACCCGGTAGCGCCGATAGCCGAGAAAGACGAAGCCGCCGCCGACCAGCCAGCGCAACAGGTCGCGTACCTCGACCAACTCGCGCTGCGCGGCGGTCTCCTCGCAAATCTCCAGCGCTCGCGCGGTCATCGCTTCGAAATCGCCGGTCACCGAGCGCACTTGCTCGAGCACGCCCTTGAGGCCCGCGGCGATCCGCTCGGGATCGTGCGCGCCGCCATCCAGGCGCAATTCAAGATGGACGAAAGATTCGGGCCGCTCGGTGGACCTCATGCCTTCGAGCGAGATCAGGCGGCCGGCCGCGTCACGCGCGGCGAGGAGCACCGGATGCACGAGCAGGCCGGCGCCGATGCCGAGGTGATGGAAGTACTCAAGCGTGCTGTCGATGATGAACGGGCAGTCCTCCATCACCGTCTCGGCGAAACCGCCGGCGCGGCCGTTCTGTGGCGCGATCACCACGCGGACCTTGATCGGCTCGGCGCGCAGCGAGAAAAAATCCAGCGCGTCAGCGCTGAGCGCCGCGCGCTGCTCGGCGGCAAGCCGCGCCGCGAGCTCGGGCGCGAGCCCGCCAAACAGGCGGGCGGCGAAAATTTCGAGCCGCCGCGCGTGCTCCCGCGCGGTATCGGAGACGGTAGTCTGCGGTTGTGCTTCGCTGGCCAAGGCTGTCACCTGGAAAAATCAAAGTCGCAGGAGCAGGACGGTCCCCGATCGAGGATTATAAGGCGCGCCGCGCGGGTCCGGCTACAGCACGGTGGTAGTGCTCGTTTTCATCGGACTTGCGCTGATCTATCCGGTAAGATCGATGAGCACGTGCAAGTTTATGATCAAGTCCGATGATGATGAGCGCGTCCGTACTCCGTATCGATGGCACAGGTCGAGATAACCGCGATGACATTTGGGCCGTTCGGGGTCGGGCGCCTTGACGGCAAGGCCGTGATGGTGCCGCACGCGGCGCCCGGCGATGTGCTCGAGGTTACGGTCGTCCAGCAACGCGCGGGCTACCTGGTCGCGCGCGCCGAACGCGTGCTCAAGGCGGGGGCTGCGCGCCGCACGCCGCCGTGTCCGTACCTGCCGCGCTGCGGCGGATGCGATTGGCAGCAAATCGCTTACCCCGAGCAGACGCGGTTTAAGGCCGAGGTAATCGCGGCGACGCTCAATCATGCGCTCGGCCTGGAATTGAATCCCGCAACCTTGATCGAGCCGGCGCCGGCCGAGTTCGGCTACCGCGCGCGCATCCGGTTCAAGACCGGAGGTGGCGGGCGGCTGGGATTTTATGAAGCGGGCAGCCGCCGCCTGGTCGAAGTCGAGCATTGCCTGGTGGCGGCGGCGGAAATCCGGATGCCGCGCGAGTTCGCGGCCGAGATCGAGTGCGAGGAGATAGAGGTCGTCGCCGATCGCGGCCGTGAAGTGCTGGTCGCGCATCTGGCGCGGCCGCCCGGCGCCGCAGTGCTGAAGCGCGCGCGCCAGTTGGTCGAGCGCGACCCGCGGATTGCGGGCGCGGTGCTGCGCGCCGGGCGCGCGCGCGAGGTTGTCGGCGAGGTTTCGATCGCGGTCGCGCTGGAGCCGGGGCTCGAACTCGAAGTCGAGGCCGACCTTTTCAGCCAGGTCAATCGCGCGCAGAACCTGAAGCTGGTCGCCGCCGTGATGGAGATGGCCCAGGTGAGTGCGGACGCGCGCGTGCTCGATCTGTTTTGCGGCGCGGGCAACTTCAGCCTGCCCGCGGCGCGGCGCGGCGCGGCAGTGATGGGGGTCGACGCCGAAGCGCTGGCGGTCGCGGCGGCGGCGCGCAACGCGGCGCGGCTCGGGCTTAAGCGGGCGGAGTTTGCCGCGATGGAGGCCGCGGAGCTGGCGCGGTTTTTACTGCGCGCACGTTACCGGCCCGACGTGGTGATCATGGATCCGCCGCGCAGCGGCGCGCGCGAAATTATCGGACCGCTGGTGCGAATGCGTGCGGCGCGGATGATTTATGTCTCGTGCGACGTGGCGACGCTGGCGCGCGACCTGGGAGCGCTGCGCTCTGGCGGCTACCGGTTAGCCGCGGTGCGCGCGTTCGACTTTTTCCCCAACACTCATCATGCTGAAGTCGTTGCGGTATTGACTTCAGCGGCGGCACATTCCTAAGCTGGATGGTCGGCCCGTCTTTTTTCCCACCGAGCAGAGGGTCAGCAAAAGCGATGCCCAAGCAGGAAAAGGAAAAGCCGCCGCGTCCAAAGATTACCATCATCCCGGGGCGCGGCGTCGCTCAAACTATCAACTATCTGCTCGAGGATCGCGATGAGCTCGAATGGATTATCGCGGTCGGGCGCACGAAGAACGGCGAGCTGTTCTTCTACGACACCGGCGGCGACATCGTCGAAGACCTGGGCACGCTGGAATACCTGAAAGCGCGTATCGTGCGCGCGCATTTCGGCGACGAATACGAATGAGCGTGCGCGAGCGCGGTCCCGACACACACCTGGTGCGCTTTAGCGGCTGAAGAAAGCGGCGCGGGTTCTCGCCACGCCAATACGGCCGCGGGTGCGCGTTGCAACCACAACGCAATTGCAGCGAACAGAGCGGCCAGGCCGCGATGCCGCGGCACAGACGAAACTAATCCGGCGATATCGTGTTCGGATACTTCTTGTAGATTTTCTCGGCGGCCATAAAATCCCCCATCGCCGAGTCATAGTCGCCCTTGAAGTAGGAGCGCTGCCCGTCGAGGAAGAGTTCCTGCATGTGCTGCGCGCTTTCCCCCGAGATCTTCGCGCGCCATACGTCGCGCGACGTCTTGACCATCGTGGCATACACGTCTTGTTGGCGGAACTTGTGTGTTGCCGGCGGTGGCGCGGTCGGCGGCGCTTGCGCGAAGACGGGGGTTGAATAACTGCTTGCGAGGCAGGCTGCTGCTGTTATTACACCCAGCATCGCTAACTTCCAGGACTTCATGATTTGTGATCCTCCCCGGCTTCAGGCGGCGGTTTCGCTTGCTCTTATCAAAAAGCATCCATCGTAAGCAACTGTGGGGCCACATTGGCGACTAGTCGTCGAATTCCTGTTCGGGCGGGCGCGCGTAGATGATGCCGTCGTCGATCTCGAGCGGCACGCGGTAAAGGAATTTGCCGCAGGCGCTGGCCGGACCTGCGATACATTCGCCGCTCGCCGGCTCGAAGTAGGCGTTATGCGTCTGGCACATCAGATAACGCCCCTGCTCGGCGAAGAACTGGTTGTCGATCCAATCCATCGCCATCGGCACGTGGCGACAGCGATTGACGTAGGCATGGTAGTGGCCCTGGAAGTTGATGACGAAGCATTCCTCGTCCGCGCCGCGCACCGGCAGCATGAATTTCATCGACTCACCCGCTGCGAGCGCCTCCGTCCGGCAGACCCGGTAGCGCACCGCGCCACGCTTAGCCACGCGCCGCGTGCGCTTGCCCCCGGTGCCTTTAAGGCTGCGGTTGCTGCGCGGCATGGTTCAAATCCACTCGCAAATCAACTTGCAAACCCATCTGCAATCCATCTTTAATCTGGCTCGCTGGGCCGGCCTTTTCATCCGCAGATGCGCCGCTCATTATAATAGCTGATAGCAGCTGCGCCGCTGGCTGTGTGAAAAAAGCCGCAACAGAGGGTAGTCGCGCAAGCGCACTCGGAGGCCCACATCGGAGACGCACGTAGATGGACAAGCCGACAATTCGCCCGGTCGAAGCCTTTCCGATGGAACAGCAGGATCAGACCCTGATTTGTCTGCGCGATCCGTCCGGGCTCGCGCCCGAGCCGATCATGCTCGGGATGGGCGCGTATTTCCTGGTGACGCTGTTCGACGGGACCAACTCGACGCTCGATTTGCAGGCCGCGTTCAGCCATCGTTTCGGCGAGGTCATCCCGTCCGAGAAAATCCGCGAGCTGGTCGCCGCGCTCGACCGCGCTTATTTTCTCGACTCGCCGGCCTTCGCCGAGCGCGTGCGCAGCGTGCGTGAGGAGTTCCGTCAAAGCCCGTCGCGCGTGGCGGCGCTGGCGGGACTTTGCTATGAGACCGAGCCGTCACGCCTGCGCGCCGAGATAGAGTCGTTCTTCGAACGTCCCAACGCGCCCGGCCGCGACGCGCTGGCGGGGCCGGCGCCGGCTTCGTCCACGGCGGCGGCGGCCGGAGGTCTCGCCGGTCTCATCGCGCCGCATATCGATCCGCGCCGCGGCGCCGCGGCCTACGCGTGGGCTTACAACGAGCTGCGCCGGCGCGAGCGCCCCGAGTTGATCGTCATCCTTGGCACCTCGCACTATGGCGCGGGCCCGGAGCTGTTCAGCGCGACGCGCAAGAACTATCTCACCCCGCTCGGCGCCGTGCCGACCGATCGCGCTTTCGTCGAGCGGCTTGCGGCGCGCTACGCAGGCTCGCGCGGCGGCGATCTGTTTGCCGACGAGATGCTCCATCGCAACGAACATTCGATCGAGTTCCAGGCGCTGTTTCTCGCCTGGGCGCTGGGTGTGGAGGGCTACCAGGTGGCGCCGATCCTGGTCAGCTCATTCCATCAGATGGTGCGCGACGGCGAGCGCCCGGCCGCCAACGAGCGCGTGGCGCGCTTCCTCGACGCGCTGCGCGAGGAGCTTGCGGCCGAGCGCCGACGCGTGCTGATCCTGGCCGGCGTCGATTTCGCCCACGTCGGGCGCAAATTCGGCGATTCCTTCGGCGTCGACGACGGCGTGACCGAGCGCGTACGGCGCGAGGACCTGGCGCTCATCGAAACGATCAAGTCCGGCGACCCGGGCGGCTTCTTCGCCGATATCGCGCGCGAAGGTGACCAGCGCAAGATCTGTGGGCTGGCCCCGATGTACACGCAACTCGAGCTCTTAAGCGGGCGGCGCGCGCGCCTGCTGCACTACGACATCGCGCTCGAACCGCAAACCGATTCCCTGGTCTCGTTTGCCAGCCTGGCGATCGATTAGATAATGCGCGATCGTCTGTAACTCGCGTCTGCCGCGCTGAGGCGACCGGTCTTTACCAGATATTGTCAGGTCCCGTCAGGTCTTGGCATCCGCGGCGCTTTGCGCGATAACTCGCGATCCGACCGTAACGCGACAAGGAGCCGCATATGAAAATAGGCCTGCAAGCATTTGTCACCGACAGCACCGCGAACCCCGCGAACATCGCGCGCAAAGCCGAGGCCGTCGGGTTCGATTCGATCTTCATCCCCGAGCATCCGATAATCCCAATTCATCATCGGACTCCCTACCCGATGGGCGACGGCACCATCCCGGAGTTCTACGCGCACATGCCCGATCCGTTCGTGGCGCTGGCGCTCGCGGCTGGCGCGACCACTCGGCTCAAGCTCGCCACCGGCATCTGCCTGGTGCCGGAGCGCGACCCGATCGTGATGGCCAAGGAGATCTCGACGCTCGATCACTTCTCGGGCGGACGCTTCATGTTCGGGATCGGCGCCGGATGGCTCGCCGACGAGTCGGAAATCATGGGCGTCGAGTTCAAGCGGCGCTGGCCGATGACCCGCGAGTACATCGCCGCGATGAAGGAGTTGTGGACCAAGCCCGAGCCGAGCTTCGAGGGTGAGTTCGTCCGCTTTCCCAAGGTCAAGTTTTTTCCCAAGCCCGCGCAGAAGCCCCATCCGCCGATCATCATCGGCGCCGGCGGGATGGGGATCAGCTGCGAGCGCGCGCTCAAGGATACGGTCGCCATCGGTGACGGATGGATGCCGCTCGGGCTGACGCCCGCGCAACTGGCCACCGAGCTCGGGAATCTGCGCGCGATGTGCACGCAGGCCAAGCGCGACTTCAGCAAGATCGAAATCACTTTCCTGATGCTGGAGACGCCGCCCGACGTGGCCCGCGTGATCAAGGAATATCAGGAGGCCGGAGCGCATCGCGTGCTCGTCGGCGCGCCGACGCTGGCGCCGGACAAGTACGAGCGCGAGTTGGAGGACCTGGCGCGCGCCTGCATCCGCTAAAGCGGGCGTGTGGGCCGCGGCTTCGCGGCGCTCTCGCGCCGGCGCGCGGCGCGGGCGCTACTGATGCGCTTTCAGGAAGGCGCGCACGCGTGCGACCGCCGCGGGCGTCGCGTCGGGCGTTTTCCATTTCGTGATCAGCTCGGCGTCGGGCGCGAGGCGCGCGATCTCTTCCGCGATCGCCGCTGGATGATAGAGATCGTCGCCCGCCAATACCAGCATCGGCGTGCGGCACGCGCGAACGAACTCGCGCGACACCGAGAAGACGAAATCTCCGTCGTACATCCGTCCTCGAAACGCCTGGAGCGCCGCTTCGCTCAACTCGGGGCGGCCCTTTTTGAGTTCGCTCGCCCAGCCGTCGAACATCTCGTTGAACGCGGTGCGGTTGTCGGGACTGAGCCCGATCGGATTTTGCAGCACCGCGGCGCTGACGCGCTCGGGCGCGAGCTTGATCAGCCCCAGGCAGTACGACGATCCGATACAGCCGCCCAGCACGTGTGCGCGGCGAGCGCCGAGATGGTCAAGCAGGGCGAGATGGTCCGCGGCGTAAGTCTCCCATCCGTCGGCCGCGCTGATTGGCGCACGCGAACGGCCGGCGTTGCGCTGATCCATCGCGATTACGCGGAAATCCTGCGCCAGCTCGGCGGTCGGATCGAAGGGGCTGCGGCGCCAGAAATCGATGCTCGAGCGCATCCCGCCCGGCGCGAACAAAAGCAGCGGATAGCCCGACCCATACTCCTCGTAATAGAGCGATACGCCTGCGCGCTCGAAAACCGGCATTGATTCACCTCCGCTGAAGCTCGATACGTCTTCAGTATACGAAGGTCAATCGCAGAAATGCCCGGCAGGCGTCAATCTCAATGTGCCTCAATCCGCATGGCATAGGCTGAAATAGCCCAATATCGTCATAGGCCAGCGTAAATTGCTTAGAGCGACTATTTTTGGCGTATTCTCGGCAATTTAATGTAACTCACGTTGATCGCGCTGCGAAGAAATCTTAATTTTGACACGCAATTGATTCGCGCGGTGGTATCCTGTTGAGGACTTGTTGGCGATGTGTGGATGACCTGTGGACGATGTAGAGCAGCCATTCTTCAGCAACCGCGAATGTGATCTGATGGCGGAAGTCGCGCGCCGCCTCCTTCCGAATCTAGAGCGGGTAGCGGAGCGTTGGGCCGAGGCGATAGACCTCGACGCGCCGGCCGACAAGCTTCCGGGGATGCGTCAGACGTTGCGCGGGATGACGGTTCCGTTCCTCAGCGGCTTTTTCGAGCATCTGTCCGAACGCAATCCCCAGGGCGCGCTCGCGCTCTACGAGAGTTTCATCGAAAACATAATTCGCGGCCAGCTCAGCGAGCCGGAACGTCAGCGCGCAACCATCGACGCGCTGTTCTCTTCGGCGCGCGCGGTGCGCGGCCTGCTGACGCAGGAGATCGGAGCGGTGCTGGAAGGCGACGAAGGACGGGTCGCGGCGGTGCTGCCGTTTAACCGGCTGTGGAGCGAAGCGATCGAGTCGACGGGCCGAATTTACGCGCGGTTGCGCGAGGGCCATCTGCGCCAGTTGTACGACGACGCGCGACGGACCGCCGAGAAACTGCGCGAAAGCGAAGAGCGCTTTCGCCTCCTGGTCGAGGAAGCCAAGGAGGCGCGCGACGCGGCGCTGGAAGCCTCGCGGCTGAAGTCGGCTTTCGTGGCCAACGTGACCCACGAAATCCACACGCCGCTCAACATCATCCTCGGCTACGCGGACCTGATGGCCGAGCGTCTGACCGAATTGAGCGACCCGCGCGCGAGCGACTATGCTGATCCCGTGCGCCGCGCCGGCAAGCGCCTGCTCGACACCGTCTCCTCGATCCTCGAATTTTCCAAGATTGAATCGGGGGCGTACCGGATCGATCCGAAGCCGATCGTGCTCGGTGAATTCATCGAACGGCTGTTGGGAGAGTTCAGGATCCTGGCGATCAAAAAGGGTCTCGCGCTCAATGCCGAGATCGACGAGCCGCGGGCCGTCGTGAGCTTCGACGAGATCTGTCTTGCAAACGTGCTGACCAATCTGCTGCAGAACGCGCTCAAGTTCACCGAGCGGGGAGAAGTCGCGGTGCGCCTATGGCGCGACGCGGCGCTGTGCCTGCAGGTGCGCGATACCGGCGTGGGAATCGACGCGAACTACCTGCCGCATGTCTTCGAGGCTTTTTCGCAGGAAAATCCTGGCCTCACGCGCAGGTTCGAGGGCGTCGGCCTCGGCCTCTCGCTGGTCAGGAAATATCTCGCACTCAACGGCGCGGAGATCGCGGTCGCGAGCGAGAAGCATCGGGGCTCGACCTTCACGATTCGCTTCGCGCGCGACGCCGCCGACGACAACTGACAACCCGGACCGACAGCGAAGAAACCTTCGAGACGCTGATCCCGGCGCGTCTCGACCGCCTGCCGTGGAGCGAGTTTCATTGGCTGCTGGTGATTGGCCTCGGCATCACCTGGGTGCTCGACGGCCTCGAAGTGACGCTGATGGGCGCGATCAGCGCCGTCCTGCAGCGGCCGGAGGTGCTGCACTTCAGCGCCGCAGAGGTCGGCGCGATAAGCTCGGCGTACCTGGTGGGCGCGGTGCTCGGCTCGCTGGTTTTTGGCCACCTGACCGATCGCCACGGCCGCCGCAAGTTTTTCTTCATCAGCCTTGGGATCTACCTGTTCGGGGTCGGGCTCACCGCCTTTTCGTGGAACCTCTGGAGCTTTTCGCTGTTCAGGTTCATCACCGGAGCCGGTATCGGCGGCGAGTACTCGGCGGTCAACTCCGCCATCGATGAGCTCATCCCGGCGCGATTTCGCGGCCGCGTCGACCTGATGATCAATGGCAGCTTCTGGCTGGGCGCCGCCGCGGGCGCGGCCTCGACGGTAATCCTGCTCAACCCGAACCTCTTGCCGGTCAACCTCGGATGGCGTCTCGGCTTCGGCGCCGGCGCAATCATCGGGACGGTCATCCTCTACATGCGCAGGTTCATCCCGGAGAGTCCGCGATGGCTCGTCACGCACGGGCAGCGCGAGGAGGCCGAAAAAACCGTGGCCGCCTTGGAGCAAACGGTGGCGCGCGAAACCGGCGTGCGCCTGGAGGATCCGCCGCGTGACGAGGCGCTGCGCCTGCACGTGCGGCATCAATATGGACTGGAGGCGGTGCTGAAGCCGATGCTCACGCAGTACCGGGCGCGCTCGGCGCTCGGGCTTTCGCTGATGATCGCGCAGGCCTTCGTCTACAACGCGATCTTATTCACTTACGCGCTCGTCCTCACCCGCTACTATGGGGTTTCTGTCCATGCTACTGGGCTCTACCTGCTTCCGTTCGCGTGCGGAAATTTTCTGGGCCCGGTGGCGCTGGGCCATTTTTTCGACACGCTCGGCCGCCGCCAGATGATTACCGCGACGTTCGCTATCGCAGGCCTGCTGCTGATTCTGAATGGATGGCTCTTTGAGCGCGGCGTGTTGACTGCAACCACCCAAACGATCCTGTGGTCGGTGATGTTTTTCTTCGCCTCGCCCGCTGCGAGTTCGGCCTATCTGACGGTCAGCGAGATTTTTCCGCTCGAGATGCGGGCGCTCGCGATCGCGGTTTTTTATTCCGCCGGCACCGCGGTCGGCGGGGTGGTTGCGCCGTGGTTTTTCGGCCGGCTGATCGATTCCAACTCGCGCACGGAGTTGTTCTGGGGCTATCTAGTTGCCGCGGCCCTGATGCTGATGGCGGCGGTGGTTGAGGCCACGCTCGGAGTGGCCGCGGAACGGACCAGCCTGGAAAAAATCGCCGCCCCGCTCTCCTCGGCGCACTGAGCCCGATTCGTCAGGCCGACGCTGCGGCCGTCACTTGGTTGCGAGGATCAATGGCGACACGTGCGGCGCCGGTATTGTCGCGACCTTGCTGAAACCGGCTTCCTTGAGCCACTCCCGATACTCGCGCATCGTGAACACGTCGCCCGCCGGAGTGTGCAGCAGCATGTTGAGGCCGAACAACAGCGGCAGCGCCGGCCCGCTGCGTTCGTCATTGGGTACGAACTCGCCGATGAGCAGCATCCCGCCGTCGCTCAGCGCGTCGTGCGTCCGCTTGAGGAGCCGCCTGCCCCAGTCCGGCCCCTCGCCGTGGATGATATGGCCGAGGATGGCAAGGTCGAAGCCGGTTCCGAAGTCGACCTCACGAAAATCGCCTTCGAGATAGTCGAAGCGGTCGCCGACGCCCCAGCGCTCGGCGTATTGGCGGGTGACCTGCGTGATCACGGGGTAATCCGCCACCGTGACCCGCGCCTGCCTGAGCGCTTTCGCGAAAGGGATCGACCATGCGGCAGCTCCTGCGCCGATATCGAGGATGCGCTTGATCCTGCGCCGCGTTGCTGCCGGCAGGCGCTTCACGGCCGCGCTGGCCGCAAGGAAGCCCGCGGGAAAGATCGCCGGGACGAGCTTTGAGAAGAACACCTGGCGCTCCTCCGCCGATAAGTCTGCCTGGAGCGGGCGGCCGCTTTTGACCGTCTCGGCCAGCATCGACCACGGCCCATCGTCATCTTGCCGATCATCGTCGCGTCGCCCATGTAGAGCGGCTTGCCGCGCACCAGGTGCTCGGCGGCGCTGCTTTGGAGCTTGTAGCGCCGCCCGCTTTTCTTCAGGTACCCCATCCCGCACAGTGCATCGAGCAGCCGCCGTGTCCCCTGCACTGAGGTGCTCGCCCCCTCCGCCACCTGCTCCGCAGTGGTTCTACCGGCCGCGATATGGCTGAAGAGGTCGAGCTCGACCGCGGCGGCTAAAGCCAGGCCGCTCCACGGGAGGTGCAGCATTTCTCCGTAGGTTTGCAAAGGCGACGGGCCGGAACCTGACTGTTTCGATGGCATCGATTTGTTGCCTCCCAGGTCGGAATCGAAAGTAATTCTCGCCGAGCGGACGATATATCACGTAGCGCTATCACGTTGCGTTCAGTTACGGCTACGGGCGGGCGCGATGTGGGCGCGCGCTTGTTGGCCGAGGGCGGGGGTGTTAGAGATGGGTGTCGGTCGGCGCGCAACAACTCGCAGAAGAGCTTGCCCCGATCGTTGCGCAGGAGGAAAACGGCGATGACCAACAAAGGTTTCTCTCATGTGGGGCTTTCGACGCTCGACCTCGACAAGACGCGCGAGTTTTACGAGAAGGTGCTGGGCTTCAAAGTGGTCGTCGCCGACACGATCAAGATCAAGGAAGGCGGAGCCATCCGCCATATCTTCTTCGATACCGGCCGCGATCAGCTGCTGGCCTTCATGGAGCCGCGCGGGATTCCGGGAGTCCCGGTTGAGTACGACGCCGGTATCAATCGCGGACTCGGGACGCCGGCGGCCTTTTACCATTTCGCCTTCGAGGCCGGGTCGCCTCCGGCGCTCGAAGACAAGCGCCGGGAACTCATCGACAAGGGCGTGCAAGTGACCGACGTGGTCGACCACGGATGGGCGAAGTCGATCTACTTCAAGGATCCCAACGGCATGTCGCTCGAGTATTGTTGCCTCGCGCGCAACTTCACCGAGGACGATGCCACGATGCAGGAGCGTTTCGAACTTTCGATCGATGCGCTCGGACTCGACGTCGCCAGGTCCGAAGAGATCAACGCGGCCCGCGCGCTGGGCGAAAAGTCGAAACATCCGCAATAGCCTCGCCGCACTCGTAATGAAGAGGACCAGGCGGAGCGGACCGTCCACGCTGCGGATGGCCGGCTACTGCCTGAAACTCCTGCTCTTGATCGGCGTGGCCACGGTTTCCCTCAAAAGCCAGAGTCAAGCTCAGAACCCGCCTCCGGTCGAGAACCCGCCCGCAGCCAATCCGTCCGCATCGGCAACGCCTGCGGCTTCGTCCGGCGTCACGCCGCTCGGCCTCGAGTACGCGCCTGGCGCCGCGAGCGTGGTCGATTCCTTAAGCGGTTTTCATAGCCAACTTCAGGAAACTCTCGGACTTCAGATCCACGGGATGCTGGTGGGCACCTACGAATACAACTTCGACCGGCCCAGCACCGGTAACAACACGCTGCGGGTTTACGATTTCTTCGGGAGCAACAGCCCCGAGCTCGCGCAAGGCGAGCTCTATATCGAGCGTGCAGCGCCGCACCAGGTTGGCTTCGTGCTCGATTTGAATACCGCGAACGTCGCGCAGGTGCAGTACGGCGTCTCGACGGTTTATTGGAAGGTCCCGGGACGCGCCGGCGCATGTGGGCAAAGTCCGTGCGGATGGCTCGATCCGACGCGCGCCTATCTCGATTACACGCTGCCGTTGGGAAGTGGAATCCTGATCACCGCCGGCACGCAGTTGCCGCTGATTGGCAACGAGGCGATACCGAGCTGGCAGAACTACAACCTGTTCCAGTCGATCGGTTACGTTTTCCACGCGAGCCCGTTCAACATCACCGGTCTGCGGGCTCATTACACCTTCAACGATTTCGTCGGCCTCACGCTCGGACTTAACAACGGATGGGACTCGTTGGCCTCGAGCTATCCGCTGCAGACGTTCGAAGGACAGCTCAGCCTGAACCCGGCGCAGCAACTCTCTCTCCAGGTAAACGGCATGTATGGGCCGCAAGGAGCGACTGGCGGCAATCTGCCGTCGAAGGCCGGCCTGCTCGATGTAATCGCAACCTGGACGCCGCCGATCGAGGGCTTGAGCATCACGCAGGAGGCGATCGCGGGTCACCAGGACAGCAACGCGCTCGCGCCCACACCGCTGATCGAGGGGCCGGGAAATCCGTCTAATCCGATTCTCGATGAGTTCCCCAACGGCCGCACCGTCCATTCGAGCGACTGGTATGGCGAGGGCACCTGGGTGGCGTATCAGGCGACCCCACGCTTGCAACTTGGGCTCCGCGGCGAAGTTCTCAAAGATATCGACGGCTTCGATACCGGTCTGCCGCAGACGCTGTGGGATATAACGGCAGGCTTCAATTTCAAGTTCGCTGAATGGCTGGTCGGCCGATTCGAGTACCGTCACGACGAATCCAGCCGCAAACCATTTCCGAGCAATAAGCCGTTGGTCTTCTTCCCCTGCCCGGGGCTCGGCACCTGCGCGGCAACCGCGTCGACCTATCACGGGATGGATACCATCCTGGCGACGCTGATGTTCATCTTCTGACGATTAATTTGGCGGAAGAAACATCCGGCTAGCTGACCAGTCGGATCGTGCTCATGGTGGCCGGCAGGCCTTGCGCGCTCACCGTTCCGTACGCGTTGATCGTGGCAACGCCGCCCACCGGCACCTGCTGCTGCGAAGAATTCACGACACCCGAACTGTCGCCACCGCAGCCAATCTGGCTGAAAGCCAGTATGGTGATCAGCGCCGCGATCGCGAGCGCGCGCCGGCGCCGACCAGTGGGGATCACCAGGAGACCGATTCCCAGCAGTCCCAAGCTTGCGCCCATCGGCAACGTGCTGCGCGAACCGCCTCCCGGCAGCAGACCAGCATACCTGCCCGCGGTGTCCGCCTGCGCCGCGTTGCGCGAGAGTGTTGCGTCCAGCGTGAACTGCGCCACCCCGCCGGCCGGTATGCTTAGCAGCGGATTGAAAGTGAAAATCGTCCTGCTGCCCAGGGTTCCGGTGACGGCGGTTTGCGATGCTCCGCCGTTCACCGAGCCGCTCATGGTCAGGTTGGAGAACAGGCCCGGGTTGCTCAATGCCACGGTCACCGTGTTGATCGTCTCGGTCGAGTTGGTGGTGTTGGTCACGTTTAACGTGCCCCCGGGCACGGTCTGGCCGATTCGCCCGTTGGAAACGATGTTGGAAGCGCTGGCCTGCGCGCCGGCGGTGGGCTGGAATGCCGCGATCAGGTTTTGGATATTGGGACTCCCTAAGCCAGTCCCCAGATCATAGCCCGGACCGACCTCGTAACCTGGATAGACACTGCACGTGTCGAACGTGCAGTTATTGCCGGGTTGCGACACGTCAACCAGGGCCGGACTTCCGCTGGCCGCCAGTTGATAGAGTTGCGGGTTGATATTGCCCAGGCGCGTGGTGTTGAAGCTGTGCGCGATCAAGCGCGAAATTCCAGCCCAGATCGGCGAACTGGCGCTGGTTCCTCCGTCGCCGAGAAAGCAGGGTATCACGCTCTTACACTTAACGGTGGTGGCAATCCAATAGCCCGGCTGACTGGAGCTGGCGCCGGCCGAAACGTCCGGCACGCCCCGCATCGTGAGTGGGGCGCTGAGCCCATAGGGAATGATAGAGGCCTGCCACGGCGGAGCCGGGAAAACCACGCTGATGCCCCCGCCGCTGGTGCCTTTAGCAGGCGCCGAAGGGGTCGGCGACGGTATTGGAGTGAAGCTCTGCCACACGTGTTCGAATCCCAGCGTTAGAATCGAAGTGTTGCCGTTGGCATCGTAAACCGGATCGAACTGGGTGCCGCCGACCACGGTCACGTCGGAGCTGGCCGAACTTTCCTCGATACTAGGCTGAACCCCGATCTGACCTGGCGTGCTCCCCGGTTGTCCGCAGGGATAGAAGGAGCCGTAGTCGCCAGAGGAATGAAATAGCGTCTGGCCCTGTATCACCGCTTGCGTATCAGCCAGGGCATAGGCCTGAATCTGCGCCAAATCGGGACAGGGACTCTGATCGTCGATGCTCGAACTGATCACGCCGCAAACATTCTGGCTGACCGCCAGCGATAGCGTATCGAAGGCTTTAGTGGTGGAACTCGCGTTGGTAGCGACGTACAGGCGGATCGGTGTATTGGGCGCTACCGAATGGGCCCACTCCACATCGAGGGCCGGTTCATTATCCAGGGGCTGGCTCGGCGGGGTGTTCGGATCAGTCGGAATGATCTGGATTTGGACGGCGGGAATGTTGAATTGGCTGGTGAAGATATCGAGCACCGAGGGCGTTGGTGAAGAAGACGGTGACGGAAGGGCCGGCAAGGTGGCTATTTCCAGCAGCGCAATACAGTCGGGCGCCGTGGTGCCGCCATTGGCGCCCGGGTTGGTAGGGGGAGCCTCGTTGTAGAAGAGCCAGAAATCCTGGGGTGAGAAGTGCTTGTTGCCGGGAACTGCCGCGAGCGGCGAGATCACTCCGAGCTCCGCGGCCGGCCTAGGCGTCGGCGCCGGACTGGGACTTAGATTGTTCAGGCCGAAAAGCGCGATGATCGATCCCGCCAGGCTGGCGGGAATCTGTGGATCGGTCAGGTTGGCATATTCAGAACCGTTGCTCACGATCGCGGTGCCCAGCGCCTGCTCTACTTGCGCCACCGACCCGCTGAATCGTACTTCCCGCGTGCCGAGGTCGGCGGACTCAATCGTGAAGCCGCTGCCTTTGAGCCAATCGTTCACGGTCTGCAGTTGAGCGTCGGTGGTGCCAAACTGACGCGCGAAATCAGCGCTGCTAAGCCATTGATGGTATGCAGGAGAACCCGGTTGCTGGAGTTGGTCTTTCAGTCGCTCGAGCTGGTCGGTATTGCGCAACCCCAGCACCGCCATCAGGTGCAGCTGACGTTCGGCCGCGGCCGGCTGCCAGGATTGAATGCTCGCCAAAGGATGGTTCCCGGCGACGGCAACCGGCTCTTGCGGCTCGGCGCCAACGCTGAGCAGCAATTCGGCGATCGCGACGAGAACAACGAGCATTCTTAGAGACGACTTATTTCTGGGTGCGGCCTTCATTCCCTAGTTGCAGCTCGGCTCGTACTCACTGTTGGGCAGGAAGCCGATCTGGCCGCAGGCGGAATCGTACAGGTAGGTAAACCACGCGAGCGGATGACGTCCGGTGTTGACGAACTTCATCGTCGGGTCTGCGGAACTCGTACTCCAGTTGACCGATGACGGCTCCGGCGTGATCGGCGGCGAATTCGTGGCGCCGATTGTGAACTGGTAGCACATCGGCGGCGACACGGTGCTTTTGCCGGAGTTGATCTGCACTACCGTCAGGTCGGGCACGACGCAGTTTGTGCCGCCGGTGCATTGGTTAAGCCCGGCAGGCCGCGCACTCCGACGCAGGTTGAGGTACATATCGCCGATCCCGGTATCCATCAGCATCGTGCCACAAAACGTGGCCGACTGTGTCGGGAAACTGAAGCATCCGGCGGCGCCCGCGTAGTCACCCGGCACGCACTGATTGGCTGAGAGCGCGGTGGCATGGAATCCCTCAGCTGAAGTCACCCCGAGCGTGATCAGGCTCGGAGTTATCGTATAGCCAGCACTGACGTCAGAGCCGTGCGCGACGTCGT
>CAVYTJ010000027.1:0-25628 GCA_963771325.1 uncultured delta proteobacterium | reverse complement strand
GTATCGGGCAGCTCCAGGCGGCCCAGACGCGGTTTCGCGTGTTCTCGCCGATCCCGAGCGAGCATATCAACAAGGCGATCTACAAGCGCTCGAGTTTCGTGCGCTGGTTCGTGCTACTGGGGGGCATCACCGGGATTCTCACGGCCTTCGTGATGACCATCGGCACTTCGCTCGAGTGGAACCTGGTCACCGGCGGCAAGCCGATCGCGTCGATACCGCCCTACATGATTATCGCCTTCGAGCTGATGGTGCTGTTCGGCGGCATTTCGGCTCTGACCAGTTGGGTGCTGCTCGCCAATTTGCCGACCTTCGAGCCGCTGAGCGGCTATCGCTCGCGCTTTTCGAGCGACGAGTTCGGCCTGGTGGTGCGCTGCGCCGAAGGTGACGCGCCGCGCTTCGAATCGATGCTGCGCGAGGCCGGCGCTCAGGAGATTACGCGTGAGGCGGCCTAACGCATGGTGTCCTCGCAGACACGAGCACTGGAATCACGAGCCCTGGAATAACGAATGAGCCCCAACTCTGAGACCGCTTCGTATCGCTCCGGCGCTTCGGGACCGCCCCCGGCGGCCAACCTGCCGGCGCAGCCGCTGACGACGATCGCCTACGTGCTGATCGCGCTGGGGTTGATTGGCTTCGCCGTCGCCCTCACTCAGGGCCTCGCTCAGCGCGCGTGGGAGGCGTTCCTCGTCAATCTGTTGTTCTGGCTGGGGATAGCGCAGGGCGGCGTGGTGGCTTCCGCGGCTTTTTACCTCACCCAGGGACGATGGGCGGGGCGCGCGCACTATCGTCTGGCCGAAGCGTTCAGCGGCTTCCTTATTCCCGGGCTTCATCCTGTTCTGGTTTCTGTTCTTCGGCCGCGAATTGATCTTCCCCTGGATTCGTCATCCGATCCCGGCCAAGACGACCTGGCTCAACGTGCCGTTCCTGTTCGCGCGCGACGGTATCGCGCTCGCCGTAATGACGCTTTTGAGCCTGTCCTTCCTTACGGTCTCACGCGGCGAGGAGGCCCGTAAATGGGCGGCGACCCCGAACAACATCCTGATGCCGCCGCCGCAGATACGCCGGCTCGCGCCCGCGGTGTGCATCTGCTTCGGGCTGGTTTACTCGTTGCTCTCCTTCGACCTGGTGATGTCGCTATCGCCGCTATGGCACTCGACGCTGTTCGGCTGGTGGTTTTTCGCCGGCGCGTTCTGGAGCTCGATTGTCACGATGGCGCTCACGGCGGTCTGCCTGCGGCGCGCGCTGGGCCCCGGTAACATCTTCACCGAAGGCCGCATCATGCGCGACCTCGGGCTGATGGTGTTTGCGTTCTCGGTGTTCTGGTTTTACACGCTGTTCGCGCAGTATATCGTGATCTGGTACGCCGACATCCCGATGGAGACCTTCTTCATCGCGTTGCGCGTGCATTACCTGCCGTGGGCGTTTATGTCGTGGATGACGGTGACCTTGGTCTGGGCCATCCCGTTCGTCGTCTTGCTGGGCATCCGGCCCAAGAAAACGCCCGCGATTCTCGGCACTGTGGCGTTGCTCGGGATGGTCGGTATCTGGTCGGAGATTTACGTGCTGGTCGTGCCCTCGCTCTCGCCGCGGACGATTCCGCTCGGGTGGGTCGAAATTCTGGTCACGGCCGGATTCCTTGGCGCTTTTTGGCTATGTTCCTATCCCGGCTTGCAATTGGCGTCGGCGGCCGCGATGGAGCCGATCGGAGAGTCGCACTGATGAAGCCGCTGGCTCGGTTCACCAACAGGGCTTCGCTGGCAGGCGCCCTCGTGGCGCTGGCGGCGGGTATGATGGGCTGCTCGCCCAGTTACCCGATGGACACGCTCAGCAACGGGTCCGACTTCGCGCGGCGGATCCATTCGATCTACGTTTTCGTCAACTGGATCGACTTCGTGATCATGCTGATCGTGCTCGCGGTGATGTTCCTGGGGATTTTCTGGTTCTCGACCCGCGTCGGCGAGCCGGGCGAACCGTCGACGGTGACGTCGGACATCCGCCTTGAGGTAGCGTGGACCGCGATTCCCGCGCTCATCCTGGTTTTCATCACGGTGCCGACCATCCGCACCATCTGGGCGACTCAGCCCGACCATTGGCCGGCCGACGCGCTGACCGTCAAGGTGATCGCGCATCAATGGTGGTGGGAGTTCCAATACCCGGAGTACGGTATCGACACCGCCGACGAGGTTCACCTGCAAGCCGGCCGGATGGTGCATTTCTCAATGGAGTCGGCGGACATCATTCACAGCTTCTGGGTGCCCACGCTGGGCGGCAAGCGCGACGTGGTGCCCGGGCAGATCAATTCGATAACCTATACGCCCGACCAACTCGGCATGTTCTATGGACAGTGCGTGGAGTTCTGCGGCGACTCGCACGCCAACATGCGGCTGCGCGCGTTCGTCCAAACCAAGGACGATTTCGACAAGTGGGTCAAGCAACAGCAATCGCCGCCAGCAACGCCGACAGGCGGATCGGCCGCGGCTGGCGCGCAGATTTTCGCCAACGCGCCCTGCGCGATATGTCACACGGTGCGAGGTCTCTCGGGCTTTTCCGCGCAATATACCGGTGACTTCAAGGGCCCCGACCTGACGCATTTCGGCTCGCGCTCGACGCTGGCGGGCAGTATCTTGGAAAATACACCGGAGAACCTGGCGAAGTGGATCCAGGATCCGGACAAGGTCAAACCCGGGGCTAACATGCCCACGCTCGGTTTGCAGGGCAAGGACCTTAACGATCTCGTCGCTTATCTCGAAAGCCTGAAGTAGGTAGAGGGCTATGGCTGCGCAACCCAAACAGCTCGCGCTGGAACATTCTAATTACCTGACCGCCGAGTCGGGAATTTACAGTTGGCTGACCACCGTCGATCACAAACGCGTCGCGGTCCTGTATCTGATCGCCTCGCTCGGCTTCATGCTGATCGGCGGCCTCGAAGCGATGGCTATCCGCACACAGCTCGCGATCCCGAACAACACCTTCCTCTCGGCCAACACCTACAACCAGATGTTCACGATGCACGGCACGACCATGATTTTCATGGTGGTCATGCCGCTGGAGCTGGGATTTTTCGCGAACTTTCTCATCCCGCTGCAGATCGGCGCTCGTGACGTCGCCTTTCCGCGGATCAACGCGCTGAGCTTCTGGGTCTTCCTGTTTGGCGCCGTGTTCATGAACCTCGGATGGCTCAATCTGTCGCTGCCCGACGGCGGATGGTTCGGCTACGCGAATCTGACCGAGCGCCCTTACTCCTCAGGCATAAACATCGATTTGTGGAATATCGGCCTGCTCATCCTTGGCATCTCGACCCTGATGAGCGGCCTCAACTTCTTCGTCACCATCGTCAATATGCGCGCCCGCGGCATGACCTTCATGCGGATGCCGATGTTCATGTGGGCGATGCTGGTAACCACTATCCTCATCCTGCTCGCCTTCCCGTGTCTGACGGTGGGCCTGCTATTCCTGTTCCTTGACCGCTTCGTCGGCACGCACTTCTACGTGGTCGCTTTAGGCGGCACGCCGATCCTGTGGCAGCACCTGTTCTGGCTGTTCGGCCATCCCGAGGTGTACATCATGGCGCTGCCGGCCTTCGGAATGATGTCGGAGATTCTGCCGGTATTTTCGCGCAAGCCGCTGTTCGGCTACGCCGGGATGGCGTACTCGATGGTGCTGATCGGGTTTTTGTCGTACGGGGTGTGGGGCCATCACATGTTCGCGACCGGGATGGGCCCGGTGGCGGACTCGACGTTTGCGATCACCACGATGCTGATCGCGATTCCCACCGGGATCAAAATTTTCAGCTGGTGCGCAACGGTGTGGGGCGGTTCGCTGAGGATGAAGACCGCGTTCTACTTCGGCATCGCCGCGGTCCTCGAATTTACGCTCGGCGGTCTGAGCGGAGTCATGCACGCAGCCGTGCCGATCGACCTCCAGCAGACCGACACTTACTTCGTGGTCGCGCATTTTCACTACGTGCTGTTCGGCGGGATGATGTTCGCGATCCTCGGCGCTTTCTATTACTGGTGGCCGAAGATCACGGGCCGGATGATGAGCGAGGAGGTTGGCAAGCTACAATTCTGGCTGACCATCGTCGGCTTCAATGGCACTTTTTTTCCGATGCACTTTCTCGGCGTATGGGGAATGCCGCGGCGCATCTACACCTACGCGCCGGGCATGGGATGGGATTTCTGGAACGCGTTCGAGACCGCCTCCGCGTACCTGCTGTTCATCACCTTCGTGATTTTCGCCTACAACATCATCTCGAGCCTGCTGTACGGCGAGAAGGCCGTGGCCGATCCGTGGGATGCCCGCACCCTGGAGTGGGCGACTCCGTCGCCGCCGCCACCCTACAATTTTGAAACCATCCCGTCGGTTCGTGGCCGCGACGCGTTCTGGGTGGACAAGTATGGCGTGATATTCGAGGGCCATGGCCACGGCAGCATGCCCGCCCACGGCGAGACCTCGGGAGCCGGCGCGCCGGCCGTCGCCGAGCATCACGACACCTCCGGGCACGGCACGCCTCACATGCCCGCGCCCTCGCTGTATCCGCTGTTGTTTGCGGTCGGCCTGGTTGTCGGCGGGGCCGGCGCGATGATGAACTGGGTCAGGATCGACGTGATCGCCGGCCTGCTGCTGTTCTTCTCGATCATCGGGATGGCGTTCGAGTACGCCGACCACGGTGAGGAGCATCCTCATCAGGACGCCCCGACCTACGCCGGCATCGACCATCGCAAGGCTGGGATGTGGGCGTTCCTCGGTTCCGAGTGCGTCTTTTTCGCCTGCCTCATCTCCACTTACATGGTCTACAAGCCGCGCAACGTCGGTATCGGCGCCGAGGTGCTTAACATCCCGCTGACCTCGTTCAGCACCTTCATCCTGCTGATGTCGAGCTTCCTGATGGTGTTGGCGCTGGCGGCGACTCAGCGCGGCGACCAGAAGTGGTCGACTATCTGGCTGTCTGGTACCGCCTTCTTCGGACTGATCTTCCTGGGCGGTCAGTTCTACGAGTTTTCAACCCTGTTCCTGCACGACCATCTCTCGATGCAGGGCAGCATCTTCGGACAGACCTTCTACACGCTGGTCGGCACGCATGGCACTCACGTCGCGATCGGGGTTATCTGGCTGATTGTGATGGCGGTCGCCTCGGCCACCGGCAGGGCGGGCAAGTCGAGAGCGCTCTCGGTCGAAATCGTGGGGCTCTATTGGCACTTCGTTGACGTGGTCTGGATCTTGATTTTCACTTTGATCTACCTGATGAGGTCGGTGCATAACGCATGAGCGAGAACGTAGCGGCGGCTGGACACGAGCACGTTGCGGCAGGCGAGCACGCCTCCGGGCATCCGGGGCCGGCGCTCTATGCGATCATTGCGGTCGCCCTGGTGATCCTGACCCTGATGGAACTGGCGGTCTATTACATCAGCTTTCTGCAGCCCTTGCTCGTGCCGATTCTGATCCTGCTGGCGATCGCCAAGTTTCTGCTGGTCGGCGGGTTTTACATGCATCTCTATTACGACCAGAAGATCTTCACCATCTTTTTCGTCTTCCCGCTGATCCTGGCATGCTTTATAGGCGCAGCCCTGTTGATGATTTTCTCGGCGCTCGAGGGTCGTCTGGCTCTTTGAATCGGTTCGGGCCGGCTTCGACGGGACCGGCTCCGCATGTAAGCTATTCAAATGGATCCATCCGCAGCCATCGGTATCGTTCTGCTGACGGTCATCTATGTGCTTGCGGCGCGACAGCTTAAGCGCCGTCCGACTCAGCGCCAGGTGTTCTTTTTCTGCCTGCTCATCCTGGCGATGCTCATCACCTTCGGCCCGCTCGACGAACTGGGGGACGCGCGCTCGTTCTGGGCGCACATGCTCGAGCACTCGTTCCAGAGCTGGATCATTCCGCCGCTGTTTCTGCTCTCGACGCCGGACTGGATGCTCCGGCCGATCCTGATGAGCAGGCCGATCCGGCCGCTCGCGCGTTTTTTCACCAACCCGGTGGCGGCCTTCACGACTTTCACGGTGGTCTACGTCTTCGCGCACGATCCGCCGATCTTCAACCTGATGATGACGAACGAGAGCGTGCACATCGCGATCCACGTTCTCTTTATGGTTTCGGGGACCATCCTGTTCTGGCCGCTGCTGAGCCCGATGGCGGAATTTCCGCGGCTCAGCTATCCAGCGCAGATTCTCTACCTGTTTCTGCTGATGGTGCCGATGACTGCGGTGGCGGCGCCGATCACACTGGCGGAGTCGATCACTTACCCGTGGTATGCGGTCGCGCCGCATCCGTTCGGCATCTCCCCGATGCAGGATCAGGTCATCGGCGGAATCCTGATGTGGGTCGCCGACAGTTTCTACCTGATGCTGATCACGACGCTCATCTTCTTCCGCTGGGCGCGCGACGAGGAAATCGAAGTACCGCCGGTAAATCTGCGCCGCCCGCCCGAATTGCGCGTGCTTCGCCCGACGCGCAACGCCCGCGCCTGAAGTCGTAAGACTCCGGCCTTGCCATTTCACCCTGAGAGTTTGGAATTTATTCGGGAAGCTTCGAAAAGTGCGCTGACCCTCTCTTTCGGTGAAGCCTTTTTCTTTAGTCATCCTGAGCGAAGGCTGCCGGAGTCGAAGGACCTCGCGCGGTCCTCCGCGCGTAAGTCCACGATTTCGGGATTTGGCGATTGGTCAGTCGACCCATGTCGCGCTCAGATGATCCGTTGACGTGCAATCATCTCGGCATGACGCGCGGAGGACCGCGCGAGGTCCTTCGACTCCGCTCGCAGACTCGCTTCGCTCAGGATGACCCTAAAAGCGAGTATCGGTTAAAATGACGTGACGCCGGGAACCGTGAGCGGACCGCGCGATCCTCCTCGCTGCTAGTTTCCCGCCGATTTTTCGCGCAGCTTCTGTTGCAGAATTCGCTTGGCCTTTTCCAACTCCTTTCTGCGCTGCGCGTCCAGATTCCTGCCCGACCGATTGATGAACATCTGGACCATTTTGATCGCCGACCCGAGGCCCAATGGCGATACCTTCCTGGTGGCCATGATCCGTGCTACCTCCTCGCCCGGCTTGGTGAAGGTTCCCGCCGGCGGAAAGGTGGAATCCGTCTTGACGTCCGCGGACCACTTGCGCCTGATAGTTTTGCTTTGTCCGGCTGATTTCATGAAAGCCCCGGCTTGAATCTACGACAGCTCAATCTAGGACAGCTTTATCCTGGAGCTAGGACATTTTGGTGAGGAGCGATTTCATGTCCTCGGCGTGGTCTTCCTCCGCCTTTAGAATGTCCTCGATCATTTTGCGCGTGGTCGGATCGCCGTCACCGAGCCAGCGCACGACTTCCGAATAGGAATCGATCGCGATTCGTTCGGCAACCAGGTCCTCCTTGATCATCGATAACAGGTCCTTGCCTTCGACGTACTCGGAATGGCTGCGCGTCGCGAGGCCGGTGGGATTGAAATCCGGCTCGCCGCCGAGTTGCGTGATGCGGTTGGCGATCCAATCCGCATGCTGTTGCTCGTCAGCCGCATGCTCCAGGAATTGTTCCTTGGCCCCTTCCGCATTGATGCCCGAGGCCGCGTAATAGTGCCGCTTGTAGCGCAGCACGCATACCAGCTCGGTAGCGAGCACTTCGTTCAGAACCTTGAGCACCGCGGGTCGATCGGCTCCGTAGTTCTGCGTCACGGCGCCCTGCTCCATATGCTGGCGTGCGCGGTCCCGGATTTTCTTGATATCGGTTACGAATTCGCTCATTGAAGTTCTCCCATCAATTTGATTTTTGCCGTCGGTCATTACGGTCGACTTTTATTTACGGATTTTTTCGCGGCCCTGAGTATCCACTGTATTGAAGCAACATGGCGGCCAAGGGCTCGGACCGCGACGGCGTCCACCGCGGATTGATGCTTTCGCACCATTTCTTTCTCTGTGGCGCTCAATCCACGCGCTCGGCACCCGCTCAGATTGATTCGGATCGCCGTGGCGCCTCGACGCAATCGCAAGTCTCGAAATTCAGCGCTGGAATAACTTACAAAGGGGACCGGAAATTTCACGGTCTCAACATTTAACCAGTGTGTCGTCGGCCACCGGTTACGATTAGCGATGCCCTTCTCCGTTCTCGATGGCAATTTCGAGCCCCTTCGCTGAGCCGCTTCCCTCCCGCGTGCACAAGGCATATGGGTGGGATCAAGGGCGCCGACCCGGGCCCCCAAGAGCTGCATCACCGTCTACGACACCGCCGGTTTGTTCCGGACGGTACCGTTTCTCGTTGTGACGCACTCTTGTCTCTCGGCGCTCCCCCGATAAGGAGGATCTGATGAACCAGAGAGTAAGGATGGCCTTTGATGGCGCCGTGGCCGGCATAATCGGCGCGTTCGTGATCGCGCTCTGGTACCTGATCTTCGACGCTGCCAGGGGTCAGCCGCTCGGCTCCCTTGGATCACTTGCCGCGACGCTGTTCGGTGGCACGCAGGCGAGCGCCGGGCTGAAGCTCGGCTGGCTGGTCTTTCATTTTTGCGTCTTTGCGCTCATCGGAGTCGTCGCCGCGCTGATTCTCGAGACCGGCGAGCATGACGAGACGCTCTTTCCGACCATGATGCTGCTGGTCCCGGTCTTCGAGATTTTCTGCATCATGATCCTGATGCTGATCGGGCCGTCCGCCCACGTATCGCTACCGTGGTGGAAATTCTTGATCGGCGACCTGATGGCGACGTCGGCGATGCTGGCGTTTTTTCTCGAACGCCATCCCACCCTCGCACGCCGGATGGAGGGTCCGTGGACCGGCGTGGCCCGCGAGGGCGCGCTGGCGGGCGCAATCGGCGCGGTGGTAGTCGCGGTCTGGTTCATGGCCTGCGACATCGTGGCGGGCGAAGTCTTTCGCACGCCTGCGCTCCTGGGTGCCGCGATCTTCCAGGGCATCTTCGACCCGGCCCAGGTACAAGTCACGCTGCCCCTGGTGTTGGGCTACACGGCGCTGCATTTCTTCGCCTTCATCATGTTCGGGATTGCGACCGCGGTGCTGTTGCTCGCGGCTGAATACGAGCCGGTGTTCGCGCTGGCCGCGATTTTCCTGCTCGCGATCTTCGAGATCTTCTTCGTCGGAGCGCTGGCGGTCTTCGACCAGGCGGCGCTCACCGCCTTGGGCTTCTGGAAGGTCCTGGCCGGCAACGTGCTGGCGATGGCCGCGATGCTGGGTTATTTCGAAACCCGCCATCGCGGATGGTGGTCGCGGTTCCGTGAGCGTTGGGAAGTGCTGCAACTGCGGCGCAGCTAGAAAATCGGCGGATCGGGCGCAACGCCGCGTGCTCCCGATCCGTCGGTCAGTTCTCTGCGCAATCTACAGCCCCAGCACGTCGCGCATCGAGTAAAGTCCGACGGGCTGCTTCTCCAGCCAGGTCGCCGCGCGGAGCGCTCCGCGCGCGAGCGAATCCCGGCTCTGCGAGCGATGAATAAGCTCAAGCCGCTCGCCCTGGCCCCCGAAAATCACGGTGTGATCGCCGACCGCGTCGCCCGCCCGCAGCGCCATCATCGCGATCTTCCCGGCCGGCCGCACACCGGTTATTCCTTCGCGTCCGTAAATCGCATTGGCGGCGAAGTCCTCGCCGCGCGCCGCCGCGATGATTCGCCCCAGCGCGACCGCGGTACCGCTCGGCGCGTCGACCTTGGTCCGATGATGAATCTCCAGCACTTCGGCGTCGAAGTCGGGCAGAATTTTGGCGACCTCGGCGACAATTTTCATCAGCACGTTGACCCCGACGCTCATGTTGGGCGCGATCACGGTTCGCGTGCGCGGCGCGATTTCGCGCGCCCGCGCTTCCATCTCTGGCGTGAGTCCGGTGGTGCCGAGCACGATCGCGGCGCCGGCCTTGGCGGCCACTTCAAGATGCTCCAGCGCGGCGCTCGCGATAGTGAAATCGAGAGTGACGGTGCCGGGCTTGGCGATTGCCGCGTAATCCGCGGTGATCGGTACGCCGAGCGGTCCCACACCGGCGAGCGTGCCCGCGTCGGCACCGACGGCCGGGACCTCGCGCGCCTCGATCGCGCCGACCAGGCGATGCGTCCGATCCTGTGCGATGAGCGAGGTCAGCAGACGGCCCATCCGGCCCGCTGCGCCAGCCACAATCAGGTTGGCCATCGTGCCCCTCCGTATCCGGGCGCGACCTCGCGGGGCGCGCCGCCTTTGTGGCGCGGATTGATTCGGGTTTGCTAGGCGCTCTGGGCCGCGGGCGCCGCCGGAGCGGCAGGCGCCGCAGGAGCCGCCGCCGCGCCCGCCTTGCCGTGCTTTGCGGTCCAGTGCTCTTCGCACAGGCTGCCGCGAACGCGTTTTTTACGGCACTTCTCGAAGGTGCAGGTCTTGTAGCGCGCCTTGGGCATCTCGCCGTGACGCCACAGCCGGTAGTGCATGCGGCAGTAATGTTTCGCGACCGCCTCGCGGTTGCAATCCGCGGCCTTGCAGGTTCCCTTGTTCGCCATCAATCCTCTTCTCTCAAATGCGTTTTTTTCGATCACCGCGTCCGGAGTCGGGCCGTCAGAATTCGGCCTTCAGTTCGCGGTTCAACAGTTCCTCGACCATAGCGTTTGCAGGCGCCCCTTCATAGAGCACCCGGCACACGGCGGTAACGATTGGCATCTCCACTCCCATCCGCTGGGCCAGCCTTCTGATGGAGCGTGCGTTGGAGACCCCTTCGGCCACCGGATGGCCAATGTGGTCGGACGGCGTGCTAGCCGCCATGCCGGCGACGCTCTCGCCGTGACCAATTCTGAGACCCAGCGCACGATTGCGCGAAAGCTCGCCGGTGCAGGTCAGGACGAGGTCGCCCAGCCCCGCGAGCCCATAGATGGTCTCGGCGCGCGCACCAGCACGCAGGCCAACTCGGGCGAGTTCGGCGAGGCCGCGTGTGATCAACGCCGCTCGCGCGCTCGATCCGAGGCCCAGGCCGTCGCTGATGCCGGCGGCGATCGCGATCACGTTCTTGGCCGCGCCGGCAAGCTCGACTCCGTCGACGTCGACGCTTCGATAGACGCGCAGCGTGGGCGAGGCGAACAGATCCTGCACGCTGTGCGAGACTGCTTCGTCGCGCGCCGCCGCGACGATCGCGGCCGGCTTGCCGCGCGCCACTTCCGCGGCGAACGACGGTCCGGACAGCACCGCGAGCCTCTTCACCGCCGGCGCGACCTCGGCCAGCATCGCGGTCATCGTCTTGAGCGAGTCCTCTTCGACTCCCTTGGTGACGCTGATAAGCGTGGCGTCGGCCGCGAGCGCGGGGCCGACCGGCGTTATCGCCGCCCGCGCAAAGCGCGACGGCACCGCCATCAGGACAACCGCGCTCGCGCCAGCCGCCTCGGCCCATCGATCGCTCAGCACGATCGTCTCCGGCAATGCGACGCCGGGCAGGTAAAATTCGTTCTCGCGCCGCGCCCGCATCGCCGCCATGTGATCCGCGCGCCGCGCGCATAGAGTTACGCGATGGCCCCCGCGGGCCAGTACGGCAGCGAGCGCCGTGCCCCACGCGCCCGCCCCCAAAACCGCTATCGTGCTCATCTTCTTACGCTATACGACAGCCCTGACGATTCGGTACATGGGCTCGAGCTCGCGGTAGGCGTCGAGCAGCTCGGCGCGATCCAGGCGGAGCGCGTCGCGCACGCTCCATCCGAACCCGAGGTCCATCGCGCCGGTCTTCTTGCCGAGCCCCTCGGCGAGCGCCGTGAAGAGCTCATCGTCCGCCGCGGTCTCGGCGGGCAGCGCTTTGAAATCCCATTTTTCATAGCGCGCGACTGGCGTTCCGCGCATCGACTTGGCGAGTTGGGCGGCGTCTCTCGCAATGCCGCGCGCCATCTCCGGGCGCCGCTCGGCTTCTGCCTTGACTACCATTCGCGCATGCAGTCCCGCGCCCGAGATGCATAGCGCCAGGTAGCCGTAGCGCTTATAGCCCTTGGGCGACGGACCGAACGCGGCCCACGTTTCGGGCGGCGGATTGACCGTGCGGCGCGCGTGTCTGGCGACGTGTGGGAAGAACTCGAGATGGAGTTTGCGCGCCAGTTCCGGCGCCAGTTCGTCGCCGAGTCTCACCAGCTTGGGCCGCACGCGCGCATATATCTCCTGCATGCGCGCGCTGAAGCCCTCGATCCTGAAGACCGCGAAGTCGGATGGCGTGAAGCCGAGCCCTGCCATTTTTTAATTTTTCACTGCTGCGACGCTCGGGTTCGGCGCTGTGACCGCGCTGATTCAAGCCGCGCTCGCCGGCGAAATCCGGCGCTGCCTGTTACTTGCGCGCGGCGCGGTGATCCTTGATCGCCTCTTCCCAGTTGCGTCCGTCGAAACGCTCGACCTTAAGCCCGTCGAGTTCGACTCCGTCAAGGCATCGCGCATTGACGTCGATCTTGTCCGGGTCGGAGCGCGGAATGTAAAACGCCGCGACGCCGCAGTTGGGGCAGAAATGATGCTTCGCGACGCCGGTGTTGAAGGTGTAGGTCGAGACATTTTCCGCTGGCGTCAGCAACTGGAAGCTCTCCCGCGGCACGATCCAATGGAGATACCCTTTCTTCGTGCAGATCGAGCAGTTGCATTCGCTGACGCGCTCGGGACGGCCCTCGACTTCGAAAGCGATCCGTCCGCAATGGCATCCGCCGCGAGAAATTGTGCTCTGCCGCGCTCATCGACTATGAACCTCCGGCCTTCCGCATTGGGCGTTTGAATCGAGTGAAACAGTGAAACGATGAAATGACGTGCGAGCAAAGTTTAACCCGTTTCGCATCCTGTCCCAAACCAAGCCGGGAGAGCGCGTGTAACGGACGGCAATTACGATGGTTTTTGTCTGCTGCTTTTGCGCTCGCTGCTTTTGCGCTAGAGACTAGGCATTCAAACTGGCGCGAAAGAAGCAGCGCAAGAGCGGAAGCAAAAAATGGATTTCAGTTACACTCCCGACGAGGAAGCTTTCCGCCTGCGCGCGCGCCAATGGCTCGAGGCCAACGCGCCGCGCGACATCCCCGACCGCGGCTTCTCGCTGCCGACCGACCCTGCGTCGATCCAGACGCTGCGGGACTGGCAGCGCCGGCTCTTCGAGGCGGGGTTCCTTGGTCTCTCGTGGCCGGTCGAATACGGCGGCCAGGGCAAGACGATCGTGTACAGCGCGATTTTCAGCGAAGAGATGGCGCGGGCGCGCGCGCCGTCGGCGCTCAACCTGATCGGGCTCTCGATGGCGGCGCCGACGATCCTGGAGCACGGGACCGACGAGCAGCAGCGCCGCTTTGTGCCGAAAATTCTCTCGTGCGAAGAAATCTGGTGCCAAGGATTCTCCGAACCCGGTTCGGGCTCCGACCTCGCCGCGTTGGCCAGCCGCGCCGAGCTTGCGGGCGACGAGTTCGTGGTCAACGGCGCGAAGGTCTGGACCTCGCTTGGACAAATCGCCGACTGGTGCATGCTGCTCGTGCGCACCGAGCCCGATAAGCCCAAGCATCGCGGGCTCAGCTACCTGTTGGTCGACATGCACAGTCCCGGCGTCACGGTGCGGCCGCTGCGCCAGATGACCGGCGAGGAGGAATTCAACCAGCTCTTCTTCGACGACGTGCGCGTGCCACGCAAAAACCTGCTCGGGCCGCAGGGCGGAGGATGGGGTGTCGCGCTGACCACGCTGATGAACGAGCGGGCGACGCTGTCGCTCTCGATCGTCGCGCGTTTCGGCAACACCTTCGAGGACTTAAAGCGCCTCGCGCTCCACGCGCTCGACGAGGGCGCGACCCCGCTCAGCCCGCGCGTCATCCGCCAGGCGCTGGCGCAGTTTTATATCGACGTCGAATCGATGAAGTACCTTGCCTACCGCAACTTCTCGCGCCTTTTGCGCGGCGGCACGCCGGGCCCCGAGGGCTCGATCTCCAAGCTCTTGTGGAGCGAGCTGAATCAGCGGATGAACGAGTTCGCGCTCGCGGTGCAGGGTCCGCGCGCGGTGCTCGAAGAAGGATCGCCGCACGCGGTCGAGGGCGGGCGATGGCAGTACGGGACGCTGCGCGCGCGCGGCAACACGATCGAGGAGGGCACTTCCGAGATTCAGCGCAGCATCATTGCCGAGCGGCTGCTCGGGATGCCCAAGGGATACTGAGCGCTCCACGCAACAGCCGCTGGTAAGCGAGGAACCAGAGCGAGAGCAGCGTGGTGCCGATTCCGACCGCGAACGGATAGGCGATCGTCGGCTTGTCCATCACCAGCGGCAGCAGCGCGACGGCCAGCGCCGGCGGCACGTGAAGGTCGCACACGCGCAGCATCGCGATTCCCCACGCCATGCTGGCGGCCGCGGCAAGCGGCGTCACTCCGAGAAAGTGCCACGATACGAAGCCGCCGAGCGCTGTGAGAAAACACGCGACCGGCAGCCGCAGCGGCTTGTCCGCCCACGGACAAATCGCCGTATGCCCGAGCATCTCGAATCCGATTACCACCAGCGGCGGAAACAGCACGAAGCGCAGCCCGGTCAGCTTCACGAAAAAGACCGCGACCGCGACGAACGCCATCAGCACCACGAGCCATGCGTAGCCGCTCGGCGTCGTCTCGATAAGGTCGTCGATAATGTCGTTCTGAAGATCTTCGCGCGCCTCGTCGCTCTCCTCGGGCGCTCCAACCGTGCGAGCGGCACAGTATTTCTTCCACGGCACGGAGAGCGTCGCGAGCAATACGGTCCCGAGCGCAATCGCGGGCGGGTACCACCAGCTCTTCACCCCCAGCACAAGCGGAAGCAGCCCCGCGGAGATCGCGGGCGCGACCGGCGAGCGCAAGGCGAGCACGACCGCGATCGCGCCGGCGACGGTAAGCAGGACCGACAGGTATCCGTAAGGAAGACTTCGCGTAAAGACGATCCCGACCACGCCGGTCAGCACGGGCGTTACTGCGAGCAGCAGCGGCGCGTTGGCCCAGGTTCCGCGCGGACGCGTCATCACGTCGTGCGAAAGCGCGCCGAGTTCCGGGAACAAAACATAGACCGCGCCGGTTGCACAGGCGATCTCGGCGATGATCGCGATGTACACGAGCGCGATCAACTCGCCGCCGAACCGGTAAAGTCCGTGAAGGGGCGAGGCGGCGGGGCGCTCGCGGCTCATCGCCGCCGGTACCTCGGATCGCGCCTAGGGTTATGAAGAGCGCTCAACTTGCGATACCAATAACATATAATGAAGATGTTGGAGATTTGATTCTGATGACTCACAGGCATGCCCGCGATGGCAGGTGATGCGCGGACGCTACGCTGGCCCGGCCCGGCGTCCACCGCGAGCTTTGACCAGACGCTCGACCGCTGTGGTTTGGGCGCTTTGACGCGCGCGAAAGCCACGACCCTGCAAGTCAACGTCGGCAAGCACTGCAACCAGGCGTGCCATCACTGTCACGTCGACGCCGGTCCGGCGCGCACTGAGCGGATGGAGCGTGCGACGGCGGAGCGCGTGCTCGAGCTGCTCGCGCACAGTCCCGCGATCCGCACGATCGATCTGACCGGCGGTGCGCCTGAGCTCAATGCGAATTTCCGGATGCTGGTCGAGGGGGCGCGTCGCGCGGGGCGCGAGGTGATGGTCCGATGCAACCTGACGGTGATGTTCGAGCCCGGGATGGAACGGCTCGGCGAATTTTACCGTGACAATCGTGTGGTGCTGGTCTGCTCGCTGCCGTGTTACAGCGCCGCGAACGTCGAGCGCCAGCGTGGGCGCGGTGTCTTCGAAAAAAGTATCGCGGCGTTGCAAGACCTCAACGCTCTGGGCTACGGTGCGGACGGCCTCGAGCTCAGCCTGGTCTACAATCCCGTCGGCCCCGCGCTGCCACCGCCGCAGGCCGCGCTGGAGGCGGACTATCGGCGCGAACTCGGCGCATACGGCGTCCGCTTCAATCGCCTGCTGACTATCACCAACATGCCCATCGCGCGCTTCGCCCATCAGTTGCATCAATGGGACAAGTACGCGGACTACATGGGGCTGCTGGTCAACCATTTCAATCCGGAGACGGTCGAGGGCCTGATGTGCCGCGGGCTGGTGAGCGTCGGATGGGACGGGCGGCTTTACGATTGCGACTTCAACCAGATGCTCGAGATGCCGATTGGCGCGGCGGGCAAGCGCGAGGCGCTCACGGTGTGGGATATCGACGATCTCGACGCGCTCGCGGGGGCGCCGATCGCGACCGGTGCGCATTGCTTCGGATGCACGGCTGGCGCGGGCTCGAGCTGCGGCGGCGCCCTGGTGGATTCATAGAAAATTCAGAGCGAATTGTCATAGAAAAAAGTCAGGAGAGTAATGGCTGACGTCACGATCGAAGGAACCTGTGACGCGCGGTTTGCGCGCGTGCGCGAGGCTTTTGCCGACAACTTCGTAAGCCGCCGCGAGACCGGAGCGTCGGTCGCGCTCGCGCTCGACGGCCGTCTCGTGGCCGATCTGTGGGCCGGATGGGCCGACAAGGCGCGGACGCGGCCGTGGACGCGCGACACGATCGTCAACGTCTATTCGACCACCAAGGGGCTCACCGCGATTTGCGCGCATCGGCTCGCCGGCGAGGGACGTCTCGACCTCGACGCGCCGGTTGCGAAGTACTGGCCCGAGTTCGCCGCGAACGGAAAGGATCGAATCACCGTCCGTCAACTGCTGAACCATCGCGCCGGCCTCCCCGCGATTCGCCAACCGCTCGCGCCCGAGGACATCTATGACTGGCGAACGATGACCGAGGCGCTGGCGGCCGAGGCGCCGTGGTGGGAGCCGGGCACGCGGCACGGCTACCATGCGCTCACGTTCGGCTTCCTGGTCGGCGAAGTGATCCGCCGAATCACGGGCAAGAGCGCCGGCAATTATTTCAGGGACGAGATCGCTGCGCCGCTCAAGATCGACGCGCATATCGGGCTCGCGGCGCGCGAGGACGGCCGCGTCGCCGACATGCTCGGCGCGCCGCCGCCCGCGCCGGGCGAATTCGACCTGTTCGCCGAAATGGCCAAAAATCCCGAGTCCGTCACCGCGAAGACATTCATGAATCCGATGGTGCTTTCGATGGCGACGGTGAACTCGCGCGCGTGGCGTGGCGCTGAGATTCCCGCCGCCAACGGCCATACCAACGGCCGCGCGCTGGCGCGGCTCTATGGCGCGCTCGCGCGCGGCGGCGAGGTTGACGGCGTGCGCGTGATGGCGGCGCGCGAGATTCCCTCGTGTCACGTCGAGGAGTCGCGCGGCCCCGACGAAGTGCTGATGATTTCGACGCGTTTTTCGTCCGGCTTCATGCTCTCGCAGCCGGGCGAAGAGATGGGGCCCAACGCGAGCGCGTTTGGCCATCCGGGCGCCGGCGGATCGCTCGGGTTCGCCGATCCCGAGGCGAAAATCGGCTTTGGTTACGCGATGAACCGGATGGGCGGGGGAATCCTGCTCGACCCGCGCGCCAAGGCACTCATCGCGGCCGCGTACGCGTCACTATGATCGTGACAGGATTGGCTACCGCCCGCCTTACTGCGAGAATGCCCTAGCTCACCGGCGCAGAGCGGAGCCGCGACGAGAATGGGAATTACCTTCACGAAAGCGACCATTTCCAATCCGCGCCAGCCGCGCCGGGCGCAATCGAGCTCGAATTTCTGATCGATACCGGCGCGATTTTCAGCGTGCTCCCGGTCCGATAGCGCGCAAGCTTGCGCTCGCGAAACTGGATCGCGAAGAGTTCACCTTGGCCGCCGGGACTCGCCGCACGTACGATGTCGGAGAGGCCTTTTTCGCGCTGGGCGATCGTCGTGGCACGTCGAAGGTCGTTTTCGGACCGGCGAATGTGACGCCGCTACTTGGAGGTTTGATCCTGGAGAGTCTCGGATTGATGGTAAATCCGGTTACCCGCGAGGTCTCCCCGATGCGATTGTTCCTGGCCTCGTCCCGCCGCCAGCGCCGTTGAGAAGCTTGCGTTGCGCGCGATGGCGCTCAGGTGCGTCGCCTTGACGGAAAATGCAAATTCCTCGGGGCTAGGTCATTCCAGAGAAAGTGCGTTGTCCGCCAGGCGCGATTTTCTTAACACTTTTCCAGATTTTAAGCGCCAATTTATCGTGCGAAAAAAATAGCAAGTGATACATTTGCGCGTTGCGTGTGTTTGCGAATGGAAGCGCCCACTCGTCTCGAAAGTCGAAACCGGCTTTGGCGACATCCTTCAGGAATTCAGCCACTATCGATTTTTCGATTTTTTCGTCGGGAACGATCTCTCCAGCAGCCCACTTTGCAATGGGGAGTTGACGCCAATCCCTGCCCCAAAAGCGCTCCATGGGGCTGTCCTTGAGCGTTCGGAAATTCTTCAGGTTCCGACGAATGGCTATTCCACTCGGGAACCAATAGAGCACGTCGATTCTGCGCTTTGCCAAAATGCGCAAGGTTCTAAAATCGACTTCAAACCCTTCAGGATCGACGAAGGCCAGTCCCAGAGTTTTTTGTGAAAGCTGCTTGACAACATTGTCGACCAGGACGTTGCAATCGCCCACCTCTACAGACACACGCTTTCGATCTGAAGCCGCGATCCGCTTCTTCAGGATGTCGACGTTCCGTTTGTCTTTGTCGCCAAAGAAACAATAATCAAAGGCTGGTCTTATGTTGAGGGCGATGAGCGGAGAGCCGTCGAACTCTTTATTTCCTTCAAGATCGATATCGCGGCCTGGGCCTGCAAGTAGGTCAATGTAAACAAGACGCTCCCACTTTCCGCGCATAGCGGTAGTGAAAGCGCTCGCATAGTTCTGCAGGTAGGTAAGCTTTTCGACCGTCCAGATTCGACCGGGACGCGCGCGCAGACCATCGCTGGCGACAGGGTCCACGATTTTACAGTGCCGAGCCCTCGGAACCTTCGACGGCTGGCATGCGATCCCACACGCGCCCGTCGAGAATTCTCCCCTGACGCTTTGGCGTTCGACCGCCCCATTGTTTGAAAAAGAACGGCACCTTCGCGGCCTGGCACTGATCGCGAATGCTGCGCACCCACGCCACCGCAATAGGCCTGTGGTGAATGCCACTTTCTCCCCCGACGATTACCCAATCGATGCCAGTGAGGTCGACTTCTCCCAAGTCTTCGAGCAATGGTTCGATGGAGAGAAACCGTATGGCGGCGTTTGTGCGTCTCAGAACGTCGATTCGCGGAAGTCCGTGCTCGCGGTCCTCAACACTGACGCCCCACCAAACATTTTTGAGCAAGCCAATCCAACGAAGTTCGCCACTAAGTAATTCGTTCATCCGCTCGTGACGTTTTGTCAGCACTTGGAAGGTATGCCAGTGCGCATGGTGCATGCTTATGCCGATGCGTTTGATGTAATCGGTCGGCACGGATGGATGGAACAGATCGCTCATCGAATTTACGAAGATTCTGAGCGGTCGTCGCCAGCGCTGCGGCTCATCAAGCTTTTCAGGTATCAAACGGAGATCAAAACCCTGTTCAAACGGATGTCCTGGAACTCCTCGAAACCTTTCCGCAAAAGCCTCGGCGTAGCAGTTTTTGCAACCCGGGGTGATCTTCGTGCAGCCGCGAATCGGATTCCAAGTCGCGTCCGTCCACTCGATTGCGCTTCTGTAGCCCATGCAGAATTCCTCGTTCGATTCCTCGTTCGATAGCGAATATTTAGCGAAACTGCACTCGCTCTGCAATCCGAGCGAAAAATTAAACCTCGTCCGCCGTATCGAATCGCCGTTTCAGTAAGTCTCGACCCAAGCGTTACCGCAGAGCAAGTGCACTGTGAAGGCGCATCGCGGTCCACGTTGGAAAAGGCCGACTAATCCGCTATTCATAAATGCAATTAGAAGGGCTTGTTGCGAAGCCCTAGGCGAAGGTATCCGCGATGCTGCTCACCTGGTTCCCGATTCTGGTAACGCTCGCGGTCGCGGCGGCGGTCGTCGGCGGAATGGTCACGATTAACCGCCTGACCGGCCCGCGGCGCCCCAGCAAGATCAAGGGCGAGACCTTCGAGTGCGGCAATCCGCCAAGCGGGGTCGCGTGGGGCCGCTTCTCTGTGCACTTTTACCTGACCGCGCTGCTGTTCGTGGTGTTCGACGTCGAGGTAGTGTTCCTCTATCCGTGGGCGGTCGAGTTGCGCCATCTCGGGATGTTCGGCCTAGTTGAGGCGCTGGTCTTCATCGCGATCCTCGTGGTCGGCCTCGTCTACGCCTGGCAGCGCGGCGCGCTGGATTGGACTTGAGCCCGACTTACACCGATCAGACTGCTGCCGATCCGACCGCCGAATCCGCTGCCCTTGCGCCCTTAGCCGATCCTGTTGCCGCGCCGCGCCGCGTCCTTGTCATTCTGCTCGGTGCGATCGGTGACGTCGTCCGAGCGCTGCCGCTGCTCGGCCGTATCCGCCGCGCGTGGCCGGCCGCACATCTCGCGTGGGCAGTGGAGCCCAAGTCGCAGGCCGTGCTCGAAGGCCATCCCTGGGTGGATGAGCTGATCGTCTACAATCGCCGCCGCGCGCCGTTCTCGTTCTTGCCCTTCCTGGTCCGGGTGCGCGCGGGTCATTTCGATCTGACGCTCGACCTCCAGCGCCATCTCAAGAGTGGGGTGGTCGCGATCGCTTCCGGAGCGCGCGTGCGCGTCGGCTTCGATCGCTCCAACGGCAAGGAATTCAACCATCTGTTTTCTACCCGACAGATTGCGCCGCAGCCGGCGATGCGCCTGAAGGTGATGCAGTATCAGGGCTTCGCGGACGCGCTGGGGCTCGCGGCGGCGCCGATAGAGTTCGGGCTCGTTTCTTCGGACGCCGAGCGGGTGCGCGCGGCGGCGATGCTCGAGAGCGCGCCGCGGCCGCTGTTGGCGGTGATCCTGGGCTCGTCATGGCCGAGCCGGATCTATTTCCCCGACTCGATCGCCGCGGTGATTCGTGAAATGGCGATGGCGCGTGACGGCTCGCCAGCGCTCTTTCCGGTGCTGATCGGCAGCGGCCACGACGAAGTGGCGCTGGCCGATCAAGTAGTCGCGAACCTCGCTGGCGCGCCCGTCCTCAATTTGGCGGGGCGCACCGGTTTGCGCGACCTGGTCGCGATCTTCGCCGAGTGCGCCGCGGCGTTCGGCCCCGATTCGGGCCCGATGCATATCGCGGCAGCGGCTGGATGCCCCGTGGTTTCGTTGTGGGGCGCGACCGCGCCCGAACGCTCGGCGCCGTGGGGATTTGCCGACCTGGCGCTGAGCGGCGCGATTCCGTGCCATCCGTGCTACCTGCGCGAGTGCCCGATCGGCCGCGAATGCATGCGGCGGATCGCTCCGGTAAAGGTCGCGGCCGCGATCAGACACGCGCTGGCGGCGCCGCGGGCCGTCCGCAGCGCGTTTGTGGATGACCGGTCGCGTCCGCTGCCGCCGGCTTCGGAAGCGGGCGGCGCGAAAGAGCCTGCGCGGCAGGGCCAGGAGCGTCCGTGACGGTTGCCGCCCAGGCCCGGGTCGAGCGCGACGGATGGTCGCTGCTGCTGGCGCCTGCGCTGGCGGAACTTCCCTCCAGGCTCGGGATGGAACTTATCGAACGCGCGCTCAAAATCGCCGGCGGCGGGGGCGACCGTCTCTTGCGGCGCTCGCGCCATGCTTCGACCTACCAGATTCGGCTCGGCACGCCGCTCTCCGGCGAGACCGAGGTTTTCGTCAAGGTGCTCGACGCGCCGCGCGGACTCAAGGCGCTTCGCCGGCTGGTCTTGCGCTCGCGCGCCGAACGGATGCAGTCGATTCTCGACGCGCTGGCCGCGTCCGGCTTCGCGGTGGCGCCGATATTGATGCTCGGTGATGAGCGCGAGAGCGGGCGCACGATGATGGTGACCGCACGCGTGGCGGGCGAGCCGCTGCCGCGCCTTCTTCGGCGCGCGGCCAGCGCGCCGCCGGCGCGCAGGCGCGAGGTGCTGCGTGCGCTCGGCGCCGAAGTCGCGCGGCTCCATCGCGCGGGCTTCGTCCATGGCGACCTGACGCCCTACAACATCTTTGTCGCAAACGGTCCGCCGATGCGCTTCAGCCTGATCGATCACGAACGCACGGCGCGTCCGCGCCTGGACTGGGAGCGCCGGCGGCTGCGCAACCTGGTGCAGCTTTGCCGCTTCGACCTTGAGGGGATGGGGCGCACCGACCGGCTTCGAGTTGTCGACGCGTACGGTCGTGCGATGGGTGATGCGCCGCGCCGGTTGATTCGACGCGTTACCAGGATGATGCGCGCGCGGCGGCGGCGCGATACCGTGAGCGGCGGGATATAGCCCGGCGGCGGTTCGTCGCGGCGCAAGGTGGGAGGGCCCGGGCCGAGCAACAGTGCGGCAAGTGCGCAGGGAAGGGTGGGAAGAACGATGGACGAAGCGGCAAAGATTTCCGTGGTGATCCCGGTGTACAACGAAGCCGGCACGATCGGCGAGGTCATCCGGCGCGTGCTGGACTGCGGCTTCGAGACCGAGGTCATCGCGGTCGACGACGCTTCAACCGACGACACCCCCAAGTACTTGCGCGCGCTCGAGCATCCGCAGGTCCATTGCTTTTATCACGCGGTAAATCGCGGCAAGGGCGCGGCGCTGCGCACCGGCTTCGCGGCGGCGCGCAATCCGTACGTCGTGGTCCAGGACGCGGACCTCGAATATGACCCGCGCGACTACCGGCGTCTGCTCGAGGCGCTTCTCGACGGCCGCGCGGACATGGTTTATGGCTCGCGTTTTCTCGGCGGACCGCATCGCGTGCTGATGTTCTGGCACTACGTGGGCAACCGGATGCTGACGCTGGTCTCCGACATGATGTGCAATCTCAACCTGACGGACATGGAAACCGGGATGAAGGCGTTTCGGCGCGACAAGCTGGTGACGCTCAAGCTCAGCGCCGACCGCTTCACTTTCGAGCCCGAGATAACCGCCAAGGCAGCGCGCGCCAGATGGCGTATCTATGAAGTGCCGATTTCGTACTCGGGGCGCACGTACGCGGAGGGCAAGAAGATCGGCTGGCGCGATGCGATCGCCGCGATCGCGGCGATCGTTTACTACCGGTTCGCCGACTGAGCGATGGGTTCTTGGTCTCCGGTCGAGGCCCCAACGCCAGCGGCGGCGATGCGCGCGGCGCCGGCGCTGAGCGTCGCGGGGGTCGATCCGGAGTGCAATTTCGCCGGCGGCGAAACCCAGGTGCTTGGACTCACGCTCGAGCTCCGTGCGATGGGCCATCGCGCGGAGCTGCTGTGCGATCCGGCGGGCGAGCTGTGGCGGCGCGCACAGGCGGCCGGCGTCGTTTGCCGTCCCTTGCCTATCCGCAATGCGCTCGATCTCGCGGCCGCCTTAGCATTGAGACGCCGGCTTCGCGACGGGCGCTACGACGTGGTCCACTTCCATACTTCGCGCGCGCATGCGCTGGCGCCGTGGGTGCGCGGCCTTGCGCGCGCGGCGGTGGTGACGCGCCGGATGGACTACGTGCCCAACCGGCTGTTCGCGCCCTGGCTCTACGGCCGCCACGCGGTCGACGGCGTCGCGGCGATTTCCGCCGCGGTCGCCGATGCGCTCGCGCGCGCCATCGGCGCGCGCGAGCGCATCACGGTGATCCCAAGCGGCGTCGACTGCGCGCACTTTCGTCCGCCGTCGGCGGACGAACGCGCCGCGGCGCGCGCCGCGCTGGGGCTTGGCGACGCCGACCTCGCCGTCGGCACGGTCGGCGCGCTCGTGCCGCGCAAGGGCCATCGCTACCTGGTGGAAGCGATGGCCCTGCTCGGGCGCGGCAGCGGCGCCCCGCAGCGCCGCGTCGTCGCGATAATCGCCGGCGGCGGGTCGCTTCGCGACCCGCTCGCGGCGGAGATTCGGCGCCTCGGCCTTGGCGACGCGGTCCGGATGCTCGGCCGGGTCGACGACGCCCGCGCGATCCTATGGGCGCTCGACGTTTTCGCGATGCCCTCGCTCAGCGAAGGGCTCGGCGTCGCGCTGCTCGAAGCGATGGCTTGCGGGCTTCCCTCCGTGGCTTCGCGTGTCGGCGGAATCGTCGATACGGTGGACGACGGCCGCACGGGGATGCTGGTCGCGCCGGCCGATGCTCCGGCGCTGGCCGGCGCATTGGCCCACTTGAGCGCCGAGGCGGCGGCGCTCGCCGCGATGGGGGCCGCGGCGCGGGCGATGGCGGTCGAGCGCTTCTCGATGGCTTCTATGGCTCGTCGGACGGTTGAGCTTTATCGGGCTTGTCTTCAAACTGGGGCATCGGCCTAAGCGCCGCGGGGGACAAAAGCTAGATGCGCAGTATGACCGGCTTCGGACGGGCTGAGATCGAACGCGGCAAGGTGCGCGTTACGGCAGAGATACGCACGCTCAATCAGCGGTTTTTCGAGCTCAAGCTCAATCTGCCCCGCACCTGGGGAGAACACGAGGCCGAAATTCGCAAGCTCGTTCAGGGCGTGATAGCGCGCGGCCGGGTCGAGCTTTTTGTCCGATGCACGCCGCTTGGCCCTCCGCCTACGACGCTGCGCGTCAACGACCGGCTCGCGGCGCTCTACGTCAAGGAGCTTGGCCGGCTTGGGCGCCGCCTCGGTCTTTCCGGCAAACCGGAGATCGAGGTCCTGCTGCATCGCCCAGAGATTTTCCAGGTCAGCGAAGAAGAGACTGATTCCCGCCCCGGGGTGCAGTTGGCGTTTACTGCGATCGCTCGCGCGCTCAAGGCGCTCGAGACCGACCGCAAGCGCGAGGGCAAAGCGTTGCGCGCCGACTTCATCCGCCGCATCGACACGATTACCGAGGCCGTGCCGAAGATCGAGCGGCTGGCGCAGGCCTCGCGCAGCGAAATTGTGGCGAATTTTCAGGCTCGGCTGCGAGACCTTGTCGCCGATCTGGCGGTCAACGAGAAGCGGCTGTACGAGGAGGCCTCCGATGCCGCCCAGCGAGCCGACATCGCCGAGGAAGTGACTCGCCTGCGGGCCCATCTGCACGGTTTGCGCGAGTTGGTGGAAAGCGAGGGGACGGTGGGCAAGCAGATCGAGTTTCTGCTGCAGGAGGTCAATCGCGAGATCAACACGATGGGCGCGAAGTCGCAGAGCGCGGCGCTTTCGCGGATAACCGTGGGGCTCAAGGGCGAAGTCGAAAAGATGCGCGAGCAGGTGCAGAACGTCGAGTAGGGCCAAAAAAACCCTGTTTGCAAAGGGATTGCGGCTTTTATAGGCTTGTTCATGGAGCATTCGGGGGCGCCCCGCCGCGGGATAATTTTCATTCTCTCGGCCCCGTCTGGGGCCGGCAAGACCACTATCTCTCGCGCGGCGCTAAGGGCGATCGGCGGCCTTGAGGCGTCCGTGTCGCTGACCACAAGAAGGCCGCGCAATGGCGAGGTCGAAGGACTTGACTACCTTTTCGTGAACGAGGAGGAATTCATCCGGAGGCGCGAAGCGGGCGAGCTGGCGGAATGGGCCCGGGTTTTTGAAGCCTCCTATGGCACGCCCCGCGCGGCGTTGGACCGCGCGATCGCCGCCGGTCACGACATCCTGCTCGACATCGACATCCAGGGCGCGCGCCAGATAAAGGACAAGTACCCGCGCGACGCAGTCACGATTTTTGTCCTGCCACCCAGTTTCGCCGAGCTCGAAGAGCGGCTGCGCAAGCGGGCCACCGAGAACGAAGCCGCGATCGCAGAGCGGCTGCATCGCGCGCGCGAGGAAGCGCAAGCCTATCCCGAGTACGACTACCTGATAATCAACGCGGACCTCCAAGATTCACTGGTCCGCTTAAAGGCTGTGGTGGAGGCGGAGCGGCTGA
>CAVYTJ010000026.1:0-80069 GCA_963771325.1 uncultured delta proteobacterium | reverse complement strand
ATAAGCCGCGGAGTAGGGCGATGGAAGAACGGGGCTACCGATGAGGTCGAGATGATCGAACCGCCACCCGCCTGGCGCATCGGCGGGATCGCGTACTGGATGCCGAGGAACACCGCGCGCAGCAGGACCGCCATGCTCTTGTCCCAATCCTCGGCGCTTAGCGTCTCGATGGGAGCCTACTGCGCCGACCAGGCCGGCATTGTTGAACATGATGTCGAGCCGGCCGTATCGGCCGACGGCACGCTCAACGAGCTCTTTGATGTCCGGTTCGTTCGACACGTCGGTATGCTGAAACACCGCACGTCCGCCCGCAGCGGCAATTTCGCCGATCACCTCCTCGCCACCCTGCGAATTCAAATCCGCTGCCACTACAGCGGCGCCTTCCCGGGCGAGGCATAACGCCGTGCCGCGGCCGATTCCGCTCGCCGCACCGGTGATCACCGCTACTTTCCGATCAAAGTCTTCCCATAAGGAGGTATCCTCGCTTCTTTCTAAGCTCGCGCGGCGGCCCGCAGGCGATTATCTCGATCCCGCAGCGGCAATTCTGCCCTGTCAGGTCGGCTGCACCGGCCATCCTGGATAGTTCTTGGCGCACCAATCCCGTGCCTGCACGTCGGCTATAGCCTCAGCGCCTGCCTTCGTAGCAAAGGTCTTGTCGCGGTCGCTCTCGAAGACCATCGGTAAGACCCGCGTATCGTCCCCGACGACGGTTAGTTGATAGCCCGGCAGCCACCGGCCATCCGGCTGTCGCAGGCACCGGTATGCGATCCTGATGTGCCTCATCTAATGACGCCAGAAACTAGGGATCGCCCCTGCAGCTCCACCTGGAATGCTCACGGCCACGAACCCGGGAGCTTACTGCGAGCCGCTTATTTAAGCACAGCTTCAGGTTAGTCCACCACGCTGAAAATCAGTGGCGCCGGCCGTCGGATTCGCAACTGACAGCATCTTATCGGTGTAGCGAGCTGGGCTTATTGGCTAAAAAGATAATGACCGCGCTCTATTACATCAACGCGAATTTTCTTGCCTTCGGGCAAAAACTTCGACAGGCAACCAGAGACTGCCAGCGATTAGGTTTCAATGAAAAGTTCTAGCGCGGGGAAAGGACAACGCCGACGCGGCTAAGAGAACTCCATATGCGTTTGCTTGGGGAATAGCTCAGTGTCTGGGCAAATGCACCGATGGCCGTCAATTTGGACGGGAGCACGCCTCTAGGCCGAGCACTTGAGCGAACGAATCGCTGTCCCGAGATGCTAAATGGCATCCATTGCGGGGAAGATCAGCGCCGCCGAGCTAAACACTTCAAGTCCCTGTTCCTCGCGATCGAAATCCCTGTTCTGCGAAAAAATTTCCCTGTTACGATCGAACAGGGAATTTGGCCACAAACCCGCGTAGAATTTCAGTTTTTTCCCGCTTAGATCTGGGCCAGAGGTCCGATTTCGCCGAAGTTCCCTGTTTTTTCCCTGCTGATCAGAGAATTTCCCCTTCCGAGCACGCGCGGCGTTCTCCGGCACGTTTGTCCTCGGGATCATCACGGCTTGCTTAGCTCGGCTAGCGGGCGCGATGGGGGGGCGACTATTGGCGAACAAGGTGGTTCAGCGAGTCCATGATGTCCTGCGCCGCGTAACCCAACAGTCCGTACAGTCCGTAATGGTACGCGGCGGCCACCCCGGCCGCGAACATCGCGAACAGGAGGATTGCGAGCGGCGCGCCCGCGTACCACGGCGCGCGCGTCGTATGCTCCGGTTGGCCTGATGGACGAGTGGTCAGGACCGAGAGATCGTCGTGGAGTTTCCTATAATTGTCCCGCACCTCGCCGATCAGGTGGTTGCGCACCTCCTGGGGATTCGCGAGCCCCTCGCCGCTGAAGCGCAGAATCGCCTCGAATTGGGCCAATGACTGTTCGGCATGGTCGGCCATGATCTTGAGATACGCTGACGGCACCCTGGCCGGGTTGCCGCGCCAGAGTCTAGCGCGGAACATTCCCAACGTCCGCTCAAAATAGGGCAGGCCGCTATGGAAACTCAGACCGCGCTGCCGCAAATCCTCGCGCACGAGATCGCCAGCCTTAAGCGCGTGGAGTTTCTTGAGGCTCGTCTTCAGACGAGATCTTTCCGTTCGTTCGGAACTGGCCATCGATGCATGTCCCCCAAGCCCCCCGGGCCGGGTTCCTAAACGGGAGCATCGGCCCTTCATTTTTGCCCTTACGGTGAGAGCCGGCTCGGAAGGGTAAGCCACCGATGCTGAAGATAGTCGAGAAGCAGGATGCGAGGAAAGTGGGTGCAGAACTTTTGCTGCTGGACGAGATTGCGCGCGCGGGCTAGCGACAAAATTATTGGCGATAAAGGTTCCTGAGCGCTTGCACCGAGTCCGAGAGTCATTGCCGTGCCGCGCGACCTGGTGGCACAGGGCGTGCCCGCGCACAGGGCGTGCCCTCGCACCGGGCCGACTCTTTCCCCGGACTTCGGACCCGGAAGGATCGTCACACTGGCGGTCCGTTGTGCTTTTCAGACTGCTTTGATCGATCTCAGATAACGATGTCAAAGCGATTTTTGTTGCGCTTATGCAACGGTAGCTGAGCAGTCTTTTATTTTTGCTTTGAGAAACGTCAGTGAACGTCTTAATTAAAGCTGAGAGCGATCATGGCACAGCCGATGCTATGACAATCAGACGATTGGTCATGTCATCAATCAAGATGAGTCCTTTTTCGATAGCCGTCAGGTGCAACGTGAAAACGATAGAATATTTAAAAGCAGATTTTATAAATAAAGCAGCAATTGAAGCCGACTCGCCAATAAGCGTCGATGAAAAGGATGAAGGGGGAAGAGTTAAAGACGAGAGAAAGATGGATCTGTTTAGGGAGGCGTTTCTGAAGGTACGTGAGCGTCTCGCGGGGTGCCCCAGTCAATGACGGAATACGCGGTCATCTCCGCGGTCGTGGCCCATGGGGTGACGCGGCGATGGGCAATAACATCGGCTCCCTCGCCAGCGGCGTTGATCCCTCTCTGACCAACGCGTAAAAGGCCCCCGATGATTGGGCCTGCAGAACGGGGCTTTGAAGCTCTCCACGAGGCCGGGCGGCAGCGGCAAATGACCCAAGACGAACATCCGCTGGATGGCCTCGAAGGGCCCGATTTGGAGATCCCGCGGACCGCGACGTTGCGGGGCCTTATAGTCGCCTGCCTTGGCCTCGCCGTTCTGGCGTTCGCCTGGTGGTGGTGGCCGTAGTGAATGCGCATCGCCCTGGTCGAGAAGAGCGGCACATGACCGAGCCGTCCTTCCTCGACGCCCTCGCCCCTCCGCAGAAGCGTTAAGTTGGGCCGTTGCGCGACGGCCTCAGAGGTTCCCCGGCCGCGAAACTCTGGGGACCATCGCGCAAAATAACCACGCTACAATTTGTGTCGGCCCAAGGGCGCATCGCACTACCAAATTTTTCGTGAAAATTCCGGGTGGGGGAGAACCCACGCGAGAGGCCCGACCGCGATTCGTAATAGGGGAGGCGTCGGCCCAAAGGCGGGCGCCAGACCATTGTCCGGCGTGGCTTTCTTTGGCTTCACTTCGACAGCCTCGAGTTGCGATTATGCAACGTGGCTCTACCGTTAATTCTTTCTAATAATTTGATGTCTACATTTACTCGTTGAGTTTATTGAGCTTTGTATTGGCACGCATGATGCTTTCACGTGTGGGACTTTCCTTCGAAGGACCTGTACACGGGGGAATCGAGATTTTGAATACAAAATATCGCGGCAGCAGAGGGCAGATCGCGGTGGGTCTGATTCTCGTGATGACGGTTGTTCTGGGTGCCGTAGGGCTCGGCGCCGACGCGGCGCTGCTGTATTTTAACTGGGTCATCCTGCAGAAGGGGGTTGACGCCGCCGCACTTGCCGGCGCCGGCTACCTGCAGGGCAACTCGGAATCCGCACCCTCGGCAGTCAGTGTCGCTGTCACCTATGCTGAGAAGAACGGCATCAAGAGCAGCGAATTGATCGCTGACGGGAGCGGCAACCAGGCATACGTACCAGCTCCCAACTACACGACCGTCACGGTCACCGCCAAGCGCACGGTCCCATACGCCTTTTTCAAATTGATTGGTCTGTCAAACGGAACAGTAGCCGCCAGCGCGACCGCCCAGATGCCGCTGGCGGCAGGCTGCGTGAACTGCACCAGCGCAGTAGCTACGCCAGGCAGTCAGCCGACCGTCATCCCCGGGAATGTCTGCAGCGCGATCGGTCAATGCGACGTGCTTCCAATCGGCCTCGATTCCAGCACGCCTTATACCTTCGATCAGTCGGTCACGCTCAACCAGGGCCAGGTTGGTCCCGGTAACTGGGGCTCGCTGGCGCTGGGCGGCACCGGCGGCTCCAACGAACGCACCAACATCGCAGACGGCTACGGGGGACCGCTTGCTATCAATCAATGGGTTGACACCGAGCCCGGGTTCAAGAAGGGCCCTGTCGGCCAGGGCTTCTCCGATCGCATCTCGCAGGGTCAGAGCGAGTTTCCCGACGGAACTTTTTCCGATCATAGCCCCAGCGATCCGCGCGCGGTCATCCTGCCGATGGTTGTGTGGAACAGTCCCAACGGTAGAAGCGAGGTCGAGATAACGGGGTTTGCGGCGGTATGGATCGATTCGGAGAGTGGCGGGACGATCCAGGCCCATTTCATCCAGCAGGAAGCCTTCGACAGCACTGGCTCCGCGAGTGCTCCAAACGATGGCGCCATGGGTAGACCCGTCTTGATTAAGTAGGGTCTCTGGAATATTGCCAGCCCGGCGAACGCGCGCCCGGATTGGCTGGTATCTGAAAGGCGCCGGGTCGCAAACTCACAATTCACGGTGGGGTTGGAAAGTTCGTCGAAGGCGCTCCGTTCGGGCCTTCACCTGCTCACTATTGTTTTCGACAACACGTTCTTGTCATCGAACGACGTGGGTTGAGCGCGTCTAGCTGGCCTGCTCAGTCGAATCGTGCACCTGGATCGGTGCGTAAGCGCGAAAAATAACTGAGCTTGGCGCCAACTGGCTTGAAGAGGTGGCCGGAATTGCATGCCAGCAAGGTCTTCCATGTCTCGCCATGCACCCGGGCCGCCTGTCTGGCCTACTGCCTGCTGCACTTGCTCGTCGATCATGGTGCCGCCCAGGTTGAGCGGCCGGTACATCGTCGTACCCAGATTGTCCGTCCAAAGCTCGATCAGCTGCGGCAACGGACGCTCGCCCATAGCGCAAGGCTGCGTATCCTGCGCGACCTGATCATTTTTGGCGGCGTCCCGCTCGCTACCGGCAGCGCAGCCGCGAAGTATCCAGCCGTCATTGCGAGCGTCAGCAAGCCCAACGCAAGCATGGCTCTCTTGACAGCCCGCGACCGTTGTGGGGCATTGTAATCGCCTGCCTTGGCCTCGCCTTTCTGGCGTTCGCCTGGTGGCCGCTGTGATGCGCATCGCCCCAGTCGAGAAGGGCGGCACAATGACTGAGCCGTCCTTCCTCGATGCCTTGGCCCCTCCGCGGAAGCCTTAACCGGGCCGAGCGCGACGGCCCTTGAGGTATCCCCTTGGCCGTGACCGGGGACCATCGCGCAATAACCGGCGCGGCAATCCATGGGATTGCGCATTACGAAGTTGGGCACTTGATCGAATATGCGCCATTTGCCGCGATGAGCGTAGTTGCACCCCCGCCCCCGTTCAAACTCCACGCCCGAAGCGTCGGGGAGGAAGGCCTCGCCCGATTCTCGGGATCGCTAGCGCGCCATGTGATTCGGTGTGCAATGTGATTCGGTGCCCAATCAGAACGGACGGCTCGCGCTTGCGGCCGTGCTCGACGCGCTCCACCGCCAACTGTTCGCCGCAGCGTGGCACCCGGCTCAACGGACGGCCGATCCGGGTGCGTGGCGACGGCGCGTCGCTCGATCGCTGTCCTTGACCTGAGGCTCGCGCCGGAAGGCCGGAAGGTTCATTGACCGCAAGCCCCATAGACGCTCGGGTGGGCACGCTCAGCCCGAGCGGAATCGCCGGAGTTTGGTATATCAGACAGCTTGTGTAATGGTTAGGCTCTTAAAAGGGAGGCATCAATGTCTTCGACAGTGTGGGCTGTGCAGGCGGCGCACATCTGGCGTCGCGAGACTCATATTTTCCGCTTTCTCAGGGACGCACAGTGCACGGCGAGGGTCGTAGAGGTTAGGCTATTTAAGACGAGCCGACTGTCCGATCGAGTGCCTATAGACACACGACGCTGGGAACCCGGCAGCGATCTGGCAAAGACCGCCAAAGAGATCTCGGAGTACATCGCCGACAGTGGATCGGTCGATGCAACGATTGTGGCGTCAGACGAAATTTCATCGTCTGGTCGATAAGTCAAAATCTGCGATCTTGACGTTGACCTGGGACGCAGCGATCACGCCTCAAATACGCAGTTTGGTGTGCAACTCGTTTTAGCAGTTCAAATAAGCTCGCCCGTCGCTTCATCGCATCAGCAGGCTCTGCTAAATAGTTTGTCTCGTTAATTTGCCAAGCGGCTCGCGATCATTTCGCTAAGAGCCGCGCCATGTTGATCCCACCGCTCACGCCGCGTTGATCATGTGCACCCGGCGCTGGACGCCGCCTTGGCCTTCGCGTCATGTCTGGGCAGTAAGTTCGTAGCGGATTTCCTGCGGCAATCGTCACCCGATTCTCCGGGTCGCGCGCGCCGCGTGATTCGGCGGCCATCCGGGTCGGCGACGGCGCGTATCGAGCGTAGGCCATCCTCGGCTCGCGCCGATCCACTCCGGCCACGACTTGGCGATCGTCTCGCGCATCAGGCGATGCAACTTGCGGTTGCTCGCGAGGATCTTATGCGCGTCGAGATGCCGAGCCGAGCCGTCCAGATTCGTCCGGCTCGGCGACGATCAGCGCCCCGCCGCGCTTCCACGGTCGCACGCTCGATCCCAGAACTCGTTAAGCCGTCTGCACGCGACGTAGTAGAGGTCTAGCGCGAACGTAACCCGTGCGCCGCAGTCCCTGCGCTCGCATCACGAAGCCTTTCCAGGAAGCAAATCCCATGTGAATTCTGTTAGCTGGAAGTTAGAACTTCTCCACTAAGAGTCAAAGCGTAAGCAAACGGAAGTGCATCAGATTCGAGTTCGGCAGTATTAGCATTGAACCGGTGCTCTTAGGCCGTAAAAAGATGCGCTGGACAAGATTGGTCGTTCTTAGCTAGTATCCGTCAATAGACGAAACTTCGTCATCAGTTGAACAAAAATCGTCTGATTCGAACGTAAAGATCTGCGGCTGAAAAGCCGTTTGGGGACTGCGACAGGTCGTCTACGGCGGGTTGACATTCTTCGGGTGCTTGGCTCCCCGGATGGCCAGGGCCGTTGTCCGTCGTATTCGCCTTGGAACGCCGGCTGCTTGGCCAGCGTGGATTTTGGGGATGGCGCAAACAGGGGACGCATCAAATCTGGTAAAGGCCGATCACGGGACAGTCCTGCTCGTCGAGAACGATGAAGGCGCCGCACGCTTTCTTGCCAAAGCGCTCGAAGAAGAGGGCTACGATACCGAGATTTGCCCGAGCACCGACGCCGCCCTCACCCTCGCCAAGCAGGGCTGTGAAGTCATCATAGCGGCCGTGCGCGGTCCCGGGATGGACGGGTTGGAATTGCTGCGCCGCGCGCGCGCGCGGCGGCCCGATATCTCTGTGATCCTGCTTGCGGCGGACAACAGCGTCACCTCGGCGGTCGCCGCGATGCGCGAGGGCGCCTTCGACTACGTTACCAAACCGTTCAGCGCGGAGGCCCTGGTCAAGACCGTCGCGCGGGCGATCGAGATGGGCTCGCTGCAGCGCGAGAACCGCCGCCTGCGCCAGCGACTCGACGTCGCCAGCACGGCCGCCGGCTTCATCGCCGAGAGCCCGCAGAGCAAGCAACTGGTCGCGATGGTTCGGCGGGTCGCGCGGTCGGGCTCGACCACCCTCATCGAGGGCGAAAGCGGCACCGGCAAAGAGCTGATCGCACGCATGCTCCACTACTGGAGCGCTCGCGCGGACGGCCCCTTCGTCGCGGTCAACTGCAAGGCTTTCGCCGACGGCGTGGTCGAAAGCGAATTGTTCGGCCACGAGAAAGGCTCCTTTACGGGAGCGATCGCGGCGCGCGCCGGATGCTTCGAGCGCGCCTCGGGCGGCACTTTCTTCCTGGACGAGATCGCCGAGGCGGGCACCGACTTCCAGGCCAAGCTTTTGCGCGTGCTCGAGGACGGCGAGGTACTGCGCGTCGACGCTTCGAAGTCGCGCAAGGTCGACGTGAGAATCGTCGCCGCCACCAACCGCGTGCTGCGCAACGAAGTCGCCGCCGGCCGCTTCCGCGCTGACCTCTACTTTCGCCTGAACGTCATCCCGGTCAAGATCGCGCCGCTGCGCGAGCGCCGCGAGGACATCCTGCCGCTGGCGCGCCATTTCCTGGCCTACTACACGGCGCTGGCCGGACGTCCGATCACGCTCTCGCCCGAGGCCGAACGCTCGCTCGTCAACTACCTGTGGCCCGGTAACGTACGCGAGCTCGAAAATGTGATCGAGCGCTCGGTGGTCATGAGCGGGGCCGAAGTTCTCACCCCTGGTGCCTTTGCGCTCGAGGGCAACATCGAGCCCACGCCCGAGAGCGAGGACCCGGCTGAGCCTAACGAAACTCTGCAAGCCTATCTCGACCGCGCCGCCGTCTCGCGCATCCGCGCGGCGCTCGACGCCGCCAAGGGCAATCGCGCGATCGCGGCGACCACGCTCGGCGTGGACCGCACCACCCTATACCGGTTGATGAAGCGTCTGGGACTGTAAAGCTGCGCGCTAGGCGTCGAAAGACAGCTTCCTCACGCCGCGCGAGGCCCTGTTATATTTGCAGGGCCCGATTGCTCTGCTAGCTCTCCACTATCGATGCATCGCCAGTAGGGGTCCTCGAACGTCCACCGACGCAGGATGTCGTCTCGTCCAGAGCGGTGGTTCTCCAGAATGATCCGTAGCCTGCGCCGTCACCAGTTTTTAGCGTGACCATTTGTTTCATGGTCTGTTAACCCGTAATTGTCCATAACATCTTATTCATATCATATCTATCTCATATAATTTTAGACTAGTTTAATCCACCATTCGCGGTTCATGATGACTTCCGTAGGGCAGCACCAGCGCAGGCTCCAGCGCAGGCTAGCCGGTAAACATGTACGACGCGCAAGATCGAGCGGCCAGAGAAAACAGGATCGGGGCGCCATCACACTGTCGGGCCCGCATTTGGATCCGCCGTCAACCGCCAAAAATGCCCTTTGTCAACCGCCGCTCAAGTGTCAACCGGTTGACCCGGCTTCATAGTGAAACCCGGGGATTGATCGGCGAGGGGTGGCGCTCATTGTCCTGCGCCATTTCCGCCGTATCGTTTTGCTAGGCTTGCACGAGTAGTCCTTCACTACAGCTAGTCCCGAAGCTGAAGTCCGTCAGCAATCCGGGGCCATGGATGAACAGCTCATCGGTCTGCCAACCCTGTAGAAGAAATGGATGCCATAGGCGCGGAAACGCGCCAACTTCTGGATCGCAGATCCGGCGCATGACCATAACGGGAACATTCGTCTTTGCAATTGTGGGCGAGCCCCACGTTCGCGCGGTGAACATCGCCCTCTTCTACCTAAAGCGTTTCTCGCGCTCCAATATCGTTGTGGTGATGGGGCGAAGCAAACTTCGCCCCGCTCACGATCAGGTTGTCGAAGTCGAGCTCCCAGACCATCTCGATGATCGCGAGGCCAGCATATTTCTACAGACCACCTCACTCGAAGGTTAGGGCGCTAGATGGCGCCTTGGCCTTCGCGTCATGTCAAGGCAGTAGGTTTGTAGCGGATTTCCTGCGGCAATCGTGGGCGTACGCGCAGGCCGCGGCGGCCCGGGTTCTTCCATCTCCCGGGGTATCGCGCCGGACAATCTATGACTGGATCAACGAGCCGCGCGTGGAGACTCCTGATCGACGCGCGCACGCTCTCCCGCGCCTTTGCGTGGCGATCGAAAACATGGTCAATGGCCGCTTCCGTTTCCCCTAGGCTGTCTTTGCTGAAAATGTTCTCCCAACGTGATCGTCTGAAAACCAACTGCCACCGAAACTGCCATCAGCCCGATGCGCCTCAGCGCCAGGATTTCAGCCCCCCCGCTAAGTGCCCCTGAGAATTCGAGATGTAATGGTTGCGGGGGGAAGATTTGAACTTCCGACCTCCGGGTTATGAGCCCGGCGAGCTACCAGACTGCTCCACCCCGCCCCGGCATACTAGCGGCGCGCGATGCGCAGGGTCAACACGACTCGCCGCCACCGCCGCTCATCGCATCGCGTAACGTGCCGCATTGCGTCGCACGTTGCCGTGGCGGCTACGTGCGGCTGGCCGCGCGCATGATCCGCATCAGATTGTTCGGCGCGTAAAACTCCGACATCGCGACCGTCGTGGCGACCGTGCCCATGAAGCGGCGCGTATCGGCGGCGTTGCCGCTTAACGCCGCCATCAACGCGAGCATCATCGGCGACGGCCCCTCCAGCCGCGCCTGGTCGCAGGTGAAGCGGTAAAGCTCCATCGAGGCGGCGTTGCGCGCGCTCTCGTAACGCGCGAGCGCCGTGTCCATCGGCTCGCGTCCGGCGAGTCCCGCGCCCGCGGCTTCGGCCAAAAGCTCGGCGTCGCGCAGCGCGTCCGTGATGCCGAAGCCGGTTATGGGGTCCTTGTGATAGCCGGCGTCGCCGACCAGCGCCCAGCCGGGGCCGTATGGCTTGCGAAAATAATTCGCAATCCCGCCCGTGCCGGCGAAGCGCTCCTCGCGCTTGCCCGCGCGCACTCGCTCGTAGAGGTCCGGCGCCGACTCGAGCGCTTTGAAAAAGCCGCCCTCGATATCGGCGCGCCAGGCCTCGAACTCGGCCTTGGGCCGCTCGATCGCGACGCAGGTGAGCGCGTCGTTGGTGGCAAAGCCGAGCGTCGAGCATCCGGGGCGCGGATGGACTTCGCAGGCGCTCAGGCGCACGCCGCTGAAATAGCTGTAGTAGCCGCAGGTCATCGCGGGCACGGTTTCGTATTCGGGCGGATTTACCGCGCGCGCGACCGAAGACCACGGACCGTCGGCGCCGATCACGATTTGCGCCCGCTCGTGGCACTCTTTCGCGCCGCGGAGATCGCGTCCGCGCACTCCGCTCACGCGGCCGTCCTCAAAACTCAAAGCGTCGACCGCGAACCCGTCCCGTACTTCGGCCCCGGCCCGCGCGGCCGCGTCGAAGAGGATCTTGTCGAGCACGATACGCCGCGGACATAGCGCGATAGCGGTGTCCTCGTATGGCACCGGCGCCCCTTCGAGCGCGCACGGACCGGCGTCGAGCCGGACGCGCTCGATCGGCGGACAGTTGGTGGCTAGCACCGCGTCAAGCAGGCCCCATCGCGCGAGACGTGCGACGCCCGGCTGATGGATGTAGTGCGTCGACATGATGTCGCTCGGGAACGTCGCCCGGTCCACCAGCAACACCCGATGGCCCGCGCGCGCGAGCAGCATCGCCGTCGGCGCCCCGGCGCATCGCGCACCCACCACGATCGCGTCGTACATTGTTTCGCTTCCGTCTATAGGGAGGACGTCAATCCGGGACGATGCGCAAATTACAATCGCGATGGGCGCGGCCGAAATCGTTCAGCTCCTTTTCGATCGCGGTCGGATTCGGCTTGGGCTCGCCCAACATAGTCTGCTTGGCGGTGGCCACGTCCATCCCGTCGGCCTCGACGGAGAGGTTGTGGTCGTCGCACATGACAAAAGCCATCGTGTAAAACGCTCCTTGCGAATCCGACCACGCTAGCCGAAAGCGGCGGCGCTGTCAGCCTGGCCCATTTACCGATCGCGCGAAGTTTATGGTAGTCCGGTGGTAGTCGGTCGTAGCCGATAGTGATTGGTCCTTAAGCGGTGAAAATGAAACAGAACGGGAGCGTGTGGCGATGAGTCTCAAGGGAACGGCCGCGGTGGTCGGAATCGGCGAATTGAAGCCCACCAAGGACGCGCCGCCCGACGCGACCGCGCTCGGCCTGATGTCGAACGCGGCGGCCGAGGCGATCGCGGACGCGGGGCTCGAGACCAAGGACATCGACGGGTTTCTCTGCGGGATGGCGTTCGCGGATGCGGGGATGCTCTATCCGGCGAGCGTCGCCGAGGTGATGGGAATCAATCCGCGGATGCTCAACCAGGTCGATATCGGCGGCGCGAGCCCGGCCGGGATGGTATGGCGGGCGGCGGCGGCGATTCACGCGGGAATGTGCAACGCGGTGCTATGCGTCGTCGGCGACCTCAACAAGTTCGGCGACCAGAAGCCGCCGGTGATCTCGGTGCAGCGCGAGTTCGAAGCGCCCTACGGAAATATCGGCGCCAATTGCGGCTATGCGATGATCGCCAATCGCCACATGTACGAATACGGCACCACGCCGCAACAGATGGCCAAGGTCGCCGTCGACCAGCGCAAAAGCGCGGTCAAAAATCCGCTGGCGACCTTCAACGATCGCGAACTCACGATCGACGACGTGCTTAACTCGCGCATGATCGTCGACCCGCTCCATCTCTACGAAATCGTGAGCCCGTGCAGCGGCGGATCGGCGGTCGTGGTGGCCTCGCCCGAGGTCGCACGGCGCGCCAAGCATCCGCCGGCCTGGCTGCTCGGCGCGGGCGAATATTCCAATCACGCGTCGATCACTTACGCGCCCTCGCTGACCGACTCACCGGTGAAATTCGCGGCCGAGGCGGCCTTCAAGATGGCCGGGGTCGCGCATAAGGACATCGATCTCGTCTGCCCGTACGACTGCTATACCATCACGGTGATAGTGACGCTCGAAGACGCCGGGTTCTGCAGGAAAGGGCAGGGCGGCAACTTCGTGTGGGAGCACGACCTGTCGTACGCCGGCGACTTTCCCTGCAACACGCACGGCGGCCAACTCTCTTTCGGGCAGCCCGGGTTGGGCGGCGGAATGAGCCACGTGACCGAAGCGGTGCGCCAATTGATGGGCCGCGGCGGCGAACGCCAGGTTAAAAACGCGCGGCTCGCTTACGTCAACGGCAACGGCGGTATCATGAGCGAGCAGGCGAGCCTGATTCTGGAGCGGCGTTCATGAGCGAATATCACAAGCCCCTGCCCAAACCGACGCCGACCAGCCGCCCGTTCTGGGAGGCCGCGCGGCGCCATGAACTGAGCCTTCAGCGATGCGCCGCGTGCAAGGCGTACATCTATTATCCGCGCGAACGATGTCCGCACTGCTTTTCGGACCGGCTTGCGTGGGAGCGCGTCAGCGGTCGCGGCAAGGTCTACAGCTACACGGTGGTGCGCCGCGCCTCGAGCCGCTCGTTCGCCGATCAACCCTACGTACTGGCGATCGTCGAGCTCGACGAGGGGCCGCGGATGACGAGCAATATCGTCGCCGCACCCGAGAGCGTGAAGGTCGGGATGCCGGTGGTGGTGCAGTTCGACGACGTCACGCCCGAGCATACGCTGGTCAAGTTCAAGCCGGCCTGACGCCTACAACGGAACGTCCGATTTCGATTCTGTAGACCGTTCGTGAACGGCCCTCTTCGTAGCGAGGCGTGCGCGATACATTTACGCGAGCAGCACCGCGACAATCCCGGTCAGAAAAATTCCGTCGAACGTCCCCGCGCCGCCGATCGACGCGACCGGCGCGCCAAGCTCGCTCAGCCGCCCGAGGTTCATCAGGTCCGCGCCGATGAGCGTTCCCATCACGCCGCTGATATAGGCGATCGCGTCCGCATGATGGGCAACGCCGCCGCTCAGCAACATCCCCATCAGCGCCGCGACGATCGGCGGGATGAACATCGGCGTGGCGATTCCGACTCCCGGAATCGGCCGCGCCGCGCGATGTACGATGAAGGTCACGATCGCGGTTCCCAGGACCGCCCGCAGGAACACGGCCGGGTCGGCCGCGAGTATCCACGCGCAGATGCATAGCGGGACGATCGCGCCGCCCACGTTTATCGCGACTACCGTCGAGCGTCCCGCCGCCAGATGCGCCGGCACCCGGTAGCGCATCCCGAAGTAGCCGACCACGTCGGGCGCGGAAGGCTCGCCGCCGCCGCTGCTCTCGATGCGCGTGATGGGGATGTTGATGTAACTGCCGAGCAGGCTGATGATCAGCGCCCAGAACGCCGCGTGGGGCGGCAGGCCGAGCGCGTTGAAGGCGTAGTTGATCGCGCCGAGTTCGAGCATCGCGAACAAAAGCGCGAGCACGAAGAAAAAGATAATCGTGTACAGAAAGATAAATGGCGCGAAGAACATGGTCCGCGATAATACCAAGCCGCCGCCCTGATGACATACCCGTCGCCGTGCGAGCACCGGCATATCGCGGCGGCTCTTGTACGCGGCGCGCCGGCAGGTAAGATCGCGCGCAAGACGCCATGAACCAAACCCGACGTAGCGAACTGCTCATGCTGCTTGCCCGCGAGTCCTACTTCGAGCGCTCCGCCGCGCTCACACTCGCCTCCGGGCGATCGTCAAACTACTACATCGATTGCAAGCGCACGCTCTACCTGCCGCGAGGCGCGTATCTGGCCGGCGAGCTGATGCTCGAACTGGTGGTGGCCGCGGGAATCGAACAGATCGGCGGGATGGCGGCTGGCGCGCTGCCGGTCACTGACGCGCTGATCGTCGCAGCCCATCATCATGGCTCGAACCTGCGCGGATTTTTCGTGCGCAAGGAGATGAAGGCGCACGGCCTGCAACAGCAGATCGAGGGCGCGTTTCGAAGCGATCTGCGCTCGGCGGTGATCGACGACACGATCACCACCGGCGGCTCGAGCCTGCAGGCCGCCGCCGCGCTCACCGACGCCGGCGCGAAGGTGACGCATGCCTTCGCGCTGGTCGACCGCGGCGAAGGCGCGGCCGCGGCCTTCGCCGCCGCCGGCCTTGACTACCGATGGCTCTTCACCGCCGAGGAAGTGCGCGCCGAGCGCGCACGAATCGGCGGTGGCTGACGCGGCCGCCGCGCGGCGGCGGCGCGCGGCGTGGTGGCGGCCGCGCCAAGCGCGCGTCCGCGGCCGATGTGACGGCGGTGAGGCGGGTCGCGCCGCTTGGCGGCGCGACCCGCCTCGCCGCCGTCTTCGGCGATCCGGTCGAACATTCGCTCTCGCCCGCGATGCATAACGCGGCATATGCCGCGCTCGGCCTCGATCGCGTCTACGCCGCCTTCCACGTGACGCCGCCGATGCTCAAGGCGGCGCTGGGCGCGCTTCCCGCGCTGGGGATCATCGGCGTCAACCTGACCGTGCCGCACAAAGAGCGCGCGCTCAAGATGGTCGCGAAACTCAGTGCCGAGGCGCGGATGCTCGGCGCGATCAATTGCGTCGTGAACCGTCCCGCCGGCCTCTTTGGCGACAATACCGACGCGCGCGGCCTGGAGCGCGATCTCGAGAGCCTCGGCGTCGCGCTTAAGGGCGCGACGGCGATCGTGATCGGCGCAGGCGGCGCGGCCGCTTCCGCGGCCGTCGCCTGCCTGCGGCGCGGCGCGCGCGAGGTCGTGATCGCAAATCGCACGCCGGCGCGCGCGGCCGCGCTGGCGCGCCGGCTGCGGGCGCGGCTCCCGCGTGCGCTCGCGGGCACGGCGCTATCGGTGCGCGGACTCGACGCGCTGGCCGACGCGGCGGCGCTCGGGCGCGCCGCGATCGTGATCAACGCGACGCCGATGGGGCTCACGCAGGCGGGTTTTGCGCGAATCGACTACGCGCGCACTTCCCGCGAATGTTTCTTCTACGATCTCATCTACGCGGCCGAGCCGACGGCTTTTTTGCGGCCGGCAATCGCTCTTGGAAGGCGGGCGGCCGACGGAGCAGGGATGCTGGTGAATCAGGGTGAGCTCGCGTTCGAGCTTTTCAACGGCGTGGCGCCGCCGCCGGGCGTGATGCGCCGCGCGCTCTGGGAGCGCCTGGGCCGCGATTCCCGCCAACTCTAACGGCGCATCGGGTCACGAGTCAGGGACGCAGGTACAGGACACCGTTAGCGCCATATCCGCGTCGAGTCGGGAACGTCTGCTCCAGCCAGGCGGTCAATCCCGGCAATCGTTCAAGCCGGCCGGTCCACAGTAACACCGCCTTCACTCGATAACGCTCGACCTCGCTTTTTACTTCAGCGGTGGCGAGGTAGTGATTGTCGATGCGCTTTAGTGAAGTGTCCGCCAGCCAGGGGGGCACCTCGCGCCCGGACCAGAACGCAATTCCTGGAGCGTCGGTCAGGATGAAATCGGCTTTGCCGGTCACCCGCGTCAATTCAGCGGCCATCTCCAGATCCGCGGCCGGAGGGCGCCAGTACGCCAGGATCCATTGCTGATCGGTCCGGCCGGCGAGCCCGCCGCGGCAGACCGCGGCGAAAAGGACGATGCTGGCAGTACAAAGTGCGATACCCATCGCCCAGCCATAGTCCTGTGCATAGTCGTTTGCATAGTCGTCTGAACGTACGCTCGCTTCACGGACTTGCACTTGACGGACTTGCAATCGTCTGCCCAGCTTCCACAATGTCCCGGCACCGATACCGGCGGCGAGCGCGAGCGGCGGAATCAGAGCGACGACGTGATGAGTAAACAGCGGATGCTGGATGAGCAAACCGATGAGAGTCAGGACGAGCCATCCAAGCGCCGACCATCCGATCCAGGGTTCCAGCGCAGCACATAGGACAAGCGGCAGGGCGCTTAACACCGCGGGGTCCCGAGACAGGGTCGCTACTATCAAGTCCCAGTTTCGGGCCGAGCTAAGATCCGCCCGCGAGCCGAGATGGAAAGCTACCGCCTGCGTCCAAACCTCGCGCACTCCGTATGCCGACGCCATCGCCAGCACGGTTGCGAAGATGATTACCAACACCAGCAGGATGTCCGCCGCCGTATACCAGATTCTTTGGCGCAACTGACCCGCCGATCCCCATCGCCCGGCCGCCAGCAGCAGCACGGATGGAATGGCGTAAAGACTAAACAGTTTGACCGACAACGCACCGGCGAGAGCCAATGCGCCGAATCCCAGCCACAGCCGTCTGCCGCCCGACGCATATCGCCCGGCGAGCGCCAGCGACACGGCGGCAAAGGCCGCGGACGGCAGTTCGCCGGTTATCTCGCGAGCCCAAAAGAAAGCCAGCGGCGACAGCAGGATGGTTGCGCAGGTCAGCACGGCTCCGAGCCAAAAACCCCGGTCCAGCACGATGAACCCGACAGCGACGGCCGTGAGCACCAGCGTGCTGACGGTGAGCATTTGTCCGCCGCGCATGTTTTGGCCGAAGAGCGCGAACGACCATTGGATGAGTTTCAACCACGCGGGTGGCTGGGAAATGAAGACCGCGCGGTACGGTGCATAACCGGCAGCCAGCATCCGAGCCGATTCCAGGTAGACGCCGCCATCGTAGAAATCGCTGTATTGGCCGAGATTCCGATACGCCGGCGCGGCCAGAACCAGCACGAGCACAATCAGTCCGGCCGCCTGCAACGCCCGGCATTCGAAATATCGCGTCACTCGGGAATAAAAGTGGGAACGCGAAATAAAAGCGGGAACGGGAGATGGAAGCGACAACGCGGTCGGATCAGCCGAACATCTCTTTGAGCTTATCGACGAAGCCCTTGGAGAGCGGATGGTTGACGGCCTCGCCGTCGATGCCCGCGAACTCCTCGAGCAACTCGCGCTGGCGCGCGGTCAGCCGCCGCGGAGTCTCGACCACCACCTTCACGAGCTGGTCGCCGCGTCCATAGCCATGCAGATCGGGAAAGCCCTTGCTCTTGAGCCGAAAGACTTTGCCCGATTGCGTACCGGCCTGGATCTTCAGCTTGACCTTGCCGTCGAGCGTCGGCACTTCGACCTCGGTGCCGAGCGCGGCCGCCGGAAAGCTTACCGGCATTTCGATGATTACGTCGTTGTCCTGGCGCACGAAGAGGTCGTGCTCCTTGACGTGGACCACCACGTAGAGGTCGCCCGACGGACCGCCGCCCCATCCGGCCTCGCCCTCGCCGCGCAGCTTCAGGCGCGATCCATTGTCGACCCCCGGCGGGATCCTTACCGAGAGCGACTCGGGACGGCGAATGCGTCCCTGGCCCTGGCACTTGGGGCAGGGGTCGGCGATGATCGTGCCCTCGCCGCGGCATTGGCCGCAGGTGGTGGCGATGGAAAAGAAGCCCTGCTGCGTGCGGACCTGTCCGGTGCCGCGGCAATTGGGGCAGGTGCGAGCGCCCTCGGCGCCGCCGCGCGCGCGGGTTCCGGAGCAGGCGTCGCAAGTCGCCAGGCGCTGGAACTTGACGATTTTTTCGGAGCCGCGCGCCGCTTCCTCGAACTCGATCTCGAGGTCGTAGCGCAGATCGTCGCCGCGCCGCGAGCGTGAGCGGGTGCGTCCGCGCCCGGTGCCGAAGAAGTCGCCGAAAATGTCGGAGAAGACTTCCTCGAAGCCCTGGGTAAACTCGAAGCCGAAGCCGTTGCCCTGCGGACCCTGGAATGCGGCGTGACCGTAGCGGTCGTACTGCGCGCGACGTTCCGGGTCGGAGAGCACCTGGTAGGCTTCGTTGAGTTCCTTGAAACGCTCCTCGGCCTGTTTGTCGCCGGGGTTGCGGTCGGGATGAAATTGAATCGCGAGGCGGCGGTAGGATTTCTTGAGATCTTCCTCGCCGGCGCCGCGGTCGACACCGAGCACTTCGTAATAGTCGCGCTTTTTGGCTTGGGCCGCCATCGCCGCCATTCTAGACTACACTGCCGTTGAAAGTAAGCGGACCCCGGCGCTCTGAGTCACAAGCTCGCGCCGAGGTCCGTTGATCTGACATTTATGGTGAGGGCCGCCGCTTACTTCACTTCTTTGAAATCCGCATCGACCACGTCTTCTTTCTTCTCTTCGCCTGGCTGCCCGCCGCCCGCCTCGCCAGCTCCTCCGGCGTGACCGTCACCTCCGGCCGAACCGCCCGCACCGCCCTGGGCGCCCGCGCCCTGGCGGGTCTTGCTATACATCATCTCGGCCAGCTTGTGCGAGGCGGCCATCAGGGCCTCGGTGGTGCGATTGATCTCCTCCAGGTCCTTGGACTCCAACTTCTCCCGCGCCGCCGCGAGCGCGTCCTCGACCGACTTGCGTCCGGCCTCGTCGAGCGCCGCGCCATTGTCCTTCAGCGTCTTCTCGGTGGTGTAGACCAGGTTGTCCAGCTTGTTGTGCGCCTCGGCCAACTGACGGCGCTGCCGATCGTCGGCCGCGTGTTGCTGCGCCTCGCTCACCATCCGCTTGATCTCGTCCTCGTTCAGTCCCGAGGAAGCGGTGATCTTAATCGACTGCTCCTTGTTGGTGCCGAGGTCCTTGGCGTGAACGTTGACGATCCCGTTGGCGTCGATGTCGAAGGTGACTTCGATCTGCGGCAAGCCGCGCTGCGCGGGCGGGATCCCGATCAGGTCGAACTGGCCGAGCAGCTTGTTGTCGGAGGCCATCTCGCGCTCGCCCTGGAAGACCCGAATCGTCACCGCCGTCTGGTTGTCCTGGGCGGTCGAGAAGATCTGGCTCTTGCGGGTCGGGATGGTGGTGTTCTTCTCGATGAGCTTGGTGAACACGCCGCCCAGCGTCTCGATACCCAGTGACAGCGGCGTCACGTCGAGCAGCAGGACGTCCTTGACCTCGCCCTTGAGCACGCCGGCCTGGATCGCCGCGCCGATCGCGACGACTTCATCGGGATTGACGCCCTTGTGGCCTTCCTTGCCGAACAGCTTGCGCACCCGCTCCTGGACCGCCGGCATACGGGTCATCCCGCCCACCAGGACGATCTCGTTGATGTCGCTGGCGCGCAGGCCCGCGTCCTTCAGCGCGGTCACGCAGGGCTGTTCGAGCCGATCGAGCAGGTCGCCGCAGAGCGCCTCGAGCTTGGCCCGGGTCAACTTGATATTGAGATGCTTGGGGCCAGACTGATCGGCGGTGATGAAGGGCAGGTTGATGTCGGTCTCCATCACGGTGGAGAGTTCCATCTTGGCCTTCTCGGCGGCCTCTTTGAGCCGCTGCAAAGCCATCCGGTCCGAGCGGAGGTCGATACCCTGGTCCTTGCGGAACTCGTCGGCCAGGTAGTCGATGACGCGCTGGTCGAAGTCCTCGCCGCCCAGGAAGGTGTCGCCGTTGGTCGCCTTGACTTCGAACACGCCGTCGCCGATCTCCAGGATCGAAACGTCGAACGTGCCGCCGCCGAGATCGAAGACCGCGATCTTCTCGTCCTTTTTCTTGTCCAATCCGTAGGCGAGCGAGGCCGCGGTGGGCTCGTTGATGATCCGGAGCACGTTGAGTCCGGCGATACGTCCGGCGTCCTTGGTGGCCTGGCGCTGGCTGTCGTTGAAATAGGCGGGCACCGTGATGACAGCCTCGGTTACTTTCTCACCGAGGTAGTCTTCAGCGGTCTGCTTCATCTTCTGCAGGATGAAGGCGGAAATCTCGGGCGGGCTGTATTTCTTGCCGCGGATTTCCACCCAGGCCGCGCCGTCGTCGTTGCGCACGACCTTGTAGGGCAGCACTTTGAGCGCCTTCTGCACCTCGGGGTCGTCGAAACGCCGGCCCATCAGGCGCTTGATCGCGAACACCGTGTTGGTCGGATTGGTGATCGCCTGACGGCGCGCGATTTGTCCCACCAGCCGCTCGCCTGAATCCGTAAAGGCGACGACCGAGGGGGTGGTCCGGGCACCTTCAGAGTTGGCGATAACGACGGGGTCGCCCCCTTCCATCACCGCAACGCAACTGTTGGTCGTGCCCAGGTCGATTCCGATTACTTTTGCCATTGTTTTAGCAAGCCTCTAACTTTTCCAAATAATCATTATTTTAAAGTTTTCAACGATTTTAAGGTTTTCAGCGGCTAGTTACCTTCGCCGCCGCCATCCTCGCCGCTCTTTCGTGGCGAGCGGTCACTCGACGGCGCCTTGGCCACTGCGACACGCGCAGGACGGAGGACACGCTCGCCCACCTGGTAGCCGCGATGGAACTCGCTGATGACCGTGTTGGGCGGATGCTCGCCGCTCTCGACGTGATCGACGGCCTCATGAAACTGTGGGTCAAACGGCCGCCCCACGGATTCCCGCGGACTCACGCCGTTGCTGCGCAGGAAGTCGAGCAGTGAGCGCAATACCATCTCGACCCCTTCGACGATAGGCTTGCCGTTGCCGCCGCCGCGGGCGGCCTCGACCGCGCGCTCGAGGTTGTCGGTTATCGGCAGCAGGTCGCGCAGCAGGTTCTCACGCTGGAGCCGTACGGTGTCCTCGTTCTGCTGGCGCATCCGCTTGCGGATGTTATCCGTGTCGGCCAGCGCGCGAAGGTACTTGTCCTTGAGCTCAGCGATTTCCTTGTCTTTATTAGCGACCTGCTCTTGCAGCGCGACGACTTCGGCCGAATGTTCCAAAGCCTGATCGTCAGGGCTTAGCTCGATCGGACGCTGCGCCGGGTCATTCGGCGTGTGCGGCGTGGGCCTGGGATCATCGTGGCCCAAGCTCCACTCGGCCCCTGACTCGTGATGGCGATCCTTTTCGTCTTTGTGTTTACTCATCTGGCGTAAAGTAAGCGCGGAAGTGCTGAATTGTTCGATTTTTAGGATACCTTTGCCACGAACATAAGCATTATTCCGGACGATACCAGCCCTTCTCGCGGATTTTCAAAGATTCCGCGGTGGTCGGTCACGCCGTCACTAGACGCAAAAAAGCGAGACGGAGCCCGATCCATACCTGGCTCCGCCCCGCGGTTTCTAACGCTCTATGCGCGCGGGGCGCAAATTAGCCGCGCACGCGAGAATCCGCCAACGGCAACTTAGCGATTGGCGTGATCGCTCTCGTGCCCATGCTCGTGCGCGATCCATTCCGGATGATGTTGCTGCACCCAGGGATGGTTGTTTCGAACCCACCAGTCGCGCTCATGCCACGCGTGATGGTCGTCGTAGTCACCCACCACGGGCGGCCGCCCGTATACATACGCGGGGGATCCGCCGTACGCATATCCAGGCCCCGGCCCATAAGCGTAAGGGTCAGGCCCGTACGCGGGATGCCCACCGAAAAAACATGCCTGGAGCGTGACCGCCCCAGCCACGAAAATCATTGCCTTCAGGGCAGGGAAAATTTTGCTCGTCAACTTACTCGTGGACTTGTTGCTCGTCATGTTCGTCCTCCTCACCCGAAGTGGGGAGCATCAACGATGCCAGCGAAGGAGGCCGCCGGATCGCATGGTTTCGCGATTCGCGTGAGACGCGGGTAACCCGAATTTGCCCGGCGCTATCCCAAAAACGGCACGCCGTAAAAATTACTTCGCGCAGAGCGGATAACGGCTCGCCGCGAGCGGTTTTACAGCCCGGCCGGCTTTTTGTAGTGTGGCGTAACCGGCCACCGAAAAAGACGTACACGGCCGCGCACGCACGGAGGTTTGCTAACCATGCCTGAAAAACCGCGGATGCTCGAAGGCTATCGAGTCCTCGACTTCACCCAGTTCGTTGCCGGGCCGACCTGCACGCGCGTGCTGGCCGAGATGGGCGCCGACGTCATCAAGGTGGAACTCGCGCCGGCTGGCGATCGCGTCCGCGCCGGCGGACTCAAGCCGCTTTCGCCCGAGTACAAGGACTCCAGCCAGAGCAGTTATTACTTCCAGCACAACCACAGCAAGCTCAGCCTCGCGGTCGACATCAACAAACCCGGCGCGCGCGAACTCATCTACTCGATGATCCCGAAGATCGACGTGGTGGTGGAAAACTACGCGCCCGGAATCATCAAGAAGATGGGTTTCGGATACGACGAACTGCGCAAGCGCAATCCGAAGATCATCATGTGCTCGATCTCCGCGCTCGGGCAGAGCGGCCCGCTCGCGTACAAGGTCGGCTACGACTACATGGGACAGGCCTACGCTGCGATAACCGACGGTATCGGCGAGGCCGATCGGCCGCCGGCGATCGTCACGATGGCGATCGGCGACGTGTCGACCGGGATGTCGGCGGCGATGGCGATCGGCTTTGCGCTGTTGCATCGCGAACGCACCGGCGAGGGCCAGTACATGGACGCCTCGATCCTCGACACCTACTTCCACATGCACGAGGCCAACGTGCCGATGGTCTCGCTGCGCGGCGGCAAGTACCGTCCGACACGCAGCGGTTCGCAGCATCCCAACGGCGGTCCCACCGGAATCCTCCGCTATCGCGGCGACCAGTACATCTTCCTCGCCGTGATGCCGCATCAGTGGCCGCAGATGGTGCGCGCGATGGGCAAGCCGGAGTTGGCGAGCGATCCGCGCTTTCGCAGCGCCCGCGGACGGCGCGACAACAACGAGGCGCTCAAGGGGATCATCGAGGAGTGGCTCGGCAGCTTTCCCACCCGCGACGACGCGCTGGCCGCGCTCGATAAGGAACGCGTCGCCTGTGCGCCGGTGCTCTCGCTCAACGAGGCGATGGAGCATCCGCACCTCCGCGCGCGCAACACCGTGCGCCGGGTGAAGGATCGCTTTCTCGGCGAACTCGACATTCCGGGCGTACCGGTCAAGTTTTCGGCTTGGCCCGACAAGCTCGACCTGCGCGCGGCGCTGCTCGGCGAGGACAACGAGCGCGTGCTGCACGAAGTGCTCGGGATGCCCGAGGATCGGATCAAGGCGCTGTATTCCGAGGGCGTGCTGGTGCGCGACCCGGCGCTCACGGCCGAGCCGCGGACCCAGGTGTCGTAGGGCGCCGCATCGGCTGATCCGATTTCCACTTTCCACTTTTATGTGAGCGCAGCGCCTCGCTCGGTGCGGTATGCGCGCGGCTGGGTAAACGGCGCCGTCGTTGGCGCTCGTGCGATCACAAGCCTCGTCTCCGGCTCGAAGCAGCCACACTTGGCCAAAAGGAGCCTTGATCGAAACAAAAGACTTCAATAAATATGTGTAGCGACTCGCAAGAGCTAAAAAATTTGCGAAACAAGACGATTCAACCGAGAAAGTGGTAAAAAGATATGCGCCGATTTATTGCATCGTTGCCCATCGTAGCAGCGGTATTACTCGCTTTTTCCCAGACGTCTGGCGCGCAAGGCATGGGCCGCTCAGGTTCGGTGGTGGTTCCTCAGTCGAGCATCGAACGCCCCGGGGATATCGGCGTCCGCTCTCACACAAACATAGCGTTAGAAGTCGTTCACGGTTTGCCTGGGCAAGGACTGCTGAAACCCAACCTTACGCCCGAGGCCCCGCCCTTTGCTGACTTTGGCTTTGAGACGCCGGCCTCGCTCGGCTGTGTGTATCACCTTGTTTCGACGATTGTGGCTGGTTGCAACCCTAACACCGTCACCGAGAATCCGTCCGGCGGCTCGAAATTGATCGCGATCGTCGACGCTTACGACGATCCGGATGCGATGAGTGATTTGAATACCTTCTCGAGCCAGTTTGGGCTGCCGGCGGTAAACTCAACCACCTTCAAGGTCCGTTACGCCTCTGGTACGCAACCCGCGCAAGATCCGACGGGCGGCTGGGAGGGTGAAGAGTCGCTGGATATCGAGATGGCCCACGCGATGGCGCCCGGCGCAAATATCACCTTGGTGGAGGCCGCCTCAAATTCGTTCACGGACCTGTTCTCGGCGGTCGAGACGGCGAGCAGCCTGGTAGCGGCCGCAGGCGGGGGCGAGGTTTTGATGGATTGGGGGGGATCCGAGGCTAGTGGCGAGACGACAGTTGACCCGCTCTTCACCACCTCCGGGGTCGTCTATGTTTCGTCAACCGGCGACGCTCCTGGAACCGAGTACCCAAGCGTCTCACCCAACGTCATCGCGGTCGGCGGCTCTACGATTCGCCGCAGCATTTTCACCGGTGATCTGATTGGGCAGAGCACGTGGCAGGATGCTGGTGGCGGCCCGAGCTTTTACGAACCCCGTCCCGCTTTCCAGAACTCCGTCAAGACCGCCTTTCCGCTGGTTGTTCGGAACACGCGAGGCGTTCCGGATTTGTCTTTTGATGGTGATCCGAACACCGGAGCCTGGGTTTACGACAGCATCGCGATGAGCGACGCTCCCGACGGCGGCGTCAGCGGAACTAACTGGTATATCTTTGGCGGCACCAGCCTGTCGGCCGCTGCGATTGCTGGCGTGATAAACGTCGGCGGTCATTTCTCAACGTCGTCGGCGTTGGAACTCACGAGAATATACAACCATATAGCGTTCACGACTGACTACCACGACATCATTTCGGGCAACTGTGGTCCTTACGACGGTTTCTCAGCCGTGGCAGGATGGGACTATTGCACCGGCGTAGGTACCCCCGTCGGATATGGTGGCAAGTAGTCCTGCCTAAATAGTCCTGCTAAATAGTCCTGCGAAGGGACTTGTCGGTAGGAAAGCGCGCCGAAAGCGATCTCATCCTGCTTCGCCGCGCGGCACGCTTGGGCGGTCGCGGTAAAAATCACCGGCTGGCGCGATCGCCCGCACAGGCCAGGCTCCCACTTGTTTGACATGCGGCGCGAAGCGGAGTTACACCCCACATGATCGATGGAGAGCCGACGACCGGGTCGCCTCCATCGAGAGACCGCACACGAATCAAAAAGCTCGGAGGGATTTTTTTATGGCCGAGAGTGCAGCTTCACGAATCATCGCGGTCACCGATATCGAGTGGAAGCGGCACGAGACGCTGGCGGGCATTCGGCAAAAGGCGCTGTGGTCCGATCCCGCGACCGAGCGGCGCGCGATGCTGACCCGCTTCGAGCCGGGCGCGAGCCTGCCGACGCATCGTCACAACGGCGACGAAATTCTGTACGTGGTCGAAGGCGCGATCGCGGACGAAAGCGGCACGGTCAGCGCGGGCAACATGAGTTACCGGCCCAACGGCTGCGTGCATAACGTCAGCAGCAAAAACGGCGCGACGGTACTCGCCGTGGTCACCGGCGGGATCGAGCCGGCCAAGGAGCCGGGCAGCGCGCCGCGCTCGCAGACCTTCGCGGTGAGCGAAATCGCTTGGCGCGACACGCTCCCCGGCGTGCGCCAGAAACTCATCTGGGAGGACAAGGCGGGCAACCGCCGCGCCGTGCTGGCGCTGTTCGAGCCCGGTGCCGCGCTGCCGCGCCATCGCCACGCCGGCGAGGAATTGCTCTACATGATCGAGGGCTCGCACGCTGACGAGACCGGCGAAATCGCCACCGGCAACATGAGCATCCGGCCCAACGGCTGTACGCACAACGTGAAGTCGCGCAACGGCGCGATCTCGCTCGCGTTCCTGTGGGGCGGCATCGAGATGGTGTAGTTCTTTTGTCCGATTCCTCTTTTGCCCTCGCCCGCATCGGTTGCGGGAGAGGGTAGGGTGAGGGTCCCGAGAAAAATTCCATCGCGCGCTGTGCAGAAGACGGCCGTTCGCGAACGTCCCCTACAGCGGAACACCTCTTCCGTAGGGGCCGTTCGTGAACGGCCCTTCTTCGCAGGGGGTCTCTCGACTCGCAGACTCGCTCGGGATAGCCAAAACAAAGCGGCGACTGCGTAGCGATCAGATCTTCTGCTTGGTTGCGCGCCAGTCGGTGAGAAACTTTTCCAGCCCCATGTCGGTCAGCGGATGATGCAGGATCTGCTTCATCACCGCGAACGGCAGCGTCGCGACGTGCGCGCCCATCTCGGCCGCGCGCAGCAGATGGACCGGCGTGCGAATCGAGGCCACCAGCACTTGGGTCGGGTAGCCGTAGTTGCGCAGGATATGCACCAGCTGCTCGACCATCGCGATGCCGTCGTGGCCGATATCGTCCAGGCGCCCGACGAAGGGCGAAAGATAGGTCGCGCCGCACTTGGCCGCCGCCAGCCCCTGCAGCGGGCTGAATACCAGCGTCACGTTAACCCTGATCCCGCGATTGCTGAGCGCGCGCGTGGCCTTCAGCCCCTCGATGATGAGCGGGCACTTGACCACGATGTTGGGATGCAGGCGCGCGAGGCGCTCGCCCTCCTCCAGCATCGCCGCCGCTTCGGTGGATACGACCTCGGCGCTGACCGGCCCATCCACGATCTCGCAAATCTCGCGCAGCACGTCGGCATAGGGCCGGCCGGTCTTGGCGATCAGGCTCGGGTTGGTGGTTACACCGTCGACCAGGCCCCAACTTGCGGCCTCGCGAATCTCGTTGACATCGGCCGTATCGATAAAAAACTTCATCGCGAAGCCACTCCTCCCCCTGCGGCGGACGGCGCCCTTAGAAGGTCCGCCCGCGCCAGCGTAACCCGATGCGGCGACTTGAGCGCCGCGAGCAGTTCCGAAATCGAAGCGTTGAGCTTCGGATGAATCAGCGCCGGCGCGAGTTCACTCATCGGCGCCAGCACGAAACGCCGCTCGTGGAGCCGCGGATGCGGAACCTTGAGCGTTCGGGTGTCGATAATCTCGTTGTCGAAGAAAAGCAAGTCAAGATCGATGATGCGCGGGCGGTACTTGGCGCGGCTCGACGCGGGTTTCTTGCCGCGCACCCGCTTGCGTCCCATCACCCGCTCGATCCCGAGCAGCCGGCGCATCATCGCGTCCGGGGCAAGCTCGGTCTCGACCTCGACCACGCCGTTGATGAACGCGCCCTTGATATCGCCGACCGGCTCGGTCTCGTAGATCGAGGACTGGCGCGTCACGCGCGTAGTGGGCAGCGCCGCGATGCGCTGGACGGCCTCACGGTAATTGGCCGCCCTGTCGCCGAGATTCGTCCCTAAACCGATGAAAGCCCGATGGGGCATCCTCGCCGTTTAAAACCGCAACCCCTTGATTCGTTCCACAGCCTCTTTCAATCGATCGTTCGCCACCGTCAGTGAAAAGCGAACGAACCCCTCGCCACCCTTGCCGAATCCGGACCCCGGCGTTATCACCACGCCGGTCTCCTTGATCACGCGTTCGGTGAAGGACACCGAGGTATAGCCCTTGGGAACCTCGGCCCATATATAGAAGGTCGCGCGCGGCTTCGCGCATTCGAGTCCCAGGCTGCGCACCGCGTCGACCATCAGGTCGCGTCTTTGCTGGTAGACGGCGCAGTATTCGTGCAGCTTTTCCTCGCCGCCCTCCAGGGCCGCGATCGCCGCCTCCTGCACCGCCTGAAACACGCCCGAGTCGATATTGGTCTTGACCTTGCCCATCGCGCCGACGGCGGCCGCGTTGCCGACCACGAATCCGACCCGCCATCCGGTCATCGAATAGGTCTTGGAGAGCGAATGGAACTCGACCGCGCATTCGCGCGCGCCGTCGATCTCGAGCACGCTCGGCGCGCGGTAGCCGTCGAAGGCGATCTCGGAGTAGGCGAAGTCGTGGGCCAGGATGATGTCGTGCCTGAGGCAGAAATCGACCGCGTCCTTCAAGAAGGAGCGCTCGGCGGTCGCGGCGGTCGGATTGTTCGGATAATTGAGCCACATCAGCTTGGCCCGGCGAGCGATCTCGGCCGGGATCGCGGCCAGGTCGGGCAGAAAAGCGTTCTGCTTGCTGAGCCGCATGAAATACGGCTCGCCGCCATTGAACACGCATCCCGAGTAATAGACCGGGTAGCCAGGGTCGGGAATGAGCACGATATCGCCTGGGTCGACAACCGCGGTTGGAAAATTGGCGATTCCTTCCTTGGAGCCGAGCAGCGCGCAGACTTCGCGGGCCGGATCGAGCCGGACCTCGAAGCGGCGCCGATACCATCCGGCGGCGGCGGCGCGAAAGCGCTCGAGCCCCTCGTAATCGGGATAACGATGATTGACCGGGTCGCTGGCGGCCGCCTGCAAGCGCGCGATTATATGGGCCGGCGTGGGCAGATCGGGATCACCGATACCGAGGCTGATGACGTCGACGCCCCGTTGCTGGACCTCTTTTTTTAGACGGTCGAGTTCGGCAAAAAGATATGGCGGCAAAAGTCCGAGTCTGGCGGCGGGCTTTATCTGCACCTTTGTGAGCTGGTCTCCGAATTTCAGATCGTACACTACTTACCACACTTGGTCCTGCGCACAAACATCGCTGATTGCGCCTGCCCACAGCCTCGTCGCCGCCCTGTGGGCAACCCGAGTTCGCGACCGTTCTTGTGCCCGCGCCCGCCGCTGCCTAAGCCTTCAGTCTGGGCGTCCGTAGGCGGACGGAAATCCGAACCGCTTAGCCTAACGCCGCTTTCGCCCAACCTAAGGTTGCAAGCTGGCGTGGATACGCCCGCCGAAAATTCTTTTTCAGCCATTACTTTCTCTTGCCGAACGTACCGAGCAATGTTAGTTATCTTGCCGTTTGCGGTTTTGTAATCCCGGCTTGCATGAGACCTGAGAGCTTAAGAGTGAGATGCGCCGCCAAGCCGGTTGATCGCGCGTGCGGTGGGTGTGATCGCGCACGCGCTAGTGCCGCGGGCGTATCGCGGAACGGCATCGACGCGCGGCGCGCAGGCTTGGGGAGCGCTTTACCGGATTTTAAATGAACCTGAATCTGAACCGCACATTGCTTTCGCTGGCGCTGGTGATGTTCGCCGCCGGAGTGGGAGTGATCGCTTTCTCGCAGCGGCCGTGGGCCCCGCGCTTCGACGTCCAGCAGCCCATCCCCTTCAGCCATCGGATCCACGCCGGGGTCAACAAAATCCCCTGCCAGTATTGCCACGAGTATGCGCGCCGCTCCTCGACCTCGGGCGTGCCGCCGGTGCAGCGCTGTGTGGGATGCCACGGCAGTCAGAAGAGCGGTGGATTGCTACCGGTGACCCGTCCCTGGACCGATAACACGCAGTCCAATTTCGAGATCCGCTGGAACCGGGTCTATACGTTGCCCGACTTTGTCCGCTTTACCCATCGTCCGCATATCAATGCCGGTCTGGCTTGCCAGACTTGTCATGGACCGGTCGAGACGATGGAACGGATACAGCCGGTGCATGAGATCAACATGGGGTTCTGCATCGACTGCCACACCAAGCGCGGAGCCACCCAGGACTGCTACGTCTGCCATCACTAGAGGAGCGAGAGGGACCATCCAAATGTCAGAGGGCTTGTCCAGGCGGTCGTTTATCAAGCTCGCCGCCACCGCCGGAGCAGCGGCGGCGATACCGGGATGCGAGCCGGCCGCCCGCAACCTGATTCCTTACGTCGTCCCCGACGAAAACGTAATCCCCGGCATGCCGACCTTCTACGCGACGGTATGCACCGAGTGTCCCGCCGGATGTGGCTTGGTGGCGCGCGTGCGCGAGGGCCGGGTGATCAAGCTGGAGGGCAATCCCGCCGACCCGATTAGCGAGGGATCGATATGCGCTCGCGGTCAGGCCGGGCTCCAGGAAGTCTACAATCCCGACCGCCTCTCGCGGCCTCAACGTCGCGCCCAGGGTGGGTCGTTCGAGCCGGCCGGCTGGGACGACGCGCTCAAGACTTTGAACGAGCGCCTTGGCGCGGCGGCCAAGGCCGGCAAAGACCGGGTCGCGTTCATCAGTGGACCGCTCGGCCCGACCCAGAACAAGATTGCGCAACTTTGGCTCGCAGCGTACGGCTCCAGCCGGATGGTCACCTACGAGCGGCTCGGCGAACACGCGGCGCGCGCCGCGGCCAAGGCCAGCTTCGGGCGCGACGACCTGCCAATCTACCGTATCGACCAGGCCGACGCGCTCATCTCCTTCGGCGCCGATTTCCTGAGCACCTGGGGCTCGCCCGTCGAGTTCCATCGCCAGTACGCCGCCTTCCGCACGCCCAAGCAGCGCCGCGGACAGTTGACCCTTGCACGGGCCACCTACGTCGGCCCGGTGATGACCATGACGGCGGCCAAGTGCGACGAGTGGGTAGCAACCACGCCCGGAGACGAGGCGGCGGTAGCGCTGAGCGTGCTCAATGTGCTGGTCAAGCAGGGATGGGTGTCGCGCAACTCGGGCGTCGACCTCGACGCGCTGCGCAAGCTGACGGCTGACTTCGAGCCGGCGACGGTGGCGCAGAAGACCGGTGTGTCGGCCGAGTCGATCATGCGGATGGGCGAATCGTTCGGCCAGTCCGAGAGCGCGGTTGCGATGGCCGGCACGGATGACCCGGCGCTCCATAGCGCGGTCGCCATCCTGAACGCCGTCACCGGCAACGTCGGCAAGACCGTGGTTTTCGCCGAAGAAGCGCCGGCGCCTGCCAGCTCGCCGGAGGACGTCGCGGCCCTGGTCAAGGCGATGGCGGGCGGCGAGATCGACGTGCTGGTGATAGCCGGCAACAGCAATCCGTTGTTTTCGATGCCGGTCGCGCAAAAGTTCAAGGACGCAATCGCCAAGGTCGGTTTCGTGGCCTGGATGGGTACCGTGCCCGACGAAACCGCAGCCGCGGCGCATCTGCGCATCCCTATCGACCATTCGCTGGAGACCTGGCACGACACGCAGCCTCGGGCCGGCGTGCGCGGGCTGGGGCAGCCCGTGATGGTGCGTGTATTCGACTCGCGTCCGCTCGGCGATATCCTGCTCGCTTCGGCCCGCGCCGGCGGAGCCAAGGCCGAACAGGTGCCGTGGGAGAATATGGCCGACGCGGTCAACGCCGCGTGGCAGCAGCTTGGCTCAAAGGCCGGCGGCACCTTCGACGAATTCTGGGAGAAGGCGCGCCGCGCAGGCGGCTACTACGAAAAGGTCAAGGCTGCCGAGGTCAAGCTCGACAGCAAGGTCTTTGACACCAATGTGCCGGCGCCTGCGGCCCCGACTGGGCTGACGCTGTTCGCCGTGCCGCATATCTTTTTTTACGACGGCCGCGGCGCCAACAAACCCTGGCTGCAGGAAATTCCCGAGCCCGTCATGCAACTGGTGTGGGACTCGTGGGTGCAGATCCATCCCGACACCGCGCGCAGCCTGGGCGTCTCGCAAAACGGAATCGTGGAGTTGCGCTCGGAGGCCGGCGCGATCGCGGCGCCCGCGATGATTTCCGAGCACGTCCGCCCGGGCGTGCTCGCGGTGCCGACTGGGCAGGGCCACACCGCGTATGGCCGTTATGCCAACGGCAAGGGCGCCAACGTCTGGTCGGTGCTGCCGCAATGGAGCAGGGCGGTCGCGGTCAAGGCGCGACCCACGGGCGACGTGCGCCGGCTGGTCTCGCCGCTGTTCATGGCGGATCAGATGGAGCGCGGTATCGTGCAGACCATCAGTATCGACGACCTCGCCAAGGGCGTGCTGCCGCCATCGGATGAGCCCAAGCCGCCGCAGCCATATGAGTTGTACGCGCCGTTTGATTACCCGGTACACAAGTGGGCGATGACGGTCGATACCAATACGTGCACCGGATGCAGCGCCTGTGTGGCCGCCTGCTACGCCGAGAACAATTTGCACGTGGTGGGCAAGGACTACGTCGAGATGGGGCGCATCATGTCGTGGATTCGGGTGGAGCGCTACTTCCCGCCCAAGGAAAAGGCCGAGGAGGCGCCGCTGATGCACGTGGCGCCGATGCTCTGCCAGCAGTGCGACCGCGCGCCTTGCGAGCCGGTATGCCCGGTGTTCGCCTCCGCGCATACCAAGGAAGGGCTCAACCAGCAGATCTACAATCGTTGCGTCGGCACCCGCTACTGCAACAACAACTGTCCCTACAAGGTGCGGCGCTTCAACTGGTCGCTGCCCGAATGGGAAGAGCCGCTGAACCTGCAGCTCAACCCCGACGTTGGGGTGCGCGGCGCGGGCGTGATGGAAAAGTGCTCCTTCTGCATCCAGCGCATCACGTTCGCCGAGCTCAACGCGCTGATCGAGAAGCGTCCAGTGCGCGACGGCGAGATTCAGCCGGCTTGCGTGCAGGCCTGCCCCTCCAAGGCGATGACCTTTGGTGACGAGGACGATCCGCAAAGCGCGATGATGCGGCGGCGAATCGACAACAAGCTGCGCAGGTACCTGGTGCTGGAAGAGATCAACACCGGACCCAACGTGACCTATTTGCGCGACATCTATCAGACGAAAGGAAAAGCGTAAGTGGCTGCCGCGGTAAACGATATCAACCTGGATCCGACGTTTGCGGATATCGACCGCAGCGTCCGCGCGATCCTGGAGCCGCCGGGCGTGCGGTATTGGATCTGGATTGGGTTCCTGCTGACCCTGGTTCTGATCGGCGGCGGGTTATGGACCAACCAGATCTATAACGGCTTGCAGGTTACCGGCCTCGGCGACCCGGTGATGTGGGCGGTGTATATCACCAACTTCGTTTTCTGGGTCGGTATTGCGCACTCGGGCACTCTGATCTCGGCCATCCTGTTTCTGTTCCGCACGCGCTGGCGCACCGCGGTCTACCGCGCCGCCGAAACCATGACCATCTTCGCGGTCGCGACCGCCGGCCTGTTCCCGGTCATCCATCTCGGCCGCCCGTGGTTCTTCTACTGGCTCGCTCCTTATCCCAACGAGCGCTTCCTGCAACCCGACTTCCGCTCGCCGCTGACCTGGGACTTCTTCGCGATCAGCACCTATCTCACGATTAGCGCTCTGTTTTGGTTCACCGGCCTTATCCCGGACGTGGCCAACGTGCGCGAAGTGGCGACCGGATGGCGCAAGCAGCTCTATACGATTGTCGCGATGGGATGGCAGGGCAGTGACCGCCAATGGCGGCACTTCTCGATGGCCTATCTGCTGCTGGCGGGCCTCGCGACGCCGCTGGTGCTCTCGGTGCACAGCGTGGTGAGCTGGGATTTCGCGATGGCACAGTTGCCGGGCTGGCACAGCACGATTTTCGCTCCCTACTTCGTGGCCGGCGCGATCTTCTCGGGCGTCGCGATGGTGCTGACGCTGCTGATCCCGATGCGCTGGGTGATGGGGCTTGAAGACCTGATCACGCCCTGGCATCTGGACAACCTGGCGAAGGTGATTTTGCTGACCTCGCTGGTCGTCAGCTATGCATACATCGTCGAGTCGTTCATGTGCTGGTACAGCCAGGACCCGATCGAGCTGATGACCTTTCACATGCGCTATTTCGGGCCGTGGGGATGGATGTTCTGGGTGATGGTGCTGTGCAACTGCCTGATCCCGCTGGCGCTTTTCTCGCCGCGCATCCGCGTCAGCCCGGTCCCGCTGTTCATCATCACGATCTTCGTCAACATCGGGATGTGGTTCGAGCGCTTCGTGATCATCGCGGGTTCGCTGGCGACCAACTTCGAGCCCTCGCAGTGGCGTTTCTGGCATCCGTCGCTCACCGAAATGGGAATCACGGTCGGCGCGTTTGCGTGGTTCGTGATGCTGTTCTCGCTGTTCGCCCGATTCATGCCGATCATTTCGATGACCGAGTTGAAGGAGGGCATCACCTGGCTCAGGCAAGCGCTGCGCCAGGGATATGCCAAGGCAGCATGAGTGCAGAAGTCGAGTTGGTCGGGGCGTTTGCGTACACCGACGAGGAGCGGCTGGTCCACTGTATCGGGCAGCTCCAGGCGGCCCAGACGCGGTTTCGCGTGTTCTCGCCGATCCCGAGCGAGCATATCAACAAGGCGATCTACAAGCGCTCGAGTTTCGTGCGCTGGTTCGTGCTACTGGGGGGCATCACCGGGATTATCACGGCCTTCGTGATGACCATCGGCACTTCGCTCGAGTGGAACCTGGTCACCGGCGGCAAGCCGATCGCGTCGATACCGCCCTACATGATTATCGCCTTCGAGCTGATGGTGCTGTTCGGCGGCATTTCGGCTCTGACCAGTTGGGTGCTGCTCGCCAATTTGCCGACCTTCGAGCCGCTGAGCGGCTATCGCTCGCGCTTTTCGAGCGACGAGTTCGGCCTGGTGGTGCGCTGCGCCGAAGGTGACGCGCCGCGCTTCGAATCGATGCTGCGCGAGGCCGGCGCTCAGGAGATTACGCGTGAGGCGGCCTAACGCATGGTGTCCTCGCAGACACGAGCACTGGAATCACGAGCCCTGGAATAACGAATGAGCCCCAACTCTGAGACCGCTTCGTATCGCTCCGGCGCTTCGGGACCGCCCCCGGCGGCCAACCTGCCGGCGCAGCCGCTGACGACGATCGCCTACGTGCTGATCGCGCTGGGGTTGATTGCCTTCGCCGTCGCCCTCACTCAGGGCCTCGCTCAGCGCGCGTGGGAGGCGTTCCTCGTCAATCTGTTGTTCTGGCTGGGGATAGCGCAGGGCGGCGTGGTGGCTTCCGCGGCTTTTTACCTCACCCAGGGACGATGGGCGGGGCGCGCGCACTATCGTCTGGCCGAGGCGTTCAGCGGCTTCCTTATCCCGGGTTCATCCTGTTCTGGTTTCTGTTCTTCGGCCGCGAATTGATCTTCCCCTGGATTCGTCATCCGATCCCGGCCAAGACGACCTGGCTCAACGTGCCGTTCCTGTTCGCGCGCGACGGTATCGCGCTCGCCGTAATGACGCTTTTGAGCCTGTCCTTCCTTACGGTCTCGCGCGGCGAGGAGGCCCGTAACTGGGCGGCGACCCCGAACAACATCCTGATGCCGCCGCCGCAGATACGCCGGCTCGCGCCCGCGGTGTGCATCTGCTTCGGGCTGGTTTACTCGTTGCTCTCCTTCGACCTGGTGATGTCGCTATCGCCGCTATGGCACTCGACGCTGTTCGGCTGGTGGTTTTTCGCCGGCGCGTTCTGGAGCGCGATTGTCACGATGGCGCTCACGGCGGTCTGCCTGCGGCGCGCGCTGGGCCCCGGTAACATCTTCACCGAAGGCCGCATCATGCGCGACCTGGGCTTGATGGTGTTTGCGTTCTCGGTGTTCTGGTTTTACACGCTGTTCGCGCAGTATATCGTGATCTGGTACGCCGACATCCCGATGGAGACCTTCTTCATCGCGTTGCGCGTGCATTACCTGCCGTGGGCGTTTATGTCGTGGATGACGGTGACCTTGGTCTGGGCCATCCCGTTCGTCGTCTTGCTGGGCATCCGGCCCAAGAAAACGCCCGCGATTCTCGGCACTGTGGCGTTGCTCGGGATGGTCGGTATCTGGTCGGAGATTTACGTGCTGGTCGTGCCCTCGCTCTCGCCGCGGACGATTCCGCTCGGGTGGGTCGAAATTCTGGTCACGGCCGGATTCCTTGGCGCTTTTTGGCTATGTTCCTATCCCGGCTTGCAATTGGCGTCGGCGGCCGCGATGGAGCCGATCGGAGAGTCGCACTGATGAAGCCGCTGGCTCGGTTCACCAACAGGGCTTCGCTGGCAGGCGCCCTCGTGGCGCTGGCGGCGGGTATGATGGGCTGCTCGCCGAGTTACCCGATGGACACGCTCAGCAACGGGTCCGACTTCGCGCGGCGGATCCATTCGATCTACGTTTTCGTCAACTGGATCGACTTCGTGATCATGCTGATCGTGCTCGCGGTGATGTTCCTGGGGATTTTCTGGTTCTCGACCCGCGTCGGCGAGCCGGGCGAACCGTCGACGGTGACGTCGGACATCCGCCTTGAGGTAGCGTGGACCGCGATTCCCGCGCTCATCCTGGTTTTCATCACGGTGCCGACCATCCGCACCATCTGGGCGACTCAGCCCGACCATTGGCCGGCCGACGCGCTGACCGTCAAGGTGATCGCGCATCAATGGTGGTGGGAGTTCCAATACCCGGAGTACGGTATCGACACCGCCGACGAGGTTCACCTGCAAGCCGGCCGCATGGTGCATTTCTCGATGGAGTCGGCGGACATCATTCACAGCTTCTGGGTGCCCACGCTGGGCGGCAAGCGCGACGTGGTGCCCGGCCAGATCAATTCGATAACCTATACGCCCGACCAGCTCGGCATGTTCTATGGACAGTGCGTGGAGTTCTGCGGCGACTCGCACGCCAACATGCGGCTGCGCGCGTTCGTCCAGACCAAGGACGATTTCGACAAGTGGGTCAAGCAACAGCAATCGCCGCCAGCGACGCCGACAGGCGGATCGGCCGCGGCTGGCGCGCAGATTTTCGCCAACGCGCCCTGCGCGATATGTCACACGGTGCGAGGTCTCTCGGGCTTTTCCGCGCAATATACCGGTGACTTCAAGGGCCCCGACCTGACGCATTTCGGCTCGCGCTCGACGCTGGCGGGCAGTATCTTGGAAAATACGCCGGAGAACCTGGCGAAATGGATTCAGAATCCGGACAAGGTCAAACCCGGGGCTAACATGCCCACGCTCGGTTTGCAGGGCAAGGACCTTAACGATCTCGTCGCTTATCTCGAAAGCCTGAAGTAGGTAGAGGGCTATGGCTGCGCAACCCAAACAGCTCGCGCTGGAACATTCTAATTACCTGACCGCCGAGTCGGGAATTTACAGTTGGCTGACCACCGTCGATCACAAACGCGTCGCGGTCCTGTATCTGATCGCCTCGCTCGGCTTCATGCTGATCGGCGGCCTCGAAGCGATGGCTATCCGCACACAGCTCGCGATCCCGAACAACACCTTCCTCTCGGCCAACACCTACAACCAGATGTTCACGATGCACGGCACGACCATGATTTTCATGGTGGTCATGCCGCTGGAGCTGGGATTTTTCGCGAACTTTCTCATCCCGCTGCAGATCGGCGCTCGTGACGTCGCCTTTCCGCGGATCAACGCGCTGAGCTTCTGGGTCTTCCTGTTTGGCGCCGTGTTCATGAACCTCGGATGGCTCAATCTGTCGCTGCCCGACGGCGGATGGTTCGGCTACGCCAACCTGACCGAGCGCCCTTACTCCTCAGGCATAAACATCGATTTGTGGAATATCGGCCTGCTCATCCTTGGCATCTCGACCCTGATGAGCGGCCTCAACTTCTTCGTCACCATCGTCAATATGCGCGCCCGCGGCATGACCTTCATGCGGATGCCGATGTTCATGTGGGCGATGCTGGTAACCACCATCCTCATCCTGCTCGCCTTCCCGTGTCTGACGGTGGGCCTGCTATTCCTGTTCCTTGACCGCTTCGTCGGCACGCACTTCTACGTGGTCGCTTTAGGCGGCACGCCGATCCTGTGGCAGCACCTGTTCTGGCTGTTCGGCCATCCCGAGGTGTACATCATGGCGCTGCCGGCCTTCGGGATGATGTCGGAGATTCTGCCGGTGTTCTCGCGCAAGCCCCTGTTCGGCTACGCCGGGATGGCGTACTCGATGGTGCTGATCGGGTTTTTGTCGTACGGGGTGTGGGGCCATCACATGTTCGCGACCGGGATGGGTCCGGTGGCCGACTCGACGTTTGCGATCACCACGATGCTGATCGCGATTCCCACCGGGATCAAGATTTTCAGCTGGTGCGCAACCGTGTGGGGCGGTTCGCTGAGGATGAAGACCGCGTTCTACTTCGGCATCGCCGCGGTCCTCGAATTTACGCTCGGCGGACTGAGCGGAGTCATGCACGCAGCCGTGCCGATCGACCTCCAGCAGACCGACACTTACTTCGTGGTCGCGCATTTTCACTACGTGCTGTTCGGCGGGATGATGTTCGCGATCCTCGGCGCTTTCTATTACTGGTGGCCGAAGATCACGGGCCGGATGATGAGCGAGGAGGTCGGCAAGCTACAATTCTGGCTGACCATCGTCGGCTTCAATGGCACTTTTTTTCCGATGCACTTTCTCGGCGTATGGGGAATGCCGCGGCGCATCTACACCTACGCGCCGGGCATGGGATGGGATTTCTGGAACGCGTTCGAGACCGCCTCCGCGTACCTGCTGTTCATCACCTTCGTGATTTTCGCCTACAACATCATCTCGAGCCTGCTGTACGGCGAGAAGGCCGTGGCCGATCCGTGGGATGCCCGCACCCTGGAGTGGGCGACTCCGTCGCCGCCGCCACCCTACAATTTTGAAACCATCCCGTCGGTTCGTGGCCGCGACGCGTTCTGGGTGGACAAGTATGGCGTAATATTCGAGGGCCATGGCCACTCCAGCATGCCCGCCCACGGCGAGACTTCGGGCGCCGGCGCGCCGGCCGTCGCCGAGCATCACGACACCTCCGGGCACGGCACGCCTCATATGCCCGCGCCCTCGCTGTATCCGCTGTTGTTTGCGGTCGGCCTGGTTGTCGGCGGGGCCGGCGCGATGATGAACTGGGTCAGGATCGACGTGATCGCCGGCCTGCTGCTGTTCTTCTCGATCATCGGGATGGCGTTCGAGTACGCCGACCACGGTGAGGAGCATCCTCATCAGGACGCCCCGACCTACGCCGGCATCGACCATCGCAAGGCTGGGATGTGGGCGTTCCTCGGTTCCGAGTGCGTCTTTTTCGCCTGCCTCATCTCCACTTACATGGTCTACAAGCCGCGCAACGTCGGTATCGGCGCCGAGGTGCTAAACATCCCGCTGACCTCGTTCAGCACCTTCATCCTGCTGATGTCGAGCTTCCTGATGGTGTTGGCGCTGGCGGCGACTCAGCGCGGCGACCAGAAGTGGTCGACTATCTGGCTGTCCGGGACCGCCTTCTTCGGACTAATCTTCCTGGGCGGTCAGTTCTACGAGTTTTCAACCCTGTTCCTGCACGACCATCTCTCGATGCAGGGCAGCATCTTCGGCCAGACCTTTTACACGCTGGTCGGTACGCATGGCACTCACGTCGCGATCGGGGTCATTTGGCTGATTGTGATGGCGGTCGCCTCGGCCACCGGCAGGGCGGGCAAGTCGAGGGCGCTCTCGGTCGAAATCGTGGGGCTCTATTGGCACTTCGTTGACGTGGTCTGGATCTTGATTTTCACTTTGATCTACCTGATGAGGTCGGTGCATAACGCATGAGCGAGAACGTAGCGGCGGCTGGACACGAGCACGTTGCGGCAGGCGAGCACGCCTCCGGGCATCCGGGGCCGGCGCTCTATGCGATCATCGCGGTCGCCCTGGTGATCCTGACCCTGATGGAACTGGCGGTCTATTACATCAGCTTTCTGCAGCCCTTGCTCGTGCCGATTCTGATCCTGCTGGCGATCGCCAAGTTTCTGCTGGTCGGCGGGTTTTACATGCATCTCTATTACGACCAGAAGATCTTCACCATCTTTTTCGTCTTCCCGCTGATCCTGGCATGCTTCATAGGCGCCGCCCTGTTGATGATTTTCTCGGCGCTCGAGGGTCGTCTGGCTCTTTGAATCGGTTCGGGCCGGCTTCGACGTGGCCGGCTCCGCATATAAGCTATTCAAATGGACCCATCCGCAGCCATCGGTATCGTTCTGCTGGCGGTCATCTACGCGCTCGCGGCGCGACAGCTTAAGCGCCGCCCGACTCAGCGCCAGGTGTTTTTTTTCTGCCTGCTCATCCTGGCGATGCTCATCACCTTCGGCCCGCTCGACGAACTGGGGGACGCGCGCTCGTTCTGGGCGCACATGCTCGAGCACTCGTTCCAGAGCTGGATCATTCCGCCGCTGTTTCTGCTCTCGACGCCGGACTGGATGCTCCGGCCGATCCTGATGAGCAGGCCGATCCGGCCGCTCGCGCGTTTTTTCACCAACCCGGTGGCGGCCTTCACGACTTTCACGGTGGTCTACGTCTTCGCGCACGATCCGCCGATCTTCAACCTGATGATGACGAACGAGAGCGTCCACATCGCGATCCACGTTCTCTTCATGGTTTCGGGGACCATCCTGTTCTGGCCGCTGCTGAGCCCGATGGCGGAGTTTCCGCGGCTCAGCTATCCAGCGCAGATTCTCTACCTGTTTCTGCTGATGGTGCCGATGACCGCGGTGGCGGCGCCGATCACGCTGGCGGAGTCGGTCACGTACCCGTGGTATGCGGTCGCGCCGCATCCGTTCGGCATCTCGCCGATGCAGGATCAGGTCATCGGCGGAATCCTGATGTGGGTCGCCGACAGTTTCTACCTGATGCTGATCACGACGCTCATCTTCTTCCGCTGGGCGCGCGACGAGGAAATCGAAGTACCGCCGGTAAATCTGCGCCGCCCGCCCGAATTGCGCGTCCTTCGCCCGACGCGCAACGCCCGCGCCTGAGTGGCTGTTGAGCTCCGCCCACATTACTGCGCGGAGGACCGCGCGAGGTCCTTCGACTTCGTCGATCGGACGCCGAAGCCTGGCCGATGCTGAAGGCCGTTCGTGAATCGCACCACTTTGCGACTCACGGCCCTGCTAGTTTCCCGCCGATTTTTCGCGCAGCTTCTGTTGCAGAATTCGCTTGGCCTTTTCCAACTCCTTTCTGCGCTGCGCGTCCAGATTCCTGCCCGACCGATTGATGAACATCTGGACCATTTTGATCGCCGACCCGAGGCCCAATGGCGATACCTTCCTGGTGGCCATGATCCGTGCCACCTCCTCGCCCGGCTTGGTGAAGGTTCCCGCCGGCGGAAAGGTGGAATCCGTCTTGACGTCCGCGGACCACTTGCGCCTGATAGTTTTGCTTTGTCCGGCTGATTTCATGAAAGCCCCGGCTTGAATCTACGACAGCTCAATCTAGGACAGCTTTATCCTGGAGCTAGGACATTTTGGTGAGGAGCGATTTCATGTCCTCGGCGTGGTCTTCCTCCGCCTTGAGAATGTCCTCGATCATTTTGCGCGTGGTCGGATCGCCATCACCGAGCCAGCGCACGACTTCCGAATAGGAATCGATCGCGATTCGTTCGGCAACCAGGTCCTCCTTGATCATCGATAACAGGTCCTTGCCTTCGACGTATTCGGAATGGCTGCGCGTGGCGAGGCCGGTGGGATTGAAATCCGGCTCACCGCCGAGTTGCGTGATGCGGTTGGCGATCCAATCCGCATGCTGTTGCTCGTCAGCCGCATGCTCCAGGAATTGTTCCTTGGCCCCTTCCGCATTGATGCCCGAGGCCGCGTAATAGTGCCGCTTGTAGCGCAGCACGCATACCAGCTCGGTAGCGAGCACTTCGTTCAGAACCTTGAGCACCGCGGGTCGATCGGCTCCGTAGTTCTGCGTCACGGCACCCTGCTCCATATGCTGGCGTGCGCGGTCCCGGATTTTCTTGATATCGGTTACGAATTCGCTCATTGAGGTTCTCCCATCGATTCGATTTTTGCCGTCGACATTACGGTCGACTTTTGTCGCGTTTTTTCGCGGCCCAGGTATCCACTGTAATGAAGCAACATGGCGGCCAAGGGCTCGGACCGTGCGGCCTTCCCCGCAGATTGTGCTTTCGCACCATTCCTTTCTCTGTGGCGCTCAATCGATGCTCGGATCGATCCGATCGCTGTGGCCACATTGACCCAATCACAAGTCTAAAATTCCACACCGGAATAATTTACAAAGCGGGCGGGAAATTTCACGGTCGCAATTTAAGCGGCGCGGTACGGCGTGTTACGATTAGCGATGCCCTTCTCCACTCTCGATGGCAATCGAGCCCTTTCGCTGAGCCGCTTCCCTCCTGCGTGCGCAAGGCATATGGGTGGGATCAAGGGCGCCGACCTGGGCCCCCAAGAGCTGCATCATCCTCTAAGACACCGCCGGTTTGTTCCGGACGGTACCGTTTTCCTCCTGGCGCACTCTTGTCTCTCGGCGCTCCCCGAAAGGAGGATCCGATGAACCAGAGAGTAAGCATGGTCTTTGATGGCGCCGTGGCCGGCATAATCGGCGCGTTCGTGATCGCGCTGTGGTACCTGATCTTCGACGCTGCCAGGGGCCAACCGCTCGGCTCCCTTGGATCGCTGGCCGCGACGCTGTTCGGCGGCGCGCAGCCGGGCGCAGCGCTGATGCTCGGCCGGCTGGTCTTCCATTTTTGCGTCTTTGCGCTGATCGGAGTCGTCGCCGCGGTGATTCTCGAGACCGGCGAGCATGACGAGACGCTCTTTCCGACCATGATGGTCGCTGGTCCCCGTCTTCGAGATCTTCTGCATCATGATCCTGATGCTGATCGGGCCGTCCGCCCACGTGTCGCTACCGTGGTGGAAATTCCTGATCGGCGACCTGATGGCGACGTCGGCGATGCTGGCGTTTTTTCTCGAACGCCATCCCACGCTCGCGCGTCGTATGGAAGGCCCGTGGACGGGCGTGGCCCGCGAGGGCGCGCTGGCGGGCGTAATCGGCGCGGTCAGTGGTCGCGGTCTGGTTCATGGCCTGCGACATCGTGGCGGGCGAGATCTTTCGCACGCCTGCGCTGCTTGGGTGCGGCGATTTTCCAGGGCATCGTCGAGCCGAGCCCAGGTGCAGGTGACGCTGCCCCTGGTGCTGGGCTACACGGCGCTGCATTTCTTTGCCTTCATGATGTTCGGGATTGCGACCGCCGTGCTGTTGCTCGCGGCCGACTACGAGCCGGTGTTCGCGCTGGCCGCGATTTTCCTGCTCGCGATCTTCGAGATCTTTTTCGTCGGAGCGCTGGCGGTCTTCGACCAGGCGGCGCTCGACCGCGCTTGGGATTCTGGAAGATCCTGGCCGGCAACGTGCTGGCGATGGCCGCGATGCTGGGTTATTTCGAAACCCGCCATCGCGGATGGTGGTCGCGGTTCCGCGAACGCTGGGAAGTGCTGCAACTGCGGCGCAACTAGAAAACGGGCGGAGCGGGTGCACCTGGGCGAGTCTCGGATCCTCCGCTCCGCCCGCCAGCGTCAGCGCAATTCTACAGCCCCAGCACGTCGCGCATCGAATAGAGCCCGGCCGGCTGATTCTCGAGCCAGGCCGCCGCGCGCAGCGCGCCGCGCGCCAGCGAATCCCGGCTCTGCGAGCGATGGATCAGCTCCAGCCGCTCGCCCTGGCCGCCGAAAATTACCGTGTGATCGCCGACCGCGTCGCCCGCCCGCAGCGCCATCATCGCGATCTTCCCGGCCGGCCGCACGCCGGTTATCCCTTCGCGTCCGTAAATCGCGTTGGCGGCGAAGTCCTCGCCGCGCGCCGCCGCGATGATGCGTCCCAGCGCGACCGCCGTCCCGCTCGGCGCGTCGACCTTGGTCCGATGATGAATCTCCAGCACTTCGGCGTCGAAGTCGGGCAGAATTTTGGCGACCTCGGCTACAATTTTCATCAGCACGTTGACCCCGACGCTCATGTTGGGCGCGATCACGGTTCGCGTGCGAGGAGCGATTTCGCGCGCCCGCGCTTCCATCTCGGGCGTGAGGCCGGTGGTGCCGAGCACGATCGCGGCGCCGGCCTGTCGGCGGCCACTTCAAGATGCTCGAGCGCGGCGCTTGCGATAGTGAAATCGAGAGTGACGGTGTCGGGCCTGGCAATCGCCGCGTAATCCGCGGTGATCGGCACGCCGAGTGGCCCCACGCCGGCGAGCGTGCCCGCGTCGGCGCCGACGGCCGGGACCTCGCGCGCCTCGACCGCGCCGACCAGGCGATGCGTCCGATCCTGTGCGATGAGCGAGGTGAGCAGGCGGCCCATCCGGCCCGCTGCGCCAGCCACAATCAGGTTGGCCATCGTGCCTCTCCGTATCCGGGCGCGACCGCGCGGGGCGCGCCGTCTTTGTGGCGCGGATTGACTCGGGCCTGCTAGGCGCTTTGGGCTGCAGGCGCCGCAGGAGCGGCAGGCGCCGCAGGAGCGGCCGCCGCGCCCGCCTTGCCGTGCTTTGCGGTCCAGTGTTCCTCGCACAGGCTGCCGCGGACGCGTTTTTTGCGGCACTTCTCGAAGGTGCAGATCTTGTAGCGCGCCTTGGGCATCTCGCCGTGGCGCCACAGCCGGTAGTGCATGCGGCAGTAATGTTTCGCGACCGCCTCGCGGTTGCAATCCGCGGCCTTGCAAGTTCCCTTGTTCGCCATCAACTCTTTTCTCTCAGATGCGTTTTCTTCCGAATACCACGCCAGTGTTCGGCCGGGTCAGAATTCGGCCTTCAGTTCGCGGCTCAGCAGTTCCTCGACCATAGCGTTTGCAGGCGCGCCTTCATAGAGCACCCGGCAGACCGCCGCGACGATTGGCATCTCCACGCCCATCCGCTCAGCCAGCCTGCTTATCGAGCGCGCGTTGGAGACGCCTTCGGCTACCGGATGGCCCGGGGGTGTGCTCGCTGCGATGCCGGCGACGCTCTCGCCCTGGCCAATTTTGAGTCCCAGCGCGCGGTTGCGCGAAAGGCCGCCCGTACAGGTCAGGACCAGGTCGCCCAGCCCCGCGAGCCCATAGATGGTCTCGGCGCGAGCACCGGCTCGGAGGCCCAGCCGGGCCAGTTCGGCCAGGCCGCGAGTGATGAGCGCCGCCCGCGCGCTCGAGCCGAGGCCCAGGCCATCGCTGATGCCGGCGGCGATCGCGATTACGTTCTTGGCCGCGCCCGCAAGCTCGACCCCGTCGACATCGACGCTTCGGTAGACGCGCAGCGTGCGTGACGCGAACAGATCCTGCACGCCGCGCGAGACCGCCTCGTCGCGTGCCGCCGCGACCACCGCGGCCGGCATGCCGCGCGCCACTTCCGAGGCGAACGACGGCCCCGACAGCACCGCCAGCCTCTTAACAGCCGGCGCGACTTCGGCCAGCATCGCGGTCATCGTGTTGAGCGAGTCAGCCTCGACTCCCTTGGTGACGCTGATAAGAATCGCGTTCGCGCCGAGCGCCGGGCCGACCGGTGTCATCGCCACCCGCGCAAAGCGCGACGGCACCGCCATCACCACGGCCTCGCTCGCGCCCGCGGCCTCTACCCATCGATCGCTCAGTTCGATCGTCTCCGGCAATGCGACGCCAGGCAGGTAGAACTCGTTCTCGCGCCGCGCGCGAATCGCCGCCACATGATCGGCGCGACGCGCGCACAGGGTTACGCGATGGGCTGCGCGGGCAAGCTCGGCGGCGAGCGCCGTGCCCCACGCGCCTGCTCCCAAAACCGCTATCGTGCTCATCTTCCTAAGTGTGGTTCTGCGCTACGACGGCACCTCGATTACCGATACGTCAATGCTATACGACAGCCCTGACGATTCGGTAAACGGGCTCGAGCTCCCGGTAGGCGTCGAGCAACTCGGCGCGATCCAGGCGCAGCGCGTCGCGCACGCTCCATCCGAACCCGAGGTCCAGTCCGCCCGTTTTTTTGCCAAGTCCCGCGGCGAGCGCCGTGAAGAGCTCATCGTCGGCACCCGTCTGTGTTGGCAGCGCTTTGAAATCCCATTTTTCGTAACGCGCGATTCCGGTTCCGCGCAGCGACTTCGCGAGCTGGGCGGCATTGCTCACAAGCCCCCGGGCCATCTCCGGCCGCCGGTCGGCCTCCGATTTGACCACCATGCGCGCGTGCAGTCCGGCGCCCGAGATGCATAACGCCAGATAGCCGTAGCGTTTATAGCCTTTGGGCGACGGCCCGAATGCGGTCCATGTTTCGGCCGGCGGATTGACGGAGCGCCGCGCGTGTCTCGCGACGTGAGGGAAGAACTCCAGATGGAGCTTGCGCGCGAGCTCCGGCGCCAATTCGTCGCCGAGCCTCACTAGCTTGGGTCGCACGCGCGCATACATTCCTGCATGCGCGCGCTGAAACCCTCGACCTTGAAGACTGCGAAGTCGGTTGGCGTAAAGCCCAGCCCCGCCATTTTTTTCAATGTTTCGACGCTCCCGTTTGGCTCCGCAGTGCGCTGATTCAATCCGCGCTCGCCGGCGAAATCGGCATCGCCTATTACTTGTGCGCTGCGCGGTGATGCTTGATCGCCTCTTCCCAGTTGCGTCCGTCGAAACGCTCGATCTTGAGCCCCGCGAGTTCGACTCCGTCAAGGCATCGTGCATTGACGTCAATCTTGTCCGGGTCGGAGCGCGGAATGTAGAAGGCTGCAACGCCACAATTGGGGCAGAAATGATGCTTCGCGACGCCAGTGTTGAAGGTGTAGGTCGAGACATTTTCCGCCGGCGTCAGCAACTGGAAGCTCGCCTGCGGCACGATCCAATGGAGATACCCTTTCTTCGTGCAGATCGAGCAGTTGCATTCGCTGACGCGCTCGGGACGGCCCTCGACCTCGAAAGCGATTCGTCCGCAATGGCATCCGCCACGAGAAATTGTGCCTGCCGCGCTCATCGCTGACCCCTCCGGCCTTCCGCACCTGGGCGTTTGAATCGAATGAAATGACCTGCGAACAAAGTTTAGCTCGTTTCGCAGCCCGCCCCAAACCAGGCTGCCGGAAGCACGCGCCGCAAGCCAATTAATGACAATTGTGGTTGTCTATCTCATGTCTTTGTCCATGCTTTTGCGCCCGATGCTTTTGCGCTAGACACTAGGCATCCGAACAAACGCGGAAGAAAAAACGCAAGAGAGCGGAAGCAAAAAATGGACTTCAGCTACACCTCCGACGAGGAAGCCTTTCGCCTGCGCGCGCGCCAATGGCTTGAGGCCAACGCGCCGCGCGACATCCCCGACCGCGGCTTCTCGCTGCCGACCGACCCCGCGTCGATCCAGACCCTGCGGGACTGGCAGCGGCGGCTCTTCGATGCGGGTTTCCTCGGCCTCTCGTGGCCGGTCGAATACGGCGGCCAGGGCAAGACCATCGTTTACAGCGCGATCTTCAGCGAAGAGATGGCGCGGGCGCGCGCGCCGTCGGCGCTCAACCTGATCGGGCTCTCGATGGCGGCGCCGACGATCCTGGAGCACGGGACCGACGAGCAGCAGCGCCGCTTTGTACCGAAGATTCTCTCGTGCGAGGAAATCTGGTGCCAGGGATTCTCCGAACCCGGTTCGGGCTCGGACCTCGCCGCGTTGGCGAGCCGCGCCGAGCTTGCGGGCGACGAGTTTATCGTCAACGGCGCGAAGGTCTGGACCTCGCTTGGGCAAATCGCCGACTGGTGCATGCTGCTGGTGCGCACCGAGCCCGACGCCCAAGCATCGCGGGCTCAGCTACCTGCTGGTCGACATGCACAGCTCCGGCGTCACGGTGCGGCCGCTGCGCCAGATGACCGGCGAGGAGGAATTCAACCAGCTCTTTTTCGACGACGTGCGCGTACCGCGCAAGAACCTGCTTGGGCCGCAGGGCGGCGGATGGGGCGTCGCGCTGACTACGCTGATGAACGAGCGGGCGACGCTGTCGCTCTCGATCGTCGCGCGTTTCGGCAACACCTTCGAGGACCTCAAGCGCCTCGCGCTCGGCGCGCTCGAAGAGGGCGCGACACCGCTTAGCCCGCGCGTCATCCGCCAGGCGCTGGCGCAGTTTTATATCGACGTCGAATCGATGAAGTACCTTGCGTATCGCAACTTCTCGCGCCTTTTGCGCGGCGGTACGCCGGGCCCCGAAGGCTCGATCTCCAAGCTGCTGTGGAGCGAGCTAAATCAGCGGATGAACGAGTTCGCGCTCGCGGTGCAGGGTCCGCGCGCAGTGCTCGAGGAAGGATCGCCGCACGTGGTCGAGGGCGGGCGATGGCAGTACGGGACGCTGCGCGCGCGCGGCAACACGATCGAGGAGGGCACTTCCGAGATTCAACGCAGCATCATTGCCGAGCGGCTGCTCGGGATGCCCAAGGGATACTGAGCGCCCCGCGCGAAAGCCGCTGATAAGCGAGGAACCAGAGCGACAGCAACGTAGTGCCGATCCCGACCGCGAACGGATAGGCGATCGTCGGCTTGTCCATCACCAGCGGCAGCAAGGCGACGGCCAGCGCAGGCGGCACGTGGAGGTCGAACATGCGCAGCACGGCGATTCCCCACGCCATGCTGCAGGCCGCGGCCAGCGGCGTCACCCCGAGAAAGTGCCACGATATGAATCCGCCGAGCGCCGTGAGAAAGCACGCGCAGCGGCAGCCGCATCGGCTTGTCCGCCCACGGGCATATCGCGGTATGGCCGAGCATCTCGAATCCGATTACCACCAGCGGCGGGAACAGAACGAAGCGAAGCCCGGTCAGCTTCACGAAAAACATCGCGAACGCGACGAACGCCATCAGGACCACCAGCCATCCGTAGCCGCTCGGCGGCATCTCGATAAGGTCGTCGAGAAGATCGTTGTGAAGATTTTCGCGAGCCTTGTCGCTCTCCGCGGGCGCTGCCGCCACCATGCGCGTAGCGCAGTATTTCTTCCATGGCACACAGAGCGTTGCGAGCAATACCGTCCCGAGCGCAATCGCGGGCGGATACCGCCAGCTCTTCACTCCCAGCACCAGCGGAAGCAGGCCCGCGGAGATCGCGGGCGCGACTGGCGAGCGTAAGGCAAGGACGACCGCGATCGCGCCGCCCACCGTAAGCAGGACCGAGAGGTATCCATACGGCAGGCTTCGTGTGAAGACGATCCCGACCACGCCGGTCATCACGGGTGTGATCGCGAGCAGCAGCGGCGCGTTGGCCCAGGTTCCGCGCGGACGCGTCATCACGTCGTGCGAGAGCGCGCCGAGTTCCGGGAACAAAACATAGACCGCGCCGGTTGCACAGGCGATCTCGGCGATGATCGCGATGTACGCGAGCGCGATCAGCTCTCCGCCGAGCCGGTAAAGTCCGTCAAGGGGCGCCGCGGCGGCCGCACGTTCGCGGCTCATGATTGCCGGTGCCTCGGATCGCGCGTGGGGTTATGAAGAGCGCTCAACTTGCGATACCAATAACATATAATGGCGTTGCGGAGACCTGATTCGCGGAGACTTGATTCGATGATTAAGAGGCATGGGCGCGATGGCAGGTGATGCGCAGGCGGGATTCGAGCCCGCGATGGCGTCCGCCGCGAACTTTGACGAGACGCTCGGCCAGTATGGGCTGGGCGCTTTGACGCGCGCGAAAGCCACGACCCTGCAAATCAACGTCGGCAAGCTCTGCAACCAGGCGTGCCATCACTGCCACGTCGACGCCGGTCCCGCGCGCACTGAGCGGATGGAGCGTGCGACGGCGGAGCGTGTGCTCGAACTGCTCGCGCACAGCCCCGCGATACCGCACGATCGACCTTACCGGCGGTGCGCCGGGAGCTCAACGGCAATTTCCGGATGCTGGTCGAGGGCGGCCGTCGCGCGGGGCGCGAGGTGATGGTCCGATGCAACCTGACGGTGATGTTCGAGCCCGGGATGGAACGGCTCGGCGAATTCTACCGTGACAATGACGTGGTGCTGGTCTGCTCGCTGCCATGCTACAGCGCCGCGAACGTCGAGCGCCAGCGCGGGCGCGGCGTCTTCGAGAAAAGCATCGCGGCGCTGCAAAACCTGAACGCTCTCGGCTACGGCGTAGGCGCCCTCGAGCTTAGCCTGGTCTACAATCCCGTCGGCCCCGCGCTGCCGCCGCCGCAGGCCGCGCTCGAAGCGGACTATCGACGCGAACTCGGCGTATACGGCGTCCGCTTCAATCGCCTGCTGACTATCACCAACATGCCCATCGCGCGCTTCGCCCATCAGTTGCATCAATGGACAAGTACGCGGACTACATGGGGCTGCTGGTCAACCATTTCAATCCGGAACGGTCGAGGGCCTGATGCGCCGCGCGCTGGTGAGCGTCGGATGGGACGGGCGGCTTTACGATTGCGACTTCAACCAGAAGTCGAGACGCCGATCGGCGCGGCGGGCAAGCGCAGGCGCTCACGGTGTGGGATACGACGATCCGACGCGCTCGCGGGCGCGCCGATCGCGACCGGTGCGCAATGCTTCGGACGTACGGCTGGCGCGGGCTCGAGTCGCGGCGGTGGCCTGGTGATAGAAAAATCAGAAGCGGAAAATCAGAGAGTAGGAAATGGCTGACGTCACGATCGAAGGACCTGTGACGGCGCGGTTTGCGCGCGTGCGCGAGGCTTTTGCTGACAACTTCGCAAGCCGCTCGCGAGACCGGCGCGTCGGTCGCGCTCGCGCTCGACGGCCGTCTCGTGGTCGATCTGTGGGGCGGATGGGCCGACAGGGCGCGGACGCGGCCGTGGACGCGCGACACGATAGTCAACGTCTATTCGACCACCAAGGGGCTCACCGCGATTTGCGCGCATCGGCTCGCCGGCGAGGGCCGGCTCGAGCTCGACGCGCCGGTTGCGAAGTACTGGCCCGAGTTCGCCGCGAACGGGAAGGATCGAATCACCGTCCGTCAACTGCTGAACCATCGCGCCGGCCTCCCCGCGATTCGCAAACCGCTCGTGCCCGAGGACGCTCTATGACTGGCGAACGATGACCGACGCGCTGGCGGCCGAGGCGCCATGGTGGGAGCCGGGCACGCGGCACGGCTACCATGCGCTCACCTTTGGCTATCCTGGTTGGCGAAGTGATTCGCCGGATCACGGGCAAGAGCGCCGGCAGTTATTTCAAGGACGAAATCGCCGCGCCGCTCAAAGATCGACGCGCATATCGGACTGGCGGCGCGCGAAGACCGCCGCGTCGCCGAGATGATCGGCGCGCCGCCGCCCGCGCCGGGCGAATTCGACCTGTTCGCCGAAATGGCCAAAAATCCCGAGTCCGTCACCGCGAAGACGTTCATGAATCCGATGGTGCTCTCGATGGCGACGGTGAACTCGCGCGCGTGGCGTGGCGCCGAGATTCCCGCCGCCAACGGCCATACCAACGGCCGCGCGCTGGCGCGGCTCTATGGCGCGCTCGCGCGCGGCGGCGAGGTTGACGGCGTGCGCGTGATGGCGGCGCGCGAGATTCCCTCGTGTCACGTCGAGGAGTCGCGCGGCCCCGACGAAGTGCTGATGATTTCGACGCGTTTTTCGTCCGGCTTCATGCTCTCGCAGCCGGGCGAGGAGATGGGGCCCAACGCGAGCGCGTTTGGCCATCCGGGCGCCGGCGGATCGCTCGGGTTCGCCGATCCCGAGGCGAAAATCGGCTTTGGTTACGCGATGAACCGGATGGGCGGGGGAATCCTGCTCGACCCGCGCGCCAAGGCACTCATCGCGGCCGCGTACGCGTCACTATGATCGTGACAGGATTGGCTACCGCCTGCCTTGCTGCGAGAATGCACTAGCTCACCGGCGCAAAGCGGAGCCGCGACGAGAATGGGAATTACCTTCACGAAAGCGACCATTTCCAATCCGCGCCGCGCGGGCGCATCGAGCTCGAATTTCTGATCGATACCGGCGCGATTTTCAGCGTGCTCCCGGGTCCGATAGCGCGCAAGCTTGCGCTCGCGAAACTGGATCGCGAAGAGTTCACCTTGGCCGACGGGACTCGCCGCACGTACGACGTCGGAGAGGCCTTTTTCGCGCTGGCGATCGTCGTGGCACGTCGAAGGTCGTTTTCGGACCGGCGAATGTGACGCCGCTACTTGGAGGTGAGTCCGGACTCGATGGTAAATCCGGTTACCCGCGAGGTCTCCCCGATGCGATTGTTCCTGGCCTCGTCCGCCGCCAGCGCCGTTGAGAGGCTTGCGTTGCGCGCGATGGCGCTCAGGTGCGTCGCCTTGACGGAAAATGCAAATTCCTCGGGGCTAGGTCATTCCAGAGAAAGTGCGTTGTCCGCCAGGCGCGATTTTCTTAACACTTTTCCAGATTTTAAGCGCCAATTTATCGTGCGAAAAAAATAGCAAGTGATACATTTGCGCGTTGCGTGTGTTTGCGAATGGAAGCGCCCACTCGTCTCGAAAGTCGAAACCGGCTTTGGCGACATCCTTCAGGAATTCAGCCACTATCGATTTTTCGATTTTTTCGTCGGGAACGATCTCTCCAGCAGCCCACTTTGCAATGGGGAGTTGACGCCAATCCCTGCCCCAAAAGCGCTCCATGGGGCTGTCCTTGAGCGTTCGGAAATTCTTCAGGTTCCGACGAATGGCTATTCCACTCGGGAACCAATAGAGCACGTCGATTCTGCGCTTTGCCAAAATGCGCAAGGTTCTAAAATCGACTTCAAACCCTTCAGGATCGACGAAGGCCAGTCCCAGAGTTTTTTGTGAAAGCTGCTTGACAACATTGTCGACCAGGACGTTGCAATCGCCCACTTCTACAGAGACACGCTTTCATCTGAAGCCGCGATCCGCTTCTTCAGGATGTCGACGTTCCGTTTGTCTTTGTCGCCAAAGAAACAATAATCAAAGGCTGGTCTTATGTTGAGGGCGATGAGCGGAGAGCCGTCGAACTCTTTATTTCCTTCAAGATCGATATCGCGGCCTGGGCCTGCAAGTAGGTCAATGTAAACAAGACGCTCCCACTTTCCGCGCATAGCGGTAGTGAAAGCGCTCGCATAGTTCTGCAGGTAGGTAAGCTTTTCGACCGTCCAGATTCGACCGGGACGCGCGCGGAGACCATCGCTGGCGACAGGGTCCACGATTTTACAGTGCCGAGCCCTCGGAACCTTCGACGGCTGGCATGCGATCCCACACGCGCCCGTCGAGAATTCTCCCCTGACGCTTTGGCGTTCGACCGCCCCATTGTTTGAAAAAGAACGGCACCTTCGCGGCCTGGCACTGATCGCGAATGCTGCGCACCCACGCCACCGCAATAGGCCTGTGGTGAATGCCACTTTCTCCCCCGACGATTACCCAATCGATGCCAGTGAGGTCGACTTCTCCCAAGTCTTCGAGCAATGGTTCGATGGAGAGAAACCGTATGGCGGCGTTTGTGCGTCTCAGAACGTCGATTCGCGGAAGTCCGTGCTCGCGGTCCTCAACACTGACGCCCCACCAAACATTTTTGAGCAAGCCAATCCAACGAAGTTCGCCACTAAGTAATTCGTTCATCCGCTCGTGACGTTTTGTCAGCACTTGGAAGGTATGCCAGTGCGCATGGTGCATGCTTATGCCGATGCGTTTGATGTAATCGGTCGGCACGGATGGATGGAACAGATCGCTCATCGAATTTACGAAGATTCTGAGCGGTCGTCGCCAGCGCTGCGGCTCATCAAGCTTTTCAGGTATCAAACGGAGATCAAAACCCTGTTCAAACGGATGTCCTGGAACTCCTCGAAACCTTTCCGCAAAAGCCTCGGCGTAGCAGTTTTTGCAACCCGGGGTGATCTTCGTGCAGCCGCGAATCGGATTCCAAGTCGCGTCCGTCCACTCGATTGCGCTTCTGTAGCCCATGCAGAATTCCTCGTTCGATTCCTCGTTCGATAGCGAATATTTAGCGAAACTGCGCCTCGCTCTGCAATCCGAGCGAAAAATTAAACCTCGTCCGCCGTATCGAATCGCCGTTTCAGTAAGTCTCGACCCAAGCGTTACCGCAGAGCAAGTGCACTGTGAAGGCGCATCGCGGTCCACGTTGGAAAAGGCCGACTAATCCGCTATTCATAAATGCAATTAGAAGGGCTTGTTGCGAGGCCCTAGGCGAAGGTATCCGCGATGCTGCTCACCTGGTTCCCGATTCTGGTAACGCTCGCGGTCGCGGCGGCGGTCGTCGGCGGCATGGTCACGATCAACCGACTGACCGGCCCGCGGCGCCCCAGCAAGATCAAGGGCGAGACCTTCGAGTGCGGCAATCCGCCAAGCGGCGTCGCGTGGGGCCGCTTCTCGGTGCACTTTTACCTGACCGCGCTGCTGTTCGTGGTGTTCGACGTCGAGGTGGTGTTCCTCTACCCGTGGGCGGTCGAGTTGCGCCATCTCGGGATGTTCGGCCTGGTCGAGGCGCTGGTCTTCATCGCGATCCTCGCGGTCGGCCTCGTCTACGCCTGGCAGCGCGGCGCGCTGGATTGGACTTGAGCCCGACTTACACCGATCAGACTGCTGCCGATCCGACCGCCGAATCCGCTGCCCTTGCGCCCTTAGCCGATCCTGTTGCCGCGCCGCGCCGCGTCCTTGTCATTCTGCTCGGTGCGATCGGTGACGTCGTCCGAGCGCTGCCGCTGCTCGGCCGTATCCGCCGCGCGTGGCCGGCCGCGCATCTCGCGTGGGCGGTCGAGCCCAAGTCGCAGGCCGTGCTCGAAGGCCATCCCTGGGTGGATGAGCTGATCGTCTACAATCGCCGCCGCGCGCCGTTCTCGTTCTTGCCCTTCCTGGTCCGGGTGCGCGCGGGTCATTTCGATCTGACGCTCGACCTCCAGCGCCATCTCAAGAGCGGGGTGGTTGCGATCGCTTCCGGAGCGCGCGTGCGCGTCGGTTTCGATCGCTCCAACGGCAAGGAATTCAACCATCTGTTTTCTACCCGGCAAATTGCGCCGCAACCGCCGATGCGCCTGAAGCTGATGCAGTACCAGGGCTTCGCGGACGCGCTGGGGCTCGCGGCGGCGCCGATAGAGTTCGGGCTCGTTTCCTCGGACGCCGAGCGGGCGCGCGCGGCGGCGATGCTCGAGGGCGCGCCGCGGCCGCTGTTGGCGGTGATCCTGGGCTCGTCATGGCCGAGCCGGATCTATTTCCCCGACTCGATCGCCGCGGTGATTCGTGAAATGGCGATCGCGCGCGACGGCTCGCCCGCGCTCTTTCCGGTGCTGGTCGGCAGCGGCCGCGACGAAGTGGCGCTGGCCGATCAAGTAGTCGCGAACCTCGCTGGCGCGCCCGTCCTCAATTTGGCGGGGCGCACCGGTTTGCGCGACCTGGTCGCGATCTTCGCCGAGTGCGCCGCGGCGTTCGGCCCCGATTCGGGCCCGATGCATATCGCGGCAGCGGCTGGATGTCCCGTGGTTTCACTGTGGGGCGCGACCGCGCCCGAACGCTCGGCGCCGTGGGGATTTGCCGACCTGGCGCTGAGCGGCGCGATTCCGTGCCATCCGTGCTACCTGCGCGAGTGCCCGATCGGCCGCGAATGCATGCGGCGGATCGCTCCGGTAAAGGTCGCGGCCGCGATCAGACACGCGCTGGCGGCGCCGCGGGCCGTCCGCAGCGCGTTTGTGGATGACCGGTCGCGTCCGCTGCCGCCGGCTTCGGAAGCGGGCGGCGCGAAAGAGCCTGCGCGGCAGGGCCAGGAGCGTCCGTGACGGTTGCCGCCCAGGCCCGGGTCGAGCGCGACGGATGGTCGCTGCTGCTGGCGCCTGCGCTGGCGGAACTTCCCTCCAGGCTCGGGATGGAACTTATCGAACGCGCGCTCAAAATCGCCGGCGGCGGGGGCGACCGGCCCTTGCGGCGCTCGCGCCATGCTTCGACCTACCAGATTCGGCTCGGCACGCCGCTCTCCGGCGAGACCGAGGTTTTCGTCAAGGTGCTCGACGCGCCGCGCGGACTCAAGGCGATTCGCCGGCTGGTCTTGCGCTCGCGCGCCGAACGGATGCAGTCGATTCTCGACGCGCTGGCCGCATCCGGCTTCGCGGTGGCGCCGATATTGATGCTCGGTGATGAGCGCGAGAGCGGTCGCACGATGATGGTGACCGCGCGCGTGGCGGGCGAGCCGCTGCCGCGGCTTCTTCGGCGCGCGGTCGGCGCGCCGCCGGCGCGCAGGCGCGAGGTGCTGCGTGCGCTCGGCGCCGAAGTCGCGCGGCTCCATCGCGCGGGCTTCGTCCATGGCGACCTGACGCCCTACAACATCTTTGTCGCAAACGGTCCGCCGATGCGCTTCAGCCTGATCGATCACGAACGCACGGCGCGTCCGCGCCTGGACTGGGAGCGCCGGCGGCTGCGCAACCTGGTGCAGCTTTGCCGCTTCGACCTTGAGGGGATGGGGCGCACCGACCGGCTTCGAGTTGTCGACGCGTACGGTCGTGCGATGGGTGATGCGCCGCGCCGGTTGATTCGACGCGTTACCAGGATGATGCGCGCGCGGCGGCGGCGCGATACCGTGAGCGGCGGGATATAGCCCGCGGCGGCGGTTCGTCACGGCGCAAGGTGGGAGTGGCCCGGGCCGAGCAACAGTGCGGCAAGTGCGCAGGGAAGGGTGGGAAGAACGATGGACGAAGCGGCAAAGATTTCCGTAGTGATCCCGGTGTACAACGAAGCCGGCACGATCGGCGAGGTCATCCGGCGCGTGCTGGAGTGCGGCTTCGAGACCGAGGTCATCGTGGTCGACGACGCTTCAACCGACGACACCCCCAAGTACTTGCGCGCGCTCGAGCATCCGCAGGTCCATTGCTTTTATCACGCGGTCAATCGCGGCAAGGGCGCGGCGCTGCGCACCGGCTTCGCGGCGGCGCGCAATCCATACGTCGTGGTCCAGGACGCGGACCTCGAATATGACCCGCGCGACTACCGGCGTCTGCTCGAGGCGCTTCTCGACGGCCGCGCGGACATGGTTTATGGCTCGCGTTTTCTCGGCGGACCGCATCGCGTGCTGATGTTCTGGCACTACGTGGGCAACCGGATGCTGACGCTGGTCTCCGACATGATGTGCAATCTCAACCTGACGGACATGGAAACCGGGATGAAGGCGTTTCGGCGCGACAAGCTGGTGACGCTCAAGCTCAGCGCCGACCGCTTCACTTTCGAGCCCGAGATAACCGCCAAGGCAGCGCGCGCCAGATGGCGTATCTATGAAGTGCCGATTTCGTACTCGGGGCGCACGTACGCGGAGGGCAAGAAGATCGGCTGGCGCGATGCGATCGCCGCGATCGCGGCGATCGTTTACTACCGGTTCGCCGACTGAGCGATGGGTTCTTCGTCTCCGGTCGAGGCCCCAACGCCAGCGGCGGCGACGCGCGCGGCGCCGGCGCTGAGCGTCGCGGGGGTCGATCCGGAGCGCAATTTCGCCGGCGGCGAAACCCAGGTGCTTGGACTCACGCTCGAGCTCCGCGCGATGGGCCATCGCGCGGAGCTGCTGTGCGATCCGGCGGGCGAGCTGTGGCGGCGCGCACAGGCGGCCGGCATCGTCTGCCGTCCCTTGCCTATCCGCAATGCGCTCGATCTTGCGGCCGCCTTAGCATTGAGACGCCGGCTTCGCGACGGGCGCTACGACGTGGTCCACTTCCATACTTCGCGCGCGCATGCGCTGGCGCCGTGGGTGCGCGGCCTTGCGCGCGCGGCGGTGGTGACGCGCCGGATGGACTACGTGCCCAACCGGCTGTTCGCGCCCTGGCTCTACGGCCGCCACGCGGTCGACGGCGTCGCGGCGATTTCCGCCGCGGTCGCCGACGCGCTCGCGCGCGCCATCGGCGCGCGCGAGCGCATCACGGTGATCCCAAGCGGCGTCGACTGCGCGCACTTTCGTCCGCCGTCGGCGGACGAACGCGCCGCGGCGCGCGCCGCGCTGGGCCTTGGCGACGCCGACCTCGCCGTCGGCACGGTCGGCGCGCTCGTGCCGCGCAAGGGCCATCGCTACCTGGTGGAAGCGATGGCCCTCCTCGGGCGCGCAGCGCTGCTGCCGGGGGCGGCGGCCTGCCGCGCGACGTAGTCGCGCGGCAGGCCGCCGCCCGCAGCGCCGCGTCGTCGCGATAATCGCCGGCAGCGGGTCGCTTCGCGACCCGCTCGCGGCGGAGATTCGGCGCTTCGGCCTTGGCGACGCGGTCCGGATGCTCGGCCGGGTCGACGACGCCCGCGCGATCCTATGGGCGCTCGACGTTTTCGCGATGCCCTCGCTTAGCGAAGGGCTCGGCGTCGCGCTGCTCGAAGCGATGGCTTGCGGGCTTCCCTCCGTGGCTTCGCGTGTCGGCGGAATCGTCGATACGGTGGACGACGGCCGCACGGGGATGCTGGTCGCGCCGGCCGATGCGCCGGCGCTGGCCGGCGCATTGGCCCACTTGAGCGCCGAGGCGGCGGCGCTCGCCGCGATGGGGGCCGCGGCGCGGGCGATGGCGGTCGAGCGCTTCTCGATGGCTTCTATGGCTCGTCGGACGGTTGAGCTTTATCGGGCTTGTCTTCAAACTGGGGCATCGGCCTAAGCGCCGCGGGGGACAAAAGCTAGATGCGCAGTATGACCGGCTTCGGACGGGCTGAGATCGAACGCGGCAAGGTGCGCGTTACGGCCGAGATACGCACGCTCAATCAGCGGTTTTTCGAGCTCAAGCTCAATCTGCCTCGCACCTGGGGCGAACACGAGGCCGAAATTCGCAAGCTCGTTCAGGGCGTGATAGCGCGCGGCCGGGTCGAGCTTTTTGTCCGATGCACGCCGCTTGGCCCTCCGCCTACGACGCTGCGCGTCAACGACCGGCTCGCGGCGCTCTACGTCAAGGAGCTTGGCCGGCTTGGGCGCCGCCTCGGTCTTTCCGGCAAACCGGAGATCGAGGTCCTGCTGCATCGCCCAGAGATTTTCCAGGTCAGCGAAGAAGAGACTGATTCCCGCCCCGGGGTGCAGTTGGCGTTTACTGCGATCGCTCGCGCGCTCAAGGCGCTCGAGACCGACCGCAAGCGCGAGGGCAAAGCGTTGCGCGCCGACTTCATCCGCCGCATCGACACGATTACCGAGGCCGTGCCGAAGATCGAGCGGCTGGCGCAGGCCTCGCGCAGCGAAATTGTGGCGAATTTTCAGGCTCGGCTGCGAGACCTTGTCGCCGATCTGGCGGTCAACGAGAAGCGGCTGTACGAGGAGGCCTCCGATGCCGCCCAGCGAGCCGACATCGCCGAGGAAGTGACTCGCCTGCGGGCCCATCTGCACGGTTTGCGCGAGTTGGTGGAAAGCGAGGGGACGGTGGGCAAGCAGATCGAGTTTCTGCTGCAGGAGGTCAATCGCGAGATCAACACGATGGGCGCGAAGTCGCAGAGCGCGGCGCTTTCGCGGATAACCGTGGGGCTCAAGGGCGAAGTCGAAAAGATGCGCGAGCAGGTGCAGAACGTCGAGTAGGGCCAAAAAAACCCTGTTTGCAAAGGGATTGCGGCTTTTATAGGCTTGTTCATGGAGCATTCGGGGGCGCCCCGCCGCGGGATAATTTTCATTCTCTCGGCCCCGTCTGGGGCCGGCAAGACCACTATCTCTCGCGCGGCGCTAAGGGCGATCGGCGGCCTTGAGGCGTCCGTGTCGCTGACCACAAGAAGGCCGCGCAATGGCGAGGTCGAAGGACTTGACTACCTTTTCGTGAACGAGGAGGAATTCATCCGGAGGCGCGAAGCGGGCGAGCTGGCGGAATGGGCCCGGGTTTTTGAAGCCTCCTATGGCACGCCCCGCGCGGCGTTGGACCGCGCGATCGCCGCCGGTCACGACATCCTGCTCGACATCGACATCCAGGGCGCGCGCCAGATAAAGGACAAGTACCCGCGCGACGCAGTCACGATTTTCGTCCTGCCGCCCAGTTTCGCCGAGCTCGAAGAGCGGCTGCGCAAGCGGGCCACCGAGAACGAAGCCGCGATCGCAGAGCGGCTGCATCGCGCGCGCGAGGAAGCGCAAGCCTATCCCGAGTACGACTACCTGATAATCAACGCGGACCTCCAAGATTCACTGGTCCGCTTAAAGGCTGTGGTGGAGGCGGAGCGGCTGAGAGTGACACGGCTCTGCGAGGACTTCGCAGCGTGGAAGAACTAGCCGTCGTTGCCAGCGAGCCCGACGAGCTCGAACATCTCCTGGCGCGGATCCAGGCGTACAATCCGCAGGCCGACGCTCAGCTAATCCGCCGCGCCTACGAGTACTCGGCGCGGATGCACGCCGAGCAGAAGCGCGAGTCGGGCGAGCCGTACGTCACCCATCCGCTCAACGTCGCGCTCATCATCGCCCAGCTCAAGCTCGACCTGCCCTCGATCATTACCGGCCTGCTGCACGACGTGGTCGAAGACACGATGGCATCGCTCGACGAGGTGCGCGAGCTCTTCGGCAACGAAGTCGCCACCCTGGTTGACGGCGTCACCAAGGTTTCGAAGATCACGTTCTCCAGCCGCGCCGAGAAGCAGGCCGAGAACTTCCGCAAGATGGTGATCGCGATGGCGCACGACATCCGGGTCGTGCTCATCAAGCTCGCCGACCGCCTGCACAACATGCGCACGCTCTCGCACCTGGCGCGCGACCGCCAGGAGGAGATCGCGCACGAGACGCTCGAGATCTACGCTCCGATCGCACATCGGCTCGGCATCTACTGGCTCAAGTCGGAGCTGGAGGACGCGGCCTTTCGCTACATCAACCCGACCGCCTACGCCACGTTGAAGGCCCACGTCGCGCGGACGATGGCCGAGAGCGAGGAGTACATCCGTGCTGTAATCGGGATCATCGTGCAGCGGCTGGAGGAGGCCGGGGTCAAGGCCGAAGTAACCGGGCGGCCCAAGAACATCTATTCGATCCATCGCAAGATGCAGGAGGAGGGGCTGCACTTCGACCAGGTTTATGACCTGGTGGCCTTCCGCATCATCGTCGCCACGCTGCGCGAGTGTTACGAGGCGCTGGGCGTGGCCCACGCCAGTTGGAAGCCGATTCCCGGCCGCTTCAAGGATTACATCGCGCTGCCCAAGGTCAACATGTACCAGTCGCTGCATACCACGGTGATTGGTCCGCAGGGGCAGCGGATGGAAGTGCAGATCCGGACCGCCGAGATGCACAAGGTCGCCGAAGAGGGAATCGCCGCGCACTGGAGCTACAAGGAGGGCGGCACCAGCGAACTGCGCGAGACAGAGCGCTTCGCCTGGTTGCGCCGGCTCATCGAATGGCAGCAGAACCTCAAGGACCCGCAGGAATTCCTCTCCACTGTCAAGGATGACCTGTTCCCCGAGGAGGTCTTCGTCTTTACGCCCAAGGGCGACGTGCTCGACTTTCCGCAGGGCGCGACGGTAATCGATTTCGCCTACCGCATCCACTCCCAGGTCGGCCAGCATCTGAGCGCCGCGCGCGCCAACGGCAGGATGGTGCCGCTGCGCTATAGGCTCAAGTCCGGCGATACGATCGAAGTGGTCACCTCGGAGCGGCAAAGCCCCGGCAAGGATTGGATGAGCTTCGCGGTCACCGCGCGCGCCAAGAGCCGCATCCGCCAGTGGCTGCGCGCGCAACAGGCCGAGCGCTCGATCAAGTGGGGAATCACGCTCATCGATCGCGAGTTGGAGCCGCTTGGGCTGACGGTCGCGCAACTGCGCCCCGGCAAGCGCTTCGAGGCCGTGCTCAAGGAGTTCTCCTACCGCGAGATCGACAGTCTGCTGGCTGCGGTCGGCTACGGCATCATCACCGCGGCGCAGTTGCTGGCCAAGCTGCTGACCCCCGACGAGCTCAAACTCTACCGCGCCGAAAAGGCGCCGGCGCCGCCGGCGTCCTCCGACAACGGCCGGCCGGCGCGCGAGACGCGCCGCGCGCCAACGGGCAACGCGGTTATCGTCTCGGGCGTCGGCGATATGCTGGTCCGGTTTGCGCGATGTTGCAGTCCGCTGCCCGGCGAGGAGATTATCGGTTTCATCACGCGCGGCCGCGGCGTCACGGTGCATCTGAAGGGATGCCCGCATGCGATGGTTAGCGATCCACAGCGTCGCGTGCCGGTGGTATGGAAGGAGGGCGAAGACAGTCCGCGGCCGATCCGGCTCGAAGTCCTGAGCATCGATCAGCCGGGGCTGCTGGCCGCGATGTCCAAGACCATCGCCTCGGCTGGGGTCAATATCTCGACCGCAGAGGTCAAGGCGACTGGCAACGACGGCCGGGCGCTATCGGTGTTCGAGCTGAGCGTCGGCAGCGCGCGCCAGCTCAATGTTCTTATCCATCAGATCGCCGCGATCGACGGCGTGATGCGGGTCGCGCGGGTCGGGATGGGCACCAGCAACAACGGCCATCGCGCCTAGGCCGCGCGTATTTTTCTTCGCGAAAATTCCTCTTCGGAGTCATCGATGAAACAGCAGATTTCGACGCCCGCGGCGCCGGCCGCGATTGGTCCCTATTCGCAGGCGATCGGAGACGGCGAATGGCTTTTCTGCTCGGGGCAGATCGGGATCGACGCGGCGAGCGGACGGCTGGTCGAGGGCGGGATCGAGCACGAGACGCGCCGTGTGATGGAGAACCTGCGCGAAGTCCTGGGCGCGGCGCATCTCCATTTCGGCGATATCGTGAAGACCACTATCTATGTGGTCGACCTCGGCGACTTCGACATCGTAAACCGCATCTACGGCGAGCATCTGAACGCGCCCTACCCGGCGCGCGCGACCGTGCAGGTCGCGGCGCTGCCGCGCGGCGCGCGAGTGGAGATCGACGCCATCGCGCGCAGGCCCTCGTAGAGCGGTCCCGCGGTCTGCCGAGCTTCCGCGGCGGAAGTTACGCGGCGGCGGCGGTCAGCAGGATATTCTGTTCGCGCTCCAGGATTTTGCGCACTGCCGGACGGAGCAGCATCCGGTCCTTGAAGGCTGTGTACGCGGCAAGTTCCTTCATCGGTAGATTTATCCGCACCCCCCAGCCATAGAAGATCAAAGCATAGGGATCGCAGACCGTGTACTGCGTACCCATCATCCAGTCCTTGCCCTTCAGCAGCGAGTCGATTTCCTGAACGTTCGCCCAGAAGTTCTTGCGCCCGGTCTCCTTGAGATTCGGATGAACCGCCGGGTCGTCGGCGAAACGCTCGGGCCGGTTGATATGGGTGAAGGACGGATGCACGGTGTTGGAGAACCAGGCCATCGTTGAAATGCATCGCGCCTCGGCCAACGGATCGGCTGGCAGCAGCTTGGTGGCGGGGAACTTCTTCGCCAGGTAGGTCAGGATGGCGGTGTTTTCAACCAGGACCGCGCCGTCGACGCTGAGCGCCGGCACCCTGCCGCGCGGATTAATCTTCAGATAAGCCTCGGAGCGTTGCTCGGCGTTGGCGAACGAGATCAATTTGGTTTCGTACGGCGCGCCGCTCTCTTCGAGCCCGATGTGCGAGGCCATCGAGCACGCCCCCGGAGCGTAATAGAGCATCAGCATGGTTAAAGGCTCCTTGATGAATCGTCAGTCATCAGCCGTACTACCGCGTTGAGCCGCGTGCATACAAGTCCGCAGGGCGGCCGGGAGGCCCGGCACTTTCGACGTAACCAACCGCGCGGGCTTTCGTCTATGGAAAGCGCAAAGCGGCAAAAATGATATTGTCGAAAAGGCCCGCGGCCGAAGAACGCTGAGCTGGGGGAGCTCCGATGATTACGATTCGCGTTGCTGGTTACATCGGTTCAATCGCGATAACGGCGTGTTTGCTTTCGGCCTGTGCGACCGCGAAACCGCCCGAGGCCGCTCCCGCGCCGGCCGCACAGAGCGCATCCCGCCCCGCCGGGCATATCTATGTCACCGAGCAATCGATCGACACCGCGTGCTACGAAGAGGTTGGGAAAGTCAGCTACGTGGAGCCCTTCGCCGCGGCGGCCACGGATCCTGAGCATCTTCAGATGGCGGATGAGCTAAGAAAGGCCGCGGTCGAAAAATATCCGAACCGGGTCGACGCGATTATCAACGTGCGCGCTGATGACCACAACATCGGCAGCGACGTCCTGGTCAGCGGTGAGGCGGTGCAACTCGAGCCGCCCAGCAAGGTCGATTGCAAATTGCCGGACACGATAGCCGCGGCGCTGGTCAATTTCGCGACCGGCACGAAATCGCAAGGGCTGCGGCGCGGCGCCACCAGCGGTTCGGGTTACAACGGACCGGCGGGCACCACCAACACCGCCGCCGACGCGGAAGGGAGCGCCGGCATGGATTCAGCAAGAGAGATAAAGGAGAACCTCCGCCGCGCCATGATCGCCACGATGCCCGGCCAGACGGAGGTCAATGGCCAGTCGCTCGCCGACCAGGCCCAGCTACAGCAGGCGGAAATCAAGCGCTTGCGAAAAAAGCTCGATCAGATGATCAGTCAGCGATGCGAGGCGGCGGATGTATCGGCTGCCGAATGCGACGCGATGCGAAGGAACGCTGAACTCGTGCAGCCGCATGAAGTGACTGTGGTCGCGAGCAAGGACGCCAGCGGTAACAGCCCGAGCGTTTTCGAAATTCAAAATCTGATTCAGGCGCAAAGCGAGCTTATCGCCAAGCTTCGGCGACAAGTGGCCGACATAAACGAAGCGCCGCACGCGGCAGTGGGCGCCCCGCCCGCAAACTAGCTTGACGGCTCATTGACAAATCGTGCGCAAAGGCAGTCGGTGCTGGGCAAAGCCGAGCCCGGCTCTTCGGCCATCCTGAGGAATGACGAACTTCAAGCGGCGCGACGCCGCAGGAGTTCTCCGCCGCAGTTCGGGCAGACGTGATTGTATCCCGTCCCGCACGCCGGACAGAAGGTGCATTGGAAAGCACAGCAGACGGCCTCGGCCCCCAGCGCGAGCGTGGTGTGACATTTTTCGCACTCGCCCTTGGGCGTGCTCATCAGGCGCAGCAGCTTGGCGTTGGCCTCCTCGCGCTCCGCGGCGGCCAGCAGCGCTTCGCGCGCCTTGACGTTGCGTTCGCCACCGGCCCAGGCGCGATAGATCGAGGCGCCGCCGTGTTCGAGCCGCGCGAGCAGCGCCATCTGGTCAAGGCGCTCGCGCCCCTCGAACAGCGACGCCATCACCTGTTCGGGCGGGACACCTTTTTCCTCTTTCATCAGCGGCATCTCCTGCGTTGCGGACGCGATACGAAATTCAGACGATTCAGGCGAAATTCAGAATAGACAATGCGGTGGAATCGAGAAAACGTCCGTGCGGATCGAGCTTGTGCGCCGAGCGCAGCAGCCGCGCCGCGATCCGCCGGCGGGCCGCGCCGCTCACCGGGCGGTCGCGGAGCCGCGCCTTGTCGAGGTCGAGGATGATAATGGCGAAGCTCTCACCGTGGGGCGTAACGAAGAGGTTGTGGAGGTTGAGGTCGGGATGGTGCAGTCCCTCGCGAAGCATCGTCTCGATCGCCTCGCGCGCGCGCTCGAGCACATGGGCGCGCACGCTCGGGTCGTCGTCGGTGCGCAGAAATTCCCATAGCGTCATGCCGGAGGCGGCGCGCGTGATGAAGAAGCCGCGGTAAAGCCCCGGCACGACCCATCGCACTGCCGCGCCGATCGGCTCGGCCAGCGGCACGCCGCGCCGCGCGGCTTCGGCGGTGACCCTCAACTCGCTGAGCGGACGTGGATGGAAGCCGAAATAGAGATCGTCGAGCACGCGGCGCATCGCGCCGCCGCGCCGCGCGTGGCGCACGAACAATTCCGGTCCGCCGGGGAGCACGAGCTTGAAGCCCCCGCCACGATTGCCGGCGCCGCGATTGGCGGTTTCGATGGAATTCGCGGCGCCAAGCTTGCCGAGCGCGGCCGCGAGCGCATCCGCATGAGGCGCCAGGTCAGCGCGCAGATAAAGCTGGTAGGGACCGGCGGAGATTCGGGAGAACTCACGCGAGACGGCGGCACGGGATGTCGGATGCTTCGCGATATTCATCGCACGGCCGCGGCGCCCTCACCACATCGCCCGCGTCACTTCGCCGCCTGCGCCTCTTCGATCAGCATGATCGGGATGTCGTCCTTGATTGGGTAGCGCAGATGGCAGGCGTCGCAGATAAGCCCGTCCTGCTTGTCGGTAACGCGCAGGTCGCCCTTGCATTTAGGGCAGGCCAGAATGTCGAGCAGTTCCTGGCTAACGGCCATTTTCGTCAAAGGCCTCCTTTGCTCTCGGGTCGGGATTGGCGCTCGCTGGGGCGCGCGGATGAGCGCGCTTTGCAACGATCATCTCGACGAGGCGTGTCTCGTCGTCTAGATCCATCACGACTTCGAGGCGTAAAGCGTACAGCGAATCGCGCTCGAACGGAAACCGCTCGAGCTTCACCAAATCTTTTTCTGTGGTTACGAACACCGCGCCGCCGCGCCCGGCGGCGACGATACTGTGCCAGTCGGCCGCTGTATACACATGATGGTCTGGATATTCGAGCACGCCGACCAGGTCGGTTTCCATCTCGCGCAGCATCCGATAAAAGCCGCCCGCGTCCGCAAGTCCGCTGACCGCGACGACGCGCCGGCCCATCAGCGAGAGCGGCCCTTCGATCCATCGTCCCCCCGGGCCGGAAGGAGAGATGAGCGCCCGCGGCCTGAGCGTGGCGCGCAGCAGTCGGGGATGCTCCGCGATGGAGCGTGGGAGCGCCGGGGCGCGCTCGGCGGCGCCGAAGGCGCGGCCTGCGTCGACCGCGATCACCGCGTCGGCGCGGCGCGCGGCGGCGAGCGGCTCGCGCATCGGGCCCGCCGGCAACAGCCATCCGTTGCCCACCCCGCGCTCGGCGTTCATCAACAGCAGATCGACGTCACGTCCGAGGCGCACGTGCTGAAAAGCGTCGTCGAGCACCACTGCGTCGAGCGGGCCCACCCGCTGTTCGACAAGCTCGATGCCGTCGATGCGCCGGCGCGCGACCGCGATCGGCCCGGCGAACGATTTCGCCATCATCACCGCCTCGTCGCCGGCTTCGTCCGTACCAGCGAGCAGCCGCTCGTCGTCGGAGACCAGGATCGCGCGCTCCGCGCTCGGCGTGCGGCCCCATCCGCGGCTCACGATCGCGACCTTAAACCCTCGCATGCGCAGGCGCGAGGCGAGGAACAGCGTGAACGGGGTCTTGGCATTGCCGCCCAGCGTGAGATTGCCGACGCTCACGACCAGCGGTCGCGCGCGCCGTCTCATCCTGCGCCACCAGAGCGCGCGCGCCGCGAGCGCAACCCGATAAGCGCCGGCCGCGGGCACCAGCGCGGCCCATAACAGCCGCTCGTGGAGCGCGAGGTCGCTCTGCCACAGCCCCTCCAGGCGTGAACGATTCGGTGGTGCTGGCGTGGAACCGGCCATGGCTCAGGCGACGCCAATCAGCGGCCGCAGACGTATCAAGGTTGCGACGACACCGCCGGCCATCTGTTCCACCACCGCGTGCGCGCGGCGCCCCGCGGCCAGCCGCTCGGACTCGTCGCCGAGAAATGCGGCAATGGCTTGTGTCAGCTCGGCGGCGTCGCGCACCACCGCTCCCGCGCGAGCCTCCAGCAGCGCCGAGGCGATCGCGCGCTGATTTTCACGGAAGGGCCCGAACAGCACCGGCACGCCGGCGGCGGCCGGCTCGGCAAGGCTTTGTCCGCCGCGTCCGGGCACCAGGCTGCCGCCAACGAAAGCGGCCGCGCCGCGCCCATACATCGCGCGCAAATCGCCCATCGTGTCGAGCAACATCAGACGCGACGTGCCGTCGATGCCGGCGTCCGGCGCGCTCGCCTTTGAGTATTCGAGCCGCGCGGCGCGCAGGAGTCCTTCGATTTCCGCGGCGCGTTCGAGATGGCGTGGCGCGAGGACCAGCGCCAGTTGACCGAAGCGGGCGCGCAGTTCACGCCACGCGTCGATGACGATTTGCTCTTCGCCCGGCGCGGTCGAGCCGGCGACCAGTATCGGGCATCCGGGCGCGAAAGCTTCGAGTTCGGGCCGCAGCGGCGCGGCGCTCAGGCTTTCGAGATCGAACTTGGTGTTGCCGGTCACGATGACGCGGCTTGGCGCGGCGCCGAGCGTGAGGAAACGGCGCGCGTCGTCGTCGGTTTGGGCGAGAACGAGATCGGCCGAGCAGAGCGCTTCGCGAAGCAGCGGGCGAATGTAACGGTAGCGGGCGAGCGCCCGCTCGGAGATGCGGCCGTTGACGATTGCGATACGCGCGCCCGCGCGATGCGACTCGATGAAATAGTTCGGCCACAGCTCGGTCTCCGCGATCAGCACCAGCGTGGGCCGGACCGCGTCGAGGAAGGGGCCGAGCGCGCGGCGGCAGTCGAGCGGCGCGAGCAGATGGGCCTGCGCGCCGGGAAGCAAGCGCCGCGCGGCGTCGCGTCCCGCGGCGGTCATCGTGGTGACGACCAGCGTCGTGCCGGGCCGCTCGCGTACGAGCGCAGTCACGACGGCGCGGAGCGCTCCGACTTCGCCCACTGACGCCGCATGCGCCCAGATGCGCGGCTCGGCCGGCGGCGCCGCGCCGTCGGCGGCCCATGCGAGGCCCATCCGCGCGCGCCGCGTCCCGGCGTCGCGCGCTCCGCCGCTCAGCGCGAGCGCGACCGGCAGTGCCGGGTACCAGAGCGCATTGTACAAGTGACGAAGCATACCGATGGGCTAGTTACAGACTCTTCCCGACCCCTTGAGAAACTCGGCTCGAAGTTGTCGCCCCTTCACTCCGAGCTAGGGTGACTGAGGCGCGCGAGATTTCATGAAGATTTAGCTGCATCAATTTGCGCTACGTCAGACAACAATGCTAGCGAAGAATTGTGCCAAGCGCATTGTGAATCTCATGAGGTCACGCGTGCCCCGCCGATGAACAGGGCGCGCGCAGGCAGGAAACGCGGACGGGCAAGGGGCTAACTACATCAAGGGGCAAGAAGATGAAAAGGTTGGTTCTGAGAATAGGACTGGCAGTCGTGTTCTGCGGCGCTGTGTCAGCCTCGGCCAGCGCGACAGGATATTCCTTCCGAACGGTTATTTTTCCGACAGACACATTCACTCAATTGCTAGGCATCAACGATTTCGACGTGATTGCCGGCTACCACGGCGCGACTATAAACCAAGGGTTTGTGTTTACCCTGCCGAATACCTTTACCCCCGAGAACTTTCCGAGTTCGGTACAAACCCAGGTCACCGGGATCAACGACAACTTCAAAAAGGTCTTCAAAACAGTCGGATTTTACATCGATGGCGCTGGAACCAACCACGGCTTTGAGCGCAAGGTCGATGGCACCTACCTGACAGTGGACTTTCCGGGTACCTCGTTCAATCAATTGCTCGGTTTGAACTTTCACTCACAAGCGGCGGGTTATTTCGCGGACAGCCCGGGCTTCACCGTCGATCACGCATACATCTACGACGCAAATGGCGGCGTGTTTCTGGAGATCGTGAACCCGCTCGCGACGAGCAGTCAGGCGACGGGCATCAACGACCAGCAGATGGTTTGCGGATTCTATGTCGATAGTAGTGCGGTCACGCATGGGTTTCTGCTCAATTTCGGGACCCTGACCACACTCAATTTTCCGGCGACTGGAACTACATCCACTATGGCATTGGGCTTGAACGATAAAGGCCAGGTGGTTGGAGTCTACATGGTCGGCACGGCCATGCACGGCTTCGTGTACAACAGCACCAATGGGCATTTTCACTCGGTGGATGATCCCAAGGGAGTGGGTACCACAACCATCAATGGGATCAACAACTTTGGGCAGATTGTCGGGTTTTACGTCGACTCGAACGGACACACGGACGGCTTTATTGGCACGCCTCGATAAGCAAGAGGCGGCGCTTCCTCGTTTTTCAAAGATCCACGGAGTCGATGCGGTCCCGTCGCTCCGGCGGATGCGAATCTGTGCGATTCCGGATATCGCACGCCCGGAAGCCAAAAGCGATTCTCCGTACAAAACTTTTAAAGTCCGGCCGGAGAGAGGTACTCACTCGCCAGCGCCCGCTGTTGAGAGACGATCAGATCTAGCGGGGGCGGGCGACTATGCTTAAACGATTACAGATTGTACGATGCGCAGCACGTTGAGAGGACTTCCAAGGGGGAGGATCCATCATGGGCATCCTGTCATGGTTGATCGTCGGACTCATCGCCGGCTTTATCGGCAGCAAAATCGTGAATCGCACTGGCGAAGGGCTGGTGCGGGACATTCTCCTGGGCATTTTGGGAGCAATCGTCGGGGGAGCGATTTTTACGGAGCTTGGTTTTGCCGGCGTTACGGGCGTGAACCTGGCGAGCATCGTGGTGGCCGTGATCGGCGCGATAATCGTCCTGGTCGTTTATCATGCAATTCGAGGCCAGCGCGCGAGTGCTTGAGCGCCGCGGTTTAGGCCCGATCGCGCTATCCCTCGTCCGAGATGCTGGTCACTGGCTACTGCGACACCCGAGGTGCAGGCTAACTCGATGGAACCAGACCACGACCGCCATCGGCTTCCAGAGTTCACCTTTCATGAGGCGTGTCTGCTCACTGTTCAACTCACTTCGCAAGGACTTCCCGATCTGCAGTTGCTCCAGAACCCACGGTCCGAGATGAACTACAGAAAAGAACACAGCGCGCGGCTGACGCTGTCGTCCAGAGCATCAAGCAGAAAGTCGGGCGATTCCTTGCAGGATTGAGGGAATTGAATCCCTCTGAGTTCTGGGACCTGGACGAACTTCGACCCAAGCTGGAAAGTTTGAGCGAGATGCAATTCTTCGGGTTGTACTTCGCATTGAAGAAGTATTTCTGGGAGTTCGACAAGCACGCGACGCAAGCGGAAGCGCTTTGTGACGCCGGGTTTTTCTCGAAAGAAAAGCTGCCCTTTGCGCAAAGAGTTGAAGCATTGGATCACAGGCGACGGCAGCTTTCGTAACCCGGTAACCCCGTCAGGCCGCCCGGCGCAACCTCGCCCGCTCGGATCGCGCACGCGTTCTCATCCAGAGACCGAAAACCCAGCGCCCCGACGGGCGGCCGCGCAGTGACGCCGTTGCTGGGTGGCTGAATGCCTGAGTTACCAGGCCGCCGCGCATGGCAATCGGCTTAGCGCCTCCCCCTAGCGCGAAGTTGCCCAGCCCCGAACCCCACGCCCTTCGCCTACATGAGCGTGGTCGTGTCCAGGCTGGGAACTGGCGCGTGGCAACGGCGCTATTCAAAGCTATACATATCTATATTAAGTACTGATTAACTATTGTTAGTTTACATTAGTATGATTTATCATTTAAGTTTTGATTGACATCTATAATCACCATATGACTAAAATTAGTCCATGTTCAAGATAAGAGAGACTGCCGCCATCTATATCGCCGATTCATTGTGCAAGTCTTATATCTGGATTCGCGAAAACCCCCGGGGTCAGACATTGACCGAATATGCGCTTATCTTTGCTGCGCTCAGCATAGCGGCGTTTGCGGCGTATGAGTCCATCGGGAATAGCATTGTAGTTTTGGGTAACGGCCTAAACAGCGATCTAACAAGCGCCTAATGGGAACGCGGGGCGAGCGAGAGACGATCAGAAAAAACGAAAAGGCGGTAGCTTCCTCTTCTCGAGTCGCGCGGCATGTCTAGCCGCGTCGCGTTTGTTTCAAGACGTTGAGTGCCAGCTATAGCGAAGCATGTGCGGATTGCGAGAACCCTTCTTTACTCTGACCCAGCGGCCCGTCGCTCCGTCCGATCTTAAGCCATCATCTCAAGCGCGATCGCGGCGACGCGCGCGGCGGCGCCCGGCTCGCCCAGGCGCGCGCGCAACGCGAGCAGCGCGTCGCGCGTTTCGGTGCGCAGCGGCTCCACCATCAGGTTCTCGGCCGCGCGCACCAGGTTGCGGACGTTGACGCGGCCCTGGATAAGCTCGGGCACGACTTCGCGTCCCGCCAGGATATTGGGCATCGCGATGTAATCGACTCCGCGCACCAGCATCCGCGCGAGCGCGTAAGTAAGCGGCGACATCTTGTACGCGACCACCATCGGGCAGCCCAAAAGTGCGGTTTCGAGCGTCGCCGTACCTGAGGCCGCAAGCGCAAGCTCGCTCGCCGCGACGACGCTGTAGGTGTCGCCCTCGATCACGCGTATGCCGTCGAGGTTGACCCGGCCCTCCTCGCGCAGTTGCGCGAGCGTGAGCGTCGGCGCGAGCGCGATCACCGGCGTGAGGCCATGATCGGCCTCCAGCACGCGCGCCGCCTCGACCATCGGGCGTAGCAGGTAGCGAACTTCGCCGCGCCGGCTGCCGGGCAGCAGCGCGAGCAGTCGCGCGTGGGCGGGCAGGCCGTGGCGCTTGAGCGTGGCGGCGCGATCCTGTGCAGGCGCGACGCGGTCGAGCAGCGGATGGCCGACGAAGGTAACCCGCGAGCCGGCGCCCGCGTAAATCTCCGCCTCGAACGGCAGCACCACGGCGAGCCGGTCTGTGCGTTCGATGATGCGGGCCACGCGGCCGCGCCGCCAGGCCCAGACCTGGGGCGTGATGTAGTAGAGCACCGGGACGCCGGCACGCTTGGCGGCGCCCGCGAGCGACATATTGAATTCGGCGAAGTCGATAAGGATGACCAGGTCCGGACGATCGCTGCGCAGCATCGCCTTGAGTTCGCGCAGCACGTGCAGAGTGTTCCGGATGGTCGAGGTCAATTCGGCAAGGCCGAGGCCGGCGACGTCCTCGGTGCGGGTGAGCGCGCGCACGCCGGCCGCGCGCATCCGCTCGCCGGCGACGCCGAACAGATCGCACCCGGGATCGCGGGCGAGGATCTGCGCGGCGAGGTCGGCGCCGTGAAGGTCGCCGGAGGCCTCGCCGGCGACGATCATCACGCGGCGGCGTCGAGGCGAGGCGGCGGCGGGCCATTGTTCCCGAGGAGTCGCGCTCATCGGAGTGAATTGTGCTGGAAAACCCGGCCCTGCGCCACACGGATCGGTATCGGCGGCGACGCTCGCGGGAGGAGTTTGCGGCCGCGGCGTGCATAGCTTGCAGTTGGACCGCAAACAAAGTAGGTTCGCGCGAGATTAGCGCCGGGGCGGGCGCAGCTTGCCGATAGAGGCGGTTCTCATGGATCAGAACCGCCTCTCGACCCCCACCCCAACCCTCCCCCAAGACTGAGGGGGAGGGAGTTAGGGCGCAGAATGCGGAGACTAGCGGTGGTGAAGATTGAAAACATTCTCTTCGCGACGGACTTCTCCGAGGATTCCGGCTACGCGCTGACCTACGCGCGCACGCTCGCCGAGCTATGCAACACCAAGCTCCACATCGTGCACGTGATCGAGAATCCGCTGGAGCATCTCTATGGCGTGCCGCACGGCGAGTATCCCGCGCTCCAGGCCAACGCGATCAAGAAAGTTCACGAATTGATCCATCGTTTCGACGACGTGCTGGCAGGCTTTACCAACTTCGAGCTCTCCACCAAGGAGGGCGAAGCGTCGCTCGAAATTCTCAAGGCGGCCGAGGAAAAGCATGCCGGGGTGATCGTGATGGGCACGCACGGTGGCGGTGCGCTACGCAATCTGCTGCTCGGCGGCACGGTCGATAAAGTCCTGCGCAGCGCTAACGTTCCGGTGATGGTGGTCCGCCATCCGAACCGCCATCTGCCCAATCATAGCTGACGGGACCGCGGCAGGGTCCGGCGCTGCGCTTTCGGTTAGCTTCGGCCAAGTACTCGATCGATATCCGCCACGACGGCGGAGGCCTTGACCTCCAGCGGCTGGTACTGGCGCACCTGATGGCCGTCGGGGCCGAGCAGAAAGCTCATCACCGCGTGATTCACGGTGCCGTCGGGATTGCGCGACCGCTCCAGGTGATAGAGCGCGAGCACGCGATCGATCTGAGCGGGTGTGCCGGTCAGAAAAAACCATCCCGTTTCGTCGGCGCCGCGTGCGCGCGCATACTGCTCGAGTTCGGCCGGCCGGTCATGCTCGGGGTCGATCGAGATCGAGACGAAGGCCACCTGCTTGCCCAGCTTCGGCCCCAGCAGTTTCGCCACCGCGGCCATCCGCGCAGTCATCAACGGACACGGTCCCGGGCAGGTGGTGTAAATGAAATCGATCAGCACGGGACGGCCTTTGAGCGAGACGAGCGGGACGTCGCGGCCGTGCTGGTCGACGAGCGTGACCGCGGGCAGACAATCGTTTGAATTGGCGGCGGCGTACGAGCCCGGTTCGTTCACCTCGGCCGGGCGGGGCGAGCATCCGGCAAGCCCGATCGCAAGTGTTGCCGCAAATTCCGCGACGGCAACTCGCACGACGATCGTCAGCGTCAGTATTGAGGATCGAACGCTCATGCCGGACCGGAAGCGACAATGGTCATCTGACAATGTTGTGCAGGAGCGTCGGCGCGTCAACCGAGCGTGCCCGCCTCGGCGCGCATCGCGTCGCGGATGCGCTCGCTCACTTCCATCACACGCACACCGTCGAGCGCGGTGACCGCGGGCGCGCGGCGCGTGCGCACGGAGTCGGCGAAGGCGGCGATCTCGTCGCCCAGCGGATCGCCTTCTCCGAGATCGATCTGCTGGGCGGAAATTTCCGGATAGGTTCCGCCGGGCGGCGGCGGCGACTTGCGGTAGACCTGGATGCGGCGCGCCTCGTAGTCGACCGAGAGATAGGCGTCGGGCTGGAAGAGCCGAATTTTGCGCTCGCGGCGCGGCGCGACGCGGCTGGTGTTGAGATTGGCGATCAACCCGTCGCTGAAGCGCAGCCGCGCGTTGGCGACGTCGACCTGCTCGGTCAGGACCGCCACGCCGATCGCCTCGACCGTCGCCACCTCGGCGGCGGTCAGGGTCAGGATGACGTCGAGGTCGTGCACCATCAGATCGAGGATCACGTCGACGTCGGTGCCGCGCTCGGTGAACGGCGCGACGCGCAGGCATTCGATGAAGCGCGGCCCGCGAACCATCGGGCGCAGCTCGACGATCGCGGGGTTGAAGCGCTCGAGATGGCCGATCTGGAGTACGCGCCCGCTGCGTTTCGCCAGCGCGGCCAGCTCCCGCGCCTCGTGCACGCTCGCCGCCATCGGCTTTTCGAGCAGCACGTCGATGCCGTGGGCGAGCAGGTAGGATGCGATCTCGTGATGGAGGCTGCCGGGCGCAGCGACGCTGGCGGCCGTAACCTTGCCCTTAAGTTCGCGATAGTCGGCGAGCGCCGCGGCCCCGTAGCGTTCGCCAATTTCGCCCGCGCGCGCGGGGTCGACGTCGACCACGTGGGTCAGCCGGACGCCGGCGAGCGCCGCGTACTTGAGCGCGTGCAGCGTGCCGAGCCGTCCCGCGCCGACCACGGCCACGCGAATCTCATCCATCGCCCCGTTCTCCGCCGTCGCCCCATACGGTGATTCCGGCGCTGGCGGCGGCGCTGAGCGTGCGCGCGCGTTCGAGAATCAGCGCCTGCCCGGCCTGGACGCCGATCATCGCGGCGCCGATCTCGCTCAGTAGCTCGATCGTCGCCGGGCCGATCGCGGGGCGGTCGAAGCGCAGGTCCTGGCCCGGCTTGGCCGCCTTGGCGACGACCAGGCCGCGGCCGCATAGCGCCGCCGCGCGGCGCAGGGCCGCGTCGGTGCCTTCGACCGCCTCGATCGCGCCGACCACGCCGTCGCGCACCGCGGCGGCCTGGCCGACGTCGAAGCTGCCGAGCGCGCGCATCACCCCGAACGCCAGGTGCAGATCCTTGAGCTGCGCCGCGCTGGGCTCGGGCCCGGCCATCCGGCCGCGCCCGGCGAGCGCGTCGTCGAGCATCGGCACCGGATCGATCATCGCGATCCCGTCGGACTCGATCTCGGCCGCGACGGCGCGCAGCAGCGCGTCGTCGCTGAAGCGGCCCACGCGCGCGAGCATCGCGATCGCGCGCGCGTCGGGCGCGAACGATTCGCCCAGGCGTGCGCGCGCGATTCCGCCCGCCATCGCGGCCTCGATGACGCCGGCGCGCTTGAACGCGTCGATCATGGTTTGCAGCTCGCCCACGCGGATCCAGGTTATCTCGTCGCACAGTCCCGTGAGGCGCTCGTCGGTCTCGCCGCGATGCGCGACCGCGATCACCGCGTAGCCGCGCCGGCGCGCCGCCGCCGCGACCTCGAGCGGAAATACTCCGTTGCCGGCGATGATGCCGAGCTTACTCACGGTCGCGGCTCACCACCCCGCGCTCGGAGGCGCGGATGAAATCGACTAACCTTCGGACTTCGGGTAGCGCGCCGTGCTCGTCGAGCACCTGCTTGAGCGCGTCTTCGCGCAGCAGCTTGGAATAAAAAAGCGTGCGAAAGGCCGCGCGCAAGGCGGCGACGGCTTCGGGGCTAAAGCCGCGGCGCTCCAGCCCGACGGCGTTGATCCCGACCATGCGGGCGCGGTCTCCCGCCACCATCGCGTAGGGCGGCACGTCCTGCGCGACCTTGGAGCCGGCCGCGAGCATCGCGTGCGCACCGATTCGGCTGAACTGATGGATGCCGCACATCCCGGCCGTGACGACCCATTCGTCGAGCACGCAGTGGCCGGCGATCTCGGTGGAGTTGGCGAGGATCGAATGGTCGCCGATGAGGCAGTCGTGCGCGACGTGGACGTAGTTCATCACCAGCACGTGGTTGCCGATGCGCGTGAGCATCCCGCCGCCCTCGGTGCCGCGGTGGATGGTAGTGAACTCGCGGATGCGGTTGTCGTCGCCGATTTCCAGGCGCGAGGGCTCGTCGCGATACTTGAGATCCTGCGGCGCGGCGCCGATCGAGGCGAACTGGAAAATCCGGTTGCGCGCGCCGATCGTGGTGTGGCCCTCGATGACCGTGTAGGGACCGATCCTGGTGGCGGCGCCGATACGCACTTCGGGACCGATGACCGTGCCCGGCCCGACTTCGACGGTGGAATCGAGTTCGGCGCGCCGGTCGATGACGGCGGCTGGATGGATGCGCCCGGCTATGGCGTTGACTCCTCGACTTCCATCGCCGACAACTCGGCCTCGGCCACCAACTCGCCGTCCACCCGCGCCTCGGCATGCATCTTCCACAGCGGGCGATGATGCTTGAGCAGCCGCACTTCCATCCGCAACTGGTCGCCGGGCACCACCGGACGGCGAAGGCGCAGGCGGTCGATGCCGGTCAGCATGAAGAGCGCCGCGGCCGGACGCTCGGCGCTCTTGCGCTCGGAGTTCATCTTGTCGGAGTTCATCATGCCGAGCGCGAGCAGCGCGCCCGATTGCGCCATCGCCTCCACCACCAGCACGCCCGGCATCACCGGGCGGCCGGGAAAGTGGCCGTTGAAGAAGGGCTCGTCGATACTCACGTTCTTGAGCGTCAGCACCCGGTTGTCCCCCAACTCCAGCACCCGATCGACCATCAGGAACGGGTAACGATGGGGCAGCCGGCGCAGCAGGGCGGCGAGGTCGGGCGAGGATGAATCGCCGTTCACGGCGCGGCTGTTACCTCGAGATGCTCGAGCGCTTGCGGACGGAGCTGCCGCTGGTCGGCTCCTCACCGCCCCCCGGCGCCGACTCGCCACCAGCCGCCGCGCCTTGCGGACCCGCCCCGGCCCATCGCGGATCAGGCGCGAGCGTTCCAGCCTTGACGTTCATCTCGTCGTAGGAGCGGATGACCTGGTCGGTGATGTCGGCCGAGGGAATGCCCCACAGCAATCCACCCTTCTCCATCACCACGGTATAGCCGGCTCTTTCGCCGAGCGCGTGGACCACGGTGGCGAGGTCGCGGACGATCGCGGCGGTGGCCTCGTTATCCTTCTGATGCAGCTCGTCGCGCTCGTTCTTCACGTCGTCCTGGAACGTGCGCATCTTCTTGGCCAGCTCGTCCTCGAGATTCTGCCGTTGGTCGGGCGGCATCAACATGCCCTTCTTGTCGAGTTCGTCCTTGAGCGCCTGGGCCTCGGACTGCTCGCGCTGAAGTCTCGCTTGGGCGCGTTCGGCCTCGACGCGGATGTTGGCGCGCGCGCGCTTGCCGTTGTTGCATTCGTTGAGTGCGCGCTGGATGTCGACGTAAGCGATTTTGACGTCGGCGCGCGCGGGAAGCGCGGCCGCCATCAACAGGAGCATCGCCCCACAAATCACACCTTGCCTCATCGAAATAACGATCCTCCCATCGGCACTGACTGGCCGTGAGTAACTAGCTCGGCGAACTCGCGCCGCGCCACGTGGTGCCGGAACGGCGCGTGATTCTTCGGACGACATTATAAGCTGATCTGGCGCATCCTTCGCTAGAGTGGGGCTCCGCGCGCTAGAGCGAGGCTCCCGCGCGCTAGAGCGGGGCTCCCGCGCCAAAGTCGAATACCGTGTGCTGATCGTTGGGCCGCCGGTTAATCGGCTTGGCGATGTCAACATTGATCGGACCAAAGGGCGACTTCCAGAACGCCCCTATGCCATAGGCATACTGCAAGCCGTTGAACGTGAGCGAATCCTGCATCCTGAACGAATTACCCGCATCGAGGAACACGTTGCCGCGCAAGCCCAGCGACTCCAGAATCGGGAACCCGATCTGCTGGCTGAACAGCAACTCCTTGCTGCCGCCCACCTGCTCGACCCCGAAGGGCTGCCCGAACTGGTTGAACAGGGTTTCCTGCGGGCCGAGCGAATAGATCTCGTAGCCGCGCACCTGGCCCTGGCCATTGAGGCCGCCGGGGAAAAAGCGTTCGAACAGCGGCAGGTTACCGCCGGTGCCGGTCTGCAGCTCGGTGCCGATACCGAAGGTGACCGAGGGTGAGTAAACCCATTCGCCCAAGGTCGGATTCTTGATGAACGGGATGAACCAGTGCCCGTGCGCGATGCCCTTGATGAACGGGGTGCCGCCGAGGCCCGCGACTTCCATGTCGAGGCTTTCGACCGAGCCGCTGCGCGGGTCCCGGGGGTCGTCGACGGTGAAGCGGCGGATCGAGGGCAGAATCTCCGAGACCCGGCTGTAGCCCTTCTGGCTTTGGATGTCGAAAGTGGTGAACGGCGAGAGGTTGCTGATGCCGACGCTTTCGAACTGGTAGCCCAGCCCGGCCGTGATGTGTTCGAGCGAGAACGGGCCGAGCTTGCGCAGTCCCAGGTCGGCCAGCGGGTAGCCGCTGTTGATCAGGAAACCGATCTCGCTCTGGTCGAAGCTGAACAGGTAGAGCTTGTTGTCGAAGCCCTGAATACTTACCGCGAGCGGCATGTCGAGGAACCACGGCTCGGTGTAGCTGACGCTTAAGTTCTCGAACAGGAAACCGATCTCGGCACTGAACGCGGCCGATTCACCACCGCCGAAGAGATTGGTGTTTTGCAGCAGGAAGGTGCCGAACAGCGAGGAAGCGCTGTCGTAGCCGCCGCCGACCTGGAAGGAGGCGGTGTTGCCCTCCTGGACGTTGACGTCGAGGTTGATCTTGTCGGGCTGGCGCGCCGGCTCGGTCGACAGCCGCACGCTCTGGAAGTAGCCGAGCGAATCGAGCCGTTGCTTGGAGGCCTGGATCTTCGACGCCGAATAAGGCTCCTGCTCCTGCACCTTGATTTCGCGCCGGATAACCTTGTCCGAGGTCTTGGTGTTGCCGGAAATCTTGATCCGGTCGATCAAAACCTCATTGCCCGGCGTGACCGCGTAGGTGATGTTCACCCGATGCGCTGCCGGGTCAACCTGGGTGCGCGGGTCGACGTTGACGAAGGCGTAGCCGCGATCCGAGTAGAAGTCCGACAGCGTCAGCACGTCATGCTCCATGTCGGCGCCGCTGAAGACCTTTTTGGGCTTGAGCGTGAGCTTGGAGGTCAGCTCGTCCTTGGGAAACTTGAGGTCGCCGGCCACGCCGACCTTGCCGACCGTGAAGACCGGGCCTTCGTCGATGGTTACCGTGACGATGATCGAGTTGCCGTGCCGGGTGGTAGTGGGATCGCCGATATGCACCTGCAAGTAGCCGTGGTTGTAGTAGAACGCGGTCAGGCGGTCGACGTCTTCCTGCAGCTTGGTGCGGTCGAGCGTGCCGGTGTTGAAGAACCGGCTCAGTATGTTGTGCTTGCGCGTCTCCATCAGCCCGCTCAGCCGGCGGGCCGAGAACGCCTTGTTGCCGACGAACTTGACGCCGCTCACCTCGACCAGCGGCCCTTCGGTGACGTCGAACACGCCGATCGCAGTGTTGTTGGGCCCGGGCGCCGTGCGAAACGTGATGTTGGCGTCGAGATAGCCCTTGCTCTGGTAGACCTGCCGCATCGCCTGGATAGTCGCTTGCACGAGTGCCGGATCCTCGATCACGCCCGAATGGAGCTTGATCGCGCCCACCATCTCGTCGGCGGTGGGCTTGACCTCTTTCATCCCGTCGGTGCGGACGTCGGTTATCAGCGGCCGCTCCTTGACGTGATAGGTGAGGATTGCCTGGCCGCCCTGCTGGTCGAGGGTCGCGTGGACGTCGGTGAAAAAGCCCATCCGGGCAATCGACTTCACATCCTGGTCGACGACCGACTCGTCGAGCGGCTGGCCGGGCTGCGCGCTGATGTGGATGCGGATCGCGTCCTCTTCGACGCGCTGGTTACCAACGATACGGATGCGGGAGATTATCGGGGTCGGTTGCGCACCGATCCGTTGCGCCGCGAGCATCGGCGCCACCAATAAAAAAACCGCAAGAACCAGGCGCTCCCCTGGGCGGCACCGCGTGCGCAAATCCACCAATCACCTTCCCATCTGTGCGAGGCGCGACCAAG
>CAVYTJ010000025.1:0-188541 GCA_963771325.1 uncultured delta proteobacterium | reverse complement strand
TGTCGGCTGACGTTGCCTCTATTTGCGTCAGCGCCGTATTTTTCTCCGAACGGGTCCGCCAATGGACCTTTCGGAAGCGCTGGGGATCACACCCGGCCGCCGGTGCCTTGTCTTTTTCGGTTGCGGTGGCCGGCATGGACGATCTGTCTATCGGATCGATACGGCCTCTGCCGATCGCTACCCTGCGCAATCCCTTCGAAGCCAGGAGCCGTGAGGAAATGGTTGGCGGCACCGCCCCGATGGCGGATCGGGACGAGTCCCGGCGCCCGACTTTTAGGCGAAGCACCGTCCTGCAGAGGCGTGTAGCAGCGTACGAAAGAGCTTTGGCGGCAGGCCTTGTTATGCCCTCGCCCCAACCGCTGAACGAAACGCGGAGCGCGGTCCTGCGAACCGAATACGAAACGCTGAATCCATACTTCGCGCGTTTCGCGATCGGCCACCTTCAGGAGGGGCACTCCTCTTAAGTCTTTGAGGTATAGTCATGAAACCACTACGCAAGCGCGACGGTGCAAAAGGTCAGGCGATGTTCATCGTGATCATTGCGCTGCCCGTGATAGTCGGCGCACTGACCCTGGTCATGGACGTCGGCAATCTCTACTACAACCAGGTAAGCATGCAAGTCGCGGTCGACAGCGGCGTTCTATCGGGAGCGCTGTATTTGCCATCGTATCCGACACAGGCGGTGTCGGTCGCCGAACAATACGCAGAGCTCAATGGAATTAAGGCGAGTGAGATCGTTTCGTGCACCGTGAGCGCGGACGAGAAGACCGTGCTCATGACTACCAGCCGAGATATTCCATGCTTTTTTTGTGCGGTCCTCGGTGAAGGGACTGCACATGCCCAGGCTGCACCGGGGCCGGAGACCAATTCGGGCACCGGCGTGCAGGCAAGTGCGAGCGCGCTGATCGTCCCCATAAGAGCGGCGACCGGGGTGGTGCCGCTGGGAGTGGACTACAGAACCAATCTGAACTTCGGAAACGTCGTACAACTGAAGCAGGGACAGGTTGGAGCCGGCAACTGGGATCCTCTGGCCCTGGGTGGAAATGGCGCGAGCAACTACAAAACCAATATCGAGAATGGCTATTCCGGCAAGGTCAGCGTGGGGGATATGATCGGCACCGAGCCTGGCAACGTGGTCGGTCCTACCAACTCGGCTTTTCAATACCGCATCAGCATGGGCCAGAACCAGTTCTCGACCGGCACCTTCCAGAATCACGACCTGAACGATCCGCGCGTGATGCTGATACCGGTGGTGGACTTCAGCAACGTCAACGGCAACTCGCAGGTACCGATGATGGGATTCGCGATGATGTGGATAGTCTCCGTCGATGGGCAGGGCACGATTACCTGCTACTTCATCCAACAATCGGTCCCCAATGCGCAGCCTGACCCGACCGGCTCGGCCGCCACTGGCGCCACGACACCGATACTCAAATGAAATCGCACAACCACGTGAAGGAGATCGGACGCGTACAGGTTCTGACTATGGACCGGCAAATTATGCCCATGACGCTGCACAAACAGATCGAGGCACGTGGCAATGAGACCATAACTCCGGGAGTGCCAGGTCCCGGAGCTGTCAACTCACGGAGTGCAAACGATGGACGGGGTGGAAAGATAGCTGCCGCGCCTGGCGCGCCGGCCCCGATCCAGCAGACCGTACTTAACCAGCCTGGCATAGAGCTTCTTGCGCGATATCTGCAACAGTTCGGCCGCATAGGTTTTGTTGTGGCCGGCGATTTGCAAAACTCTCTCGATGAGCTCGCGTTCGGTCTCGTCGAAGGTTTTGGGCGAAGCATCGGTGAGCTGATGGACAGGCGCGGCCTGGATCTCAGCGTGAACGGTATCGCCGACCGCCAGCATCGCGGTCTCCGGCTCGTTTCGCCGGACGCTTTGCGGCAGATCCTTCAAACGAATCCGGGCGCTGCGGCCGAAGGTGATCGCGCTTTCGATCGCGTTGGAAAGTTCGCGCACATTGCCCGGCCACGGATACCTGAGCAGCGCGGCCATCGCGTCCTGTGCGATACCGGTCACCGGAACAGCAGGTGCCGCGTCGGCGTTGAAAATCTTGATGAAGTGGCTAGTGAGCAGGGGTATGTCCTCGGAGCGCTCGCGCAGTGGAGGAATCTCGATGACATTCGCTTGCAGCCGGTAATACAGATCCTCACGCAGCAGGCCCATTTTGACGGCCTGCTCGGGCCGCCGGTTGGTCGAAGCGATCACGCGTACATTCACCGCAACCTCGCCAATCGAGCCAACCGGCCGCACCGTGCGCTCCTGGAGAGCCCGCAGCAACTTGCTCTGCGTTTCGAGATTCATCTCCGTGACTTCGTCCAGGAGCAGCGTGCCGCCATCCGCCGCGCGGAACAGGCCAAGGTAGTCGACGTTCGCGCCGCTGAAGGAGCCGCGTTTGTGGCCGAAGAGCTCGCTCTCGATGAGATCGCGCGGTATCGCCGGACAATTCACCGCCACGAACGGTGCGTCGGGATTCGTCCCGGCCCGGTGAATGGCGCGCGCCACCAGTTCCTTCCCCGTGCCGCTCTCGCCGACGATGAGCACCGTGCCGCGAGCCCTGCCGGCGGCTTCGGCACGATCGTAAGTCCGCCGCATCGCGGAGCTCGCGCCAAGCAGGCCGTGAAAATCTCTCCGCTCGGCCGTCTCGAGCTGGCCAGTGTGGTCTTCGAGCACTTCGACTCGGACGGGTAAACTTGCCCGCTCCGTTTGGATATAGCCTTCGGCTACGAGAGTAGCGTGAAAATGGCAAAGTCGAGCGAACGCAGACTCCACAGTAGGGGAGATTTCTCCAGCACGGCTAGCCTCGATACTCTCCTGGCAAAGATGCAGCAAAAGGATGACTTCAATAAAAGGAACGAGGTGTTTTGCCAGCCGCCCGCCCAGTTCCCTGGCGATCGTTCCAAACCCTTCGTAATCGCTGTCGAGCAAGGCTGCCACACTGTCGCGAACAAGCGGCAACATGATGCCGGAGAATTCTTCCTCCGCGAGAGCTCGATTTTCACCGCACTGATCGGCGTAGAGTTGATGCCACCGTCCGACTACCTGCTCGGATTCGTCAGCAAGGCTTTTCAGCAGCGGATGTAGCGCCTGCAGTTCGTAATTGCGAAGCCGTCGATGCGGCATATTGTCCACCGGTCCTCATACGCGAGGTTAATGATCCGGGCGCTCGCTGCGCCGGGGCTGGGATGAGGAAACGGTCCTCTTCAAGGCTCCCTATGCATGCTCCGACTTCAAAGTGCCGGGGCTTTCTACTGTGGTGTGGGAAAAGCATAACCCGTGCCGGAATAAATATTCATGTGATTGACGCTTATCGGATAGATTAATGGAGGTAAGCTATATAAAGAAAAAATAGGTCGAAATCGGAAACGAATGATGTAGCGATTTCGCAACGCCAATCTGTAGCACAATTTCGGCTTTAAAGACGCAAGCTTATGCTCGAATGCTCCCTATGGGTGCCATTTCTGCCTTTAACCTCCGTAGCACGTCGCTTTGCCAGTCCCAGTTACTTCCTTATAAAGTCGGGTGGCCCGAGAGGGTCTATAACGAGGGTTTTCTGCCCGAAAGTTCGCGAAAGGGGGAGCGTTGTGTCGATTTTCTATCGAGCGAAAGTGATCGGATCACTCCCGCGGACTGCGTTTCTCAACGTGGCGCGCAAGCAAGGGCACGCGAGGACGTTCCACACGCCTGAATGCAGGCGCCTCGACCGGCCGTCGCTCTTCCTGTTGATGGCCTTGCTCTTCGGGCTATGCGGCGGCCCGCTGTCGAGCCCCGCGCTGGCGGCTGACGCGTCATCTGAACCGGCCCCCGCTTCACCTACGCCCGGTGCCCAGCCGTCCCCGACTCTTGCTCCGCAGGCGCTGAGCGAACTGGGCAGCTTGATAGCCGCGAGCAAGCTGGCCGACCTCCGCTGGCCGAACTTCACCGACTTCCAGGCCGAGGTCGTAAAATTCTACGGCCTGGGCGCAAACGCGCTCGCTTGGGTCCATGACGGTCAGCCGACCGCGCAGGCGCAAGCCATGATCCGGCTCTTCAAACAGGCTTCGCTCGAGGGCCTCAGCCCAGAGGACTACGACGCTTCGCGATGGGACGCGCGCCTGGCCAAGCTGGGCCCCTCGAACCCGCATCCGGCTGACACCGACCTGGCGCACTTCGACCTGGCGCTCACGGTTTGCGCGGCGCGTTACCTCTCCGCCCTGCGGGTCGGCCGAGTCGACCCCCAGCATTTCAAGTTCGGGTTCGACGTGGGACCGAAGCGCTACGGCCTGGCCGAGTTCCTGCGCACCGAGGTGATTGAATCCCCTGACGTTAATGCAGTGGTCGCGAGCCTCGAACCGCATTACGAGGGTTACGGGCGGGCGAAGACCGCACTTGCCGCATACGTGAAGCTCGCCGCCCAGGGTGACGCCACGCCGCTGCCGGTACCGGCCAAATCCGTGCATCCCGGCGATACTTATCCGGGGGTCGCGCCGCTGTTCTCGCGTCTGCGCCAGCTTGGCGACCTTCCGCCCGACGCCGCCGCGCCCGCCGACGCCGCCGTCTACCAGGGCTCGGTGGTCGACGGGGTCACGCACTTTCAGAAGCGCAACGGCCTTGCGCCCGACGGCGTGCTCGGCAAGGAGACGGTGGCCGATCTCAATGTACCGCTCAGCCAGCGGGTCACACAACTGCAGTTCGCGCTCGAACGCTATCGTTGGATCCCCTCCGACTTTCCGCAGCCGCCGATCATCGTCAACCTCCCCGAGTTCAAGCTGCTTACGATGCGCCGGCAGCCGGCGCCGTTCCTGACTATGCGAGTGATCGTCGGCAAGGCCTATGGCCACCAGACGCCGGTGTTCGCGGATTACATGCGCTATCTCATCTTCCGCCCGTACTGGGAAGTCCCGATGTCAATTCAGTTCGCCGAACTGGTGCCTAAAATCCGGCGCGATCCCAGCTACCTCGCGGATCATGGATTTGAAGTAACGACCAGCAGCGGCACGGTGGTGACGGATGGCGTCGTGAGCGACGATATACTCAGCAAACTTCGCTCCGGCTCACTGAGTATCCGCCAGAAACCCGGGCCCAAGAACGCGCTGGGGCTGGTCAAGTTCATCTTCCCGAACCACTACAACGTATACCTGCACAGCACACCGGAGCCCGAGCTGTTCTTGAAGGCGCGCCGCGACTTCAGCCACGGATGCATCCGGGTACAGAATCCGGCGGGGCTCGCGGCGTGGGTCCTGCGCGACAGGCCGGAATGGACTCAGGACAAGATTCTCGCCGCCATGAACGGCGATCAAACGATCCAGGTAAATCTCGCAAAGCCCATCCCAGTGCTCATTATTTATACTACGGCCATAGTCGAGCCGAACGGCGAGGTGCGGTTCTTCAGGGATATCTACGGTCAGGATTCCGAGTTGGATAAGGTGCTCAGCAACGGTTATCCATTCCCGAGCTAGCGCCGTCGCATCAGTTTGCACGTAGCCGAGCCGCCTTTTTCCGGAATTACGATAATGTCGTGCGCAGGTTCTCTCCCCGATCGTACGACGGCGAGACGCTTTCGACCCGGCCGCTCGCTCGCGATCGCCGCCGTGCTTGCTCTGTCGATGATGCCGGGCGTGGGCGGCGGCGCGGCTTGCGTCTCACGGCCAGGTTCTCCCGGCCGATGGACACTTCAGTCGCATGACGGCGTATCGTGGCTGGTATCTCCGTGCGGCGAGCGATTTTTCTCGATCGGCGTCAACTGCCTGACCGACTCCGCATCTTCGCAACTGACCTCGGACCTTGAGAAAAACTCGTCGCACCGGGCGAATAGACTTCGCACGGCCGCGCAGATCCGCGCGTGGGGCTTCAACACCGCGGGCGCTTTCAGCCCTCCCGACGTGCCGCTCCCGAGCGTGCCCGAACTCGACCTCGGTTGGCGCGCACGATTTTACTGGGACGATCCTTTTGATCCAGCCGTCGAAGAACGGATGATGACCAAAGCCAGGGAAGCGGTCGCCCCTTACGAAGCGACTGGATACCGAATAGGGTACTCTCCCGACAACGAGGTTGGATGGTGGAACGGAGAACTATTCACTTCCTATCTCAAGCGGAGCGGCACAAATCATACTAAGCAGGCACTGGTTGATCTCGTCCGCCGTCATTACGGCGGAGATTGGCCTCGGTTCACCGGCGACTTTGCCGTGTCAGGCGGAATTTCCTCTTTCCAGGAACTGCTGCAAAGCTCTGACGCACAAGCGCGTCTGCGTCCGGGAGGAAACGGAATCAGCGTGGTGCGTGAGTGGACCGCCGTCATATCGCGCCATTACTACGAACTCGTTAACCGCGCGATCCGCAAGGCGGACCCCGAAGCACTCATTTTCGGCGACCGTCTGGCCGGTGACTACAGCCCGGACGCGGTTCGAGCGATGGCCCCTTTTGTCGACGCCGTCGCCACTAACTACAACGTGGACAGTCCGGACGGCTGGATTGCGCACTACTATTTCGATGGCCTGCGCCAGTTGACCGGCAACAAGCCGGTGCTGGTTACCGAGTGGTATTTCGCCGCCGCCCAAAACCGTACCGGGAATCTCAACAATGGCGATTTGATGACCGTCCAGACCCAGGCCGAACGGGCCAGCGGCGCGGCGAGCGCGGCGCGGCACTTCGCGCTCGAACCCGGAATTGTCGGAATTCACTGGTTCCAGTACTACGACGAGCCCAAGGGCGGGCGCCCGAAGGACCACGAGGATTACGATTTCGGCCTGCTCGACATCGATGGGCGGCCCTACGAAGAACTCGTTACCGCGCTGACCGCGGCAAACCGCAGTCTCGTCAACCTTCATCAAAGCGCGTCGGCGCAAACGCCGGTGACGCAAGCCCTTCGCATTCAGATCCCCGAGGCTGAGATCGGTACCGGCCCTCTACGGCTTATCGAGTGGCCGAAGGACCAGGCCCTGGTGAAAGGTCTCTCGGCACCTTCGCCGGACGTGGTTTTCGGAGATCTGTTCCTGGCGTGGAGTCCGCAGGGGCTTCACGTCGCGACCATCAGCATGGATCATTACGATCCTTATCTGCTCGCGTATGACGGCGAATTTCCGCGCAGCGAAGCGTTTCGGATCGATCTCGGTGTGGATGCGGGGGCGGGCGCGCGCCGCTTTGCTTTCTTCGTCATCCCGCCAAAGCAATCCGTACCCAAGGGCGGTATCGTGCGAATGCGGATCGAAGTTTGCCGCATGAGTCACGGGAACTGTGACGCGGTCATCTCGACGATCCCGGGTCGTCAGCTATACAGATGGGCGGTTACTCTGCCCTGGCAAGCCTTCGGCATCTCCGGACCGCCGGCCGACAAGCGCCTGCGAGTGCAACTGGCGGCGACCGCATTTTATCGTTCGCACTGGATGTCGCTCGGCGGCATTGCGCCCGCAAAGGCGATGGAAGACCTGGCGACCTGGAGACCCGCGACGCTCACCGGTCGTGCGACCGCGTCATCCGCCGCGAATTGACCCGGGCTGCGACGCGCAGAGGCCGCTCCGTGCCTATTCGCGACGCAACGCCGCCTCGCAGGAGAGGCCAATCGAGATCAGCCGGCGGTCGCCGAGATGCTCACCCATCAGGCTGAGTCCCACCGGCGCCTCGCCCGGCTCGTGGCACGGGAGCGTGAGCGCGCAGCGGTCGAGGAAGTTGACCATCGAGGGATTGCGCAGGAGCGCGAGGTTCGTCCGCACATAATCCTCGTCGGCCGCGACCGCCGAGATCGCGGGAGCGGTCAGCGCCACGGTCGGCATCAGGACCGCATCGAAGGGCGCGGTGGCCGCGGCGGCTCGCGCGATCAAGGAGGCGCGCGCGGCTACCAGGTCGACGTAGTCGGGGCCGCTCATCTCGGCCCCGCGCACGATCCGCGCAAGCACGCGCGGATCGATCCTTTCGCTCTCGGTGGCGATGAATTTGCGCAGCTTCGCGTAGGACTCGGCCGCCGAGAAGCCGCCCTTCGCGTTGATCGAGGGCAATTCCTCCAGCTCCGTGAACGGAAGCTCGACGATATGCGCGCCGGCGTCGGAGAGCCGCCGCAGCGCGGACGCAAAACATCGCGCGACGGCAGGTTCAAGATCGTCGACGACGTAGTGCTGCGGCAACGCGAAGCGCAGCCCGCGCAAAGGAATCGGCGCCGGCACGGCAGGCTCTTCACCGGCAATCACGGCGTCGACGATCGCGCAACAGGCGAGCGAATTGGCGAGCGGCCCGATCGAGTCGAGGGTGGTCGAGAGCGGAAACGCGCCGTCGAGCGGCACGCGCCGCTGAGTCGGCTTGAACCCGGTCAGGCCGTTGAGCGCCGCCGGCATTCTCACTGAGCCGCCGGTGTCGGTCCCAATCGCCGCGACCGCCATCGCGTCGGTAACCGAAATCGCCGCGCCCGACGACGAGCCGCCGGGAATCCTGGCGCCTGGGCGATCCCAGCAGTTGCGCGGCGTTCCGTAGTGCGGATTGAGTCCGACCGCGGAATAGGCGAACTCGCTCATGTTGGTCTTACCGACGATCACCGCGCCCGCCGCGCGCAGCCGGCTCACGATAGCGGCGTCGCGCGTGGCCGGCGCGCCTCCCCGGAGCACCATCGAGCCGGCCGTGGTGGTTTCGCCCGCGACGTCGAACAGATCTTTGATCGAGATTGGGATGCCGTGAAGCGGCGAGGCGACGATTCCCACGCCGCGCAGATGGTCGCTCGCCGCGGCCTGGATGCGCGCCGATTCGCCGTAGACTCGCGTAAAGACGCGCGCGCCCTCGCCTGCCGGATCGTCGGCCCGCTCGAGCGCCTCTTCAACCAGCCGCACGCTGGTGATCGTCCCTTGCGCGAGCGCCTGTGCCGTTTCGATTATGCGCCTGGCCCGCATCACGGAGTGCCCGCTAAGCGGATTAGCAAACCTGTGCGGCGATTGCGACCGAAAGAGGCGTCGGCCCGGCGTCAGGCGGATTCGGCAGTCGGAGTGGCCTGCGGACTGATTTGCTGACTCGCTTGCGGATTCTTCTGTGTACCTTCCTGCGCACTTTCCTGGCGTATGTGCCGGACGTCGGTGGCGAGTCCGATTTTCTCCAGCAGGCAAATCGCCAGATAGCCGACGTCGGGCTGCCGCCAGCTCCATCCCAGGCGCGCGATACCCGGGCGCGCATGATGGTTACGATGCCAGTTCTCGCCCTGGCAAAACTGCATCACGCCAAGCCACGTCACGTTGCGGCTGGAATCCTCGCCGGGGGAAACTCCCGGCTCAGTGTGGCAAACGCTATTGACGAAACATTGCGCGTGGAGCGCGAAGACCAGCCGGATTGCGCCCATCCAGAAAAAAGCCGCGGCGCCGAAATACAGGCCGCCGAAGTATGACACCGCCAGGATCGGTCCCTGCACGTACCACCAAAACCGGTACAGCGGACGGTCGAGTTCGGGGCAGAAACGCTCGACCGAAGGCTCGCCGGACTGCCAGAGCCATCGCAGATGCGCCCACCAAAACCCATTTACGGGGCTCGAGATATCGTTCTCGGTATCGGCGAAAGCGTGATGGCGCCGATGGCCGGCGGCCCAGCTCAAGGGCGTTCCGGAGCCGTTAAACACCGCGAAGAAAATCAGAACCGAGGTCAGCCATGGGTTGAGCCGGAGCGCGCGATGCGCGAGCGCGCGATGATAACAGACGGTCGTGGCCATCCCGCCCAACCATACGAGACAAAACGAAGCCAGCAGCACGCGCCAGCCGGGCAAGGGAAACAGGATCAAGCCGGCCAGCGCAGTGACGTGGATCAGGACGAACCACGGGAGCACCAGCGAGTCTTCGTTGCGCGCTCGCCACCATGGCCACTCCCACGGCGGGTCTACCGGGCCCTTGAGGGCTCCTGCGCTATTCAACTAAATGGCCCGGAAAATGCGGCGGAAGTCGCCGTGACGAACAATCGCCAGCCGGCCAATTTGCGCGCAGCGGCCGATCGGCGCGAAGCGGGCAGTTGGATCGACAATTTTGACGAACATCGCGCTACTCCCCCTTGGGCAGTTGGGCCGGAGACGCGCGAACAAGAAACCAAAGGAGCCGAAGAAGGTTAACTGAAAGGCGTTCTGACCGGTGTCACGGAGGTTACATGAGTCACAGGGCCAAGTCTATGGCCCTCCCATGCAGCAAGTGTCCCTTGCGACACTGGCGCGCTTTTCGTCAACGATCCGCGCTAGAAGTCGCCGCTTTTTATTTTCGCCATGAAATCCCTGCCGCCGGAATCGAGATAGACGATCTCCATTATCGAACCGATCGCCGCCTCGGTGTCGAAGTAGGTGTAGCGCGTGGTGCCAAACCGCCCGCTCATCAGAGGCGAGTAGCCGCCGGCGCCGAGCGAATCCAGGGCGCTCTGATATTCCTGCGGGTCGTAAAGGAAAAATCCGAGATGATGGAGGCCCTCGCCCCTGCGTTCCAGGTGCTCCTTATAACAGGTGTCGCCGGAGAGATGCTGGATGAGCTCGATTTGGGTGTCGCCGGAATAGGCGAGCGCGAGCTTGAAATTTTGCTCCGCCGGGCGCCCGCGGAAGGTCTTGTCACGAGCCTTAAGCCCGAAATCCTCGATCACATAGAAGCGCGCAACTCCCATAGTGCGACTGAAAAACTCCATCCCCGCCGTCAGGTCTTTGACCACGAACGCGACCTGCTGAAGGCTGCCGCCGAGATATTGAAGGGGTGAGCGCGCATCCATTGGGCTTTTCCTCCCGCGGAACAGGCTACCACATCGGACGAGGAATCGGTCCCGCTCGCTCCGGCGTGCTGGATCACACGAGGATTCGATGATTTAACCGAGAGATACGCGCAAGAGGAGTCGCAGCAGCTCTCATGCTTCCCCGCAGTCTTCTGGTCGCCAACCGAGGCGAAATCGCCATCCGTATAATGCGTGCCGCCGCCGAGCTTGGGATCCGCACGGTGGCCGTCTTTTCCGAAGACGACGCCCGATCCCTCCATACCCGCAAGGCCGACGAGGCCCGCGCGCTCAGCGGCACCGGCGCCGCCGCCTACCTCGACCTCGAACAAATCGTGGCGATCGCGAAAGCGGCCGGATGCGACGCTATCCATCCCGGCTACGGCTTCCTCAGCGAAAACGCCGGCTTCGCCCGCCGCGCGGCCGAAGAAGGGATCGAGTTCGTCGGCCCGCGGCCGGAAATCCTCGAGCTGTTCGGCGACAAGGTGCGCGCGCGAGCCTTGGCGGAGCGCGTCGGAGTGCCATTACTGCCCGGCACCGCGGGCGCGACCAGTCTAAGCGAGGCCCGGGAATTTCTGGCGTCGCTGCACAACGGCGGCGCCGTCACCGGCAGCGCGACTACCGACGGCAGGGCCGAGGTTGCAATCATGATCAAGGCGGTCGCCGGCGGAGGCGGCCGCGGGATGCGCGCGGTTAAGAGCCTCGACGAACTGAACGAGGCGTATCGGCGATGCCAGTCCGAAGCGCGGGCGGCCTTCGGCAACCCCGACGTTTACGTGGAGCGGCTGATGCCGCGTGCGCGCCACCTCGAAGTCCAGATCGCCGGCGACGGCTACGGCGCCGTCAGCCATCTGTGGGAGCGCGAGTGTACCATCCAGCGCCGCAATCAAAAGCTGGTCGAAGTCGCGCCCAGCCCCGGCTTGTCCGAGCGCCTGCGCGCCCGGCTCACCGCGGCGGCCGTGCAGATGGCCGAAGCGGTTCGCTACGACAGCCTCGGCACGTTCGAATTCCTGCTCGACGCCGATGCGCGTCACGACGACGCTGAGTTCGCCTTCATCGAGGCCAATCCGCGCCTCCAGGTCGAGCATACGGTGACCGAAGAAGTGACCGGCATCGACCTGGTCAAACTCCAATTGCAGTTGGCGGGCGGAAGCACGCTCAGCGACCTTGGCGTTCGCCAGGCGGACATTCCGAAGCCACGCGGCTTCGCGATCCAGATGCGTATCAACATGGAGTCGATGAGTGCGGACGGCACTGCCAAGCCCTCGGGCGGGACACTGACCGCGTTCGAGGCGCCGTCGGGGCCCGGCGTGCGCGTGGATTCGTTCGCCTACGCCGGTTACACGACCAATCCGAACTTCGACTCGCTACTGGCCAAGCTTATAGCGCACTCGCCGGCGGCCGATTTCGGCGCGGCCGTGACACGAGCCTATCGCGCGCTCAGCGAGTTTCGGATCGAGGGTGTCGCGACCAATATCGGATTTCTCCAGAGCCTGCTGCGGCATCCCGATTTCGCCGCGAATCGGCTTTACACGCGTTTCGTCGAGGAGCATATCGCCGAGCTTGTCGCTGCGGCGAATTCGACTCATCGCCAGCTCTTTTTCGCCGACGCGGTCGGCGCGGCCAGGCCGTCGCGCCGCGCCGAGCCCAAACGCGCGCCAGGCGCGAAGCAATTGGCCGGGACCAAAATCGACTCGATCGATCCGCTCGCGGTGCTGAGCCACGGCAAGAGCGCGGTCAATTCAACGCCGTCGGCGGCGACCGGCGCGGCGGCGGAGACCGACGCCGCGGCGCATCACGAAATCACCGGCCCGGAAAACACCATCGCGGTCAGCGCGCCGATGCAGGGAACGATCGTCTCGATCGACGTGCACGAGGGCGAACTGGTGCGTAAGGGCCAGCAGCTCTTCGTGATGGAAGCGATGAAGATGGAGCACGTCATCCGCGCGCATACCAGCGGAATCGTGCGGCAGATCGCGGTCGCCGAACGCGACGCAATTTTCGAGGGCCATCCGCTCGCCTTCATCGAAGAGGCCGCGGTCGAAACCGTCGAGGCCGCCGAGGCGGAAAAAGTCGACCTCGACCGCATCCGCCCCGATCTCGCGGAGGTGTACGAGCGCCACGCGAGCGGACTCGACGCCGAGCGGCCCGAGGCCGTCGCGCGCCGGCGCAAAACCCATCAGCGCACCGCGCGCGAGAACGTCGCGGACCTGTGCGACCCGGGAACCTTCGTCGAGTACGGCGCGCTGGTGCTGGCGGCGCAGCGCCGGCGCCGCGCGCTCGACGACCTGATGAAAAATACGCCGGCCGACGGACTGGTCGCCGGAATAGGCCGGGTCAACGGCGATCTGTTCGACGACTCGCGCGCGCAATGCATCGCGATGTCCTACGACTACACCGTGCTCGCCGGCACCCAAGGCCAGCAGAACCATCGCAAGAAGGACAGCCTGTTCGAAATCGCCGCCAAGCTGCGCCTGCCCGTGGTGTTCTTCACCGAGGGCGGCGGCGGACGTCCCGGTGACACGGACGGACTGTGGCTCTCCGGCCTGGACGTTCCGGCGTTCCATTATTGGGGCAAGCTGAGCGGCCTGGTGCCGATGGTCGGAATCAACTCGGGCCGATGCTTCGCGGGTAACGCGGCGCTGCTCGGATGCTGCGACGTGGTGATCGCGACCGCCAACTCGAACATCGGGATGGGCGGGCCGGCGATGGTCGAGGGCGGCGGCCTGGGCATCTTCCGCCCCGAGGACATCGGGCCGATGAGCGTGCAGGTGCGCAACGGCGTGGTCGACCTCCCGGTCGCCGACGAGGCCGAGGCGGTGCGCGTCGCGAAAAAATATCTTTCGTACTTCCAGGGCGCGGTTGGCCGATGGGAATGCGCGGACCAGCGCCTGCTGCGCGGAATCATCCCGGAGAATCGCCTGCGCATCTACGACGTCCGCGCGGTCATCGAGACGCTCGCTGACACCGGCTCGGTGCTCGAATTGCGCCGCCACTTCGGCCTGGGGATGGTGACCGCGCTGGTCAGGATTGAAGGACGCCCGCTCGGCGTGATTGCCAACAATCCCACGCATCTGGCGGGAGCGATCGACAGCGACGGCGCCGACAAGGCCGCGCGCTTCATGCAACTGTGCGACGCGTTTGACCTGCCGCTGCTCTTCCTGTGCGACACACCGGGCATCATGGTGGGACCGGAAATCGAAAAGACCGCGCTGGTGCGCCACGCGGCCCGGATGTTCATCGTCGGCGCGAACATCAGCGTGCCGTTCTTCACCATCGTGCTGCGCAAGGGCTACGGCCTGGGCGCGCAAGCGATGGCCGGGGGCAGTTTCAAGACGCCGATTTTCACGGTCTCGTGGCCGACCGGCGAGTTCGGCGGGATGGGACTGGAGGGCGCCGCCAAGCTCGGCTATCGCAAGGAACTGGAGGCGGTCAACGAACCGGGCGCGCGCAAGAAGCTGTTCGAAGAGATGGTGGCGCGGATGTATCAGCAGGGCAAGGCGCTCAACAGCGCCTCGCATTTCGAGCTCGACGACGTGATCGATCCGGTCGAATCGCGGGGCTGGATTCTTACGGGGCTGCGCTCGGCACCCCCGCCCGCGCCGCGCACCGGCAAAAAGCGCCCGCACGTCGATTCCTGGTGAACGGCGCGGCAGCGTAGCCACTGCCATCACCCACTCGGCGGCTGGCGCATTTCGATTGCTGCCGTTGGGCCGCTCGGGTTAAGGTAGCGCCTTAACAACGGTGGAGGTTACCCCCTATGCACTGGCAAATTGGCGACGTCAAAATCACGCTGCTTCGCGAACAGGAGCCGCACTGGCCCGGCACGATGATCACGGCCAACGCAACGGTCGATGCGCTCAAGCATGAAAGCGAATGGCTTAGCCCATTCGTCGACGACAAAGGCAAAATTCTGCTCAGCATTCACGCCCTGCTCGTGGAGTCCGAGGGCCGCCGCATCCTGGTCGACACCTGCGTCGGTAACGACAAGCCGCGTCCGGGCTTTGCGGATTTCAACAACCTGCACACGCCATTCCTGGCCGACATGGAGAAGGCCGGGGTCTCGCGCGATTCGGTGGACACCGTCATCTGCACGCATCTCCATCTCGATCACGTCGGATGGAACACGATGCTGGTCAATGGGCGCTGGGTGCCGACCTTCCCCAAGGCCAAGTACATGATGTGCTCGCCCGAATGGGACCACTGGTCGAAATACGACGGCAGTCCCGACTTCCAGAAGCCGATCGAGGACTCGGTGCGTCCGGTGATCGAGGCGGGACTGGCCGAACTGGTCGAGCCGGCGCGCAAGCTGACCGGCGAGGTCTGGCTGGAGCCCACCCCGGGCCATACTCCCGGCCATACCAGCGTGCGGATTTCCTCGCGCGGCGAGAACGCGGTGATCACCGGCGACATGATCCATCACCCGATCCAGGTCGCCCATCCGGAATGGGTCTGCGAATTCGACACCGACCCAGTGATGGCGTCGGACACGCGTAAGAAGTTCGTCGAGCGCTACTGCGACCAGCCGGTGCACGTCATCGGCACGCATTTCGCGGGCCCGACCTCGGGCCATATCGTGCGCCGCGGCGGAGGGTTTCGCTTCGAGGCGTAGTCGCCGCACAAAGCGTGATTGCATCGCAAGCGGCGGGACGTTCGTCCCGCCGCTTTTTATTTGCCGGCCTCATCCATGCCTGGGCTTTTTCATGATCACGTTCACGTCCGTGGGATTGATCAGGTCCGGCACTTTCCATCCGTCCAGATCGTACTCCGCCATGCATTGATCGACGAACCTGGTCAGCTCTTCCGCGCGGCCGGTCGCGAGCGCCATCGGCAGATTTTCGAGCCTGATGTTCTCGTAGTTGCCCGCGTAGTTGCGCTCGTAAAGTTCGTGGCGTCCGCCGAACTCGGTCCCGATCGCGTCCCACAGGACCTTGAGCAGCTTGACCCGCTCGAGCGCGTCGTAACCGTTCGAGCCGCGGAGATATTTGTCCAGGTACGGGCGCAACTCCGGATTCTTGAAATCGGCGGCGTGAGAATTGAGATAGATGAGGCCGCTCGAAATCGTCTGCTCGGCGATTTCCTTGATCCGCGGATAGGCGGTGGTGGCGAGGAACCGATACGCCATCCCGTACTCGGCCTTGGGCAGCACCGTGCCGTTCATCCACGGGTCGGGCGTCCGGGCCATCGCGTCGGTCAGTCCCCAGAACACGTTGCGCCACGCCAGCACCTCGCCCGCCTGCACCTGGGCCGGGCGCAGCTCCTTTGAGCCTATCGCGTCGATCGCTTTCAGAATCAGGCCGGCCAGAAAATCGAGTTTCACCGCGAGCCGCGTGCATCCGTGCAAGGTGAAGCGGGGGATAAAGCCCGAGCGCGGAAAAAAAGTGTTGGCCTTTTCGACGTCGCGGTAGACGAACAGGTTCTCCCACGGCACCAGCACCTGGTCGAGGATGAGCACGGCGTCGTTCTCGTCCAGGCGTGAGGAGAGCGGATAGTCGAACGGACTGCCCATCGTCGCCGCCATCAACTCGTACGACGGGCGGCAGATGAGCTTCACGCCGCGCGTGTCCATCGGGATCATCGCGAAGATCGCGAGCTCGGGCTTGCCGAGCGGAGTCGGGCCATAGAAGCCGATGAAATTGTAGTGGGTGAGCGCCGAGCCGGTCGCCACGACCTTGGCGCCGCTGACGATCACGCCGGCGTCGGTTTCCTTTTCGACGTGCGCGAAGACGTCGGTCACTTCGTCGGGCGATTTGCTGCGGTCGGTGGGCGGATTGACCAGCGCATGGTTGAGAAAGAGACATTTCTCCTGCGCCTCGCGATACCATCGGAGCGCGTTTTCCTGGTAGGGCGCGTAGAACTCCGCATTGGCGCCCAGCGTGCCGGTGAGGCTCGCCTTGTAGTCGGGCGATCGTCCGAGCCATCCGTAGGAGACTCGCGCCCACTCGGCGATCGCGTCGCGCGCGCCGACCAGGTCCTCCGCCGTGCGCGGGACTTTGTAGAACTTGTGCGTGAAGCCGCCGTTGCCGGTATCGGTGGGCGCGGTGAGGACCGGGCTCTTTTGCGGATCGTGCAGCGCGTCATACATCCGCGCCAGCATCCGCGCCGAGTTGCGAAACGCCGGATGCGTGGTCACGTCCTTGACGCGCTCGCCATAGATCCAGACCTCGCGCGAATCGCGGATGCTTTCCAGGAATTGCTTGCCGGTGAACGGCCGCGCGGATCGGCGCTCACTTCCCGTCTCGGTTGCCTCGCGTTTCATCCGGAACCTCCGTTGCACGCTGGAGTCGTGATGCGGGCCGTTGGCGGACGCGCCAGCGCATGACGCCAGATAGCGCAAATTTCGAGGCGCGAGAAGCGCCTGCGGACGGGTGAGCGAAACGCTTGTTGACTTCGCCGCCGCCTGCGATCTTATTGGCGGGCGCGATCCCACCCAAACGAGGAGTCCGTTATGCCGCAGTCATCGAAGTCCCCAAACCCGGTCGTGTTCCTGCTCGACGTCGACAACACGTTGCTCGACAACGACCGCGTGTCCGATGACCTGAGGCGCCATCTCACGCGCGAGGTCGGCGCCGATCCGCAGGAGCGCTACTGGGCAATTTTCGAGGAACTGCGAAAGGAACTCGGCTACGCGGACTACCTGGGCGCGCTGCAACGCTACCGCGTCGAGCATCCCCACGACACGCATCTGTACGAGGTCTCCTCGTACCTGGTCGACTATCCGTTCGCCAACCGGCTCTACCCCGGCTCGCTCGACGCGATCGAGCATCTCACCGCCTTTGGGCCGACCGTCATCCTGTCCGACGGCGACGTCGTCTTCCAACCGCGCAAAGTCAGGCGCTCGGGGCTGTACGAGGCGGTCGAGGGGCGCGTGCTGATTTACATCCACAAGGAGCAGGAACTCGAGGAAGTCGAGCGCCGCTACCCGGCGACGCATTACGTGCTGGTCGACGACAAGGTGCGAATCCTGGCGGCAGTGAAGAAGACCTTGGGCGAGCGCGTGACCACGGTCTTCCCGCGCCAGGGACACTATGCGCACGCCGCCGACGTGGTGAGCTATGCGCCGCCCGACATCACCGTCGAACGCATCGGTGATGTGGTCGGTTACGACCTGGCGGCGCTGCTGCGCACGCGATAAACCACGCGCGCGGCCGTCTGACAAAAGATGTCGCGCGCGGCGGTCTGACAGGAGATGTCGCGCTCCGCGCTCTAGCGTCCGGCCGCCGCCTTGGGCTCCGCGCTGCGCACGCCGATCGCGCCGCTTGAGCGCAACTGCTCCAGCTCGGAGGCGCTGAAACCCCACGCGCGCAGCCCTTCTTCGGTATGCTCGCCGGGACGCGCCGGCGGGCGCTGGATCTTGCTCGGCGTGCGGCTGAAGCGCGGCGCCGGTGCCGGCTGCACCACGCCGTCGACCTCGACGAAAGTCCCGCGATGGCGGTTGTGCGGATGCTGCGGCGCCTCGATCATGGTCAGCACCGGCGCGAAGCAGACTTCGCTGCCCTCCATGATCGCGCACCATTGGTCGCGGGTCTTGGTCTTGAACACCGCCTTGAGCCGCTCCTGGAATGCGGGCCATTGCGTGCGATCGTTCTGGCGCGGAAGTTTCTCGCTCTCCAACCCGGTGAGCCGCAACAGTTCGGCGTAGAACTTGCCCTCGATCGAACCGATCGAGACGTACTTGCCGTCGCTGGTCTCGTAGACGTTGTAGTAGTGCGCGCCGGTGTCGAGGATGTTTTCGCCGCGATTGTCGTTCCACACGCCCGCGCCGCGCAAGCCGTAAATTCCGGCCATCAACGACGACGCGCCGTCGATCATCGCGACGTCGATCACCTGGCCCTTGCCGGATTTCTGCGCTTCGAGCAATCCCGCGACCACTCCAAGCGCGAGGTACACGCCGCCGCCGCCGAAATCACCGACCAGGTTGAGCGGCGGGACCGGCGCCTCGCCGCGCCGTCCGATGGAATGAAGCGCGCCGGTGAGCGCGATGTAGTTGATGTCGTGGCCGGCCGCGAGCGCGAGCGGCCCGTCCTGTCCCCAGCCGGTCATCCGGCCGTAGACCAGTTTCGGATTGCGCGCCTGGCAGACGTCGGGCGCCAGGCCCAGACGTTCCATCACGCCCGGCCGAAATCCCTCGATCAGCGCATCGGCCCGTTCGATCAGCTTGAGCGCGAGTTCGGTGCCCTCGCGGCGCTTGAGATCGATCGCGACCGAGCGGCGGCCGCGGCCGAGCAGGTTGTATTTCGACTCGGTACTGATTCCGAGGTTCGCATCCTCGGCACGGTCCAGGCGCAGGACCTCGGCGCCCATGTCCGAGAGCAGCATCGCGCACATCGGCGCGGGACCGATACCCGCGAATTCAACGATTTTGTAGCCGGACAAAACTCCCATGGCGGACGCCTCCTGCGGATTAACTTCCACTCAAACTCTTCAACTCTGGAACAGCGGCACTTTGGTCTTGGCGTAAGTCAACTTCTGCACCAGCTTGTCGCCCTTGAAGTGCATCAGATCGAGTCCGCGCCACGAGGTCGGCTCGCCCTTGACGCTCAGCGTGCAGCGCCAACTCGCCATCACCTTGCCCGCCTCGGGATCGGCGAACATATCCTCGTCGAGGAACTTCATCTCGCCGTAGGCGCCGGTGAATTGCGGCTCGAACGCGGCGCGGATCGCCGCCTTGCCCACGTTGCGCCGGCCGTTGAACTCGTCGTAAACGCCGTCGTCGGCGAAGAACGCCATCACGCCGTCCAGGTCGTTGCGATTGAACGCCTCAACGAAGCGATTGGTGAGATCAAGCAGATGTGCGCGATCCATCACGACTCTCCTTTTCCACGACTCTCCTTTTCAAATCCATCGCGACCTGGAGCGGCCATTGATGCTGCGGCGCCAGCCGGCGCCGCAGCAACTGCGACTCTACGGCAGACTGCGAACTTTCTTGAACGCCTCGCGTCCGAGGCATTTCCCGAGCCACGCCTGCGCAGTCGGAGTCGCAGTCATATCGAGCTTGGCGAGCACCGCGAAGCTCAGGACCGACGACGCATTCAAGTCGGCGATCGTGAAGTCCTTGCCGAGCAGGTGGTCGCGCCCCTTGAGCGCCCCGTCGAGCACCTTCAGCGGCCCTTGCATCGCCGCGACCGCGGCTACCGCCGCCTGCTCGTTGCGCTGCTCGGGCGGCAGCAGCATCCGGTTGCGCAGGATCGTTAGCAGATGCGGCTCGGCCTCGGTCATCCCCCAGAAACTCCACTGGACCGCGTGGCCGCGGTCCTCGTGCGACTCCGGCCACAACGGCGCCTTGCCATACTTGGCCGCGAGATACAGGTTGATCGCCATCGACTCCCAGAAAATTTTCCCGTCGTCTTCGAGCACCGGGATATGTCCGTTGGGATTTAGCTTGAGGTGCTCGGGCGACTTGACCTTGGCCACTTCCACCGGGACGTGCTCGTACTTGAGCCCTAACTCCTCGAGCGCCCACAAGGAGCGCGCCGAACGCGACTTGGACGTGCCGTAAAGCTTGAGCATCTGTTTCCTCCGCTATGCTGACAGCAGCTTGATCCGTTCGATCTTATGTAGCGCGCCCGCTTCCTCGCGTACAAACCCTCGCTGGCGATATCCGAAGAGCATCCGGGCCGCGTGCGGCGCTCCGTTTGGAACACCGGCGCGTCCGTGTAAGGATTTGCCACGAGGCCGAACCCCAATGCGACGCGACATTTTTACCGAAGAGCACGAGATGTTCCGGGCGCAGGTGCGCCGCTTCGTCGAGACCGAAATTGTGCCGAAGATCGACGGATGGAACCGCGCCGGGATGAGCGACCGCGAGAGCTGGCGCAAGCTCGGCGCCGCGGGATTTCTCGCCCCCAACGCGCCGGCCGAGTATGGCGGCGGCGGGGTCGACTTCATCTACGACGCGATCGTAATTGAGGAGATGGCGCGAGTGCGCGCGCACGGCCTGATGATGGGTCTGCACTCGGACATCTGCCTGCCCTACCTGGTGAGCTTCGGCAGCGAGGAGCAGAAGCGGCGCTGGGCGCCGGGCGCGATCAGCGGCGACGTGATCCTGGGAATCGCGATGACCGAGCCGGGCACCGGCTCCGACCTCGCCGCGGTCCAGACCACCGCGCGGCGCGACGGCGACAGCTACGTCATCAACGGCTCGAAAATTTTCATCTCCAACGGCCAGATCGCCGATCTCTTCATCGTGGTGGTCAAGACCGACCCCAAGGCCGACCCGCCGCATCGCGGCGTCAGCCTGATCCTGGTCGAAGGCGACGCGCCGGGCTTCGTGCGCGGGCGCAAGCTCGACAAGCTGGGCTTTCGCGGCCAGGACACCAGCGAGCTGTTTTTCGAGGATTGCCGCGTGCCAGTCGGCAACCTGCTCGGCCGCGAGGGCGCGGGCTTCAAGATGCTGATGGACAAGCTGCAGCAGGAGCGGCTGGTCACCGCGGTCGGCGCGATCACCAGCACGCGGCGATGCCTGGAGGACACGATCGAGTACACCCGCAATCGCAAGGCCTTCGGCCAGCCCATCGCCTCGTTCCAGAACACGCAATTCAAGCTCGCCGAGATGATGACCGAAGTCGAGGTCGGCCAGGCCTTCGTCGACCGTCTGCTCGCGGCGCACGTGCGCGGCGAGGAACTCGTGACCGAGGTCAGCATGGCGAAATGGTGGGTAACCGAACTGCTCAAGCGGGTGTCGAGCCAGTGCCTGCAACTGCACGGCGGCTATGGCTTCATGATGGAGTTTCCGGTCGCGACCGATTACGCCGACGCCGCGGTGCAATCGATCTATGCCGGCACCAACGAGATCATGAAGGTGATCATCGCGCGCCGGATGGGCCTCGACGCGCGCGAGTGATCGAACGGGCGCGGCCGATAACGAAAAAGGAAATGGCGATGGCCGAGCAGAAAAATCCGGGTCGCGTGATCAGCATCTTCCGCTTTCGGATGAAGAACCTGAGCCCGGCGGAACGCGATGAATACAACACCACCGCCGCGCGGATGCTGAAGATCGTAAACGCGATGCCCGGCTTCATCTCGTTTCGCGAGTACAAAAATCCTGACGGCGAGTTGCTCGGAATCACCCAATGGGCGTCGGCCGAGGCGCTTGCCGAGTGGCGCGAGAACCCCGAGCATCGCAAGGCCCAGGAGCGCGGCCGCGAGGCCTTCTACGCCGAGTACGAAATCTCCGTCTGCACGCCGCTGCACGAGTACAGCTTCAAACAAAAGGCGTAAGCCGCGATGGCAGACGTATCGCGCTTCGCGCCAGCCGACGAGCACGACGCGCGGCTGCTCGCAAACGTCCATCCCGCGGGCTGGATCAATCCCGAACCGGCGGCGCGCTACAACCTGGTGGTGATCGGCGCCGGCACGGCGGGGCTGGTGGCCGCGGCGGGCGCTGCGGGGCTGGGCGCGCGCGTCGCGCTGGCCGAGCGCCGCTTGATGGGCGGCGATTGTCTGAATTTCGGATGCGTCCCGTCCAAGGCGCTGATTCGCGCCTCGCGCGTATGCGGTGCGATCAGCCGCGCGCCCGAGTACGGGATCGCACCGGCGGCCGCGGCGCATGCGGAATTCGGTGCAGTGATGGAGCGGATGCGCCGGCTGCGCGCCGAATTGAGCGCCAACGACTCGGCTGCGCGCTTCAAGAGCCTCGGCGTCGACGTTTTTCTGGGCGATGCGCGATTCGTCGGACGCGACGCGGCCGAGGTCGGCGGCAAACGGCTGAATTTCAGCCGAGCGCTGGTCGCAACCGGCGCGCGTCCGGCCGCGCCGCCGATTCCGGGGCTCGCCGAGAGCGGGTTTCTCACCAACGAAACGGTTTTCTCGCTGACCGAGTTGCCGCGGCGGCTCGCGGTGATTGGCGCGGGACCGATCGGATGCGAATTGGCGCAGGCACTGCGGCGCTTCGGCTCACAAGTATGGCTGTTGGAAGTGTTGACGCAGATTCTGCCGCGCGAGGACCGCGACGCGGCCGCCCTCGTCGAGCGCGCGATCGTAAGCGACGGGGTCGAGTTGCTCACCGGATGCAAGGTCGCAAGCGTCGAGCGCGGCGCGGCGGGGCGTGTCGTACGCCTGGAGCATCGCGGCGCGCCGCGCGAAATCGAAGTCGATGAAATTCTGGTGACCGCGGGCCGCGCGCCCAACGTGGAGGAACTCGGCCTCGAGGCCGCGGGCGTGGAGTACGACCGCAAAGGCGGCGTGCGGGTCGATGACTATCTGCAAACCAGCAACCCGCACATCTTCGCGGCCGGCGACGTGTGCTCGGTGCTCCAGTTCACGCATCTGAGCGACGCGCACGCCCGAATCGTGATCCGCAACGCGCTCTTCTTCGGACGCGACCGCGCAAGCCGCCTCACGATTCCCTGGTGCATCTACACCGACCCGGAAATCGCCCACGTCGGGCTCGGCGAAGCCGAGGCCGCCGCGCGTGGCGTCGCGATACGGACGTTCGCGCAGGAGATGAGCGCGGTCGATCGTGCGGTGCTCGACGGCGAGACCGCGGGCATGGCCAAAATCCATGTGCGCGAGGGCACCGATCAAATCGTGGGCGCAACAATCGTTGCGGCCCACGCCGGCGAAATCATCTCGGAGTTGACGCTCGCGATCGCCGCTCGAATCGGACTGGGACGAATCGCCGGCGTGATTCATCCGTATCCCACGCAGGCCGAGGCGATCAAAAAGATCGCGGACGCCTACAACCGCACGCGCCTGACGCCGTCGCGCAAGCGCCTGCTGACGCGCCTGCTCGCCTGGCGGCGCTAGCGGCGCGGCACCCTTGCGGCCGCGAGCGCGTGGCTTGGGCCGCGCGCGCGAGTTGCGCTATTGTGACGTTCGCGCTAGTTCCCAAGCGCGCAACACTTCACATCAAGGAGCTGATCTTATGCAGCTGCATCCCCAAATGAAGGCGATTCTGGACCAGGCCGCCGCCGCTGGCGGCAAGCCGTTCCATGCGATGACGCCGGCCGAGGCGCGTCAGGGAATCACGGCGCTGCTGGAGCCCTTCAACAGCGCGCCCGAGAAAGTGGCCAAGTCCGAGAAACGCACCATCCCCGGACCGGGCGGCCAAATCCCGGTGCAGATTTATACGCCCGAGGGCAACGCGCCCTTTGGGGTGCTGGTCTACTTTCACGGCGGCGGATGGACGGTCGGCACGATCGAGTCGTGGGATTCGTTCTGCCGCTCGCTCTGCAACGCCTCGGGATGTGTGACGGTGTCGGTCGATTACCGCCTTGCGCCCGAACACAAATTTCCCGCCGGTGCGGAAGACTGCTACGCCGCGACCAAGTGGGTCGCGCAGAACGCCGCGTCGATCGGCGGCGACCCGGCGCGCGTGGCGGTCGGCGGCGACAGCGCGGGCGGAAATCTCGCCGCGGTGGTCGCGCAGATGGCGCGCGATCGCAGCGGTCCAAAGATCGCCTTCCAGCTCCTGATTTATCCCGCGACCGACGCAGGCCTCGACACGCCCTCGCAGCAGCAGTTCCAGGATGACGGCTATATCCTGTCCAAGAAGGACATGGTCTGGTTCTGGGGCCACTACCTAAACGGCGACAAGGACAAGACCAATCCGTACGCGTGCCCGGCCGAGGCCAGCAGTCTGCGCGGATTGCCGCCGGCGCTGGTCGTGACGGCGGGCTTCGATCCGCTGCGCGACGAGGGCGAGACCTATGCGGCGCGTCTGCAGGAGGCTGGGGTGAAGACCGAGTGTGTCCGCTACGAAGGAGTGACGCACGGCTTCGTGCTGATGGCGGCGGTGCTGGACGAGGCGCGCAAGGCGATTGCGGACATGGGCGCGGCGCTGAAGGCCGCGCTCAAGAAGTAGCGTTCGCGTAGCTGCGGCAGCTCTTCGGCGATCCTTCACTTTGGCAGCCCTCGTTCACGAACCTCACCCTTGCCCCTCTCGCTTCAGGAGAGGGGCAAGAGAGGGAATGACAACAAAAAGGCTCCGCCGCTGTCATCCTGAGCGTCCAGCGGAGGATCTATGCCAAGCGATGGAGCGGCGCGCGGCGAGGACGGCCGCATCGGCGAAAGTTTGCGATGCGACGGCGCGTCGTATCGCGATTATTCCGTCGGTAGTTACTATTTCGTGCGCACGCCGGTATTTAATCTGTTCGGTACGTTGACCTCTTGACACCTAGCGTGAGTCTCGGTATCAAGATTGGCATCTTTGCGTTTCCTGATCAGCTTTGTCGGGGGGACAGCGGGATATGATCGATTATCCCAAGGAAAGCCAAGAGCAATCATTCATGAAGGTTCTTGGAGACTGGCTGGACAGCCATCAGATCGTTCTCAGCCTCATCCATAGCTTCGGTGGCCGCGGCTCTCCGCGGTCTTAATCACCCAACATTGACATAGCCGCCGTTGCGCGGCGCGTGCGGCGCTGACTTTCAGCGCACGCAAGGCATCGACGGCGGTCTTAGCGCCTCGGCGTTAACGTTGAGGTACGCCTCCGGGAGCGCCAACGCGCTCCGGAGAACGTAAGTCGTGTGATCCCACGAAACCTTCGCTTGGGGTTAAGGGAGTCGTGTGTCTTCAAACCGTGCATCTATAAAACCAGACGATTGCAAAAACAGAATCGCAAAAGAAAGGGGGAAGAGGAATGTGGATCGGAACTCATGCGCTTAATTTCGTATCCCGGCGTGTAAGGCGGGCAGCACAGTGGGTGAACTATAAAAAATATGTTTCCGCATTGATGATGTGTCTGGCGCTCGCATTAGCAACATCGGCAAGTGCGGAGGTTGACATCAATTCGCCCTCCAACGGCACAACCGTCAGTGGAACCGTAACCATCAAGGCTTACGTAAATAATGCTTATTGGTCGAAGCTGTGGATCGACGGCAACGGAGGCCCGACGGCCGCTATAGGAAACGTCACCTTTCAGTGGAACTCCGGATCGGTATCCAATGGTTCCCATGTCCTCAAGGTAGACGCTTATCCATCGGGCGGGCCGCCCAATGCCGCCGACACGATTACCGTGGTAGTCAATAACGGTTCGAGCGGTGGCGGCGGTGGATCGGCGACTCACTTTGGCACCCTGCCCTCATCGGCTTCGCTGCCCAGTGATGCAACCTGTGCGGCGGAGATTCCGTGGGAGTCGGAAATGGTCCCGGCCAATTCGGGCACCAATAGCACAATGCCTTCGCAAGGGCAGCTTGACGCATACCGGGCAGACGGGTACGCCGCCGATGTCTACGGTGGAAGCTGGGCCTACGCACGCGTCGACGGTCAATACACGGGCAACACGGATATGATTTTTCGCTGGGCCGCGTGCAAATGGGGTATCGACGAAGACGTGGTGCGCGCCCAGGCCACGATTGAGCAATGGTCATGGAACCAGCCACAGAGCGGAGGCGATGAGAGGACGTCGTATTCCGCAGTGCGTAAACGGTGGATTTACCGAACTGTGGAATTATCAATGCCCGAGTTGTTGCTATCAGTCGTGGAGCATCTTTCAAACCAAAGCGCTGTACAATTGGCAGACCTGGCCGATGCTGGTCAATTCCACCGCGTTTGGCGCGGACTTCCACTTCGCCTCGATGCGCGCCTGCATGGATGGCGATCTCGCAGGATATTTCGCTGGAAGGTCAGGAAACAATGGCCATACCTATTCGGGAGATATAGCAAGTGGCAACCTCAGCACGATCATGTGGGGTTGCCTCGGATTTCACTATTCCGGCGACTGGTATGACGGCGATTCGTCCTCAGGTGCGATCTGGTACATAGGCCAGGCACAAACGGCCCTGTCGCAGAAATCATGGAAGACGCGTTGGCCTTCGGTAAATTGGCCTGATTGAAGGTGGGGCTACCCCGGGGCGGCGGCGGGCCAGGCGCTCGCCGTCGCCCTTGTCCTGCTATTCTTTGTGGTTGGCGCGCCGAAGCTTTGTTAGTCAAGGCCGCAGCGGCCGCAAGTGACAATGCCGAAGATGTCGCAGCCGCGAGCTTACCTCAGAGCACGATTGCCTCAGCCGCGATCCTGGGAATCGGCGGGAACGCGCGAAATCAGGGCGACGTGACGGCCAAACAGTTGCCAGGCGAGACCGCGTCTGATCCATGCGTTCATGTAGCTGCAGTAGAGCATCATGCCGGCGGCGGGTCCTTCGAGCTGCGAGCTTTCGTTGCCGGTAGTGATAACCGTGTCGCCGTTGACCATCGCGCGCACGGTGAGCCGGCTATAGGATTTCAAACGAAGCCGTCCGCTTGCAATTACACTGAGAAGAATCTGCTTGTCCGCAATCAGATTCGCCGTACTATTCACCAGCAGATCGTCGGACCACAGCGCGCCCAGGGTGGCAACGTCGGCGCGAAGCATCGCGTCGGCTTCCCGTTGCTCCAATTCTTTTATTTCCTTCCAGATTTCCGGCTCAGCCGACTGAACGTCAGACATAGACGGCCCCCTGGCCATCAGCATTTCAGGTGCAAGCAAGCCGTAAAATGAATATCCCGGATTCATGGAATTATGGTCTCGACGGCGAGCCGTCGGTGTCCGCGCGGCGGGCCAGCAGACGGCCCATGATAAGCAGGAGACGTTTCAGATCGATCGGTTTCGCCACGATGGCGTCGGCCTCGATCTCGGCGGCTTGCGCGAGCGCCGTCATGACGACGATCGGAACCTTCGCGAACGCCGGGACCTTAGCGAGTTCGGCACGCAGTTCCCATCCGTTCATAATCGGCATCATCAGGTCGAGAACAATCAAGTCGGGCGTCGGATGATCGCCGAGATATTCGAGCGCCGCACGCCCGTCATAGGCGGTGCCGACGGTGTATCCCTCGTACTCCAGGATCTGACCCAGCGCATCAACGGCGTCGGTATTGTCGTCCACGACGAGGACTGTGGGCTTGGCGGAATTGAGGGGAATGCGAGTCACGAAATTAAGCGTCCAGATGCATTCCCCCGCACCGCCCCCAGCTTGAGGCTAGCGCAGTGAACGGCGCGGTCAAAGCGCGGTCAGTAATTCGCACTATGCAAAAGTCTTTCAAAATTGGGTCGAAATCGGGTTGAGATTGGGGTCGGCTGCCGGTTGCGCGTATTCTCGAACCAGGTCATTCCGTCCATCATCGGACAGAACTGCTTCGGCAGGTCCTCCTGTCCGGTGATAAAGCGGGTCACGAAGCCACGAAGCGCATACGAAGTCCCTCGCCGCCGGCAAGGATGATCGCCGCGCGAGGTGACGAGCCGCGGGTGGATGCTTTCATGCTGTTTGCCCCCTCGCGTTGCAAGCAAGGCAGGTGCCATCGCGGCTCCGTCAGATTCGGACTGGATATTAAAGAAATTCTAAACGATCGCGCCGAGGCTTTGTATTTTGTATCGCGTAAAAAACGCAAGCGGGAATATTTTTCGCCCAGCGAGCGAGCATTTTTTTCAAGCCCCTCGCGAGCGCAAAACCGGATTCGAAGGCCGAATCAGACGAGTTATGAGCGGATCGCGAGCTCCGCGGGTGTTAGCTGGATTCGGCGCCAAACCCGCGGCAGGAAGATTTTGCTATGACGGTGACAGGCGGACGAGAAACGTGCTGCCCTCGTTCTCGTGCGTTTGCACTGAGATGCTCGCGCCGTTGAGTTCGAGGTAGCGCTTGGTTACCGCGAGGCCCAGCCCCGCTCCTTCGGTCCCGCCTTTTCTCTGCTCTCGTGAGAAGGGATCGAAGAGCCGGGAAACGAATTTCTCCTGCATGCCGATTCCCGTGTCACTCACCTCGAGCACGAGCCCGCCTTCGGCGCCTCTGAACAAGCGGACGCGGATCCCGCCGCGATCCGTGAATTTGATCGCATTGTTCAGCAGGTTCGACAGCATGTGCGTGAAACAGTATTCGTCGAATTCCAAAGTGCTCCCCGGGGCCTCGTTGCTCCAGTCCAGGGTGAGGCCTTTTTGCTCCGCCAGCACTTTGTAATCGTCGATGAATCCCTCGATGAGCGCGGTAGGATTGATCGGCACGCGCTTGGCCTCAAAAGCGCCGGCATCTATGCGCGAAAAATCGAGCATCTGGTCGATAATGGAAGTCAACCGCGAGCCCGCGCGTTTGATTCCCCCGAGCGCCCGGCGATCCTCCATCCCCAGCGCGTCGAGTTGCTTCTCCAGAACCATGGCCCAGGTGAAGATGACCTGAATCGGGCCCCGCAGCTCGTGGTTTGCTTCGGCCACCAGCCGCAGCGTCGAGCGCATCGCTTCCAGAGCCGTCGCGTCGAGCCGCGATTGAGCGGCGTGAGATTCTGTGACGTCGCGAGTGACTTTTGAAAAGCCGATCAGGCTTCCGCTCTCGTCCTTGACCGCGGTGACCACCACGTCAGCCAGGAACATCGAGCCATCTTTGCGCACGCGCCATCCGCTATTACGAAAATGCCCGGTTGCGGCGGCGACCTTGAGCGCGCGCATCGGAACCCCGCGCTGCTGGTCGGCTGCGGTATAAAAGCAGGAAAAATGGCGTCCGAGGATCTCTTCCGCCTCATAGCCCTTTATCCGCCGCGCACCTTTATTCCAGCTCACAACCTGCCCACTGGGGTCTAGCATGAATATGGCGTAGTCGGTTACGGCCTCGACCATGAGCCGGAATTGCCGCTCATACGAACGCAAACCGTCCTCGGCTATTTCAGGAAGGTGTTTGCTCCCAGCCATCGATCTTTTGAACTAGCGCAGGCGCAGACGGGGTTAAAAATAAGGCCCAAATTCGAGTCTGCCACTAGAATTTACGTCTGTCGACGGTTTTTTTACTAAGCGTGAGACTATCGGATGGTACGGTCATTGCTCCCTTTCTGAACGGGCTGTTGTTTCCCAGGTGACTCGTTATTAAAAAAAGACCCTCATCCATCGCTGCACAGCGGCGTAGGGCGCCATCTGTCGGTCGATCGGCGCGGATGGCGGAAACTCCGCCTCGACTTCCGAAGTTTCCGATCGTCGGCGTCGGCGCGTCGGCCGGCGGCCTGGAAGCATTCTCCGAACTGCTGAGCGCGCTGCCCGAGAATTGCGGGATCGCGGTGGTCTTCATTCAGCATCTGGACCCCACCCACGAGAGCATGCTCAGCCAGATTCTTTCCCGCAATACGCAACTCGCGGTGAGCGAGGCTACCGACCAGACGACGGTCGAGCCCAATCACATCTACGTCATCCCGGCCAACGCCGATCTTTCGATAGAAGCATGGCGTGCTGCGGGTAGGCGCTCGCACCTCCGGACACGTGGCGGTCGATTCTTTTCTTCGCGCGCTGGCCGACGATAGCGCCGACGAGGCGATTGGGGTGGTGCTGTCGGGTAATGGCTCGGATGGCGCGCTGGGAATTGCGGCGATCAAGGCGGCCGGCGGCGTCACCTTCGCCCAGGATCCGCAGGCGGCCAGATTTGACGGCATGCCGCGGGCCGCGATCGGGCTGGGAGACGTCGACTTCGTGCTTGCTGCCGCGGAAATCGGTCAGACGATTGCCCTGATGGGCAAGGATCCGCTCGCGCTGCGACACGCCGTCGAGCAGGGAGAGGTCCCGGAGCGCGACGGAATCAAGGCAGTGCTTAAGGCGCTGAACAGTGCAACCGGGATCGATCTCTCCTACTACAAGCCGGCCAATCTCAATCGGCGCATCCGCCGGCGTATGCTGCTGGGCCAGATTGCCGGGTTCGAGGACTACGCCAGGCTGCTGGCCGACAAGCCGGCCGAGGCCTTGGCGCTCAGTGACGACATCATGATCGGCGTCACGGCGTTTTTCCGCGATGGCGCCAACGTCGAGGGCCTGAGCGAATTTGTGTTTCCCCGGATTCCGCTGGCGTCTGACGAGCCGGTCAGGATCTGGGTCCCAGGCTGCGCGACCGGGGAAGAAGCCTATTCGATCGCGATCTGTCTCAGCGAATACCTGGAGCAGCACAACCGTAACGATGCGTTTCAAATCTTCGCCACCGACATAAATAACCGCGCGGTCGAGCGCGCCCGCAATGGAACTTATTCCTCCGCCATCGCCAGCGACGTATCGGCGGAACGTCTGCGGCGCTTCTTTATCCAGGTTCCGGGCGGTTACCAGATTTCCAAGCAGATCCGCGAGCGCTGCACGTTCGCCAAGCACAACCTGGTGACCGACCCGCCCTTCTCCCGGCTCGACCTGGTGTCCTGCCACAACGTGCTCATCTACCTGCGCCCCGAGATCCAGGAACGCGTTCTGGCGACCTTCTATCAAGCGCTCAAGCCGGGCGGATTCCTGGCGGTCGCCCGCTCGGAGAATGGTGGCGAACAGTTCTCGCCGATCGGTGAGCCCAAACACGGCATCTTTGCCAAGCGAACAGGGGCTGTTCGCCCCGGTGGCGCCGCCACGCCCGGAGGTTCGAGCTTTGCGCCGACGCCATCGCCCCGTAAAGAGAATCCGTCCGTGTCGGCGGTCCAGGATCGCGCGCAGCGGGAGTTCGAACGGGCGCTGCTGGAACAATATTCGCCACCCGCGGTGCTGGTCGATGAAAACCTGGAGATTTTGCAATTCCGTGGCGGCACCGGTGTCTTCCTTGAACCGGCGGCCGGTAAAGCAACTCTCAACCTGATCAGCATGTCCAGGGAAAGCATCCGGGCGGAGCTGCAGGCCTTGCTCTACCAGGCCCGTCAGCATGACCGGGCGGCGCGCAGCGAAAGCTTTGAATTCGGCCACGACGGTCAGCGCAGGCAACTGACTATCGAGGTGCATCCACTGAGGCTCGCCGAGGGCGGACGCCACTTCCTGGTCACATTCGAGTCAGGGACGGAGGCTGAAAGGGTCCGCGGCGCGCGCCAGAGGGCAAAAAAAGAGAGCGCAAAAAAAGATAGCCGCGTGAGCGCCGTCCCCCGCGAGCGGGAACTGATGACGCTCCGCCAGGAGTTGGAACGCACCAAGGCCCAGCTCAATTCCATCATTGAAAATCTCGAAGCCTCCAACCAGCAGCTCAAAAGCGCCAACGAGGAAGTGCTCTCCAGCAATGAGGAACTCCAGAGCATGAACGAAGAGCTCCAGACTTCCAAGGAGGAGTTACAATCGACCAACGAAGAATTGACTACTCTGAATGACGAACTACACAGCCGCTACGCGGAACTCTCGCAGACTTCATCGGACCTCAGCAACGTATTGGGCAGCACGAACGTGCCAATCCTGATCCTCTCCCGCGATCTGCGAATTAGGCGCTTCACTCCGACCGCGACCAGAGTACTCAATGTCATCGCGAGCGACATTGGACGCCCGATCGGCGACATTACGCTGAATATCCACGTCGCCGACCTCGAAGCGATGCTGGCCGACTCCATCGACAGCATGAGTGTCAAGGAGCGCGAGGTTCAGGACCGCGAGGGACACTGGTATGCACTGCGTATTCGTCCCTACCGGACGCTGGATGACCGGATCGACGGCGCGGTCCTGGTGCTGATCGATATCGACGACATCAAACGCAGCCTGGAACAGGCGCGGGCGGCGCGCGACTATGCCGAGGCGATCGTCGAGACGGTGGGCCAGCCGCTCCTGGTGCTCGACGCGGCCTTGACGGTGCGTACGGCGAACCACGCTTTCCACGAGGTGTTTCAAACCGCGCCGGTCGAAATCGAGGGCCAGCACATAGCGCACGCGCAGGGCGGAGTATGGAACCTGGAGTCCCTGATGAACCCGCTTGCGGCTGTACGCAGCGAGGGGCGGCGGGTGGAGAACCTGGAAGTGGTTTGTCAATTGCCCCACCTGGGTGAGCGGCAACTACTGATCAACGTTCGCCGCCTGGAGCAAGCTCCGGGGAGCGACCCGCTCATCCTGCTGGCGATCGAAGACGTCACATTGCGTGAAAGCGAAGCGCGGTTTCGCCTGACCTTTGAGCAGGCGGCGGTCGGCATGGCCTTGATCGACTCCGGTGGCCGTTGGCTCCGGGTCAATGAAAAGCTCTGTGCGATTCTCGGCTACCCGCGCGAAGAGCTGCTGACCCGCACAATCGACGACGTTATATATGCCGCCGATCTCCCGCCGCATAACCAGGAAATGGATAGACTGCTATCGGGCGAACGCCGCGCCGCCTTGCGCGAAGAACGCTACGTCCGCAGAGACGGTGCGATGGTCTGGGTCGAATCGGCGGTGGTGTTGATGCGCGGGACGACGCGCAAAACTGGCTATTCGATTCTCGTGATGGTCGACATTACCGAGCGCAAACACGCCCAGCAGAGGCTCGACGAACTGCTGGCGCTTGAACAGGCCCAGCGCCGCGACGCCGAGCAGGCAAGGGCCGAGGCCGAGGCGGCTAATCGAGCCAAAGATCACTTCCTGGCGATGATTTCTCATGAACTGCGCTCGCCGCTCCAGGGTATCGTGGGGCGAGTGGAGATCATCCGGCGTGGAGTTGACCGCCCGCAGTTGGAGCAGGCCCTGGAAGCGATTGACCGCGCCGTGGCGAGGCAAGCCAGGCTGGTCAAAGACTTGCTCGATATTTCGAGTCTCGCCAGCGGCGAGATCCAGATCGAGCATCGACTGCTGAATCCCACCCGTGTCGTGCAGCGCGCGGTCCAGGCCGCGATGCCGGCGGCTCGAGAGAAGCGCCTGGAGCTTAGCGCGGAGCTAGCCGAATCGGGCAATGTGCTCGGCGACGAAGATCGGCTGGAACAGGTTTTCAACAATCTGCTCAGCAATGCGATCGAGTTCACGCCGGACGGCGGCGCAATCAGCCTGCGATGCGCATCCTACGAAGGCCAGTTCGAGATCCGAATTGAGGATAGCGGCGAAGGAATCGCGCCGGAGTTTATTTCGAAAGTGTTCGAGCGCTTCAGCCAAGCCGATCCCACCATCGCGCGCCGCCACGGCGGCCTGGGACTGGGACTCGCAATCGCTCGCACCCTGGTGGAACTGCACGGCGGAACAATCCAGGCTGCCAGTCCCGGCGTGGGCCACGGCACCAGTATCACGGTAAGGCTGCCGCTTGCGCCCGAGCCCCTGCATGCGGTCGAAATGGACGATACGCATGGCTCGCCGAGTGCGCCGCCGGACCTGGAGAAATTGGATGTGCTGCTGGTTGAGGACGACGCGGACCTCCTGGAAGCGCTGGCCATGACGTTCGAGGCGGCCGCCGCACGGGTGAGAAGCGCCCGTTCGGCGGCTGAGGCGCTGGCGGCCTTCGGCGAGCAACTCCCCGACGTCGTGATAAGCGATATCGCGATGCCAGACCGCGACGGACTTTACCTGGTCAGCGAGATTCGCAAGCTGCATGGCCACGAGACTCCCGCTATCGCACTCACCGGCCTTGCCAGCGGCCTCGAGCGACAGGCGATGATGGCCGCCGGCTTCGATGCATGCGTAAACAAGCCGGTTGCTCCACAGAAGCTCATCGAATTGGCGGCTGCGCTCGTACGAAAACGGCGGCGCTCGGCGCATAGCCTTGCGCTCGCCTTGTCCAAATCCGCCTCGCTGACTAGTTCGATTCATCCTGGATAATTTTCTCGAAACGAACCTTTTCTAGCCGGCGGGCGACAGCCGGCTTTGTATATTTTTCTTTCGAGCCTCAGAACGCCGGTGGGACAGTGGCCTTCCATTCGATCAAACATTCGGCACGACAATTGAACGTGGTCTAAGTAGGAATTCACTACCTTCGGAGGACACACGAACATTATGAAGGTTCAACGGAGAACTGCGATCGTAATATCCGCGATGGTGCTCGCGCTGGCGGGATGCAACAAGCAACCCGCCGTTCTAACCCACAAACTAGTGGCCACCGGAGGCGAGCACGCCGTCCCGCTCTATCCCGATGAAGCGACCTTCCTCAAGGTTTCGCACAAGGCACAACAGGGCGGCGTGAACGGCATGATCGGCAACGCACAGCAGGACCTGTCGGCGAAGAAGATCGACGATCAAACCCCGGTCAAGGTCCTCTCGAGCGACAGCCTCGGCACTGAAGTCGTGGTGATCGAAGGGCCAATGAAAGGGACGGCGGGTTTCGTCGCCAACCAGAACGTCGACTAACGCGCAATGCGTGTACAGTCAAAGGCTTACTTTTCTGTAATAAACGCCCGGTACTATTTGCACTACCTAGATGACGGTCCGCTCATCGAATCACCCTGGCAGCGAGTGGTAAGCAATCGACTAACTGGCACGCATGATGCACTATTCGGTGAGAAAACATCAATCTAACGAGGACTAGCATGGTCAGAACTGTTTTAGTCGTAATCCTGATTCTCCTGTTACTCGGCGCACTACCCGCCTGGCCTTATAGCGCAGGCTGGGGTTACTACCCAGCCGGAGGAATAGGCGGACTGCTGTTACTTATAATTATCCTCGCACTGGTAGGAGCCATTTGACCGTCCCGCTGAGGCGCACCCATACGCTGGTGGGAGATAAATCGCAAATTGATTCGCCTTAGGTTTTCGATTCTTGAATTGTGGAGGAACAATAAAATCATGCGACACCGACCACGTACATCAGGTTTTCTTATCGGCGGCGCACTTAGCCTCGCATTGAGTGCCTTGGCCCCCGCGGTCTATGCGCAGGGCGCGGGCGGCGGCGCCGCTGGTGGTGGTGCGGGCAGCGGAGCGGCTATGGGCGGCGGTGCGAGCACTGGTGGCGCCGCGACTGCGCCTGGCGCCGCTGGAAATGCGACCGCGCCTGGCAACCCTTCCGCAGGTACCTCTGGCTCGACTTCGCCCGGCTTCACGAGCAATCCATCCGCCACTTCGCCCTCGGGTTCGGGCTCCACGATGGGCGGTTCGTCGATGGGTGGCAGTATGAACAATCCGAACAATCCATCGGGTCCGACGAATCCGAGTAATCCCGAATCCGGATCGACGAATCCCGGCGGAAATGATCCATATGTGAGGTAGGTCAGTCCGATTGCGGACGACCCCGTGGGAGACCGAGCCAGATCGACTCGATCAATTTATGTGCGCCGGCGACATTTGCCGATACCTGACCATATCGATCCCTTCCCCCCGGGAGAGAGTGGCGGATTAAGGCAATGTCGCCGGCGATTTTTCCAAACCGTAGGAATAAACATGCGTATTCAAAAATTGCTCCTTCCATTTTTCGCGCTTTTCTTATTTTCCGGCTGCTGTGAATATCTCGGAATCTGCACGTCGGCTTCCGTTCACACCTCGATCTCAGGAGCACAGCAGTACGCTCAACAAAGCGTCTCGCCGAGAGTCCAACAACTGGCACAGCAATCACCAGAGAGCTGCGCGCGCTGATTTAGTCCTTTATCGGGACGCGGGGCTATCGGGAAAGCCTAAACTGGTAGGCCTGTTTCGCGCGGCCAACCGGCCGCGCGTATTTAGTTCGAATCAATTTCTGTTCAATAGGAGAGACAGGAGCCGAGCTGCGCGCCAGTCGAGACGACTCTCTATTTTTCCTATTTGGATTCCGTGATGTCGTTGGCGCCTTCTTATTGAACCGGGGCGTTTTGATCGGATTCAGCCGCTGTCGCGCTATCGTGTTGATCTGGGGTGGCTACCTTGGAAACTTTGACCCGCGCGACGCCTTTATGTGTGACGCCGATCTTTTCTGCCGCGCGTTGCGACAGATCAAGACTGCGGCCCGGGACGAAAGGGCCGCGATCGTTGATTCGCACGTTCACGGATTTGCCGTTTTGAGGATTCGTGACTTTGACCACTGAACCGATCGGTAGGGTTTTGGACGCTGCCGTCAGGGCCTTCGGATTGTATGCTTCCCCGCTGGTCGTTTTCTTTCCGGCCAGGCCCGGTCCGTACCACGAGGCCTTCACCACATGGACCGCCGGAGTCGGCCTCGCACTTGGCTGGATCGGCTGCGCGATCGTCGGCGGCGGCGGGAGAGGCGGCGGCGGCGCCGGCCGCGCGGCGGCGCATGCATACAGATAGACGGCCGGCACAACCCCGGCCGCCATCGTACCGACGATTCGCGACGCTGATCTTGTTCGCGACGCTAATCGCCGGCTAGGACTCACCATCGTGTTCGCTCCGGCCTCACCGCAACTATCTGAGCGGCGGAACGCGGATAGGGATTGCGCCTACGAGCCCAAACACCTGTAGGACCCAGATCAGAACGACCACGAACACGACCACGTTCAACAGGCTTTTGATCCCGCCCGCCATCGGAACGTAGGTATTCACCAGCCACAGGATCAGCCCGACCACAACCAGCACGAGGACAATGTCGACTAGAGTCATTTGCGTATTTGAAGAGCGCTTATGCTGCTGAGTTAGTTCGTACCTTATATACTGACGTGATCCGAACTTGTGAGCTCGTTCAAGCGGCGATCGATCGCGTCGATCGCAGTCTTAAGCGCGGCAATTGTTTCTTCACCTGAGGGCCCGCCCCACAACGCATTACCCCGCGCAAAGGAAATTTCATTCTTGAGCCGTATGCGCTCGCTTTGGCAGCGCGCGCGAGCCATCGCACGAATCTCCTCAGCCGTGGGGATCAGTACTTCTTGCATACGACACATGCTCCCTGTTTGGCCTCGCAACTCATTCATAGAGCAAAGCAAACTCCATGCCCTCGAAAATTGTGCAGTACACGCGGGTAATATCTCAAATGTCAGCAGAGACACGCCCGGGGTATCGGAAAGGACGGTCCGGTATTTTTTTCCGTACAACGCGCGAAATTCTCGGATCGCCAGTCGATCGCTTTCAGGAAAAGTCGTGATTCGTCAATCCGAAATGGCTGGCATTCTTGATGCTTTCTACTCTGTCGGATGGGGGAAGGATGACGGAGAACGATAATGATGAAAAGACAAACAATCAGACTGTTCCGACTTGGTACGGCGTTATTGGTATTAACCGGAATGCTCACGCTTCAGGCGTGTTTTTTCTATGGTGGCGATGGCGGTCATTGGCATCATTGGAATCATGACCACTATGAGGAACATCGGTAGATCCTGCGGTGATTCGAAGAATTTGAGTGGCAGTTAGCTCCGCAGAGGAGTTAAAACGGCTGCAGGAGTTGGGCTCGGCGCCGGCGTTGGGCTCGGGGTGGGCGTCGGCGTTGGAGTGGGTGTCGGCGTCGGTACTCGGTGTGGGCGTCGGCGTTGGAGTGGGTGTCGGCGTTGGACTCGGTGTGGGCGTCGGTGTTGGACTCGGTGTGGGCGTCGGTGTTGGACTGGGCGTCGGCGTCGGTGTTGGAGTGGGTGTCGGCCTGATCCAGGCGGCAGCGCGGGGCGCCCAGATCAAAGTCGCGGTGTGCCCCGCGCAGGCCTGCGCCATCGAGGCGATCGCTCTGAACTTGCCGCTGCCCGGATCATAAACCTCCGCGCTCGCGAGCGATTTATAGGTCGGAGTCCAGCCGCCTGCGATCAGCACCGTACCATCGGGCAGCAGCGTCGCGGAGTGTCCATAGCGGCTCACGCTCATGTGCAAGGTGGTGACGAAGCGCTGACTTACCGGGTCATATATTTCGGCAGAGTCATCGTCGTGTCCTCCCGCAATCAGTACGCGGCCGTTTTTAAGCAATGTCGCGGTATGGCCGGCGCGGCTCCGTTTCATCTTTGGTCCGGCCCTGAACGTCCCGTTTTTCGGGTCGTACAGTTCCGTGGTGTCGAGCGCGGAGCTTCGCGCGTACGGACTGCCGCCAGCGATAAGGACGCGTCCGTCGGGCAGCAGAGTAGCCGTATGGTAGATACGGTTTTGGCGCATCGTGCCGGTGGGCGCGAACCGGCCGGTGGCGGGATCATAAAGTTCCGCCCGACGAGGTCCGCCTCCGCAAATCAGTACCTTGCCGTTGCGCAGCAACGTCGCGCTCTGTCCGTAGCGGCTCTCGGCCATCGGGGCGGTCGCGATGAATCTTTTGCTCCGGGGATCGTAGAGCTCCGCGTCGCTCGCGCCACCGCCTACGATCAAGACTTTACCGTTCTTAAGTAGGGTAGCGGTGGGTTCATCGCGCGGCGTGTTCATTTTGGCGGTTGCACTGAAGCGTCCGACGCGAGGATCGAGGATCTCGGCCGAGGGAAGAATCCACGGCATCGCCGGACCTGGAAACGACACCAGCGGCACGAGCACCGTATCGACCCCGCCGACAATCAGCACTTTGCCGTCAGGTAGAATCACCGCGGCGTGACGGTCGCGATGGGCGGTCATCGGATTAGTGAGTACGAATTTGCGCGCGGCGGGATCGTAAATCTGTGCGTCGTCGAGGACCGCCGGGCTCTCGCCGGTCGGAGCGTTGACCGTTCCCGTACCTCCGGCAATTAGCACCACCGGTTTAAATGCCGGCGTGGGCTTCGGCGTCGGAGTCGGCGGCGTCGGCGAGGGCGTAGGCTTTCGCGCGTGCCGCGCATGCCCGTGCTTTTTGCGATGCGCCGCATTGGCGCGAGAGGTCGGAGCCGCGAGCAACACTACCACGGCAATGAGAGACACGAGCCAAAGCATCAGATTCAATCTGGACTTGCCCGATCCGAACCTGGCAGTCATTTCATTGTCCGGCGAGTGCGTCATTGCAGGCGGCCGATCGCTATTCTCCAGATTCTCCAGCCGACGCCCGGCCGATCAGCGGCCCTCTTCGAGAACTCCTGGCCCGGGCCCACTCCTGTTCCTTCGCCGCGACTTCCAGCGGGAGTCCTCGCGTTTCGTCGATGAATGCTCCGAAAATGGCGGCGCTAGGGATGCCCAGCACTGCGAGGTAGCGGATCACATTGGTGAGGCCGCCGAGCGGCCCGATTAGTGCCGCGATCATCACCTGCGCCAGCATCGAGAATGCGGCGGCGGTGATTGCCTGCCACCCGATCATCGTGGTGCGCAGCCCCGCGGGGAATAATTCGGTTGCAGCCGAGTTCGCACCGACGGTCATCACGCCCGAGGCGATCTTGAACCAGCAGTAAGCAGCCGCCAGCCAGGCCAAAGGCCATGTCACTCCGTTCGGCGGGCCCCAGTAGAAGGCCACCGCGCCCAACCAGGCGGCGCCGCCGACGTACATCACCGTCGGCACACGGCCGAAACGGTCGGAGGCCCACGCGCCGGCCGGAAAACCCAGCATCCCGAGGACCATCCCCGCAACGATCACGGAACTCGCCTTTTGCGGCGACAGTCCGATAATCGAAACCGCGTCGAAATAGAGCCAGCCGTTGACGGCGCTGCCGGCAATCGTGTCGAGCGCGGCGCAGACCAAAAGCGTAATCGCACGACGCCGGTAAAGCGGATGGAAGATGTCGTAAAAGCGGCTGCCAGAAACGGAGTTGCTCGACGCCAGCCGCGCCCATCGCGTGTCAACCGGCAGCATCCGCGCCAGCGGAAACACCAGCCCAACGCCCGCGATGCAAGGTACCAATAGCCATCGCCACGAATATTCCCACTGCAGCAGAAAGGGAATCACCATATATCCCAGCACTCCCCCAATAGCGCTGGCACCCGCCGCGAACGCCTGTCCGCGCGCGCGCTGCTCGACGGGAAGCTCCTCGGCGAGCAAGACGATCGCGGATGAAACCGAGCCACCAAGTAACGCGGAAATTAAAATCTCAGAAACTGCAAATGACGCTGGATGGCGCGCCAGAGCGGCTCCCACCGCGCAAAGCGGCGCCAAAACGAGACTCGAGAGAATGATTCGCCGCCTGCCGACGCGATCCGCGAGCCGGGCAAGAATGAGCGCGCCGAACGCCGAAAGCGACATCCAGGCGAAGAGTTCCGCGAGCTCAGCCTGGTTCAGCGAAAAACTCTTGGCAATCCACGGTGACGCGACCCCCACGATCGAAAGGCTGTAACCCTGGTAGATAAGCAGAATGACGATCGCGGCGATGATCGTCACCGCGCGCGAAGAACGCTGAGTGTCAAAAGCGCCCTCAGCGTCGGCGCGAATCTCCTGATCTCCAATCCCCGACAACGCCATTCAGCCCCTCGCGAGCGCCCCTTAATTCACTCGAGAACCATGCCAGATTCCCGACATCTTCGCATTAAAGAAACAGTTTTTTGCAAGCGCGCACGTGTCAATCGCCCTCAAACCGGATAGCCCAAAGGCGGCAGTCGTCCTGGCTCATTTCCGATATCGGTTAGTGCTCGACGATCTCGTGCGGTTCCGATGTTGATGCAGCCAAACCAAAGCTAAGTTTTCGTCTCATAACAGAGCAGAGCCCAAAGGCATATCCATTGCTCTATCAATCGACCAAGTCACCCGGAAAATTTTGCTAAGGCTGGAAGGTTCAGACTCCATGGATTCGAACGATGTTAGTTGTTCTCGTTCGCCTCTTATCAGGTTTTTGTCGTTCGTCCGACCGCATCTCGGGCTGGTTGTCGGCGCGGCGCTAACGGGGATCGGTAAATTCACCCTGCCGCTCGCTTTTCCGCTGGCCTTTAAATACGTCATCGACGTCCTGGTGGCATCGCAACCGAAGCTGGACGGAATCAATCTGGCGATCGACCGCTGGTGCGTCGAGCTTACGCATGCTTTGCAGATGACGCCGACCGCGGAGCATAAGCTGGCGGTGTTGAGCGGCGCGCTGTTGCTGCTCTACGCGTTGCAGTCCATAGCCAGCTACTACCGCGGCTGCTGGGCGGGCATCGCCGGCAATCGCCTCATCTTCGAATTGCGGTGCGCGCTGTTCACGCATCTGCAGCGGCTGCCGCACGCTTTCTTCGATCGCAACCCCTCGGGGGCGATCGTCTCGCGAGTGCTGAACGACGTGCAACAGGCGCAGGAGCTGGTGAATTCGGCGCTTATCGACGTCTGGATGGACGCCGTGTCGTTGGGACTGGTGGTGGTGGTCCTGTTCGCGATGGATTGGCGGCTGGCGCTGGCGGCGCTGTGTATCGCGCCGGTCTGGGTGACCTTCATGCGGTACTTCTCACCCAGGATCAAAGCCGTAAGCCATCGGATGCAGGAAACGCTCGAGAGTATTTCCGGCGAAGTGCAGGAACGGGTGGCCGGCGCCGCGACCATCAAATCGTTCGGGCGCGAAGATCACGAGGTGAGCCAGTTCAGGTCGCGCAGCGAGCACCTGTGCGAACGCACGATCGATAAGGTCAAGCTCGCGGCCCGGCAGGAGATGCTCATCCAGTTGCTGACGCGCTGTGCGCCCACGATCGTGGTCTGGCTCGGCGCGCTGATGATCATGCGGGGCACGATGACGCTCGGAACGATGGTGGCGTTTTTTACCTACCTTGGTTTTCTGTATCTGCCGCTGGAGCGCTTCGCACAATTTTCGGTCGTGGTCTCGTCTTCGCTGGCGGCGATAGAGCGCATCTGTGAATTTCTCGATATCAGACCCGAAATCACCGACCATCCGCTGAGCCGTCCGTTTGCGGTCCGCCGCGGCGCGGTGCAATTCGATCGCGTGAATTTCAGCTACCCCGCGCGCAATGGAGCGGCCGTCCGCGGAACGCTCACCGATCTCAACCTGAGCGTGCCCGGAGGCGCCAGGGTGGCGCTGGTCGGACGCTCCGGCGCCGGCAAAACCACTTTGGCGAACCTGATTCCGCGCTTCTACGACGTCAGCGGCGGGCACGTACTGCTCGACGGCAAGGACGTGCGGCACTATACGCTCAAGTCGCTGCGCGACAGTGTGAGCCTGGTGGCGCAAGACGCCCTGCTGTTCAGCGCCAGCATCCGCGACAACCTGCTCTACGCGCGCCCGGACGCCTCGGAGGAGATGCTTTGGCAGGCGCTTGAGCTGGCCAATATGCGCGAGTTCGTCGACGATTTGCCGGCCGGCGTCGACACGGTGATCGGAGAGCGCGGAGTGAAAATTTCCGGCGGCCAGCGCCAGCGCCTCGCGCTCGCGCGTGCCTTCCTCAAGGACTCCAGGGTCGTAATCCTCGACGAGGCGACCTCGGCGGTCGATTCGGAATCCGAAAACCTGATCCATGAAGCGATGGAACGCCTGATGGAAGGACGAACGGTTTTTCTGATCGCTCATCGCCTGCGCAGTGCGATAAACGCAGACCTGATAGTCGTGCTCGACCACGGCAATATCGTCGAAACCGGCACGCACTCCGAGTTGCTGAGCCGTGGTGGAACCTACGCCCGGCTGTTCCGGGAGCAGGTCCGCGGTCTTGCACTGGAACCGGCCGGCGCGGCGCAAGACGTCCGTTCGACCATGCAGGCATAGGCTCCTCGGCCCATTACGCATTCGCTTGAGAACTGCGCACAGAGGCCGAGCCCGCAAATCTCATATTCGATAGCATCGAACATCAGGGAGTATAGCATTGAATCGAACAAACGAAGGTAATGGTAAATACTCATACCCCAAAGGTTCGCGCCTGCGTATCGCGCAGCTAGCGCCTCTGTACGAACGGATTCCGCCGAAGCTTTACGGCGGCACCGAGCGCGTGGTCTCCTATATCACCGAGGAACTGGTGCGCCGCGGACATCAGGTCACGCTTTTTGCCTCGGGCGACTCCGAGACTGGCGCGCTGCTCGTACCCGGGTGCCCCCAGTCGTTGAGACTGGCGGGCAAGGCTGAGCTCGGCGGCTTCCTTCAGCTGCCAATGATCAGTGACGTGTACGACGGAGCCGCAAACCGGTTCGACGTGATTCATTCCCATATCGACTACTGGAGCTTTCCTTTCGCCCGGCTGACCAACGTCCCGACCGTCGCGACAATGCACGGGCGATTGGACGTGGAGGAGTTGCACCCGGTCTACGCGCGATATCGCAGCATGCCTTTAGTCTCGATCAGCGACGCGCAACGGACGCCGCTGCCGCTTATGAACTGGGTCGATACTATTTACCACGGCCTCCCGCGCGACCTGCTCCGTTTCAGCCCCGGGCCGGGGAAGTACCTGGCGTTTCTGGGGAGAATCTCGCCGGAGAAACGCCCCGACCTTGCAATCGAGGTCGCCCGCCGTGTAGGTATTCCTCTGAAGCTTGCCGCCAAGGTCGACGCCGTCGACCGCGATTACTTCCAGACGGTGATCAAGCCGCTTCTGTCACCACCCGATATCGAATACATCGGCGAAATCGGCGAGCCCGAGAAGAGCGAATTTCTGGGTAATGCGCTGGCATTCATGTTTACCATCGATTGGCCCGAGCCGTTCGGGCTCGCAATGATCGAGGCCCTGGCATGTGGAACGCCGGTGATCGCGCGGCCCTGCGGCTCGATCCCCGAGGTGATCCGTAACGGAGCTACGGGCTTCATCGTGAAGAGCGTTGAGGAGATGGTTGCGGCGGTGCATGATATCGGGAAGCTCGCGCGCGAAGAATGCCGCAGGGAATTCGAGAATCGGTTCACCGTGGAAATCATGGTTGATCGCTACGAGCAGGTCTATCGCCAGCTAATCGAAGGGGGACAACGTAAGGTTTTTGGAAAGCCGAAAGAGGCTTACCATCAGGCCGGAATAGTCCGGTCGATCGGCAAGACTTCCGAACCCGGCTCGTGAAGCGCCGAAGCGTCAAAGCCGTTGGCGTCAGTGGGCCCGAGCGCGTCGCGGACAGCGAGCGTAGGGCACGCAACGTCGTAAAAGTCGGGTCCGACTTTTACATTCTCGCCTCGGCGCTCGCGTCACGGCGCGGCTCGCGCGTGCTAGCCAACGGGCAGAGCTTCGCCGTCTTCGACGTGGGCGGCGATATTCTCGACTACCCACTCGAAGCGCTCGGCTTTTTCCATAGCGATACGCGTTACCTGAGCCACTTCGAGCTGAGGATCCATGAGAGCACGCCGTATTTTCTGAATTCCTACTTGAGCGACGATAACGCGCAACTCCGGGTCAACCTGACCAATCCGGACTTGAACGCGGACGGCCGCGCGATCAAATTGGCGCGCGATTTGATCCAAATGGAGCGCGGTTGGGTCCTGGCTGACGCGACGCTGGTCCATCGTCTGAGAGTCCGCAACTACGCCGGGATTCCGCTGGAAATTCCATTGGAGCTTTTTCTCGGCGCGGATTTCGCGGACATTTTCGAAGTGCGCGGCATCGAACGCAAGCATCGCGGTAAAACATTGCCCCCTGAGCTGGGAAAGAACACGGTCAGATTCTCATACGAGGGCCTTGATGGGGTGCGGCGCTTCACCGAGATTGCGTTCGACACGATGCCGCATGCGCTAAGCAGAGACCGGGCCGTTTTTGTGGTAAACGTCGCTCGCGACCAAACCGCCGACCTCGAGGTGCGCATCACGGGCGGCAGTGAACGCGAGACCTCGCACGGCCGCTCCACGCCTGCGGCCGCTTTCGACAGCGCGCTGGCTGGGAGGCGATCGGAGATTGAGGAATCCGTGACCCCATGGGCCAGGCTTTCGGCCAGCAACGAACTCTTCGATTCGCTGCTGACTCGCTCGCAGGCGGACCTGACCTCGCTCATCTCGCGCACGGCTGACGGCACCTTCATGATGGCCGGGATACCCTGGTTCGCGACACTGTTTGGCCGCGACAGCATCATCACTACGCTGGCGGTGCTGCCCTTCAATCCGGAGGTCGCCGAACATACGCTGCGCGCGCTGGCGAAAATGCAAGGATCGCGAATCGACGCGACGCGCGAGGAACAGCCGGGCAAGATCGTGCACGAGATCCGTGCCGGCGAAATGGCGGCGACCGGTGAAGTTCCGTTCGGCCGGTACTACGGCAGCATCGACTCGACGCCGTTGTTTCTCTGGCTATTGGGACGCTGCGTCGCCACGACCGGAAATCTCGCGCTCGCCGAGGAGCTCTGGCCCAATGCCGAGCGTGCGCTGGAATGGATCGAGCGATGGGGCGATCGCGATGGCGACGGATACGTCGAATATATAAACAAAACGCCGCGCGGGCTCGCGAACCAGGGATGGAAAGACTCCTTCGACGCTATCTCGCACGCGAACGGTGAATTGGCTACCGCGCCGATCGCGCTCGCCGAAGTGCAGGCCTATGTATACGCCGCCTACGTCAGCATCGCGGACGTGGCGACACGGCTTGGGCACAGCGACGTCGCGTCCCGACTTGCCGAACGGGCCGCAGCGCTAAAAAAAGCATTCTCGCGCGATTTCTGGCTGGAACCGGAGCGAACCGTCGCGCTCGCCCTGGATGGCGAAAAACAACCGTGCCGGGTGATGACTTCGAACGCCGCGCATTGTCTCGCGGCCGGCTTGCTGGACGCGGATCAGGCTGCCGCGTTGTCGCAGCGCCTCTTTGGGGACGAGATGTTTTCGGGCTGGGGTGTACGAACGCTCAGCGCCAACGAGCGACGCTATAACCCGATGAGTTATCACAACGGGTCCGTATGGCCGCACGACAACGCGATCGCGGCGATGGGTCTCGCACGGTATGGAAACCGCGCAGGAGCGCTGCGGATTCTCGAGGGCCTGTTCGATGCGGCTGTACACCTGGAGACCGCGAGCCTGCCCGAGCTTTTCTGCGGCTTCCCGCGCGAGCCACGGCTCGGGCCCGTGCCTTATCCTGTTGCCTGTTATCCGCAGGCGTGGTCGGCCGCCAGCGTGTTCATGATCCTGCAAGCGATACTGGGCCTTGAGGTGATGGGTTTCGAGCGGCGAGTTTCGATCGACTCACCTACGATTCCGCCCTGGCTCCAATGGCTACGGATCGAAGATCTGAAAGTGGGTGACAGTTACCATCTCCTTGTTCCTGCGCCGCGCAGACGACGGCGACGTAGTAACCGAGATTTCCGAAAGGAAAGGTTCCGTCACTGTCGAAGTCAAGAAATGAACTTTGCGTTTCCGGTCGCGGCAGCTAAGCCTTCATTCGCGGTCGGATTCGTTCAGCTTGCCGCGTGTAGCATCTCGAGGATCAGGTAAACGGGCGCGGACCAGGAGCGGGACGCAATTAACGAACGCTCGAGAACCGGGTAGGGGTCGATTGCAGTACCTTTCCACCAGCGCCGCTCGGGTCCGAGCAGAAAGATTGCGAAGTGCAGATGAGGAGCGGCCGGAGAAGCGTCGCCGGTAGACCCGACGTATCCAATCACCTCTCCGCGGGAAACATGCATCCCCTCATGAAGCCCGCCGGCATAGCGCTCCAGATGGGCGTAGTAGTAACAGTACGCGCCCTCTTGGTCGAACTCGTAGATAGTATTGCCGCCCGCCTTGCTTAAGAACAGTTTCTGAATCGTACCGTCGACGACCGCGCGTACGGGCGTGCCTGCGGGTTCCATGATGTCGATCGCTTCGTGACGATGACCCGCGTGTATTTCATTGAAGCTGTCGCGTAGCTGATAGGCCTTGATGCCCTGGATCGGCGGTGCGATAGCGGGTATCGATGGTGTGCTACTGGCTTGCTCGCGCGAAACGTCGGCCTTCTGTGCCGCAAGCCTCAGGTTCGTTTCGGGCACGCTTGTATTGGTATTGCCGCCTGTTTGTTGTGTCCGAGCATTTCTCGGATACACAAGCAGCGCGAGGACAATCAATGCCAGACCCAGCCGCCACATATATGCATCTAGCGAGCAATTGCCGTACCCGAACTCGATGTTGTAGATGTTATTTCCAGCGGTGACTTTCAGCACGCGACGGCATCGGTTCTGACGCACCCGATAGTAAATTGACAGATCTGTGTGTGGCGATATTGCGCTCGTTGAGAGGTGGAGCGGCAATTTTTCAACTCGGAGCTGAAACTATTTCAAGGGCCGTCGGGCGAAGTAAAACGGTCACCGCCGCTTACGCAGATACCAGGGCACGTTAACGATCACGATCCGATGCGCGCCCTGCAGCAGCAAACGAGCGGCAAGAATTCGCGCGCGCTGGTTATGAAGGAAATATTGGTACCATTGGCGCTCGACCAGCTCCGGCAGCAGCACCGCGATGGTACGGGCGGGGTTATTTCGCTCGATCTCCAGCACGTGATCGAGAATCGGCTGTACCACGAATCGAAACGGCGACTTGAGCACGGTAAGCCGCGGGATTGCCTGCTTTGCCTCGCGCGCCGGCTGCTCCACGCGCGACGGCCAAACCTGTTTGAGCGAGTCGGGGCTGTCCTCGCTTTCGATGTGCAGCACCTCGATCTCGCACGAGAGCGTGAGCGCGAATCGGAGCGCGTTCTCCGCAATTGAATTCCACTGGAGAATAGGCACTATGACCAGCGGCTCCTGCAAATCGTCAAGCTGCAGATCGCCAGGCGCCGTCTCCCGCTCGATTCTTCGATAGTGGCGCCGCACGGCGAGCATCAGGGCCACCAGCGACGGCACCAGCAACACCACGATCCAGGCGCCGGCCACGAACTTGACGACGGCGACCACCACGACCGTGAGGGCGGTGGCAACAGCACCCAGCGCGTTCACTGCCATGCTGGCCCGCGCTCCCCGCTCCTGCCTCTTCCACCAGTGCGCGACCATTCCGCTCTGCGACAAGGTAAACGCCAGAAACGCTCCGACCGCGAACAGCGGAATCAGCCGGTCGGTAATCCCGTCGAACACCGCGAGCAGAATCCCGGAAAGGACGGCGAGCAGCCAGATACCCTCCGAATAGACCAGCCGCCGGCCGCGGTCGGTGAACGAGTAAGGAAGATAGCCGTCGGAAGCCACCGCGTGACAGAGTCTCGGGAAGTCGGCAAACGAAGTATTCGCCGATAGGCACAGCACCAGCAGAATCGAAACGATGCTTACCCAGTAAAAGATTCCCCGGCCGGCGACCGCACCGATCAATTGCGACAGCACGCTCTGGTAGTGTGGCGTCCCCGGCTCGGTCGCGCCGATGTGGTACACGCGCGCGAGATATGCGATGCCGAGTAGCAGCACGATCAGGATGGCAATGATGGCGGTGAGGGTGCGCCGTGCGGCGGGTACCACCGGCTCGCGAAAGGCCTGTACGCCGTTGCTGACCGCCTCGACACCGGTCATCGCGGTGCACCCGCTTGCGAACGCGCGCAACAATATCCACGCGCTCACGCCTTCGGCCGCCCTGGCAAGATGTGGGGGAGGAAACACGGGCGCGGGATGGCCGCCCGCGGAAATTGTCGCGATCACACCCCAAGCCACCATCGCGCAGAGGCTCACTATGAAGATGCAAGTCGGCAGCATGAACAACCTGCCTGCCTCGCCGATGCCGCGCAGATTCACCAGGGTCAAGACAACCAGAATGACCAGGCATAGCGTTAGCGTGTAAGGTTGGAAGTTCGGTACGGCTGAGATCAACGCGCCGACGCCGGCCGAAATTCCGACCGCGACATTCAGCACGTAGTCTGTCATCAGCGCGGCGGCCGCCAGCAAACCGGCATTCGCGCCGAGGTTTTCGCGCGCCACCGTATAGGAACCGCCGCCGTTGGGATAGGCCGCGATCGTCTGCCGGTAACTGAAATAGACGATGCCGAGCAGAATGACGATCGCCGCGGTGATCGGAAGAATAAATGTCAATCCCGCCGCGCCGAGCGGCAGCAGCACGGTCAATGCGGCCTCGGGACCGTAGGCTGCGGAACTGAGCGCATCGAGTCCGAAAGTCGGCACGCCGCTGGCCGTGCTGATGCGTTGCTCGCCCGCCTCTCCGGAAGCGAGCGGACGTCCCAGCAGCGTATTGATCAGTGACATTTCGAGGCCGTGAGGTTCGTGCCGGGTGACGGCCGATTTACTTCAGATGAAACGACCATTTCTCAGCCGATTGGACTAGCTCGTTGCTAGCGGAAAACATTCCCACCTTGCTGACTGCCTCGTGAAAATAATGAAGAATCACGCTCACAACAAACAGTGGATCCCCAAGAGAATCAACATGTCCTGATGGCCCCGCTATTGCTCCACTATACCTGTCGGCTTTACGGATGCAGCAAAAATTACATGGCGCGGTATTAAAGCGGGGATTCAAAAGATTGCCGCTCAATCAAGCGCACAGCGCCCTAAAAAAGACGTGCGCGTTGATCCTGTTCTCTGCCCTGGCACCCGCGTTCAGTGGTTGCGGCACGATCCCTGACGTGCACGCGCTGCTGCATGCGAAGGATCCCTATCTGGAGAATTCCGACTTCGTAGGGCCGCGCGGGTCACTGACCAAGGAACAGGGAAAACGGATTGTTGCGCGTCTCGAAGAACACCAGAAAACGCCGACTGATATTCTGCAGCGGCATCTCGCTTTCGAACAGGCGCTCAGCAATGTTCCACTGGTGGTTGGCAACAAAGTGACGCTTTTGGAAAATGGCGCCGCGACGTATCGCGCGATGCTAGCGGCAATTCACAATGGCCATGACAGCATCAATATCGCGATGTACACGTTCTCCGATGGCCCGGTCGGGCAAATGTTCGCCGACGCGCTGATTGAGCGACAGCGCCATGGGGTTCAGGTGAATCTCATGTTCGACAGTCTCGGCTCGCTCGCCACGCCGGCCAGCTATTTCGATCGCCTGCGCCAGAACGGAATTGCGGTGCTGCAGTACCGTCCGGTGAATCCATTCGAGACGACGCTTCAATGGTCGTTCAGCCATCGGAACCATCGCAAGATGCTCATTGTTGACGGGCGCATCGCTTTCACAGGCGGCATCAATATCTCCGAGGTCTACGCGAGCGGGCTGGGCAGCCTGTCGGGAAGCCGGCCAGGAAGCACGCCGCAATATTGGCGCGACACCGATGTCGAGATTGAGGGTCCGGTGGTGGCGGAATTCCAGCATCTATTCGTCGGCGAATGGACTTACCAGAAAGGTCCTCCGCTTAGCCCGCGCGAGTACTTTCCCACATTGGAGGCGCAGGGTAACCACATTATTCGAGTGATCTCAAGTGTGCCGGAACGATTCAGCTTGATCTATGTGGATTTAATCTCGGCGATAGTTAATTCCGAGACTAATGTGTACATCACCGATGCCTACTTTACGCCGGATCGTCAGATGCTGCACGCGCTTGAGAACGCCGCGCGACGCGGGGTCGACGTGCGACTGCTGCTCCCGAGCCAAAGCGACGAACCAATGATCGTCTCGGCCGAGCGTTCGCACTATCGCGCATTGCTCACGTCCGGGGTCAAGATCTACGAATGGCAGGGCGAGATGTTACATGCGAAGACCGCGACCATAGATGGCGTGTGGTCAACGGTCGGGACCTCGAATCTCGATTGGTGGAGTATCGCGCGCGATAACGAAGTCAACGCTATCATCCTCAGCCATTCCTTCGGCGACGAAATGAACCGGATGTTCCGAAGTGACATGGAGAACTCGACGCAAATCGATCTGGCTCAATGGAAACATCGAGGGCTGTGCGAACGCCTCGAGGAGACCGCGGCGCGTATGATCGAGCCGCTGCTGTGATTTGCATGCGCGAGTAGAGCGGGCGCGCACGAGCCATGCGATTAAGCGCCGTTAGTGTCTCTGCGCGAGCTGATGAGCGTTTCCAAAATCGTGGAAAGCTCCACCGGGTCCACCGGCTTGATCGCGTGGCTGTCAAAACCGGCGGTTAGGATTTGCACCTTATCCTCGACCCGCCCGAAGGCGGTCAGCGCGACCAGGGGCATACGGCCATTGCGGCCTGTTTCCTGTTCCCATTTGCGTAGTTCCCGAGCCAGAAAGTAGCCATCCTGTAAAGGCATTCCGATGTCCGAAAGGACGGCGTCGAAATGCAGAGTCTTGAGCGTTGCCAGCGCCGCCTGCGCCGAAGTCGCCGCGGCCACGGTTGCCCCTAACGAGGCCAGAAGGTTTCTCAATGCGTCGCCGGCGTCAGGCTCGTCATCGACGACGAGAATCGAGAGGCCGTCGAGTCGCGGCGCGTTGGCGTTCGCTATTTGGGTCACGGTTGGATGGCGACGTAATTCCAGCGAAGGGATGGTGCTGGCAGGTAACGGAAGTCTTACCGCAAATGTGCTCCCTTTGCCCCGCCCCTCGCTATGCGCCACCACCGTGCCGCCGTGAAGGCTCGCGATCTCTTTGACGATGGACAAGCCAAGGCCGAGTCCATGCCTGCTTTGCGCGGTGCCATCCGCCTGCCAAAAGCGATCGAAAACCACCTCGAGCGCGGCAGGTTCGATGCCCTGTCCCGTATCGGCCACGATGATTTCGACGTGCGAATTTATCCGCTCCACGCGGACCTGGATTTTGCCGCCGTTCGGAGTGAACTTGACGGCATTGGAGACCAGGTTCCAGACAACCTGCTGCAGCCGCCCCGGGTCGCCGGCGACGGCGTCGACGCGAGGATCAATGATCTCCTGCAACGTGATGGATTTCGCTTCGGCCGCGACCCGCATGCTTTCGACTCCCGCCCTGACCACCTCGGCAAGATCGACCGCCTGAACATCGAGGCGCATCCGTCCACTTTCGATCCGGGAGATGTCGAGCAAATCTTCGATCAATTGCGCCTGGGCTCTGACCGCCCGTTCGATGGCTGTCATTCCGCGGCGCGCATCTTCGCCAAGTGCCGGATTTCGCAGTAGCGCGCGCGGACCATAGCATGATCGAATTGAGCGGCGTCCTCAGCTCGTGAGATACCATCCCGACGAAATTATCCTTGGCTCGGTTCGCCCTCTCCGCCGCGGCGCTCGCTCTTTCCGCCGCATCTCTGGCTCGCTCTGCGGAATTCAAAGCCTCACGAAACTGTTCGGCCCCCAAATGAATCTGCCGCCAACCCCAATAGCTCAGGATAGCGATCACGAGGGCAGTCAAAACGGGGACCAGCACGAAAACAACATAGTACTCGGACCGCTGGCGCGCGGTTCTTTGGAGGCGCAGCTGCCGTTCGGCGGCGATGAAATTTTCGAGTGCGTCGAAGATTGCCTGGGCTTGAGTTTGAGATTGGGCAAGGGCCTGTTTGTCGAACTTAGCGGCTTTTTGACTGAGCAGAGAATCGACCGCTTCAGTCCAGGTTGCTTTCAGGTCGTTGATTTCCAGCACGCGCTGTTCCTGGCTGGGGTTATCGGAGACCAACGATGCGAGCCTGGTGATATTTTTCCCCAACGCGTCGCGAGCCTCGCCCAGCTCGGTCAGGTAGCGCTTGTCGTAGGTCGACAGATATCCGTGAAGGTCCGACTGCAATTCGCGCAATTCGAGTTCGATGTCCTTTACGCGCAAAATTACCTGATCGCTATGTTCCACCCAGCCCGTAATCGAAGCCTGGTTCTGGAAGCGCCAGAGCACGACGGCCGCCAGCACGGATAGCGTGAGTATGAAGGGCGCAAAATAACTGGCGGTGAGATTCCGCTTAAATGCTCGATCGGGCAACTGGCGATCCTTGGTTCCGATCTTCGGGGTCCGATGTTCCTTCAGACGGAGATCGGTTCGCGCGGCACGCGCATTATACGATTAGTAGAGAAGACCAAGATGGTAAACGCTACCACAACTTAAGTCGCGGGTCGCGACTATCTCGCGCAGCGTTTTCGGAAAACGCGAGCTTTGACGCTTCAAGCAGATCGCGGAATGCTCAAGCGTGACGAGGCAGCGATATCAAGCGCGCGTGGTGCCGCTTGCGCGCGAAACGACGCGCTACGGACGGTTCCGACACTTTCGACGCCATTCACCGGCTGATCCGGCGCGGACACGAGATACGGGGGCATCTCCACGCGGGCGGATTGGTTCGCCGAGGCGTCCGCCTGATGCGGGTCGGAAACCGGCATCGGCGAATCCTCATTCTGGGCGTCGGTTTCGAGCGCCTGGCGGGCGATTTGGAGCCGCAGATTCTCGGAAACCGGAATGCGCAGTATGCTGGCGAGCGCGATCCTTAATACGTCTTGAAAGTGCTGCTCTTGCGGCGAGTCTTTAGCGCGGAATTGTCTTTGATTCCGCGGGGCCGTCGGTAACATTTGCGCTCAACGCCTGCATCCGGTTGTCTTGCGCAGGAGCCGACGCGCACGGCAGTTGATGGACGGCTGTATATCGGTATGGGCGGCCGTTCCAATCGAAGGTCCCGGTGCTCGGTCCAAAGTCCTGATTTAGCGCGTCGGCCTGAGCGTGCTCCGATGGATCGCGGACCTCCGCCGGCGCATAGGCAAGGTAGGTAATTGAACTCGGGACCAGTACGCGTTGAAGCGGAGGCTGGAAGTTCATCGTGGTGAAATTGCCCGCCAGCCTCCATCCGCCGTTGCCCGTCTGATTCATAATAGCGGTCACCTGCGGATCGGACTGCGGGCTTCTAGGTGTCATCGGCCGATAGAGAGTTGTACCCAGCTTGTCGGTTCTGAGCTCGATCAGCCGTGGCAACTGGCGACCGCCCATGTCGCAAATTCCATCGTCCTGAGCGACGGCAGTTTTCCGCGCGGATCTCGTACTGGAGGCGACGCCCGACCCGGCCGCTCGCACCAGTTGCATCGCCACCGGCGCCACCGCGAACGCGGCCATAAAGCATCCGCCAGTGCTGATCGCCAGCGCGGTCAAGCCACAGAACACGGCGGCCATGGCGACCATTGATCCGCGGAACGTCTGATGAGATGGATTCAAGTGGATGTCGTCCGGTTCGCGGACTGCCCGGCGCTAGCCGAAATTGTGGTCGGTTCCTCCTTGAGCAAGAAACGCTCCACCTGCGAGCGCGATTTACTAACCGATATATGCCTGTCAAATTCCGCTGAAGAAGCGAGTGGTATCTCGTTTTCGCCTTTGAAGCCCAACGTAAATTTTGCAAACCTATTTCCGCGGGAACCGGTATAACTGTACCTTAGGTTCTCACTAGGGAGGTAAAGATCCATAGACTCGATCTCAGGTGGTAAAAATTTCAGGGTGCAATTTGGATTTTACGGACATAATTTCCAAGAATGCTTGGCTTTTTTCGTCTAAAGCGCGCGCTTGAAGGGTATAGAAGTTGCAGTAGCCTCATTCAAAGCGGAGCTTCCGCGAAAGACGGTTTACAATGCCCCATTTCAACGGACATGATGCGGCGATAGCGCCTTACTCGCAAAGCACGATCAACCGGCTGACCAAGTTCGTGATCTCGGCCGCCTTTTATGCCGTGCGCGGGGTATTGCGGGCCGTCTCACGGTTGCTCGGGCGGCCTCAGCGCGGCCTGGCTGTAGGAATCTACTATCATCAGGTGCTCCCGGAGCAGCGCGCGCGGTTCGCGCGGCAGATGGATTACCTGCTGCGTTGGACTCAGCCGATTCGCGCGGATCATATGGAGCCGCTGCCCGCCGGAAAGCGGTACGTAATGGTCACGGCGGACGACGGATGGAAGAGTTTTGTCGAGAACGCTCTCCCAGAGCTGCGCAGCCGGCACATCCCGGTGACAATTTTCGTTATCGCCGATCGCACCGGCGACAGTTTAGGCGAGGCGGCGGACCGTATCATTTCCGAGGAGGAACTTTGCGGTCTCGTACCTGATATCGCGCGTGGTCTGGTCACCATCGGATCGCATACCAGCACGCACGCGTCCATCACCACGCTGGACCGTCGCGAAGCCTGGCGCGAACTGGCCGACTCGCGTACCCGCCTGCAGCGAATCCTCGACCGGGACGTAACGCTCTTTTGTTTTCCCTTCAGCAGCCAGAGCACGGAGGCCGTGGAAATGTGCCGCGCGGCAGGCTACACCCGGGTATTCGGCGGGATGCCGGAGCCGGCGCTCGGGGATCCGCACGAGTTCCTGATTGGCAGAGTGCGCGTCGACCCCACCGATTGGCTAGTCGAATTTCATCTGAAACTGATGGGTGCCTACGACTGGGTGCCTTTCGCAGCGGATCTCAAGCGCCGTATTGTCGACGCTTTGCCCATCGGCCGCGGCCATCGTGCGGGGCCGCTCACAAGGTCCCACGAAGCGGACTCGATGGCGTCACAGAATATCGCTGCGACATCTTCAAAGTAGACCGCGAGTCTAGCCGCGGCCGACGAACGGCATCTTGGTCGCCATCACGGTGATGAACAGCACGTTGGCCTCCAACGGCAGGCTCGCCATGTAGACCACCGCGCGCGCCACCTGCTCGGCATCGAAGGTCGGCTCAACCTCGAGTGCGCCACTGGCCTGCGGGACGCCGCGTTTCATCCGCGCGGTCATCTCGGTGGCGGCGTTGCCGATATCGATTTGGCCGCAGGCGATGTCGTACTTGCGGCCGTCGAGCGCGGTCGCCTTGGTAAGTCCGGTCATCCCGTGCTTGGTGGCCGTGTAGGGGGCGGAGTTGGGCCGCGGCGCATGGGCGGAGATCGAGCCGTTGTTGATGATCCGTCCGCCGCGGGGATCCTGGCTCTTCATGATTCGGAACGCTTCCTGGGTGCAGAGGAACGCGCCCGTCAAGTTGATATCCACTACCGATTTCCATTGCTCGTAAGTGAGGTCTTCAAGTGGGATGCCGGGTGCGCCGACGCCCGCATTGTTGAATAGCAAGTCGAGGCGGCCGAAAGTTTCCCTGGTTTTTGCGAACAACGCCTTCACGGAAGCGGGGTCGCCCACGTCAGCCGGTACCACCAGCGCTCGCGAGCCAGAGGATTTGCTTTCCAGGACCGTGGCGTCCAACAACTCCCTGCGCCGCCCGGCCAGCACTACCGAGTAGCCTTCGTGGAGCAGCGCCAGTGCGGCCTGCTTGCCGATTCCGGTTCCAGCGCCGGTAACGATCGCGACCTTGCCGGATGAGTCCATATCTATTCCTCCCTGGTGGAAGCCGGTTTTCCCGATCCGCTAAGTTCCGCAGAGAATTCGCGGGCGGCTGCCTCTATACAGAGCGCGGAGTGAGGTTGAAGGCTTCGGCGAGAAGCTCGTAGGAGCGCATGCGTGCGCGATGGTCGTGCACGATCGTGACAATCATCAACTCCTCGACGTGGAGCACGCTCGCCATGTCGATTAGCTGGTCGCGAACGCTCTCGGATGTGCCGGCGAAGTAGCGCGGCCAATCGCCGAGCTCGGTGGACGGCGGCCCGGGCGACGAACCCAGCTCCGCGATCGCGTCCTCGGGAGTCGGAATCGGACGCACGTCGCCCTGCCGGATGCGGCGGCGAAAAAGGCGTGCGCTCGTGAGTAACCGCTCGGCCTCGGTTTGCGTGTCGGCGCAGAGCACGCCCGGCGCGACCATCGCGTAGGGCGCGGACAAATCCCGCGACGCAGTGAAGTGCGAGAAATAATGCTCCAGCGCGGCGCGGGTCGGATTGGAATCGATGAAATGCGCGAACGCGTAGCGCAGCCCGAGTTGCGCCGCCGCCGCCGCGCTCCACATGCTGGAGCCGAGCAGCCAGACCTCGGGACAACCCGGCATGTCGGGCGAGACGGTCAGGCGGCTGAACGGATGCTTGGCCGGAAAGTCGCGATTCAGGAAGGCCAGCAGCTCCAGCATCTGATCCGGGAAATCGTCGCTCGACAGTTGCTGGCCGCGATAGCGCTGGAGCGCGAAAGTGTCGAGCGGGGTGCCGCCGGGCGCGCGCCCGATGCCGAGATCGATGCGGCCCGGATATAAGGCGTGGAGCATGCGGAAGATTTCCGCGACCTTAAGGGGGCTGTAGTGCGGCAGCATCACGCCGCCCGAGCCGACCCGGATGCCGGAGGTCTCGGCGGCGATCCGCGTCATCAGTATTTCAGGCGCGGGGCTCGCCAGGGCTGTGATCGCGTGATGCTCGGCGATCCAGTAACGCTCGTAGCCCAGGCGGTCGGCCAGGCGCGCGAGTTCGATCGAGTTGCGCAGCGCGTCGGCCGGAGTCGAGCCGGCGGAGACTGGCGACTGGTCGATGATAGACAGCTTCAAGCTGGCTCGCGGACTAGCTTATGACAGCAAGAGGAGCTTCGTTCCCGGATGCTCCAACGGCAACCTACCGCTTCATCATCGCCGCGAGCGCCTCGCCCATCTCGGCCAGCGCCTTCTTCACCGACGGCCGCGTCTGTACATGCTTCCACCACGCCTCCAGCTTGGGACGTCCCTCCAGCGCGGGCTTGGCGCCGAAGCCCGGCAGCATGTTGGTCGCGAAGAACATCGTCGGCGCGAGCGCGCAGTCGGCGAGCGTGAACTCCGCTCCGGCCGCGAATCCACTCGGCGCGAGCATCGCTTCGAGCTGGTCGAGGCGCTGATTGAATTCGGTCAGCCGTTCGTTGACGATTTTCTCGTCGCGGCTCTTGGGGTTGAGCTGGCCGAACAGCGCGCGCAGCGGCGGCTCCAGGTAGAGGTCGTGAAACCGCGTGAAGGTCCGCACTCGCGCGCGATCCTCGGGCGACTTGGGCAGCAGCGGCGGACTGGGAAATTTTTCTTCGAGGTATTCGTTGATGATCTCGGATTCGGCGACGACCATCCCGTCGGCGTCGAGCGCCGGAGTTTTGCCGAGCGGATTGATCTTGAGGTATTCGGGCGACTTGAGGTTGTTGCCCGGGATCGCGGCAATCTCGATATTGAGCCCCTTGTCGTAGATGACGATCCGCGATTTGGTGGCAAAATTCGAGAGATTCATGTTGTACAGCTTCATTTTCCTACCCTTTCTTTTTTCGCGACCCTCTCCGCTTATCCCAAAGCGCGGCGGATTGAGCAAGCTGTCACCCGACAGCCGTTCTGCGCGTCACTCGTATTGCTTGTTGACCTTGCTACTGATCCTGGTCGTCGTCCTGCTCCTCCTGCTCGCGCCGGTACTTGTCGAGCCGATTGGCCGCGTCGTTGAACTCGGCCGTCGCGGCCTCGAAGAGCTGCACGGCATGGTCCGCGCGGCGCTGCGCGTCGGCCGCCTCCTCCTTGGCGAGCGCGGCCTTGGCCTGCGCGCGCTGGGAGGAGGCCTGGGCCTGCGCGGCAGCCGCCTCGGCCCGCTCCGCGCTTTCCTCGGCCGACGGCCCGCATCCGCTCGCCATCAAGGCCGCGAGCGCTAGCGCCGCGGCCGCACCGCCGAGCCTGCCGCTTAGCGCACGCATCGCGCCTATCGCGGCGCCAACGCCTGCAGCGCTCGCTCGTCGGGCATCAGCGGATTCGCGGTGTTGAGCGGCTGGATGCAAACGTGACTCGCGCCGGCCTTCAGATGAGCCTCGACGCGGTCGCGAATCTGAGTCTCGGTGCCCCAGGCGACGATGGCGTCGACCAGGCGGTCACTGCATCCGTTTTCGAATTCCTTGTCCGCCCAGCCCAGCGCCTTCAGCGCGTTGGTATAGTTGGGCAGGCGCGGCACGTAGGTCTTCATGTACTCGCGCGCGGTCGCGCGCGCCTTGGCCGCGTCGGTATCGAGAATCACCGCCTGCTCGACGCAGATGAGCGGCTTGGGGCCGATCGCGGCACGCGCCATCGCGGTATGCTCGGGCGGCACGAAGTAGGTATGGGTGCCGTCGGCCTCCGCCGCGCACAGCGCGAGCATCTTGGGATGCAGCGCGGCGAGCACCACCGGCACCCGCTCCTTGGGCTCGGGCGCGCGGTAGAGCGCGCTCTTCATCTTGGGCAGGTACTCGCGCATGTAGCTGTAGGGCTTTTCGTAGCTATGGCCGCGCAGGTTGGCCACCAGCGGCTTGTGGCTGACGCCAATCCCGAGCAGGAAGCGTCCGTCCGAAAGCTCGCCGACGGTCTTGGCCGCCGCCGCCATCGTCAGCGGGTCACGCGCATAGATGTTGGCGATGCCGGTGGCGAAGACCAGCCGCTCCGTGCGCGCCGCGAGATAGGCCGCATGCGCAAACGGCTCGCGCCCGACCGCCTCGGGAATCCAGAGCGCTCCGTAGCGATGCTTTTCGACCGTGCGCGCGAACTCCGCGCTCTGCGCCGCGGTCATCCCGTCATAGAAAAACCACACTCCGTATTTGCTGATGTCCATGACCATTGTACTTAATCCTGTCGCGCGCAGCGGACAAGCCGCGCTCTCACGCCGTATCCGGCGGATCGCGAGCGTGCGGTTTACCTCGGCGCGCAAGCTGGGCTACAACGGGATAGCTGAATTGTTGCAAATCTTCGCGAGAGAGCATGTCGGAAGGATTAAAAATGAGGCGCGCACCACGATGATCAAGCTTGGGCTGATGTTCGTCAATTCGGGGCCATTCGCCGAGCCCGGCCTGCTCGCGCACCTGGCGAAAACCGCGGAAGAGCGCGGCTTCGAGTCACTCTGGACCGTCGAGCACGTGGTCATCCCGCACGACTACAAGACGCCCTATCCGTACGCGCGCAGCGGCAAGATCCCCGGCGGCGAGGACGTCGCGATTCCCGACCCGTTGCTGCCGCTCGCCTACGCCGCCGCGGTCACCAGCCGCATCCGGCTCGCCACCGGCATCCTGATTCTCCCGCAGCGCCATCCGCTCTACGTCGCCAAGGAGGTCGCCACGCTCGACGTGCTTTCGCGCGGCCGCGTCATCCTGGGCATCGGCAGCGGCTGGCTCAAGGAGGAGTTCGACGCGCTCGGCCTGGACTTCCATCAGCGCGGCGCGCGCACCGACGAGGCGGTCGCCGCGATGCGTGCCCTGTGGCGCGAGGATATAGCCAGCTTCCACGGCAAGCACTTCGATTTTCACGACCTCAAGAGTTTTCCCAAGCCGGTACAAAGCGGCGGCGTGCCGATCCACGTCGGCGGTCATTCGCCGGCCGCGGCGCGACGCGCGGGGCGGATGGGCGACGGATTTTTTCCCGCGCTCGGCGAGGCCGACAAGCTAAAGCCGCTGCTCGAGATCATGCGCGAGGCGGCGCGCGGCGCCGGACGCAACCCCGGCGCGATCGAGCTTTCATGTGCGGGGCGCGCGAACGTGGAAACGATCAAACCGCTGCTGGATATCGGGATCTCGCGCGTCGTGATCGCACCTCCGGCTTTCGACGCCGACGGCCTCACGCGCGGCCTGGACAAGATCGCCAACGACGTGCTGGCGAAGCTCTAGCGTACGCCGTAAATGAAATGAACGACGGCCGCAGGCGGCCGCACAAGGTAGAGGAAAATGAGCGAGCAGGTACAGACGATTTCCGGTGAGCCCGAGCCGCTGCTGGTGAGCCACGAGGCGCCGCTCGGATGGCTGGTGCTTAATCGCCCGCAGGTGCGCAACGCGCTCAACCTGCGCACCTGGCAGCTCATCGTCAAGGGCGTCGCCGAGCTCAACGACGACCCTGACGTGCGCGTGATCATCATGCGCGGCGCCACGCCCGAGGCCTTCATCTCCGGCGCCGACATCTCGGAATTCCCTAGCCTGCGCGCCAACGCCGAGCAAGCGCGTATCTACCGCGAAGCGCCGGGCAACGCGACCAGCGCGATCATCAACTGTCCCAAGCCGGTCATCGCGATGATCGCCGGCATCTGTATTGGCGGCGGCTTGCAGGTGGCGCTCGCCTGCGACATCCGTATCGGGGCGCGCGGCACGCGCCTGGGAGTTCCTGCGGCGCGCCTGGGGCTGGCCTATCCGCTGGACGGCGTGATGTCGCTGGTGCAGGTCTGTGGCGCGGCCAACGCGCGCGACATTCTGATGTCGGCGCGCATCTTCGACGCCGATGAAGCCTATGCGATGGGCCTGCTGAACAAGCTGGTCGAGCCCGCGGAACTGGAGGATCACGTCCGCCAGTATGCGACCCGGATGGCGTCCAACGCGCCGCTCACGATGGCGACGGCGAAGGCGACGATCCGCGAAGGGCTAAAGGACGGCGCCGAACGCGACCTCAAGACTATCGCCGAGATGGTCTCGCGCTGTTTCGATAGCGAGGACTACCGCGAGGGCGTGCGCGCGTTCATGGAGAAGCGCCAGCCGCGCTTCGCGGGCCGCTGAGCGGCGTTCAAGAGAGCCGCTGTTTTCGCCGTCCGCCGCCACGCTACAATGGTCGCTGCGCCCGTGGCGGGCGCGGAGGCAGTGCCGCCGTATGAGCGAGGCCGAGCAGATCTATTTCAACCCGTGGGATGAGGCGTTTCGCGCCAACCCCTATCCGTATTACAAGCCGCTGATGACCGGGCCGCCGCGGCTGCTCAACGTCTTCCTGCCGATGGCGCTGGTGGCGCGCTATGCCGATTGCGCCGCCGTGCTGCGCGACCATGAACATTTCTCCAGCGTGCCCCCGCGCTCGCCGTTCCTCGAAGAGCGCGTCAGCGTCTTCGGCGACGCGCCGCGCGTGGTGTTTTCCGATCCGCCGGTCCACACCAGGCTCCGCCGGCTGGTGAGCCGCGCGTTTACCCCGCGGCGCATCCGCGAGCTCGAGCCCAAGATCCGCGAATTCACCGACCTGCTGCTCGACCGCGCCGCCGGCAAGGGCGGAATCGACGTGATGGCGGACCTCGCCAATCCGTTGCCCGTGATGGTCATCTCGCACATGCTGGGCGTGCCGCACGAGCATTACCCGATGTTCAAGCAGTGGTCCGACACCGTGATCGAGTCGGACAACACGCCGCCCGGGATGCCGCTGCCGCAAAACGTGCGCGACGCGTTCGCGGCGCTGCGCGAATATTTTATCGCCGAGATCGAGAAGCGCCGGCGCAACCCCGGCGACGACCTCGTAAGCGTGCTGGTCGCCGCGCACGAGGGCTCCGACGAGGTGCTGAGCGAAGCCGAACTGGTCGCCTTCGTCGTCATCCTGCTGCTCGCCGGCAACGAGACCACCACCAATCTCATCGGCAATGGGATGCTCGCACTCACGCGCCATCCCGAGCAGCTCGATCGCCTCGGCCGTTCACCCGAGCTGATGCCCTCGGCGATCGAAGAGATGCTGCGTTACGACGGGCCGGTGCAGGCGACGATGCGGCATATCCGCCAGGAAACTGAAATCGCGGGCACGCAGGTCGCCGCCGGTTCGCTCATCTTCGTGCTGCTGGCGGCGGCGAATCGCGACCCGGCGCAGTTCAGGGAGCCGGAAACGTTCGACATCGCGCGCACGCCGAACGACCATCTGGCCTTCGGTGAAGGGATTCACTTTTGTATCGGCGCGCCGCTCGCCCGGATGGAAGGCGCGATCGCGATCGGCTCGCTGCTCGCGCGCTACAAACGAATCCGGCCTGCCGCGCCGGAGGCGCCGCTTGCGTACAAGGGATCGTTCTTTCTGCGCGGGCTCGCCTCGCTGCCGCTAGAAGTAAGTTAGGCGATGGCAGACCACGATGGGTGAACGCTCGCGGCGGGCATCAGCGCGCGCGGCGCTGGCGCGCTGGCTTATGCTGCTCGCGCTGGCGGCGGCGACTCTGGGAGCCGCCCAGACGCCCAAGGTCGTGATCGACGCGTCCGGTGGCGCCGAGCGCGCCGCGGTGCGCGTCGAGTTGGCGGTCACTCCCGGACAGCGCGAATTCGGCCTGATGTACCGCGAGCACTTGGACGAAGACGCCGGCATGCTCTTCATCTTCCCCGCGGTGGATCAGCTGAAGTTCTGGATGAAGCACACTGAAATTCCACTGGATATGATTTTCGCCGACCCCGCGGGCGTTATCGTCGGTATCGTGGCCAACGCGACGCCCTATTCGGAGAAGCCGGTCGGCCCCGACGCGCCGGCGCTTTACGTGCTCGAGGTCAACGGCGGATTTTGCGCGCGTCACGGCGTGCGCGCGGGGGACAAGATGAACTTCGTCGGATTCGAGCCGCACACCACGCAATAAGCGCCGCGAGTTACGCCGCCGCTGGACGGCGGCGCGCATGATGCACGAACGTGCCGATCACGCCGAGCACATAGAGCGCCGCGAACATCAGGGTTAAGACGATCGCGATCGGAGGCACGTTCTGCCCGGAGAAGATCATCAGGCGGTTCAGTATGTGGTAGGCGAGCGCGAGCACCGCGCAGATGCGGCTGTGCCGGTAAATCCCGTACGCGAGTCCGAACAGCAGGGCGGCATCGACCAGGTTGTAGTGAGTGAGTCCATAGCTCGACGTGAGCGAAAAGATTAGCGTGGCCAGGCCGGCTATCGCCCCCGCGATCCATCCGCACGCCACCATCCGCTCCGCCATCGTATCGTCAATCACGCCTGCGCCCGCCCTTTCCCGATCGAAGTTGCCTCATTATGGTATGCGCGCGCGCAAGGGCCGCATAGACCGCAAAGACGCCCCGCTCGGGGCGCCGTGTAAGACCGTGGCCCCCGCTTGGGACGTGCGGCAAATCCGCTTGCGCGCCGCAGCCAGCAGACCATATCATGCTCGCTTGCGCGGGATTGATCACGCTCGCTTGCGCGAGATTTGACATGAGCGTTAAGGAAAATATCGAACGGATGCGCGAGCTCTCGCGCCAGGCGGAGCTGGGCGGCGGCGAGGATCGGCAGCGGCGCCAGCGCGAGTCGGGCCGCATGACCGCGCGCGAGCGGGTCGAATTCCTGCTCGACCGCGGCTCCTTCATCGAACTCGACAAGTTCAAGACCCATCGCTGCGACGACTTCGGGATGGACGAGCGGCGCCTTCCGGGCGACGGCGTCGTCACCGGCTATGGCACCGTCGAGGGGCGCCAGGTCTGCGTTTTCTCGCAGGACTTCACGGTCTTCGGCGGCAGCCTCTCGGGCGCGTTCGCCGAGAAGGTCTGCAAGGTGATGGACCTGGCGATGAAGACCGGATGCCCGGTGATCGGACTCAACGATTCGGGTGGCGCGCGCATTCAGGAGGGCGTGGTCTCGCTGGCCGGCTACGCCGACATCTTCCTGCGCAACGTGATGGCCTCGGGCGTGGTGCCGCAGATTTCCTGCATCATGGGGCCATGCGCCGGCGGCGCGGTGTACTCGCCCGCGATGACTGATTTCGTCGTGATGGTGCGCGACACCTCGTACATGTTCATCACCGGTCCCGACGTCATCAAGGCGACCACGCACGAGGAAGTCTCGATGCAGGACCTGGGCGGCGCCGACACGCATTCGATGCGCTCCGGCGTATGCCACCTGGAGGCGGCTGACGATCAGAGCGCGCTGCTGGCGGTGCGCGATCTGCTCGCCTACATGCCGCTCAACAATGCCGAAGACGCGCCGTTTGCGGCGACTCCCGACCCGGCGGATCGGCGCGACGAGGCGCTCGATTCGATCGTCCCCGAAAATCCGAACAAGCCCTACGACATCCGCGACGTGATCCATCGCGTGGTCGACGGCGGTCAGCTCCTGGAGCTGCAGAAGGACTTCGCGCAGAATATCGTGATCGGTTTCGCACGGCTGGGCGGCGCTTCGGTCGGCGTGGTCGCCAATCAGCCCGCCTATCTTGCCGGATGCCTCGATATCGACGCGTCGGTCAAGGCCGCGCGCTTCGTGCGCTTTTGCGACGCGTTCAACATCCCGCTGGTGACCTTCGTCGACGTTCCGGGCTTCCTGCCCGGCACCACGCAGGAGTTCGGCGGCATCATCCGTCACGGCGCCAAACTGCTCTACGCCTATTGCGAAGCCACGGTGCCCAAGGTCACTGTGATCACGCGCAAAGCCTACGGCGGCGCCTACGACGTGATGTCCTCCAAGCACATCCGCGGCGATTTCAATTTTGCCTATCCGACCGCCGAGATCGCGGTGATGGGTCCCGAAGGCGCGGTCAATATCGTGTTCCGCAGTCAGATCGAGAAGGCCAAGGATCCGGTGGCCGAGAAGGCGCGGCTGGTCGAAGAGTATCGCAAGACCTTCGCCAATCCGTTCAAGGCCGCCGAGCTGGGCTATATCGACGAGGTGCTGATGCCGCGTGACACGCGGCCGCGGCTTATCGCGGCGCTCAAGGCGCTCGAGAACAAGCGCGACCGCAACCCACCGCGCAAACACGGCAATATCCCGCTGTGAACACTGCGCGGTCCCTCGAAGCGGCGGCGCCGGCATCGCCCACGGCCGCTCTCGCCTGTGCGGCGCCGATCGCGATAAACTTTAGCTGTGCCGTCCGCCTGCTGATCGGCGGGCGCGCCGGTTGATTGCGTAGACGATGTTCAAGCGCATCCTGATAGCGAATCGCGGCGAGATCGCCGTGCGCGTGATCCGCGCCTGCCGCGACCTCGGCGTCGAATCGGTCGCGATCTACTCGGAGGCCGACCGCGCCGCGCTGCACGTGCGCGAAGCCGACTACGCGGTCGCCGTCGGACCGTCGCCCGCCTCCGAGAGCTATCTCAAGACCGAACGGATCCTGGAGGCCGCCAAACAGACCGGAGCGGAGGCGATCCATCCCGGCTACGGTTTCTTCTCCGAAAACGCGGGCTTCGCGAGCGCCGTGGCGGACGCCGGCCTCGTGTTCATCGGCCCGTCGCCCCAAGCGATCAAAAGCATGGGCGACAAGGTCGAAGCGCGCAAGGCGATGGCGGCGGCCGGAGTGCCGGTGGTGCCCGGGTCGCCGGGAACGCTCGCGGGAGAGGCCGAAGTGCGCGCGGCCGCGGCGAAGATCGGTTATCCGATCATGCTCAAGGCCGCGGCCGGCGGCGGTGGCAAGGGCCTGCGCTTCGTCGAGAAGGAATCCGAGCTGGCCTCGGCGATCCGCTCGGTTGGCGGCGAGGCAAAATCGTCCTTCGGTGACGCGCGGCTTTACGTCGAGAAGTACTTGAGTCGCCCGCGCCATATCGAGTTCCAGGTTTTCGCCGATCAGAAAGGCAAAACCGTTCATGTGTTCGAGCGCGAATGTTCGATCCAGCGCCGCCATCAGAAGGTGGTCGAGGAGTCGCCCTCGCCCTTCATCACGCCCGCGATGCGCCGCGCGATGGGCGAGGTCGCGATCAAGGCGGCGCAAGCGGTCGGCTACTGTGGCGCCGGCACGATCGAGTTCCTCGCCGACGCCGATCGCAACTTCTACTTCCTCGAGATGAACACGCGCATCCAGGTCGAGCATCCGATAACCGAGTTGGTCACGGGCGTCGATCTGGTGAAGGCGCAAATCGAGGTAGCGGCCGGGGTGCCGTTGCCGTTCAGTCAGCAGGATCTGAGTCAGCGCGGATGGGCGGTCGAATGCCGCATCTACGCCGAGGATCCGGCGGCCGGTTTCGTGCCCGCGCCGGGCCGGATCGACACGCTGCGATGGCCGAGCGGGCCCGGCGTGCGCAACGACGCCGGCGTATACGCGGGCGCCGAGGTGCCGGTCTTTTACGATCCGATGATCTCGAAGCTCGCGGTATGGGGCCGCGATCGCGCCGAGGCGATCGCGCGGATGCGCCGCGCGCTCGGCGAATTCGTAATCGCCGGCGAACTTACCACCAACCTGGATTTCCATCGCTGGCTGATGAATCATCCGGTGTTCCTCAGCGGCGACTACGACACCAACTTCATCGCGCAGGAATATCATCCGAGAGCGCTCGGCGCGGCGGACGGCAAATCCGACCAAGAATTCACAGCTGCGATGCTGGCGGTCGCGGCTGCCGCGCAGAACCTGGGCAACGGCCGGGCACCTGAAGCTGCCGGCGCGGGACGCGGCACGGCGCGCGGCGGCTCGACCTGGAAAACGCTCGGCCGGCTCGACGTGCTGAGGCGCTAAGAGGCGGACGATGCGCTACCTGGCCACGTTGCGGGACACCGAGCACGAATTCGAGTTAGAAGAGCTCGGCGCGAACGCTTGCGCCGTGCGGCTGGGCGAGCATCGCTTCGAGTTGGATCTCCGGCGCGTCGGCGCCAGTTCATTTTCGGTGCTGATCGGCAATCGTTCGTTTGACTTCGACGTCACGCCCGAGGGCGAAGAGGTGATCGTCACTTCGCGCACCGGCGCATGGCGGGTCAACCTGATCGACGAGAAACGGCGGGCGATGCGCGCCAGCGCAGGCCGGCAGCTAAGCGGTCGCGTGGAACTCAAGGCGATGATGCCCGGGCGCGTGGTCAGCGTGCTGGTGAAGCCGGGCGACGAAATCGAAGCTGAGCATGGCGTGCTGACAGTCGAAGCGATGAAGATGGAGAACGAAATCAGAGCGCCCAAGGCCGGCCGGGTGATCGAGGTGCGGGTGACGGCGGGGCAGACGGTCGAAAAGGGCGAGGTCCTGGCGATCATCGAGTAGCTTTGGACCGGAGGCCAAAGTCATGTCCGACGGCGGTATTGGGGACGAGCGCAAAAACTGGGAGCAGCGCAAGGTCGCGCCGGCGCTCAAGCGCGGCGGCGAGCGCCGTGAGCATTTCACCACCAGCTCCGGCATCGAGATCGAGCGCGAATACGACCCCACTGACTTAAACGGCTTCGACTACCTGCGCGATCTCGGCTTCGCGGGCGAATATCCGTTCACCCGCGGTGTGCAGCCGACGATGTATCGTGGGCGGCTGTGGACGATGCGCCAGTACGCGGGCTTCGGCAACGCCGAGGAGTCCAACCGCCGCTACCGCTACCTGTTCGAGCACGGACAGACCGGGCTCTCGGTCGCGTTCGACCTGCCGACCCAGATGGGCCGTGACGCCGACCATCTGCTGGCCCGCGGCGAAGTCGGCCGCGTCGGCGTTTCGATCTGCGCGCTCCACGACATGGAGACGCTGCTCGATCAGCTTCCGCTGGACAAAATCTCGACCTCGATGACCATCAACGCGACCGCGTCGATCCTGCTCGCGCTCTACCTGGTGGCGGCCGAGCGGCGCGGGGTGGGATGGGACAAGCTTAACGGCACGATCCAGAACGACGTGCTCAAGGAGTACGTCGCGCGCGGGACTTACATCTATCCGCCGCGCGGCTCCATGCGGATCATCACGGACATCTTCGCATTCGCGACCAAGGAAGTTCCCAACTGGAACACGATCTCGATCTCCGGCTACCACATCCGCGAAGCCGGCTCGACCGCGGCGCAGGAGCTGGCCTTTACGCTGGCCGACGGCATCGCCTACGTCGAGGCGGCGCTCAAGGCCGGGCTCAAGGTCGACGCCTTCGCGAGCCGACTCTCGTTCTTCTTTAACGTGCACAACAATTTCTTCGAGGAGATCGCCAAGTTCCGCGTCGCGCGCCGGCTGTGGGCGCGAATCATGAAGGAGCGCTTCGGCGCCGCCGACGAGCGTTCGATGATGCTGCGGTTTCATGCGCAGACCGCGGGCTCGACGCTTACCGCACAGCAGGTCGACAACAACGTGGTGCGCGTGACGCTGCAGGCGCTGGCCGCGGTGCTGGGCGGCGCGCAATCGCTCCATACCAACTCGCGCGACGAGGCGTTGGCGCTGCCCACCGAGCAGTCGGCGCTGCTCGCGCTGCGCACCCAGCAGATTATCGCCAATGAGTCCGACGTTGCCGATACCGTCGACCCGCTCGGCGGCTCGTACTACGTCGAGAGCCTCACGCGCGAACTCGAAAAAAAGACGCTGGAGTACCTGGGCAAGATCGACGACCTCGGCGGCGCGGTGTCCGCGATCGAGCGCGGCTACATGCAGCGCGAAATCCAGTCGGCCGCCTACCTCTACCAGCGCGAAATCGAAGCCAAGCAGCGGATCATCGTCGGACTCAACCAGTTTACGACCGGCGAGCAGCCGCCGATCGACCTCCTGCGCGTCAATCCCGAGATCGAGCAAAAGCAGTGCGAGCGGCTGGCCCGCCTGCGCGCCGAGCGCAACGCCGCGGCCGCCGGCACCGCGCTGGATCACGTCGAGGCGGCTGCGCGCGACGGCGGCAACCTGATGCCGGCGATTATCGACGCGGTGCGCAATTGGGCGACGCTCGGTGAAATCTCGGACGCGATGCGCCGCGTGTTCGGCGAGTACCAGCCGGTCAACGTCGTGTAGCGGCACGATTCGCCCACCCCCGTGTATCGCGGCCCCACTTGCTGCTACGCTTATCGAGTGAGCTGCTCGAGTGAATCTGTACGGGCGCGCCGGGAAGGGACCTCCGAGGGAGATCGTTGATGGGGCCTTTTGCGAAGGGGGTGTTCCTGACCAAAGGGGTCGGCAAGCATCGCGAGAAACTCAATTCGTTCGAGCTGGCCCTGCGCTCGGCCAACATCGCCGAGTACAATCTGGTGCGCGTGCAATCGATCTTTCCGCCCTACTGCAAACTGATCACGCCGCAAGAGGGGCTCAAGCGCCTCACTCCGGGCCAGATCGTTTTCGCCGTGGTCAGCGACAATGCCACCGACGAACCGCATCGCCTCATCGCCGCTTCGGTCGGCGTGGCAATTCCGGCCAACCCGAGCCAGTACGGCTATCTCTCCGAGCATCACAGCTTCGGCGAGACCGATCAGAAGGCGGGCGACTACGCGGAAGACCTCGCGGCGACGATGCTCGCGACGATCCTGGGCGTCGACTTCGATCCCAATGCCAGCTACGACGAGCGCAAGGACGTCTGGCGCGTTTCGGACAAAATCGTGACCACGCGCAACGCCACGCAATCGGCGATCGGCGACCGCGACGGCTTGTGGACCTCAGTGGTGGCGGCGGCGGTGTTCGTCGACCTGCCCGAGGGCAAGTGATTGTGCGGATGCGAGTGCAAGCACGTGCGCAACTGACAAACTGACACGGAGAGAACCGCGGATGGCGACCGAAATCCTCTACTGCTCGGCTTGAGGCTACAAGCCTCGCGCGGCCAGTCTGGCTGCGTCGCTCCAAAAGCGCTTCGGCGAGAACGCCGAAATCAAGGCCGGCAAAACCGGGCAGTTCGACGTGCTCGTCGACGGCCAGGTGATCTTCTCCAAGGCCGAGGCCGGCCGCTTTCCCGTCGACGGCGAAGTCGAGGAAATTTTCGCCGCGCTCAAACCCGCTGCCAAGACATCCGCTGCCAAAGCCCCCGCCGCCGATCCGACCAAGGAACAAACGGGCGGCGAACGATCGGGGGTGCTTCGGCGCCTGGCCGACAAATTTCGCAACTGACGGATTTTCGTAACTAGCTTGGCTGGACCTCAGCGCGCGGGCGGCTTCGGCACCAGCAGCGTGACGGTCGCCTTGGCGATCAGCCGCGATTGATCGTCGGTAACGCGAACGTCGGCGACGATCGTGCTTTTGCCGCGATGGACCAGTTCGGCATCCGCGGTGAGAGCACCGCTGCCGGTATTGCGAATGAGGTTGGTCGAGACCTGGATCGAAAGCGGAAAAAGTTCCGGCCGGAATTCGCCGCTCGGGTGCCAGGTCGGAGTCAATCTCCCACATCGCGGCCGCCGTCGCCGTCGTATCGGCGAGTCCCATGATCACTCCGGCATGAAACAGCCCGGTAAGTTGGCGCAGATGAGGCTTGAACTCGACCCGCCCGCGCGCGCGCCCCTCGCCCGCATGGAGCATCTCCATGTCCTGCATCATGGTGCCGGCATACCAACGGTTCAGGCGCTGCGCGAACTCCTGCGGTGTCATCTGTTCCTCCGTCTGAGCGCTGGACGAGAGACCCGATCCCGTATAGTCCCGACGTACATAACACCGGACGCGCACAGAAGTGAAATCGGGAGTCAGTAAATCAGTGGGGTTCAGGCGATGGTGTGGCCGAAGACGAGCCTTTGTAGATCGTCGGCGCCGAGCCGGACCGCAACGATGAACGGACCGAACTCGGCGTAGCGCGCGCTCGATTCGTCGAAGCGCATCTCGTAGACCAGTTTCTTGAAGACCAGCGGATCGTCGGCAAAGAGATCGACGCCCCACTCCCAATCGTCGAAGCCCACCGAGCCGGAGATTATCTGCGTTACCTGGCCCGCGTAGCGCCTGCCGATCATCCCGTGCTCATGCATCAGGCGGCGGCGCTCGTCGATTGCAAGCTGATACCAATTGTCAGAGCCGGCGCGCCGTTTGTTCATCGGGTAAAAAGAGAGGTAGCGGCGCGTGGGAATTTTGGGCCACAGGCGCGTCACCATCTTGTCGCGCTGTGCGGCAAGCTCTTCTTCGACCGCCCGCTTCCACTCGAGCGAATGCGGACGCAACCCTTCGGCCGCAAGCCGCTCATTCAACGCGACGGTTCCCTCGTACAACCCGATCTCGACCATCGAGACGTACGATCCCGTCTGTTCGAGGAACGCACTCAAGTCCAGCGCCGCGATATCGGCCTGGGCGCGCTCCAGTTCGTCGAAGCTGCGGCGGAAGTGCAGTGCGAGCAGATCGCCCTTGTGGCCCAGGATCGAGAAGAGCGCGCTCTCGCCGTCCTCCCGCCGCTCCATCGCGGAGATCGCTCCGGCCGCCTGCCGCAGGATTCGTTCACGTCGCGCGGCGCCGAGCGCACCGAGCGCTTCGCGCCGCAGCCGGAACACCTGATGCAGCACGCTCCAGCCCTCGAGCGTATTTGGCGCCTCGTGTTCGAGCGCAGGCGTGCGCGCGAGCGCTTCGGGATCGCTTGAACGATCGTCACTCATGGAGGCAATTCTAGGATTTCGCGCCGCGGATGTCTTGGGGGGGCGGCACGCGCCGAATCAGCCGAGCCGGGCTACCTTTCGGAGCATCGGCAGATCGATATTTGCCGCGACCGCAGCGGCCAGGCGATCGTATTCCGCCTCGCGCGAGGCGACCGGCCGCGTTTCCTCGCGCGCGGCGAGCCCTTTGCGCGAGCGTAACGTGCTAAGCAAGGCTGCGCGCAGCGCGTCGTTCTCGAAAATTCCATGAAGCATCGTACCGACGACCGTGCCGTCGCGGTTTATCGCGCCGTCGGGCATATCGACGGGCGCGCCGTTGCGCTCGACGATCCGAAACGGCGCCGCGGTTCCAGCGGCGCGTTCGACGTTCCCCATGTGAATTTCGTAGGCGGAAATCCCGCCCGCCGTGCCATCCGCGATGCCTAAAATCGAAGAAGCCTCGACGCGAGCGCGCACTTGCGCGGTGAGTTTGGTCTTTGCGAAGCGCGTGACTATGGGCAACAGGCCGAGGCCGCGCGCCGAAGTCTCATCCGACTCGACGCGATGCGGATCCTCGATTTGCTCGCCCAGCATCTGGCATCCGCCGCAGATTCCCGCAACCAGACCGCCCTCGAGCGCTCGCGCAACGATCGCTCGCGCGAATCCGCTCTCGATTAGCCATCCGAGATCGGCGACGGTGCACTTCGATCCCGGGATTATCGCGAGGTCTGCGCCGGCGAGATCGCCGGCTTCCTCGACGAACCGCACGGTCACGCCGTCTTCGTGCTCCAGCGCCAGAAAGTCGTCATAGTTCGAGATTCGCGGGAGCCGTACAACCGCGATATCGATTTGACCGGGCCCTGTTGCGCGCCGGTTGCGGCGATCCTCCAGCGCCACGGAGTCTTCGTCGGCAATACGCAGGCGTTCGACGTACGGAATCACACCGAGCACGGGAATATGAAAGCGCGCGCGCAGGAATTCCAGGCCCGAAGCCAAAAGCGCGGGGTCGCCGCGAAATTTGTTGATCAGGAAACCGGCGACGCGCGCGCGATCGGCCGGCGTCAGCAGTTCCATCGTGCCAGTGAGATGCGCAAACACACCGCCACGGTCGATGTCGCCGACGAGCAGCACCGGTGCCTCAGCCTCGGCCGCGACGTGCATGTTCACGATATCCTGCGTGGCGAGGTTGACCTCCGCGGGCGAGCCCGCGCCCTCGATTACGATCAGATCGTACCGCGCGCGCAGGCTGTGCAGCGAGTCCGCGATTATCTGTACGAACTCGGGCTTGAGTTGTTGGTACTCGGACCAGGTCATCCGGCCACGCGGCTTGCCGAGCACGATCACCTGCGAGCGCATCCCGCCTTCGGGCTTCAGCAGGATCGGATTCATCTCGACGCACGGCTCGATGCCGGCCGCTTCGGCCTGTACCGCCTGTGCGCGTCCGATCTCGCCGCCATCGGGCGTGACAAACGAGTTGAGCGCCATGTTCTGCGCCTTGAACGGCGCAACGCTCAGCCCTTCGCGATGAAAAATTCGGCAGAGCGCGGCGACGATCAGGCTCTTGCCGACCGACGAGGCGGTGCCCTGCACCATCAAGGTGCGCGCGGGCGTGCTTCGCACCGCGTTCATAATCGAAGGCGCACCGGAGAGATCGATAGACGCATCACTGGCGCTGACGCTTGCGCCAGGCGGCGCACGAGTTTACGAATCCCTCGGCGGCATCGGGGTTCGACGCCCAATGCACATGCACGTAGGAGGCGAGCAGGCTGCCGGAGCGATAGCCCTCCACGAATGGCTCGCCCCATCTCGGACGCACCGCGTACACGCGCTCCATCCGCTCGGGAGTCGGCGTGAGCGTCGAGTAGCGGAACTGATGGCCCCGCATCCGCATCCCGGCCGGCCCGAGAATCGACTCGCCGCGCGTCTCGACCTCGACGTAGCCGAGCGCCTGCAGGCGCTCGGACATCACGGCTTCTCCGGCGACGAGCCCGACCATAGGCCACGTCTGCCCCTTAAGCGTGCCGATGCCGTCGCTCAGATACATCAGGCCGCCGCACTCGGCGTAAATCGGCCCGCCGCTTCGTGCGAAGCCGCGAACTGCGTCGATCATCGCGCGATTTCCGGAAAGCTCGGCGGCGAGCGCCTCGGGATAGCCGCCGCCGAAATAAAGTCCGTCGACATCGGGCAGCCGCGCCTCGCGCGTCGGCGCAAAGCGCACCAGTTCGGCGCCCGCCGCTTCGAGCCGGCGCAGGTTGTCTTCGTAATAAAAATGGAAGGCGTCGTCATACGCTACGCCGATACGGCATCGCGAAGCAGGTGGGCCGATTCGAGGCCATAACTCCGCAGCATCCAGGCCGCTCAACACTGGCGCGCTCCGCGCTATCGAGACGATCGCGTCAAGGTCGAGCCATTGCGCCGCCATATCTGCCCACGCGTCGAACAGCGGCTGCGCCACGTTCTTTTCATCAGCGCTCAGCAGTCCGAGATGACGCTCGGGGAACCCAAAGCGCGCCTCGCTCGGAAAGCCGCCGAGCACCGGGACCTCCAACGACGCCGCGCGCAACAAATCGAGATGGCCGCGGCTGCCGACGCGATTGCAGATAAGGCCGGCGAGTCTGAGCCGCGGGTCGAAATGGCTGAATCCGTGCGCGACTGCCGCCACCGTACGCGCCATCCCCGACGCGTCGACCACCAGCAGCACGGGAGCCGCGAGCCACTTCGCGATCTCCGCCGACGAGCCTTCATCGCCAGTCGGCGTAGCGCCGTCGAATAATCCCATCATCCCTTCGATGACCGCGATGTCGGCGTGCTGGGCCGCGCGGGCGAAAGTCGCGAGCACCGACGCGCGATCCATCATCCAGCCGTCGAGATTATGCGAGGGGACGCCCGCGGCCCGGCGATGATACGTCGGGTCGAGATAGTCGGGGCCGCATTTGAAGGCGGCGACACGCATCCCGCGCGCACGTAGCGCGCCCATCAGCGCGATCGTCGCGGTAGTCTTACCCGCGCCGCTGCCGGTTGCGGAAATTAGCAGGCGGGGTATGGACTGCGAATTCATCGGTCGCGTCTTAAAGCCGCCCTCTCAGAGCAGAATACGCGCGTTCTGTGTGCGCGCGGCGTCGAGCAATGAGGGCACGGCGGCAGGACCGCGTAGCGTGACCTCGCAGGGCGACGGGCCATGCACGCGAAGCCATTCGGCGGCCACGCCGGTTTCCGAAACCGGCGCGACGAATTGCAACTCATGTTGCGCTTCATCCGGCGCAACGACGAAACGCACGCCAGCCGCGCCAAGATCGTCACGCCGCACTTCCTCGCCGCTAGTGCCGAGCACGCGTTCGTAGAACGCGCGCGTTGCCGCGGCGTCCTCGACCGCGACGGTGAGCGTGCGGATGCCGGCTGCGCCGTTATGATGGGTCCGCGCGCGCGGGACTCGCTCGTCGCGCGGCGTCGTGTCGCGGATGAGGAACGGCACCGCGCCGGCCGAGGGCGGCTCGGCCACCGCGAGCACCCATTTCAACAGGTAACCGTCGGGCCGCTCGCGTTCCATCGCGAACGGTTCGCTGATCGCAGCGCCGGCGCGCTTGAATGAAGCGGCGTCCGCGTCGAGGTCGCCGGTCTGCATGCAAAAATCCGTCAGCCCGCCTCCCTTGCTCGCGGCGGCAAACCATCGATGCGTCGAAGCCGGGCCAAGGAAGGCGATGAGTTCGAAATAGGCGCCGTCGGCGAAGGCGATCAGCGCGTTGTGAGAGCCGAGCCCAGTGTGCCGGCCGCCGCGAACCACCGTGAAGCCCAGCGCTTCGAAGCTAGTGATCGCGCGATCGAGATCGGCCACGACGATTACGACGTGATCAATTCCCTTGAGCATCGGTCTCAGTTGATACGCCGTCAGCGTTCGTCGGTCGCGCCCCTGAAGTAGATCGTGCCGCCCGGCGTATTGTCGTCCTTCGAGGGCTGGAGCGTGACTTCGCCGGCGACCACATGCGCGTCCGCGGGGGGCGTGGTCAAGGTGGCGGTCGCCGCGCCCTGCGGGTCGAGATGGAGACTCGTGGCTTTGATCGCTTCGCCGTGTGGTCCGATCCACCAGAGCTCGTAAGTCTCGCCCGACGGCGCAGGCGGCAGTCCGCTAACGAGCAACACGGCCTTGCTCTTGATCGGACTTTCGGCGAGCACGGCGCTCGCCTTCGGCACTGCGCCGAGCGGCGCAAGATGGATGATCCGCGAGTCGGGCGCGAGGGCTTCGCGGGCCGTCTCGCCACTCATTTCCAGTTGCTGGCGCAGTGAAGCGAGCTGACCGTGCGCATCGACGACGTCATGCTCGAGGCTGGTAATGCGATCGCTCAGCGCGGCGCGTGCGGCGGAGTCGGTGATCTGCTCGTGGCGCAACGCCGCCGCGTACTTGCTGGCCAGAAGCGCGAGCACCAGCACGGCCGCCAGCCCCAGAATGGCCAGTCCGCGCCAGGCTGGCGACACTCCTTGCCGCGGCGTCGTCGGGGGCGCTTGGATGGTTTCGGGCGTGTCCACTTCGTCTCTCTCCCAGTATATGTTTAAGCGATGGCAAATTCGCAATCCACCGAGACATCGCCGCCCGCGCAGAGCTGGAAGGCCGAGCGCTACGCAAAGCACGCGCATTTCGTTCCGGCGCTCGGACAGCCCGTGCTCGATCTGCTCAACCCGCAAGCCGGCGAGCGTATTCTCGACCTCGGATGCGGCGACGGTGTGCTGACGGAAAAAATTGCCGCCGCGGGCGCGTCAGTGGTGGGCGTCGACGCGTCGGCGGATATGGTCGCGGCGGCGCAAAAGCGCGGGCTGGACGCGCGCGTGGCCGACGGCGCGAGGCTAGATTTCTCGCGCGAGTTCGACGCTGCCTTTTCCAATGCGGCGCTGCATTGGATGAAGGACGACCCCGACGCGGTGATCGCGGGAGTGGCGCGGGCGCTCAAGCCTGGCGGCCGTTTCGCGGGCGAGATGGGTGGCCATGGATGCGTCGCGGCGATCACGGTCGCGCTGATCGCGGTGCTCGAGCGTCATGGTGTCGATGCCAAGTCGGCGAGACCATGGTATTTCCCCACTGTCGACGACTATCGCGCGCGCCTGGAACGCGGCGGCTTCACCGTCGAGTACATCGAATTGATTCCGCGGCCGACGCCGCTGCCGACCGATATGGCGGGATGGCTCGACACGTTCGCCGCGCCGTTCCTCAGCCGTCTGCCAGCCAACGAGCGCACGGGCGCCCGCGACGAGGCTATCGCGATGCTGACGCCGGTGCTGCGCGATGAAGCGGGGCGCTGGACCGCCGACTACATGCGGCTGCGCTTCCTTGCGCGGCGCGCGCGCTAGGCATCGCTTCCGCTCCAGATACCGCTGTCTAGTAAGGACGGGCGGCCTTGCCGATGACCTCGCGGGCCACCAGCGTCTTCATGATTTGCGCGGTGCCGTCGCCGATCTCGAGCCCGATAACGTCGCGCAGACGCTGCTGATGGGGCAGGTCGAGGCTGAAGCCGAGATGGCCGTGCAGGAGCAGGCACTGATGGATCACCTGGACCGCCAGTTCCGGCGCCCACCATTTGCATCCCGCCGCCAGCCATCCGTGCGGCTTCCCCTGATCGCGCAACCATAGGGCCTCGTAACAGAGCAGGCGTGCGGCGCGCAGCTTGACCGCGGCCTCGGCCAGCGGAAATGACACGCCCTCAAAGCGCGCGAGCGCGGAACCGAAAGCCTGGCGCTCGGTCACGTACTTGACGGTTTCGTCGACGCTTTGCTGGGCCGCCCCGATACACATCAGGCCGATAAGCGAGCGGCTGAAGTCGAAACCTTGCATCACCTGGACGAAGCCGGCGCCCTCGGAACCGATACGTGCGGCGGCCGGCACGCGCACCTCGTCGAAGAAGAGCTGTCCGCGGCCGATCGCGCGCGTGCCGAGGTCGCGAAAGCGCGCGCGGCTCACGCCCGGCGCTCGCAGATCGACGTAAAACGCGCTGACTCCATGGGCGCCCTGCTCGAGCGTACCCGTTCGCGCCATCACCAGCGCCGTGTCAGCCCATGAGCCGAGCGAGATCGAGGTCTTCTCGCCGCTCAGCACGTAACTGTCGCCGTCGCGCCGCGCCTGCAGGCGAATATGCGCGGCGTCCGAACCGCCGCCGGGCTCAGTGACGGCGAGCGCGGTCACAACGTCGCCACGGCAGATTGGCGGGAGGTACTCGGCGCGTTGGCGATCGTCGCCGCGAGCAGTGACGATCGCGCCGACCAGCCCCGAGAGCAGCAGCACATACGCCGCGTTAAAGTCCGCGCGGCCGATTTCCTCGTGCGCGATGCCAAGCGAGACGTAGTCCAGTTCCTGCCCGCCGTGGCTCTGCTCGACCATCGGCGCGAGCAGCCCCAGTTCGCCGAGCTTGAGCACGAGCGCGCGCGGCAGGTCCTCATCCTTGTCGCGGCCGGCGTAGGCTGGCGCAAGCTCGTGCGCAGCGAAATCCGCGAGCGTGCGGCGAAGCATCTCCTGATCCGGATTGAAGGCAAACTCCATCGTGGGTCGGTGTCCTCGATGCGCGCGATGCGATGCGGCTTGCGCCGTGTCTAGCCAGGCGTTTGTTATTGATCGCCCGGCGCGGGTTGCGGCGCACCGGTGGCGCCGTTGGCGTTGAGATAAGACGGCAGATCCTGCAGACCCGCGCCGGCGCCCGGCGGCGCCAGATCTACGTGTTTGGGCGCGGAGCCGTCGTCGTCCTGCTCGGAGTAGTGCTCATCGATCGCCTGTTGCACGTCCTTGTTCGACACGCTGGGCCGGATGTCCTCGCCGCGCTCGAACTTGGCGCGCTGGTCGGGGGTCATCTGCAGCCAGAGCTGGCTCGCCTGCGCCGAGTTGCCGACCTTGAGCGCGTTGAAATACTGCTGCTGAGGGGGAGTGCGATTAAACGGCCAGCATCCGCTGAACGCGATCGCGCACGCGACCAGCGACGCCGTCGCAGCCAATCCGCGGATCGCGCGCCATCCGGTTTGCCGCCGCGGTATCAGACTTCGTCGCTCGTGTTTCATCGTGCGTCAGCTCGCGTGGACGCTGCGACTTCGCCCAGCGAGATCGTACGAATCAAGACCATCATTTCCCCTCCCCGGACACGCCGTCCGCGCCCTCAAAAACTATACCCCGCCCGGCCCGCAAGTCCATTCGCAAGTCAATTCGCTAGTCCATTGCGTGTTCGGCGGGTGTCTGGCGGCTTTTCGACGGTTTCGCGGCGGGCATTGCCACGCCCGCCGCGCAGATGGGATAGTTGCCCGCTATGATTCGCGGCCTCGCGGGGGTGTTTGGGACGATAATTTTAGCAGCGGCGATGGTGGTGCTGGGGCGTGCGCCGGTGCTCGCCCGTAGTTTCGCCGCCGCGTCGGCTCAATCAGGCCGCTCCACAAAATCGGGCGCTCTGTACACCGTCGTGGACGCGGCGTCCGCGACGAATGGCTCTGCCGAAGACGCAACACCTTCCGATCAGGACATTGCACGGCGTCGTCGCGAATACGCGAGAGCCTTCACGATTTCGGCTGTGATATTGGTGATCGCGATCGTTATAGCGCTCACGCTGCGGCATCGCCCCGCCGCCGCCGCCGGAATCGCCGCGCTGGCAGCGCTTGGGATTGGTACGCTGCTGCAATTCAGCGCCTCCAGAGGGCTGCCGATGTTCTTGTGGCCGCCGCCGCATCTGTGGCTCGGGACTTTTGCCGCCAACTTCATGCTGGCCGTGATGTTCGCGGCAGTCGGAGGCACGATGCTGCGGCCCGGTATCCGCCGGGTAATGGGATCGATCGTGATCGCCGAGATCGCATGGTGGGGAGTTCCCGCATTGGCCGGCGCAGCCGGTCTGACGCTCAGCATCGCGCGCCAGCGGATGGACGTGGATTGGCTGGTGTTCGTCGGGACGGCGGTAGGGGCGGTCGCGGCGCCCGCCGCGGGATGGGCCACGGCTTCGCTGGCCACTGCGCTTGCGGAGCGGATGCTTCCTGGCCGCACCTGAATCGCGACGGCGCGCACCCGGCAGTCGGGTCAGTTATTTTCTAACTTCCGCAGTCCAGCGCGCCGACTCCATCACGCTCAGAACGTCACCACCGTCCGAATCGACTCGCCCCGATGCATCAGGTCGAAGGCCTCGTTGATGCGGTCGAGCGGCATCGTGTGCGTGATGAGATCGTCGATATTGATTTTGCCTTCCATGTACCAGTCGACGATTTTCGGAACATCGCGCCGCCCCCTGGCGCCGCCGAACGCGGTCCCCTTCCAGGTGCGGCCGGTGACGAGCTGAAACGGACGGGTCGAAATCTCCTCGCCCGTTCCCGCCACGCCGATTATCACGCAAGTGCCCCATCCGCGATGGCTGCACTCGAGCGCCTGGCGCATCAGTTTGACGTTGCCGATGCACTCGAACGCGAAGTCGGCCCCACCGCCGGTCAGATCGACCAGGTAGGGCACCAGGTCGCCGCGGACCTCGGCCGGGTTGACGAAATGAGTAAGGCCGAATTTCTCGGCGATCGCGCGGCGCGCCGGATTGAGGTCCACTCCGGCGATCATCCGCGCGCCTGCGATTCGCGCGCCCTGCACCACGTTGAGTCCGATTCCGCCAAGGCCGAAGACCACCACCGTGTCGCCGACCTGGACCTTCGCGGTGTTGATCACCGCGCCGACGCCGGTGGTGACGCCGCATCCGATGTAACAGATGCGGTCGAAGGGCGCGTCCTCGCGCACCTTGGCCAGCGCGATCTCCGGCACCACGGTGAAATTGGCGAAGGTGGAGGTTCCCATGTAGTGATGGAGCATCCGGCCGCCGGCCGAGAAACGGCTCTTGCCGTCGGGCATCACGCCGCGCCCCTGGGTCTCGCGGATCGCGGTGCACAGGTTGGTCTTGCCGGAGAGACAGGCCGGGCATTGGCGGCACTCCGGAATGTAGAGCGGGATTACGTGGTCGCCGGGACGAAGCGCCGTCACGCCCGCGCCGGCCTCGACCACCACGCCCGCGCCCTCGTGCCCGAGGATCGCGGGGAATAGCCCCTCGGGGTCCTTGCCCGAGAGCGTGTAGGCGTCGGTATGACATACGCCGGTCGCTTTGATCTCGACCAGCACTTCGCTCTGCCTGGGGCCGTCGAGATCGACGGTTTCGATCTCGAGCGGAGCGCCGGCCTTGTGTGCGACAGCCGCCTTGACCTTCATGCGAATGCTCCCGCCATGATCTTCAAGACATGACCTTAAAGATTTTCTACGAACTGCCGCTTGGAAGTTCTCTCGGACTCTGCGCGCTCGCGGCTACTCGCCGAGCAGGACCATCCCGTCACGAATCGCGCGGCCGCCGTCGGCGTTGAGCACTTCGAAGGAGACCGCTTCGCCGCCGCTTGAGGGCGTGCGCGAATTGACTCGCACCGTGACCATCGACGGCATCAGCACCATCGCGGCGAACCGCCCGTGGACCCGGCGCACGCGTTCGGGATTGTAACCCGCCTCGGCGGCGACGATCTTGGAAACCGCCATCGCCATCGTGGCCGTGCCGTGCAGGATGATCGCCGGCAGACCGGCGGCGGCGGCCACCGCGCTATCGGTATGCACCGGGTTCCAGATGCGCGCGCACTCGGTGTAGACGTGTGCGGCGCCGGTCGAAATCGCGAGCGGGATTTCCGCGCGCGCCGTGTCGCCCGCACTGGGAGCCGTCGGCGGCGCTGGCGCGTCAGCGGCGGGGCGGTCGGGGCCGGCGACTTCGACACCGCGATAAATCGTCCCATACCACGTGGTGCAGACCGGCCGGCCTTGCGCGTCGACCGTATCGAAGCGCATCAACTCATAGGCGCCGGGCTTGAGCCGCTGCACAGCGGCCAGCGTGAGCGTGGTCGTCAGATGTTCGGGCGGCCTGATCGCGCGATGTAGCGTGACGTCGTAGGTCGCATGGACGCCGCGCGCCGCCTCGCTTTGCGCGAGCTTGGATTCGCGCATCTTCTCGTGCAAAGCGATCGCGGCCGGCCACTCGATACAGACCGGGAAGACCGGATGAGTGACGATACCGTCGGGCCGCCGCGTATCGAGATAGCAGGGCAGGTAATCCTCGAGCGCCGCCGCGTAGGCCATCGCCCAGCGCGCATCGACCTCGGTCGTGGCGGGGCCGATTTTGGTTCCAACCAGCGATGATTCCAGTGGCATAGGATATTTCTACAGAGCTTGAGCGGCGAATGTCCATCGCGCCGGACCGCTATACCTTTGCGCCGCGCGCGGTCAGCCGCGAAGCACGACGAAGCCGTCGCGAATTGCTCTTCCCCCCTCCGCGCTAAGCACCTCGAAAAAGACCGTCTTGCCCGAGGCGCTCTGCTCGTGCGCGGAAATCCGCACCTCGATCTCCGAAGGCATCAGCACCATCGCGCCGAAACGCGCGTGGATGCGTTCGACGCGCGCCGGATCGCCGCCGGCCGCGGCCGCGATCACGCGCGAGGCGGCCATCGCGAGCGTGGCGGTGCCGTGCAGGATCGTCCCGGGCAGCCCGGCCTTCTTCGCGGTCGCGAGGTCGGTATGGATATTTACCGGGTTGCCGAGCCGCGCGCAGGCGCCGTAGATATGCGCGGCCGCCGGCGAAATCGGAATCGCGAAGCTCGCATGCGCCGGCGCCGCGCCGGCCGCAGGCGCAAGCATCGCCGGCACATCCGGCGGCGGCCGGTCGGAACCCGCGACTTCGACGCCGCGATAGAGATTTCCGTACCAGGTGGTGCAGACCGGCGCGCCTTTTTCGTCGATCGTGTCGAAGCGAGTGAGCTGGTAGGCGCCCGCCGCGCGCCGTTCGATTCCGGCGAGCGTGGCGCGCGCGAACAGCCGCTCGGGCGGGTGGATCGGGCGATGCACTGTCACGTCGTCGGTCGCATGCACCCGGCGCAGCATTTCGGCGCGCGGAAAGCCGGCCTCGCTCAGCACCTGGATTATCTGGACCATCGCGCGCCATTCGATCGCCACCGAGAACATCGGATGGGCGACGATGCCGAACTCGCGCGTGGTATCGAGGTAGCAGGGCATAGCGTCGCCCAGCCCCGCCGCATAGGCCATCGTCCACGCCACGTCGACGTCGGCCGCGACCAGTTCCGAGGAGGTTCCAACCAGCGATGAATCGAGCGGCATCAGGCGATCTTTACGCCCGCCCCGCGCCGAATGTCCACCGCCAGCTAAGCGCAGTTCGTCCTATTCGTCTGAATCGTCGTCCGAGGCCGCGCCATTCGCGCCGTTGGTCGGGCCGCCGTTCTCGTCGTCTTCGGGCTCCGCCAATCCGGCCACTGCGCGCACGTGCTCGCCCGGATCCAGCTTCACCAGCCGCACGCCCTGCGCATTGCGCCCGGTGATCCGCACGGTGCTCACGTCGAGCCGGATCACCTTGCCGCCGTCGGTTATCAGCACCACCTGGTCGTCCGAGCCGACCTGGCGCACGCTAATCACCTTGCCGGTCTTGTCGGTGACGTTCATCGTGATGACGCCCTTGCCGCCGCGATGGGTCAGCCGGTATTCGGCGGCACCGGTGCGCTTGCCGAAACCGAGCTCGGAAACCGTCAGCAGGGTCTCGTCCTCGCGCGAGGTTGCGATCGAAACGATCTCATCCTTGACCAGCGTGACATTCTTGCCTTCCTTGACGCTGTAGGATTCGAGTTCCATCCCGGTCACGCCGAAGGTGGCGCGGCCCATCGGGCGCACCTCTTCCTCCTTGAAGCGAATCGCCTGGCCCTCGCGCGTCGAGAGCACGATCTGCTGGTTGCCGTCGGTTATGCGCACGCCGACCAGTTCGTCACCCTCCTCGAGGTTGATCGCGATAAGCCCGTTCGAGCGGACGTTGGAGTATTCGTCGAGCGCGGTCTTTTTAACCATCCCGCGCCGCGTGGCGAAAAAGAGGTACTTGCCGGCGGTGTCCTTGGGCGCCGGGATGAATGCTTCCATCCGTTCGTCGGCGGCAAGGTTCAACAGGTTGGCGATCGAGCGTCCCTTGGCGGCGCGTCCGCCCTCCGGGACTTCGTGGGCCTTGAGCTCGTAGACCTTGCCCTTGCTGGTGAAGAACATCAGGCGGTCATGAGTGCCGACCGGCACCAGGTGTTCGACGAAGTCGGCCTCACTGGTGGTCGCGCCGATCTTGCCGCGCCCGCCGCGGCGCTGGGTGCGGTAGAGCGAGAGCGGTGTGCGTTTGATATAGCCGCCGTGGGTGACGGTGACGAGCACGTCTTCGTCGACGATCAGGTCTTCGACCGAGAAGTCGCCCTCGGCCTCGACTATTTGGGTGCGGCGCGCGTCGCCGAACTCCTTTTTGATGTCTTCGATTTCCGAGGCGATGAGCGCGCTCATCTCGTGTTCGTCGTTGAGCAGCCGGGTGAGCCGCGCGATCGTCTCCTCCGTCTCCTTGTGCTCGGCGAGAATCTTGTCGCGCTCCAGCGAGGTCAGGCGACGCAGCGTGAGGTCGAGGATCGCCTGGGCCTGGAGTTGGGTGAGCGAGAACTGGCTCATCAAGCCGGTGCGCGCGGTCTCGGCATCCTTCGACGCGCGAATCAGCTTGATCACCGCGTCGAGGTTCTTGAGCGCGATCAGCAGGCCGTTAAGGATGTGCAGGCGCGCCTCGGCCTGGCGCTTTTCGTACTGCGCGCGGCGGGTCAGCACCTGGCGCCGGTAGAGTAGGAAGGCCTGGAGCATCTCGAGCAGGCTGAGCTCGCGCGGGCGGCCCTCGTGAATCGAGAGCATGATCAGCCCGTAGCTCTGCTGCATCTGGCTCAGCTTGTAGAGCTGGTTGAGCACGATTTTCGGCTCCGCGTCGCGCTTGAGTTCGACCACGATGCGCATCCCGTCGCGGTCGGATTCGTCGCGCAGGTCGCTGATGCCGTCGATGCGCTTTTCGTTGACCAGTTCCGCGATACGCTCGATGAGCCGGGTCTTGTTCACCTGGTAGGGAATCTCGCGCACAATAATCGAGCCGCGGCCGGTGCGCTTGTCGGTTTCGATCACCGCCAGCGCGCGGATCGTCAGCGATCCGCGCTTGCTCAAGTAGGCCTGGCGAATCGCCTGGCGTCCGAGCAGCAGCCCGCCGGTCGGAAAATCGGGGCCCGGGATAATGTCGAGCACTTGCTCGAGCGTCATCGCCGGGTTTTGGATCAGCTTCAGCAGCGCGTCGCAAACCTCGGTCAGGTTATGCGGCGGGATGTTGGTCGCCATCCCGACCGCGATCCCGTCGGCGCCGTTGATCAGCAGGTTGGGAAGCTGGGCCGGCAGGACTTCGGGCTCCTGCTGCGAGCCGTCGAAGTTGTCGACGAAGTCGACGGTCTCCTTTTCGATGTCGGCGAGCATCCGCTCGGCCATCCGGGTGAGCCGGCACTCGGTGTAGCGGTAGGCGGCGGGCGGGTCGCCGTCGATCGAGCCGAAGTTGCCCTGACCGTCGATCAGCGGGTAACGCATGCTGAACGACTGCGCCATCCGCACCAGCGCGTCGTACACCGCCATATCGCCGTGCGGATGGTAGCGCTTGAGCACCTCGCCCACGACGCCCGCGCACTTGGAGTAGCGCCGCGTGCTGAGCAGCCCCTCGCGGAACATCGCGTAGAGAATCCTGCGATGGACGGGTTTCAGTCCGTCGCGCAGATCGGGCAGCGCGCGCCCGATATTCACCGACATCGCGTAGTCCAGGTAGGACTGCCGCATGTCGTCTTCGATATTCAGCCGGGCGGGTTCGTTGCGATGCGGCTCGTTGCCGTTTGGGGTCTCAGCCATTATCGATTACGTCTTTTATTCCTTGTTTATCCCCTCTCCTTGGTCGAAGGAGAGGAAATAAAAAGAGCGTTGCACTCAGATATCGAGGTTTCTGACGTTGAGCGCGTTTTCCTCGATGAACTGGCGGCGCGGCTCGACCTGGTCGCCCATCAGCTTCTGGAACATCTCCTCAGCGTCCTCTTGCGAACCGATCTGCACGCGCAGCATCGTGCGCGTCTCAGGATTCATCGTGGTTTCCCACAACTGCTCCGGGTTCATCTCGCCCAGCCCCTTGTAGCGCTGGACCTCGACTCCCTTGTGCCCCGCTTCCAGCACCGCGTCGGCGACCGCTTTGAGCGATTCGACCGTGCGCTCTTCGTCGCCGCTCTTGAGCTTGTAGGGCGCCTTGAGCGCTTCGAGGTCAGTGTCGAGGCGGCGGATTTCGCGCAGCTCGCCCGCGCGCAGGAGCGTCAGATCGACGACGGTCGGGGCGGTGGCGCCGTTTTGCGCATGGGTGAAGACGACGCGGAAGCGCCGTCGCTCTCGGGTTCGATTCGATAGACCAGATTGCCCTTGAGTTCCTTGACGATCACCTCGGCTATTTCTTTGATTGCCTTGTCCGAGCGGAAGCTCTCGTCACTCGCGCGCTTGTCGGCAGTGAGCCGCGCCAGCACCTCGACGATCGGCCGTTCCTTGGAGCGCCGCGCGAGGCCCTCGTACATCCGCTCGCGCTGTAGCGCCTTACGCACCATCGCCTTGAGCGGCGCGCCATGAAGCTCGCGTGCATCCTTGCCCTTGCCGGCCTGGAAGGTCAGCGCCTCGGCGCCGAGATCGGTCAGATAGTCCTCCAGCGCGATTTCGTCCTTGAGGTAGCGCTCCTGCTTGCCCTTCTTGGCGCGGAACAGCGGCGGTTGCGCGATGTAGAGGTAGCCGCCCTCGATGATCTCGATAAACTGGCGGAAGAATAGCGTGAGCAGCAGCGTGCGGATATGCGAACCGTCGACGTCGGCGTCGGTCATGATGACGACGGTGTGGTAGCGCAGCTTGCTTACGTCTTTTTCGTCCGCCACGCCCATCCCGAGCGCCATGATTAGAGTGCGCAACTCTTGCGAGGAGAGCATCTTTTCGATCCGCACGCGCTCGACGTTGAGAATCTTGCCGCGCAGCGGCAGGATCGCCTGGATGCGCCGATCGCGGCCCTGCTTGGCCGAACCGCCGGCCGAATCGCCCTCCACGATGAACAGTTCGCTGCGCGCGGGGTCGCGCTCCTGGCAATCGGCGAGCTTGCCCGGCAGCGAGCCCGAATCCAGCGCGCCCTTGCGCCGCACCAGGTCCTTGGCCTTGCGCGCCGCCTCGCGGGCGGTGGCCGCCTCGATCGCGCGGTTGATGATCTTGCGCGCTTCGGAGGGATTTTCTTCGAGGTACCCGCCGAGCTTCTCGTTGACCAGCGTCGCGACCATCCCCTCGACTTCCGAGTTGCCGAGCTTGGTCTTGGTCTGGCCCTCGAACTGCGGTTCGGGCAGCTTGACGCTGATTATCGAAACCAGGCCTTCGCGCGCGTCCTCGCCCTCCAGGCGCATTTCCTTGTTCTTGAACAGGTTATTTTTCTGGGCGTAGAAATTGATGGTGCGGGTGAGCGCGGACTTGAGTCCCGACAGATGCGTGCCGCCCTCGACGGTGTGGATATTATTGGCGTAGGTGAACATCACCTCGTGAAAGGCGTTGGTCCATTGCAGCGCCACTTCGATATCCACGCCCTCGCGCACGCCCTTGAAAAAGATCACATCGCTAAGCTGATCGTTGCCGGCCGTCAGCGATTCGACGAACTCCGCGATTCCGCCCTCGTAATGAAATTCCTCGGCCTTGCCGTTGCGCTCGTCCTTGATGCGAATCTTCAGCCCGGCGTTGAGGTAGGCCATGTCGCGCAGGTAGCGCGCGATGGTCTCGTACTTGAATTTGATCTCGGGGAAAATTTTGGGATCGGGTGAGAAAGTGGTCTTGGTGCCGCTTAGCTTGGTCGCGCCGCGCTCTTCGACCTTGGCCTTGGGCGCGCCGCGCTCGTAGCGTTGGTAGTAGAGCTTGCCGTCGCGCCGGACTTCGACCTCGAATTCCTCGCTGAGCGCGTTGACTACCGAGGCGCCGACCCCATGCAGGCCGCCCGAGACCTTGTACACGCCGCGATCGAACTTGCCGCCCGCGTGCAGCACGGTGTGCACGACCTCGAGCGCCGAGCGTTTTTCGGTCGGATGCATATCGACCGGGATGCCGCGGCCGTTGTCCTCGACCGAGATCTGGTTGTCGCTCAGGATGATGACGTTGATCTCGTCGCAGTAACCAGCCAGCGCCTCGTCGACCGAGTTGTCGACGATCTCGTTGACCAGGTGATGCAGTCCGCGCTCGGCGGTGTCGCCGATATACATTCCGGGGCGCTTGCGTACCGCCTCGAGACCCTCGAGAACCCTGATCGACTGGGCGCTGTAACTGTCTTGCGATTGCTTGCTTGCCATAGAAAAGGCTCAGACCACCCCTGCGCTAACCACAATTCCACCGGCCGGATGCTCGCGCCCAAGCGCGATCCGCGTGACCGAATCCAGTGAAATTTTCATCAAATACCGATGCGTGTTTCTACCAGTACAGTTTAGTGCGCAGGGGCCATCAAGTAAAGAAAGCGAGCGCTTTTATTCACCGATTGCACTCGGTTAATCAAACATCGGTTGGATGTCGCTCACGGAAAAGCAAAACATGCGATTCTGTAGGTAGAATCGAAGACTTTGGCAAAGCCGTAAGGTGAGCGCGTTAAGAAAATGTTACGGTACTCTAATAGAATCGTGTTCGTGTAACAATCAGGGAACGCGGTGGCCCTTAAAAGCGACGGTCATTGTCCCTAAAAATGCCTCCGCACGAGGCGAGCTCGAGACTCGAATTCGGCCTTTAAAGCCGCAGCTAGGCTGCTTTTCAGGACGCCGGGTTTAGAACGAGGCCGCGAGCCTGGTGTACACGGTCGGAGGCGTCGCGCGGACCTCGGGCAGACCGTCCATCTCGTCCACTTCGCGCAGATCGCTCAGAAAACGTCGGGAGTTCAGGTAGCCCACCTCACGCTTCAAGATGCGGCCGTGCTTGTCGATGAAGACGGTCGTCGGCACGCCCCGTACCTCGTACTGCAGGGCCAGTTGCGTGTTGCGGTTGTTGCGGTCGGTGATGTCGGCCTGGAGACGGACGAAATGCGAGGCCGCCTCGATAACCGCCGGATCGCGAAACGTCGTACGCACCATCTCGCGGCACGGGACGCACCACGACGCACTGAAATCGATCACCACCGGTTTCTTTGCCGCGCGGGCCTGGTTCAGGATGGCGACGTCGTACGGGTCGAAGGCAAGCTGCGTGGCGGGTTTGGCCGCGGAGAACGTCAGCATCCACACCAACGCGCCCAGCGAGAGCGCCCCCAGGGCGCTGCGGAAGACCAGGAACGGGCGCCATTGACGTCCCGCCGGAGTGATGAAGCCCAGGAAGATGCCGGCCGCGGCCGCGTAATACGGCATGATCCGCATCGTCCAGCCGCGCACCACCGGGTCCAGAAAATAGAGCGCCAGCCCGACCAGCACGAAGCCGAAAAGCTGCTCGATCCATGCGAGCCATTCGCCCGAACGCGGCAAAGTCCTGATATGCCCGGCCGCCAGCGCCAGCGCGATATAGGGCAGCCCCAGTCCTATCGCCAGCGTGAAGAAGAGCGCAAAGCCGAAGACGGGACTCGCACTGCGTTCGACCATCAGCAGCAGTCCCAGCACGATCGGCCCGATGCACGGAGCCGCAACCACGCCCATCCCAAGGCCCATCACGAGCGATCCGAGATAGCCCGGCCGCGCCACTCCCGCTCGCTGCATCAGCCATTGCGGCGGCTGCAGCGAAAACATCCCGAAGCTCGATGCCGCCAGCACCAGCAGCATCGCGGCGATCGCGATCAGCACCAGCGGATTTTGCAATGCCGCGCCGAACAGTCCTCCCGACAGTGCCACGGCGACGCCGGCCAGCGAAAATGTGAGTGCGATTCCGAGCACGTAGATAACCGCGAGCACCGCGATTTTACGCGGCCCGCCGCCCTGGTTGCCGAAATACGCGATCGTGACTCCGATCAGCGGATAGACGCACGGCGTCAGATTAAGCGCGAGTCCGCCGAGCAGCACCGCAAGCAGCCCGATCAGCATCCCGTGGACAACAAAGATATTGGCCAGTTCCGATCCGGGCGCTTGCGCGCCACCGTCGTCTGACCCCGACGAAACGTCTGCCGAGTCACCGGAGGAGTCACTGCCGCTATCGCCGAAGGCCACGGCCACTACGCGAGCTCGCTCAAGGGCGACGCGCGCTCGCTCGAGCGCCGCGTGAGGCTGAGCGGCCGCGGAGGCCGGTTGTATCGAACCCAGCGAGGCGTTCGCGCTAACCTTGGCCGGCGGCATGCAGATGTTGTCGTTGCACGGCTGGTATTCCAGCGTAACCGCGACTTCCGCGCCCGCGGCCGGCTTGAAATTGGCCGCCGCGCTCAGCGGCACCATGAACTTCATCGTGCCGGTGAAAACCGAAAGCTTCTCGCCGCCGGAAAACGCGGGCGCGATCTCGTCGGCCGGCGGGTACGCGACGGCGCCGGCCTTTACCGCCGCTGGCGGCGTCACCGAGAGCGTGGTCCGGATGAAGTCAGCGGAGTTCGGATGGTTGGAGTTGATATGCCATCCGGGAAGAATCGCCGCTTCGACCTCGAGTTGGCTGGTCGCGCCGGGCTTGAGCGCGCCGCCGAGTTTCAGTGTGTTGATTTTGACGACTTCCGAGGGCGTCGGCAGATCCTGCGAGTCCTGCGCGTTCGCGGCCGGCGGCGAGGCGAGCCGCGCGGCTATGGCGATTGCCAAAACCGCGATAGCCAACGCGCCGGACGACCGGATGGCCGCGCAGATGGCCGCGCCGGCGGGACCACGATTGGAGCTCCGATCTTTAAAAAGGCGCCACAGGCGGTGATATCGATTCATCACCTGAATAATCCCGCGGTCCCCGGCGCGGTTCCGCGCGGATGATTTCATGCAGCGGCGCTTGTTCATACGGCCGCGCTTGCTCGTCCGGCGGTCCGTCGGCTCAACTTCCCGCGGCTCAACTTCCCGGCACTCCGTCGCCATCGGAAAGCGGCTCGCTACCGATGATCTCCAGCCCGTACCCCGGCAGATTGGCCAGCCGCGGCGCCTGGTCGGACAGCAGGATCATTTTGCGCACGCCGACGTCGCGCAGGATCTGCGCACCGATTCCATAGTCGCGGAAATCGGCCTCGGGCGGGCTCAGATGAGTGCTCGCGCGAAGATACCAGTTGCGGCGCGCGGCCACGGAACCGCGGCTGCTGTCGATGTCGCTGGCGATCGCGTCGGACTCGCGCTTGAGGTAGAGGATGACCCCTTCGCCGATCGCGGCAATACGTTCCATCGCGGCCTGCAGGAGGCTGCGGGTATTGCGCGGCGAATAACCGAAGACGTCGCCGGGCAGGTACTCGCGATGCGCCCGCACGCGCACCGGACGGTCGGGTTCGATCGTTCCCATCACCAGGACGAGGTGCTCGGTCGAATCGACCCGGTTGCGATAGACAAAAGCGCGAAACTCGCCGCAATGCGTGGGCAGTCGCGCCTCGGCGATCCGCTGCACCATCGTTTCGTTGCGCAGGCGGTACTCGATTATGTCGGCGACCGTCACGATTTTGAGTCCGTGGACGCGGGCGAACTCCACCAGGTCGTCGCGCCGCGCCATCGTGCCGTCTTCCTTCAGGATCTCGCAGATGACGCCGGCGGGTTTGAGTCCCGCCAGCCGCGCCAGATCGACTCCGCCCTCGGTCTGGCCGGTGCGCACCAGCACGCCGCCCTCGCGCGCGCGCAGTGGGTAGACGTAGCCGGGGCTGACGAATTCGGCGCCGGTGGCGTCCTCGCGCACGGCCTGCAGAATCGTGGTGGCGCGATCGCGGGCCGAGATTCCCGAGCCGCTGGCGCGCCGCGCGGTGATCGGCACGGTGAAGGCCGTGCCGAGCGGCGCCTGGTTATCGCCGACCATCATGCTCAGACCCAGTTGATCGATTCGCTCGGGCGCCATCGGCAGGCAAATCAACCCGCGCCCGTGCTTGGCCATGAAGTTGATCGCCTCGGTGGTGGCGAGTTCGGCGGCCATGCACAGGTCGCCCTCGTTTTCGCGCTGCTCGTCATCCATCAGGATGATCATACGGCCGCGGCGAATCTCCTCGAGCGCTTCCTCGATGGAGATGAACGGGGCCTTGCTCTTTTCGCGCGGGACTAATTCGCCGAACATGGTATTTAATCTTACACTACCGCTCGGCTCGGCGTGAACCCTGGCGCGAGCGCCGATTTGGCGCGGTGGGCGCACTCGCCAGCCGTCCCCGACTTTGCCAAACTGGTGTCATTCCTCAAGTGAGCGCTTCCATCGAGACTTCCGCTGACACTTCTTCCGGGGGCAACCCCATAGCCGACGCGTCCGTCCAAATTGAACCTCTGGCCGAGCGGCTCGGCGCGTTCCGCGCGCTGCGCCATCGCAATTTCCGGCTGTTTTTCGGCGGCCAGTTCGTCTCGCTCATCGGCACCTGGATGCAGTCGGTGGCGCAGGGATGGCTGGTGCTCAAGCTCACCAACTCGGCCCTGATGCTGGGCGTGGTCAGTTTCGCCGGTTACCTGCCGGTGCTGCTGGTGACGCTGTTCGCCGGCGTGATAGTCGACCACGCCGATCGACGCCGGTTGATCGTCACCACCCAGGTGCTGCTGATGCTGAGCGCGTTCATCCTGGCGGCGCTCACCTGGGCCGGCGTGGTGCGGGTCGAGTACGTGATCATCCTGGCCGCGATCAACGGCCTGGTGACGGCCTTCGACATGCCGGCGCGCCAGACTTTCGTGGTCGAGATGGTGGGGCGCGAGGATTTGCCCAACGCAATCGCGCTGAACTCGATGATCTTCAACGGCGCGCGCGTGGTCGGGCCGGCCGTCGCTGGAGTCCTGATCAGCGTAATCGGGATTGCGGGATGTTTTTTCCTCAATGGGCTCAGCTATATCGCGGTCATCTGGAGCCTGCTCGAGATGGAGCTGGTGGCGCGCGAACTGCCACGCATCGGCTCGGCGATGTTCACCCGCCTGCGCGAGGGCTTCGATTACATCTGGCACCATCGCGCGAGCTTCTACCTGCTGCTGCTGATCGCCATCAATGCAGGCTTTGGGATGCAGTACTCGGTGCTGATTCCGGTCTTCGCGCGCGACGTGCTGCACGGCGGCCCCCGCGCTTACGGCTTTCTGCTCGCCGCCCAGGGCGTGGGCGCGTTGCTCGGCGCTTACGTGCTGGCCTCATCCAGGACGCCGCGTGGGCTGCGCTATAACCTCATTTTCGGCCTGTTCGGCTCCGCGGCCGGAATTTTCATTTTTGGCTTTTCGTCCGTGATGTGGCTGTCGCTGCTGGCGCAGATGCTAATCGGCGCGGGGCTGCTCAACTACATGGCGACGAGCAACACGATGCTCCAGTTGTTCGTGTCGGACGAGCTGCGCGGGCGCGTGATGAGCATGTACACGCTGTCGTTCATCGGGCTCGCACCGATTGGCAGTCTCGAAGTTGGCTTTATCGGCGAGCGCGTGAGTCCGCAAATCGCGGTCGCCGCGTCGGCGGTCGCGGCGCTCGCCTGCGGCATCATCCTGCTGGCGAGGCTTTCCGTCATCGCCGAGGCCCAGGCAGCGCGCGATCGCGCGGCCTGAACGCTTGGTCAAGGCGATGCGCGATGCGGATAGTGGGACGTTCAATTTGAGCAGATCGAGTCTCAGATGAGTTCCCCTCCGGCAAAGAAAGGCCGCGCGGCAGCCGCGCGGGCCGGGCGCGACGCGCGCGCCGAGTCGTTGCGCGCGATGCCGCCGGTGGACGAATGCCTGCGCGCATGCGAGGGCGTCGACGGGATCGACGGACTCGGACGCGAGTACGTCAAGCTGATGGTACGCCGGGCCCAGGCCGAACTGCGCCTCGCGCTCGTATCGAAGCCGGCCACAGGCTCTGACTCACCCTCGCGCCAGGCGATGCTCGACGAGGTAATCCGGCGCACGCGAGCCGCGATCGAGGCCGACGAGCCCTCCTTGCGTCCCGTAATCAACGCGACCGGCGTCGTGCTCCACACCAATCTCGGCCGCGCGCTTTTGGCCGAGCCGGCGATCGACGCGATGGCGGCGGCGGCGCGCGCGACGGTCAATCTTGAGTACGACCTCGAAAGCGGCGGCCGCGGCGAGCGCGACGCGCTGGTCGAAGAGGAGTTGTGCGCGCTCACGGGCGCCGAGGCGGCGACTGTGGTCAACAACAACGCCGCCGCTGTGCTGCTCGCGCTCAATTCGCTCGCCGCCGGGCGCGAAGTCGTGGTCTCGCGCGGCGAGCTCATCGAAATCGGCGGCTCGTTCAGGCTGCCCGATCTGATGGAGCACAGCGGCGCGCGCCTGCGCGAAGTCGGCACCACCAATCGCACGCACCCCGCCGACTACGAACGCGCGATCGGCCCCGACACCGCGCTCCTGCTCAAGGTCCATCCTTCCAACTACCGCGTGGTCGGCTTCACCGCCGAGGTCGCGCTGCCCGAGCTGGTCGAAATCGGACGGCGCCATGGAATCGACGTGGTCGAGGATCTCGGCTCGGGTGCGTTGATCGATCTCGGACGGCTCGGCCTGCCGCGCGAGCCGATGGTCGCCGAGCGTATCGCGGCGGGCGCCGCGCTGGTGACGTTCTCGGGCGACAAGCTGCTGGGCGGGCCGCAGGCGGGGGTGGTGGTGGGGCGGCGCGAGCTGGTGAAGAAGCTGCGCGCGAACGCGCTCCGGCGGGCGCTCCGTTGCGACAAGCTTACGCTGGCGGCTCTGGAAGCCACGCTGCGGCTTTATCTGCGTGCGGGCGACCTGGCCGCGACACTGCCTACGCTGCGCTACCTAAGCCGCACGGTGGGCGAGCTCGAGCTGGTTGCCGAGCGCGCCCGCGAGATCCTGGCCGAGCGTCTCGACGCGGATTTCCGCCTCGAGGTCGTGCCCGCGTTTTCGCAAATCGGATCGGGTGCGCAGCCGACCGAAGAGATTCCCTCCCGTGCCGTCCGCATCACTCATCCTGAGCTTGCGCCCGAGGCGATTGCCGCGATGTTCCGCGCGGCTCGCCCACCCGTCATCGGACGTATCGCGGACGACGCCTTCCTGCTCGACGTGCGAGCGGTGGACGATGCGGCGGCGTTCGCGGTATCGTTTCCTTCCACACGGCCGTAAGCCAGCGCGGCCGCCGCGATGTGGGGCTGGGGGGCGCGGGTCTTGGCATCAGAGTTGGCCGCAAGCGAGGCGTGCGAACGCCAGGAGAAAATCCCATGCCGGACAAGACCTACAAGATAGTCGACGTGGTCGGCGTCTCCGACCAGAGCATCCATCAGGCCGTGCGCAACGCGGTCAAGAAAGCCAGTCAGACGCTGCGCCATCTCGACTGGTTCGAAGTCCAGAACATACGCGGCGCAATTGACGCCAAGGGCGAACCGGAATTTCAAGTGACTCTCAGGATAGGATTTCGTCTCGAAGGCGGTCCGGTTTAAAGCCGCGCACGCGCCGACCGAGCATCGCGAAGGCGAACGACACCTCGTAACGTTCCGTTCTCCCCGTGCCGCAGGGTCGTATCGTTCATGGCCGTGTACAGCAGTGCCGCAGTAGCCAAGGGCCGCATCGGATGCGCGAGGTGAACGGGTGAAATTCGCGACCTTCCTTTATCAGATTGCAGGCCCCGACGTCGCCCGTGTCGCACGCAGGGCCGAGGAACTGGGTTTCGAGTCGCTATGGATCCCCGAGCATCTCGTTTTGCCGGTCGAGTATCGATCGCGCTACCCGTACGCGGAGAGCGGCAGGCTGCCCGCGCCGCCCGATACGCCGCTGCACGATCCTTTTCTGGCGCTCGCGTATGCCGCCGCCGTCACCAGCCGTATCCGGCTTGCGACCGGAATCTTTGTCGTGCCGCTGCGCAATGCGTTCGCGACCGCCAAGGCGGTTGCGAGCCTCGACGTGCTTTCCGGTGGCCGCTTCATCTTCGGCGTGGGTATCGGATGGCTGGAGGAGGAATTCGAGGCGGTGGGGATGTCGTTTGCCGACCGCGCGCGGCGCACTCGTGAGTATCTCGCCCTGATGAACCAGCTGTGGACCCGCAAGGAGCCGACTTTCGCAGGCCGAACGGTGCACGTCGAAGGCATGAGATTCATGCCCAAGCCGATCCAGCAGCCGCGCCCGCCAATCGTTTTCGGCGGGCACACCGAGCCCTCGCTACGCCGCGCCGCTCAACTGGCCGATGGATGGTACGGGATCGCCGAGAACCTTCACGACACGCGCGACCTGATCGCGCGGCTGCGCGGTCATGAACGCGCGCAGAACCGCTCGACGCCGCTGGAAATCACGCTCAGCCCGCGCCTGGACGGACCGCTGACCGTCGAGCTGGTCAATGAGTTCGCCCGCGGGGGCGTCTCGAGGCTCATAATTCCCGGCGCGCGAGATACCGCGCGCGCGATCGCCGCGATGGAACAATTCCACAGCCAGGTGATGGCGCGGCAGTAGCGCGGGATGCGCCGTCTTGGGGGCGCCGCCGCCGCAAAACCGGGTGTAACTCAGCCATATAGCGTGCGTATGACCCTACGGATATCATCGATACGCCCGGAATACGCGCGAATATGCGCAAATAGAAGGATAACCGGGTTCGAGGAGGCATCCAGGAGCCCGCTCTTCAAGCCATGAAAACCTGTCCACGATGCGCGAGAACCTATCCCGACGCAGAGTCGTTTTGTGAGGCCGACGGCACCGCGCTGGTAGCCGCTGCGGGAGCCCCTATTACCAGCAGGATGGCCGACGCGGAGGGGGCGCCAATTGAATGTCCGGTGTGCGGCGGCAAGGCCGAGCCCGGCGAGGTGATTTGCAATTTTTGCGGCGCGCGGCTGCCGGTCAGCGGCGGCGCGGAACCCATAGCCGCGCCCGGACCCGCACGCGGCGCGGCACCCGGCGGCGCGGCCGGGGGAGCGACACGCCGGCGCCCCGAGACCTATGTTCCCGCCCAGGACAGACTGACCGCGACCGAATTCACCCCGCCGATTCCGCCCGATGACGAGAGTGGCGACGAACCGCGCCGGCCCCTGACGAGCGTAATCGGTTATTCGGTGGCGGCGATTGTCGCGTTGGCCGCAGGTGCGTGGCTCGCAATCCATCTGAGCGCGGGCCCCGCGACTTCGCCGCCAAAGACGGTCGAGGCGATCGCCGGTCGCGACCGCGAGCCCGCCCGCTGTTGCAAGTGGCCCGACGGTCGACCTGGCGCATAGCGTGCAAGTGCAGACGATCGGCGAGTCGGCGGCGGCACCCGAGCGCAGCGTCGACGCGGCGCGCAAAGTTTTCGATCTCGGGAAGAGCGGACTGCTCGACACCTACCGCGGCGTGCTGGCGGGCGGATCGCCGATTGACGACGGGATGATGGTGCGGCTGACCGTGGCGCCCAGCGGCGCAGTGACCGGCGCGGTGGTGCAGACCTCTACGTCGCCCAACCCGGAACTCGACGCGGCGGCGGTCAAGACGATGATGGGATGGACGTTTCCGCCGATCAACGGTGGCGAAGTCAGCGTGGATTATCCGGTAATCTTCGCGCGCGACGCGGCCCAAGCGAGCGCTATCGATTCGGGCCTTGCCACCAAGGTCGCCGCCCTGGGCGCGACTTCTTCTCCGGAGTACGCCTTCGCCCCGGCCGCCGTGCCGACCGTCGCGCCGCCGCCGATGGAAGCGACGGCGCCGGTTGTCGCGACGCCCCCCACCCCCAAGCGGCACAGGCGCGTCGCCTCGGCACGGCCTCCCGCGCCCACATTGTTGGAGCAGGTGCAATCGACGCTGCGCTCCAATCGCAAGCTTGGCCGGGTCAAGGCCTATACCAACGGTGGCGTGGTGACGCTTTATGGCAAGGTCTTCGACGATGACGACAAACGTCTGGCCGTGCGCACCGCGCGCAGCGTCAGCGGGGTCACCGACGTTATCGATCAGACGACCACCGACACGTCGGTGTGGGCCGCCCGTCAGCAACAGATCTCGCAGGCGCTGGCCAGTGCGGGCCTGACCGGCGTCACCGTGAAGGTCATCGGACGTGACGCGTATCTCGACGGCGAGGTCGCCAACAAACTCGACCGCGAACGCGCGGTTACCGTCGCCGAAGGGGCTGCGCCGGTGACAGTCCGCACCAATCTGATTCGCGTCGCGGTGGGCAGAGTATTCGGCTTCTAAAAGTCGCTATTGACATTCTTTTCGGCTGACGCTTAGACTAGTCGTAGGTAGCTTTCCGACTGCGCCCCTCCAGGAGGCCTCGTTTACAAATGGCTGAGACTGCGTCTTCGTGCAAAGAGGTCTTCGACAACATGGCTTCGCGGTTCAAGAAAGACGCCGCGAAGGGGCTTAACGCGACCTATCAGTTCGACCTCTCCGGTGACGGCGGCGGCCAGTGGTATGCCGTAATCGCCAACGAGCAGTGCGAAGTCAAGCAAGGAAAAGTGCCCTCGCCCAACATCACCATCTCCATGTCCGCACAGGATTACCTGGACATGGTCAATGGCAAGCTCAATGGCCAGATGGCCTTCATGACTGGAAAACTCAAGATTGCAGGGGACATGGGACTGGCGCTTCGGTTGCAAAGCCTGTTCGGCTAACCGGAGGCCGCCGTTCATCCACGGTTCAGGGAGGACCGGGGAGCCAAAGATAGAACCCGCTATTATCCCGACAATATTCCGAAAAACCGCGTATGGCTGGAGCGTGCGGCAATAGCCGCCATCTCTGGCGTCCAAATGGACAATAGAAACAGGTGAAGAGGCCGCGCAGCGTTCCGTCTCATCCGGCGGACCCAGAGCCTTATTCGCTTTCAGAATTATCCGTTCTTAGACCTGTATAAAAAGTCTTAGATCTGTATAAAAAGTATTTCGCTCATCGGGAATTAACCCGGTAGGGGAGGAACAAAGGAAACATCACATGAGTTCGCAGGATACATCAGACGATATCGACAAAGAGCACGAGTCCGCCGTGGACGCTGATCAGAACGACCACGAGAACAACGACGAACTGGCTAGCAAGCTCTCGCAAGAGCTCAGCAACTGGCGACGGCGGCGAACCACGGCACGGCCCAGGCAAAGTGAATCCGACGGTGCGGCCTCCAATGCGTCACAGTCCGAGTCCGCCCGCACGATCAGGGTTCGCGGTCACGAAACCCTCGTGATTCGTAAGCCCAAGTTGGTGTCCAAGCCCTCCAACGCCACCGATCGCTCTGACCAATAGAGTCTCCGCCTCAATTGCCATAGCCGCGGGATGATCCGCGGGACGGCGGGCGAAGCCGATCGTTCGCGTTGTGCCTCGCGCATGGTGCCTCGCGCTTGTGCCTTGGCGGCGGTGTCGAGCGTATCGATTTGCCGCGCACGCGGCGGTACCAAATCCTCGCTATGAGCGAAAAACCTCGACCGGCGTCTCGCGTGAGGCCTGCCCGGCCGGGTAAATCGTCGCCAGGTAGCACAGCACCATCGAAGCTATCGCCACCAGCACGAAACTGACCGGTTGCGCGTCGATCGGCAGAGTCGAGATGCCGTAGATTTTGCTCGGGATATGGATGAACTGGTAACGGGAGAGCGCGAAGCAGGTAAGCGCTCCGATTACCAACCCCAGCGTGGTCCCGGCCGCGCCGACGATTATCCCCTTGAGCTGAAAAATCCATCGCACCTCGCCCGGCGTCGCGCCCATCGCGAGCAGCACCGCGATGTCCTTGCGCTTTTCCATCACGACCATGATTAGCGTCGCGATCAGGTTGAACGCGGCGACACCGATCAGCAGCAGCAGCACTATCGCGTAGACCCGCTTGAGCATCGCGAACCCGGCCGACGCCGCCTGGTCGTACTCCATCCAGTTGGTTACGCGAAACGTATGGCCGAGCGTGCTGCGCAAGACGTCGGTGACCGCCGTGGTCTGGTCGAGGTCGTGCAGCTTCACCTCGATTCCGTCGGCCTTGCCCGGCCGGCCGAAGAAGTTCTGCGCCGTGGCGAGGCCCATGAAGATCACGTCACTATCGATGAACTGCACGCCCGAGTTGAAAATCCCTGCGACCCGGAAATCGCCGCTGCGCGTGCTGAGCTCTGAATTCGGACCCGCAATTATTGGCGCGACGATTCGCACCGGGTCGCCGGGTTTGATCTTGAGTTTGTCGGCCAGCGCTCCGCCGAGCAGCAGGCCGGGAACCGGATTCGCCGTGCCCGGATTCGTTGTGACCGGATGCGCTCCGCCGCTGCCGCCTGCGCTCGCCGGAGAGCTCTCGAGCATCCGCAATGAAGCCGCGTCCACGTAACGCTGAAGCCGCGCGATGACAACCGGGTTGCGTGGTTCCACTCCGCGCACGACCACGCCCGAAACCCCATGCGCCCCACTGATCAATCCCTGGCCGATGATATAGGGGTCAGACCCGGTCACGCCGGCAGTATGGTCGATGCGCCCCTGGACTGTCGCATAGTCAGAGATCGCGCCGCCGAAGCTTTGCACCTGCACCTGCGGACTCAGACTGAGCATCCGCTCGCGCAGATTGCTCTCGAACCCGCTCATCACGGCCAGCATCACGATCAGCGCGGCCACACCGATCGTCACGCCCACCGCGGTGAACAGCGTGGTGACCGAGATGAACGCGTCCTTGCGCCGCGCGCGCAGGTAGCGCATCGCGATCATTAACTCGAAACGCAAATCAGGCTCCGTTCCGATGCGTCGGCGCGCGAGGTTGACCGTCGCGCGCGCTCAAAAGATCACCCGCTCCTCTTTGAGACGCGCGATCTCGGCGGCGTCGAGCCCGAGCATTTCGCCGAACACTTCGTCGTTGTGCTGGCCGAGCGCCGGCGCCGCCGTGCGCAACTCGCCCGGCGTGCGGCTCATCCGATACGACAAGCCTTCGTACGGCGACGGGCCCATCACTTTGTGATCGAGCCAGTGCCAGAAGCCAAAAGCCTCGAGATTGTCGTCGCGATGGATATCGACGCAGTTCTGCACCGGGTAGGCCGAGACGCCGGCGGCCTGCAACGCCACGGTCAGCGCGTCGGCATCCCGCTCGCGCACGCGCGCGCCGACGAACTCGTCGATCGCCGCGCGATTCTCCAGCCGCGCCGCCATCGTGGCGAAGCGTGAATCCGTGGGCGGGTTACCCAGCACGGCGAGCATCCCACGCCACTCCTCGTCGTTGGCGACCGCCAGCGCGAGCCATCGCTCATGGCCGTCGACGTCGGCGCATCGGTAGGCGCCGTGCGGAGCGTAGCGCTCGGAGCGGTTGCCGGCCGGTCCCGCCACGCGGCCGCTTGAGAAGTAGTCGACCAGCGCGGGCGCGAGATTGTGCAGCGCGGCCTCGTATTGCGACATGTCGATATACTGTCCTCGCCCGGTGCGCCTGCGATAGTCGAGCGCGGCGATCAACGCGCAGGCCGCAAAGCGCGGCGCGATAAAATCCGTGTACGCCCCGTACGGCGGACACGGCGGCTCGCCGCGCGAGTAGCCGGAGATGTGATAGTAACCGCTAAGCGCCGCCATCAGCTGTCCGAACCCCGGGTAGAGAGCGTTGGGGCCGGTCTGACCCTGCATGCAGGTGGAAAGCATGATGAGGTCGGGCTTGAGCGCGCGCAGATGCTCGTAGTCGAGTTCCCACTTGCGAAGGGCCTTGGGCGTAAAGCTTTCGGCCACGATATCGGCCCACGGCAGCAGCTTCAGCACCAGCTCGCGCGCTTTGGGCTTGCCGAGATCCAGCGTGATGCTCCGTTTCGAGGTGTTGAAACTCGCAAAGAACTGGCTCGTGTCGATGCCGGGTTTGGCGTCCTTCCATGGCGGCGCGAGCCGCAGGATGTCGGGCCGCGCCAGCGACTCGACTCGGATGACGTCGGCGCCGTTGTCGGCCAGGTACTTGGTCGTAATCGGTCCGACTCCGACCCACGAAAAATCCAACACGTGCACTCCCTCAAGCGCGTAACGTCTCATCGTAGCCGCTCCACTCATCGAATTGGCCGCCGATCAGATCGCGCCGATCGCGCGAAGCCGCCCCAGGCGTGCGCTGTCGATTCCCAAAAGCTCGCCCCAGACCTCGCCGTTATGCTCGCCCAGGCGCGGCGCGCGGCGGCCCGGGCCGACCGGCGTCACGCTGAACTTGGCGAACGCGCCGGGCAGCGTGAGCGTGCGGCCGAGCGTGTCGTGATCGACGCGGACGAAGTAATTGCGTGCCTTTAGCTGCTCGTCTTCCGCGATATCGGCGGCGGTCGCCACGGGCGCCAGCAGGATGCGCCGCTTGAGCGCCTCGGCGTAGATTTCGCGCTTGGTCATCGTGTCGAAAAAGCGCTGCACGCGATCTTCCAGGTCGGCAATCTCGTGGTTATCCTGCTCGGTCGCCTTCATCAGGATCCCCGGTACCCACGTCGCCCAGTCCTTCGCGATCATCCAGTCCGCGGCAAACCCCGAAGCGGCCATCCATTCGACCAGCCCCTTCATCGAGATCGCGCCGACGCCGGAGCCGCCGGCGAGCACGGTCGAGATGTAGCCGTCCTTGCAAGAGTAGACGAGTTTGCGCCGCGTGCCGGTCGCCGTGTAGTAGACGCCGGTGCGCCTGAGGTAATCGCCGTGCAGGATCGGCATCGCCTGCTCGTTCATCAGCGTCCACACGACGCAGGCCTGCATGTCGATCACGACGCGCTGGCCCTTGCCTTCGATCTCGCGCGGGTAGTGCGCTAGCAGCGAGGCCACCGCGGCTTCGGCGCCGGCGTGCAATCCGGCCTGCGGCAGGCTCATCTCCAGCGGCGGCCTGCCCTCGTCGCCCATCAGGAACATCGGACCGCCCGAAGCCCACGAGACGATGTCGGCGGCCTTGTAGTTGCGGCCCGGCCCCGTGTCGCCAAAGGGCGTTACCGAAGTATGAATTATGCGCGGATTGAGCTCGGCGAGCCGTTCGTAGCCCAGCCCGATCGATTCCATATAGCCGACCGGGAACGACTCCAGCAGGAAGTCGGACTTGCGCACGAGGTCCTCGAGCAGCACGCGGCCGTCGGGCGAGTCGAGGTTCAGCGTCACCGAGCGCTTGCCGGCCTGGTAGGCGATGAAATAGAGGCTGCGCTCGGCATCCGGGAGATCGTCGACGAACGGCGGGATGCGCCGCGTCGAACATCCCTGCGGTGGTTCGACCTTGATCACGTCGGCGCCCAGGTCGGCGAAGATCTTTGCGCAGAGCGCGCCCTTTTCGTCGGCGAGGTCGAGCATCCTGTATCCGCTGAGCAGTTCCGAGCCCATCGATACTCCTGTTGCGGGAAGTGCGGCCAAGCCGAAATCGAAAACGCGTTGCGGCGATGCGATCAGCGGTGGGGGCCGCCGGCGGAGCGCGCCGCGCCGATCGCCGTTGCGTAGTCGGCGTGATCGGGAATCGTGAAGCGCGCGAACATCGCATCCATCCTCTTCTGCCGCTGCATGAAACGGAATATCCGCGTCAACTTGCCGGTCAGCACGATATCGCGCTGGCCGCAGGCGCGCGCGGTCGCGAAACTCAGCACGCTTACCACCTCCACGATCATGTTCATGATCGCGAGCGCCTTGTCCTCGTTGGTCGCGTCCGCGCTGATCTTGCCGAAGTTGGCCGCGGTGGCGCCGGGCTGCAGATCGCCGAGCGGGCCGCCCGCGATGTCGCGCACGGTCAGGTCGATACGGCTCAAGTCACCCCGCTCCGCCAGCGTCTCCAGGGTTTGCAGCGTGGAGACCCCGAGCATGTGCTTGGAGAGCCCGCGCAACGTGCCGCCGCCGAGACCAGTACCGCCGAAGTGTTCGATTTTGTCACCGTGCACCGAGACCATCGCGGTGCCCGTGCCGAGCGATACCACCAGCGCGTCGGCCTTGCCGCAAAGCGACGTCCCGCCGACTCCGATCGCGGTGAACTCGCTCACCTTGATGACCGGTCGTCCCAGCAGCGTCGACGAGAGCGCGCGCGATCCCGCTCCGGTGGCCGCGACGCACGCGACCTGGTCGAGTTTGAGTCCGTATTCTTCGACCAGTTTGCCGAGCGCGCCGGCCGCCGCCGCGACCGGATCATTGGCTTCTATCGTGACGACGTTGTAGTCGCCATTGTCGACCGTTACTGCGTCAGTGGTCGACCCGCCGATATCGATTCCGACGATCATTGAATGGTGCCGGCGCCTGCGTCCGGCCCGGCCTCCAAGGCTAGAATACGCGCGCCCCGCTGGCAAACAGGTCCGCGCCGCGGGCAGGCCGGCAGACGTCGGATGCGGCCGGCGACGCCGCTGTGCTACGGTCGATTTATGGCCACGCGGCGCAGTGGTAAGACCCCTCCGGAGCCAGGTCTTTTTCCCGCCAGGACGCCGGCTGCCCAGCCGTTGGCGGACCGGATGCGCCCGCGGAGCCTGGAGGAGGTTGTCGGCCAGGAGCATCTGCTGGGGCCCGACAAGATGCTAAGCCGGATGCTCGCGGCGGGCGCACTGCCGTCGATCATCCTGTGGGGGCCGCCCGGCAGCGGCAAGACGACGATCGCGAATTTGCTCGCGCGGCAATCCGGCGCCAGCTTTCGCACGATCGCGGCGGTGGCGGCGGGAATCGCCGAGTTGCGCGAGGCGGTCGAAGAGGCGCGGCGTGAAGTGGAAGCCGGCGGGCGGCGCACGGTGGTTTTCATCGACGAGATCCATCGATGGAACCGTGCGCAGCAGGACGCCATCCTGCCTCACGTCGAGAGCGGGCTCATCACGCTTATCGGCGCGACCACCGAGAACCCCTCGTTCGAAGTAATCGCGCCGCTGCTCTCGCGCACCCGCGTGCTGGTGCTGCGGGCGCTCGGCGACGAAGATATCGCGGCGATTGCGCGCCGGGCGCTCGGCGACGCCGAGCGCGGCCTCGGCGCGAGCGGACTTACGTTCGAGGACGAGGCGCTCACCGAGCTGGTGCGGTTTGGCGCGGGTGATGCGCGGCGCACGCTTAACACGCTGGAGGTCGCGGCGACGCTCGCACGCGCGGCGGGCCGCTCGGCGATCGCGCCCGAGCACGTGCGCGAGGCGGCGCAACAGAAGATGCTGCTCTACGACCGCGCCGGCGAGGAGCACTACAACGTCATCTCGGCCTTCATCAAGAGCATGCGCGGCAGCGACCCGGACGCGGCGCTCTACTGGATGACCCGAATGCTGGAGGCGGGCGAGGATCCGCTGTTCGTCGCGCGCCGGATGGTGATTTTCGCGGCCGAGGACGTCGGCAACGCCGACCCGCGCGCGCTCCAACTCGCGCTAGCGGTAAAAGATGCGGTCGATTTCGTCGGGATGCCGGAAGGGGCGATTCCACTTGCGCAGGGGGTGACCTACCTCGCCTGCGCGCCCAAATCCAACGCGTCGTATCGCGGGATGCTGAAGGCGCGAGCCGACGCCGTGGAGCGCGGCGCGTTGCCGGTGCCGCTCCATCTGTGCAACGCGCCCACCGGACTGATGCGCAAGCTCGGCTACGGCGAGGGCTATCGCTATCCTCACGACTCCGAGGGCGCGCTCAACGAGCAGCACCACATGCCCGAGGAGCTGGGCGAGCGGCGCTACTACGAACCTTCCGCGCGCGGCTATGAAGGGCGGCTGGGCGAATATCTGGAACGGGCGCGCCTGGCGCGCAAGAGCGGCAAGGGTTCATCGGAGACGTCGAAAAAACCGAGCGAGTGATAAGAATGTTGTCTCGCCGTGGCTATGCAGCTCAACTGAGTAGTGCCTTTCTTAACCTCTCCTTGACCAAGGAGAGGTCGGCGCGAGCATCGCGAGCGGCGGGAGAGGTTAGTCTGAATTCCGCTGTGGCGCAGCCACTTCGAGCGGGTCTCGTAAAGCGACCACCGTACCTCTCCCAACCCTCTCCTTGGACAAGGAGAAGGCAGAAGGGAAGTCGCAGTTATGCAAAGCTCTCTTGGACAAGGAGAGGGAATCGATCGAAATGGATCGCGAGGCCGAAGCCTCGCTTCGGCCTCGCGATCGTAAAACTTTTGGAAACCCGCGCCTAGCGCGCGCCGAGCACGGCATCCTTGAGCGCCTTGGCAGGCGTGAAACGCAGGCGGGTGCGCGCCGGAATCTTGATCGCTTCGCCAGTGGCCGGATTGCGCCCCATCCGGGCCTTGGTCTTGCGCTTGCGGAAAATTCCCAGCCCCGCAAGACGCAGCGAGCCTTCCTTCTTCAGTTCGCGGACCACGAGGCTGGTCAATTCCTCGAGCGCGACCTTGGCGTCTTTCTTCGAAATATTAACTTTGTCGGCGAGATGCGCCGCGACCTGCGACTGCGTCATCATCCTCCTCCTTGTGCGAGTGCGAGTTTCGCAGTCAGAGGGTGAACCAGCGTCCGGCCATTTGCAAGCTGCAACGGCAGCAAAATGCGCGTTTTTCTTAAGAACCGTGACGGTTTTTCAACAGCCTCGGCTTTGAGCCATTGGGGGAGAGGCACTTTTTCGTCGCATGATCGGCAGGGCGTGGTCCAGCTTGCCATTCGCGCTTGCGGGCTAGTAGCGCACCTCGACCAGGCAGAGGCCGGCAGCCGGCGCGGGCGCCGGCGCGAGCGCGCGATTGCGGCTTGCGAGCAGCGCGGCGACTGTATCGGCGGGCGGCTTGCCCGCGGATTTGCCGCGCCCCACCTCGACCATCGCGGCCACCATCGTGCGCACCATGTGGCGCAAAAACGCGCTCGCCTCGACGCGGTAAATCAGATGACGGTCATTCTCATGCCGCCAGTGGCTGAGCGCGACGCGCCGCACCGTGGTCTTTTCGGCCGATCCCAGCGAGCGGAGCGCGGCGAAGTCGTGCTCGCCCGCAAACGCCGCCGCCGCCGCATTCATCGCGCCGATATCCAGCGGTTCGCGCACCAGCCATGCCGAGTTGCGCTCGAACGCCGAGCGCAGCGGCTGGTTGAGCAGGCGGTATTCGTAGATTCGAAGCCGCGCGTCGCGGCGCGGATCGAAGCTGTCGGCTGCCTCTGACGCTTCGAGCACCACGATGTCGGGCGGCAGGATCGCATTGAGTGCGCGCGCGAGTTCGGCGGGCTCGAAAGGCCGTGGCAAGCGCGCCGCGGCGACCTGTCCGCGCGCATGGACGCCGGCGTCCGTGCGTCCCGCGCCGCGGACCCGCACCGGCGCGCCGAAGATTCGTGCGAGCGCCTCTTCCAGCTCGGCCTGAATCGAATCCTGGCCGGCCTGCATCTGCCAGCCCGAGTAGTTGGTGCCGTCGTACTCGAGCTTGAGCCGAACCTGCATGGCTGTTTTCTCGAGCGAATCTATTTGGAAGCGTATCTACCAGGAACGTACTACGCGGCGCCCGGGGTTGCCACGGCGGAGAACTTCTCCGCCACCCATACGGCGTCCAGCGCGGCCAAGCGCGCGCTGTCGAACGCGCACCACACCGACGCGCCCGCGGGCTCGGTGCCGAGCATGACGAGGATTGCCTCCTGGCCGACCGCGTCGATAACGCCGGCGCTGCCCTCTTCGCCCGCGACCAGCAGCAGGCCGGGCGCGGCGCGCAGACGCGCGGCCAGATTTGCCGGGTCGGCGGGGTCGGGAATGAGCACGGTCATCGCCGAGCCATGCAGCACGGCGATATGGACGACCTCGATCAGGAGCCGCGGCGCCGTGCCGAGCAACGCGGCGGTCTGCGCTGACAGCGCCGCCGCAAGTCCCGGTTCCGCGGGGTAGGCGTTGAAGGCGCGCTGGGTCTCGCCTTCCTCCAGGCTATGCGTGCCGCTCAGCAGTTCTCGCGCCTCAGCGACGACTTCTTCGACGCTATGCCGCCCAGCGCTGCTCGCACCAAGCATCACGGTCGCGCACACAACTCCATTTTGCGCGCCGGCCGCGCTGATGATCGTGGCGAGCGCGTGGGCGGCTGGATGAGCGATCGCAACGACGTTGTTGTTCGCGGCGAACTCGGCAATCCGTTCCCCCGCAACGAAGCCGGGCGCGACGAAGTGCATCGACGGAACTTCCGACGGCGCGCGGAGCGCCGCGCTCAAGTCGACCAGCAGCGGACCCGGGCGCGCGCGAACAATCTCAGCGGCCCAGCTCGGCGCGACCGCGAGGAATGCGATATCGAAACGGGAAAGCTCGGCAGGTTCGTGAAACTCGGCGACTATGATCGCCTCGCCCAGCGCCTCGACGGTCTGGGTGGCGCCGCGCTCGGTCGCGAACAGCGCCAGTTCGGCGCAGGGAAGCGCGCGCGCGTCGATCAGCTCGACTATCTGCTCGCCGACCGCGCCGGTGGCGCCGACGACGGCGATCCTGAGCTCGCGGCCTGGCGCCGCGGCCATCTCAGGCTTCCGCGCCTTCGAGTTTTTCCCGCACCAGACGGCCCATCGCCTTGCACCCGATCACCTTGGTGCCCGCGCCGCCCCCGAGGTCGCGCGTGCGGTAGCCCTCGCGCAACACGCCCTCGACCGCCTGCCCGATTATTTCCGCTTCGGCGCGCAATCCGAGCGAGTGCTCGAGCAGCATCGCGGCGGACAGGATGGCGGCGAGCGGATTGGCCTCGTCGCGGCCGGCGATGTCGGGGGCACTGCCATGAATCGGCTCGAATAGCCCGACCCGACATCCCGCGCTGTTGAGCTCGTCGCCGAGCGAGGCCGACGGGAGCAGCCCCATCGAGCCCGCCAGCACCGAAGCCTCGTCGGTCAGGATATCGCCGAACATATTCTCGGTGACGATCACGTCGAAGTCGCGCGGGCGGCGGATAAGATGCATCGCCATCGAGTCGACGAGCTGGTTGTCGAAGGCGACGTCCTTGTATTGAGCGGCCAGTTCGCCAGCGATCTCGCGCCATAGCCGCGAGGTGGCGAGGATGTTGGCCTTGTCGACCGAGGTCAGGCGTTTGCGGCGCTCGCGCGCGAGCTCGAAGCCGAAGCGCAGCACGCGCACGATCTCCTCTTCGGAGTATACGCAGGTGTCGATCGCGCCGCGCAGGTCGCCATTGTTGCGCCGTTCAGAGGGCTTGCCGTAGTAGATACCGCCGGTGAGCTCGCGGATGACCACGAGGTCGACGCCATTGATGATCTCCTGGCGCAGCGGCGACGTGGCCGTCAGCTCCTTGACCGCCTTGACCGGCCGCACGTTGGCGAACAATCCGAGCTCCTTGCGCAACGTGAGCAGCGCCTGCTCCGGACGCTTGTCGGCCTTGGGGTCATCCCACTTGGGGCCGCCCACCGCGCCGAACAGGATCGCGTCGCTGTCCTTCGCCTGCTTGAGCACGTCGCCGGGTAGCGGCGTACCGAACTGATCGATCGCATGGCCGCCGGCCGTGCCTTCCTTGAACTCGAGATCGAGCGCGGCGTTGCGCGCCACGACCTTCAGCACCTGCAGCGCCTCGCCGACGACTTCGGGGCCGATCCCGTCACCTTTGAGAACCAGAATCTTGTAGGCCATCTATGCTTGCGGAGTCCCAGCAGCAGAAGTGGAAAGACCGATAGGTTGCGGGCAGATTCGCTTCAAGCGTCGCGCGTTCGTGGTCGAGTTAATACAACTTCAGGCAAATTCAAGAATCATTGTGCGGCGGGCGCGATCTTCCCTTTGTTCGACACCTTCCGCCGGGCGGCGGCGCAATCAAGCGCGCTTTGCCCGACGCCATAGCACTTAGCCCAACGCGACTGCGACGGCAAGCCCCACCACAAGCTGCAAAAGAATCGGCCCTCGCAAAACGCTCGGTCTCGCCCTACGCCCCCTCGGCCGGGCGCAGCACTGCCGACCGCACGCGGCCCTGGAGGCGGTTGAGCGCGTTGACCAGCGCGAGCGCACTGGCCATCACGATGTCGCTATGCGCGCCCTGTCCCGCAACGGTCATGCCGTCGGAGCATACCAGGCAGCTTACCTCGCCCAGCGCGTCGGTGCCGCCGGTGATGGCCTTGACCGAGTAGCGCTCGAGCGCCGGCTGCACGCCGGCCAGCTTGTAAATCGCCTTGTAGCACGCGTCGACCATCCCGTCGCCCGAGGCCTCGGCGATACGTTCCTCGCCACCCCCGATACGCATCGTGACCTCGGCGTGCGGCGTGGTTTTGGCCGACGAAGACACGCGCACGTCGAGCAGTTCGAAGTGGTCCGCAGTGCGGCGCGTCTCTTCGTTGACCAGGGCCAGGATATCGTCGTCGTAGACGATTTTCTTCTTGTCGCACAGCACTTTGAAAGCGGCGAAGGCCTTGTTGATGTCGATCGACTCAGGGTCGACGCCCAGCTCTTCGAGCCGGTTGACGAAGGCGTGGCGCCCCGAGTGCTTGCCCAGCACCAGCTTGTTGGAGGGAATCCCGATGTCCTCGGGTTTCATGATTTCGTAGGTCAGCTTGTACTTGAGCACGCCGTCCTGATGGATGCCGGCCTCGTGGGCAAACGCGTTGTCGCCGACGATCGGCTTGTTGGGCGGCACGGGCTGGCCGATGATCTGCGAGAGCAGACGCGAGGCCGGGTAAATCTGCCGCGTGTCGATCCCGGTGCGCACTTCCATCAGATCCTGGCGCGTGCGCAGCGCCATCACGACCTCTTCCATCGAGGTGTTGCCGGCGCGCTCGCCGATACCGTTGATCGTGCACTCGACCTGGCGTACGCCGTTTTTAATCGCGGCCAGCGAGTTGGCGACCGCAAGCCCGAGGTCGTTATGGCAGTGGGCGCTCCAGATCACGCGATCGGCGCCCTCGACGTGGCTCCGCATGTAGGCGAACATCTCGCCGAACTCCTCGGGAATCGCGTGGCCGGTGGTGTCGGGCAGATTGATGATGCGGGCGCCGGCGCGGATCACCTCGGTGCAAATCTTGGCCATGTAGTCCCAGTCCGAGCGCGAGGCGTCCTCGCAGGAAAACTCGATATAGTCCAGATGCTGCTTCGCCCGCGCGACCGCCCAGGTCGAGGCGCTCAGCACGTCCTCGCGCGTCATGTTGAGCTTGTATTTGAGATGGATGTCGGAGGTCGCGATGAAGATGTGGATGCCGGGGTTGCGGGCCTTGTCGACCGCGCGCAGCGCCGCGTCGACGTCTTCCTCGCGGGTGCGCGAGAGGCTGACCACGGTCGGCCGGGTGATGGCCTCGGCGATTCGATGGACCGACTCGAAATCGCCGGGCGAGGAGGCGGCGAAACCGCCCTCGATGATATCGACGCCCAGGCGCTCGAGCTGGCGAGCAATCGCGAGCTTCTCCTCGACGTTCATGGTGCAGCCCGGCGATTGCTCGCCGTCGCGCAGCGTGGTGTCGAAGATGCGCACGTAGTTGGGGTCGGGCAGGATGTCCCGGATATCGGTTATCGTCTTGGCCATCGGCGTCTCTCTCCTCCCTGCGCTCCGTAACGGACGGGGCCCCAAGACCGCGCGGCGGGCAAAAAGAAAACGCCCCGGGCGGCCTTTTGGCCCTCCGCCCGGGGCGTTTGGTTCAGGTTTTAAGTCGCTTCCTTAAGCCTGCACCACGACGCTCCCGGCGAGGGCCTTAATAAGGCCCAGGCTAAGCAGCAGTCCCAGCAGCAGGTTCAGGCAGGGCGACATCAAAATCATTCTAGGCGTGGCCCTAAAGCACAGTCAAGCGGGCGTCCCGCACTAAACCCGCACTCACCCCAACTCAGTGGACCTGCGGGGGCGGCGGATTGTCGGATAAGTCGCCGGTTGCGCGAGCGTTTCTCGCCGATACGCGAGGCTTGCGCGGAGTCGCGGGCGGAGCGGCGTGGCCCGTCGGCCTCTGGGCCCAGCACCGGAGAGAGCGCTTGGGGGCGTTCACCGGTCAGGAGCAGGTAAGGCCCGGAGGCGACGTACGCGGTCGCCAGCATGAAGAACGTGAACTGAGGCATCGCGAACAGAAACGCCAGCACCAGCAGCATCGCGGCCACCAGTTCGACCCGCGCGCGCTGATCGGGATTGATGGTCTTGAAGCTGGGGTAGGGCACGCGCGAGATCATCAGGCTCGCGAGCGCGACCGTCAGCGGCGCCATCACGGTGACCAGCGCGTGCGGTGACTCAAACTCAAAATAGCTGTAGGCGAGCACGCAACCCGCGATCATCGCGGCCGCGCCGGGCACCGGCAAGCCTACGAAACGGCGCTTGTCGGTGCTGGCGGTCTGCACGTTGAAGCGCGCGAGCCGAAGCGCCGCGCAAATCACGAACATCCCGGCGATCACCACGCCCCACGCGCCGAGCAACCTGAGCGACCAGCAATAGGCGATTACCGCCGGAGCCACCCCGAAGGCCACCACGTCGGAGAGGCTGTCGTACTCGATCCCGAAATGACTCGAAGTGCGCGAAAGACGCGCCACGCGGCCGTCGAGCCCGTCGCAGACGAACGCTATCAGGATCATCACGGCGGCAAGCTCGAAATGCGAATTGATCGCCGAGACCAGGGCGAAAAATCCTGATAGCAAGCCGAGCGACGTGATGGTCGCGGGCGCGAGGAACACCCCGCGGCGCAAGGGCGCGACCACGCGTCTTTGCTGTTCCTTGAAGCGGCCCGAGAGGGCGCGCATCCGATCCTGCGCGCTCGGGCTATTTTTCTGAGTCCGGCTCATTGGAGCAACTCTGCAATTATACTCTCTCCGGCGCGCACCTTCTCGCCTGTTTTAACCACTACCCGGTAGTCAGGCGGGATGAAATGATCGACGCGGCTGCCGAACATTATAAGGCCAATTCGCTCACCACAGCGGACCGTATCGTGCGGATGGAGACGGCATACAATCCGCCGCGCCAGGTAGCCCGCAATCTGCACCATCGCATGCTGGCGGCCGCGGGCGTCGCTCAGCACGATCAGGTTACGCTCGTTGTGCTCGCTCGCGTGGTCGCGAAAGGCCGCATGGAAGGCGCCGGGTGTGTGGCGGACACTGATAATCTCTCCGCCGACGGGCGCGCGGTTGACGTGCACGTTAAGCGGCGACATGAAAACCGACACGCGATGGTAGCGCTCGCCGGCCGCGCCGTCGGGCAGCGGCATCTCCGCCACGTCGCTCACGTTGCCGTCGGCGCCGGAGAGCACCAAGCGCTCGGACGCGGAGACTGGCGAGCGCTCGGGGTCGCGAAAGAAAGCGGCAATCGCGAGGCCGCAGAGGATCATGCAGGACTCCCGCGCCGTGCCATCCGAGCACAAGCGCGAGCGCGCCCGCAGCCAGCGCCACGGCCGCCATCTTGACGCCCTCGGCCGCGATTCCGATCGTGCCGCCCACGCGCCGGGCTAAATCACCGGCCCGCAATGCCATCGCTATCCGTCAAACCCCGCCTGCGCCTAATTCTTGGCTTTGTCGACCAGGCGGTCGCTCGCCAGCCACGGCATGAAGGCGCGCAGCTTGCGCCCGACGTCTTCGAGCTGATGCTTCTCCGCTTCCTTGCGCAGCTCGCGGAAGTGCGGCAGTCCGGCGCGGTACTCGGCGATCCATTCGTTGGCGAACTTGCCCGACTGAATATCCGCGAGCAGGTCCTTCATCGCCTGGCGCGAGGCCGGCCCGACCACGCGCTTGCCGCGCGTCATGTCGCCGTACTCGGCGGTGTTGCTGATCGAGTAGCGCATGTTGGCGATACCGCCCTCGTAGATGAGGTCGACGATGAGCTTGACCTCGTGCACGCACTCGAAGTAGGCCATCTCGGGCGCGTAGCCGGCCGCGACCAGGGTTTCGAAGCCGTTGCGAATCAGCTCGGTCAGTCCGCCGCATAGCACCGACTGCTCGCCGAACAGGTCGGTCTCGGTCTCTTCGCGAAAGCTGGTTTCGATAATCGCCGCGCGGCCGCCGCCGATCGCCGATCCGTACGCGAGCCCGATCTGCTTGGTGTCGCCCGAAGGATCCTGCTCGACCGCGAGCAGGCAGGGCACGCCGCGTCCCTTGACGTACTCGGATCGCACCAGATGGCCGGGGCCCTTGGGCGCGATCATGAAAACGTTAACGCTCGGAGCGGGCTTGATGAACTTGAAATGGATGTTGAAGCCATGGCCGAAGGCCAGGTACTTGCCCGGAGTGAGGTGCGGGGCGACTTCGGCCTCGTAAATTTCGGAGCCCATCTCGTCCGGCACCAGCATCATCACGATGTCGGCGCGGCGCGCGGCCTCGGCGGTCTCGAAGACCGGCAGGCCCTGCTTGGCGGCCTTTTCCCAGGAGGGGCTGCCCTTGCGCAGCCCGACGCACACGTCCATCCCGCTGTCGCGCAGGTTGAGCGCATGGGCATGGCCCTGGCTACCGAAGCCGAGGATGGCAATCTTGTGCGGGCGCAGACAGCTTAGGTCGGCGTCGCGATCGTAGTGGACCTGCATGACGGGATTCTCCTGGATAGATTCGCGGGATAAGTCGCTAAATGAATTTCGCTGGAAAAAACTTCGTCGGGATATGGCCGCTAGCCGGCCTCGCGCGTGCCGGCGGCGGTGCGATGGTTGTTCTCGTGCTGCACCGCGCGGACCATCGCGATCTTGCCCGAGCGCACGATCTCCTTGATCCCGAGGGGACGCACCAGCTCGATGAACGCCTTTATCTTGTCGGCGTCGCCGGTAACCTCCACGGTGACCGCGCGCGGCCCGATATCGACCACGTGAGCGCGAAAGGCGGCAACGATCGAGTCGAGTTCGGCCCGCGTGCGTTCGTCCACCGCGACCTTCACCATCACCATTTCGCGGTCGATCGTGCTGGTGTCCTTGAAGTCGGTGACCTTGATCACGGCGACCAGTTTGTTGAGCTGCTTGTTGATCTGCTCGAGCGTCTGATCGTCGCCGGTCGCGACCAGCACGATACGCGAGACGGTCGGATCCAGCGGGTCCTCGTTGACGGTCAAGGACTCGATATTGAAGCCGCGGCTGGAGAACAAGCCCGCCACACGCGCGAGCACGCCGAACTCGTTTTCGACCAGGACGGATATGGTATGGCTTGGCATCAGCTGGATTTACGGCCCGGGGCGCGCGGCGCGCGCCGCGAGCCTAGCGCGCTTCATGCTGATGGCGATGAAGGAGCGCCATGATGCGATCCTTCGAGGCCAGTTTCAGCTTTTGAATTCGCTTCTTTTCGATTTCCTCTTCGGCGGTCAGGTAGTGCTTGAGACGGAACGATTCGAGCTGGCGTTTGAGCTCCGCGTGCTCCTCATACAGCGTCTTCAGTTCTTCGTCGTTGGTCACGTACTGATGAATGAGTTCTTCTTCCTTCGGCTCCATTTACCCTCACTCCCGAGGTTAGAGGACCAGCCTTGAAAATCGCCTCCGCCGACCTCACATACAGCGGTTCCAGGACGAATGCATTATCCGCCTCCCCCGTCACCAGCCGCGCGGCGCCCAGCGCCGCCACGACTCGACCTCGCAAGCGCAGCCCGGTTATTTCCAGGCACGTGGCCCGGCCTCCCGCGCGCACGACCCAACGACAGGCCTCTTCGGCCTTTGCGTCGCCGACCAACACAACGTCGGTGCCAAGATGTGGAGCCAGGTTTTCGAGCGTGACCACGAGGTCATCTGATAACTTTTCTAGCCCATTGCCACTTGTCTGGTAAAGGGCAGCATAGACCTCGCCCTTGCGAGCGTCCAGCACCGGGCAGATAAGCCGGGGCGGCGCCGTAGCGGAAATTTCGGCCAGTGCCGTCAACGCAAGCGTGTCGAGGCTCGGGATACCCAAAAGCGCGCATCCGGTCGCAAGCTTGAGACCCTTGGCATAACTTAGCCCTACCCGCAGGCCGGTAAACGAGCCCGGACCAATCCCGATTGCAATAGCCTTGAGCCGACTGGCCGCGAGTCCCGCGACTCCGAGCAGTCCTGCGACCGCCTCGGGCAGTTCAGCGCCGTGGGAGGCGACCGAGTGCGAGGCTTCAGCCAGCACCCGTCCGCCGAGGACTAGCGCAAGGTCGGCTCGCGGCCCTCCAGTGTCGATTCCCAGCACCGGCCCGGCCGAAGCGCCGGCCGCCAGTGCGGCCTCAACTGTGCATAATATGCGAGATGTCATTAACGATGACGAAAGTCATCAGCGCCACCAGCAACAGCAGCCCGATCTGCATCGCGAACTCGCGATGCCGTAGCTGCAGCGGCTTGCCGCGCAAGCCTTCGATCAGGAAAAAGAACAGATGGCCGCCGTCGAGCAGCGGCACCGGCAGCAGGTTGATGATGCCCAGTTCCAGGCTCAGCATCACGGTAAAACCGGCGACGTCGGCGAAGCCCTGCTTGGCCTCCTTACCGGCCATCTTGGCGATCATTATGGGACCGCCCAACGCCTGGCGCGCCGGCGTCGTGCCGTTGATGATCAGCGCGATTCCCATCACTAGCCGTCCGCTGAGCTCCGCGGTCGAGACCACGCTCTCGTACATCGCGCTCAACGGCCCGTAGCGTTTTACACCCTCGTCGCCGCGTGGCAGAACCCCGATGATCCAGACGGGAGTCTTGTTGCCGAATCCGGTATCTTCCTTTTCACGGATCGGTGTCACCTGCAAGGACATCTGGCTCGGCGAGGCGTTCGGAGCCGGGCGCGTGAAATCGATTTTGATCGGTGCGCCGCTGTCCGCCTTTATCGCGTCGGAGAGGTCGGCCCAGTTTTCGATCTTTTGCCCATTGACCGCCACAATCTGATCGCCCTTGCGCAGGCCCGCCGAATAGGCCGGCATCCCCTTCTTGATCTCACCCAGTATCGGCTTCACGTAGGGCACGCCGTACATGAAAACAATCGCCATCAACACCGGCGCGAACAGGATGTTCGCAAGCGGCCCCGCCAGCACGATCTTGATCCGTGTAGCGAGGCTCTGGGTCGGGAAGGCTTGCGCGCGATAGCGCTCCAGGAGCACCGCCGGGCGGGTCTCGACCAGCGCCTTAACGGCCTCGTCAACCGAGCCACGGCGTTCAACCTCGGCCAGCAGCAAAGCTTCGTCGGGCCGCAGCGCGCGGCCAAGTATCGCCTCGGTTTCTGCCGAGTTTGCGCTACCCGCGGCCGCCGGTGCGAGCCGACGCGCGAGAGCGAGCAGCATCTGTTGCGGCTCGGTGCCCAGGGAAGCTGCGGTGCCGTGTTGGCGCGCCGCCTCGAGGAGGTCGAGCTGCACCTCCTTCACGTAACCTTCGAGCGTCTCGGCCGTGGGCTCTTCGGCGACTTCATCGCCGAGCATTTTCACATATCCGCCCATCGGGGTCGCGCCGAACGCGTACTCGGTCTCGCCGCGTCGAATACCGAAAAGTTTGGGCGGATAGCCGACCGAATAACGGATAACGCGCACGCCCGAGCGCTTGGCCATCAGGAAATGGCCCGTCTCGTGCACGATGATCAGAACGCCGAAGATTATTACGGCCGAGAGGATCGAAGTGATCATAATTTCCGATTATTCGACGGGAGGTTAAGCTGATAAGGCGCCTTCATCGACTCCAATAATAAGCGAAAACCGTGGCAAAAACCATGCTGCACGTTCGATCGAGCAGACCGCCGTGACCCGGGAAAATCCATCCCGAATCCTTCACCCCGGTGCGGCGCTTGAGCGCCGAGCCGGCAAGATCGCCCAATTGCGCCAGCATCCCGATTGCCGCCGAAAGCATTACGGCCTGGCCTACGCTCCATCCCGACACCAGCGGTTGATGCAACAGCAATCCGGCTACTACGCATAGCGCGAGCCCGCCAATTGCACCCTCCACGGTCTTTTTCGGACTCACCCGCGGAGCCAACCTGATGCGGCCGAACCATGAGCCCGCGAAGTACGCCCCGGTGTCGCTGGCGATTACCAGAAGCAGGACAAAAATTATCACCGCGATACCGTCCGGCCGATTGCGCAACAGCGCAAAATAGGGAAACAACGCGCCGACGTAAAATGCTCCCACCAGCGTCAGGCCTATCCCGGACGACGGAGCCGCCGCTGCGCTCACCGGGTCGCGTCCCACCCGCACCACCAGCGTCAGCATCGCCAGAATCACGCCGAGCGGGATGAACCACAGACGCTCGGGCGCCCATGCCAGCAATATCGCCGACCCGCCGCCGGCGAGGACCAGGGCCCCGATCGCTCCGGGCGTCCGTGCCTGTGTCATCGCGCCCACTTCGTAAAGCCCCCACACCGTCAGCACGCCCACGAACGCCGCAAACCACGGCGCTGGCGCGAAGAGCACCACCGCCAGCAGCGCGGGCAGCGTGACCAGCGCGGTCCAGACCCTAGTTCGCAGCACGCAGTCGGTGGTTGGCGGAGCCGGCGTCGACCGCGCCAAAGCGGCGCTCACGAAGCTGATACGCCGCCAGCGCGTGGAGAAACTCGCGCTCGCGGAAGTCGGGCCATAGCGTGTTGGTGAAATAGAGTTCGGTGTAGGCGAGCTGGTAGAGGAAAAAGTTCGATACCCGGAGCTCGCCCGAAGTCCGGATGAGCAGGTCGGGGTCGGGCAAGTCGGCGCTGGCAAGGCGGCTCGCCACCGCCTGCTCGTCGACCTCGTCGGGGCTGAGCCGTCCTGCGGCAACTTCCTCGGCAATCCGGCGCGCGGCGCAAGTCACGTCCTGACGACCGCCATAAGAGAGCGCCAGCGCGACCGTCATCGAGCGGTTTCCGGCGGTCGCGGCGATCATCGAGTCGAGCGCGCGCCGACCGGCGGCGGCAGGCGTTCGAGGTCGCCCAGCGCCACCACCTTGATGTCGCGCTTCATCAGACGCTTGGTCTCGGTGCTGAGGTAGCGATGGAACAGCTCCATCAGGAAGCGCACCTCGGTGCCCGGCCGCTGCCAGTTCTCATTGGAGAAGACGAACAGGGTGAGGTAGGGGATGCCGATCTCGCGCGCGGCCTCGACCACTGCGCGCACCGAGTCCTTGCCGCGCCGATGGCCTTCCGAGCGCGAAAGCCCATGCTGGCGCGCCCAGCGGCCATTGCCGTCCATCACGATAGCGACATGACGCGGCAGCCGATCGGCCTCGAGCGAGAGGCCGGGAAATTCGTCCAGTGGGAGTGAAGAAGCCACGACCTGGGTAAGCCGCCGAGGCATCCCCCTTGCGCGGGACGCCTCGCGGGCGGTTCAGACCTCCATTATCTCGGCTTCCTTGGCCGCCAGCACCTTGTCAATTTTCTCGATGTGCTCGGTGGTATGCTGCTGGACCTTGGTTTCGGCCGCGCGCAGCGTATCGTCATCGAGCTTCTTGTCCTTGTGCATTTTTTTGAGCTTGTCGTTGGCGTCCCGGCGATGGTTGCGCACGGAGACCCTGAACTCCTCGGCGGTCTTGTGCACGTGGCGCACCAGTTCCTTGCGCCGCTGCTCGGTCAGCTCGGGAATCGGTACGCGGATGATTTTGCCGTCGTTGATCGGAGTCAGGCCGAGGTCGGAGGTCTGGATCGCCTTTTCGATCTCGTGCAGGGCGCCCTTGTCGTAAGGCGTGATTACCAGCAGGCGCGGCTCGGGAGCGGCCAAGCCGGCAAGCTGGCGCAGCGGCGTGCGGGCGCCGTAATAATTGACGTGCAGCCCCTCGAGCAGCGCGGTCGAGGCGCGCCCGGTGCGCACGCGGCCGAGTTCATGGCGGAAGGCGCCGACCGCCTCCTCCATCTCCATATGCGCCATCTCGATCGCGTCTTCCGGCTTTTCTTCAGCGGCCACTTTCCACCCACGTGCCGATCGGCTCGCCCATCACGGCCCTTCTTATATTACCCGTCTGGCGCAGATTGAAAACGACGATCGGCAGATTGTTGTCCTTGCACATCGAGATCGCGGTGGAGTCCATCACCTTGAGGTTGCGTTCGAGCACTTCGAGGTAGGTCAGGCGATCGAAGCGCTTGGCCCCCGGTTCGCGCAACGGATCGCGGTCGTAGACGCCGTCGACGTGATGGCTCGCCTTGAGGATGACCTCGGCGCCGATTTCCAGCGCCCGCAGGCTCGCCGCGGTATCCGTGGTGAAGTAAGGATTGCCGGTGCCGGCGGCGAAGATCACCACCCGTCCCTTGTCGAGGTGGCGCACGGCGCGCCGGCGGATGTACGGTTCGCACACCGCCTGCATCGCGATCGCCGAGAGCACACGGGTCGTCACGCCGGCCCGTTCCAGGGCGTCCTGGAACGCGAGCGCGTTGATCACGGTGCCCAGCATGCCCATCTGATCGGCGCTGGAGCGGTCCATCCCGCGCGCCTCGTATTCGCTGCCGCGCAGGATATTGCCCGCCCCGATAACCATCGCGAGCTGCACGCCGAGGGCGGCTACGTCTTTGATTTCGCGGGCGAACGCGGCGAGCGTGTCGAGATCGATTCCAGCGCCCTGGGCTGGCGCCAGCGCCTGGCCCGAGAGCTTGAGCATCACGCGGTGGAAGCGTGGCTTGTGCGCCGCGCTGCCTGCCGCCTCGCTCATTACCGTCGTCTCCCCCGCGCGCGCGGTTGACTATGCGCTGGCGGCCGTGTTGCCGTCGCGCGATTCGCCGAGCTGAAAGCGGACGAAGCGGCGGATTTCGATCTTCTCGCCCAGCTTGGCTACGTATTCGCCCAAAAGGTCGGTGATGGTGCGGTTGGGATCGCGCACCCAGGTCTGCTCGTTGAGGCAGACGTCGCGGTAGAATTTTTCAAGCTTGCCTTCGACAATCTTCTTGACCACCGCCTCGGGTTTGTCCGCCGATTGCGTGGCATAGATCTGGCGCTCCTGCTCGATAACCTCGGCGGGCACGTCCTCGCGGCTGACGCAGCGCGGATTGGCCGCCGCTACCTGCATCGCAATCTCCTTGACCAGGGTCTGGAACTCGGGGGTCTTGGCCACGAAGTCACTCTCGCAGTTGACCTCGACCAGCACGCCGAGCTTGCCGCCGGCATGGATATAGGATCCGACCGAGCCCTCGGAGGCTAGTTTGCCGGCGCGCTTCGCGGCCTGTGCGATACCGCGCTCGCGCAGCCATACAATCGCCTTGTCGAGGTCGCCGCTGGCCTCCGCCAGCGCCTTTTTGCAATCCATTACCCCGGCGCCGGTTTTTTCGCGCAATTCTCTGACGACGTTTGCGTTGATGTCCATTCTCTGAAGATTGTCTCTAAAGGATGTCGCTAAAATTCTTGTCGCTCAAGTTTTGGTCGGCGTGCCGCAAAAAAAGCTTCGCGTAGGCTGAGTCCTGTATCGATAAATCCAAAAATCGCTTCGCGTTGATCCCTCACTTCGGCAGCCTTCGTTCAGGATGACAGCAAGGAGGTTCCGGTCCTGTCATCCTGAGCGCCAAGCGAAGGATCTCCGCGAAGCGATGAATCCTTCTTCGTGCATCCATCAAGGCCCAGCGCCCGCGCCCTAGACGCTCTGGCTCGGCGGCTCGGGACTGCGATCTTCGTCGGCGCTCGCGCCTAAGTCCTGCTCGCCCTTTTGCCGTTCCTCGGCGATCCGTTTGCCCTCGAGCACCGCGTCGGCCATCGCCGCGCTGAAAAGCTTGATCGCGCGAATCGCGTCGTCGTTGCCCGGGATGCGATACGCGATAAGGTCGGGATCGCAGTTGGTGTCGACCACGGCCACGACCGGTATGCCCAGGCGCTTGGCCTCGGCCACCGCGATGTCCTCTTTCTTGGTGTCGATCACCCACAGCGCGTCGGGCAGCTTGCGCATGTTCTTGATTCCAGCCAGCGTGCCCATCAGCTTGTCGTGCTCGTGAGCGTTCTCGCTCATTTCTTTCTTGGTGAGCGCCTGGATCATCTCGGGATCGGCCATTATCTCTTCGAGCTTCTTGAGCCGCTCGATGGACTGCCGGATGGTCTGGAAGTTGGTCAACATCCCGCCCAGCCAGCGGTTGTGGACGTAGAACATCCCGCAGCGCTCGGCCTCTTCGCGCACGATGTCCTGGGCCTGCTTCTTGGTGCCGACGAACAGCATCGTGCCGCCCTGGGCGGAGAGGTCGCGCACGAAGTCGTAGGCCTCGCGAAACATCCGCACGGTCTGCTGGAGGTCGATGATGTAGATGCCGTTACGGGCGCCAAAGATGTAAGGCTTCATCTTCGGGTTCCAGCGGCTGGTCTGGTGGCCGAAGTGAACTCCGGCTTCCAGAAGCTGTTTCATGCTGATTTCGGTCATAGGTCCTCTTAAAGCGTTCGTCCCGGCCCCGTGGGCGCTGGGGACGACACTATTAATTATCAAGCCGCGCCGCGAGTTCCTAGCGTGCGCTACCTCTAGCCATTCATCGATTCGAGGAATTCTTCGTTGGTTTTCGAGCCCTGCATCTTGTCCAGCAGGAACTCCATCGCCTCGACCGCGTTGAGCTGGGAGAGCAGCTTGCGCAGGATCCACACCCGGTTAAGGGTGCTGCGCGGCAATAGCAGCTCCTCCTTGCGGGTCGAGGAGCGCTGAATATCGATGGTCGGGAAGATGCGCTTTTCCAGCAGGCGGCGGTCAAGGCCGATCTGCTGGTTACCGGTGCCCTTGAACTCCTCGAAGATGACCTCGTCCATCCGGCTGCCGGTGTCGACCAGGGCAGTGGCGATGATGGTCAGCGAGCCGCCGTCCTCGGTGTTGCGCGCCGCGCCGAAGAATTTCTTGGGCTTGTGCAGGGCGTTGGAATCGACGCCGCCGGAGAGAATCTTGCCCGAGGGCGGGACGACGGTGTTGTAGGCGCGCGCGAGCCGGGTGATCGAATCCAGCAGGATCACCACGTCGCGTCCATGCTCGACCAGGCGGCGCGCTTTCTCGATCACCATCTCGGCCACTTGCACGTGGCGCGTGGCGGGCTCGTCGAAAGTGGAACTTACCACCTCGCCCTGCACCGAGCGCAGCATGTCGGTGACTTCCTCGGGGCGTTCGTCGACCAGCAGAACGATGAGCACGATTTCCGGATGGTTGTGCGCGATCGCTTTCGCGATCGCCTGCAGCATCATCGTCTTGCCGGTGAACGGCGCCGCCACGATAAGCCCGCGCTGGCCTTTGCCGATCGGCGCGATCAAATCGATGATCCGCGTGGTGTAGTCGTCGTGGTCGTACTCGAGCTTGATCCGCTCCTGCGGATAGAGCGGCGTCAGGTTGTCGAACAGGATCTTGTCGCGCGCCTTCTCGGGCTCCTCGAAGTTGATCGATTCGACCTTCAGCAGCGCAAAGTAACGCTCACCCTCCTTGGGCGGACGAATCAGGCCCGAGACGATATCGCCGGTGCGCAAGTTGAATTTGCGGATCTGGCTGGGCGAGATGTAGATGTCGTCGGGCCCCGGCAAGTAGTTGTAGTCGGGCGCGCGCAGAAAGCCGAAGCCGTCGGGCAGAATCTCGAGCACGCCTTCACCGAGGATCGAGCCGTTGCGCGAGGCCTGCGCCTGCAGGATGGAGAAGATCATCTCCTGCTTGCGCATGTTGGTCGCGCCGTCGATGTTGTACTCGCGCGCGATCTGCGCCAGCTCGGTTATCTTGGCGGCCTTGAGCACCTTGAGATTGAGCGCGCCACCGTCGCTGACGATCCCGCCCACGTGGCGCTCCGACGCGCTCAGCGCCTGCGCACTGGTGGCCCGGTAGCGATCGGCGCCGCCCTCGGGCGTCATCGATGCGCCGCCGTTGCCGTCGCGCGCCTCGTCGTGCTCGGACGCGCCGTTGGCTTCGCCCGCTCCGGCCGCGGCCGGCTGCATCTGACGCGTGTGCGAGACGTTGGGGCCGTTGCGCATATCGTCGCCCTGGCCCTGAGCCTCTCCCCTAACCCCCCTGCCCTTGCCCATATGCCTTGTCCGCAAAATCCCTAACTCCAATCCGGCTGCGAAGTGATGGAAATCCGATGCTGCCGATCCCTTAATCCAGCGCCCACGCCGCCTGCGTAGAGACCGTCGCGCGTATTTATGACCCCGTACGAAACCTTGATTCGGTTCTTCCCCGGCCGAGCAAATGGATTGAGGCACTTGGTCGCGATGGAGCGGCGACGCCCAATCTTCGGTGGGTCACTTGGCGGCTGCGGGCGATCCGGGGTCTGGCCTGCCTCGGCTCAATGCGCAGGTCCTTGCAATCGAACCTATCTGAGCCTCTTTGGGCTGTCAACGGGCCACTTTCCCGTCCGCTCTCGGAGCGGACGGGAGAGCAACGCCGCTCAGTTCGATCCAGTGCTCAAGCTCCGCTCGTCCCGTCGCGACGCCCCGCGCGATGAGAAAGCCGGCAAAGTCGTCCGGCGGCGGCGCGACGAATTCGAGCAGCGCACGGGTGCGCGGATGATAGAGCCGCAGCGCCAGCGCATGCAGCGCCTGACGCGTGAACGAGGATGTCGCGTCCGCGAGCGTCGCGTCCTTCGACCCTTTGATCTGGCCTTTGGGCTGCCGGCCGCCATAGAGCGGATCGCCAAGGCACGGATGCCCGATCGAAGCCAGGTGGACGCGAATCTGATGCGTGCGGCCGGTCAGCGGCCGCACTCCGACGAGCGTCGCGCCGGCGCCCGCCGCGGGCATTCGCGCGAGCACGCGGACCTCGCTTAGCGCCTCGCGGCCGTGGCGCGAGTTCACCGACATCCGCTTGCGCTCGACCGGATGGCGTCCGACCGGGCGCGTAATCGAAAAGCGCTCGCGTCCGATCACTCCGCGCACCACCGCGAGATAAATCTTGCTCACCGTGCGCTCCTTGAACTGGCGCGCCAACTCCATCCGCGCAAACGGCGTCCGCGCGACCACCATCACGCCCGACGTGTCCTTGTCGAGCCGATGGACGATCCCCGGGCGCATCACGCCGCCCGGCTCGGCCATCGCCGCCAGCTCGGGAAAGCGCGCGAGCATCGCGTCGACCAGCGTGCCGCCCGGATGGCCGGGTGCGGGATGGACCGTCATCCCCGGCGGCTTGTTGACGACTATGATCTCGTCGTCGGCGTAAAGGACTTCGATTGCAGGCGCGTCCGCCTCGCCGGGCGGCGTTGCCGCCGCCGGCATCGCGGCAGGCCTCTCGATTTCGATTCTGTCGCCGGCGCGAACGGCGTCGGCGGCGCGCGCGGGAGCCCCGTTGAGCCGCACCAGGCCGGCCCTGATCATGCGCGCGGCCTGCGAGCGGGAAAATTCGGCGCCAAGCTCGGCGGCAACGAATACGTCAAGCCGCATCCGCCCAGGCGCAGAATCGACCGTCAGCGTGCGCGCAGTCACGGCACAATTATAGCAGCCGCACAGGGGGGCGCGGCCCTTGTGGCGCAGCTACGCCCTACAGGCGATAAGGCGCTGGATGGGTTTTCTCGTAGGCCGCGATCTCCTGGTCGTGCGTGAGCGTCAGCGCCACGTCGTCGAGCCCCTCGATAAAACATTTCTTGGGGAACGGATCGATATCGAAGTGCGCCGACCATCCGAACTTGTCCGAGACCGTCTGCGCGGGAAGATCGATAGTCAGTTCATAGCCTTCGTGCTTTTTGATCGCCGCAAAGACCGCATCGACCTCTTCGGGTTTGAGAATTATCGGCAGGAAGCCGTTCTTGAGCGAGTTGTTGCGGAAGATGTCCGCGAAGGAGGGTGCGATCGCCGCCCTGAAGCCGAAGTCGGTGAGCGCCCACACCGCATGCTCGCGCGAAGAGCCGCAGCCGAAGTTGGCCCGCGCGACCAGGATCGACGCGCCCTTGAAACGCGGCTCGTCGAGCACGTAGCCCTTGTCGGGCTGATCGCGCCAGTCGAAAAAGAGCCCCTTGCCGAGGCCGCTGCGCACCACGGCCTTTAAGAACTGCTTGGGAATCACCTGGTCGGTGTCGACGTTGGACCGATCCATCGGAGCGACCAGGCCGGTGAAATTCTTAAACGGTTGCATCGTGCGCCTTACTCCCCAGAAACACTATCAGCAGAGAGAAACTATCAGCAGCGGAGCACAGCCGGCAACGCCGGCGCACGAATGCACCATTTGCCAGAGCCGATTGAATAGCACAAATCGGCAGCCGGCCAAATCAAAACTACAAATAGACAGGCGGGGCGAGAGCGGTGCGCGTTTTCGCACGCAATACTTCACCCATCGTGCGCCACGCGGCTATCCGTGCGACGTACGTTCGCTGTGATCCAGCGACGCCTGAGCGCCGTGATCTATGGAACTGCCCGGGGCTATCGCGCCCCGCACCGCCCCGACTCAGGCCTCGCCCGCCGTCTTGCCGTTGTGCGCGGTGTGGCCGTTGGCACTGGCGTTGCCGTTGGCGTTGAACGCGCGCGACAGTTCGACGAAGCGGCGCTGCAGCGCCTTGGCCGGCTCAAACGCCTTGATCAGATGTTGCAACTGATCCTGAAACGCGGTCGCCGGCTCCATAGCGGAAGCCAACTGCACGAGCTGCTCGTGAAAAGCCTCGGCCACGCGTTCGAGCTGGCTCTGGAACGCCCGCATCGGTTCGAAACGATTGGCCAGATTTTCCAGATGGCTGTGGAAGCCCTTTATCGGCTCGAAGGCCGCGGCCACATCCGCCAGTTCCTCCTGGAACGTTCTGATCGGCTCGAAAACGTCGGCCAACTGCGCCAACTGGCCCATCGGCTCCAGCACCTTGGCCAACCGGGCAAGCGTATCCTCGGCCGACTTCATCGGGTCGAAAACTTTGGCGACTGCCTGGTCTGGTTGTAGAGAAATAAATGATTCGTCCAACTCCCTGCCTCCTCCTATTTGCAATGCAAATTTCCAGCATCCAGCGAATCTTGAACCCCACAGACGCACCGGGTTCGGCGAACGGCGCGTCGAAATCGGGACGGCTTGAATCTCACTTTCCAATCAACAGGTCACGTTCCAATCAAAGCGTTGCCGAGACCTGCACAGACTGAATTTCGAACGTCGTGTGGCTTGAATAGCAAAAGCTAATGTAAGCGATTTCAAGTTCGTCTCGATTAGAAAAGCATATTAAAGACGCGTCCCGTAACTAACTTACTTGAATCCTCGGGGCAAGGATTTGTTGCGTGAACTATCCACTGAAGTGCTCGCGCCGCTGTGCGTAACGTCGGCGCGAGGGCCTGCTTGTGAGACCCGCGCAGCGGGTCTAGACTCCGCCTCGTGGGCTTCGAAGGCAAAGCCATCAGCAGCACGCAGCCGCCCAACGGCAATTCCGACGCGACTGTCGAGACGAGTCTTCCTACACCTCCCGACAGCAGCACCGACGCGACCATCGGGCGCTTTCGCGACGCGGTCCAGAGCATCAAGGAGGCGTCGCCGCCAATCGAGAGACCGGTCGAGTCCCAAGTAGATTTGCAAACAGATTCTGTCGATCGATCCGCCACGCCGCTGAAAAGCGTGATCGCCGAGCAATTCGTGCTGGTCGACTCAAACGGCGAGCGTCGCGCGACGCTCTCGCTCGAGGCGGGCGGCGCCCCTACGCTCGCGCTCAGCGACGCGAGCGGCCGCGCGCGCGCGGCGATTCGCCTGGGCGTCGACGGTGCGCCATCAGTGGTGCTTTATGACACGAGCGGCAGGCGGCGCCTTGAGGTCGCGCTCAAGGCCGACGGCGCGACGGGTCTCGGATTGTACGACGAGACGGGCGAGGGACGCGCGGAACTGGTAGTCGCGGGCAGCGGCGCACCGTCACTTTCGCTCTACGGGCCCAACGGCAAGCGGCTGGCCAAGCTGCCGACCAACCGTGAACGCTAGCTTGTCGCGAACGCTAGCCTGCCACGAACGTTAGCTTGCCGAGCTAGCTTTCCTTGTCCGATTTTTATCGTCTTCTGATTTTATCTTCGCGTGATTTTTTCTTCGCGGCACGCGCACATCGCCGACTTAAGCGATGCGGTTAGTGCGCCGACCAATCGCGCACGTCCACGAAGTGTCCGCTGACCGCCGCCGCCGCCGCCATCACGGGGCTCACCAGATGCGTGCGTCCGCCCTTGCCCTGGCGTCCCTCGAAGTTGCGGTTCGAGGTGCTCGCACATCGCTCGCCGGGTTTGAGGATGTCCGGGTTCATCCCCAGGCACATGCTGCATCCGGATTCGCGCCACTCGAAGCCCGCGTCCACGAAGACGCGATCGAGTCCGAGCTTTTCGGCTTCGGCCTTGACCTGCTGCGATCCCGGCACCACCATCGCGTGCACGCCTTTGGCGACTTTGCGTCCGCGTACGATCTCGGCCGCCGCGCGCAGGTCGCCGATACGCGAGTTGGTGCACGATCCGATGAAGACGCGGTCGACGCGGATGTCCTGGATCGCTGTACCCGGCTGCAATCCCATGTATTCCAGCGCGCGCTCGACCGCCTGCCGCTCCGCCGGGCTCTTGAGGCTCGCCGGGTCGGGCACTTTGCCGGTGACCTCGACCACCATCCCAGGATTTGTTCCCCAGGTAACCTGCGGTGCAAACGCCGCCGCGTCGAACGTGATGCTCTTGTCGAAACGTGCGCCGTCGTCGGTGCGAAATTTGAGCCAGCGCTCGGCCGCCCGCTCGAAGTCCGCGCCGGTGGCAACGAAGCGCCGCCCGCGCAGATACTCGACGGTTTTGGCGTCCGCCGCGATCATCCCGGCGCGCGCCCCCGCCTCGATCGACATGTTGCTCACCGTCATCCGCTCTTCCATCGAGAGCGCCTCGATCGCCTCGCCACGGTACTCGATGACGTGTCCGGTGCCGCCGTCGGTGGTAATGCGTCCGATGATGCCGAGGATCAAATCCTTGGCGGTCACGCCGGGCTTGAGACGCCCGTCGACGTGAATCTCCAGCGTCTTGGGCTTGGCTTGCCACAGGCACTGCGTGGCGAGCACGTGCTCGACCTCGCTAGTGCCGACGCCGAACGCGAGCGAACCGAACGCGCCGTGGGTCGCGGTGTGGCTGTCGCCGCATACGATTGTCATCCCGGGCTGCGTGAGACCCAACTCGGGTCCGATGACATGCACGATACCCTGCTCGGGCGCGCCGAGATCGAACAGGCGCACGCCGAACTCACGGCAGTTGCGGCGCATCATTTCGATCTGTGCCGCTGAATCGGGATCGGCGATCGGCTTGGTGCGGTCGGTGGTCGGAACGTTGTGATCCTGGGTGCCGAAAGTGCGGTCGAGCGCGCGCACCTTGCGGCCGCTGTCGCGCAGGGCCTCGAAGGCCTGCGGCGACGTCACCTCGTGCACCAGGTGCAGATCGATATAGAGCAGGGCGGGCTCACCGGGTTGCTCGCGGACCACGTGGCTCTGCCAGATTTTTTCGAAAAGCGTCTCAGCCGCCATGACGGGAACTAGCCTCTTATCCAGATAAAAGCTGGACCTAGCATTATGCCGCCGCGGCCCGCGTCGTCAAATATGCGCGGCTGCGTAAAATACGCTCGCGGCGGATGCTTCATCGCGCACATCGTGGCAAGATGGCCGCGGGGCGGACGTGGTGCGCTACTCGCTCGGGCGGCGGCGCGCGGTTTGGAAAATCAAAGGGGGAACGATGCGATCGAGTTACGACGCGGTCGTTATCGGCAGCGGCTTCGGCGGCGCGGTTGCGGGATGCCGCCTGGCGCAGGCTGGACTCAACGTTGCGATTCTGGAGCGCGGGCGGCGCTACGGGCGCGGCGAGTTCCCGCGCGATTGGAACGACCCCATCAAAGGCTGGCAGTGGGCGATCGGCCAGGGCCTGTTCGACGTCCGGCCCTTCGGCGAGATGACGATCGTGCAGGGCGCCGGATGGGGCGGCGGCTCGCTCATCTACGCCAACGTTCATCTGCGCGCGCCCGCCGATCTCTTCCAGAGCGGATGGCCGGCCGGCTACAGCCGCGCCGCGCTCGATCCATACTACGACCTCGTCGCCTACATGCTCGACATCGCGCCCATCACGGCCTCCAGCCATCTGGGCGTCCCGCCCAAGGCCCAGTGGATGAAGCAGGTGGCCGGCCGCCTGGGGCGCGAGGCCCAGTTCTGTTACCCGAATATCGCGGTCGATTTTTCCGTGCCCGGCGTGGCGCATCGCAACAAGTTCGGTGTCGAGCAGAGCGGATGCACCTACTGCGGCGAGTGCGACATCGGATGCAACGTGATGGCCAAGAACACGCTCGATCTCAACTACCTCGCGCTGGCCGAGCAGCACGGCGCCGACGTCGCGCCGCTCAGCGAGGCCGTGCGGATCGAGTGCGACGGCGCGGGCTACAAAGTCACCTTCAAAAATCACCCGGCCGGCGCCGCCGAAAGCGCGATCACCGCGCGCACGGTCTTTCTTGTGCGCGGGCGCGGTCAACTCGACCGAGCTTCTGCTTCGATGCCGCGACGAGTTCGGCACCCTGCCCGCACTGAGCGCGCGTCTTGGCCAGGGTTATTCGGGCAACGGCGATTTTCTCGCGTTCGCATTCGACACCGCGACGCCGTTCGCGCCTTCCAACGGCCCCACGATTACCACCGGCATCGTTTACGATCGCGGCACCGGCGCCGATCGCGTGTGGTTCATCTTCGAGGAGGGCGGCTATCCAAAAGAGATCGCCGGCCTGCTCCAGGTGCTCAATCCCAGGGGCGGATGGCTCAAGGACGTGATCGATCTTTCAAGCGACGCGCTGAGCGCGGCTATCAGCGTCGCCGCTCGCGGGCGGATTGGCCCCAGCGCGCCGCCGCATGACGACACCGCCGTGTTTCTCGCGATGGGCCGCGACCGCGCGAGCGGCGTGCTCGCGCTCGACCCGCTGACGCGCGCGCTCAGGGTAAGCTGGGACGTCGCCTCGAACGCGCCGCTCTATGCCGCCGAAGAGCAGTTCAGCACCGACGTCGCCAACGCGATGGGCGGCACGGTTGCCTTCAATCCGCTCTGGCAGCGGCTCCGCCGTCCGGTCTCGGTCCACAACCTCGGCGGCTGCGTGATGGCGGACGACGAAGCAAAGGGCGTCACCGACGCGGGCGGCGAGGTCTTCGGCTATCCGGGACTCTACGTGCTCGACGGCGGCGCGCTGCCGGCGGCGACCGGCGTCAATCCCTCGCATACCATCGCCGCAGTGGCCGAGCGCAACGTCGAGGCCGCGATTCGCAAGCTCACGGGCAATGCCGCCTGGCGCGCACCCGAAGCCGCGAGCGCACGGCCAGTTAAAGATCCGTTGGACGGGATTTGATCCCCTCAAGCAGGAGGAGTTATGGCGCCGCAAACCGCCGCGGTCGGACTGAGCTTCACCGAAACCATGAAGGGCTTTCTGCAAAAAGGCGCCGCGCCTCCCGCGCCGGAGGATCTCGCCGCCTACGTGGCGGCCGAGCGCGCCGGCCAGCAGGCCAACACCTACATGGAGTTCACGCTGACGATCGCGATGCCGAACCTAGACGTCTTCCTGGCCGACGCCGAACATCCGGGAATCGCCAGCGGCACCGTCCGCGTCGACGGCTTCACCGGTCCCGCCGGCGTGCCGGTCAACGCTGGTCTCTTCAACCTCTTCGTCGAGACCGGCCGCGCGTATGATCGCCGGATGCTCTACGCGCTGCCGTTTGTGGGCGGCGACGGCCAGCCCTATCTGCTCGACGGCTTCAAGGTAGTGCACGACGACGGGCGTTTCGACGTTTGGGGGGCGACCTCGACGTTGTACACGGTGATTCGCGCCGGTCACGCTCGCACCGGCAGCGTGCTCGCATGCGGCATCCTGCACATCCTGGTCACAGACTTCATGCAGCAACTCGGGACATTCACGGTCTCGGGCACCGACGATCCCGCGCGCAAGGCGGTGGCGCTCGCGCAGTTCGGGCACATGTTCATGGGTACGTTGTGGGACGTGTTCGTGCGGCCGCGGCTCTCGCCGTAGTGCCGCTCAGGCGCGCGCGAAGCCTCGATCGCAGAGCGACGCACGGAGGTGAACCCGATGAGTCTTCCGGCAGTTGAAAATTACCCCATCACGGCTCCCGACGGCGCCGAACTTCGACTCGCGCGCTACCGCGGCGGTGATAAAGGTCCGGTGATTGTCGTGCATGGCGCGGGCGTGTGGAGCGGGATGTTCCTGCTGCCGACGGTCGACGAACATTTCATCCAGTACCTCGCGAATAACGGTTACGACGCCTGGCTGCTGGATTGGCGCGCGAGCATCCAGTTGCCGCTTAGCCAGTTCACGCTCGACCAGGCGGCCGAAAACGATTTTCCCGCCGCGATCGCTTTCATCCGCCAGCGCACGCGCGCGGATTCGGTGCAGGCCGTGGTCCACTGCGCGGGCGCGAGCGCGTTTTTCATGGCGCTGGCGGCGGGCTATTTGCCGGACGTGCGATGCGTCTCGTGCTCGCAGATAGCGCTGCACTACGCGGCGCCGCCGGCCACCGAAATAAAGTGCATGCTCAACCTGGGCGACGTGTTCGCGGACCTCGGCGTTGACTATCTCTCCGCCACCGAGGACCCGCGCCATCCGCTATTCCAGAAGATGTTTGGCGCGATTGTCGACCTGACCAACCACGAATGCAACAGCACCGTCTGCCATCGCATCACCTTCATGTACGGCCATCTCTACCGCCACGAGCGCCTCAACGCCGCAACTCACGATCGGCTGAGCGAGCAGTTCGGCGCGTGCAACATGACCGCTTTTCGCCATCTCGCGCAGATCGTCAAGCGCGGCACCGCGGCGAAGTTCGACTACGGCGCCACGGAGAACCTGCGCCGCTACGGCGTCGCCGAGCCGCCGAGCTACGTGCGTCCCGAGCACCTGCGCATCCCGATCACGTTCGTTTCCGGCGAGCTCAACCAGTGCTACCTGCCCATATCGACCGAGCGCACATTCCAGTGGCTGCAAAGCGTCAACGATCCGACGCTCTATCGCCGGCACGTGACGCCGGGCTACGGCCATATCGACAACTTCATGGGCGCAACCGCCAACCGCGACTGCTACGCGCTGTTCCTGGAGCAACTCGAGGCCTGCCCCGCCTAAGGGCGGGTGAAGAGAGCGCTCGCGGGGCGCGGTCACTTGATCCGGCGCGTCGGTGCGGCGCGCTCGGCATGGGCGAGGCCGCGCGTGACCGCCTCTTCGCCGAAACGCTCGGCAACCTTGTCGAGCGCGCGGTTGAGCCGGTCGCGGCGCCCATCGTGCGCCGGCGCCGCGCCGAACAGCGCCAGTTGCCCCGCCGCGAGTTGCGCGTCGCGCACCAGATTATGCACCTGCACGCCGGCCAGGCGCACCCGCTCGCGCTCGCGCACGCGCGCGAGCAGCGCCCGGGCGACGCGCGAGACTTCGGCGCCGTCGTCGGTCGGAGCCGCGAGCGACTGGCTGCGGGTGATGATCGGATAACGGCCCTGCCCCAGCGGCCGTGCGAGCTTGAGCTTGAGCGTCACCGTGCGTGCGCGCACGTGGTCGGCGCGCAGCCGCCGCCCAAGCGCGTCGGAGTGGGCGATCAACACGCGCGCCAGCTCGAGCGAGTCGAGCGCGTGGTCATGTTCGAACGTGCTCTCCTCGCCGTAAGACTTGCGCTCGTAGTCGCCGACCACCGGGCGCGGATCGCGTCCCAGCGCGAGTTCGTGCAGATGCGGCCCCATCGCGCCGAACATCGCATGGAGCTCTGCCACGTCGGCGCGCGCGAGATCGCCGACCGTGGCAATGCCCGCCTGATGCATCCGCTCAAGCGTCACCCGGCCGACGCCCCATAGCCGCTCGACCGGCAGTGGGGTGAGAAAATCCACCAGCTCGTCAGGCTGGATTATCCGCAGGCCGTCGGGCTTGGAGAGGTCGCTTAGAATTTTGGCCGCCATCTTGGTCGGCGCGATTCCAACCGATACCACCAGGCCGGTTGCCTCGCGTACGCGGCGCTTGAGCGCGCGCCCGGCTTCCAGCGGCGAGGCGAACACGCGATGCGTCCCGGTGAGATCAAGGAAGGCTTCGTCAAGTGAGAGCGGCTCGACGATCGGGCTGAACTCGTCGAAGGCCGCGCGCACCGCGCGCGAGACCTCCGCGTAACGCGCCATCCGTCCCGGCACGAAGATACCCTCGGGACAAAGCCGATGCGCTTCATGCGCCGGCATCGCCGAGCGCACTCCAAAACGGCGCGCCTCGTAGGAGGCCGAAGTCACCACCCCGCGGCGGCTCCGTCCGCCGACGATCACCGGCAGGCCGCGCAGCGCCGGATTGTCGAGCTGCTCGACCGAGGCGTAGAAGGCGTCCATGTCGGCGTGCGCGATGACCACCGGCCAGGAAGCTGCGGCGCCGTTGGGGGTCATCGAGGTGCTCTCTGGGATGGTTCCGCAGGCGCGATTGGCGCCGCCGGGCGCCCCACTTCGCGCGCGGCCTGAAGTTCGGAAAAGACCGCCTGGGCCGCGCGCTCGCCGCCGAGCACGCAGTCGGGAATTCCTACGCCGCGGAGCGCCGCGCCCGCGAGTTCGAGCCCCGGCAGCGCGGCCGCCGCGCGCTCGATTTCGGCCACGCGGCCATGATGGCCCACCGCGTACTGCGGCATCGAGTCGGGCCATCGGTTGACCATCGCCCACAGCGGCGCGGCCTCGACACCGAGCAGCGCGCGGAACTCCTCGCGCACGACTTCGATCATCGCGGCGTCGTCGAGCGCCATCAACTCGCTCTGCATCGCGCCCCCGACGAACGCGCGTACCAGGATCGTCCCGGCCGGCGCGCGGCCGTCGAACTTCAAACTGGTGAAACTGCCGGCGATGATTCTGCGCCGCTCGATTGCAGGCACCACGAAACCGAAACTTCGCCGCGCGCGCGGAAAGTCGCTTTCGCGGTAGCCGAGATTGACCACCGCCGCCGACGCATAGCCGATCGCTTCGAGCGCGCGCGCAAGTGACGGCGACTGCGGCTCGAACAGCGGCGCCGCGCGATAGGCCGGCAGCGCGCAAATCACTGCGTCGGCTTCCAGAGCGGCTCCGCCAGCCGTCACGACGCGCCATCGCGGCTGGCCCTCCGCCGCGCCGCCGCCGATACGCTCAAGCGCCGTCACTTCGGCGCCACGCCGCACGGTCTCGCCGAGCATTTGCGTCAGCGCGTCGACGATGGTCCCGACTCCGCCACGCATGCTCGCGAACAGGCTCCATCGCGCGCCGCTGGTGCCGCCGAATTTGATGGATTTGCCGGATTCGGCGTCGTGCTTGCGCGCGGCCGCCCGCAGGCCGCGGATCACGCTGCCGTAACGCGCCTCCATATCGGCGAAGCGTGGCAGCGTGGCGTGCAAACTGAGCTGCGCGGGGTCGGCGGTGTAAATTCCGCCGGCGAGCGGCTGTGCGATTCGTTCGAGGACTTCGCGGCCGAGCCGGCGAGTCACGAAAGACGCCAGGCTTTCGTCGCGATGCGCGCTGCGGCGCGGAATCAACGGCTCGATCATCACGCGGAGCTTGCCGAGCGGAGAAAGCAGGGGGCTGCGCAGCATCGGCAGCATCCGCGTGGGCGCGAGCAGCGAGAAGCCGTCGGGAATTTCGACCAGCGCGCCGTTATGCACAACGTAGGTTCGGCGGAACTCCGCGCGCGTGCCGATTAACTCGCCGTCGAGACCGAGACGGCGCACGAGATCGAGCGCCCAAGGCTTTTCGGTGAGGAACGAATCGGCGCCCGCCTCGGCGATGAATCCCTGCTCGCGAATCGTGCAGAGCGCGCCGCCCAGGCGCGGACTGCGTTCCAGCAGCGTCACTTCGAGCGGGGCCTCGTGCTTCGCCGACAGCTCCAGGAGCCGGAACGCGGCGCTGAGTCCGCTGATTCCGCCGCCCAGAATCGCGATTCGCGGTGCGCCGCTATCAGCCATCGCCTCGCCCTCGATCGCCGCCGGGTCAGTTGCGCAGTCGCTCGCGGATGAACTCCGCAATCATCTCGATAAACCGCGGATGCTCGCCGACGGTCGCCGCACGCACCATCGTCACGCCCGCCTCGCGCGCGACGCGCGCGGCCTCGACGTCGAGATCGTACAACACCTCGACGTGGTCGCAGATAAAGCCGATCGGCGCGACGACCGCCGCCTGTCCCTTAAGTCCGCGCAGCACGTCGCATACGTCGGGCTCCAGCCACGGATCGCGCGGGCTGCCGCTGCGGCTCTGAAAGGCGAGCGTCCATTCGCGCATTCCCAGGCGTTCCGCAATCAGGCGCGCCGATTCGCGCAATTGCTCGACGTACGGGCTCGCCGCCGCCATCGCGGCCGGGATGCTGTGCGCGCTGAAGATGAGCCGCGCGCGGTCGCGCACGGCGGGTTCGAGACGCGCGAGCGCGTCGGTCGACGCGATCGGCCGCGGCCTCGATGAAAAGCGGATGCGCGTGCCACTCGCCGAGGTAGTCGACCACCGGCGCGGCGGGGCCAACACGTTCGCGCGCCTCTTCGACGTTGCGCAGGTAGCGGTCGAAGCTCGCTTCGCATCGATGGGCCGCGAGTACGAAGCCTAGCGCGCGGCGCACTCCGCCCAGCGCAAGTTCGCCGAGCGCGTCGTCGAGCCAGGGCGGCGTATTGCGCATCCCCACCACCACCGGAATTTTCACGCGCTGGTGCGCAAGCCGCTCGCGCAACGCGGCGGCCTGACGCTCGGTTATCTTGTTGAACGGCGAGCGCCCGCCGATCGCTTCGTAGTGATGCACGACCTCCTCGTAGCGCTCGCGCGGAATCGGCCGTCCGGCCGTCACGCGGTCGAGGAACGGGCGAATCTCGGCGGCGCTGCGTGGGCCGCCGAAGCCGATCAGAATGACCGCGCCGTATGGCGCGTCCACGCTCATCGCTTTTCGATCTCCGCTTTGGTCTCGGCGTTCATTTTCGGCTCATCTCGTGCACCGCGTCGACCAGCGCGCGCACGTGATCGACCGGTGTCTCGGGCAGGATGCCGTGGCCGAGGTTGAAGATATGGCCGGGGCGGCCGGCGGCCTGGTCGAGAATCGCGCGGACGCGCCGGCGAATCTCGGGAACGCCGGCGAAGAGCGCGACCGGATCGAGATTGCCCTGCACGCCGACGCCGTAACCGAGGCGCGCCCACGCTTGGGCCAGGTCGACGCGCCAGTCCAGACCGATAACGTCGCCGCCCGCCTCGCGCATCAACTCCAGCAGAGTGCCGGTCATGGTGCCGAAATGAATCACCGGCACGTGCGGCTTCAGTGCCGAGATAACAGCAGCGCTGTGCGGCAGGACGAAGCGGCGATAATCGTCGGGGCCCAGGATGCCAACCCAACTGTCGAAAAGTTGCACGAGGTCGGCGCCGGCCGCGATCTGCATGTTGAGATATTCCGCGGTCGCGCGCGCAAGCCGCTCCATCAGGCGATGCCACGTCGCGGGCTCGGTGTACATCATGGTCTTGGTCGCCTGGTACTGGCGCGAGCCGCCGCCCTCGATCAGATACGACGCGAGCGTAAAGGGCGCGCCGGCAAATCCGATGAGCGGCGTGCGATCGCCGAGCGCACGACGCGCCATCCTGATCGCGTCACCGACGAAACTGAGCGCGCTGGCGGCGTCGATTTGCGGAATACGTTCAAGATCGGCGGCCGAGCGCACCGGGCGTTCGATAATCGGACCGCCCTCCTTCTCGTAACGCAATCCGACCTCCATCGGGATGAGCGGCAGCAAGATATCGGCGAAGATGATCGCGGCGTCGACGCCGAGGCGCTCGACCGCGGTCACGGTGACCTCAGCGGCGATTTCGGGCCGTTGGCACATCTGGAGAAAATCGTGCTGCGCGCGCACCCGGCGGTACTCGGGCATGTAACGCCCCGCCTGGCGCATCAGCCACACCGGGGTGTAAGGCGCGGGCTCGCGGCGGCACGCGAGCATCATCGGATGGTCGCGAAGCGCTTCGACGCCGCGGGCGTCGGCTTCAACTTCAGGGGTCATTTCAAGACGGTACTTCGTTTAAAATCCGCGCGCGCGGCCACATCCGCCACGCGCTATCTTGACCCGCCGCGCCGGGCCAAGTCCACGGGGGTCAGCGTCGGCTTTCTTCGCATCCGCGCGGTTGCTATAGGGTTCGCGGGGACCGAGGATCGGCCGCCGTGGTGGCGGGCGTTCTTTGGAGACAAATAAAATGAAACAGCGAATTTACTCCGCGCTTGCGGCGGGAATGATGGCGCTTGCGGCAGCGTTGGCGCCGGGCGCCGCCTCGCACGGCGCTTCGGCGTCGGTAGCGGCGGAAAAACCCGCCACGGCGACGATGCCGCTCTATCCGGGACTCGGCCCGGTGCATCATCCGGTCTCGACCACCTCGCCGCTCGCGCAGAAGTATTTCGACCAGGGCCTCGCGTTTACCTACGGCTTCAATCATGACGCGGCGGAGCGCTCCTTCGAGGAGGCAGCGCGGATCGATCCGAAGCTGGCGATGGCGTCCTGGGGAGTGGCGCTGGTCCTGGGGCCGAATTACAACCTGCCGGGCGATCCGGCGCGCAGCAAGAAGGCCTACGAGGCGGTCGCGCGGGCGCGGACGCTTGAGCCCGGCGCGTCGCCGGAGGAGCGCGCGCTCATCGACGCGGTGGCCGAGCGCTACGGCGCGGATGGCGCGGGCTCAACCGCGAAGGACCAGGCGTATGCCAATGCGATGCGTACGGTGGCGCACAAGTACCCCGACGACCTCGACGTGCAGACGCTGTTCGCGGAATCGCTGATGGACCTGCATCCGTGGCGCCTGTGGAGCATCGACGGCCAGCCCGGACCCGACACGATCGAGATCGTGACCACGCTCGAGACCGTCCTCAAGAAGGACCCCAACAATATCGGCGCCAACCATTACTACATCCATGCGGTCGAGGCGTCGCCCGATCCCGCGCGCGCGATGGCAAGCGCCGACCGGCTCGGCGCGCTGGCGCCGGGCGCCGGCCACCTGGTGCACATGCCCTCGCACATCTACATCCGCACCGGGCGCTTCCACGACGCAGCCGAGACCAACGCGAGCGCGATCAAAGCCGACCAGGCCTTCTTTGCCAAAAGCAAGGAGGGCGGCGTCTATCCGCTCGTTTACTACACGCACAACATCCACTTCCTTTGCTATGCGCAGATGATCGAGGGGCGACAGCACGACGCACTCGCGAGCGCCCGGATGCTGGAGACCAAGGTGCCGCTAGACGCAGTGCGCGCGATGCCGATGGCCGAGTTCCTGGTCCCGATGCCGTACTTGGTCGAGACCCGCTTCGGCCTGTGGAATACGATCCTGAAAGAGCCTGCGCCGGCCAAGGATCTGCCGTTCACCAGCGCGATGTGGCATTACGCGCGCGCGCTCGCGTTCAGCGCGAAAGGAAATCGCGCGCAGGCCGCGAGCGAGCAGAAGCAGCTCGCAGCGATAGCGGCGGCGATACCGCCCGACCGCCCGTTGGGGACCAGCAATCGCGCGAAGGACGTCGCGGAAGTCGCAGTGGTGGTGGTCGACGGCGAACTCGCCTCGGCCCGCGGCGATCATAAGGACGCCGCGGCGAAACTGACCGACGCCGTGCGCATGCAGGACGCGCTGATCTACGAGGAGCCGCCAATCTGGTACTTCCCGGTGCGCGAGTCGCTCGGCGCGCAACTGCAGGCGATGGGTCGGACGCAGGACGCAGAAATGGTCTTTCGCGAAGACCTGAGAATCAACCCCGGCAATCCGCGCTCGCTCTACGGACTCGCGCAATGCCTGAGCGCCCAGGGCAAGACCGCCGAGGCCGCCAAGGCGCGCGAGCAATTCCGCAAGGCCTGGCGCTTCGCCGACGGCGAGCCGACGCCGCCGCCGGCGGCGGCGCGGCGCGGCCGCGGCTGAACTTCGGCGGCGGGACTTCACCACGCTTCGCGCGAGACTATGCGCGCGATTATGCGCGAGACACTATGTTAGACCGCGAAGCGACGCCCCGTTTTACGCCTCGCGCGGCCTGTGTTAGCTCTGGCAGCAGAGGTATGCCGCTTCGATGAGCCAGCCACTGGTCACAGTCAGCAAGGACAACGGAATCGCGACGGTCACGCTCAACCGTCCCGAGAAGCTCAACGCGCTCAATCGCGAGATGCGCGGGATGTTCTGCCGCGCGATGCAGGAGCTCGGCGCCGACCCCGCCGTCGCCGTGGTGATCATTACCGGCGCCGGGCGCGCGTTCTCGGCCGGGCTCGACCTCAACGAGCTCGGCGCCGAGGGCCTCCGCGAGACCGGCGGCGTGACCTTCATTTCAGTGGTCGAGCGGATGGAAGCGCCGGTTATCGCGGCGGTCAACGGTTACGCGGTCACCGGCGGCTTCGAGCTCGCGCTCGCCTGCGACATCATTATCGCGGCCGAGACCGCGCAATTCGCCGACACGCACGCGCGGGTGGGCGTGATGCCGGGCGGCGGGATGTCGGCGCGCCTCCCGCGCGCGGTCGGCGTGCGCAAGGCCAAGGAACTTTCGCTGACCGGCAACTATCTGAACGCACGCGACGCGGAACGGCTCGGGCTGGTCAACCGCGTGGTAGCGGCGGATCAACTGATGGCGGCGGCGGGCGAGCTGGCGCGTCAGATAGTCGGCGCCGACCAGCGCGTGGTGCGCCAGATGAAACGGCTGATCAACCTGGCGACCGAGGCGCCGCTCGGCGACGGACTGCGGATCGAGCAGGACTTCTTCCGCGCCTTCAACCTGAGCCGCAACTTCAAGGACGTGGCGGACCGCCGCGCGGCCGTGGTCGAGCGCGGACGCTCGCAGGCGCGGAGCTAGCGGCGCCGACTCGCGAACAGAAAGGACCTACGATGCACAGGCGGCTTTCAATTCGGGCAATAATGTTCGCGGTCGTGATTGCGCTTGCGGCCTCGGGCGCGATCTCTGCCGATGAGGGCATCGCGGCGGCTCAAGCTGGCGCGAGCTCCGGTAACGAGGTTCCCCCGGCGGTTTCACAGGCAGTGACCAGCGCGGTAAGCTCGCCCGATCGTCCAGCGGCCGACAGGCAACTCGACGCGGGACGCCATCCCGATCAGATACTGGCGTTTTTCGGAATCGCGCCGGGGATGCACGTGGCGGACCTGTGGGCGGGCGGCGGCTATACGACCGAGCTGCTGGCGCGGACGGTCGGGCCGAGCGGCAAGGTCTACTCGCAAAACGGAACGTTCCCGCCGGCCTTCAAGAAGGGCGAGGACGCATGGAAGGCGCGCCTGAAGGAGCCCGGACTGAGCAACGTGGTCGAACTGCAAAAGCCGTTCGACCATCCCGACGACATTCTGCCGGTCCCGCCCGAGTCGCTCGACGCGGTGATTATCGACATGAACTACCACGACATGGTCGGGCGCGGGTACGACCGCGCGAAGATCAACGCGGCCGTCTTCAAGGCGCTCAAGCCGGGCGGCGTCTATGGCGTGATCGACAACAGCGCCGCACCGGGCTCGGGCGCGCGCGACGCCAGCACGCTGCATCGAATCGACGAGGCCTTCGAGACCAACGAGATAAAGCAGGCCGGCTTCAAGCTGGTGGCGGTCTCCGCCGTGCTGCGCAATCCCAAGGACGATCGCACCTGGTTCGTGATGAAGCATCGCGGCGAACAGGACCGCTTCGTGCTGAAATTCGTCAAGCCGGCGGGCGCCGGTGGCGTAGGCGCGGGACTGCCGCATTCGTAGCTGTGGCGGGGCAGATTTTTCCCGCACAACGCGATATATAGATAGCGAATACTATGAAGGACGAGGTCACACTATGAGAACCGGCTACATGCTGCTGTTCCAGAACGCCCATCAGGGAATGTCCGACTCCGAGATGGTGCGCCACGAGATGCGCATCGCGGAACTCGCCGAGCCGTTGGGCTTCGATACCATCTGGAGCGCCGAGCATCACTTCGACGCCTACTCGATGCTGCCCGACAACTTCCAGGTGCTCACCTACCTGGCCGGGCGCACCAGCAAAATCCATCTTGGCACCGCCGCCGTGATCCTGCCGTGGAACAATCCGCTGCGGGTGGCCGAGAAGGTCGCGATGCTCGACGCGCTCTCCGACGGGCGGTTTATCCTGGGGCTGGGCCGCGGCCTGGCGCGGATGGAGTACCGGACCTTCGGCATCGACATGAATGAGTCGCGCGACCGCTTCAACGAGGCGGCGAAAATGATCCTCGAGGCGCTGCGCACGGGCTACATGGAAGGCAACGGGCCGTACTACAAGCAGGTTCGCGCCGAGATCAGGCCACGCCCCGAGCGCTCCTTCAAGGACCGCCTGTACGGCGTCGCGATGTCGCCGGATACCGCGCCGGTAGTTGGCGAGCTGGGGGGCAGGATGATGTTCTTCATCCAGTTCTCGCTCGACCAGCATCTGCCAGGCGTGGAACTCTACCGCGAGGCGTTCCGCAAGCATCAGCATCGCGCCGCGCCGCCGCCGCTCGCGATCGACTTCACCGTCTGCGATCGCGACGCCGGACGCGCCGAAGAGATGACGATGCGCTACGCCGCGGGCTACTACCTCTCGGTGATCAAGCACTACGAGTTCAACAACGACTATCACTCCAAGCTCAAGGGTTACGAAAATTACGCCGACGCAGCCAAGATCCTGCGTGAGACGGGGCTGGACAAGGCCGCCGAGACCTACGCCAGCCAGCAGGCATTCGGCACGCCGCAGCAAATTCTGGACAAGCTCGAGCAGCGCCGGAGCAAGCTCGGCGATTTCGAATGGAACGTCTGCACCAGTTACGCCGGGATGCCCTTCAAAGACGTCGAGTCGAGCACGCGGCTGCTCGGCCAGGAAGTCATCCCCGAGGTCAAGCGCTGGGGCGAGGACAGCTTCGAGCCGATTCGCGCATCGGCGTAGCAGCGAGATCGAGAGACCGATCGCTGCAAAGCGCGCGAAAGGCCCGCGACAGCTCAGGCTGCCGCGGGCCTTCGCTTTTTCAACTCCGAATTTGCAGACGGCGCCGCGCTAATATCGCATCGTGACCGTCAGCCATAGGTCGCCGCCCGCGTAGTCGAACGCGGCGGCTTTGAACGACGGCGGCGAGAATACCGGTCTCACGTTGTTCGAGAAGGCAAAGCCCTCCTTGGGCATCCCCAACCAATTGCGATCGAACTTGCCGTTGCTGTTCTCGTCGTGAAAGGTGACGAGCGCATATGTGCCCGGCGCCAGCCCGCCGAAACTGCATACCGCCGCGTCATCCTTGATCGGCACCGCCATTTGCCCGACGGCCTTGTTCGAGTCGGAGGGAAAGGCGGCAGGCGAATTGAACAGCGTGCAAATCACCTGACCGGTCGAATTGCGCAGCTTAACGACGCGCACGTGCAGGACCGCGGCAGTGGGCGTCGGTTGTGCGGGCGCCGAGGCGGCGGGCGCCGCGGCCGTAACCAGCAGCATCAGGATGCTGGCCAGGATGATGGCTATGCTCGCGATGTGAAGGTCGCGCTGCATCTCGACGCGCCGCGCGGCGATGCACGTCTGAATACGTAATCGCATGCCTATGGTTTCGGAGATTCGGACTCTTACGCGGCGGCGAGGATCGCCTTGGCGCGCTTTAAGTCCTCGGCGATCTGTGCGGCGAGCGCCTGGCCCGAGTCGAATTTGCGCTCGCCCCGGATCCGCTCGACGATCTCAAGCTGTATTCGGGCGCCATAGATGTCGCGATCGAAATCGAAAATGTGCGCCTCGATCGTGCGTGCGGGTTCGGCGAACGTCGGACGCATCCCGATATTGGTTATCGACGCGAACGCGCCGTCGGGAAGTATCACACGCGTTGCGTAAACGCCGTCGGGCGGCAGGCATTCGGTTGCGGAGTCGAGATTGGCGGTGGGAAAGCCGATCGTGCGGCCGCGCTCGCGTCCGTGGACGACCGTGCCGCTTAAGAAGTGGTTGCGGCCGAGCAGCCGCGCAACCGTGCGCATCTCGCCCGCCGCGATCAGTTCGCGCATCCGTGTCGAGCTGACCACCGCGCCATCGATCGTCACCGGCCCGACCACGATCGTCTCGAAACCCATCTGCCGCCCCAATTCGGTCATCACCTCGGCGTTGCCCGCGCGCGCGTGACCGAAACTCACGCTGTGCCCGACCACCACGTCGCGCGCCCCGATTTTGCCGAGCAGGTAGTCGCGCACGAATTCGGCCGGCGTGAGCTGGCTCAGCGCCGGGGTAAATGCGATCACGACTACGCCGTCGATTCCCGAGGCGCGCAGCAGCTCGAGCTTGTCCTCGGGCGCGAGGATGAGACGCGGCGCACGCGCTGGCGCGAGCACCTTGGCCGGCAGCGGATCGAAGGTCAGGGCGAAGGCGGTGCCTTTTGCGGCGCGCGCGCGATCGATCGCGGCCTTCAAGATCGCGCGATGGCCGAGGTGGACGCCGTCGAAGTTGCCGAGCGCCACCACCGGATGGGGATGCGGCCGAAGCTGGTCGATGTCGCGAATTATTTCCATCAGTCAAGGCGCATTGGATGAGCGGCGCGCCGGATGCGAGCGGGCGCGGCGCGGAGCGCCGTCACCTGCCGCACTGACGCGCTTGGCTCGCGGCTAGCTGCTCGCCATGCTTTTCATCATCGCGTCGGCGGCCGCCGCCTCGGGCGTGCCGGGATGGTCGCGGACCAGCTTCTGCAGCGTGAGGCGGGCATCGAGCGAATCGTTGGTGCGCAAAAACGCCTGCGCCTCGCGCAATTGCGCGCTGGCGGCGAAGCGGCCCCGCGGATAGCGCATCGCAAGGTCGTTGAACTGCAAAATCGACTGGTTGTAATTCGACGGGTCGCGCGCGCCCAGCTCGAACAGCGCGTTAGCCGAGAAATACTCCGCCGGCTCGGCCAGCGGCGACTTGGGATGCGCCCGTTGGAAGGCCTGGAACTTGGCGATCGCGTTGGGATACTTCCCGGCCTTCATGTCGATCAGGCCGTCGCGATAGATGCGCGAGCCGGACTCCGTACTATTGCCCGCGGTCGCGAGTTCCTGGTCGAGTGCCGATTGCCATCCGGTAACCGCCGGTACCGGCTCCGCCGCGGCGGGCGCCTCGCCCTCATTTTCACCCTCAGCCGGAGCTTCGCCTTCGGCTGGCGCCGCGCCTTCACCCGGAGGAACTGAGGCGCTTTGCGCCGCGCCCGGAGCTCCTGGGACCCCTGGCGCGCCTGGGACACCCGGAGCGCCTGGGACGCCTGGAGCCGGCGGAGTTCCCGCCGCGGTCGCGTTGACTTGCGACTCGAGCTTGGCGATGCGGTCCTTGAGCGCGGCGGTCTCCTTGGAGTCGCTATCGGCGCCGTTATGCTGCAGTTCGGTGATGCGGTCGTTGAGCCGCGCGATCTGGTCGTGCATCGCGGCCATCTGCTGCTGATCGTTGGCGATCAGCTGGCGCATCGACTGCTCATTCTGCGACACCTGCTCGACGTCCGCCTGTGCCGCGCATCCGGCGGCGCCGAGCGCCATCGCGAGCAGCCCGACGAGGCCCAATCCGAGCTTGCGGTGATCGAGCATGCGCGCCGCCGTCTGCGTTACTGCTGGACCACGAAGTGGTCGCGACGGTTTTGTGCCCAGCATTCGTCAGTGTCCTCGGTACAAACCGGCAGTTCCTTGCCGTAGCTGATGGTCGACATCCGGTCGGCCGTGACGCCCAGCGTTTCGAGATAATCCTTGGCCGCCTGGGCGCGCTTGGCGCCGAGCGCGATATTGTACTCCTCGGAGCCACGGTTATCGCAATGGCCCTCGATTTGGACGCGCGCGGCCGAATTCTTGCCCATCCAGTCGGCGTTGGATTTCAGAATCTCGCCGTCCTGCGCGCGAACCGAATAGTCATTGTAATCGAAATGGATATCGCTGAGCGGCCCCTGGCCATTCGCGTTCAGCGTGCCCATGTTGGAATCGGTTGAGCGAGCTGGAGCCATTGGCGCCCAGTCCGTTCTCGTTAAGCCCTCCCGGACCGTTACCCTGGCCCGCACCGGCGCCGCTTTGCTTCGACGAGCATCCGGCGACCATCGCCAGCATCATCGCCGCCGCGGCGATCACGGCAAATCGTCCGAGTCGTCGTCCGTTATCCACCAAGCCACCATGACCATGTGGGAGAAGTGTCATTGCCCTCATCCTCCATCAAGGCAGAAATAACTTTGCCGGTTTGCGATTGCGTATTGACCTGCATCAGGTACAGCCGTTCGTGACCGCCGCGGGTCGAGCTGAAAATCAGATAGCGCCCGTCGGGTGACCAGCACGGCGACTGGTTCGAGCGCGCGTCCTGGGTCAGTTGCGCGGGCTGACCGCCGGCCACCGGGATAATGAAGATATTAAACCCGCCCGAGCGGCTCTGATAGGCAAGCCATTTGCCGTCGGGCGAGAACGACGGCGAGGTGTTGTAGTCGCCCTGGAACGTGACCCGGCGCGCCGGGCCGCCGCCGAGGCTCATCACGTAGACCTGCGGCGTGCCCGAGCGGTCCGAGGTAAAGGCAAGCTGTTGGCCGTCGGCGGAGAATGCTGGATTGACGTTGATCGCGCCTCCCTCGGTGAGCTGGCGGATTTCCTCGCCGCTGCGCTCGAGCAGGAACAGATTGGTATGGCCGCCGTTCTCGACCGCCGCGACTATCCGGCTGCCGTCGGGCGAGAGCGCGCCGCCGATCACATTGCCGTGCGCGCTCCCGATTCTGATCTCGGTCCGTCCCGCGACGTCGAACAGGTAAAGCGCGGGCTCGCCGGTCTTGTAGGAGAGATAGAGCACGCTCGCCGCACTATGGGCGAATTTCGGGAACAGGTTGATGGTCGGGTTGTCGGTGACGCGGAAAAGGCCGCCGCCGTCGGGCGAGGCGAGGTAGATTTCCTTGAAGCGGCCGCCGCGCGTCGAGACGAACCCAATCCGCGTATCGAACGGCCCCTGGATGCCGGTTACCGCCTTGAGCACCGAATCGGCGAAGCGCCGCGCCATCTCCTCCACGTCGCCCGGTCCGCCGGAAAAGCGCGTGCCGAACATCCGGCGCTGCTGGGCGACGTCGAACATCAGTGCCTCGACCGAGATCTGGCCGCCGCTGACCGTCACCGCGCCCTTGACCAGGAAGTCGGCGTTGAGCGAGCTCCAGTCGCCGAAGTTGAATTTGCCGAGATCGTAACCCGACTTCTGCGGATCCTCGATATACGACTTGGGCGAGATGATGGAAAAAAATCCGCTGAGTTCGAGGTCGTGTCGGAGCACCCTGACGAAGTCATGGGAGACCGTGCCCTGGTCGTCGCCGCCGAGGTTCTTGAACTCCGAGACGGCGATCGGCGCGACGGTCGCGCCGGGTTGGTTGAAGGTCATGTGTAGTCGTTCCGCCTGCGCGGCACCGGCGCCAGCGAGCGACAGCAGCACGAGGGCTGCCGAGATCGAGATGAACCGCCTGATCATTATTATTCGGTGAAGGCATCCGGGCCTGCCGCGCGTATCGCTCCCACCCGTCCGCCGCCTCTTCGTCCCCCCTACGATTTCAGCTCACCCAGCTTGAACTCCGCGTCGACGCCTTCGCCGAACTCCGGGCGGTATTTTTCCGGCGGCGGCGGAAATGGCGCGGCGCGCCGGATTGCGCGAATCACCGAATCGTCGAACGCCGGGTCCCGAGAACTTTGCGTCAGCCGGACGCCAGTCAGACTGCCGTCGGCGCCGATCGCGAACGTCACGCTGGTGGTCAGGTCTCCGCTCCCGCCCACGTAATTCCACGCTTTCTTAATTCTATCCTGTACCATCTGATAGTAGAGCAGAAATTGCGGGTCCTGTTGAATCCCCACGCTGCCCTTTCCGGCGCCCACGCCGTAGCCCGCGCCTTCACGGGGCACATTGGCGACCACCGGTCCCCCGCCTGACGGGCCGCTGGAGTGCGCCTTTTCCGCCGCCGCTCTCTCGGCCAGATGCTCCTTGAGCAGGCTTTCGCGCAAAGCGGCGAGCTGTTCCTTGACGCTGGGCGTCGGCTCGGCCCGCGCGATCACGACTTCATTCGCCTTGGGCCGCGGATGCGCGCTGCGTTTGGGGACGGGAGTCGGCGTCGGCAGCGGACGGCGATGGCGCGGCGTGGGCGTCGGTCGCGGAGTGGGCTTGTGGGTCGGCCTGGGCCGCGGAGTCGGTTTCGGCGTCGGCGCAAGTGTCGGCTCTGGCGTGGGCTCCGGCGTTGGTTCCTCGGTCGGTTCGGGCGTCGGCTCGACGGTAGGCTCCGGCGTCGGCTCGGGTGTGGGCGTCGGGGTCGGAGTGTAGCCCATGTTGAGCGCGATTACGGTCTTGTCGTTGTCGGGCACGGTCGGCGGAGGCGGCGTCTTGTGTTGTTCGACAGCCGGCTTGGGCGGCTCCGTGCGATGCTCGGGATGCGGCTGGTCCTGAGTCAGGCGCGGCAGATGGGTCCCGAGGTCGCCGGCCGGGATGTTGTCGACGATCTTCACCGTGTAGCCGGGCGGCGTGGTGTCGGGGTGATGGAAGTAGGCCGGCAGGATCACCAGGACCAGGGCGAAGAAAATCGCATGGCCCACCGCCGACAGGAGAATCGCGCCGGCGTAGCCCAGACGCGAGGAGCGGTCGCGGCCGTCAAGGTTTGGCGCTGCCACCGAGCGATCCGCCCGCCGCCGCGTCCGCGCCCGCCTGCGGCATCTCGGTCACCATCCCGACGTTTTCGATTCCCGCGGCCTTGATCGCCGCCATCGTCTTGATCACCGCGCCGTAGGGCACTTGCTCGTCGGCGCGCACGAAGACTTCGCGATCGGGCCGCGCGACCGCGATCGCCTGGAGCTTCTCGGTCAACTGGTCGAGCCCGAGCCTGGTGTCATTGAGGTAGATTTCCTGGTTGCGGGTGATCGAGACCACGAACTGCTCTTCCTTGCCGGGCAGCGCGGAGGCCGTGACCCGCGGCACGCTGACCTCCACGCCCTGCTGAATCATCGGCGCGGTGACCATGAAGATCACCAACAGCACCAGCATCACGTCGACCAGCGGCGTGACGTTGATTTGCGAGGCGAACTGCCCGCGCTGTCCCGATTCGAAAGCCATTGGCTGCTGCGCTCTTTGGGGCCGGCGTCCCTACGACAGGAAGTGACGCTCGGCGATGTTGAGGAATTCGGAGGTGAAATTTTCCATCTCGATCGCGAGTTCGCGCACCCGGGCGATGAAATAGTTGTAGAACATCTGCGCCGGAATCGCGGCGACCAGGCCGATCGCGGTGGTGATGAGCGCCTCGGCGATTCCGGGAGCGACGGCCTGGATGTTCGAGGAATGAGCCGCCGAGAGCCCGATGAAGGCCGTCATGATTCCCCACACCGTGCCGAACAAGCCGATGAACGGGGACGTCGAGCCCGTGGTGGCGAGAAACGTGATGCCCTTCTCCAGCTTGGTGATTTCAACGTTGGCCTGCCGGCGCATCGCGCGCGTCACGTTCTCGACCCCGCCAAGATCGGTCGAAAAACCGCTCTCGGCGCCCACCGCCTGGCGTTTGGCGCGCGTCAGCTGGAGCAGTTCCTGGTAGCCGGCGCGAAACACCTGGGCGACCGGGCTGCGAGTCAGGCCAACGCTGCCGCTATGAATCGCAGCGAGGTTCTTGGATTCCCAGAACAGCGAGATGAAGCGTTCCGATTCGCGCCGGGCGTGGGAAATCTGGTTGAGCTTGTAGATGATGATACCCCAGCTCACGACCGAGAAGAGGACCAACGTCCACAACACCACCTGCACCACCGGGCCCGTGCCCAGCAGCAGGTCAGCCACCCCCATCGTGCCGGGGCCGCCTAACTCATGGGGCATACCGCTTCCGCTCCACCGCTATTAGAACGCAACCAGACGAATTTCGTTGCAATCAATTTACGTTGTGGCTGTGGCCGGAGCAATTCACCTTCGCGCGACGTTTGTCCGCGCGATCCGCCGTATCACGCATCATCTTTCTTACACTACCCGCCTGGGGAAATTGTGATAAATTGATTTCAAGGTGAAGAGCGATTGGCGGTTTCACCAAGGGAACTCATTTCGGGGGACATTCATCGCAGGGAGGATTGCGCTGTGGCGATCAGGATCGGGATCAACGGTTTCGGCCGAATCGGCCGGATGGCTTTTCGGGCGATGCTGGGCAAGAAAGAGGTCGAAGTCGTCGCGGTCAACGACATCACCGACGCCAAGACGCTTGCCCATCTGCTCAAGCATGACTCGATACACGGCTCGCTCAAGCATCAGGTCAAGGCCGAGGGCAATCAGATCATGCTCGACGGCCATGCTTTCCGCGTGATCGCGGAGCGCGATCCGGCCAAGCTCCCGTGGAAGGAACTCAAGGTCGACGTCGTGATCGAATCCACTGGACTGTTCACCGCGCGGGAGAAGGCGGCGCTGCATCTGAGCGCGGGGGCGCGCAAGGTCGTGATCAGCGCGCCAGCCGACGGCGTCGACGTGACCCTGTGCATGGGCGTCAACCAGCAAGCCTACGACCCGGGCAAGCATCACGTCATCTCCAATGCCTCCTGCACCACCAACTGCCTCGCGCCCGCCGCCAAGGTGCTGCACGAGAACTTCGGTATCGTGCACGGCCTGATGACCACGATCCACTCGTACACTTCCGACCAGATGCTCCAGGACGGGCCGCATAAGGATTTGCGCCGGGCCCGTGCGGCGGCGCTTTCGATGGTGCCGACGTCCACCGGCGCGGCCAAGGCGATCGGATTGGTGCTGCCGATGCTCAACGGCAAGCTCGACGGCATCGCGATTCGCGTGCCGACGCCCAACGTCTCGGTGGTCGACCTCACGGCCACGGTCGAGCGCGACGCGGAGGAAAGTTCGGTCAACGCGGCGATGAAAAAGGCGGCCGAGGGCGAACTGCGCGGCATCCTGGCCTACAGCGACGAGCCGCTGGTCTCGGTCGACTTCAACGGCAACCCGCACTCATCCATTTTCGACGCGCCGCTCACCAAGGTGCTCGGCAAACGCCTGGTAAAGATCTTTTCGTGGTACGACAACGAATGGGGTTACTCCAACCGGCTGGCCGACGTGACCGCCTTCGTCGCAAGCAAGATCTGAACGCGTGCAGGCGCCGCGATGCCCGCGCTCGAGGTAACGCAGCTTCAGCTTGACGGCCGCAAGGCGCTGGTGCGATGCGATTTCAACGTGCCCCTGCACGAAGGGCGCATCGCCGACCCCGCGCGCATCGACGCGAGCCTCGACACCATCCGCTACATCCTGGAGCACGGCGGCGCGGCTGTTCTCTGCTCGCACCTGGGACGGCCCAAGGAGCGCACTCCCGGGCTCAGCCTGAAGCCCGTCGCGGAGTATCTGAGCACGGCGCTCGGCAAAAAGGTCGCGCTCGCGCCCGACTGTATCGGCGAGGTTACGCTGGGACACGTCGCCGCGCTCAAGCCGGGCGGCGCACTTTTGCTTGAGAACCTGCGCTTCCATCCCGAGGAAGAGGCCAACGACCGCGATTTTTCCCACGAGCTGGCGCGCGGCAAAGACCTCTACATCAATGACGCCTTCGGCTCGGCGCATCGCGCACACGCCTCGACCGTCGGGGTGACGCGCTTTCTCGCCGAACGCGCCGCGGGCTTCCTGATGATGCGCGAGCTCAAGGCGCTGAGCGCGCTGATCCACGATCCGGCGCGGCCATACATCGCGATTCTTGGCGGCGCCAAGGTTTCCGACAAAATCGGCGTCATCCGCAACCTGATGTCCAAGGTCGACGCGATCCTGATCGGCGGTGCGATGGCTTATACGTTCCTGCGCGCGAGCGGCATCCAGATCGGCCTCTCGCGGCTCGAGGAGGATAAGCTTCCGCTCGCGAGCGAGCTGATGGCCGAGGCCGTGCGCCGCGACGTCCCTCTGATGCTGCCGCTCGATCACGTGGTCGCGGCGTCGCTCGACGCGGGCATCGCCGAGACGGTGGAGACGATTCCGCGCGACCGGATGGGCCTCGATATCGGGCCGCGCACGGTCGAGCAGTACATCGCGAGACTTCAGGGCGCCAAGACCGTGGTATGGAACGGGCCGCTGGGCTACTTTGAGCTGGAGGCATTTGCGCGCGGCACGCTCAAGGTGGGCGAGGCGCTGGCCAATCTCGCGGGCGTCTTCAGCGTGATTGGCGGCGGCGATACCGCGGCGGCACTCGCCAACCAGCCGTGGTCGTCGCGCTTCAGCCACATCTCGACCGGCGGCGGCGCGACGTTGGAGTACCTCGAGGGTATCGAGTTGCCGGGCGTCAAGGCGCTCGAAAGCCGGGGCTAGCGAAGCCGGCCGCGCCGCGTCGAAAGCGGCACCGAAAAATCGTCTGACTGACGGAAAAATCGTCTAACTGACGGAGAGAGCGTGATGCGCAGGAAGATGCTCGCCGGAAACTGGAAGATGAACCTCACGCCGCTGGAGGCGCGCCAGCTTATCCGCGCGCTCAGGGCGGAGATCGATCCCGAAGCGGCGGCGCTTGCGCGCGACCGCGACGTGCTGGTCGCGCCGGCCGCAGTCGCGCTCGCGGCGGCCGTGCAGGAGCTCGCCGGATCGAACATCGCGCTGGCCGCGCAGAACATGCACTACGAGGACAAAGGCGCGTTCACCGGCGAGGTCTCCGCGCCGATGCTCAAGGCGATTGGCGTCACCCACGTAATTCTCGGCCACTCCGAGCGCCGCCACGTCTTCGGCGAGACCGACGAACTGATAAATCGCAAGGTCCGCGCCGCGGTCAAGCATCGCCTGGTGCCGATCCTGTGCGTCGGAGAAACCCAGCAGGAGCACGACGGCGGCCATACCACTCGCGGTCATTCTGCGCCAGACGCAAAACGGTCTTACGGGGCTCGAGGGACGCGACGTTGCGCGCGCGATCATCGCCTACGAGCCGGTATGGGCCATCGGCACCGGCCGCACGGCCACCCCCGCGCAGGCCTCGCTCGCCCACGGCGTGATTCGTGAAGCGATCGGCGACGCTTTCGGTCCGGAGTGCGCGGCGGCGATACGAATCCTCTATGGCGGCAGCGTCACGCCCGAAAACGTCGACGGACTTATCGCCAGCCACGATATTGACGGGGCTTTGGTCGGCGGGGCAAGCTTAAAGGCTGACTCGTTCGCCCGGATCGTACGTGCGCGGGCGGGCTGAGGCTTACAAGGCTATAGTACCAAGATGGTTACGATCGTTGTCGCGATTCATGTCGTGATCTGCCTCGCGCTGGTCATCGTGATCCTGCTCCAGCAGGGCAAGGGCGCGGAGATCGGCGCGGTGTTCGGCGGCTCGAGCCAGACCGTGTTCGGCGCGAGCGGCGCCGGCAATGTGTTGACCAAGGCCACGTGGGCGATGGCCGCGATGTTTTTCGCGACGTCGATTTTTCTCGCCTATGCCTCGACGCGGCGCTTCACCGGCAGTATCTTCGGGTCCGGCGGCGGCGTGAACCGCAGGGTCGTCGTGCCGCCCAAGCCGATGGTGCCGTTGGTGCCGGCCGCGCCAGTCGGACCGGCGGGACGCGCTCCCGCGGGACCGGTTTCCCAGGGCCCGCTTTCCCAGGGACCGGCTCCAGCGGAACCGGTTCCCGCGGCTCCGGCTTCAAGGGGCCCGATTCCGATGGCTGCACCGGCGGCTCCGCGCGCTCCGGCCAACCACGTGAGGCCGCTTGCGCCGAAGCCCGGGCCGTAGGCGAGGCGGGGTGCGGCGGGATAGTTTTCGTGAGTTGGAAAAGCGGCGCGTAGTCGCGGCCATCAATCAGAGCCGCGCGCAAACGCGCACGGCAATAGTGACCGGGGCCGCGCACAAGTCGCGGCCATATGTGCGCGGGTGGTGGAACGGCAGACACGCGAGTTTGAGGGGCTCGTGGTAGAAATACCGTGCGGGTTCAAGTCCCGCCCCGCGCACCAGTAATACTAACCAGCAGCGAAAATCCCTTCGCGATTTAGGTTCGCACACCCGATGCGCCGATGCGGCGTTGCTCTAGCGCACGCCGAGCGAGAGCTGCGTGCCTGGCGCCATCGCGGGCGCGGCGGCGCGGGCCGGTTCGCGGCGGTCGCGCCGGTCACGATGATCCACCGTGAAGCCGTACTTCGCGCGCATCCGGTCGAAGATCGCGCCCAACCGCTCGTCATAGCCGCGCGGCGCATACACCGCGCGAGCATAGAACTCGTCGATACGCCCCACCACCTCGGGAAAGTGCTCCTTGATGAACGGAATGAAGCGGCGCGCCGCCGAGGGCTTGAGGAACAGCGAGCGCCACCATACCGCGCTTGCGCCCGCGCGCCGCGCCGCCCGTATAACGCTCTCGATCGCCGCCGGAGCGTCGGTCAGTCCGGGAATCACCGGCATCATCAGGATGTTGCATCGGATGCCCGCGCGGCTTAACTCGGCCAGCGCGCGCAGGCGCAGTTCCGGGCGCGGCGCGCGCGGCTCGAGCGTGCGCTGGAGGCGGCGGTTGAGCGTCATCAGCGAGAAGTTGACGCTCAGCTTGGAGCGCGAGTTGATCGCGCTTAACAGGTCGAGGTCGCGCACGACCAGTGCGGACTTGGTGGTGATCGAAAGATCGAGCCCGCCCAGTTGCGCGAACACCTCGAGCATCGAGCGCGTGAGCCCGTACTTGCGCTCGGCCGGCTGATAGGGGTCGGTCGCCGTGCCAATCGCGATCGGGTCCGAGCCGAGCGGCGTACGCGAGAGCGTGTGCGACAGCACCTGCGCGGCCATCCTTTTGACGAAGATGCGCCGCTCGAAATCCATCGGGTCGCGCAACTCCAGGAACTCGTGCGTGTAGCGCGCGTAGCAGTAGACGCATCCGAACTCGCATCCCCGATACGGGTTGATCGTCCATCGAAACGGCAGCCGCGGATTCTCGCAGCGGTTGAGTATCGTGCGCACGGGCATCTCGAGGAACTCGACGTCGCGGAGCGGCGCGAGCGGAGCGGCCGCGTCGTTGATGGAGTCATCGAACAGCGCAGTTGATGCGAGCTTCATCGACCTAGTTTCGCTTTTATTTCGCTCCGCGTCAAGGGCGATTATGTCGCAGTTGACACGGAATCGAAGTTAGCCCAAGATTCTGTTCATGGACGAACGAGTCAAAGCAGGCAAGCCGCTCACCACGCAACCGAGCATGACCTTTGCGCAGATTCAGGCGCGCTTCGCGACCGAAGATGACTGCAAAGCCTTTGTCCGCGATTCCCGCTGGCCTGCGGGCGTCCGCTGCCCAAGGTGCGACAATCCCAAGATAGCAGAGGTCAAGAAACGTCCGTGGCATTGGCAGTGCCGAGAGTGCGACAAGAACGGCTATCGGTTCTCCGTCACCACGGGTACGGTTTTCGAGAACACCAAATATCCGCTGCGCACTTGGTTTCAGGTCGGCTACCTGATGTGCCAGAGCAAGAAAGGAATCAGTGCTCTACAAATCCATCGGCAGATTGCCAGCGGCGATTACCGGACGGCTTGGTTCATGTGCCATCGGATTCGCGCGGCGATGAAGAATACCGCAATTTGGTAAGCTGATGGGCGAGGTCGAAGCTGACGAGACTTGGATAGGTGGCAAGGACAAGAATCGCCATTGGAACAAGCGCAGCCACGCGCAAGGCGGATACCTGAGCAACAAGACAATGGTGATCGGCGCGATCAGCCGCAAGGGTAATGTTGTTTGTCAGGTGATCGAAGAACGGGCTTTCGCACGCTGGATAAGTTTGTCCGCGAGGTCGTTTCGGACAAAGTGTCGCTCGTCGCGACCGATGAGAATCCGGTTACAGGCATCTGACGAAGGCCGGGCTTCCGCATGAGACCGTGAATCACGGCAAGAACGAATACGTGCGCGGTAACGTCCATACGCAAACGATTGAAGGCTTCTGGTCGCTGTTGAAGCGGGGCATTGTCGGAACATTTCATCAGGTCGGCAAGGAATATCTGCCACTGTACGTGAACGAGTTTGCTTTCCGCCACAATCATCGCGAAGACCCGGACATCTTTCAGGCGCTTATTTCACGCGTGTAGCAGAGCGTTGAAGAAACCGAAGCGAGGCGAGTAATATGGGCGTATGCCCAAGTCACTCGAAATGTCATCAGGCGGACTTGATTTTGACCGCTTTATGAAGGCGCTTACACGGGTACCGAAAGAAAAAATGGACGAGGCGTTGGGAAAGACAAAAGCAAAGAAACGAAGGACTAAGCGTGGAACGCCTAGCCCTTCGCGAAACGAACGTTAAAACTCAACCTTCCCTAGCCTCGATTTTATGCTATGACGTATTGAACATTTTTGGGTGTCCTAGGAGCCGGTCAACGGCTCGTGGGATTGCGCGCCGGACGTGTCATAAGCACGATCCGGCGCAATTCTTCTCAGGCCAACATAGATCTTGCCGCATCTAAATAGACCGGAGTAAGACGGAAGCCTCTTCCCTCCAATCGTTTTACGGTTTCAAACGCGGACACTCCATCCTGTGTGACTAGCCCGATTCGCCGTGCCCATGCATCCAAGGCCGGACGAATTCCGCGTCCGCCAGTACCAAGGGCCGGACCAAGCTGATTGCTAAGTACGCCGCGAATTCCACTCGCCACAAAATTTTCAAGCAAACTTCGATCTAGTGGAGCGAGGACACCGCTTCCGTTCGTCCTGTCTGTTTTTGGAGGCGGCTGCGATGCCGACCCTTGGATGACGACCGGCCCCTCCACCCCGTATCTCTGAATAAGTTCATCAAGCTCTTCCCATGAGCCGATCGAGATACCGATACCTTTGACGAAAATTGTTTTCGGCCAACCTGCCATGACGGCATAGTGGCAGAAACGCAGGACGGCAACAAGGATACTGCCCTATTTCTGTCCACAGACCCGGACAGTAAAGTTGCACGCGGAGCACTGGATCGGATACAAGAATGAGATGCGCGGGAACCCTTCCTACTTCGTTTACATAGATGAATCCGGAGATGACGGTTTCACGTTCCCCGGTTCGTCTGAATGGTTCGTGTTATCCGCCGCAATTGTCGGCCACGAACATCACGGAGCCGTGCTCCGACAGCTGGAAGAAGACAACCTGCCTAAGGCGGGTTGGCGACCGGGCGGGAGTCTGCATTTTAGAAAGCTGAAGCATGGGCAGCGAGTATTTCTTGCAGACCAAGTAGCGGCGCTTCCTCTAACGGCGACCAGCGTGCTGGTTCATAAGCCCTCGCTCCGAAGCGAGTTCCAAACCAGCAAGCGTTTATACAACTACGCTGTGCGCTTACTTCTCGAACGAATATCTTGGTTTTGTCGGGACAATCCGAAGGATGACTATGACGGCAGCGCCAGTGTTGTATTCGACCATCGCACGCACGGCTCGCACCTCGCCATACGAGAATATGTGGACCATCTTCGTGAGTTGCCTACTCAAATCTCATGGCCCGTACTCAAGACCGAGCAGATTGAGGCGCACTCACCGATGGATCGAACCTGTCTGCATTTGGCTGACGTGATAGCGGGCGGACTACGCGAAGCTCTAGAAGCTTCGCGATTTGGGCACACAGAGCACCGGTTCGCAAAAATCCTGCGCCCTGTAGTTTACCAACGAGGGGGCCACTATGAGGCTTATGGACTGAAGTTCTTTCCCGGGATTCCTAGGCGGCTACATTGGCTGGAAAAGTACTACGGCTTCAAATGAAAAGCAGGAACCCGGCCCAAGGATCCCAGACTGCCAAATGGGAAAAAAGTTTGTGCGAGCAGTCCTGCCGCATCGTCGCGGCCTTGGGTTTCCGGCGAACCTGCCTTAGTTGCGACTGTTCCACAGCAAAGATCTCCAGTCAAGAACGCCCTGCAAATACTGCTCGGAATTCTTAGATAATTTATTTCCGGCCCGTCACGTCGTCCATAGTTTTACCCTCCTTCCGTGTCAACATCAACATAATCGCTACATCAAGCGTTCGCGACTGGGGTAGTAAGACAAGGGCCGACAAAACCAAAGGTTGGCCAAGCTTCCCCCCTGCCGCGACTCGCCGACTGGTTGTGTGATCCAGAAAAAAAGACCGGGTCCCGGCGATCCACCGGAACCCGGTCGGGAAGTGATGCACTCGGAATTGTGCTTACGGAACTGGTGTCGGAACCGGGGCCGCGCTGCACGCGTTCGATTTATTCTGCCCTCCGATCTTTGCTCCATCCACGAAGACGTGAATCTGCTCGATGTGCACGGCGTGAATGCCATCTCCTGACGCCATCTTCAGGTCCACATCATGCACGAGATGATCGCCCGCACCCTTTTTCGGCTTAATCGGCATGCACCAGCTGTAGTGGATATTGTTATCGGTGGCGGTGGCCGGTGTAGTCGGTGTAGGTGTCGGCTCGGGAACCTGCGCGGGCGCCGTAAGGCTCAAAACCGGTATCCATCCTGCGATACTATTGCCAGCGGAGTTTGTGCCGCCGTTGCACGGATTGCCATCAACCTGGCAGTTGAGCCAAATCGAATTCGATTCCGGCGTACCACTGTCAAGGAGGTCACCAGTTGCCGAAATGGTAACCTCCAGGCTGTCTACATCTGCTGGAACCATCACCGTACCGTGGTAGATCGTTTGCCCTCCGCTCGGAGGTGCCAACGTCGTGCCCTGCTCGGTACCGTCGAAATTAAGGTACTGCGCTGCGAATTGGCGCAGATACCCGGCGTAGGCACCCGCCGAAACGATGCCCACCACGGAGCAAGAGACAACCGCCAGCGCGAAAAGCCTTCCAATCAATCTCTTCATATTCAGCCTCCTAAAACGTAAGCGTAAACTCCACACAGGCTTCGAGATTATCTTGAACCACTTCAACGAGGCAATTCAGAGCTTATAACTCTAAATAAGCTTATTTATTTCTTCTTACGCAAGATACAGAAACAGCAGCGCAGGAGGGTGTATGGTGACCCTGCACGGACACTGTGACCACCACTGGCACGTGCAAGGACGCGGCTAGGAATTTACGGGGGGCAAAATTAGTGAGACCCGCAGGGAAGCCGACTCAACCTACGGGCCTCGTCGCCAGCCGCGAACAGGCTGACTATGTGAATCCTAACACGCGATTAAGTATATTTCAACGGTACTAAAGTTAACATAGAACGCATAATCCTACCCGGGCGGCAAACTTTTGACCGTAACCGATAACCACCCCGATATAATGCTTGCGTCAACGCACAAACGCTTGAATTGACCGAAGCGCTAGAGTGGGCAATACAAGAGAAAGTCGAACGGCCCGCGCGCCCAATGGAGATGGCTAATGTCTTATCCGTTTAAGAAAATTCTCTGTCCGGTACAGTTCGACGATTCCGAGCAGGTCTCGCTTGACCTCGCCGCGCATCTGGCCAAGGACATGGACGCGACGGTCTACTTGTTGCACATCGTGCCGATCTTGGCCGTTGACGCACCCGACATCACCGTATCCGCGGACACGCAAGCCGAGGACAATGCGCGCCTGCGCCTCCAGGCACTGGCCGCCGAAAGACTGGCCGGGCTAAAGTCCGAAGCGATCACGCGGATCGCCAGGCCGGGCGAGGCCGCCGGGGCCGTGCTCCAGGTGGCCACTGAGCTTGATACCGACCTTATCGTGCTGAAGACTCACGGGCGGAGCGGCCTCGCGCATTTCATCATGGGCAGCGTGGCGGAGCAGATCGTCCGCCGGGCGCACTGTGCGGTGCTGACGCTGACTTCCACGGCCAAGGAGCGCCACGGCGGACTAAGCGCGCGCTTGGGAAACGGTCACTAGCTGCGAGGCCGACTCTGACAGTGGCTAAGGCAGCATGACCAGGTCGTAGGCTGGCGGCAATCGCTCGCCGACCAGCGTGGCGGTCGCGCCCATCTCGCGCGTGCGAATCACCGAGCCGTCGGTCGTGACGGCGAAGAAATCGCCTTCGCTCTCCGGATCAGCCTTAAGCCGCATCACCATCCCGCGCTCGGGCAGGACGTCGTCGCCGAGCGCCTCGAAGCTCTGGCCCGCGTCGAGGCTGCGGAACATCACCGCGTCGGCGCCGGCCGGTCCGGTCGACCAAAACGGCGGCGGCCCAGCCGCGGCGGCGGTGAAGACCCGGCTCGATTCTCCGGGCGCGACGAACAGCGGCACCGTGTAGTTGCGGCAGAGCCCGCGCTTGATCTTGCTCCAGTGGCCGCCGCGGTTCTCCGAGACATAAAACCCGGCGCCGGTGGTCGCGTAGAGGCGTTTGCGATTTTGCGGATCGACCGCGATGCAGTGGACGTCTTCGTAGAGCCCGCTGTTGAGCAGTTCGAAGCTCTCGCCGCGGTCGTGCGAGCGCGCGACGCCGCCTTCTTCCACGCCAACGTAGAGGGTCATCGGGTCGTGCGGGTCGAAGACGATCGCGCGGACGTGCGGGACGTGCGGCGGCGGCGGAAAACTCCAGCGGTCCCGTCCCGGCAGCTTGAGGAACCCAGCGCACTCGCGAAACGTGCGGCCGTGATCGAGGCTATGCAGCAGCCGCGCGTGCGAGGTGCCGATAAAAACCTCGCCGGGCCCGTCCGGTGGCGCCGCGATTGCCCATACGTCCTCGGTGCGCGCGATCCCGGGCGTAATGTCGGCCCAGGTGCGGCCGCCGTCATTCGATCGCGCGAGCGTCACCCGGCCCCGCGCGCTGCCCATGTGGGCGTGGTCGACCGAGCCGGCATAAATCGTCCCCGGGTCGCGGCAGTCCTGCGCCATGCACCACACCGACGGCGGATCCGCGAGCACCATCAGCGGCTTGCCCTTGCGCTCGGCGTCGAGGACCACGATCCCCTTCGAGGTACCTACGCAGAGTTTCATCTTGCCCCCTCCCCTTACGAACCGTAAGTTTAATCCTACGGCGTGTCCGCCACAAAATCATCAATCATCGAATCAAAGCTTGCGCTACCTTGTCCGGTCTTTGCTTTCTTTTGTCCGGCTTTTGCTTTAGCTACGTGAGAAGTATTGAAGTGTGCAGCCGGCCCCCGGCCGCGAGTTCCTGCGGCGCGACTTTCTTCGGATTCGAATCGAAGCGCACCCGCCGCACCATCATCGTGGCGTCCGCCAGCGCGACCCGCATCCCGGCCGTGTCGATCGAGACGATCGTGCCCGGCGGGCTCTCGCTGCGCCGGTTCTCCATCATCGGTTCGTAAAGCCGCAGCCGCTCGCCGCCCGCCTGCGCATGCGCGCCCGGCTGCGGATCGCATCCACGCACCAGGTTGAAGACGTCGCGCGCGCTCCGCGTGAAATCGACCTTGGCGTGCTCGTCGCGGCACGGCGGTTCGTAGGTAGCGAGGCTCTCGTCCTGCGCGATCGCCGGCGCGCGTCCCGCCTTGATGAGATCGATCGCCTCGGTCATGGTCTCGATGCCGAGCGGGAAGAGGCGGTTGAAGTAGAGCGAGCCGACCGTGTCCTCGTCGCGGATCGGCTCGGCGCGCTGAAGCAGAATCGGCCCGGTATCGATTCCCTTGTCGGGCCAGAACCACGTCACCCCGGCACTCGCGTCGCCCATGATGAGCGTCCAGTTGATCGCGCTGGCGCCGCGATGGCGCGGCAGGAGCGACGGATGGAAGCAGATCGCCCTATGGCGCGGCGCGTACAGGATGCGCTCGGGCACGATCAACGTCACGAACGCCATCACCAGCAATTCAGCGTCGAGTGCGCGCAACTGCTCGAAGGCCGCGTCGCTCTTGAAGCTCGCGGGCTGGCTGAGCGGCACGCCCAGGGCCAGCGCCTTGGCCTTCAGCGGGTCGGGGCGGCCGCCAGGCGGGTCGGGCGGCGCGAAAACGTGGACGATCTCCTCGCCGCGCGAATGGAGCACCTCCAGGGCGCGCTCGGCAAACGCCGCCTGCCCGATGAGCGCGATACGCACCGCTTTAAACCTCCGCCGCGACGGCCGCCAGTGGACCCACGCCAATCATTCGCCCGCTACCCAAGTCGCACGCTACCAAATAGACCGCCGGCTGGCACGCGCCGGCGCTATCGCGCAAGGTGCCTTCGTCCACAGCGCTTGTCGGTTGGCGTGCGCGGGCATTCCCGTTGTATAGGTGGGGCGAAAACCACATGGCGGGAGGAACCGCGATGCCGGACTACAGCCGTTACGAATTCATCAAGGTCGAAAAGGCCGAGCGCGTCGCCACGGTCACGCTCAACCGCCCCGACCGGCTGAACGCCGTCAACCCGGGGCTGCATCACGAGCTGATGACGATCTGGAACGACCTTGCCGAAGACCGCGAGGTCAACGCGATCATCCTGACCGGCGCGGGGCGCGCGTTCTGCGCCGGCGGCGACGTCAAGGGGATGGCCTCGGGGACGCTGGCCAGCGCGAGCGGCAACAAGGCGGAACGGATCACCGCCGCCGAGGGACGGCGAATCGTGCAGAACATGCTCGACGTCGAGCAGCCGATCATCGGCGCGATCAACGGCGACGCGGTCGGCCTCGGCGCGACGATCGCGCTTTTGTGCGACATCATCGTGGCCTCCGAGAAAGCGCGCTTCGCCGACACTCACGTCAAGGTCGGAGTCGTTGCGGGCGACGGCGGCGCGGTAATCTGGCCGCTCTTGATCGGCCCGGCGCGGGCCAAGGAATTCCTGATGCGCGGGCACTTCGTCAACGGCGCCGACGCGTTCAGGATGGGGATGGTCAATTACGCGGTCGCGCCCGAGCAGGTGATGGCGAAGGCGCGAGAGTTGGCGCAGGAGCTGGCCGACGGGCCGACCTATGCCATCCGATGGAGCAAGCTCGCGGTCAACAAGTGGCTCAAGCAGCAGACCAACCTGATCCTCGACGCGTCGCTCGCCTACGAGATGGTGACCTTCACCACCGAGGACCATCGCGAGGCCGCCCGCGCGTTCGTGGAAAAGCGCAAGCCCAACTTCAATCGCGACTAGCCGGCCGAGGACCTATCCGGGCTGCACAAAAAACGCGACAGCGATCGCGCGCAGGAGAGACATCAATGCGGAAAGACATCGAGATCAACGCCGAAGGTACGATTTTGCGCGGCTGGTTCTACACGCCCGATCGGCAAAGCGGCAAGGCGCCGGCGATCGTGATGGCGCACGGCTTTTCGGCGGTCAAGGAGATGTACCTCGACCGCTTCGCCGAGCACTTCTGCGCGGCCGGGCTGGCCGCGGTGGTGTTCGACAACCGCAACTTCGGCGCCAGCGACGGCCAGCCGCGCCAGGAGATCGATCCGTGGACGCAGGTGCGCGACTATCGTCACGCGATCACGTGGACGCGCATGCAGCGCGAGGTCAACCCCGAGCGGATCGGCGTATGGGGCTCGAGTTACTCCGGCGGCCATGCGCTGGTGGTCGGCGCGATCGATCGGCGCGTGAAGTGCGTGGTCTCGCAAGTGCCGCTGATCAGCGGCTATCGCAACATCCAGCGCCTGGTGCGGCCTGACTTTCTCGGACCGCTGCGCGCCAACCTCGACGTCGACCGCGAAGCGCGCTTTCGCGGCGAAGCGCCCGCGATGATTCCGGTCGTCGCTTCCGATCCGCAGGCGCCGTCGGCGCTGCCGACGCCCGACTCCTACCAGTGGTTCACCGAGACGGGCCGCGAGCGCGCGAAATCATGGCGCAACGAGGTCACGCTGCGCACGCTCGAGATGCTGATGGAGTACGAGCCCGGCAGCTACATCACCAAGATAAGTCCGACGCCGCTGATGATGGTCGTCGCCGTGGGCGACACGCTGGCGGTCGCCGACCTGGCGGTAGCGGCCTTCAACGACGCGCTGGAGCCCAAACGGCTGGTCCTGCTGGAGGGCGGCCACTTCGACGCCTACGTCAGCGATTTCGAGAAAGCGGCGAACCCGGCGCGCGACTGGTTCGTGACGCATCTGCTGCGCTGAACGCGCGCAGCTCTCAGCGGCCCTTCAAGAAGTAGTTTTTCCACGCCGGATACTTGTGCGCCATCGCCTGCGGGTCGAGCCGGCGCATCGACTCGATCGCATTGAGATACGCGATCGCATTGGCGGACGGTATCCGGCGCGGCAACGCGGGCGCGCTCGCAGCGAATACCGGAGGCGACGGTGGTGGCGGCGCGGGAGCGGCGCCCGGCCGTGGCGCGGCGAGCGTTAACGCCTCCGCCGCGCTGTGAAGAGGTGTGCGCGCCGCAACGTCAGGAGAGTACGCCGCCCCGGGCGTGTACTTGTCGGCGAGCATCCGCAGAATCGAGGTATGGTCGAGCGGCTGGCTGAAACATGAGCCGGCGTCCACGAAAGGCGAAACGATAATCGCCGGCACGCGGATGCCCGTGGTGGCGAACGGTGTGTAGCTCTCGCCGTGGTTCTGCGGAGTCACAAGCTGCAGCGGCTCGACGTGATCGAAAAAGCCGCCGTGCTCGTCGTACGTGACGATCAGCACCGACTTGCTCCAGAGTTGCGGATTGCCGGTGACCGCGGCGTACACGCGGCGTATCAGGTCCTGGCCGCGGCTTATCGAGGTCGTCGGATGGTCGTCGTCGGCCTTGTCGGGCTCGGCGCCGTCGGTGAACTGCGGCTCGATGAAAATCACCTTGGGCAGCCTGTCGGGAGAGCGGCAGTCGGTGTCGAGCGCCACCAGGCCGCGGAAAAGATTGTCCCACACGTCGGCAACGATCCGCCGTTGGACTTTCGGCATCAGCGCAAAAAACGGGAAACCCTCGGAGTAGACCCGCCAGCGTTTTTATTTTTATATGGAAGCCCTCGGAGTAGACCCGCCCAGCTCTCACCCCGTGCGCGTCGAGCCAGTCATAGACCACGTCCTGGTCATCGAATAGCTGGCTGGTCGTGTGATCGCGCAGCGTGTAGCCGCTCGCCGCCATCAGCCGGTTGGGCTGTGTGCTCGCGGGCAGGCAGGCGAACCACTGATCGCAGACGCAAAACTGGCGCGCGAGGAAATCCGTCATCGGCACCTGCGCGGCCCCATAATACTGGCCCACCGGATACGGATCGGCGGGGCTGACTGTGGCGTAGTCGGCGACGAACCCATCATCTTGTCACCCGGGTTGAAGCGCATCTGGCTGCGGATGTCTTCGCGCTCGTGCAGCGGATCGACCGGCACGGCAGGGTCGATGCGCGGGGCCGGCGCGTTTCCCGCCCCCCCTGTTTTCCCTCTGTTCGCATTTTCTACGCTCTTTCTAATCTTCTTCTATCCTTTCGTGGCACGCAGTGTCGATGCGCCGCGCGTAGGGCGTCGCGTTGAACAGGTTCGCGTAACCCGCCGCCGCGGCGTGCGCGATCCCCATGATTTTTGGATTGGCCGCGTCGAGATAGCCGAGCATGTGATCGAACGAGCGATTCTCCATCATCAGGATGAAGATGTGTTCGATCTGATCGAGCGCCGATGCCATCGCGGTTGTTCCCCCTTTCGCGATTGGAGCCGCGCCGAGCATCTTGCGAGCGGATTGACAGCGGCGGCTGCGGCCAGTTTAGTGGGCGCTGCGATGAAGTCCACCTTGTTCGCGGGCGGACGCCGTCCCGCGCCGCTCGCGATGCTCCCGTTGCTCGGTTGCGCGCTCGCCTTGTCGCTTGCGCTCGTGATCGCGCCGCCCCATCGGGCGAGTGCCGATTCGCCGCATCGTCCCGCGCGGATTTTCGTCCTGATGGTATGGGACGGGCTCCGCCCCGATTTCGTAAGCGCCGAGTGGACGCCCAATTTATTCGCGATGGAAAACGAGGGCGTGCGCTTCGCGCGGCATCATTCGGTCTTTCCGACGATCACGATGGTGAACGCGGCAACGATCGCGACCGGCGCGCCGCCGGGCAGCACCACGATCCTGGGTGACGAGGTATCTCTCGTGCCGCGGCTGAGCGCGCACAAGATCACGCCCGTTGCAGGCGATTCGTGGGTGAATCAACCGGTCAATCTCGAGAACTCGATCACGCTCGCCGCGCTCAACGGGCCGAAGTTCTTCAACGGCGCGCTGCTCGGTTCCGAATCGATTGGGCAGCAGGTCCGGCGCGCGGGTGGCTATCTCGCGATCATCGGCAAGAAGGGACCGGCCTTCACTTTCGACGACAGCGTGACCGGCGACCCGGCCATAGGTGCGCCGATCGCGTCGGGCAACTTCATCTTCGTCAGCGACGATCTCGTCGCGCCACCCGCGCTCAAGAGTGAACTCGCGCCGGCGCCGCCCAGGCCGGCGAGTGAGAGCGCCGTCTATGGGGCGCGCGATACTTACTTCGCGCAAATCGTGACTGGGCGCGCGCTGCCGGAGGCCAAAGTGGCGGCGCTCGGCGGCCATCCCGCGCTGGTCGTTTTCTGGCAGCACAATCCCGACGTGACGCAGCATCATCGCGGCCTCGGCACGCAGGCCAACCTCGACGCGCTGAAAATCAGCGACGCGAACCTCGCGAGCATCCGCGATGCGATCACGAAACTTGGAATCGCCGACCGTACCGACCTGATGGTGGTTTCCGATCATGGGTTCGCTACGATTCGCGCGCTGGTTCCGCTGGCGCAACTGCTGGTTGCCAAAGGGATTAAGAAATCGCCGCCAGCGACGACGTGACGGTGGTGGCCAACGGCGGCATCGACCTGATCCATCTCTCGCGCACGGCGTTTCCGACGATGGAGGCCAAGCGGGCGGTCCTCCAGAAGATCACCGACTTCGTCGAGTCGCAGCCGTGGTCGGGGCCGCTCTTCACGCGCAGTGCGGACGAGGAGGGCGCGATCGATAGCTCGGGCGCACACCCCGAAAAGCTTACTGACGACAATTCCGGTTGGATCGAAGGGACGTTCAGCCTCGACAGCCTCGGGATGATCGGCCGCAACAATTATTTCGACGCGCCCGACCTGGTGGTGTCGTTCCGCGAATTGCCCGACGCCGATAATCGCGGGCTTACCGGTCCGGGCGCGCCGACCTACGTTTTCGACGAACATGGCGAGCAGACGAGCGGGGTCGGTAATGATTCCAGGTCCACTGGTCGTGCCGATCAAAGGTGTTATGTACGCCGACACCGGCGGATGGGGCGGATTTACCACCGGGCTTGGGATGCATGCGGCGGCGGGAGCGCGCGAGCTGCACAACTTCTGCGCGGCGGCCGGTCCGGATTTCCGCCGTCACTTCGTCGACCAGTATCCGAGCGGCAATCTCGACCTGCGAGCGACGATCGCGCGGGTGATGGATCTCGCGTCCGGAGACGACGCGAACTCCGCCGGCCGTCCGCTCGACGAGGCGCTCGCCGGAAATCAATCCAATGGCAGGTCGAGTGAATCGCGGCTCACCGTCAGCCGCACGCTGTCCAAGACGGAGACGACGACGATCCTGGATTTCTCCGTCTTGCAGCGTGGGGCCGCGCCGATGGTCGTATCTCGACGGTGTCGAGTACCAACAGACGCCGCTTACGAAATCGAACTGAGGCGCGCCGGGTCGGCGGCTTGCGCGACCAAATCGTCGTCGAGCCTGGTGAGCACGCGCCCGCGGGTTTCGGGAATCAGCCAAATCAGCATCGAGCCGACTGCCGAGAACGCCGCGCCGATCGAGAGCGCCGCGCCGAAGCCGATCGAGCGGCTCAGCACCGCGATCGCCATCGGGGTGAAGAACTGCAAGCCGCGCGTGACGTTGAGCAGCAGGCCGAGCGCCGTGTTGCGCACCTTGGTCGGCAGCAGTTCCGAGACGATCGGCCCGGTGCCCGACCAGATGCCGGTGCCGAATCCCGCCAACACCATCGCACCCGCGATCAGCCCCGGCACGCCGGCCGCCCAGGGCCACAGGATAGTCGGAGGCAGCAGCCCAATCGCCATCATCGCGGCAAAGGCCGAGTACACCGGGCGCCGCCCGAAGCGATCGGCGAGCAGGCCGAAGCTCGCGTAGCCTGCAACCGCGCCGATTTGCATGCCCATCATCAGGTGGCTCGCCGCGCGGTCGCCCAGATTGCGCGTCAGCTTCAGGTAACCGGGCATCCAACTGTAGGTGAACCAGTAGGCTTCCGAGTTGACCCAGATGACCAGGAACAACAGCATCATGATGCCGGCGTAGGGCCTGAGCGCGCGGAATTCCTCGCGCGTCAGCCACTCGCGGCCGCCGCCCATCCGCCGCCGCCAGACGTCGCTCTCCGGAAGCCATCGCCAGACCGCGATCGCCACGATCAGCGCCGGCAGTGACGAGAGCGCGAACGTCGCGCGCCATCCGATCGCCGGGGTGACGTAGCCCGCCAGGAACGCGGCGATAAACACGCCGAGCGGCGCTCCCACCTGCACGTAGGCGGCATAGCGCGCGCGGCGGTCAGGCGGCACGGTCTCGGCCACCAGGCTTTGGCCGGCGGCCCACTCGCCGCCGATCCCGATCCCGGTGAGCGAACGAAAGATCAGCAGATGCGTCAGGTTGAGGCTGGCCGCGCAGAGCAGCGTGCCGAAACCGTAAATGAGGACGGTCGCGATGATCGTCGGACGCCGCCCGAAGCGATCGCCGAGGAAACCGAACAGGAGCCCGCCCAGCGCCGTCATCAGGAGCGACAGGCCCAGCGCAAACGACGCCTCCAGCCTGCCCAGGTGCAGGTCGTGCGCCATCGGGACCATCAGGAACGAGTAAAGGATGAGGTCGTAGAAAGTCGAAAATCCAGGCGAGGAAGCAGAGCGCGACGATACGGTAGTGCGGCCAGCCCATCGGCTGCTCACTCAAGAGCAGCGCCGGGCCAGCGGCCGTGGCGGCGCGAGCGTCGGGGCCGGCTCCGCTCATCGCGGCTCCCGATGCGCCGTGCTTGCGCATTCGCCCTGCCGTTGCATCGTTGTCAACCTGCCCCGGTCCCGCCGCCACTGGTCCCGGTAGCGACGTTGTGGTTGGCTATCATCAGGGTTTGACTCGCCGGTTTTCAAGAGAGACCGCGACGACCTCGGGGCGCACGCCGCGCCGCAAGATAAGGAGGTACGGAATGATCAAGCGGACGCTGCGATGGCTGTTGCGGACGATCACGATCGTGATCGTGATTGCTATCATCAGTCATATCGTCAATTGGTGGAGTCATCGCGTCGCGCCCGGCTCGGTGATCGAGCTGGTGCTGAAGGGCCCGGTAATCGAACGCGGCAGCGACGGCTTGCGCGGATTGGTCGACGACAACCAGACCCCGCTCAATGTGGCGCGCCGCGCGCTGCGCCAGGCGGCCGACGACCCGCGAATCGTGGGACTGGCGATACGTATCACCGACCCCGAGATGGAGTTCGCGCAAGCCCAGGAACTGAGCGCCCTCATCCGCGACTTCGCGGCGCATCACAAGTGGACCACCGCGTATCTCGAAAGCGCAGGTGACTTCGGTTCGGGCAACCTGCCCTACCTGGTCGCGGGCGTGGCCGGCGAGGTCTCGATGATGCCCGAGGGTGAGATCAACCTGACGGGCGTGCGGCTCCAGGAGCTGTTCGCGCGCGGGCTGCTAGACAAGATGGGGATCAAACCCAACTTTGCCGCGATCGGCAAGTATAAGAGCGCCGCCAACATCTTCACCGAGAAGGACTACACGCCCTCCCAGCGCGAGGAGGACGAAGCGCTGGCGGGCGGCCTGTTCGACCAGTTGGTCACCACCGCCGCGAGCGAGCGCCATCTCGAAGCCCCCCAAGTCCGCGCACTTATCGACCAGGCGCCGCTCAGCGCAAAGGATGGACTCAAGGCCCATCTCATCGATCGGATCGAGTACGGCGATGAATTCACCGACCGGGTCAAACACTACCGCGGTCACGACCATAAGATCATCAAGTACTCCGACTACCAACACGTCTCGCTGTTTCCGCACCTCGGCCATCGCGACCGTCTCGCGGTGATCTACGCCGACGGCGCGATTCAACAGGGGCAAGGCGGATTCGATCCGCTGCTTTCGCCCGGCGGCAACGGGGTGGGCTCGGACGACATGGTCGACGCGCTGGACCAGGCCCGCGATGACGATTCGGTGCGCGCCGTGGTTCTGCGGATCAACTCGCCGGGCGGCTCGGTGATCGCTTCGGAGCTCATCCGGCGCGCGGCCGAACTGCTGGCCAAGGACAAGCCGCTGGTGGTCAGCATGTCGGGCTACGCGGCTTCGGGCGGCTACTGGATCGCGATGCCGGCGGCGAAGATTTTTGCCGAGCCCGCGACCATCACGGGATCGATCGGCGTGCTTGGCGGCAAGTTCAATATTGCGCCGCTGATGACTTCGATCGGGGTCCACAGCGACGCCATCGCGCACGGCGCCAACGCCACGATGTTCGACGCGTTCAACGATTTCACGCCCGCCCAGCAACAGCAGTTCCGCGATCAGATCCTGGGCGAGACCTACCAGCATTTCGTGAACCTGGTGGCGCGCCGGCGCGGCCTGACTGTGGCGCGCGTCGACCAGATTGCGCAGGGCCGCGTATGGACCGGCGCCGACGCGATCAAGCTCAAGCTGGTCGACGGAGCTGGCGGGCTGGACGAGGCGATCAAGGCCGCCCGGGAACTGGCCAAGGTGCCGCAGGATACGAAGCTCGGGTTGCTCGAATTGCCGACGCCGCCCGGCCTGCTGTCGAGCCTGATGAAGGGCAAGATGGGCGCGGACGCTGCGCTCGGAGCCGGCGTTTCGGCGCAGTTGCGTGCGTTGCTCTGGATGTTCGACGCGGCCGCCGGCGCGCACGGCGGATGGCTCCGAGCGGTGCTCTGTCCGGTGACGCCCGTGATCTGATATGCGCTGAGAAGTTTCACGCAGGAGAAACGGAGATGGACGCGCAGCTTGAAGGATTTCTCAACACCTTGGGCGAGGCCGAGCGCGCCGGCGGCCGCGTCCTGCACGAATTGACCGCGGAGGCCCGCTCGCTCGAGCTTCGCGAACTGCTCAAGAAGGCCGGCCATGACGAGGGCTACTATGCCGGCGAACTTTCCGCCCACGTCCGCCGCCTCGGCGGCGTCCCCTCCACCAAAACCGGCGACTTCGTCGAGAAGGTGCGCGCGGTGGACGGCTTTCGCGGCAAGCTCGAACTGCTCAACCGCGGCCAGCGATGGGTGATCCGCAAGATCGAGGAGAACCTCGCCACCATCGCAGACCCCGGGCTGCGCGCGTTCCTCGCGGTGATGGCCAAGGGCCACTACATGAATATCGGCGCGCTCGAAGATGCGCTGAAAGAAGGATTGCTCTGAGCAGTGACGGCCGGCGCGACCGCGTGAAGCGCGCGCGCGAAAGTTTTCCGCTGATCATGCTCGCCGTGCTCGCGATCGCGCGCGCCAGCGCGAGCGCTGAAACGCTCGGACCTGGCAGCCATCGCATCGATATGCAGTATGGCGGGCTTGGCCGAAGTTACATCGTTCACGTTCCGCCACAAGCCTCCAGCGCAATCGCCCTGCCCGTGATCCTGAACTTTCACGGCGCCGGCAGTAACGCCGAACAGGAGGAACGGTACTCCGGGATGGACGCGACCGCCGACCGCGACGGCTTTGTCGCGGTTTATCCCAACGGGACGGGGCGCGGAACGCGAGCACTCACCTGGAACGCCGGCGGATGCTGCCTCTACGCGGAGCGCAACAAGATCGACGACGTCGGCTTCACCCGCGCGCTGCTCGACGACGTCGCATCGCGCGTTCATATCGATCGCACGCGGGTCTATGCAACCGGCATCTCGAATGGAGGCATGATGGCGTTTCGGCTCGGCGTCGAGGCTTCGGATCGGATCGCGGCGATCGCCCCCGTGGAGGGCGCGCTGATGGTCGACACTTCAGGGCTCGCGCGTCCGATGCCCCTGATGCTTTTCAACAGCGTCGATGATCGTTACGTCCCCTATGAGGGCCGTTTTGGACGGCTCGGGCGGATCGCTCACGTAACGCCCTTTCCGCCTGTCGACGAGGAGATCGCGCGATGGCGCAAGTTCGATGGATGCCCGGCCAACGCGCAGGTCGGGCCGACGCTGAAGGGTGCGCCGGGCACGCCGGACGCAGGAAATTCCGCGACGCGCTACGAATGGGGTCCCTGCGGGGACGGCAGCCGAATCGTGCTGTGGAAGCTCGCAGGGTCGGGCCATGTATGGCCGGGCACGTCACATGTCGTGTCGTGGCTCGGTCGCGGCACGCAGGTCATCAACGCCAACGATCAGATGTGGCAGTTCTTCCGCGAGTTCTCCTTGGGGCAGGACAAGGGTGAGTAACGGGCGGATGATTAAACGCCCTGCCGGGCCGTATGATACGGCCCGGCAGGGGCTGCTTTCATGAACTAGCGATGGATCTCTTCGAGCTTGTTGATGTCGTAGAGCTTCTCCGCTTCGGGTCCTTTCAGATTCGGGAATCCACCGGGAACGAGCCAGATGGTTCCACGATCGTTCTGGACGTCAAGCACCTGCACCGACTGGAACTCGGTCGAGAAGGCGCCCTTGTTCATGGGGTACATCCACTCGCCCGGCTTGAAGCTCTCGCTCCACTTCTTCTGGAATTCCCAGACCTTCCAGAGCTTGTCCTTGTGGTCGAAGGACTCCATCAGCCACGCGTCGTAGTTCTGCGAATCCCAGTCTTCCACGACGCTCTTGTACGGATGACGCTCGCTGAGCGGGGTACGCTCCATGATCGCGAAGCGGCGCATCGTCCACGTATCGTTCGGGATGATCCCGTTGGGCCCGTATAGATAGCTATACGTGTGCACGGAATCCTGAACGGCGAGCTGATCCCTCCATCCGAGAAAGCGCCAGTGCCATTCGAGCTCACGGCCGGAGAAGCTGTAAAAATCCTCCAGCGTGTGGTCGGTGCCCAGCAGCGAGTCCGACTTGACCTCGGCCGAAATACGGCGCACGCGACGCAGGTTGGGGATGTAGGCCCAGCCGTCGTCTTCGCGATGCGGGTCGGCGTAGCGGTAGATGATGAACGCGGTGCCGCGGATGTCAAAGGGCGAGTAGAAGCCGGTGAACTCTTTGAACTCGAAGTTCGCCGCGCCGGGCACGGGCAGCGTATGGTTCTCGAGCATCGCGAGGTGGGTGTAAAAAACCTTACGGTAGAACGCGTCCAGCGTGCGCTGGAAGTTTCCGCCGCCGCCATAGATCATCTTCAACTCGTCTCCGGACGGCAGCGTCGGATGGACGTTCGATTCAGTCCAACCTGCGCTGTTCTGCCAGTCGGTTGGGGGCAACTCCCACTGGGGAACATCGTGCGTGCCGCCAAAACGGTCCCAGGTGGCCGGGGCATAGCAGGAGAAGCCAAAGCTCTGCCATCTATATTCGTAATTCCACACCGTCTTCCAACCGGAGTCCGGGTCGCCCTCTTTGAGCGAGGAATTAGGGAACGGCTGTCCACAGACGTAGTTGCCCACCGTGTGGTCGGGGAGCAGTTTGACCTGCGATTGGTACTTCTCCGTGCAGGCCATGTAGTCTTGGCGTGGAGTATGGTCCACGGGCGCTGCGATCGGCGCCTTGAACTCGGGAAAGTTGAGCTGTTCGAGGTAGCCCGGAAAGATAAAGGGCCGCATGCGCTCAATATCCTTCGCGGTCAGTACGTCGCCCACCTTGAAGTCGGGCTTGGCATCCTTGTACTTGGCCAGCCACTGGTCAAAGGTGGCCCTGGTATAGCTCTTGACGTCCTGCGCCATAGCGGGACGCACGCAAAGCAAGGCACCGGCAATGACCAACAGCCCTGCCAGCGTCATGTACTTGCGTCCCGCCGCCCCAGTCATCCTCGCTTTGATCGACATAACCTTTTCGCTGTCCTCCCTGCGTTCTCGTTTCGAGATTTCTCAACTCTGCAACTGATATCCTCCTACTGCTCTCCTTGGTTCACGCACCGCCGGGCGATTCGCCCTGCAAAAGCCGCATCGCCGTGCGGTCGAGCGCGTCGGCGGCCGTATAACGCACTGTGTGATCGAGCTCCGATACCATCGCGATTAGCGGCGCGACCGAGCCACGACTGCCAATTCTGCCCAACGCCCACGCCACCTCGGCGCGCGCGATCGGATCCGCGGCCTGGTCCGCCAGCCTGACGAGCAGGCCGACTTCGTCGGCCCCCCCTGACAAGCCGATCGCCCGAATCCCCAGCATCGACAGTTCGGGGTCGGGCGAAGCGACCGCCGCCACCAAAACTTCGCGCGCGTTCTGAAACTCCACCTCGTCCAGGAGTTGGCCGACATGCAGCCGCGTCGTCGAGTCGTCGTCCCGCATGGCCGCCTTGAGGTATTCGACGCCGGCGGGATGGCCATAGTGCGTAAGCGCCACTGCCGCGCCGATCCGCACGTCGATATTGCGATCACTGATCGACTCCCTCAGCACGCCGGTTACGCGCGGGTCGCGCGCCCGACCCAGCGCCACCGCCGCCATCGCCCTGGCATTGTCATCGACGTGGCCGCGCAAAATCGACTCCGCGATCTCCTCAGCGGAGCGGTCACCCAGGCGCAATAGCGAATAAGCGGCCGTGGCCTCTTCGAGGGGATCCTGCGTGCCAGCGAGGAACTGCCGCAGGACGCCGATCGCGCTGCGGCTCCCGATCTGGCCGAGTCCCCTCGCCGCGGTCAGGCGCGTCGTGTGGTCTGACACGGTCAGGGCGCGGCTTAGCAATTCGACTGCGCCGGGGTCGTGAGCCTCCGCCACGCCATTGACCACGATCCGCCGGTACGGAGGCTCCGTCCAAGCATAAAGCTGCCCCAGCGCCTCGACGGCGTCCGCGTCGCCAACGTCTCCCAGTCCATCCGCTGCGGCCATTTGAAGGCCGATCTTCCTGGTGCCCTGAAAGATTTTTACCAGTTGCGCGATCTCGTCGCGGTCACCGGCCGCGGCCAAAGCGCTCGTGGCGTAGCAGCGCTCGTACGGGTCGTACTCCTGAAGTCCGCGGCGCAGCACGAGCATCGAAAACGAGCGCAATGCCACCAAACCCGACGGTTTGTCCAATCGGTAAGAGCTTCCGACCCGGGCGGTCGCTCCCCATAGATCGCCACGCTCGACCATGGTGCTGATCACGGTCATCGAGGGATCGGAGGAAATATCTGTGATGGAGGGGAGTCGCAACGACGTGTCGAGCCGGCGTATGCCTGCGGTCGCTACGATGAGCGCCACCGCTACCGCAACGAGTACGCGCGTCCCTGAGTACTGCCTCAGAGCACTCACGCCTCTCGCTACCAACGCCTGACCAGCCTTGCTCGGAGTCACCGCGACCTCCATCGACAAAGGCAGACAACGTCTTGAATTACACGAACTAAATCGGTCTAGCCCTTCGGAGCGATTAAAGCAAACCAGAGCATGCGATATTCGCTTGGGGTGTTCATGGCAGTGCGACGGTAGGCTGCCCCGTCTTGGAAACTCCCCGCCGAGGCAAAAAGTTCCAGCCTAACGCCTATTCCGGTGGCCGGGAGTTAGAGAAGCACCTTGGGCCTGGTGTGCTGTGGACGTGATCGGCAGGCCCCTGCGTGGATGGCCACGGGCGGCAACCTGCCGACGGGCCCGCCTACGGGCGGTGCGGGGAACGCTAGGAGCGGGGGCTCGTCCGCGGCTTGCCGCCCGGCGTGGAGGCCTCGGCCTTGGCGGCATTGAGCAGGCGCGCGATTTCGGCCTTGGTGTTCACGGCATAGCGCTCGAAGTCGTCGCCGCTTCTTAAATCCGCGAACATTCCGGCGGGGTCCTCATGGAAATGTAAAAAGGCGGTCGCGCCGCGATAGAAGATGCCGCGCTTGCGCTCGACCAGGCCCGGAATCATCCGCAGCTTTTCGAGCAACGGCTCTATCGCTTCGAGCGCTTGTGGCCCGGCGTGCTTCATCGATTTTTCTCCGCGCCATTTGCGCGGGGGGTCGGCGTCAGCCCTGATGCGGTTCGATCACCAGGTTGCCGGCGGTCACTTTGGCTTCATCCGCTGTTTGGCCGCGCATCAGCACGCCCTCGGCGTAGAGCGCGGCTAGTTCGTGGTCGGGAAGCGAGAGCATCTCGCGCAGCACCGCGTCGTTGTTCTCGCCGACGCGTGAGGCCTTGACGTCGATGCGGTCGGGCCAGTCGGAGAACTTGACCGGCATCCCGGGAACGTCGAATTCGCCGAGCGCCTCGTCACGCACGCGTCTCACGGTCTTGCGGCCGCGCAGATGCGGATGCTCCATCGCTTCTTCCAGCCTGAGCACCGGGGCGCAGGGCACGCGCTCGCGGTCGAGCACGGCGATAGCGGAGTCGCGGTCGGGAAAAGTCGCGAGCCATCCTTCGATAAGCTCACGCAGCGCCGCGTTGTTCTTGACCCTGCGCCCGTTGGTCGAGAAGCGTTCGTCCTTCAGCAGGTCCGGCTGGCCCATCGCGCGCAGCAGCCGCGGCATCTCGTGCTGCTGCGCGATCAGCATGATATGGCCGCCGTTGGCCTTGTACACGCCGCACGGACTGCCCGCCGGATGCATCGAGCCGGTGCGCTTGGGATGGTAGCGGCCGGGGCGCAGCGAGAGCACCGGGACGAACAGCTCGTGCATGTGGAAGTAGGTGTCCATCAGCGAGGCGTCGAGGTACTGGCCCTTGCCGGTGCGCTCGCGCGAGAGCAGCGCGAAACCGACCGCCATCGCGGCCGCCACTCCGGTCGAGATGTCGCCGATCGCCATCGACGGCACGATCGGCGCGCGGTCGGGCTCGCCGAGCTGGTCGGTGACCCCGGCCAGCGCCGAGCCGATATAGTCGTAGCCGGGGCGGCGGCTGAGCGGCCCGCTCTGTCCGGCGGCCGAGATCGAGCACATGACCAGGCGCGGATTGATCTTGGCGAGCGCCTCGTAGCCGAAGCCCATGTCGGCGATCACGCCGGGCGCGAAATTCTCCACCACCACGTCGATCTTCGGGACCATCGCGAGCAGCAGCTCCCGGCCGCGCGGCTTGCGCAGATCGACCGCCAGGCTGCGTTTGCAGTGGTTGTGCTGGAAGTAGTAGCTGCTCATGCCGTCCTTGACGATCCCGAGCTGGCGCACGTGGTCGCCGTCGAGCGAGCGCTCGACCTTGATCACGTCGGCCCCGAGTTCGCCCAGGATGCGCGTGCAGGTGGGGCCCGCCACGTAGTGGGTGAAGTCGAGCACGTGGAAACCCTCGAGCATCTGCGGCTGCTGCTGTGGCATGTAGTGGTCCCCTTCCGAATCGGCGTAGAGCGCGGTTTGACTAGCGGCCGGCGCGTGCGCGGCACTCGGGGCAGAGCCCGTAGAGCTCCATCTTGTGATGGCTCAGCGTGACGCCGAGTTCGCGCGCGACAGTCTGCTGGAGTTGCTCGATCTTCTCGTTCTCGAATTCGATGATGCGCCCGCAGCGCTCGCAGATGAAGTGGTCGTGATGATGCTCGCCGGCGACTTCATAGCGCGCCTGGCCCTCGTCGAAATGGCGCTCGAAAAGCAAATCGCATTCCTTGAGCAGCCGAAGCGTCCGGTAGATGGTGGCGTAGCCGACGTGCGGATTGACTTTCTTGACTTCGGCGTAGAGTTCCTCGGCGCTGATATGGCGGCCGAGTGCGAAAAAGACCCGCGCGATATCGTCGCGCTGGCCGGTCGACTTAAGCCCGCGCTCCTTGAGTCGGGTGTGAAACTCCGCCATCCGCTCCTCGGTCTCGCCGGATATCGGATTGCCGACGGCCGTCCGGGCGATGCCTTCCTCAACGCGTGGCATGGGAGAGCGCCAGGACTCAGCCGTGTCCGGCCTGCCCGGTGGGGCCGGAGAGGTCGGATTGGCCAGCGCCGCTGGATTGTTCGGTCGGGATTTCCAACAGGCGGCGCGCGGCCGGCGAGAGATACAGAAATTCGAGGTCGCGCGTGCGCAGCGCCTCGAGCAGCACCTCGAGTTGTTCGGCGGGGGGCTGGGCGGAATCGATGATGACGAGGTCTTTTTCGCGCAATCGGCAGGCGCCGCCGCGCGCGCGATAGCCGACCTCGCGCAGCAGCCGCTCGCGCCTGACCTGCAAGCCGACGCGCTCGGCCGCTTGCGCCAGCTCCTCGACCAGGGATGCGATTCGCGCATTGCCTCTTAACTCACCCATCTCAAAAAACCCCTTGTGACCGCCGGTTACGCGTGATATCGCGAGATTGTACTTTGAAGGCCGGGCCAATGATCAAGCGCATTGTGGTCGGCATCGATACCTCCGAGCATTCCCGCGTGGCCCAGGCCTACGCCTTCGCGCTGGCGCGCCGCCTGGGCGCCACCCTCATCGGATTGCACGTCGTCGACATCGTTTCAATCGAAGGTTCGTTTTTCCATGATATCTCAGGCTCGCTCGGACTAGAACCCTATCTCGATTTCTCCTCCCGGATGCGCGAGGTGCTGACCGCGCGCGGACGGGCGGTGGTGGACGAGTTCTGCGCCGCCGCCGAGCGCGAGAAGATCGCGGCTCAACCGCTGGTCGACATGGGCGTGGTGGCCAACCAGATCTGCGAGCGGGCCAAGGCCGCCGACCTGGTGATGATCGGGCATCGCGGCGTCCACGAGCGCTTTTCGACCGGACTGTTGGGCTCGACCGCCGAGAGTGTGGCGCGCAAGAGTCCGCGGCCACTGTTCGTCTCGCCCAAACGCCTGCGCGAGATCAAGCGCCTGGCGCTCGCCTACGACGGCAGCGAGCGGGCGTCCAAGGCGATGCACGCGGCGGCGGAATTCGCCACCGAACTCGGTGCGCCGCTCACGGTGATAACCGTCGCGCGCGACGCCAAGATGGGCGAGCGGGTGATCGGCGAGGCGCGCCACTACCTCGAGCCCTACCGCGTCGACGCTTCCTTCAAGCTGCTGAGCGGTCACGCGCACGAGGAGATCGTGCGCTTCCTCGGCGAGAGCGAGACCGACCTGCTGTTCATCGGCGCATACGGGCACAGCCGGATAATCGAGATGGTGCTGGGCTCGACGACGGAATACGTCCTGCGCAACGCCCCCTGCCCGGTATTCTTGTCGCGCTAGAGCGCAAGATCGGCTTGTGGACAATTGTTCTTTGGTTGACAGAATTTCTCTCGCAGCATAACTTCAAAAGCTGTTTTAGCGGGGAGCGTAATTCGTTGATGCGCTCGGCGCTCTTTGTTGAGCGTCACGGATCGCGCATCAGGCGTGCCGGGGTCACCACCGGCGATGAAGGGGAGACGCGAAAGGTGTTAAGAAAACTCGGAACCTATCTACTGTGCGTGGCAGTAGCCGGCGGGGCTGCGGGTTGTTCGTCGACCGCTAGCCGCACCCAGTACTGCCTGGTCGGCGCGGGGCTTGGCGCGCTTGCGGGCGGCGGCATTGCCGCAGCCGCGATCGCCGATGGCCATGGCCATTCGAACTCCTGGGAGATCGGCGTTCCGGCCGGCGCTGCTGCCGGCGCGATCGTCGGCGGGGTTATAGGATGTCTGGCGTACAAGGAAGCGCCGCCGCCTCCGCCGCCGCCTCCACCGCCGCCGCCACCACCTCCTCCGCCGCCCCCTCCTCCGCCACCGGAGAAGATCATCCTGCGCGGCGTCCACTTTGACTTTGACAAGGCAAACATTCGTCCGCAGGATGCCGCCGTGCTCGACGAGGCCGCGGAAACCCTGAAGTCACATCCGAACGTGACGGTCAACGTCAATGGTTACTGCGACGCGATCGGCTCGGTCAGATACAACCTGCGGCTCTCCGAGCGCCGGGCCAACGCTGTCGTGAGATATCTCTCCGACCACGGCGTGGCGGAAGGGCGCATGAGCCCGCACGGTTATGGGAAGACGGACTTCGTCGCCACCAACAAGACGGCGGAAGGACGGGCCCAGAACCGCCGGGTCGAGCTGGTTCCGAACCAGTAGCGGCTGCGGCTACGCGGCGCCGGCGCGCCTACGGCGACCGGCGTCCGTGGCGAATCAATCTGCTGGCGACGCGCGGATTCAGAATCCGCGCGTCGCCAGGACTTCGGTTGTGGCCAGATCGCCGACGCCTCTCGAGGGAGCTATTAGGAGTACCTGTTGCGTAATGCATCCTGGCGGTATTCCTGTCGCGCCAGACCACAACAGTGGCTCCTTCTGGCGAATTTCCCGGTTGACATGATTCACTTTGCTGGCATAGCTTCAAAAGCTGTTTTAGCTGGGCGGTCAATGGGGCCGATGCGCTCGGCGCATATTCTCTGGGTGTTGGGGAATCCGCATAGGGCTCTAAGCGTTGGGGATCCGCATAGAGGCTTGCCGTCGTCATGATCGGCAAGGAAGGGGAGGCGCGGAAGTGCTAAAAAAACTCGGAATCTATCTGCTCTGCGTGACGCTCGCCGGTTTCGCCGCGGGATGCTCATCGATGTCGCCTGAGCGCGAGCGAGACTGTTTAATTGGAGCCGGCGCAGGCGCTCTCGTGGCCGGCGGCGCCATGGCGGGAGCACTCGCAGGGGGGCATGCGCATTCGGGCTCTTGGCAGCTGGGTATCCCGCTCGCCGCCTTCGGCGGTGCAATTGGGGGCGCGCTCGTAGGATGCTCGTTTGCGAAGGAACAGCCGCCACCGCCGCCGCCTCCTCCACCGCCACCGCCGCCACCTCCTCCGCCGCCCCCTCCTCCGCCACCGGAGAAGATCATCCTGCGCGGCGTCCACTTTGACTTTGACAAGGCAAACATTCGTCCGCAGGATGCCGCCGTGCTCGACGAGGCCGCGGAAACCCTGAAGTCACATCCGAACGTGACGGTCAACGTCAATGGTTACTGCGACGCGATCGGCTCGGTCAGATACAACCTGCGGCTCTCCGAGCGCCGGGCCAACGCCGTCGTGAGATATCTCTCCGACCACGGCGTGGCCGAAGGGCGCATGAGCCCGCACGGCTATGGGAAGACGGACTTCGTCGCCACCAACAAGACGGCGGAAGGACGGGCCCAGAACCGCCGGGTCGAGCTGGTGCCGAACCAGTAGCGGCTGCGGCTACGCGGCGCCGGTGCGCCTACGGCGACCGGCGTCCGCTGCGAATCAATCTGCTGGCGACGCGCGGATTCAAAATCCGCGCGTCGCCAGCACTTCGGTTGCGGGTGTGCGATTGCCCGTGCAACTGATCATCCGCGGAGCGCAGAGGCGCCGTATCGAGAAGCCGAGCTCGCGATAAAGCCGCAAAATCCGCGCCGTGGCTTGGTTCGACAGCACCACGGGGCCGCGATGGCGCGCGAGAAACTCCGCCAGCCGTACCTGCTCGTCCCAGCCGAATTGCTCCTTCGAATATTGGGTGAAGTCGACGTCGTAGGGCGGATCGGCATAGATGAAGTCGCGCGGTTCGAGCTCCAGCGCCGCGAAATCGCCGGCCGAAAAGTCCCATCCCTTGAACGCCGCCCGGTAGGCGGAGAAGTCGGTCGTGTAGTTGATCCGGCGGTAGCTGCCGAAGGGCACGTTGAACTCGCCCTTGCGGTTGAAGCGGCAAAGGCCGTTATACCCGGTGCGATTGAGATAGTAGAAAAGCGCGGCCGCCTCCGCGCCCTCGCTCTCGCCGGAGGCGACCAGGCGATTGAAGCGTTCACGATGGCGGTAGAAAAGCGCCTGCTCGTTGCGCATCGCGATTTCGGCTCGCAGCCCGCGCTTGAGCCATCGATAGAAGTTAACCACATGCGGATTGATGTCGCTGAGCGAGGCCCGCGCCGGCATCAGGCCCAGCGCGACCGCCATCCCGCCGCAAAACGGCTCGACCAGCCTTCGGCCGCGAAACCGCTGCCACAGCGGAGCGACGTGCGGCACCAGCCATCGCTTGCCCCCCGCCCATTTGAGCGGCGGCCGCGGACTCGCGGCGTCGCTGGACGGCACGGCGCGAGCTCGCGGCGCGGCCGGCGATCGCCGGCGCGCCGTCGCAGCGCCGGGCGCGGGGCTCACGCCTGCGGCTCCGCGACGCGGCGCTCGATGAAGCGCGCGAGCAGCTGGCGCATAGTCTCGATCGGCTGGATTCCGGTGAGCGGGAAGTCGCCCAGGATGAAACTCGGATAGCCGAGCGCGGAAAAGCGGTCCGCCTCGGTCTTGTTCGCGGCGATCCGCGCGGCCATCCGGCCCCGCTCGACTTCGTCGCGAAAGTGCGCGGGTTCGATCCCGGCGTGCGCGGCGATCGCGCTCAGCACCTCGAGGTCGCCGATGTCGGCGCGCTCCTCGAAGGCGGCGCGAAAGACCGCGTCATGGTACGCCGCGAACGCGCCCGCCTCGCGCGCGAGTTCCGAGCCCTGGAGCGCCTTGTCGGAATCGGGCCAGCGCGCGGGCGGCTCGACCGCGATGCCGGTTTCGGCGGCGACGTTGCGGATCCGGTCCAGCTCGAGCGGGCCGAGCGGCAATCCGGGGCGGGTGCGATAGTTGCGCAGCGCGATCGGCACGCCCTTCCATAGCGCCGTGAAGCCGAGCTCGCGTTCGAGCTGGCCGACGATGCGCCACGCGACGTAACAGAGCGTCGAGGCGTAATCAAAATAAATCGGGATCACGATTTGCGGCATCGTCTTCTCGGTTCAAATATTGGCCCCTTGCAGACGTGCGGGCAATTGGCCGCGCGCCGCGCCGCTTGCCTCGCCCCGGTCGTGGCCGCAATGCTGGAGCATGGCGATAGAAAGGCGCGAAGTGCTTAAGCTCGGCGTGGTCGATCTCGGCGTCGAAAAAGCGGAACTGCCCAACGGCGTGACGGTTGACCTGGCGGTCATTCGCCATCCGGGCGCGAGCGCGATCGTGGCACTGGACGAGGATCGCCGCGTCACGCTCATTCGCCAGTGGCGCCATGCGATAGGCGGCTGGATGTGGGAGATTCCGGCCGGATGCCGCCGCGCGGGCGAGAGCGCACAGGCGTGCGCCGAGCGCGAGCTCAGCGAAGAGGCTGGCTTGGGCGCGCGCCGCTGGGACCACCTCGGAGGGATCGTCACGATCCCGAGCTTCTGCGACGAGCGTATCGAGCTCTACTTGGCGCGCGAGCTCGATGCCGCGCCGGGCGAGCTTGACCATGACGAAGTGATCAGTGCGAAGCCGGTTGCTTTGGATGAGGCGTTGGCGATGATCGTGCGCGGCGAGATGGTCGACGCGAAGTCGATCGTTGCGCTGCTGCGCGCGCGCGATTTTTTGGCACAGCCAAAGTGAACGGCGGCTGCGCGCGCTTGCGCGGTTTAAAGTTGGCGCTCCAGCGCCGGCGCAAGCGCCGTCGGCTGACGAATTCCGGCTCGGGAGGAGCGAAGCCTGATTCGGCGCAGATCACGAGATCACGCGACTCCTGAATAGCTCAGGGCACCTAGCCCCGTGCATCCAAGCTTAAACTCCAAGATCTACGCGGTGACCGCAAATTACGCGGTCGCCTAAGAATCAGGCAGCGTCTATTCGACGGTCACTTCGTCTGGAAACAAGAAGGTGGTTGCGCCGTCTTCGAATTGCACCAGCAGCATACGACGCCCGAGGTTGTCCACCGAGCGTAAAATGCGCGGTTTTTCGCTATATCTGCTCAGCCCTTCATGGTCTCGTACAGGCTTGAGCAAACGACAACGCCGCCCAACCACCGCCTCGAAATTTGTACTTTCCATGTTCATCTCTGTTCCTTCCACCCGCCAAGCTCCCCCGCCCGCGTTCTGGGTCATGCCTCTGCTACGGTACAGTAGCAATGATCGCGCCTACTGATTAGACGCTTTTTCGCCTACTTTGATTCTCGTCCACACCTTATTGAAAATGCCAAACAACTAGGGCGTTTCACGAAACTCCCAGCCCCGGCTATTTGTAATGTCTGGCGGTGCGGTTACGCGCTCTTGATTTGCGGCTTGAATCGCGTCAGGTACAGGTTGGACTGATTTGGGATGGACGAGTTGAGGATGAAAATTTCCGCACCGCAGCACCGCCTAGTCATTACTAGCAGCGTTTATCGCTAACAGACGCCCAAGCTTCAGGATACTCGTTATAGATGCCATGTCAACTTTATATCCCTTGATTATGGGCCGGGAGGCGATGGTCTCCACGGAACACTACCTTTCGGCCGCCGCCGGGGCCCGCATTTTCGATCGTGGCGGTAACGCTATCGACGCCGCCGTCGCCGCCGCCCTGGTAGAGGGGGTCGTCAACCCTCACATGCACACGATCGGCGGCGAGGCGCCGATGCTCGTTCGGCTGGGATCAAACCAGCGGGTGGTTTCGATCAACGGCAATACGATGGCGCCCGCGCGCGCGACGATCGCTCATTACCGGGCGCTGGGACTGGATCTCGTTCCGGGTGAGGGATTGCTCGCGGCTGGAGTGCCTGCGGCCTTCGGCGCGTTTGCCTGTGCGCTGGAGAACTTCGGCACCAAATCGCTCGCCGAGGTCGCCGGCCCCGCGCTGGCGCTCTGCGAAGACGGCTTCCCGATGCATCCGGGGCTCTGCGGCGATGACGATTCCATCGACGTTCCCGGCCTCGGCCTGGGCTCGATCCGCGCCAACGCAGAGTTATATCGCACGCGATGGCCGTCAACCGCGCGTCTCTACATGCCCGGCGGCGAGCTTCCGCGCTCGGGCGACCTCATCAGGAATCCCGCATTGGCCAATCTTTTCCGGCGGCTGCTAGACGCCGAAGCCGGCGCACGCAAGGGCGGGCGCGAGGCGGATTGCAGGCGGCGGTCGAGCGCTTTTACCGCGGCGACATCGCGCGCGAGATAGTCGCGCACTCCGACGCTAACGGCGGACTGTTGTCGCTCGAGGATATCGCCGCGTTCACGACCCGGATCGAAGAGCCTGTGAGCCGCACCTACCGCGGCGCAACCGTCTTCAAGTGCGGACCGTGGTCGCAGGGCCCGGTCTTTCTGCAACAGCTCGCGCTGCTGGAGGGTTTCGATCTCGCCGCGATGGGCCATAACTCGGCCGCCTACCTGCATACGCTGGTCGAGTCGGCCAAGCTCGCGTTCGCCGACCGCGAGACCTACTACGCCGACCCGGAGTTCGTCGACGTCCCGCTGAACGAATTGTTCTCGGAGCGTTACGCGGCGCTGCGCCGGGCGCTGGTCGATCCCAGGCGCGCCTCGATGGAGTTGCGGCCGGGCGATCCGCGCGCGATGCGTGCCGAGCTGGGCGCGCCGGTCAAAGCGCGCTCGTGGGGCGCCGGCACCACGCACGTTGACGCAGCCGATCGCCGGGGCAACGTGATCGCGATTACGCCGAGCGGCGCATGGCTGCGCAGCTCGCCGGTCGCCGACGCGCTGGGCTTTCCGCTCGGCACGCGATTGCAGACCTTTTACCTCGACGAGCGGCATCCCAATGCGCTCGCGCCACGCAAACGCCCGCGCACCACGCTCACGCCGTCGATCGCGACGACGCGCGACGGCCGCTGGATCGCGTTTGGCACCCAAGGCGGCGACCAGCAGGATCAGTGGACGCTGCAATTTTTCCTCAACGTGGCTGATTTCGGAATGAACCTGCAGCAGGCGATCGAGGCCCCGCGCTACTCGTGCATGCATGCCCCCTCATCGTTCTTTCCGCACGACGCCGCGCCGGGGCTGGTGCGTCTGGAGAGCCGTATCGACGAGCGCGTGCGTGAGGACCTGGCAGCGCGCGGCCACAAGGTCGAAACGCGCCCGCCGTGGTGCGACGGCAACGTGCTCGCAGTGGCGCTCGACGGTGCGCGCGGGCAGCTCGCGGCCGGCGCCGATCCGCGCGGACAGATTGCGGCGCTAATGCCGGCGCAGGCGATCGGCTGGTAGATGGCAGGTAATGAAAAGTGGCACAGCGACACGGAGGACGCGTGGCATGAAAACGCGTGCGATGAAAGACGCGCGTCCGATGATGACGCGTGCGATCAGTATCGGCGGTGCGGCAGCGGCCGCGATGGCGATGGCGATGGCTATCGTTATGCTTTTGGCGAGCGCGGCCGGCAACGCCCGGGCGCAGGGCGAGCTGTTCAATCCGGCGCGAATCGCCGGCGCCGCCACCAGCGACCCGGCCAAAATCGTCGACCTGACCTACAGCTTCGATGCCTCGACCATCTACTGGCCCACTGAGGGCGGGTTCGAGCACAAGTTCGAGAAGTTCGGGATGCAGCCCGGCGGCTACTTCTATTCCTCGGCCAGGTTCGCCGCGGCCGAGCACGGCGGCACGCACATGGACGCGCCATTGCATTTCAACCGCGACGGGATGTCGGTCGATCAGGTACCGATGAGCTATTTCGTGGGGCCGGCGGTGGTAATCGACTTCTCCGCTCGCTCACTCAACTACCCCGACGCCACACTAATCGTCGAGGACATCCACGCCTACGAAAGAACCCACGGCGAGATTCCCTCGGGCGCGATCGTGGTCGGGCGCTCGGGATGGGGCCGCTTCTGGCCCGACAAGAAGCATTATCTCGGCAGCGACAAGCCGGGCGACGTCGCGAATCTGCATTTTCCCGGCTTTTCCCCAGAGGCAGTGAAATTTTTACTGACTGATCGGAACGTAATGGCACTGGCGATTGACACCGCCAGCCTCGACCCCGGCAGTTCCAAGGATTTTCCGGTGCATCGGATGTGGCTCGGCGCTAACCGTGTAGGATTTGAAAACCTTGCGAATGCGGATAAAATTCCGTTCAGCGGCGCGACGATCTTTTGCATTCCGATGAAGATCGACAAAGGAACGGGGGCGCCGGCACGCATTTTCGCGGTGCTCCCGTAGGGATTCACGCGCGGAATCCCGCCTACTCACAATCAGGATCGACCCGCCGCTATTTGCTGCGCCATTGGGCGTTGTGAGGCACGACGGCCGCAAAGTGTATCCAAGGGTGCACCAAAAGCGGTTGCATCGTCACCACTGAGGTTCGCAGGTGGAGTAAAAGACTCGAAAAAAAGGTAAAATCCAAACCGTTCGCCGTCGGCATGAAAACTGCTGGCCTAAACCGGGCTAGTATCGATGGCGACTTGAGCGGGCGAATGAAGCACTATCAGCGGATGGAACAAGGTACGAAACCAGGAAGGTTGTTTTACGTAGACAGGAGGGGGCAGACGATGCGCAAAGGCGTAGTCACGACAATCTTAGTGGCGGTGGCTGCGGCTCTTTTAGTTGCGGGCTGTTCCGGGGATCCGTTGTCAACTCGTGAAAAGGGCACGCTTATCGGTGGCGGATTGGGTGCGGCGACTGGCGCGATTATCGGCGCCGCGGTGGGCGCTCCCGGCGCGGGCGCGGCTATTGGCGGTGCGATCGGCGGCATCGGTGGCTTTGCCGTAGGCAACTCGATGCAGAACAACGAAAACGCGCAGGCGCAGACCCAGGGCCAGATCCAGCAGCAGCAACAACAGCTCGAGCAGCAGCGACAGCAGATCCAACAACTCAAGCAACAGCAAGAGACTGAGTAATGGTCGAGAGACTGCAGTGGTAAGAGAGACTGCAATGCGAAGGATGAGGGGAAATCGATGAAGTATCGCAGACATCCAAACAAAGGCATGTTGGCCACCGTGGCGTTCGTGTTGGTAGCGGCCTTTGCCCTTGCCGGGTGTAGCGGGCAGCCGCTATCGACCCGCGAGGAAGGAACGCTCGGCGGTGGCGTGCTGGGCGCGGGTACTGGAGCAATAATCGGCGCCGCGGTTGGCCATCCGGCTGCCGGCGCGGCGATCGGCGGCGCGCTTGGCTTGGGCACCGGCTACGTCGTAGGCAACTCGATGCAGAACAACGAAAACGCGCAGGCGCAGACCCAGGGACAGATGCAGCAGCAGCAGCAGGAACTCGAGCAGCAGCGTCAGCAGATCGAGCAGCTCAAGCAACAACAGCAAACCGAATGAGCCAAACGGAACTGGGTCAACCGAAATACACCAGATCGAAACGAGCATGGACCGGGCGAGGCGGCCCGCGAGGATGAGGCAGGACATTCATATGAGCAAACCGGGTAAGGCCAATTTTTGCGGGACCAATTTTCGCGGGACGATGATCGCGATGGCGGCGCTGTCGCTGGTGGTGGCGGTTGCTCTGGCCGGATGCGGCCCGCAAGGGATGTCCACCACCACGGAAGGAACGCTGGGCGGTGGCGTGCTGGGCGGCGGCGCCGGCGCGCTGGTCGGCGCGGCAGTGGGACATCCGCTCGCCGGCGCAGCTATCGGCGGTGCACTCGGCGCGGGCACCGGCTACGTCGTGGGCAGTTCGATGCAGAACCAGCAGAACGCGACTCAGCAGCAGCAAGGGCAGATTCAAAGCCAGCAGCAACAGCTCGAGAGTCAGCGCCTCCAGATCCAGCAGCTTCAGCAGCAACAGCAGACCGAATAGCGAGTTAACGCGAGAGCAATGAACGACGCGCGGCGCGGCGCCCGAAATGGGCTCCGCGCCGCGCGCGTTTTTTACTTCGCTCGACGGATCGCGCTAGGCCGGATGGCAGAGCTTGCAAGCGCGCAGCCCCGCGCTGCGCGCGCGGCCCGAGTTGGCGAAGATGACCGATTTTGCGCGGTCGGCACGCATCGCCGCATGGCATTGCGGACGGCAGAAGATGTGCGTCACCAGATGCCCCATCACGCTGCCGGCCGGCAATCGATGATCGCGAGCCACGCTGAAGCCCTCGGCGCGCAGCAACTTGATCTTGCGCGCCACGCCGCCGCCGTAGTTGCCGATCGTGCCGTCGGAGCGAATCACGCGATGGCACGGTACGTAGAGCGGCACCGGATTGGTGGCCATCGTGTTGCCGATCGCGCGCTGGCCCGACGGTGCGCCGACCGCCGCCGCCAGCGCCTGGTAAGTGATGACGGAGCCGGGCGGCACCGCACGGCGCAGGCGCGTCAACGCGCGCCGCTGAAAATCGGTCCGCACCAGGCTGAGGTCGACCGGGCGGTCGAGCGCATGCATGTCGCCATCAAGGTAGCGCTCGATCTCGCCCGCGATACGCGCGGCGACGCCCGCGTCTTCGACCAGGTCGAAACCTTCCCGTAGCGCCGCTAGCGCGTCAGGCGCCTCGGGAACGTCGAGGAATTGCACCGCTAGCAGGCCGCGCGCGCTCTCGGCCACCAGCAGGCGGCCGACCGGCGAGTCGATCACACCAATACGTGCGAGCGGCCTCCGCGCACGGCCGAGCGTCCGTGCCAGCTTTGGACGCACCGCGCGCAGACGCAGCATCGACCGCGGCGTCGTCGGGCGCGCTGTCCATCCCGAGCGGCCCGTCATCGTCGAGCATCTCGCGCATCAGTATTTCGTCCTTGAGCGTTTGATTCATGATGTTCACCGTCCCAGATCTCATCGACCTCATCGATCTCATCGCCTTGCCCGCCTATCGGATCGCCTTGAGCTTCTTCAACGCCTGGTAGACGCTGGCCCGCGCGCTGTCCGCCGAGCACTCCAAGGCCGCGCCGATTTCCTCGTATTCGAGTCCCGCGAACTTGCGCATCACCAGCGCCTGGCCCTGCTTGTGCGGCAGTCCCGCGATCGCACGGCGGAGATGGATCACGCCCTCGTGCCCACCGCGGTCGGTGGACGCGGACATCGGGTTATGATCGCCGTCGGTGGGATCGCTGCCGTTGCTTATCACGCGCGAGCGCCGCATATTGTCGCGGGCGCGGTTGCGGCAGAGATTGGTTGCGATTCGGTACAACCACGGCCGCAGGCCCTGCTCCGAGTCGAGCTGCGGATAGGCGCGGTAGGCGCGCAGCCAGGTTTCCTGAAAGAGATCGAGCGCGTCGTTCTGATCGCGGGTCATGCGCAGGAGGAAACGCATGATCTCGCGCTCGTGGCGGCCGAGCGCCTCCTCGAACGGCGGCGGCAACGTGAGTTTTTTTGCCGTGGCTTCCATGGCACAGGTTATAACCCCGCTTGGGGCCTGGCGTGAATCCGTCGTCACGCACGTCCGGCAGCCGCACGTGCGGCATCCTCTACCTTGCCGGCCGCGCCGCGATTAGAGTTGACGGCGGTCGTTACGATTCGCTGTCGATTCGCGCCGCCGCCTCTTTGCGGGAGAAAACTATGGGAGCCGTCGGGCTGATTGCGCTATGGGCCGCACTATTCCTGGCCGGCCATTTCATCCTGTCCTCAGACGCGGTGCGCGGAGCGATCGCCGGCGCGGTCGGCGAGCAGCCGTTTCGCGGCATCTATTCGCTGGTCGCGTTGGGAACCTTCATCCCGCTGATCTATGTGTTCGGCCATCACAAGCACTCGGGCGCGATGCTCTGGTACCTGCGGAATGTCGCGCCGATACGATGGCTGGTGTGGCTGATGATGCTCGTCGCGCTGATCATGTGGGTCGCGTCGCTGATAACTCCCAATCCGGGGGCGCTCGGCGCGCCGGATAATCTCACGCCGCGCGGCATCCTAAAGCTGACGCGCCATCCGGGCTTCGTTGCGTTCGCGATCTTTGGCTTCGCGCACATGCTGATGAACGGATGGGCCGGCGACGTGGTGTTCTTCGGCACGTTTCCCGCGCTGGGCATCTTCGGCGGCTTGCATCAGGACCATCGCAAGCTGCGCTCGATGGGCGAGCGCTACCGCCGTTTCGTCGAGCAGACCTCGTTCATGCCCGGCGCGGCGCTGCTGAGCGGGCGTCAGCATTTCGATCCCGCCGAGGATATGCCGTGGCTCGCGATCCTGATCGGCACCGCGTTGACGATCGTGCTGGTCGCGATACATCCATGGGCCTTCGGCGGCCATCCGTTGGGCTAAGGCGCGTCCCCTTGCCTCCGATTCTTTTCATGCCCTCGCCCGCGATTTT
>CAVYTJ010000024.1:0-111571 GCA_963771325.1 uncultured delta proteobacterium | reverse complement strand
GAAGCTCAGGAATCACGGCTCAACGGGCTTCGCTGCCACCGACAGTTACTGCTACAAACGAACAGGCAGGCAATTGCCGTCAGCTTGAACCGAGAAGCGAAATGGAAGCCTCTGGATAAAAGCCACGGATTTTCGAGCGCGGTTTCGTCCCCGAACCGCAGAGGACCAGTGAATGCCCAGGTTCGACACGGTCATTAAGAACGGCATGATCATCGACGGGACCCGCGCGCCCCGTTATCGCGGCGACCTCGGAATCAAGGACGGCAGGATTGCCGAGATTGGCGAGTTGGACGCCGGCAAGGGGGCGAACGAGATCGACGCCTCGGGCCTGATCGTCGCGCCCGGATTCATCGACCTGCACACTCACTACGACGCGCAGATTTTCTGGGATCCCCACTGCTCGATTTCGGGATGGCATGGCGTGACCTCGGTGGTGATCGGCAATTGCGGCTTCGGCTTCGCCCCGGTGCGGCCGGAGCAGCGCGAGCGCGCGATGCTGACGATGACTCGCCTGGAGGCCATTCCGTATGCCTCGATGAAGGCCGGCATGCCGTGGGACTGGGTGACGTTTCCGCAGTTTCTCGACAGCCTGGAGCGCCAACCCAAAGCCGTCAATCTGCTGCCGTGTGTTCCGCTCGGCCCGCTCATCACCTGGGTGATAGGAAGCCCCGAGGAGGCCAAGCATCGCACGCCCACCGCGATCGAAGAGCGCGAGATAGTCCGCCTCTTCGGCGAAGCGATGGATGCCGGCGGATGCGGCTGGTCGGCGCAGCGTCTGCACCCGGACGGCCCCGTCTGCTTCCAACGCGACTATGACGGCACGCCGATGGTCACCGACGTGATGGGCGATCAAACCTGCCGCAACCTGGCCCGCGAACTCGGCCGGCGCAATTCGGGTTTCATGCAACTGTCGATGGCCACCGCGGATCCGTTTCATGATCTGAAGGAGGTCGAAGCGCTGGCCGAACTGAGCCGGCGTCCATTGCTCTATCAGGCGCTGATGGCATTTGACCGCGAACCGCAAATTCATCGATTTCTGATCGCCTGGTTCGACCACTGCCATGCCCAGGGATTGCGCGTCTACCCGCAGGCTCACACCAACACCACTAGCTTCATTTTTACCCTTGCGGACTGGAACCTGTTTGACGACTCCGAAGCCTGGCGCGAGGCCACCCTGGGCAGCACGGCGGAGCGGCTGATGAAACTGGCTGACCCATCGCGCCGCGCGAAACTCAAGGAGTATGCCGACGGCGAACGAATGGTGACCGGCGACCTGGAGAATTTCGTAATCGAGAAGGTTTTTACGCCTCGGTTCAAGCATCTGGAGGGCATGACCTTGAGGGATGCCGGCAAAAAGATGGACGGGCATATCGTCGACACGATGCTCGAAGTCGCGATTGCGGATGAATTGCGCACGGTGTTCGACGCGCCACCGCCGCATACCCGGCTCGATCTGCTGAAGGAAGTCGTCAACTACCCGTATACGATACCGGGCCTCTCCGACGGCGGAGCGCACACCAAGTTCTTTTGCGGCGGACGCTATCCGACGGAGTTTCTGGCTTCATTTACCCGCGACCAGGGCATGCTGACTCTGGAGGAGGCGCATTGGAAACTGAGCACGTGGCCGGCCACCTGCGCGGGGCTTTCGGACCGCGGAGTGCTGCGTAACGGATATGCGGCGGATATCGTCATGTACGATTACGACAGTTTGGGGATCGAACCGAGCATGGTAGTGCACGACCTTCCGGGCGGCGAATGGCGGCGCGTGCAACGCGCCCGCGGCTACCGTTACATCATGGTCAACGGTGAGGTCACGTTCGTGGATGGCCAACCGACGAAAGTCACGCCGGGTTTATTGCTGAGGCACGGAAACGGCTGGGACAAGCCGCATCTGCGCCGCGCGATTTAAGCTCGCCCAAGCAGGAAACGCAGGCACGAGGTCGCAATCATGAATCGTGATTTTTCGATCGGTGAAGCCGAGTTGGTCGCCGAGTTCGTCAAAGTCGGACAGGCTACGTGGGACCTCGGCCTCAATTCCTTGAAGTCCGGCAATATGTCGCTGCTTCTTCCCAACCGGCACATTCTGATTACCAAGACCGGACGATCTCTAAGAGGGCTCAATTCGGAAACCGACCTGATCGCGGTCGATTGCAGGGAGACCGAACGCGGCGAGGCCTCGTGCGAATTTTATGTTCATCGCGCCATATATCTTGCAGTGAATGACCATCAGCGCGGCGCGATTTTGCATTGTCATGGGCCTTGTACGATTGCGGCCACCTGGGTTTCGGAGGACCACATCCCTCCCAGCTATAACGAAGCCAAAGACGTTCTGGGGAAAACGCGAGTCCTGGAATCCCGCGACCAGGAAACGTTGGGCGAGGACGCGGACCAGATTGCGGATGCGTTAAAGGATGCGAAAATTGTCGCGATCCGGGGCCATGGTACGTTCGCCCTGGCGGAAACGCTGCATGAGTGCCTGTACTTGACCCATCTGCTCGAAACGTCGTGCCGGGTGACCTTCATGAGATCGAGCATGTCCGGCAAAGGCCGCGACGCGCAGAGCAGTGATTCGGGCCGCCGCCCACTGCGTCTCACGCGAAAAAAAGTGACGCGGTGATCCGCGCGCTCAGTCCGTCACGTAGCGCCGCTTCGCCCATCCCTCCTCGAACGCGGTCCAGAACCACGAACCCAGCTTCAGCCGCTTGAACTTCCACTGGCCACCGACCTTGACGTACTCCTCGTCGTAGCGCGCGGCGCCCCAGGCCGCCTGTTTTCCCTTGGCGAAGGTGCAGGGCTCGAGCAGGTACCAGATGCCTGTCGCGCGATTCCCGTCGACCTCGATTATCGGATTCATCACATAGTGGATGGCGAAGTGGAGCATCTCGGGGATCTGCCTGAACAGGCCGCGGATCGCTTCGCGCCCCTGGTAGCGGCCGAACTTGTCGGAGTCCCAGACCGCGTCCTCGGTGAAAAGCGATACCCAGCCCTCCTCGTTCGCGTGATCGACGTGCAGGCAGTAGTTGGCCTTGAGTTTCTTGATCGCCTCGATGTCCTCGAGTTGCGCGATTCGTTGTTCCAGATCGCTGGCGCTCATGTTCCGCCTCCTTGGTTATGAGAGCTTTGCATAACTGGCAGGGTCCCTTCGGTCCCCTCTCCTTGTCCAAGGAGAGGGTTAGGGAGAGGTCCGATGGTCGCTTTTCGAAGGCCGCTCAAAGTGCCTGCGGCACAGCGGAATTCAGACTGACCTCTCCCGCCACTCGCGACGCTCGCGGCGACCTCTCCTTGGTCAAGGAGAGGTTAAGATATGCGCGATGCGCTGGGTTGTGCGAAGCTCTCTTGGTCCAGGAGAGGTTAGAAGATGCCAAGCGTATGGTCGTGCAAAGCTCTCCCCGGTTATGCAGATTCGCTGGATCTCCCATCTTTTCAAATCTCGTTTTCAAATCTCGGGCCGCCTTGCGCGCCAGGGGTGGGCCTTCTCATAAGCCGCCGCGGCGCGGAACACGCTCAGATCGTCGAATGTTTTTCCGACGATTTGCATCCCAGTAGGAATACCTGAAGCTGCGAAACCCGATGGGACCGCGATCACCGGACACTGACTCGACAAGATTGAACGGCATCGTCATGTACCAACCGATCGACGCGGGCACCTTCGCGCCATCGATGGTGAAATTCGGGTCGCTCGCGTCGTGATCGTGCTTGACCGCGGGCAAGGCCGTGGTCGGACAGATCAAGACGTTGTAATCCTCGAGAATTGGACCGAGCGTTTTGTACATCTCGCCGCGCACCGCGTTAATCCGGTAGAAACGATCGGCGCTCAACGCCGCGCCGCTCTCGATCATCCGCACCAGCCCCTCGGTCATCTCGTAGCGCCAGCGCGGAAGCTTGTCCCCCAGCAGCCCGGCGAACAACACGGTCCAGTAAGTCATCCACGCGCTGTTGACGCCCCAGTTCCAGCCGACATTAACTTCCTCGACCCTGCAGCCGAGATTTTTGAACACCTCGAGAGCCGAAAGTGTATTTCGGCGAACTTCAGGATCGACGCTATAGAATCCGAGGTCCATCGAGTACGCCACTCTCCAGCCTCTGATGTCCTCTGGAGCCTCAGGGAGCACGACCTTCTCGCGAAGGCTGCAGATGTCATCGAGGTGCGGGCCGGTCATGACGTTCTGCATCAGCGCGGCGTCGGAAACGCTGCGTGTCATCGGCCCATAATGCAGTATCGTCTCCAACGGATGATCGAGGTCGAGCGGATTGCGCCCGAATGGGGGCTTGTATCCGACGGCACCTGCCAAAGAAGCCGGGATTCGGATGGAACCGCCGCCGTCGGTGCCGTCGGCGAGCGTGGTCATCCCGCCTGCCAGCGCGGCGCCCGCGCCTCCTGAAGAGCCGCCCGGTGTGTACTCCAGATTCCACGGATTGCGCGTGATGCCCCAGAGCGGACTTACCGTCATGCCCGCATGCGCGAATTCGGGCGTGGTTGTGCGGCAATGCATGATCGCGCCCGCATCCAACAACCGCTGGACGGTCGGCGCCGAGTGATCGGGCCGATAGTCTCGATAGATCTTCGATCCGAAGGTGGTGATCTCGCCCTTGACCGGATGAAAATCCTTGATCGCGACGGGCACGCCTTCGAGCGGGCGCGGCTCGCCGCTGCGCCGGGCGTACTCGGCCTCGGCGGCCTTGGCCTGTTCGAGCGCTCGATCGAAATAGGTGTAGGTGAATGCGTTGACCTTCGGCTCGAGCTGCTCGCATCGCGCGATGATCGCTTTGAGAAGCTCGACCGGAGAAAGAGCGCGCTTCTTGAACGCGGCAATTGCCTCCGTTGCCGTCATGTAACAGAGATCGAGATTTAGATCGCTCATCTGTCCCTCCCATCTGGTCCGCGCGTGCGATCGCGAAAGAGCGTTACGCTACAGCCATCGCAACTCTCCTCGGCGTCTCGAACTTTCCTGCCACAGTCGAAGGATGACCGAAGAAGAAGCTTTGCTACTAGGACTTCTGTTGTCCGCCGCCGATGCTCGGAGCGGGCTTGCCGGGCTGGGAAGCGAATCCCTCGGGTAGGTCGCGTATCGGCCTGATTGTTATCGGGATAATCTGGCCCTTGTCGAACATCTCCTGGGTCGGCGTGTGCATCCCGAGCCGCGCCATCAGGTATCGCTTCGGATAGTCTCGGACTATTTGATGCGCGACCGCCGGATCACTGGTTATTTCCGCCTTGCCGATGAACGCCGGGCCTTTGGTCTTACCGATCCAGACGATCACCGGACTGCCTCGGCGGATGCGTTTGGCCTTCCAGGTCGTGGGCTGCGTTTGAATAAGCACCACGTGATCGGGTGCGACCGTGAACCAGACCGGAGCCGCCGTGCTTTGATTGCCGTCTTTGCGGACCGTGGCGATATAGAGCACGCTGGCTGTTGAAAGTGCGTCAGTATCGCGTTGGGACACCTGTGCGTCCGCATTCCCAGCGCCCGGATTCGATTCCGCCAATGCGCTCGACAGTGCGAAGCTGGACGCCATCGCCAAACCGCCAAGCGCGATCGCGCCCCGGGCGATCATTTGCCGCCGGGTTACAGCAGGCGCAATAGCCTCTGTGCGGCGGCTGCTTGCGATACTTCCGATCGGCGTCCGATTCACGATCTCTGCTCCCCCAGCCTGGCTGCTAATTTCCCTGAAGACGCGGATCATCCTGCGGGACGCACTGCGCGTTCTTCACGGCTTCGATGTCGCTTGGCCGGTTTTCCTTGACCGCACTGGCGCTCAAAGCTGCCTGCGCCTCATTGCATTGTTCCCGCGTGCCGGCCCCGCCCTCGATTTTCCATTTGGACAGGGCAGCAGAGGGGTCGTAATGACCATTGGCCAGCGGCGGCGGCGTGATCAGAAACCAGCCCGTCAACATTACCGCCGCGGCATGTCGAAGCTTCATGCTCGGCTTATCGATCAGTGAGAAGCCGCTGTCAAGGGCGCTATTGGCCGTCCCGCCCGCAGATCGCTTGGACTGACGCGATCACGCAAGCCTTTCTATAGATGCCCGAAGAAAAGGTTTATTCCCTCAGGCGGAGGCGGCGGCGCAGTGTAGGCCGGTGGGTAGTAGTACGGCTCCGGCGCTGCGTAGTAGTTGGTTGGCGGCGCGTAATAGTAGGCAGGCGCCGGCGCAACGTAGACACCGCGATCGTGACCTCTGTCGTCTCTGTGGTGCTCTTCATGATGCTTATCGTGACCGTGGCCGCCGGCGAACACAGGCCCCATCGCAGTACCGCAGATCACGACACCGAAGCCGAGCGCAATTGCAAGCTTACTAATCTTATTGATTTTGCTGATTTTGCCGATCCTGGTTAGCGTGGCGTTTTCCATGGTAACTCTTCACTCCTGCAACGTTTTCCGGGAACCCGCTAAGTGCCATATCCGGACATTCGACTACTTGGCGACTACTTGGGCTCCTTTGCCGCCGCGGTACGTACTTTGCTGCGGAACATCGCATCGGCGATCTTCTTCTGGGAATCCGACATGCTGTCGTACAGAGCCTGAAAGGCCGGGACGAATTTAGCCATTCCAGCTTCATGCGCCTGAATGACCGCCTGGTATGATTTGACCGCATCGACAGCGGTCATCGCCTTGGCGTCCTGTTTTCGCTGCGCTTGCAGATCCTCCATCGCTTTCGCATTGTCGCGCATCACCTGGACGAGGCTGTCCCACTGAGCCTGCTGAGCGGCCGTGATGTGAAGCCTGCTGTGCAATTCCTTGATACGCGCCTCGACGGGATCAGACTTCTCGCCGGCCGGTGCCGACTCCGTCGTCGCGGGAGCTGTGGAAGCCTGTGCCAGGATTTGCGGAGCGGAGCCGAGTTGGGTTGCGGCCGCCGAGGCGCCGCCGTGACCGCTTGCAATAGCGAAAGGGCCAGCGAGAACGATCGAGCCGAGCACAGTGGCCGCCGCCAGTGTGCGCGCGGATCTTTGAGTGAACGAGAACATGTTTATCCTCCGAAAGTGGTTGCGATGGGAGAGCCGCTCCGGGACACAAGAGGACGTCTCGCTGTTCTTTTGCGATGAGCTTTTCCGACGATAAGCAACTTCGAGCAATTTATAAGCCAGCTACAAAACACCAAAAATTCCGCCAAATATCTATAGAATTACGCGCGAAAGCTGGATTTGTCGAGAGATTTGCCCGAAAGCGGAAAGAAAGTGTCCTTTACAGAACGGATTTACAATTGGCATCGGCGCGTCGAGACCAATCTCCCCAGCATCGCGGCCAGCGCATGATGCGTCGCGCGATCTTCGGACGCGTACGGAAAGCGCAAAGCTTCCGAACGAGTGGAGGGCGCCCTCAAACGGTCTTCGTTAAACGGTTTTCGTTTCAGTGACTGCCGGACGCTTGATAACTGAATAGGCTACGACCCCGCACGCGATCGCAACCACGCCGCCGATGGCAAAAGCCTGCCACCATTTCATCCATTCATGAAGCAACAGGATTAGCGCCGCCAGGAAACACGAGCCACCGATAACGCCGGCGAACAGTATCACCAGAGCGGCGATCGCCCGATCGGCCAGCCCCGTCAGCGAGGGAGCAATCCTTGCCTCCAGGAGCTGGAGTTCGAGCCGGATGATTCGCGAAAGGTCTTCAAGCATCCGGCTCAGCAACGTCGACCATTCGGTCTCCGTCTTGAGGCCGGCGACGGTCTCCGGACTACGCTGATGCGGTCGTGTCGCGGTTCCAGGATCCATCGTTCCATGCCTCACTCAGCGCTGCTCCGAGCAGTCCACCAAGAACCAGAACTGCCATCGGTGTATTGCCGCGATAACCCAAAGCGAAGCCCAGGGCGCCAGCGACGCATGCCGACAACAGCGGTTGGCGCGCCACTAAATGTGCGGGCTGGAGCTGCGTGCTGACCGTTTCGACCTCTTGCTCAACCTTTCGATTGACCTCGGTCACGGTCTGCTGCAGGCTTTGCCGCGCCTCTTCCAGCTCGTCTTTGATCCGCTCGATGTCGTCTTCCATTGTGTTCTGATAGAGCCTCGATCGCGTTGATTAGCGCTGTACCGGCGAAACTCCGCCCTATGAACATCCCGAGCGCGAGACCCACGCGGCTGCGTAGTCCGCCACCGCACAGGAACCCGGCCCCTGCGGATAATGTCAGTGCGCGCAAGGGCCGGTCCCGGATGCTCGATTCCAGCAGTTCGAGGTCGGTCGGTGACCGCGATTCGTTTGCCGTATGCATCTCCGTATAATCGCGGGCTTAGAGCGAAACTCGCCTCAGCGCTTTCGCGGCTACGTAACCGATTACGAATGCTCCTGCGAGCGCAAGCCAGGGTTGGCGTTGGACGAAATCCGTCAGGTTGTCAGAGACCTCACCCGCATAGTCCGCACCTTTGGAAACATAGTCGCGCGCGGTGTCATATCCTTTGTCGATCGCTTCGCGTCCCATGTCCCTGGCGGTTTCCAGCGTCTCGTTCGCGGTATTGCTCAGATTGTTCTTGTCCATTTTCCAAACTTCTCCTCAGCTTCTTCGGAGTCTCAGCTCCGTACTGCGTCATACATCGCGTAGGTGTGCCTAAGATCGTCAGACGGGCCTTCGCATCACCAAACTTATGATAAAGAGGATCAGGAAGACCACGAAAAGAATTCTCGCCATATCCGTCGCGGTTCCGGCGATCCCACCGAATCCAAGCACGCCCGCCACGATTGCTACTACGAGACAAACGACTGCCCAATAAAGCATAAGCTTTTCCTCCAAATTCTCGGCCCAACTGATAAAACGAAGCCACCCCGTGGCGAGTGAACTTCACTCGCTCGACCGGGTCAGTTGTCCAGCCTAATTGCGGGAACGCCTTATCACGGAGCAAGGCATGTGCCGGTAGCTGCCGACGCGGGAATCCGGCTCGGCGTCTCGCGGCAACATAGCGGAAACCGCACGGACACAATGGTTTTCGCGCCGCCGGTCGAATGGGTGCTGGCGGGCGCCAGATTCCAGGTGGAGTTCTTTTTTGCTCTCGCGCTGAACAAATTTCAATCCAAACTTTGCAAGCAAGGTCCGAATTTCCCGCACTTTCTTAAATGGCCCTCGTCTTGCTGATCACTTCTCTATCGCGGCGCGGCCGCGTATCGGCTTTCAGAAGAGAAGAGTTCAACACGACGCGAGACTTCGTTCGACTCGCGAGGAGGTCACATGAAAAACGTTTTTGGATTGAAAATAGTTGTGCCGGCGCTGGTGTTAGGGATGGGCATCGCGGTGCCGGTCTTTGCACAGGAAGACAGCGTGCCGGCCAGTCAATCCATGCATCAAGCGGGAGACTCGGCTGAAAACGCGGCCTCGGATACCGGTCAGGCGATCAAGCACGCATATCACGGTACTGTGACTGCGATCTCGGATACCGCGATCACAGCGAAGGTCAAAACCGCCTTGCATGAGAACAAGGTCACGAAGGGCGCCGATATCCACGTCGACACGGTGGCAGGCGTGGTAACGCTCAAGGGTACGGTGAACTCAGCCGACGCCGCGGCGACCGCGCGGCAGGTTGCACAGCAGACCAATGGCGTCAAAGACGTACGTAACGAATTGACGATGGGTCCTACCGCCTCGCAATAGCGCGAGGCGAATCGGTCACGCGAAGCATGACCGATTCGAGTGGACGAGAATGGCGGGTACGCAGCCTGATTAGGCCGTACCCGCCAATTCATTCCATATCCAGACTAGGTCGATGGCGCAGGATGCGATGGCATGCCCCAGCGTTGACTACAACGGTCAAAGCCGCGCCGTAAACTTACACGCTGCGTGCGTAGCTTTCATTTGACGCTCAGAAACCCCGACGAGTGTCCGCTCAAATATTCTGCATATCCGCTCAAATATCTGCGCGCGCGAGTCTTTTCGTCTTGGGCCGCACCAACAACCCCATCACTGCTTTATCGCGTCCTTAAGCGACGCGGCGAGAAATTGTTACTCCGAAAATGGGTAACTTTGACCGAGCATTTCATCATCAACACAGAAAACCTGCACGATTCGGCATTTAAACAGCGGCATGAGGTTTGCCTTACTACGACACGACCGTCGCGAATTGAACCAAAAGAAGCATCATGAAGGAATCAACGCCTATGTGCCGCAACTCCGATGCATCGCGCGACAACACGCGAGGCAAAAATGGATCGCACCCGAGGTTGATGCTGCCCATTGGAGCACTCGGCGTCACGTTGTGTGCGCTCGTCCTCTATGGATGCTCCGCCTCCTCCTCCGCTTCCTCAGGCTCGCGCGGAGACACTCAGGGTGCTCCCCAGGCCGCAAGCGTGTCACCGGAGCAGTGCCTCGCCGGGAGCGTGATTCAAACCTCGAACGACCAGCAGAACTACCACATACAGCCCGGCGACCAATTGTCGATCAACTTTTACCTCAATCCCGAATTCAATGACGAAGTCCCGGTGAGTCCTGACGGCCGGATAACGCTGCGGCTGGTCGGGGCGCTAACGGCGGCCGGGATGACGCCGTCGGAGCTCGCTGGCCAGATCGACAAGGCCTACCTGAGCGAGCTGCGTTCGCCCGACGCAGCAGTCATCGTGAAGAACATGCCCGGCCGGCAGATCTACGTCCAGGGCCAGGTCAACCATCCGGGCGCGTTTCCCCTCGAACCTGGGATGACGGCGCTGCAGGCGCTTGCTGACGCCGGCGGAATCACGCCGGACGCGGCCGACGATAACGTGGTGCTGATTCGGCGCGATGCGTGCGGGCGTCCCACCGGCGAAAAGCTCGACCTGGCTACCGCGGCTGACAGTCCGGGCAAGGGCGAAGACGCGGCGCTGATGCCTTACGACGTGCTGGTAGTGCCGCGCAGCCGGATCGCGAATATGGACTTGTTCGTCAAGCAATACATTCGCGACTTGCTGCCCGTCCAGCCTTATCTGTCGATGACCCCTGGGCTCTAACCCGGAGCGCGAAGGATTCGCGGAGGATTCGAACGAAGATGATACTGCGTGATTTGAACTACTGGATCGAACTGCTGTTCCGGCGCAAAAACGCCTTCCTCGAGACCGCCGGGATCATCTTCGGCCTGGTGGTGGTCGGCACGCTGCTGTGGCCGCCGGTCTACCAATCGACCGCCAAGATTTTCGTGCAAAACAACCGCGCGCAGTTGCTGGTCTCGCCGGACCTTCAAAACGAGTCTTCGCAGAATCCGGGGATCGTCGCCAATCCGGTTAGCGAGCAGGATCTCAACTCGGAAGTCGAACTGCTGACCAGTCTTCACCTGGTCAAGCAGGCCATCGCGGGTCTCCCGATGCCCTACGACGCCACAAATCCGGGGCTGCTGCAGGACACGGTAGGCCTCGCGCTGCAGATTCCGACCAGCGGATACCGGCTGTTGCACAGTTCACCAACGGTCGACCCCCGCGACCAATGGGCACTCAAGCTGGCGCAGCACGTGGGCGTTTCAGTGATTAAGCGCTCCAATATCATCGAAGTGGATTTCCGTGCGCACGATTCCCGCTGGGCGCACGACTTCCTGTCGCGGCTGATTACTCAGTACCAGGAATATCACGCGGGACTCTCCAACGACCCCGAGGCGGAACAGTTTTTCGGCCAGCAAGCCAAGCAGCTCAATCAGCGGCTCAACGAGTCGGAAGAGAAGCTGCGTCAATTCCAGGTTCAGACCGGAATAACCAGTCTTACCGATCAGAAACAGGCGCTGGTGACACGGCTGTCCGACCTGCAAATCCAGGACGCAAAGAACTCGAGCGACCTGGCTTCGGCCCAACAGCAGGTCGCCTCGCTCACGCAGGAAGTGCAGGCTACGCCGCAGCAGATAAGCAAAGAGACGCGGTCGGTACAGAACATGGCCCTGCAGCAAATCAAACCCCAGGTGATGCAGCTTGAGGCCGAGCGCGCCGATCTTCTCAGCCGCTATCAGCCCACCAGCAAAAGGATCACCGAGATCGATGCAAAACTCGCGGCGGCGCAGCGGATCCTCAATCATGAGAATCACCTCGAGGTGCAGGAGTCTAGCACTGACCTCAACCCGGTCTGGGTCACGCTCGAACAAAGTCTGAAGCAGTCACAAGCCAACGCCGCCTCGCTGCAAGCCAGTCACGAGGTACTCGATAAGCAAATCGAGGCGATGCGCCAGCAGCTTACCGACATGGTCAACAACGGGCTGACGATCGACCGTCTGTCGCGCCAGGTCACGAACGATAAGGACTCTTACACCGCATACGTGCGCAAGAGTGAAGAAGCGCGCGCGGCGCAGGGGCTTAACCTCAACAAGATTCTGAATGTCAGCCTGGCGCAGGCGCCGACCGCGCCGATGATGCCGGTGTTTCCCGTTATCTGGCTGAATTTCCTCGCCGGCGCGGCTTTGGCCATGTGCGCAGGCCTCGGAGCCGCATATTGGGAAGAGCAGCGCGACCCCAGAATCTATTCGGCCGCCGCGGTCGAAGAGGCGAGCGGAGTCACCACCATCGCCATCCTTCGCAACGAGGCATAGCGCGACCGCCATGTACCATCAGCACTTCGGACTGAGCGGGGCACCGTTTCAGTTCACGCCCACGCCGAGCGCGCTCTACCTGAGCACGACTCATCGCGAAGGCTTGGCTGCGCTGGAATGGAGCCTGCTGCAGGAGCCCTCGGGTTTCACCTTGCTGGTGGGCGAGAGCGGGATCGGCAAGACCACGCTGGTGTGTTCGATTCTGGCGCGAGGCTACGCGAACGTGCGCAGCGCCTACATCACCAGCCCCAAGCTGAGCTTCGATCAGATGATGCAGGCCATCATGGCGCAATTCATGCGGGCCGCGAACGGCCAGAACAAGCTCCAACTGATCGAGAGCTTCACGCAACTGCTCGACGACCTGCTGCCGGGCGAGCGCCTCGTCATCATCATCGACGAGGCCCAGGAACTGGCCGACGAGACGCTGGAGGAATTCAGGCTGCTTTCGAACCTCGATACGGCCGCGGAGCGGCGATTGCAAATCATATTGGTGGGGCAGCCGGAACTGATCGATCGTCTGGCGCGCCCTGAGATGAACAGTCTCAATCAGCGAATCGGCGCGCGCGTATTGCTCACTCCGCTGCAGACAGCGGAGCTGCGCGAGTATATCGACGGCCGGCTGCGCTCCAAGGGCGGAGCGGCGAAAAAGATTTTCGCCCCGGACGCGCTCAACCACCTGGTGCAACACAGCCGTGGAATCCCGCGGCGCACAAACGTGCTGTGTCACAACTCGATGCTGCTGGGGTTTGCGGCCGGCCGCGCAAGGGTCAACCTGTCGATCGCCAGAGCCGCCGTCAACGAGTTCGAAAACCTACTGGGCGGCAAATCGGCCTTGCGCGATCAGCCTGCGCGCGCGTCACATCTGAAACATTTCGCACGAACGGCGCTCGCAGTGGCCGCGTTGGTGCTGGTCGCGCTGGGCGTCCTTTACGTCTGGTCATCCCAGTCCAGGTTCACCTTCAATTCGACGCATGCGGCCTTGGGCGTGGAAATTCTCCGTCTTGCGAGGATTACTACCAGGCCAGGCCGCGCGATTTTGGCCTGGACGCTTTTGCCGGCGCTGGTCTCCCTGGCCCGCAGCCGCTATCCGCTCGCCGGTGCGCAATCATGAGCAAGTACTACGAAGCGATAACTCGTCCCAATCACGCCCAGCAGCCAGCGCCGGTTGACGACCTGCGCCGCGCCGACACTTCGGTATTCAGTGGGAGCAACGCGGCGTCGCACTCGCTGGTCCCGCTGCCTACGCTCGAGCACGTCCCGGCCGCGATAGCGCGCGCGAGCGCGATCCGCAATCTGACCGAGCGGCTCGCGCCGGTGGCGGTGATCGAAAGAACCTCGCGGCTGCTGGTGACCGGATGCCGCCCGGGCGACGGGGCCTCAACGGTCGCAACGGCGATCGCGATCGACATCAGCCAGCGCCTGGGCCTGCGCACGATGCTGGTCGATGCGCACCTGCGGCATCCGTCGCTGCATCGCCTGTTCCAGCATCCCGGCCGCCGCGCCCCCGAGCTGGTGCTCGACGGCGCATTGCAGATCCGCTCGACCGAGTGGCCGCGGCTGGAACTGGTCACCTGTTGCCTGTCGAGTCCCGATTCGCAACGGCAATTGTTCGACGAATTCGAAACGCTGCTGGGCGCGTATCCGGCCGTGATCATCGATCTCGGCGTGACGCGCCTGGACGCGCGAATGCTGCCGCTGGCGCGGTCCGAAGATCCGATCCTGATGGTCGTGCGCCAGGGACATACGGAGCGGCGCGAGTTGGCGACGACCGCCAGCGCGTTACGCGCGGCGCGGCGCACGGTGGCAGGCGTAATCCTTAACGATGCAACCGACCCGGTTGCGAAACCACTACGGAGACTGTTGGGAACATGAATGAATTGGTAAGTGCAGCGGCGGTTGTCAAATCTGAGCTGAACGGCCACAACGGCACCGCCGCGATCCAAGAGGCGCGCCGTTTGCGCGGTGTCGCAGTGGTCGGCCTTGGTTACTGGGGCCCCAACTGGGTGCGCAACTTTTATCAACTCCAATGCGCCGATCGGGTGATCGCCTGCGACCTCGACGACGGCCGTTGCGAGCGCATCCGCAACCTCTATCCGTCCGCCGAAACCGACCTGCGCTTCGAGGACGTGCTCGAGGACCCCGACATCGAGGGCGTGATCATCGCGACCCCGGTCAGCAGCCACTACCCGATGGCACGCCGGGTGCTCGAAGCAGGCAAGTCGGTGCTGGTCGAAAAGCCGCTGGCAATGTCACCGGCCGAGGCGGCCGAGCTAATGCGGCTCGCACGCCGGCGCGGGGGCGTGCTGATGGTCGGGCATACGTTCGAGTACAGCGCGCCGGTGCTCAAAATTCACGAGGTCATATCGGCGGGCGAGTTGGGCGAGGTTTTCTACGTCACCTCGATCCGCGCCAACCTCGGACTCTTCCAGCACGACGTCAACGTGGTCTGGGATCTCGCCACGCACGATATCTCGATCATCCTCATGATCATGGGGCGGATGCCGGAGGCGGTGAGCTGCCAGGGGCAGAGCCACTACCGCAAGGGCGTCGAGGACGTGGCGCTGCTGGCGTTGCACTTCCCGGACAACGTAATCGCCTTCGTGCACGTGAGCTGGCTCGACCCCAACAAGATTCGCCGCACCACCATCGTGGGCTCGCGCAAGATGCTGGTCTACGACGACACTTCCCTGCAGGAGAAGATTCGCATCTACGACAAAGGCGTCGACGTCCAACGCTACTACGACACCTTCGGCGATTTCCAATTCTCCTACCGCTACGGCGACATCCAGATCCCGCGCATCGAGGAGGCGGAACCGCTCAAAGCCGAGTGCGAACACTTCGCCGACTGCATCCGCAACGGAGCCACGCCGCGCACCGGCGGACTCTCGGGTGCGCGTGTGGTGAGCGTGCTGCACGCGGCGAACCTTTCGCTGAAAAACAACGGGAACAAAATCCCGATCGAAATCCCCTTGGCGTGATGCGCATGAGCGGCGACATCCAGATGCCCCGGTTTGTATGTGTGGCCGACGACGTCCGGCTTGGCCCGCGCGTGCGCCTGAGCCCGTTCGTCAACCTGTACGGCTGCGAGATCGGCGAGGACACGCGCCTGGGCGCCTTCGTCGAAGTCCAGCGCGACGCGACGATCGGCCAGCGCTGCAAGATCTCGAGCCACACCTTCATCTGCTCGGGCGTGACGATCGAGGACGAGGTGTTCGTCGGTCACGGCGTGGTCTTCATCAACGACCGAGCGCCCCGCGCGACTGCCGCGGACGGCGCGCCGCAAACCGAGCGCGACTGGCGGATGGAGGGCACGGTGGTGCGGCGCGGCGCCTCGATCGGAAGCGGCGCGGTCATCCTGTGCGGGATCGAAATCGGCGCGCGCGCGATGGTCGGCGCCGGCGCGGTGGTGACCCACGACGTGCCGCCGGGCGCGGTGGTGGCCGGCAATCCGGCCCGGCTGCTTCGCTCGATCAGACCCGAGAACCAGTTAAACCCCAACCATGGAGACTCCAATGCAGATTAAGTTCGTCGATCTCGTTTCGCAGACCGCGGAGATCCGCGAGCGCGTGGAACGCGAGCTGGTCAAGATTCATCTCGACGCCGGCTATATCGGCGGCCCGCAGGTCAAGGCCTTCGAAGAAGAGTTCGCGGCCTATCTCGGCGTTCGCCACGTCATCTCCGTCGGCAATGGCACTGACGCGATCCGCCTGGCGCTGCTCGCGGTCGGAGTGGGACCTGGCAGCGAAGTGATCACGACGCCGATGACCTTCATCGCGACCGCCGCGGCGATCCGTCAAACCGGCGCCCGGCCGACCCTGGTCGACATCGATCCCGAGACCTGCAACATCGACCCGCACGCGCTGCGCCGCTACCTGGTCGAGCGGCGCCGCCGCTCACCGCACGGCCTGCGCGCGATCGTTCCGGTGCACCTTTATGGACTGCCGGCGGCGATGCGCGAAATCCAGGAGATCGCGGTGGAGTTCGACCTGCGTATCGTTGAGGACGCCTGCCAGGCGCATGGCGCCTCGTTCCACGACGGCCAGCGCTGGCGGTACGCCGGAACGCTCGGCGCGGCGGGATGCTTCAGCTTCTACCCGGGCAAGAATCTCGGGGCATGGGGCGACGGCGGCGCGGCGGCAACCGACGACGACGAACTCGCGGATCGGATCAGGATGCTGCGCGACCATGGGCGCATCTCGCACTACGCGCACCAGGACTACGGTTACAACTCGCGCCTCGACGCGATCCAGGCGGCGGTGCTGCGGGCCAAGCTCGAGCGGTTGCCCGACTGGAACCGGCGCCGGCGCGAGATCGCGGAGAGCTACCGCGAACTGCTCGAGGGCGCGGACCTCGTGCTGCCGACCGAGCCGGAGGGGTTGGCTTCGGCCTATCACCTCTATGCGATTCGCAGCCGTGAGCGTGACGCGATCCGTCAGGCGCTGCTCAGCAGGAATATCGAGTGCGGCATTCACTATCCCGTGCCGCTGCATCTGCAGCCGGCGTGCCGCGACCTCGGCTACCGGCCCAAGGATTTTCCGGTGAGCGAGCGGCTTGCGGACACCGAGCTTTCGCTCCCGATGCATCCGCATCTGAGCGACGCCGAGGTGCGGCAGGTGGCCGAAACGGTGCTCGCGGCCGTGCGCAAGCGTCCCACCGTATTCGCCGGCGGGCATCGCCGAAGCCCAGCCGTCTCTGCTCTCCCCCCGGAGCGTGGCGAGTGAGGCATGTTCGCCGGCGAACTACAAAGACAGAAAGCGCTGTTCGCGGCCTGTGACGGGCTCGCCTTGCTCGTCGCATTCACGGCGGCGCTGATGCTGCACGATCCCTCGCGCGAGATGGAGGGGCGCCTGTTGCGGAGCAATCCGGCGCTTCTGTGCCTCACCCTGTTGGCTGTCGTTTTCCTGTGGATCATGGTGTTCCGCGCCTGCGACCTCTACCGGATGCGTAACGGCGGCTTGCAGGAATTCGCCGGCATCGTGCGCGGATGCTCGTACGCGGCGCTGCTCACGGTGCTGGTCGGATTCCTGGTGCATACCCATTTTTCACGATTCACCGTGATGCTGGGCTACCTGCTCAGCATCCCGGCCATCACGCTTGAACGGATGGCGACGCGGCAATGCATCCGGCGCTTTTACGCCAATCCCAAGAACGCGATTCCGCTGCTGCTGATCGGATGCAACCGGTTTGCGCGCTACCTGTGCGACCGGGTTCTCGACGAGATGACGCCGTACGAGATGGTCGGTTTCCTCGACGACAATTGTGACGTGCGGCAATATCGCGGCTGTCCGGTGTTCGGCTCCACCGAACGCATCGCCGAAATCGCCGCGCTCTATCCCTCGCTTGAAGCCGCCATCGTGATGCCGGACGCGCCGCGCGAGCAGCACGAACGGATCATCGGGTTGTGCGAGCAACAGCGCTTGCGCTGGTGGCTGATGCCGTGGGTATCGGAGTGGCCCAACGGCGGCCTGCGGGTCGAGATGTTCGGAGTGGTTCCGCTCATCAGTCCGCTCGGCTCCAACATCGAGGGCCTGAACTTCGCGCTGAAGCGCGCGTTCGACGTGACGGTGGGAATGTTGCTCCTGATCGCCGCCGCCCCGGTTCTCGCGGCGGGCGCGGTTGCGATCCGGCTCTTTGACGGCGGTCCGATCCTGTTCCGCCAGACGCGTATCGGGATGCGCGGCCGGCCATTCAGCATGCTCAAGCTGCGCACCATGCGATCGGCCGCCGACGATTCGTCGCATCGCGATTACGTCCGGCAGTGGATTAACCAGGGCGAGTCCGCAGCCCAGGACGGATCGGGTGGCGAGCGCGTGTTCAAGCTCGCCAACGACCAGCGCGTGACGCAGGCCGGCCGCTGGCTGCGCCGCTTCAGCGTCGATGAACTGCCCCAGCTTATCAATGTGATTCGCGGCGAGATGAGCCTCATCGGCCCGCGCCCCGCCCTGCCCTACGAGCTCGAGCTTTACCAGCCGTGGCATCTGCGCCGCCTGCAAGCGGCGCCGGGAATAACCGGCCTGTGGCAGGTGAGCGGCCGCAACCATCTCTCGTTCGACGAGATGGTCCGGCTCGACGTCCAGTATCTGCAGAGTTGGTCGTTCGCGGGCGATCTGCGGATCCTGGCCAGAACCGTGCCGGCGATGCTTCGCGGAGGGGGAGTGTAGGGGGTGGCAGTTCCGCAGAGCATTGAGCCGCCAAGCGCGGAGACGCGCCACTCGATGTGGCAGGCGGTCGCGCGCAGCGTGCGCGACAACGTGATCGCCGAGTTCGTCGTTCAGGGAGTGCGCCTGGGCGGCTTCGTGATGCTGGCGCGCGCGCTCGGGCCGGGTCAATTCGGAATCTTTCGAGTGCTGCTGGTGCTCAGCGTCCTTGCGGCTCTAAGCAATGACGCGGGCATCCCGGACGCGCTGGTCCAGCGCAAGGAAATAACCGCGGCCCATGAAGCCACCGCCTGGTGGCTGGGCATGTTGACGGCGCTCGGCGCTGCGGTCGTTTTGTATCTGACCGCGCCCTTGATCGCAGCGGCGATGGACATGCCCGGGCTGACCGGCGGCGCACGGCTTCTATGCCTTCCGATTTTGCTCGACGCCACGACCGTGGTCCCAAGCGCGCGCCTGCGCCGCAAGCTTAACTTCACTGCGCTCGCGGCGGCCGATGTCGTCGCGGAGGTGGCCTTTGTCGTAGTGGCGCTGCTGCTCGTGCTGTGGTGGGGGCTGCCGGCGTGGAGCCTGCCCGGAGGTCTGGCGGCACGTTTCACCGTGCATGCGATCGCGATCTGGATCGCGGACCCGCACTTGCCGCGTGGCTGGCCGACCCGGCAAGCCGGGCGCGACTTTGCGCGCTTTTCGGTCGCCGCGTGGGGCAGCCGGATCGTCTACGTGCTTTCTTCGAACGCGGACTACCTGCTGGTTGGGCGGCTGCTCGGCAGTTCGGCACTGGGCTTTTATGGGATGGCGTGGGACCTGCTGCGCTTTGTGCCCGACCGCCTGTATCGCGTCGCAGGGCGGGTGACGTTTCCAGCGTTCTGCCAACTGCAGGATGACCACGAAGCGCTCTCCCGCGCCTACCTCGATTTCTTCGACTATATCGCGCGTGTGGTGCTGCCGATTGCGGCTTGCGCGGCGATCGCGGCGCCGGAAATCCTCCGCACGATTTACGGCCCGCAGTGGGTACCCTCAGTCCTGCCGATGAGGCTGCTCGCGCCGGGCCTGGCGCTCTGCGGCCTGCGGCTTGGCATCGGCTCAGTGTTCTACAGCAAGAATCATCCAGCGCTCGACATGTATCTCCATGGAGTGCGGCTCACGTTGCTGGTGGTCGCGGTGCTGGGCCTCGCGCGATGGGGACTGTTTGGGGTCAGCCTGGGAATGAGCATGGTCGAGGGTTTGGTGAGCGTGTTCGGCCAGGGGCTCGCATGCGCACTGATCGGGCTGAGCCTGCGCGACCTGGCGACCTCGGTGATTCCGGCATTGCGCCTGACCGTGCTCTGCGCGCTCGCGACGGTGGGCGGAAGAATGGCCGCAATGCTCGCTGGGGAGCGTGGCGCGATCGTTTTGGTTGCTGCGGCCGTGCCGCCGGCGCTGGTCTATCTATGGATGGAGCGCTCGAACGCGATGGACCTCATCGGCAGGGCATTCGTGCCGGCCGCGACCAAAACCTCGGCGGCGCAGGCGTAACGTGGAGTCCGACGGTTACCAGGTATGAAACACTATATCGCCATAACGCCCGCGCGTGATGAGGAGCGGCTTCTCCCGCGGCTGCTGGTCGCGATGGTCGCGCAGACGCGCCGGCCGGGCCGCTGGATCGTAATCGATGACGGTTCGACCGATCGCACCGGCGAGATTCTCGATCGCGCCGCGCAGTACCATCCCTGGATCGAGCCCAAGCATCTGCCGCGCAACGGCTCGCGCGCGCCGGGTGGCGAATCGGTGATCATGCGCTTTCTGCAGCGCGATACGTGGGAGGGCTACGACGCCGTCCTGCGCCTCGACGCCGATCTGACTTTCAAGCCGCAGTTCGCGGAGTTGCTACTGGCCGAATTGGAAAAAGATCCGCGCCTCGGAATCGCCGGTCCCACGCTGTACGAACCGCACGGCAAGGGCTGGCACGAAGTGCCGGCACCGTCGTTCCACACGCGTGGCGCCGCCAAGTTGTACTCCAGCGCCTGCTTCGCCGCGATCGGAGGGCTGGAGGCCGGCCTTGGGTGGGACACGATCGACGAAGTGCGGGCGATGATGCTCGGCTTCGGCACGCGCAACTTCCGGCACATCCGCGCCTATCATCATCGCCCGCAAGGCGCCGCCGGCGGCCTGTGGCAAGGCCGCAAAGCTGCGGGCCGCGCCGCGTACAATGTCGGCTATTCGCCCGTGTTCCTGATCGCGCGGGCGCTGCGGCTGGGATTTAAGTGGCCGCCAATCGTCGGCGGCGTCGGCCTTGCTGCCGGCTACCTCGAAGCCGCGGTGCAGCGTTCTCCGCGGCCGGTCTCGCCCGCGCTGGTCAGATTCGTTCGCCGTCAACAGCTACGCAGACTTCTTTTGATGGAGTCGGTATGGCGCTGAGTCTCAAAGTGCCGTTTGATCACGCGGCAATCGCGCAAAGTGATCATGGGGTGAAACTGCCCGGGCGCAACGACGCGTTCAGTTTCTGGAAGCTGCCCGAGCAGTGGCGACCGGCGCTGGAGTCGACAATCGGGCCGTCGGAGGCCGCCGCGGAACGGCTGCTGCTTGAGCAGTATCTGCCGGAGATCGATCGTCATCCGCCCTCCGCGATGCGCGCTTACTACTGTGTCAAAGGCCTGATTCCGCAGGCCCTACGCCATCGCCTGAATTCGGTGGCGATCCGCGCGCGGAAGCCGCTGCGGTTTCCGAGCTGGCCTTGCGAGAGCGCGCTGGTTGAATTCTGGCGCGCCTGGCTCAAACAGGGTCTGGAAATCCAGGGCGCGGCGGACGCATGGCACATCGGCTTTTGGCCGGAGGGCGCGAAGTGCTGCATCGTGCTCACCCACGACGTGGAAAGCCCCAAGGGTTTCGATCGGATGGAGCTGATCGCCGACCTCGAAGAGCAACACGGCTTTCGCTCGGCCTGGAACCTGCCGTTGGCCCAATACCCGATCGACTGGCAGCGCGTGGCGCGGTTGCGCGCGCGCGGCTTCGAATTCGGCGCCCACGGGCTATGCCACGACGGCCGCCTGTTCCGCAGCCATCGCGACTTTGCCGAGCTCGCGCCGCTATTGGAGCGGCTCGCCGGCGAACACGACCTCCGCGGCTTCCGATCCCCGTCGACGCTGCGCGATCCGCGTGCGATCGCCACCATGTCTTTCGACTTCGATTCCAGTTTCGCCGACACGGATCCCTACGAACCGCAGCCCGGTGGAACCTGCAGCCTGTTCCCGTTTCATCTCTCGCGGCTGATTGAATTGCCCTACACGCTGCCGCAGGACCACACTCTGATTCATCTGCTTCACCGGAACCCATTGCCGGTGTGGACGATGAAGGCAAAATGGATTGCCTCGATTGGCGGCATGATCCTCACGCTCACGCATCCCGACTATTGCGGCGATGGCGTCTATCTAAAGGCGTACGCGGAACTGCTTAAGCAGCTCGCCGAGATCAACGGGGCGTGGCGCGCGTTGCCGTTCGAAGCGGCCGCATGGTGGCAGCAGCGGGCGCTGCTGCGATTGCGGGTCGAAAACGGGCGCCCGATCATATCCGGTCCCGGAGCCACGCGCGCGACCGCGCTACGGCTTAGCGAACAACCGCTGGCGAACTAGGAGCGTGTCGTGGCTCGTATTCTGCTCATAGCCTATACCACCTACGTCCACGATGGGCGCGTCAAGCGCCATGCCGAGGCGCTGGCCGACCGTGGCGATCATATCGACGTGGTCTGTCTGGACAGCGGTCACAACGGCGTGATCGACGGCGTCAACGTGATGGGCCTCAAGATGCCTCGCTATCGCGGCAACAGCCGCTCGAGTTACGTGCGCAGCTATCTGAAATTTTTCGCCAGGGCTTCGTGGGCCGCGCTGCGGCGGAGCCTGGTCGAGCGCTACGACGTCGTGATCGTGTGCACGATGCCCGACGCGGCAGTGTTGTGCGCGCTTCCGGCCAAGCTGCTCGGCAGCCGGGTCGTACTCGATATCCACGACACGATGCCGGAGCTGTACCAGGACAAGTTCGGCGGCCGGCGCGGCGCGATCGGCGCGCGGCTCCTGATGCTGGAGGAGCGCTCGAGCGCAGGCTGCGCCGACCGGGTGCTCGCGGTGCACGCGCTTCATCGCGCGCGCCTGATCCAGGCGGGAGTCCCGGAGCACAAGATCAGAACGGTGATGAACGCTCCCGACCCGGCCGTCTTCAGCGCGATGCCGGAGCGACGACAGCGCGTCGACGGCGCTTTCACCCTGGCTTGCCACGGCACCCTGACGCGCCGGCTGGGACTGGATGTCGCGATTGAAGCAATAGCCCTGGTCCGCCCGCGAATACCCGGTCTGCGGCTGATGGTGATCGGGACCGGTGACTATCTCGAGGCGGCCAAGGAGCTCGTGGTCCGCAAACAGCTCGAAGGCTGCGTAACCTTTATCGATCAGGTGCCGATCGAGGAATTGCCACGGTTGCTGGCCGAAGCCGATGTCGGGCTGATCCCAAACCGGGCGAGCAACGCGACTCATCTTATGCTGCCGGTCAAGCTGCTCGACTACATGGCGCTGGGCATCCCGACCATCGCGTCGCGCCTGCGCACCATCGAGCACTACTTCGGCGAGCGCGCCGTGAGATTTGTCGAACCAGGCAATGTCGGCGAGATGGCGGCGGCGATCGAAGAGCTTTACAGCGATCCCGCGCGCCGCGCCGAGTTGGCGCAAAATGCCCGGCGCGCGGTGGAGCGAATCGGCTGGCCGGCTCAACGGGCGGAGTACTACCGCGCAATTGACTCGCTCCTGAAAAAGCCCTCGTCGGAGGCGCGCTACGATCCCGAGCGGGCAGCATGAGCCAACGCGAACATACCGAGGAGGAAACCGAAGTGGAGCACGGGGAGACGCTGATTGTTGGCCTGGGCGAAGTGGGCGCGGCGCTGGCGGAAGTGATCGAGCGCCGATGGCCGGTGCTGCGTCACGATATCGAACCGCGCGAATTCGACGCGCAGATCGGCGTGATGCACATATGTATTCCATTTCAATCGAGCGCGCCGTTCGAGGACGCGGTGTGCGGCTATATCGAACGTTTCGATCCGGCGCTGACCATCGTCAACAGCACGGTTCTGCCCGGAACGACGAGCGCGCTCAAGCGGCGCACCGGCAAGCCCGTCGCGTACAGTCCCGTGCGCGGCAAGCACGTGCGGATGCCGCAGGACCTGCTCCACTACGTCAAATACGTGGCGGCGGCCGAGCCCGAGACCGCCGCGCTGGCGCAAGATCATTTCGAGCGCGCTGGGATGAAGACCCGGCGGATGGACAAGCCGGAGACGCTGGAGCTGGCCAAGCTTGCGGAGACGACCTATTTCGGCGTGCAGATCGCTTTTGCGCAGGATCTCGATCGCTATGCCCGCCGCGTGGGCGCCGACTACGATCAGGCGATCAATTTTTTCGAGGAGGTCGAATTCCTGCCGCGGCCGCGCTATTTTCCGGGAGTCATCGGCGGCCACTGCGTCATCCCCAACATCCAATTACTGCGCAAGCTCGCCGGCTCGCCGCTGCTCGACGCGATCCTCGAGTCAAATTCGCTCCGGGCTAGCGAACTGGAGCCGCCCAGCAGCGAACCGCGCAAGGGCAAATCGGTCAGGCGCGAAACCAACAAGCGTGACAGCAATTCGCTTTCTCATCGATAGCGTTGCGGCGTGAGGAAATTCAATGGTGACTATTGATCGTTACCTGGCAGGACTTGTGCCCTATAAGGCGGTGTTCTTTCCCACGGACGAGGCGCTTGCCGAGCTGACTGAGTGGTCGAAGCCGATTCAAATGGCGCGACTGTTTTGGACGCCGACCGAGCTGCGAAACGCGAGCCGCGTGGTACGGCACGAGAGAAGCGCAACTGTCTGTATAGATCTGGGCGGCACGCTCGAAACGCTTACGAAGGGGATTGCCAAGAACACTCGCTATGAGATTCGGCAGGCGGAGAAACTCGGCGATCGGATCCGCATCGAGCGCAATGGTCCTGAGCTGACGGAGAAATTTCTCGCGCTCTTCAACGATTTCGTCCGTTCGAAGCCGGAGGTTTCGGCCATCAATCACCGCGCGCTCAGCCGCTACGAGGGTCACGCCGATATCTTCATGGCATATCTGGACGGAAATCCGGTATGCGGCCACGTCCTGCTTCGTGATGTCGAAATCGGCCGCGCGCGGCTTTTATACTCCGCCAGCCGCCGCTTCGACGACCGCGAAACCTCGCGCTTAAGCGGCACGCTGAATCGTTTTCTCCACTGGCATGAGATATGTGCGTACCGGGAAGAAGGATTTGGCACTTATGATCTTGGCGGGATCAAAGAGGACAAGACCAACGGGATAACCCAATTCAAAATGTCATTCGGAGGGGACGTGGTTAAAGAGCATACCTACCTCTGCGCGGGCATCCCATGGGTTGGACGAACCGCGCGGGCGCTGTTCGAGAAACTCGTCCAGCGCCGCCATCGATGGAGTCCGGGCATCGAAAGTGGCGAGGCTCCGGCCGCGCAATTATGATCGAACTCCATGATCGAACCTCAATGATCGCGAAAGTGCCTGAGATCCACGCGCCCGTCGCTCAGTCCGGCTGGCCTCGCGACCCGGGTTTTGCGCCCGAAAGCACCGCGAAGATCAGGTTGCGATAGGTACAGGCAACCTCGACGAATCCGGCCTCGCGCATCCAGGCGAGCTGCTGGCCCACCGTCGCCGGCAAGTCCTGTTTCATCCGCTCTAACGCCGCACTGAGGTCGCGTTCGCCCGCCTTCAACTCGCGTGCGCGCTTGATCCACAGGTCGTGCGCGCGTCGATCGATAGCCACGGTCTCGCCCGCAACCTGATCGGCGTTGATGAAGACGCCGCCGGGCGTCAGGTACTTGAAGATGTCGGAGAACAAATGTCGTTTGCCGCTGTCCGGCAGATGATGGATCGCCAGCGCCGACACCACCGCGTCGTAAGCCTTCGCGGACGCGGCGGCGGCGGCGAAATCGGCGGTCACGAAGCGCACGCGTCTGCCCGCCGGCTTCAGGCGTTGGCGCGCAATCGCCAACATCTCGGGCGTTAGATCGAACAAGGTGAGCTGCGCCTTGGGAAACATCTCCGCGATCATCGCGGACAGCAGGCCGGTGCCGGCGCCCAGATCGAGCACCTCGAAGCGGACATCGGGCGCGAACGGCAACAACTCGAGCGCCATGCGATAGAAATCATCGAAGCAGGGAACCAGCTTGCGCCGCGCACGGTCATACGTGTCGGCGCCGGTTGCGAACGCCTTGCGAACCGCCTGAGCCATCCCGTGAGCGTACCGATTGATCTCGCCTTGAGCGAGCCTTGAAGCTATCATTTGAGATTGTGTGAAATCATGGCGGGTTGGTCATCAAAGGGTGCCTGCTCCATCAGGCCGGGCGGACACCGATGCTCGAGGTTTTAAGTTGAACGAACCGTGGCAAGAAGCAGAGGCCAACCGGTTGTTGCGCGCCGCACTCGACGAAATCGACGCACTGGGCGAAGAACTCTCGCCCGCCCGCGCGGAGGCGCTCCTCGATGAATTCGAGCAGGCCGTTGGACGCGCTTTCCTGCGCCACGATCTCGCCGCCGTAAGAGTTACCTGCCAGGAATACGAGCGGCGGTTTCGCGCGCTTTCCGAAGATGAGTGAGAGTCAAGACGAATGAAAGTCAAGACGCGTGAAAATGAAGACGAGTGACTATCTCTCCGGCGACCCGGCAAACGCGGAGGCAGCATGGCGACCGTAAAGCTCATCGAATATCGCGAAGCGAGCCCGGAGGTCCGGGCCGTTTACGACGACATCATGGCTACCCGCAAGACCGATTGGATTAACAACTTCTGGAAGGCGCTGGCCAATCATCCGCCGACGCTCAGGCGAACCTGGGAGAGCGTCAAGGAAGTGATGGCGCCCGGCGCTCTCGATCCGCTGGTCAAGGAGATGATCTATATCGCGGTCAGTGCGACCAACGGATGCGAATACTGCATCCGCTCCCATACCGCGGGCGCACGCAATGGCGGCATGACCGATGCCATGCTGGGAGAAGTGATGGCCGTGGTGGGGATGGCGAACGAGACCAATCGGCTTGCCAATGGCTACCAGGTCGATATCGATCGGCAGTTCGCCTAGTGATGTTTTCCGCCACGCGCGTCAGGATTTTTCTAGAGGATTAAGATGATGACGGGCGGGTGTTTGTGCGGAGCCGTACGGTACGAGGCTCAGGGAAATCCTCTGTTTGCCGTTCACTGCCACTGCCGCGATTGCCAGCGCGCGTCCGGCACCGGGCATGTGCCGGTTATGGGTGTGGCGAAGTCGTCGTTCAAGGTTACCGGGGAGACCAGGAGCTACACGGTACAGGGAACGAGCGGACTGAGGACGACCCGGCACTTCTGTCCGACCTGTGGCAGTCTCCTCTTTGGCAGGGCCGACATGGCTCCCGAGTCCGTCAGCGTCTATGTCGGCACCCTGGACGACCCGTCGGTGTTTCAGCCAGAGGCCATTCTATTTGCGCGCAGCCGTCTGGCTTGGGACGAGCTCGCGGGAAGTCTCCCGGAATTCGATACGATGCCTCCGCCACCAGCGGATACTAAGTGATCGGTTATCGCCGAGTCCATAACGGACCGGCGGCGCATGACCGCCGCAAAAAACGTGAGAGAAAGCGATGAGCGATTACGAAGATCCTCGAAGTACCTAATGTCCAGTTGCAAAGAGGAGGACTGCTCCCGATCGCCCGGCTGGCTTACAAGACGCTGGGGACGTTGAGTCCGGCTCGCGACAACGCGGTGCTGGTGCCGACCTGGTACACGGGAACCCACAACGACATCGAGACCTTCATGGCCGGCGAGGGCCGCGCCCTTGATCCGCGCAAGTACTTCATCGTGATGACCAACCTGCTGGGCAATGGACTGTCCTCGTCGCCCAGCAACTCTCCGCCGCCGAACGAGCGCGGCCGTTTTCCCAAGGTCACGATCCACGACAATGTCCGTCTCCAGCAGATCCTGCTCACGCAGAAGCTGGGCCTCGCGCGGATCCGTCTGGTGACCGGTTGGTCGATGGGCGCGTGCCAGACCTTCGAGTGGGCGGCGCAGTTCCCGGAGATGGTGCGGGCCGCGTGCCCAATCGCAGGCTCGGCCAGAACGGCGTCCTTCAACAAGGTCTTCCTGCTCGCGCTGCAGCGCGCACTCGAATTGGATCCGGTTTTCGCGGGCGGTTTCTATGATCGGCCTCCCGTCGATGGGCTGAAGGCCTTCGCCGCGATCTACGCGGGCTGGGGAACGTCGGAGCCTTTCTACCGGACGGAGGTCTACCGCGCTTTCGGCGCGCGCGACTACCTCGAGCATGTCGCTTATTTCTGGGAACCGTTCTTCGTGCGCTGCGACGCAAACAATCTGCTCTCGCAGCTATGGACCTGGCTGCATTGCGATATCAGCAACAATCCGGCCTACGGCGGCAATTTCGAGGCCGCGCTTGGCGCGATCAAGGCCCGCACCATCGTCGCACCGGTGGACAACGATCGCTATTTTCCGCCGGCGGACAGCGAGTTCGAGGCGCAACACATCCCGGGAGCCAAGTGCCGCGTCATATCCTCAATCTGGGGCCATATGGCGCCGATGAATCCGCGCGACATCCCGGCGATCGACGGTATCCTCCATGAACTGCTGGCGGACTGAGTTTTTCACCGACATGAAAAGTTTTTCGCATCGGCTCCTGGTGCTCATCCTGGTTGGCACCGCGTTGGCGGCCTGCTGTGTGGCGTGGAATGGCCTAGCGCGTGCGGCCGCCACGCCGGGATACAAGCTGACTTCGACCATAAAACTTGGCGGCGAAGGCCGCTGGGACTACGCGACGCTCGATGCGGCCGGCAAATTTCTATACGTGACGCGCACCACGCATACGATGGTTGTGGACGCCGCGACGGGCAAGGCGGTGCATGATATTGCGGGGCAGGTGCGATCGCATGGCGTGGCGCTGGTTCCCGCGGCAGGGCGCGGATTTATCAGCGATGGCAAACTGGGCGCGGTGCTCGTCTTTGACCTGAACAGTGGCGCGGCGCTGGGCAAAATCCCCGCGGCGGATGACGCGGACTCGATCATCTACGACCCGGCGAGCAATCGGGTGCTGGTGTTTTGCGGCGACGCGCATCGGATGGTGGCGATCGCGCCGGGCGTCGATCCCAAAGGCGGCGTGGCGGCGGCGACGGTTGACCTGGGTGGGTCGCCGGAATTCGCGGTGGCGGATGGGCGCGGCCGGGTGTTCGTGAACATCGCGGACAAGGACGAGGTTGCGGTAGTCGATACGAAACAGATGAAGTTGATCGCGCGGTGGCCGACCGGGCCGGGCCAGCGGCCGACCGGGATGGCGATGGATCGCGCGGCGCGGCGGCTCTTCGTCGGGTGTCGAAACCAGAAGCTGGTCGTGATGAACGCGGACGACGGAAAAATCGTGGCGGCTTTTCCGATCGGCGCGGGGGTCGACGCTACCGCGTTTGACGACGGGATGGTTTTCGCGAGCTGCGCTGACGGGACGCTGACGATCGTGCGGGAAGTGTCGGCAGACAAGTTCGAGCTGGCACAGACGGTACAGACCGAGATGGGCGCGCGCACGATGGCCGTCGACGCGCATAGCGGGACCGTTTATCTGCCGACGGCCGATCTGACGATTCCACCATCGGGCGCCGGCAGCAGTGCGCATCAGCGGCCAATCCCAGTGGCGGGGACGTTCAGGATTCTGGTGGTGACGCGGGGCGCGGCGGGCCGGAAGTGAGAGAGCCGATCTGCGTTCTTATTCTTCGAACGCCTGGCGGCATCCCAGGCTAGCGGCTGAGACGGAACAGGCCGCATCGCGCCCTGATGGCAACGATGCGGCCTGATAATTTTCGCGAGCGCGATTTACAGTGCCGGCGTTTCGACGCCTGCCCGGCGAACTTAGTATCGGCCGTAGCCGTACCCGCCGTACCGGTACTCCTGGTTCTGCATTGAATTGCCGATCAGATAGCCAAGACCGGCACCCCCCAGCCCGCCAATCGCGGCGCCAGCGAGAGGAGAACCGACTGCCGATCCGACCAGCGCGCCACCGCCGACACCGGCTGCTCCGCCAATCAGCGTGCCTTCCGCGCGTGTGCTCATCGGCGGCCCGTAGCATCCGGCCAGCGAAAGCGTCGCGACCAGCGCCAAGGTCCCGGTGCAATAGCGCCAGATCTTTCGCCCCCTGGATTGAGTCAACCCGAGCTTCCCGGACTCAATTGCCGCAACTTTTGCTGCATCCATAATCAGTCCCTCCGCTTACCTGATACGAAGGGTCCGCCGTTCGGTTACAGGCCGGAATCGCGCGCGTTCGCACGCTATATTTTCCGCGATTCTTATGGATTTCCGGTTGTAAAATGGAGTTCGAATGGTCGCGGTGTCGTGGTTCTGATCGGCGCTGTGACCTCCGCGAATTCGCGGAACGCCCGCCGGTCCGGCTAGGCCGAACGGCGCTTCGCTTGCTCGAACTCGCTAGCCGCCAGCGTTAGACGCTGGTAGAAGGCTTGGCCGAAGCCGGCCTCGATCGCCATCCGGCATTCGATGAACATCGGGTCACCCTGCTCGGCCCGCAGACACGGAAGCTCGGAGTCCTTCTCGCGTCCGAACAGGGACGAAGTCTCGCGCGAGGTCGCGGTCAGCAGGGTTTCGCCATTTTCGAAGCGGTAGATGACGATCGGAAAAAGTACGCAGGCGAGCGGCTTGATCGAAGGAACAGCGACTCCCTTTTCGAGCGCCAGTGAATGAAGTCCGCAGCGCAGCTGGCCGCCGCCGTCGCGGTAAGAAAAAGCGCAGCGCCCCTTCTCCTTGGCGAGCGAGATCGTGTGCGACTCCAAAAAGAATTCGGCGATCGTGCGGCCGGGCGTGACGCGTTCGCCGTCGTGCCGGCCGAGCAGTTCGATCACCGCGTCGCCGTGCTCGACGATTCGCGCGTGCTCCTCGGGCGTGATCTCGACGTCGTAGTCGGTGCAGCAGGATTCGATACCGGGACCCCGGTCGGCACCGGCGCAGGTTCTGGTGTCGCAACGAAAATGCGTCTTGAACAGCGTCCCCGCGTCGACCATTATCCCGTCGACATTGGCCAGCAGGTCGCGCTCCTTAAGCGCGCGTATATACCTCCGCCAGGGCGCCTCGTTGAAATCGCGGAGCCATCGCTCGGCCAGCGGAGTCAGGTCGGCAGACTTATTTGCTTCCATTCGCCCCTCTCGCGGGCCTCAAGTTTCGTCGCGGCAGATTCGATCGTCACGCTGAGATTTCCAAATCAACGGGCCATGCGCAATACGAGTTGAGCGCAAGTGCGCACAGTTAAGGCGCCGCGCAGCTTTTGTGGCGGTTGCTTGCGGTCACGATCTTCTGCCAGATAGAGGGATTCGTGAGTACCGCACCCAAAATACCGGCCGACGCGCACGAGACCGAGGCGCCCGATTACAGGTCGATAGCTCTGCTTTCCGGCTGCCACTTCTCCGACGACCTCAACCAGGGTGTCGTGCCGGCGATGCTGCCGTTTTTCATCACGGCATATCATCTGAGCTATGCCGCCGCGGCAGGGCTGGTCCTCGCGCAGACGCTTTTTTCGTCGGTGGCTCAGCCCCTGTTCGGCCTGCTCGCGGATCGGCGGCCGTCGCCCTGGCTCATTCCGATCGGGCTGAGTTTCGCCGGCCTCGGAGTCGCGCTCACGGGCCTGACGCACACCTACGATCTGATTTTCGGCGCAATCGCGGTGAGCGGCATGGGCATCTCCGCCTTTCATCCCGAAGCCGCGCGCCGCGTCAGGTACCTCGGCGGGGTAAGGGCGGCCACCTCGATGAGTCTTTTCACGGTGGGCGGGATGGCGGGCTTCGCAGCCGGCCCGCTTCTGATCACGCCAACGCTGATCGCGTTCGGCACTCGCGGTGCGATGCTGCTCGCGCTGCCGGTCGTGATCATGTCGCTCGCGGTGACCTGGCAATTGCCGCGTATCGCGGCCCAACGAACGCCGCCGCGTCACCAGGCCACCCACTCCTCTTTCGTCAACGGCCGCGAGCAGTGGGGCGCCTTCGCGCGCCTCACGATAGTCGTGATGCTTCGTTCGATCGTGTTTTTCGGACTCAACACTTTCATCCCGCTCTACTGGTCCCACGTACTGCATGGATCGAAGGCCGGCGGCGGCTACGCGCTGGCGACGATGTTGAGCGCGGTGGTGACCGGCACGCTCATCGGCGGCCGGATGGCCGACCGCTACGGCCGCAAAGTCGTAGTCGTGGTGTCGCTGGCCGCCCTTACGCCGTTGCTGTTCGTGTTCCTCGGCGCGCACGGCCTGACGGCGGCGGGCGTGCTCCTTATTCCGGTCGGGCTCGCGCTGGCGGCCTCCACCAGCGTGGTGGTCGTGATGGCGCAGGAGTACCTGCCGGATCGAATCGGCCTGGCCGCGGGCGTGACGCTGGGGCTCTCGATGACGGTTGGCGGTCTGTTGATGCCGGCGTTCGGTGCGGTAGCCGATCACTACGGGTTGCGGATGTCGATGACCCTGCTCGCGCTGGTTCCCGCGCTGGGCTTCGTGATGAGTCTGACTTTGCACGAGCCTTCATGACCCGCACCGACCACGAGGATGACGTGGCTCCTTCTCGCGATGGCGTAGATGTTCTTCTGCCCTTGGCCGTCGGTGTCGCGACGACTGTCTGCACCATCTTCATCCACGCTCTGGCCCTGGTAACGATTGTTCATTTCGTCCGCCGCGAGCGGAGGCTTGGCTATGCGGGCGTCCACTTCTGGGAGGACGCGACCATCATCGCGGCGTCCACGTCGGTGGCGCTCGCCGCACATCTGATCGAGATATCGGCTTGGGCGCTGATGTTTGTGCGATGCGGCGAATTCCAGGACTTCGCTGCGGCTTTTTATAGCTCGGCGGAGAACTACACCACGTTGGGCTACGGCGATGTAGTCATGTCGCCACCGTGGCGACTGCTCGGACCGCTTGAAGCCGCCGATGGAATGCTGATGTTCGGTGTGACAACCGCGATGATCTTCAGCGTCATCCAGCGGTTGGTTTGGACGAGACTCGGCGAGCCGCGCGGCTGATCCGGATTCAAACCGGCCGTGCCGCGATACGATCGTGACACGCGCGCCGCGCGGCGTTCTCGGGATGAAGGTATTTCACCCCGAGAACGCCGGCGGCATCGACTAGCGGATCTTGTCGGTGAAGCGCGGCAACACCTTGGTGGTCAGCAGTTCCAGGGTGCGCATCGCCGCCTTTTGCGGCACCAGCTCATTGTAGATATAGGCCCAGAAATATTCGGCGGGCAGATCCTTGAACAGCCGCTCCAGCTTGCGCGACACCGTGTCCGGGCTGCCGCAGATAGTCAGACCACGGTCGACCATCGACTCAAACGTGTTAGGTACGTCCTTATGGTTCTCGCCGGGCCGCGCTATCGCGGCATTGAAGCCAAACGGTTCGAAGAACTTGGTCCAGATGAAGCAGCCGGCCTCGCGCGCGATTGCGATCGCCTCCTCGTCGGTATCGGCCACCACCATTTCGCGGGTGATGCCGATGCCCTGGCCGAAGCTGAACTTCTTGCCCACCTGCGCGGCGCCGTCCTGGCAGGCCTTGAACTGCCCGGTGCATATTTCCTTGTCGCAAACGATCGTGATCGGCACGACGTTGTGCTGCGCCGCCCATCGCACCGAGGACTCCGAAAAACTGAACGGTTGGAACAGCGGCGGATGTGGTTTCTGGTAGGTTTCCGGCACCGTCCCGATCTCCGTCAGGATGCCCTTGTCGTCGACGCCGCGCCCGTATTTGCGAGTGACATTGTGCGCGGGCCAAAAAATGCCGGGCGGCGGTATCTGCCAGTGCTTGCCGTGATGGCTGAAGGTCGGGTTGGTCCACGCCTTCATGATGATATCGAAGTGCTCTTCGTAGAGTTCTTTCTTGAGCTTCTCGTAGCCCTCGGGATCGGTCTGATTGTCCGCGAGTCCCTGGTAGTGCTGGCCCAGCGTGTTGACCCAGCGCGGCTGGTAGCCGCGCGCGAATCCGGCAAACGCCCTGCCCTTGGTCACCTGGTCGAGAATCGCGACGTCCTCGGCGATGCGAAGCGGATTGTGACAGGGCAGCACCAGGCCCAGTTGTCCGACCCGCAGCCGCTTGGTCTGCATCCCAAGGAACATGTCGAGCAGGATCGGGTTGGTGGAAACCTCTTCGCCCTCGATATGGAAATGATGCTCGGTAAACGCGACGCCGTAGTAGCCGTGCTCGTCGAGGTAACGCGCCTGCTCGCTCAGGTTGCCTAGCATCCGCTGATAAAGATCGGTACGCCGGCCGGCCATTCCAGCGCTTATCTCGGTCTTGTTGCCGATGCTCGGCAGGTAAAAGACTCCAACTTCCATTTCGTCACCTCGTGAGGGATAGGTCCCGTCGGAATATCGTCAGACTGTAGCCTAAATCGACCGACGCCGGAAATGTAGCGCTGGCTTGATGCGCACGACGGTTGTATCGTCTCCGCAAATACTCATGCGGCAGGCAGATTCGCAGCGCCGCCGTCAGGGGAGGCTCAAATGTCGATACGGCTTCGTCAGATCTGCCTGGTCGCGGAAAAGCTCGCGCCGGTGATCGATGACTTCAAGGCTATCTTCGCCGTCGACGTCTGCTTCGTCGATCCGGCAGTAGCGGTTTTCGGGCTCGAGAACTCATTGATGCCGATCGGCGGCAACTTTCTCGAAGTCGTCGCGCCGATCAAAGAGAACACGGCCGCTGGACGCTACCTCAAGCGCCGGGGCGGCGATGGTGGCTACATGGTCATCTGCCAGTGCGACACGCACGAGACACAACTCGCGCGCAAGGCTCGCGCCGCCGCGCTCAACGTGCGGATCGCGTGGGAGCACGAGGGCAAAGCCTTTCACGGCATGCAACTGCATCCGGCCGACACCGGCGGCGCGTTTTTCGAGATCGACTGGGACGCGATGGGTGAGCCCGAAGGCCATTGGACACCCGCCGGCGGCAGTGAATGGGTCAGCCGGATGCATACCGACGTGGTCAAATACTTCAGCGCGGTCGAGATGCAATCGGCTGACCCGCGCGGGCTGGCCGAGCGTTGGAGCAGCATCGCCGAACTTCCGCTGCGCAAGGATTCCCGCGGGCGTTTCGAAATGCCGCTGGAAAACGCGAGCGTGCGCTTTGTCGAAGCGACCGACGGCCGCGGCGAGGGTCTCGGCGGCGTCGACCTCGTCGTCGCCGATCGCGCTCGCGTGCTGACGGCGGCGACCGCGCGCGGACGCAAAGTCAGCGACGATCAGGTGATGATCTGCGGCGTGCGCTTCAACCTCTGTTAGGCTCCGCTCGATTCGCAGCTTGTTGATTTTTTGAGAGGAAGCTCTCTCTCTCCTGTCATCCTGAGCGAAGCGAGTCTGCGAGCGCAGTCGAAGGACCTCGCGCCGTCCTCCGCGCGTCAAACCGGGATAAGTGGAAGTTCAACAGACGACCCGAGCGCGACAGGGTCGAATCCCAAATCGTGGATCACGCGCGTAGGACCGCGCGGGTCCTTCGACTCCGGTAGCCTTCGCTCAGGATGACTGAAGAAAAAGCCTCCCCGAAGAAGCAGAACGTCTCGCTCAGGATGACAAGTTCCTATATGCAACTTGTTAATTCGTGTGCAATCTTATTAATACGACATTCCAGGCGAAATTTACCGGCCAGGCCATTTCGGATTGTTGATCGCGAGCGCGTCGGCCAGCGACTGGCGCAGATGCGCTCGCAGCTCCGCGTCGTTCAAATCAATCGCGCCGCGGCGAATCAATTCCGATAGCTTCGCGCTTAACGTTTCAGTGTCGCCGTCGTGTCCCACCAGCGCGCGAAGCCGCTCACGCTCCGCCGCCGACTGCGTCTCGCGCAATTCGAGTTCCCGTCGAACGATATTCAGCACGTTCGCCGTGACCCGGGTTTGAAAGCGATGATATCCGGTCAGGGTGGGAAGCAGCTCTTCTTCGAGATATTTCACCGCCGCGGTGAGAAGAACGGGCGCGCTCGGCATACTTTGTGGCATTCGCATTTCCTCTTCAGCTGTCTTCACCGACTATTTGCGACTGACTATGTACGACTGGCTATTCGCGCCCTTCGATCAAGTTGAAAAAGTCCCATAGCGGCTCTTCGATGCGCCTCCCGATCGCGGAGCGCTCGATACCAACCTCTCCGACGCCGCGCGTTCCCAAAAGCAGGCAATCGACCGCCCACTTGACGTTGCCGAACGCCTCCCAGAACCTGACGTGCCCGGGATCGACCGGATGACCGCTCGCCCTCTCGTACGCGGCAAAAAGATCCTCGCGCGATCCAAACCCGCCGACCGGCCCGGCACCGCCGAAACGCCACGTCCTGATGCACAGCCATCCGAGGTCCTGCATCGGATCGCCAGTCTGCGCGAGTTCCCAATCGAGAACGCAGCGGATGCCTTCCTCGCCCACGATCATGTTGCCCATGCGAAAATCGCCGTGCAGGACGGCGTGGCGCTGATTGCGCGGCACGTTCTCGGCCGCCCATCGCAACGCGAGATCGAGCGCGGGCAGCCTGAAGTTGTAATTGTCGACGATCCTGCGATGCGCCGCGACGTGTTCGGCGGCGTCCTGGCGCATCAGGAATGGCGCCGCGGCAAAGTCGATCCGATGAATCGCGGCGAGAATCTCGCCGCATTGCCGCGCCATCACGCTCCGCGCCGGCGCGTAACGCTCGTCGCGCACGATCCGCGCGCCCAGCGTCTCTCCGGCGACGCGTTCCGTTATGTAGCCTTCACCCAGGGCGTCGGCGGGCTCCAGAATCGCCACCACGGGCGGCGCCGGAGCGCCCACGCGCGCGGCCGCGATCATCAGGCGTGCCTGCTCCGCGGGAGTTATTTGCGGCACGAGTCCTGCCACCGCGTCGAAAGTCTCACTGCCGAGCTGAATGATAAGTTTTCGGCGCTGCCCGCCGGCGTCGGCGTCGAACGACATCGTCGTGCGATTCGCGCCGCCGGTCAGGCGCTGCAAGTCATGCACTTTCGCGGGCTTGCCCGTATGACGTGCGAGCGCCGTCTCGAGCCTGGTCACAATCGCGTCATCGCTCATGCAATACGTCCGCCGCGCCGTTTTATTCGTTCGTCCTGCCGCGGCTGCCGAAGCCGAACATAACCTGCGCGACGCGCCGCATCTGTATCTCCTCCGCGCCTTCGGTGATGCGATAACGCCGGTGATGCCGATAGATGTGTTCGAACGGCTTGTGGCGCGAGTAGCCAAGGCCGCCGTGGACCTGCATCGCGCGATCGGCGGCCTCGCATACCAGCCGGTTCGCGCGATAGTTGCACATCGCAACCTTGTCCGACAGTTTCTCCGCCACTTCGGGCTTGGACATCTGGTCCATCTCCCACGCCGTCTTATGAATCAGCGCGCGGAGCATCGCAGCCTCGGTCTGATGCTCGACCAGCGGCCACTGGATGGCCTGGTTGGTCGCGAGCGGCTTGCCGAAGGGCTTGCGCTCCTTCGCATACTTGACGCTTTCGTTGATGCAATACTGCGCGGCGCCGAGCGAGGAGGCCGCCTGCCGAATCCGATTCTCGTGTACGAAGTGCTGCGCGACTTCCAGCCCGTTTTCCGGATCGCCAAGCGTCGCGTCGCCCGCGACGTAGACGTCGGTGAGCGAGATTCGCGGATGGTCGGTCGGCATGTTGAAGGTCCAGAGATATTCCTCGATTTTGAAACCTTCGCTCTTCACCGGAACGATGAAGCAGGTGATGCCCTTGGCGCCGCCGTCACGTCCGCTGGTCCGCGCGAACACGAAATCGTGTGTCGCGACGTGCAGTCCCGTGTTCCAGATTTTTGCACCGTTGATACGCCAGCCGTCGCCTTCGCGAACGGCGCGCGTCTCCATCCAGGTAGCGTCGGAACCGTGATTCGGCTCGGTCAGGCCGAACGCGACGCTAATACGAGCCGTCGAGGATTCGCGGGATGAACGCTTCCTTCTGCTCGCTGGTGCCAAAATCGCGGAACATCAGGACCGTCGGCAGGTTGCCGACGATCGAGCTCTCGTTCTGAAGATCGTTGTGCAGGCCGAGCCCCTTGGCCGCGAGGTGCTCGCGTATGATCGCCATCGCAAGGTTGGAGCCGTCCTTGCCGCCGTACTCCCTGGGGAGCGCGAAGCGATAGTGCCCGGCGCGGTCGGCGCGCCGGCGCATCTCGGCCAGCAGATCCTCCCATTCATGACGCGGCAGGCCGCCGCGTTCGAAGTCCGTGCGCGCCCATTCGCGGCGATGGTCGAAGAAGCGGATGTTATCGTTTTCGCGTTCGAGCGGCTTGATTTCGCGCTCGATGAACTGGTCCAGTTCGACAAGGTACGCGGCAATTTCCGGAGGAATTTTGAAATCCACGGCGGCGCTCCTGGGGCGATGTTCCCGAAGCGCCCTGCACGCTCATCGAACGGAGCGGCCGGACGCTCGGGCCTCGCCCAGAGTACGCAAACCGGACGCCCTCGAACAAACCCTGCGCCAACGGTGCCTGCTCGTGCCGCTTCCGGCGCACGATTCGACCGCTTTTTTCGGTGGCATTTTGGGATCAAGTGGACGTATTATCCGACGAACTGTGGCCAACCGTGGCTACTATGGCAGCTCCCGTTGGAGGTAGACCGCGATGAAGTTCATGTACTTTTTTCTTCCCTCGATCCCGGCAACTCTCGAAGAGCGGCGCGCGCTACGCCCGATCGCAAACCGTACCGACCGCTGGCAGCGCATGATCGAAGAGGTCGTGGAGATCGCGCAATTGGCGGAGGAAGTGGGCTTTGACGCGGTCTGTTTCCCCGAGCATCACCTGCACAGCGAAGGCCTGGAGATGGGCAGCCTGCCGGTGCTGACGCAGCACGTGATCCACAACACCAAGCGGATCAAGGTCGGCCCGATCGGCTACGTTTTGCCCGGATGGAACCCGCTGCGCCTAGCGCTCGAAATCGCATGGTTGGATCAGTTGACCAAGGGCAGGACTTTCGTCGGCTTCGCGCGCGGTTACCAGCCTCGATGGCTCAACCAGATGGCGCAGAAGATTCATGTGACCGCGACCGCCAGTGACAAGAGCGAAACCGACCGCATCAATCGCGAGGCGTTCGAGGAGGTCTTCCGCTTTCTCAAGCTCGCGTGGGGCGACGAGCCTTTCCGCTTCAAGGGCAAGTACTACGAGTATCCCACGCCGCAGGAAGGCATCCAGTGGCCGCCGCACAAATGGACGCGCGAGTACGGCTTCCCGGGCGAGGTCGACGAGCAGGGGCGTATCCAGAAGATCAACGTGGTGCCGAAGCCCTATCAGAAGCCGCATCCTCCACTGTTCCAGGCCTTTTCGATCAGCGAGGAAACGGTGCGCTGGTGCGCGCGCGAGGGCATCACGCCGACCATCCTGATCTCGCAGCCGCCGCTGCTGCGCAAGCTGGTCGAGGCGTACCAGGAAGAGGGACGAAAGGCCGGCCGTCAGCTAAAGCTGGGGGAGAGCGTCGGCGTGCTCCGCGCCGTGTACCTGGCGGACAATCACGCGAAGGCGGAGAAACTGGCCGAGGAAGGAGTAATCGGAACCGCCTTCCGCGAATTCTTCTACCACTTCGGTTTCTTCGAAGCCTGGCGCGAGGCTGAAGACGACGTCAAGTACGGCAAGAAGATGCTGCCGGCCGAGGAAGCGACTATCGCGCGCATGGAGCGGGCGGACTTCGCCTACCTGGGCACCGTCGACGACGTGCGGCGCAGGATGGACGCGCTGGTCGAGAACGCGCATCCGGAATGGTTCGTCTGGCAGGGCGACCAGGGACTGCTGCCGAAAGCCGAGGCCAGGAGGCAGGTCGAGATTTTCGGCAAAGAGTTGCTCCCGCGTTATAAGTAGTCCGCCACCGGGGATAAGAATCAAGAAACGAGGAAGCGCCGAAAGAAAGGTCATCTGGCGCTTCCTCGCTCGACCCCCACCTCAATCCTCCCCCAAGACACTTGGGGGAGGAAGTAAAGAAGCAGGCGTCTCAGCCCAACCCTCCCACAAGACACGAGGGAGGGAGTTATCATTGCAAGGTCATCGCAGATGCGGCAGCACCTCCTCGCCGAAGAGCTGGAGGCATTGCATCGTCTCGGTGCGGCGCGGACCAAGTGGAACGCGGCTTCGGATGATCAGGTAGTCGGCGTCCAGCGCGTCGCACCAGTACTTCGCGCGTTCGACGCAAGTCTGCGGATCGCCAAGCACCAGGAACTTGCGCATCTTCGCCACGGTGAAATCCGACTCGCTCTGGAACTCCGGATTCGGCGTCAACAGGCCGTAGCGGTAGTAGTAGAGCATGTCCTGCACCCACAGCTCGCCGAAGGTGCGCTCCGCCTCCTCCTGCGTCCGCGCGACCCATCCGTCGCGCATCAGCACGACCATCGGCCGCCGTCCGTGCTTCACCGCTTCCTCGCGATAAATATCGGCCTGGGATCGCAGGGTCTCGAACGAATCCCAAAACGGCAGAATCGCCCACGCGTCACCCAGGCGCCCTGCCCGCTTGATCGCCTCCGGGTAGGCCGCACCGATCCAAAGCGGCGGACCACCGCTCTGATACGGCTTCGGCGAGAGCAGCACGTTGTCGAAATGATAGCGCTTGCCGTGAAATGAGTACTTGCCGGGGCTCGACCACGCGCCGCGAAGAATTTCGATCGACTCCTCGAAACGCGAGAAACGCTGCTTGTGCGGTTCGGCGAATAAATTGAAGTAGTCGGGATGATAGCCCATCCCAACTCCGAGCCGGACCCGTCCGCGCGACAGGTTATCGACCATCGCCACGTCCTCGGCGAGATGCATCGGATTGTACAACGGCGGCTGCAACACCATCGTGCCGAGATCGACCAGCCTGGTGCGCGCGGCCAGTGCCGCCATGATGATCAGCGGCGGCGGAAATACGCACTCGGTGCGGGCGTGCCGTTCGGGGAAGAAAACCCCGTCGAAGCCGCTGCGCTCTGCCTGCTCGCCCTCTTCGAGCAGTTGCTCGGCGAAGTCGGCGACCATCTCGCGCGAGGGCAGCGGCTGATCGTACGCTCCGCTGTGCGTATCGGGCATGTATCCAATCTTCATGACTGTCTCCTGATGACCGCCTCCTGCGAAGGAATCTGGTCCTACCAGATTCCGGGCACCCACCGATAGCGCACCGCGTCCGCGTAGGCCGAATATCCTTTGAGATGGCCTTTGAGAAAGCGATCTTCGGCGACGGTACGGCGCAGCAGCAATGGGATGCACACGATCGCAGGCAGCATCGCCAGCCACGACCCCAGCGCTATTCCGCTCGCGAGGCAGAACCCCGACGCGGCGATGTAGCCGGGATGCCTGACCCATCGATAAGGCCCGGCGGTCACCAACTGGTGCCCGCGATCCTCCTGCAGGCGGATTACCGAGGAGAAGAAGCGATTGATTCGCATCGCCCAGATGATCAAGGCGAGCCCTGAAGCGAAGATCGCGAGACCGGCAATCCGCAAGGCTGGCGGAACTGAATCGGACCAGTGGAATCGGCCGACATCAAGCCCCGCGATGCACCAATGCGCGATCGGCGGCAGCAGCAACGCGTAGTATCGCAACTTCAGCGGTTGTCCGCCGGGCCGTGCGCGTTCCCGGAATAGCTCCGGTTCGATAGTGAGCGTGGCCACGGTGAAACATACTACGCAGACCAGCAGGTAGGCCCAAAAAAATGGGATATCGAATCTGCCGGCGCATCCGAAAAGCAGCAATCCGATAAGCGCGCAAAACCCGAGCGACTGCGATATCCAGAAGAGCCTGGACGAAGAGAACGAACTCCTCGCGGGCATGCCGCGCGACGTCCTACGCGAACCGGCGGCGCCGCCGTCAGCGGCCAGCCGCGGCTAGACCCTCGGCTTTGCCGTTGGCGTGGCGACCGTTTGCGCGCGAGCGCTTCGTCGCCTCGCTATCGACAGTCTTCGATTGGGAATCGATGACTACTCCGTAGTTGTCACGCGCCTCGGCTGGTGTCACGTAACCGTCGAGAAAATCTTCCAACACCCGCGCCGGTTCGCGCAGCATCGGATCGCCCCAGCCGCCGCCGCCCGTGGTCAGGACTTCGAATCGATCGCCCGCCTCCAGGCGCTTGCCGCGCAGCGGATTGTGCCATACGCCGTCGGGTGAGATGCCGCCGAAGACGTCGAGCTTGCCCTCTGCGGTCACGCGCGAGACCCGCTGCGCCACGCTGTCGCCGCCGCCCGCGACTCCCGGAGTGCCCGTCCGTGTACGCGAGGTCTCGATCGAAACCTCCGAGGAGCCAAGCATCGTGATCACCATGCGCGAACCCAGCCCGCCGCGGTTGCGGCCCGCGCCGGCCGAGTCGGCGCGCAGGTCAAAGGCCTCGTAGCGAATCGGAAAGAGCAATTCCGCGACCTCGGCCGAGAGGTTGGCGCAGTTTCCCAGCGGATCCTGCGTCACGTTCATCCCGTCGTGGCGCGGCGTGCCGCCCCATCCGCCGGCCGGCAGATCCGAGAAGACGAAATTCTCACCGCTTTTCGGATCCCGCACCGAGCATACGAACCAGTTGCACTCGGCGAAGGTGGGCGCGACCGCGCGATCGGGAATCGCGTCGGAAAGCGCCTTCCAGATAGCCGCCGTGATCTTGGAGGAGGTGAGAGTGGTGCAACCGATCGTCGGCGAAGGCCATTTTGCGTTGAGCCAGCTTCGCTCCGGCAGCCGAATCTCGATCGGGCGGAAGCTGCCCGCGTTGGCCGGCGCGTCGGGGGAGAGAAAAAACTTCAGCGAGTAGTAGACCGCCGAATACGTATTGGCCATCGGCGAGTTTATTCCGCCGGCTACCGGCGCGTCGCTGCCCTCGAAATCCACCACGATACGGTCGTCCTCGACCTTGAGCGTGACCTCGACGCGCACCGGATCGTCGGTGATGCCGTCGGTGTCCGCGTAATCGACCGCGTGGTAAGTCCCGTTGGGAATTTCGCGAATCGCGTTGCGGGTCAGGCGCTCGGTGTAGTCGAGGACCTCGCGCATTCCCTGGCGCACGGTCTCGATTCCGTAGCGGCCGGCGATGCGCCGCAGTTCCGCCTCGGCCACTTGCAGCGCGGCGAGATGCGCCTGCAGGTCGCCCTTGATGTATTGCGGGGTGCGCGTGTTGGCGACGATAATCCGCAGCAGATCCTCGTTGATGCGATAGTTCTCGTACATCCGAAGCGGCGGCAGCCGCAGTCCCTCGCCGGCGATATGCGTGCCGAAGGCCTGTCCGCCGGCCGCGCCGCCGCCGACGTCGGTCCAATGGCCGCGCGAAACGGCGAAGCCCAGGATGTCGCCCTCGAAGAAGACCGGCATCGTAAACGTCATGTCGTTCAGATGCGTGCCGCCGTCGTAAGGATCGTTGAGCACGAAGATGTCGCCCGGGCGCAGGCTCTCAAAGCCGAAATGCTTCACCGAGGCTTGCGCCGAAAAATGCATCGCCGCGATATGGACCGGGCAATTGGCGGTCTGCCCGAGCAGTTCGAGCTTTTCGTTGTAGATCGCGTTGGAGAAATCGACCATGTCGTAAATGATCGGCGAGAAGGCGGCCTTCTGCAGCACCGTGCTCATTCTGCCGCAAACGTACTCGAACGAACTGCGCAGCACTTCAAAGGTTACCGGGTCAAGCCGCTTGCCATTTTCATTCGAGCTGTTCATCGGACTTCCTCACACGGTTATGGACAGATTGCCCTCAACGTCGACCATCGCCGAACTTGCAGGCGCAAGCGCGGTACACGAATGTTCGTGTTCGATTATCGCAGGTCCCTCGATCTTGTGTCCCGGGCGTAGCGTAGCAGCATCGTAGAGCGCGGTCCGGACGGCTTTGCCGTCGAAAATCACTTCGCGCTCGCCCTTCATCACATTCCCAGTATCGCCTTTCCGGGCGCTCGCGGGAACAGCCTGCGTATCGCCTGTTCCATGCCCCGCCACCACGCCCAACGCGGTCACGCCCAGGCTGACGAAGGCCGGCTCGAACTCCTCCGAGGCGACGCCGTATTCGCGCTGATGCGCCTTGTGGAAATTCGCCCTGACTTCATCGAGCGTCGATCCGATCCGGTCCGGAATTGGGGTCAGGACTTCGTAGCTCTGACCGACGTAGCGCATCTGCGCGGTACGCTTGAGCCTTACCGCGGTGAGCGCGATTCCCTCGCGCGATAAAAGCGCGCGGCCCTCTTCCTCGAGCGCGCGATACCGCTGCTCGAGTTGATCCGGGTCGGTATCCGCGAGCGGCGAGTAAAAAAAGCGCTCCAGGTCGTGGCGCAGATCCATCCGGGTCGCTCCATAGGCCGACGCCACTCCGGCGTAGGCAGGAACGATCACGGTTGGAATTCCGAGCGAGCGCGCGATCCAGCACGCGTGCATCGCGCCCGCGCCGCCCGAGCTCGCGAGCGCGAAGTCACGCGGGTCGCGTCCGCGCTCGGCCAGGGCGAGACGAATCGCCTGCGCCATGTTTTCCGTGCAGATCGAAACGATACCTTCGGCCGCCGCAATCGGCTCCAGCCCCACGCGCTTGCCGATCTCGGCGACCGCGCGATGGGCGGCCTCGCGATCGAGAATCATCTTGCCGCCGAGCGTCGGCTCCAGCCGGCCGAGCAGCAGATTCGCGTCGGTGACGGTTGCGTGCTTGGCGCCCTTGCCGTAGCAGGCCGGGCCGGGATCGGATCCAGCGCTTCGCGGTCCGACCCGCAACGATCCGCCGTCGTCGATCCAGGCGATCGAGCCGCCGCCCGCGCCGATACTCCTGATGTCGAGCATCGGAGTGATGATCGGCATCTCCCAGCGCAGTTCGTAAGAGTTGGTGATGAGGCCCTCGCCGTCCTCGACCACCGCGACATCGAACGAGGTGCCGCCCATGTCGGTGTGGATGACTTTCGCGGCCTCGCGCATCGAGTGCGAAAGCGCGCTGGCGTACGCCACGCCGCCGGCCGGGCCGGATTCGATCAGCTCCTCGGGCCGCTCGATCGCCGAAGCGACTCCCATCACGCCGCCGTTGGACTTGATGATGAGCAGCGAGCCTTTGAAACCCCATTTCGTGAGTTCGTGCTCGAGGTCCTGGAGGTAACCGGCCATCACCGGCAGCAGCACGGCGCGCACGACCGTGGTCATAAAGCGGCCCAGCTCGCGGAACTGCGGGCGGGTCTCGCTGGAAATCGCGACGCGGATTTTCGGCGCGGCCTCGTGGATCAGTTCGCGCACGCGGCGTTCGTGGCGGCCGTCGACGTAGGCGTTGATGAAACAGACGGCGATTGTCTCGGCGCCCTGTGCGAGCGCTTCCGCGATCACCTCGCGCGCCGCTTTTTCGTCCAGCGGCCTCACGATTTCGCCCTGCGCCGACATCCGCTCGTTGAGCACCAGGCGCAGGCGGCGCGGGATGAGCGGCCGCTCCTTCACCTGGTACGGATCGTAAAGGCGCTCCCGGCGCTGGCGCCCAATCTCGATCGTGTCGCGAAATCCCTCGGTGGTGATCATCGCCGCCGTGGGAAAGCTCCGCTCGATCAGTGCGTTGGTGGCGGTCGTGCTGCCGTGGACTATTTCCGTGACTTCGGCGGCCTTGATGCCGGTCTGTTTGAGCGCACCGAGCACGCTCTCGACCAAGCGATGCCTGGTACTAAGCACCTTGGCCGTGCGGGTTTCGCCGTTGTGTTCATTGACCGCGAAAAGATCGGTGAAGGTTCCGCCAACATCTATTCCGATTCGCCAGGACATCGTCGCCGATGCTAGCGGCCCAGGCTAAACAGGTCAAAGGAAACGGCGCTCATGCCGAAGCCAACGGGCCCACCGTAACCTCCACGCTGTGCACGGCAGTGCTTTCCCCCATGTCCGACTTGCGCCCGGGGTTCAACACGTTCACGTTTCTTTGCCCGGCTTCCTGCTTGGGCCAGCGGCCCTTGTGCGACAGCGCGACGCCGCGCGGCAAGGTTTCGGTCAAGGTGACGCGCATCACCAGGCGGCCCGTCTCGTTCGCGACCAGCGCCTGGTCGCCTTCCGCGAGACCGCGGCCGGCGGCGTCCGCTGGATGCATCGCGATCGCGGCCGGGCCCACGTGAGCCGCTATCTTGGCCACGTTCGAGAAGCTGTCGTTCAGGCTCCAGGCCGAAGATGGCGACAGCAATCGCAGCCGTCCCGACGCCGGCCTGGGATCGGCGAGCGGTTGCGGAACTCGCGGATGGCCGTCGGCCGCGGCGCTCTCGGAAGCGATTTCGACACGTCCACTGGGCGTCGGGAAGGTCAGATCGCGAAACTGGATCATCGGCTCGGCGGGAATGTGCACGGGCGCGCGTGCGGCAAACGCGCGAAAATCTCCGTCGAGGTTTGCGCGCTTGAGGAGCGTGGCGATGATTTCGGAATCGCTCTCGTGCAACTCGGGCTCGGTAAAGTCCATCGCGCGGGCCAGCCGGCGGAATATTTCCGAATTGGGCAGCGCCTCGCCCATCGGCTCCGCCGCCTTGACCTGCGCCGAAAGCGTCAGGTGAAAGTAGCTCGCCACCAGATCGTCGAACTCCAGGAAGCTCGCCGCCGGCAGCACGAAATCGGCAAAGTCGGTGGTGTCGGTCGGAAACAGATCGAGCACGACGGTCATCAGGTCCTCGCGCATCAGCGCCTTGCGCAAGCGCTCCTGCTGCGGGTTGGACGCGGCGATATTGATATTCCAGCACATCAGGGCCTGCGCACGCGCGGGGTCCTCGAGGCAGGCAGCAAGGTCCATCTGGCTGATTGACGGCGGAGCGTTCTTGCTCAGATGCGGCGCGGTCAAATACTCGCCGTCGATCCCGCGTTGCGCCATGTCGAAATTCAGGTACACGAAACCCGTACCGGATTTGCCGATATTTCCGGTGACCGCCGGAAGAATCGAGCACGCGCGCATCACGTTGCCGCCGGTCGGCTGGCGCTGGAGCGCCTGCCCCATCCACAGCAGCGACGGTCCCCGGCCATAGAGCCGCGCGGTCTCCTCGATAAGCCGAGCGGGCACGCCGGTCTGAGCCTCGCCCCACGCGGGAGTGCATGGCGCGAGCATCGGTTCGAGCTCGTCCCATCCCACGGTGTGCTGGGTCACGAAGTCGCGATCGACCAGGCCCTCGCGCTGGATAACGTGGAGCATCGAGAAGGCCAACGCCGCGTCGCTCCCCGGAAACGGCTGCAGATGGATATCCGCGGCCGCGGCCGACGCCGTGCGCACCGGATCGATGACCACGACCTTGCCCGGCAGGTTCTCGATCCAATGTTCCTGCACGTGCGGACCGGAAGCCGAGGGATTCGCGCCCCATACGAGGATGCACGCGGCGGCGGCGCCGGTTCGTGGATCGAAGCCGCTCACCGAAGTTCCATAGACGTAGTGCAAAGCGACGTGGCCAGCCATGTTGCATATCGTGTCGGGGCTGACCTCGGTCGCGCCGAGCCGGTTGAAGAAACGCGTCGGGAAGAGATACGCGATGAGCGAGATCGTGCCGCTGTAGTGCGTATTGAGGATGGCCTGTGGTCCGGCGCCCGCGGCGATGCGTTTCAGCCGATCGGCAATCGCGGCAATCGCGACCTCCCATGACACTGGCTCGAAGCGGCCCTCGCCCTTGCGCCCGATGCGGCGGAGCGGCCGGGTCAGGCGCGCGCGCGGGTCCAGCCATTCGTTGTTGTAGCCAATCGAGCACTTGGTGCAGAGCTGGCCCTGGCTTACGAAGTGCGCCGGGTCGCCGCGTACCGACTCGATCGCGCCGTTGCGCTTGTGAACGGTAACTCCGCAGGTATCGTAACAGTCGCGCGGGCACGCGGTGCGGACGATTTCCTCAAGCTCGCTCATCGTGAATGGCTCCTAATCAATTGGACGCATCGCTCTCGGCTGGCGCCGCTCCCGGCACGGGCTGATTCACGCCGGCGAATTCAGCAATGCCCCTGCGCCGCGAGCGGATCCACACCAGCCCGACTATCATGTACACAAGGAACAGGTACGGGAAAACGCCATACGGCCAGGGCGGGACCGGATACACGCTCCCGACCGCGGGAAACAGCAGCAGCAGCGCCGCCGCGCCCGCGAGCGCGTAGTCGCGGCCGCGAACGATACCCTCATGCTTCAGGTATGCGGGCGCCGCGATCGAAACCAGGAAATACGAGCCGATAAATCCGAACGCGGTAAGGGTTCCCGCGTAACCGACGATGTCGAACGGCTGCGTCCCCGGCACCAGCAGCATCGCGGCCGGCACGACGAAGAGCAGCGCGCCCATTATGGTGACCGCGACGTGCGGCGTTTCGTGAGTGTCGTGCGCAGCGCCGACGGATGCAGGAAGGAGCCCGTGACGGCTCAGCGAGTAGAGAATCCGCGCGCCTGAGTTGAGACACGCGAGCCCGCCCGCGAAGCAGCTTACGATTACCGCCAATGACATCGGCACCACCAGCGCGGGCATCCCCACCACCTGGGCGAGAACGTTCAGCGGCGTATCGACCTTGTCCAACGGCGTCTTGTAACCGATAAAGCCGAGTATCTCGGTGTAGGAGGCCAGCACGAAGAACAGCCCGGTCAGAATCAGGTTTACGATCAGCACGCGCGGAATCGTGATCAGCGGCTCCTTCGCCTCTTCGCCGAACGCGGTGGCGTTCTCGAAGCCGACCAGGCTGAAGACCGCGATATTCACCCCCATCGCGATTCCGGAGAGCGACGATCCTTTAAGCGTGAACTGCGCGGTGTCGAGCGCGAACTTGTGTTTGGACAGCACCACCGCGCAGAGGATCAGGATCATGGTTATCGAGAGGGCCTCGAACACCAGCATCACGATGCTCGAAATCTGCACGTCCTCGTAGGCGAGAAACCAGATTATGAAGCACAGAATCGCGAACATCAGCGCGTTCGGGACCTGGAACCCGAGCATCCCGAACAGCGCGTTGCCGAAGATCGCAAAGCCCGCCACCCCGGCGATCCCGTCGAAGAGATAGGCCCAGACCAGGCACCAGCCCGAGATGCCGCCGGTGGTCGCTCCGAGTCCCATCACCGTATACGCGTGCATCGAGCCGGTCGCCGCCGAGCGGCGGGCGAACTGGTTGAGGTTGAAGGTCACGAACAGCAGCATGATCGTGCCGAAGAGGTAGGCGAGCCAGCTTGCGTTGCCGGCGCTCGCGTACATCAGTGGAACGACCAGCGCCGCGACGAGCGTGGGCCCGATATTCGCAACCGAGATCGCCGAGAGCTCGGTGAAGTTGAGGCATCCGGCGCGCAAAGCTCCCGCCGCGGACTTTTTCGAGGAAGTTTCCATAGGACCGTACAAATCTAGTTTCGCGCGATGGCCCGTGCAAAGAGCCACTTTGCTGCGATTTTATAGGGCCACCCGGACGCACCCGCCGGCCGGGTTGTAATCCGTCCCATCGTGTAATTGACTGGCAGCGGCGGAGATTTGCACGCGGACTTGCGCTCCGGTGCGCCGCCAATATCGGCGATGTTTCTCAAGCTCGATCAGGAAGGGCTGCTCTACAGCCAGGTTTACCGGGCGCTCCGCCGTCAGATTCTCAGCGGCGGGATGCGCCCCGGCTCACGCCTGCCGTCGACCAGATGGCTCGCCTCGGAACTGGGCATTTCGCGCAATACCGCGCTGCTCGCGTACGAGCAGCTGGTCGCCGAAGGGTACCTGACCGCGGGCTCGCACGCTGGCACGAAGGTGGCCTCGGAACTTCCCGAGAATCTTACTTTCGTCGCGCCTAACCAGGTCTCGCGCAAACACCCAATCCCGTCCGCGGTCCGGCTATCCAGCTTCGCCTCCCGGATTGCCGACGATCCGGTCAGCGCATCGGCGATTCGCGAGATACTGTTCCGCCCGGCGCTGCCTTACGACTTTCGTTACGGCCGTCCCTCGTTCGCCGATTTCCCCCATGCCATCTGGGATCGCACGCTGGCGCGCCGTGCGCGGCAGCGCTCGATTGGCGATCTCGACTACGGAGCACCGGAAGGGATGGCGCCGCTGCGGAGCGAGCTGGCGGAGTACCTGCGCCGTGCACGCGCAGTCAATTGCTCGCCCGAGCAGATTATCATCGTGAGCGGCTCGCAACAGGCTATCGACCTCGCGGTGCGCGTCCTGGTCGATCGCGGCGACCGCGTGGTGCTGGAGAATCCGCACTACTTCCCCGCGCGCAACGTATCGCGCGCGGCCGGAGCGAGGATCGAATTCGTCGATGTCGACGAACAGGGGATGAAGATCGGCGACCTGGCGGCGAAGAGAGGACGGGTCAAGCTGGTCTTCGTGACGCCGTCGCATCAGTTTCCCACCGGCGCGCTGATGCCGCTCGGGCGGAGGCTCGAGCTGCTGGCCTGGGCAAATCGCACCGGCGCGGTCGTTTTCGAGGACGACTACGACAGCGAGTACCGCTATTCCGGCCGGCCGGTCGAAGCGCTGCAGGCGCTCGATGAGAGCGGCCGGGTGCTGTATTCGGGGACGTTTTCAAAGACGATGTTTCCCGGGTTGCGGCTCGGCTACCTGGTCGTTCCCACGGAGCTCGTCGAGATCTTCCGCGCGGTCAAGTCCTTGCTCGACGCCGCGTGCCCTACGAACACGCAACTTGCGCTCGCGGAATTCATGCGCGAGGGCCACTTCGAACGGCATCTGCGGCGATCGAGGGCGCGCAACGCCGAGCGGCGCGCCGTGTTGCTGGAGTCGATCGAGCGCCGTCTCGACGGGCGGGTGGAGGTATCGGGCGCCGAAGGTGGTCTGCACATTTTGCTCTGGCTGAGAGACATTTCGATACGCCGCAGCGCCGACGTGGTCGCGCGCGCGGAGCAAGCGGGAGTGGGCGTCTACCCGGTCGGCCCATTCTACGCGAGGCCGCCCAGGCGCACGGGCCTGTTGCTCGGCTATACTTCGCTCACCGAGAAGGAAATCGCGGAAGGAATTCGACGACTGGCGTCGGTGATCGCCGCGATGAGCGATTAATCTGCGCGCGATGAGCGATTAATCTGTGATTTGCGCGATCACTCGGTCGAGAGGACTCGACCGTCCGGCGATGAGCTACTAGACTCGATTCTCTTCAACCGTGACTGAAGCGATCAAAGCCGAAGCGATCAAACAAACGCCGGCGGACGCGTCGGCGATGCTCGGCAAGTACATGCGCTACCCCTTCGCCGAGGGCAACTACAGTCTTGCGCTGGGCCTGGTGCCGATGGCCGAGGAAACCTGGCTCGACATCGACGAGCACTACACCGACGAGATGCGCGAAAAGGCGCGCCGCCTGCGCGATGAATACGCGATGGTGTTCTGCGCGATGCCCGGCAGCGAGCGCGGCCAGGCCGAAGTGCTAGAGATGCTGCTGGAGCACCTCGCGATCTACTATCCGAATTTCTTCCGCATCTCGCGCGGCGCGCCGCCGCGGCATGCCGATGAGGGCGTCGAGGCGGACGCCCGTATCGAAAATCTCATCAATGGCGAAACCTGGCGGGTGGGCGATTTCAGCGCCGCGCCGCTCGACCTCGCGGCCCGCCTGATCCAGGAAGACCTCTGCCTGATGAGTCCCGACGGCAAGGGCACCTATGTGCTGAGCGCCGGCTCGGTCTGTTTTCCGCTGCGCTGGGAGGTGACGGAAAAATTCGGGCTGCCGATGGCCGGTATTCATCATGCCGTTCCCGGCTACGACGAAAAGCTCGCGGCGCCCTCGGACCGTTACATGGTGGGGCTCAAGGCGCACAAGCCCTCGTGGCGGTCCAACTGGAGTATCGTCGACGCCCCGGACCTCTATCTGAAACAGCGCCGTTTCAAGCAGGGCCATAACAGCGAAATCACCGCCGAGAACGCCGGCCGCAAGCTGTGGATCAGATCGGAACGGCAGAGCCTGCGAAGATTGCCGCGCTCAGGCGACGTGCTCTTTACGATTCGGACTTACATCCGGCCGCTGTCGGTGCTGGAGAGCCTGCCGTCCGTCGCGCGAGGGTTAGCCGAGGCGCTCGAGAAGGTGCCGCCTGAGATGCGCGGCTACAAAAATCAGCTTCCGATACGCGAGGCCCTGCTCGCCTACTTGAGCCGCATCACCGGGTAGCGCTCGCCGAAGAAGGGCCGTTCACGAACGGCCCCTACAGAGCAGGTGTTCCGTTGTAGGGGCCGCTCGCGAGCGGCCCTGTGGCTCGTTCCTTCAATTTGGCGGACTAGGCGGGAAGGCGGCCGGGGGCATCGCATCGGCGCTGTCTTGCGCGCGCGCCGGCCGCTCTCCCATCACACCCGTCAGATACAGGAACACGGTCCAGAAACTGCGCGACCAGGGAAAGGTCGCGAACAGGCTCGCCATCACGCAGACCGAGATTATTGCGATTTCGACGATCTGCGGGAGCTTGGTGAAGGCCAGCTCAAGCGCCATCCACACCACGATTGCCGTGCCGGTCGCGCAGGCCCAGTCGATCACGAACGCGCCCAGCCATTCACCTTGGTCGACCCAGAAAACCGCGCCGCATTCGGCGCATCGCGAATTCATCCTGAAGTAAGAAGCGAAGACCGCGCCGCGGCCGCATCGCGGGCATCGCCTGGCGAGCGCGCGCCGCAGCAGCGTCCATCCCGGCACGCGCGGCTCCGCATCTCCAGCCGCTGCGCGTTGCGCGGCGGCCCCGGCACCATCTTCGCGCGCCATCGCGAGGGCCAGGATGACGCCGAGCGCCGCCATCATCGCGATCACCGCGAGCGCCGCGACCATCGCGAATATCATCTTGGATTTGCTCACGCTGGAACTTGCTCAGGGTTTGGGCGAGTTCTTATATCTTATCGTATCGCGCCGCTGATGATATCCATGATGCGATGGCGCCGCGGCTTCACCAGTTCTACGCAATCGCTTTCGAGGAAAACCTGGCGCTCAAGCAACTCGCTGCGGTATTTCCGCAAGCGAAGATTTCCGCCCACGAACTATACGCGCCGATCGAGCCCGAGGGCGGCATCTACGCCTTTCCGTTCGGCGCGGTGGTCGCCTACGACGTGCCACCCGAACGCCGCGACGCCGAACTGGCGCGGCTCTTCAGCATGGGGCCGAAGCTGACCGCGCAGGTGATACGCGAGGACTACTCGGTGCTCGAGGATCCCGGCTTCTCAACGGGGATCGTCGAGGGCACGCTCAGAGTCGACCGTCTCACGCCCGCGCGCGCCGGTATCGTTTCGCTGATCGTGGCGCAGAGCGCGGCGATGGAATACTACGAGCGAATCGTTGACCGGCTTTTCACCCGCACCGCAACCTTCGTCGAACGCCTGGAGCGGTATGGGACGGTGCCGTTTCGCGTACGCCGGCTCCATCGTTTCATCGGCGAGGCCATCTCGACCCGCAGCGAAGTGCTGCAGGTGCTCCATCTGCTCGACAAGCCGGAGGCGGCGTGGGACGACCCGGAGATGGATCGGATCTACGGCGATCTGCGCGCCGAGTTCGACCTGGTGGACCGTTATCGGGCGCTGGAGGCCAAGCTGCGCGCGGTCCAGGAGGCGTTGGAGTTGCTGGCGGAGGTCGCGCGCGACCGGCGCGTGTTCTGGCTCGAGATGATCGTCGTCGTGCTGATCCTGCTGGAGGTCGTGATGCCGCGGTTCGGCTACAGATGACCGCGATCTGGTATTTTTTCCGCGTTTGTGCGACATGCGTGCTTCGAGAGGCGCTCGCAAGGCGTCAGGTCCGCGCGGCGCATTACGTTCGCGCAACGCACTACATTCAATCGAGGTGCTCGTATGCCAACCGCCACGCAAAATCCGCGACTGCGCTTCGGCCTCTGGGTCGATTTTCGTAATCCGCCGCAGTGGCGCCGTCCGTACAAGGACCTTTACGCGGAAACGCTGGAAATGATCGCCTGGGCCGAGAGTATCGGCTACCACGACGTCTGGCTGAGCGAGCATCACTTCGTTGACGACGGCTACTCGCCGGCGCAGATGCCGATCGCCGCGGCGATCGCGGTCAAGACCAAGAAGATCCGGATCGGCACCTCGGTCGTGCTGTTGCCGATGTACGATCCGGTGCGGCTGGCGGAGGACGGCGCCACCGTGGACATCCTTTCCGACGGCCGTTTCGAGCTGGGCGCGGGGCTGGGCTATCGGGCCGGGGAATTCGAGGGGCTGGGGCTGAAATACAAGGAACGCGCGGGGCGGATGAACGAGGCGCTGGAGATCATTCGCCGGCTATGGGAGGGCGAGACGCTCACGTTTCACGGCAAGCACTTCCATATCGAAGGCGCGCGGGTCTCGCCCGAACCGGTGCAGAAGCCGCGCCCGCCGATCTGGGTCGGCGGCTTCGCGGCGGGAGCGACCAGGCGCGCGGCGCGCTATGGCGACGGCTATATTGCGATCAACGAAGTGCGGCCCGCGTACGACAACTACGTGGCCGAGTTGCGCGCGCTGGGCAAGGATCCCGCGAGCGCCCACGTGATCGCGGGCCACGTATGGCTGGTCGTGGCGAACGATCCCGACAAAACCTGGCGCGAGCTGGCGCCGCACGTGCTCTACCAGATCAACTTGTACGCCAAGTGGATGGGCGATTCGGGACAGGACTTCTTCCCGCACATGAACACGGTGGAAGACCTGCGCAAGAGCGGCCTGCTTAACGTCGCCACTCCTGAGCGGGCGGTCGAGTTGATCCGCGACTACGCCTCGCGCATCCCAATCGAGCGCTATTACACCTGGACCTGTCCGCCGGGTTATCCGCCGAAAAAGATGTACGAGCACCTGGAGCTGTTTGCGAGCAAGGTGATGCCGCATTTTCGCGGCTGACGGCCTAGGCGGCGCCGCGCGTTCGCCGGTAGTGAATTCGGATCGCGCTGGCGAGTTGCTCGCGCTGCCCGGTCCGCTCGATCCGCTTGAGCAGGCTCAGCACGCGGCGCGGCTCGCCAAGGTCGCTCCATTCGAGGTTGCTCACCGCCAGCACCGCCAACGCCTGCGGCGAACGGGCCATCACGCGCTGAGAAAATTCCATCCGCGGAAGATCGCGATAGAGCGACTCGATAGTCCGTCCCTCGAACATCGTGCCCATCACCGCCCTCACGCTGTGAAAGGCGCCGTGCAATCGAGGCAGCGTTTTCAGAATCAGGCTCAGCAGCGCCGAGACCTTGGCCACCAGGATGAAGCTGTTCCGATGCGCCCCGGCGGACCAGATCGCGCGCGTGGTTTCGGCGGGCGGCTTTTCCCAGAAACGCCGCACTTCGAATAGCCGCGCCTCGTCGTTGACTATCGGCGCTCCAAGCTCGAACCATCCGTAGCCGGCTTCCGGCCGCTCGGCCGCAACGCCCAGCGTCACCGTCAAATCCTGGAACTCGGAGACCAGCGCGAAAGCGCGCTCCACGTTGCGCATCAACTCGGCGTCGTCGCTGAACCAATGGTCGGAAGGAAACACGGCCACAGAGGCCGCCGGGTCCATCTCCGCCAGGCGAAACGCGCCGTACGCGATCGCGGCGGCGGTGCCGCGGTTGTCGGATTGGACTATCAGGTTCCGTTGCGGGTTGTGATGCGGATCGTGATGCGCAAGCTCCGCCATCAACGGGGAGAAAAATCGCTCGTGCGAGCGAGTCACCACGGTCAGGGTTTGCGCGGGATCAATCGAGAGCGCGACGCGGCGGAGCGTCAGTTGCAGCAGCGTTTCCTGCTCCAGCAACGGGCAGAACTGCTTGGGCACGTCGTAACCGAGCTGGCGGGTCAAACTGCGAAGACGCTTGCCTTCACCTCCGGCCAGAACGATCGCCCATCGATTTTGCGCCCATCGATTTTGACTTTGCGTATCCAGCGTGTCTGCCTCGCCTATATGCATTACTCCTATGCACTACTCCGTCGCGAGACGGAAGTAACGCAGAGCGGTTACGCCGTGATGAAGGACTGGTTAATGTGTCTTGACGAATCGTGTTGTGACTATCGCTGCGGCAGCAACGCGATCGCCCGCATCAGCAAATCGCGCGGGCTGAAAGGTTTGGTAACGTAGTCGTCGGCGCCCATAGCCAATCCCAGCGCCTTCTCGGAAGGGTTTGACCTGGCGCTCACGACCATGATCGGCAGCTTCGCGGTGTCCGCGCGCGAGCGCAGCCGCCGGCAAACCTCGAGTCCGGGCATCCCCGGCAGCATCAGATCCAGCACGATCAGGTCGGGGACGAACGCGCGCAGTTTTTCGAGCGCCTCGGCCCCGTCACTCGCCTCTTCGACCTCGAGCCCGGCCTGCGCCAGGCTGTAGCGAATCAGTTCGCGGATATCGGCTTCATCCTCGACCAGCAGGACCCTGGCCCACGGGGCCACCACCCCATTTGCCTTTTCCTCCACCACCGCCACCTCCGCTCTGCCCGAGAAACCCGGATCGCTGGAGTGTCTTCGGTGAATCATTAGTGAGACAAAGTCCGTGCGCCACCCGAGTGCCTCGTCTTAGCCTTTCGGACCCACTTGGCGGACTAACTGCCTATTTGACCCAAACATCGAGCGATTACTGGAGTATTCCGGCGGTGTTAATGAACGATTAAACCTCAATTCAAACGAGAGCTTCCTTGCGCGTGAAAGACGCTCTGGCGAACGCCGAAGCTGTGGGTAACAATTGTCGCGAAGCCGCATCACGATGCCATCCGCTGAATCAAAGACCGCCGGCGAGGACGTGGGGCCTCGCTACGAATTCAGGATTTGGGCTCCGTCGCTCGCCGAGGTGAGAGAGCGGCTGGAAAGGTCTCTCCGGACCGCAGCCGGCGGCGCAAAGCCGCGAGACCTATATCGTGTCGGACGCGACCGACGACACGAACGCAAAAATCAGGGCCGGCGCGATGGACATCAAGGTCCTGCTGCGCACCGAGCAAAATCTCGAGCAGTGGAACCCCTACCTGAAGGCGCAGTTTCCGATCGACGCGAAGCTCATCGCGGAAAAAATCCTCCCGGCGCTGCGCGTCGATCCGCCCGATGGCTTACTGGCATCGCGCCGGCAACTGTTCACCGCCGAGGACTTCGTGGATACCGTGGTGAAATCGCATCCCCGTCTCGCCGCGGTCGACCTCGGGAAGATGCGGCGCCGGTACGCGCTCGGCGCCTCGGCGGCGGAGTTCGTCGAAGTCGAAATTGGCGGCCGCGTGGTGCACAGCGTCGCCGTCGAGTCCGCCAACCCGCGCGCCGTCCTGGACGCGATGGGCAAACTCGCGATCGGCGGCTACCCGAACATCAGCTACGTGCGCCAGATCAAATCGATGCTCGGACGCGGCTAATGGCCGCGCGTTAATCCACCGGCGAGCGTTACTCCAATGGCGGAAGTCGATCGCGCCACGGCTGCGCCTCCTCGAAGGCCGCCGCGAGCGCGATGATGCCGAGTTCGCCGGCGGGCCGGCCGACTATCTGCAAACCGATCGGCAGTCCGGATTTGGTGAATCCGTTGGGCAGCGAGAAGGCCGGCTGTCCGGTGGCGTTGAACGGAAACGTGAACTGGATAAACGGATAGAGTTGCTCCTCGAACTTCTCGGTCGGCAGCCCCAGCCGCGGCGCCGCGCTGGGCAGCGTCGGCGCGAGTGTCGCGTCGAAGCGCCCCAGGGCCTGCACGATCTCGCGCGAGGTATTGTGCATCCGCGCGACGGCTCCCAGGTAGTCGGTCGCGGAGAGACGCTTGCCGGCCTCCCACGCGCGGCGCACCACGGGGTCCATCGCGTCGGGATCCTTGATCGGCACCGAGGCGATGCCGGCGCTGATCGCGATTCGCGTGTAGTCGGCGAGACGCTTGGCCGGATCGACGTCGACCGGCTCGACGCTATGGCCCATCGCGCGAAAGACCTCGCACGCGCGCTCCAGTGCGGCGCGTACCTCGGAGTCAACCGGGCCGAGCGCGCTCTCGGCGATGAGGCCGAGCCGCAGCCGCTGAGGCCGATCCGTCACGGCGCTCACGAAGGGCTTGGCCGGCGGTGGCGCCCAGTAGGGATCGCCCAGCGCCGGACCAGCCATCACGTCGAGCATCAATGCGACGTCGCGCACCGAGCGTGCGATCGGTCCCTCGGTCGCGAACCCAGCCCATCCCTCGCCCATCACCGGGGCAAAGCTGATCCGCCCGCGCGAGGGCTTCAGCCCCACCACGCCGCAGCAGGCCGCGGGCACGCGAATCGAGCCGCCGCCGTCGGTGCCCTCGGCCAGCGGACCCATCCCGGCCGCGACCTGCGCCGCGGCGCCACCGCTGGAGCCGCCGGCGCTGAATTCGAGGTTCCACGGATTGTGCGCCGGCGGGCACAGGCCGCCCTCGGTGGTCGGACGGCCGCCGAGTTCGGGCGTGGTGGTTTTGCCGAGCAGGATTCCGCCCGCATCGCGCAGGCGTATCGCCAACTCGGCGTCGGCGCGCGGGCGGAAGTTCTCGTAGTTCTTCGAGCCCATCGTGGTCCGGATGTCGCGCGTCCAGGTCAGATCCTTGAGCGAGTAGGCGACCCCATAAAGCGGCATCGCGGCCGCGTCGGCGGCGCTCGCCAGCTCCAGGCGGTCCGTGTCGGCGAGCGCGCGTTCGGCGGCAACGGTCATGAAGGCGCCGAGCTTGGGATTGAGCCGTTCTATTCGGGCCAGGAAAAATTCGGCGACCTCGCGCGGGCGAACCTCTTTTTTGAGCACCAACTCGCGCAACTCCCAGGCTTCGATATACGCATCGAACATTTTTTTCCGCTCCTCGACGACTGTGCTTCTTCTGTTAGTGCAAAACATCGATTTCAACAACACTCGCGCCTTCGCTAGTGTGAGACGCTCGGAGAATGGCCGGCGGTTGCGCGCGGGCCGGCCGACGATGCTCAGGACCGCCTTTCTATGGATTCACGTGTTCTGCGGCGCGATATGGGTCGCCGTCAGCCTGAGCTTCGTGCTGGCCGCCGGTGCGTCCACCGAGACCGAGCGCGCGGGGTTCGCCGCGCGCGTCGCGCCCGTGCTCAATCGGCTGAACCTGGCCGCGATCGCGATGCTGCCGCTAAGTGGGATCGCGAACCTCATCTTTGTCGCGCGCGAGCGTCATTTCCGTCTTCCGGCGGCCTTCGTGGAGGTGCTGAGCGCGAAAGTTGCTGCTGCTCTGCGGGATGGCGGCCGCGTTGACGCTTGCATGGGCAACGGCGGCGCGGCTTGGCTCGGGCGCAGCCGGCGCCGGCGAGCGGCGGCTCCTGTGGCTCTATGGCGCGATGGCCGCGATGGGCGCGGTCGCGCTGATGCTCGGTTTGTGGCTGGCAGGAAGCGCATAAGATTCGAAGGCCGCGGGCGTTGGTGAAAAAATGGATGTGCCGCGAACAATCAAGGTCGGCGAATTCGAGATCGCGATGCTCAGCGACGGGCTGTGGCGCAACGACGGCGGATGCATGTTCGGCGTGGTGCCGCGCGAGCTTTGGCAACGCGACCATCCGGCCGACGACCGCAACCGTATCCGGCTCAACCTCACCTGTCCGCTCATCATGCGCGGCGGCGCCGCGGTGCTGGTCGACACCGGAATCGGTAACCGCCTGAGCTCGGTCGAGCGCAAGATTTTCGATCATGGCGAGGGATGGCTGCCGGACGGGCTGAAGGCGCTCGGGATGGAGCCGGGGGACGTGACCCACGTGGTGCTCTCGCACCTGCACTTCGATCACTGCGGCGGGATCGTGCGGCGGCGGCCGTCGGGCGTGCTGGAGGCGGCGTTTCCGCGGGCGAAGGTGATGGTGCAGCGGGGAGAGCTGGAAATCGCGCGCGATTCGCGAAATGAACGATTGCGAGCCGCATATCGTCATATAGAGGAGTGTCTTGCGCCGCTGCAAAATGCGCTGGAGCCGCTGGAGGGCGATACCGAGTTGATGCCGGGGTTGGACATCCGCGTGACCGGCGGCCACACCTCCGATCATCAGATTGTGCAAGTGCGCGCCGATGGCGGCGGATGCTTCGTGCATCTGGCGGACATCGTGCCAACCCGCTCGCACATGAAAGGCCCGTGGAACCAGGCGTACGATCTCGACGCGCTGCGCACGATGGAGGTTAAGGCGGATTATCTGGGGCGCGCGATCGCGGGTGGATGGTGGGTGTCGTTCGCGCATGACGATCGAGTACTGGCGGCGCAGGTGCGCAACGATCGCGGACGGCTCGCGCTAGGCGAGTCGATCGCGATGCCGTCGCTGGAGGGAGCGCGGGAGTGAGGCAAAGCGATAATCAGCTAAAGGGAGAATCAAAAGGCCGATATTTTGAGCGAAGTTAGGTCATTTGCGCAGCTATCGCTTCGTCGCATGACACTGGGTAATATTATTGTTGTGGACAACTGGCTTTGCGAAGTGGATTTAAGCGAGGCTGCGCATTGATCGCGTCGCGAGTTCGGTTATGCTCATTGGCATAGGATGCGCTTCAATCCAAGAATCGTCTCGTCCGTTTTTTTCTCCGTCGAACATTCTCCATAGGTGTCTGCTCTAACAAGGAGTCTGCTGATGACCGCAGTTAACGACTTTGAGCGCGTGATCAAGCAGGACCGGGCCTCGCGTGAATCGAAGCAGTGGCGTGGAACGCTGCTGGAATACTTCGAGATCGTGAAGGCCGATCCCATGTTCACCAAGCTTTCTCATGCGCGTGTCTATGACCTGATCATCTCGAGCGGCATGCACAATATCCAGGAAGCTGACGATCCGCGCACCAAGCGTCTGTATAAGGACGAGCCGGTGAAGGTGTACCACTTCTTTGCCGACGAGTTCTTCGGCATCGAGCGCACCATCGCTCAGCTCGTGCGCTATTTCCACTCGGCCTCGCTCAAGGGCGAGGAGAGCCGCCAGGTGCTGTACCTGATGGGGCCGGTGGGCTCGGGCAAAAGCTCGCTGGTCGAGCGCATCCAGCGCGGCCTCGAGCAGGCGAGCTCGGTCTACGCGATCGAGGGCTGCCCGATGCACGAGGAGCCGCTGCATCTGATCCCGCGCCACCTGCGGCGCGAGTTCGAGAAGATGCTCGGCGTGCACATCGAGGGCGACCTGTGCCCGGTTTGCCGCTACCGGCTCAAGGAGGAGTTCGGCCAGCGCTACGAGGAAGTGCCGATCGAAACCCGCAGCTTCTCCAAGCGCAACCGCATCGGGATCGGCGTGGTGCCGCCGGTCGATCCCAATAACCAGGACACCTCGGTGCTGATTGGCTCGGAGGACATCTCCAAGCTCGACCAGTACTCCGAGGGCGATCCGCGGGTGCTCGAGCTCAACGGCGCGCTCAACGTCGGCAACCGCGGACTGGTCGAGTTCATCGAGGTGTTCAAGAACGAGACCGAGTACCTGCACGCGATGATCACGGCGACGCAGGAAAAAGTCATCCCGGCGCCCGGCCGTCACGGCATGGTGTACGTCGACACCTGCATCCTGGCCCACTCCAACGAGGCCGAGTGGCAGAAGTTCAAGGCCGACCACACCAACGAAGCGATCCTCGATCGTATCGTGGTGATCAAGGTGCCGTACAACCTGCGGCTGTCCGAGGAAGTGAAGATCTACCAGAAGATTATCCGCAACTCGGACTTCCGCGCCCACGTCGCGCCGCACACGCTGGAGCTCGCCTCGATGTTCGCGATCCTGTCGCGGCTCGAGCCGACCTCGAAGTGCGATCTGATGACCAAGCTGCGGCTGTACAACGGCGAAGAGGTGGTCGAGAAGGGCCGGACCAAGAAGATCGACGTGGCGGAGCTCAAGGAAGACGCCAAGCGCGAAGGGATGTCGGGAATCTCGACCCGCTTCATCATGAAGGCGCTGGACAACGCGCTCTCCGACAACGTCACCGGCAACTGCATCAATCCGATCAACGTGCGCGAGGCGCTGATCGGGATGGTCAAAGAGGGCGACCTGCCCGACGACAGCCGCAAGCAGTACCTCGAGTTCCTCCAGGACACGTTGCACAAGGAGTACCTCGACCTGCTCGAAAAAGAGATCACGCGCGCTTTCGTTTATTCCTACCAGGAGCAGGCCGAAGCGCTGTTCCAGAACTATCTCGACCATGCCGAGGCCTACGTCAACAAGACCAAGGTGCGCGACCGCAACACCAAGGAAGAGCTGCCGCCGGACGAGGGCTTCCTGAAATCGATCGAAGAGCAGATCGCGATCATCGGCTCGACCGCCGACGGCTTCCGCCAGGAAGTGATCGCGTACCTGTGGTCGACCTCGCGCCGGGGCGAGAAGGTCAGCTATCGCAGCTATGAGCCGCTCAAAGAGGCGATCGAGAAAAAGCTGATGACCTCGGTGCGCGACATCTCGCGGATCATCACCAAGGCCCGCACCCGCGACGAGGAGCAGGCGGAGAAGTACGGCGCGATGGTGCGTAACCTGCTGGAGAACGGCTACTGCGAATCATGCGTCGACGTGGTGCTCAAGTACGCGGCGAACAATCTGTGGAAGGACTGAGGTTTGGCGCTGGGGCTAGAGAGTAATCTGAAGACCGCATCGCAGCGGCGTCCCGAAGCTCGGGACGCCGCAGAATGATAAGGCCGCGCGTATAAGCTAGAGGTAGAGGCGGACCCCGCAGAGCCAAATGCCACCGCTGGAAAGCATCTTTCGCGAATATAGCCGCTCCGACGCGGAACACTCCGACCGCTCGGCCGGCGATCGCGCGCGTCATCGCCAGAAGGTCCGCGAATCGATCCGCGAAAATATCGCGGACATCATCGCTGAAGAATCGATCATCGGCAAAGACCGCGACCGCGTGATCAAGGTCCCGCTTCGAGGCATCAAGGAGTACCGCTTCATTTACGGCGAGAACGCGCCCGGTGCCGGTCAGGGCCAGGGCGACACGCGCCCCGGACAGGTCGTGGGCAAGACCGGCAAAGACGGCCAGGGCAAAGGCGACGGCCAGGCCGGCGACCGCCCTGGTATCGACTACTACGAAACCGACGTCACGCTCGACGAACTGATCGAGATCATGTTCGAGGATCTCGAGCTGCCCAACCTGGAGCGCCGGGCGCTCCGCCAGATCCCATCCGACCGATCGTTCAAACGCAAGGGTTACCGCCACGTCGGCATCCGTATCCGGCTCGACAAGCGCCGCACCGCGCGCCAGCGCGTGATGCGGATTCTCGCCGCGCGCCATCGCCATGCGGCCGAACGCGCACTCGAGGTCGCGGAGGCCGCCGAACTCGAAGCCGACATCGGCGGCGCGGAAGAGGAAGAAGTGCAAGAGCGGCGTTACCCCTTTCATCAGGACGACTTGCGCTACCGCCACGTCGAGACCGACACCAAAGAAGAGTCCAACGCGGTCGTGATGTGCATCATGGACACCTCGGGCTCGATGGACACGATGAAGAAGTACCTGGCGCGCAGTTTCTTCTTCATGCTCTACCAGTTCATCGCGACGCGCTATCGCAACGTCGAGATCGTCTTCATCGCTCATCATACCGAGGCGCGCGAGGTCACCGAGGAAGAGTTCTTTCACAAGGGCGAGGCCGGCGGCACCTTCATCTCGTCGGGCTACTTGAAGGCGCTCGAGATCATCAACGAGCGCTACCATCCCTCGCTCTGGAACATCTACGCCTTTCATTGTTCCGACGGGGACAATTTCGACTCCGACAATCCGGCGGCGCTCAAGTCGGCCAAGGAGTTGTCCGACCTCTGCAATCTGTTCGGCTACGGCGAAATCAAACCGCTGGGCTCGCGTTACTATGAGTCGTCGATGCTGAACGTGTTCCGCCGGCTCGAGGCGCCCAACTTCCACTCGGTATTGATCGAGCGCAAGGAAGACATCTGGCCCTCCTTCAAGGCCTTCCTCGCCAAAGATAGAATCAAAGAATAATTCGGATCGAAGAATAACCCGGATCAAGGACAGTTCAGGCCGAAACCTAACGATGGCGAATTACGAACTCAAGGACCTGGTCGAATGGGACGCGCGCATCCGCGACAAGGTCGCCGAGTTCGGGCTCGACTGCTTCACGCAGGAGTTCGAGCTATGCGACCACTTCGGGATGCTCGGCTACATGGCGTACTCGGGGATGCCCTCGCATTACCCGCACTGGTCGTATGGCAAGTCGTACGAAAAGCTCAAGACGCTTTACGATCACGGGGTGAGCGGCCTGCCCTACGAGATGGTCATCAACTCGGACCCGGCGCTCGCCTACCTGATGCGCGACAACACCCTGCTGCTGCAGATCCTGACCATCGCGCACGTCTACGGCCATAACGATTTCTTCAAGAACAATTTCACCTATCGCACGACCCGCGCCTCGCTGACCATCGAGTTGTTCAAGGCCCACGCGTTGCGCGTGCGGCGTTACGCGGAAGACCCCTCAATCGGCGTCGAAAAGGTCGAACACGTGCTCGACGCGGCGCACGCGCTCAGCTGGCAATGTCGGCGCAATCTGGCGATCCGCAAACTTAGCCACAACGAGCAGCTCGAACGCCTGGTGGAAGCGGCGCATCCCAAGACCGATCCATATCATCGCATCCACGCGCGCGCCGAGGTTCACGAACCCGACATTCACAAAGTGCCGGTCGAGCCCGACGAGGACCTCCTGCTGTTCATCCGCGATCACAATCCGTTCCTCGCCGAATGGGAAAAGGACCTGCTCACGATCGTGGACGAGGAAGCGAAGTACTTCCTGCCGATGCTCGAGACCAAGATCATGAACGAGGGCTGGGCGAGCTACTGGCACAAGCGTATCGTGGAGTCGCTCGATCTCGATCAGGGCCTGCACCTCGAATTCATCGTGCGCCACAACCAGGTCGTTCGTCCGATTCCCGGCCAGATCAATCCCTACTACCTCGGGTTCAAAACCTGGGAGGACATCTACCGCCGCCACACCAATCCGACCCCCGAGGAGATCAAGCGCGACGGGCCGCCGGCCAAGAATGGCGAAGCCAAGCTCTTCGAGGTGCGCGAAACCGAGCGCGACAGCTCATTTCTGCGCCGCTTCCTCACCGAGGAACTGATGCGCGAAATGGACCTGTTCAAGTACGAGGCGCGCGGCGACGATCTGGTGGTCGACAAGGTCTCCGACGAAGAAGGCTGGCGAGAGGTCAAGGAAACGCTGATCCGCAACGTTGGCGCCAGCTCGATCCCCGTGATCAAGGTCGAGGACGCCGACTTCGGCCAGAACCGCACGCTCTATCTCAAACATGGTCACGACGGCCGCGATCTCCAGCTCGAGTACGGCGAGAAAACGCTCGCCTACGTCGCGCGCCTGTGGGGACGTGAGGTCGTGCTCGAGACCACGCTCCAGGGTAAGCGCTCGCTGCTCTGCTACAACGAGCGCGGCTTCTCGATGCGCGCGCTGAAATAGCGGAGCCGCTTCACTCGCGCTGCGGCACGCCGCGATGGCCTCCTCCAGCGAAAAATTCGAAACCGGTTTGCGCATGATCCTCGAAGCTGTCGACGAGGCGGCGCGCGAAGACCACGCGCCGCTCAGCGCCGGTGCGATGCGCGTCGAACTGGAGCGCCTGGCGCAGATGCGCGGGCGGCCGGCCTTCTATCCCTACCTCGGCTCCGGCATCGGCCGCGGCGCGCGCGCGATGCTCGCTGACGGGCGCTGGGTGCTCGACTTCGCACTCGGCATCGGGGTCCATCTGTTCGGACACGGCGACCCGGACCTCATCGCCACCGCGATTCGCGCGGCCACCTCCGACCTGGTGATGCAGGGCAACCTGATCTTCAATCGCGAGTACGGCGCACTGATGGAAACGCTGCTGCGGCACGCGCCCGCCGGGATGGAAAACTGCTGGCTCTCGCTGTCGGGCGCCGACGCCAACGAGAACGCGCTCAAGCTCGTGCGCTACAAGCGCGAAGGATGCCCCGGCGTGATCGCGTTTCGCGGATGCTTTCACGGGCGGACCAGCGCGATGGCGGAAATCACCGACCGTCCGGACTACCGGGTGGGCCAGCCGTCCACCTTCCCCGTGCACTACCTGCCCTTTTTATGACCGCAACGACCCCGACAGCATCGCCAAATCGCTGGCCGCGCTCCGCGACGTGGTCGCGCGCGAGGGCGAACGGATCGCGGCCTTCATCGTTGAACTGGTGCAGGGTGAAGCCGGCTTCGTGACGGCGCCGCGCGAGTTCTTCGTCCCGCTGTTCGAGGAATGTCGCCGCGCCGCGATCCCGATCTGGGTCGACGAAGTGCAGACCTTCGCCCGCACCGGCGAACTGTTCGCGACCGACCTGCTCAAGCTTGCCGATTACGTCGACCTCATCACCATCGGCAAGGTCTTCCAGGGGAGCGCCGTTCTCTATCGGCGCGGCTTCGCGCCTGACCCCGCGCTCATTTCGGGCACCTACTCCGGCGCGACCGTGGCGATGGCGGTCGCGCGGAGGATGATCGAGCGGATGTTCGAGGGCGCGATGTTCGGGCCCGAGGGTCGCGAGCGCGAACTGGAGCGGCTGACGCGCGAGCATCTGCGCATCCTCGCCGAGCGCCATTCCGGCGTCGTCTCCGAGGTGGACGGCGTCGGCGCGATGCTGTCGTTTCGGGTCGGCGACGGCGCGCTTGAAACCACGCGGGCTTTTATCCGCCGATGCTTCGACGCGGGGCTGGTGGTCTACTACGGCGGGCACGAGCCGGCATGCGTGCGGCTTTTTGTGCCGGCAGCGGTCGTGACCAACGACGAACTCACCGACGCGTTCACCATCCTCGACCGCTGCATGGACTGAGCGGCTCTCTTCCGGCGCGCGGCAAGTTGGCTCTCAGAGCGGGGCTGCGGGCGGCAGCGCGTGAAACGCCAGAATTTCCTCGCACCATCGCGCGATGCTCAGCAGCCGACCCTCTTCGCGCGCCGCGCCGATAAGCTGGATAGATATCGGCAATCCCGAGGGCGCAAGCGCACAGGGAAGCGCGACCACCGGATGCCCGCTTAAGCTCCAGGGCAGGTTGAACGAGGGATCGCCGGTCGCGCCGATTCCGGCCGGCGCGGGCGCCGGCGTGGCGGGCGTCAGGATCGCGTCGAAGCGCGCGAGCACGTGGTCGACCTCGTGGCGAAAGCGCCGCTGCACCTCGAGCGCGCGGATATATTCCCAGGCCGGCGTGTCGAGTCCGCGTTCAACGTAATCGCGAATCTTTGGCCCGTACAGATCCTTCTTCTCCGCGAAGCGCTCGCGATGGACCTCGGCGGCCTCGGCGCATAGTTCGAGCATCGTGTTCGCCGTGATGTAGCCGAAGCTCGGCGGCTCGGTGACGGTTTCAATCCGCGCACCGGCTTCGGCGAGCCTGGCGACCGCGGCGGTCACGGCGGACCGCGTCTCCTCAACCGCGCGATCGTCGAACGCCGTCGGCATCAGCGCGATTCGCAATGGCTCTGCCGGCTGCGCAACGGCGTGGACATAGTCGTCGGTCGCGATCGCGAGGCTCGCGGAATCGCGCGGATCCTCGCCGGCCATCGCCTGGAGCATCGCGGCCATATCGGCCACCGAGCGCGCGAAAATCCCTACGTGATCGAGACTCGGCGCGAGAGCCAACATCCCGTAGCGGCTGATCCGTCCGTAGGACGGCTTCATCCCGACGATGCCGCAGTAGGCGGAGGGGCGGATGGTCGAGCCGACAGTCTGCGAACCGATCGCCGCATAACACATCCGCGCCGCCACCGCTGCGCCCGAGCCGCTGCTGGAGCCACCGGGAGTGTGCTCGAGGTTCCACGGATTGCGTGTGGCGGCCGGGTCCAACAGCGCGAATTCGGTGGTGGCGAGCTTGCCCAGGATGATCGCACCGGCGCGTTTAAGCCGCGCCACCGCCTCGGCGTCGTAGTCGGGAACGAAGCCCGCGAGCGCCTTCGAGCCACCCTCGGTTGCAAGGCCGGCGGTGTAGAAGATGTCCTTGATTCCGACCGGCACGCCGTGGAGCGGGCCGCGAAGGCGCCCCTCGCGCGCTTCGCGGTCGAGCTCTGCGGCGGCGCTGCGCGCCCGCGTACGATCGATCGCGGCCCACGCCTTGATCACGCCGTCGAGCCGATCGATGCGCGCAAGCGACGCGTCGACCAGCTCGACCGGCGAGAGCTTGCGCTCGCGGACAAGGCGGGCCGCCTCCGTGAGCGTGAGCGCGTACGGTTGTGGCATCGCGTCTTTCCTTAATTGCCGCGCCTCAATGGCCGCGCTGTTTCGATGCGCCGGGTCCGATCTTACTTCTTGCCCTTGAGATGCGTCTCGAAGAACGACGCCATCTTGGGCCAGAGCTCAAAAGCCGCCTTCTCGCGATAGCTCGGCCGGTAGTCGGCGAAAAACGCGTGGCCTGCGTTCTTGAACATGTCGATGGTGAAGGTCTTACCGGCCTGCTGCAGCCGCTGGCGTAACACCTCGATCTGGGCGGGCGAGGGATTCGCGTCTTCCTCGCCGCAGACCACGTAGAGCGGGCAACTCAGTCGCGGCACCAGGTCGACGATCGGCGTGGGACGCTGCGCGGTGACCGGCGCCGCGTCGGCGGTGATGCCTCCGCCCCAGCAATCGATTGCCGAGCTCAGCCGGTTGCTGCTGCACGCGTAGAGCAACGTGGTGCGGCCGCCCATGCAGAATCCGACGCAGCCGATCTTGCCGGTCATCCCGGGCTGCGAGGCGAGCAGGTCCGCAGCCTTGTCGAGATCGCGCACCAGTTGCGCGTCGGACAGCGCCAGCATCCGGCTCAGCACGACGTTCATCGGGTCGTCGGTCTTCGGTGCGCCGACCCGCGTATAAAGATCGGGCGCGAGTACGACGTAGCCGAGGTTGGCGAAGCGCCGCGCCACGTCGCGGATATGCTCGATCACGCCCCAGGCCTCGTGAATCACGATGATGCCGGGATAGGAGCCGGGCTCGCGCGGCCTCACCAGGTAGCCGTTGATCGCGGTGCCGTCGCTCTGGAAGCTCACGTCGCGTCCTTCCAGGCGTTCGGGATTGGTTACTTGTCCTGCCAGTGCCATGATGCGTTCCTCCTTGGAATCAACCCAACGACGCGCCGGGGCGCCGCACCAGATGATTTATGTTTTAGCCGATCCTCTTCGTACCCAATAGCGCATTTTGCCGCGATGGGGCCAATGCCTCGCAGCGGTGAATCGCCTCGGGCCTGATCCTCGCTCCGATTTATTGGAAAGGGGTTGATCCAGCTTGCCACCTTGTTCAGGTGGGTTCCGGCTGATAGCCCTTGTTGCCATGTTCGCATCCAAGTCCGCCGGCGCACGAGGGCAGGCACGAATCGCGTACATCGTCGCGGGCGTATGTCTCGGCGCCGCGATCGTGCTTCCGGCCCTGTTCGGGGGGCGCGCCGAGCGCGTTTATCGCGACTCGATCGCGCAACTGGCCGGCGCGGGTCACGCCGTCAGTCTGGAGTCCTACCGGCGCGGATGGTTCTCCTCGCAAGCCACGGTTAGCGTCGCGGTGGGAGGGCGCGGCTCGATTACCCTCGTGCAGCACGTGCATCACGGCCCGCTCGGATTTTACAACGGATGGCACGTCGCGTTCCCGGTCGCGGCGGTGGTCGATACCGATCCGCCGCCCAAGCTGCAGGACATTATGGACAAGATCTTCGGCGAGGCGCCGATTGTCATATCGTCAGTGGTCTGGATGGGCGGCGCGCTGGATACTTACATCTCTCGCGCGGCAACCGAGCGCGCAGACTCGGCGCACAATTTCACCGCCAAATTCGGCGGCTTCGACTCGGAAGTGCATCTCTCGCAAAACGCCTACACAATTCGCGGCGACGCTCCCGCGATCACCGCGGCCGGCGCGTTCGGCGAAGCCGGGATGGCCGGACTGACGATACGCGGCGAGTCGCATCGCGACCGCAGCGGCGTGTGGCTCGGCACCAAGGTCCTCAACTTAAGCCGCGTGAACTACAGCGTGGTCGGCAGCGGCGCACGCGGTTCGGCCAGCGGCCTGGTGCAGGACATCGCGTTTGCGGGACTCACCGAGATCAAGGACGGCCGGCTCGCCATTCGTGAGACGCTATCGGTCGGGAGTATCGCCGCCCGCGCTCTGAAACTCGGGCCGATAAGCCTGGTGGGCGGAATCGGCAACATCCCGCCGCAACCGATTGCACAATTCACCGATGCGGTCGGGACGATTTCGCACTCGACAGCCAGCCCACAGGCGCAATCGCAGATGCTGCAGAAAAAAATCGTCGACGCGTTCGTCGCGATAGTGAAAGAATCGCCCGTCCTGTCTATCGATCTGCACGCCGCCAGCCCCAATGGCGAGGCGGTCGGCAAGGCTACATTCGAAATCTCTCCCGACCTCGCCAACGATCTCCTGTTGAAATCCGGCAATCCCGGTCTCAAAGCCATGGTCGCGCAGGCCTGGGACAAGTACGGGCATGCTTCGGTCGAACTCGTGGCGCCAACCGCCTTCCTCGCGCAGCTGGCCAAGGCGGATCAACTCAAGCAACTCGAACAAAGCGGCATCCTGATCCGTGACGGCGCCAACTACGCCTGCCGCGCGAACTTCAAGGACGGCGAATGGCTGATCAACGGCCGCAAGATGAAACTCCCGGCTCCGCCTGCGCGTCCCAACCTCACCAGTCGCCGTAGCTAGACTCTATCCTGGCGTCGCCGTCCCTCATCGACGTTGCGAAGAATTCGGCGCCCTCGCCCTTACCTCGGCTGGCCGATTCGGGCAAGCTTTAGCGACGTAGGGGGAGTGGCGCGGCCGCGATCGAACCGCTGATGCATCATCTCACGAACCCTGTTGAACTCTCCGACCTGCTCGCGTCCTGGGGTTATCTCGGCATCTTCGTCTTTGTCTTTGTCGGCAACCTTGGTGTGCCGGTCCCGGAGGAGAGCGTGCTGATCTCCGCCGGCTTTTTAGCCTCGCACGGCCTGCTCGATCTCGAATGGGTCTACGTGGTGGCGGTGGCGAGCGCGGTAACCGGCGATTGCTGCGGCTTCACGATCGGACGCACCGGCGGCCAGCATCTGCTCGATCGCCTTGCCGCAAGATTCGCGTTCATACGCCGGCGTATCGAGCAGCTACGGTTGTTCTTCGATCAGCACGGCAGCAAGGCGGTCTTCATGGCGCGTTTCATTACGGGCGCGCGTTTTTTGGCCGGACCGATGGCGGGTGCGGCGGGGATGCCGTTCTTGCGTTTTCTGGGATGGAACGTGATGGGCGCGCTCATCTGGTGCTCGCTGATGGTGACGATCGGATACCTGGTGGGTGACGAGGTCTGGCGCGCGGTCCAGTTCGTCCATTGGGGCGCGCGATGGATCGCGCTCGGCGTGGCGCTGATCGCGCTCGCCGTCTACCTGATTTACTGGTGGACACATCAAACGGCTTCGGGCCCTGACGCGCAAGCCTGAGCCAGCGCGAAGCGCTATCGCGGCCGCAGCCTCGTCGTTTGCATCATCGCGTGTCCGAAGACTAGGCTTTTGCTCGATCCGCGCTGCGGAAGGCATCCGCTCGACAACTCAGCCCGGCGCGGCAACCGCAACGGAGGAACAGACGCGATGGCGCTGCTACCGTACGTCGACGAATCGAAGGCTTCCGACAAGACCCGCGAAATCCTCGGCAACACTCCGCGCAAGATGAACGTCGCGCGCATGATCGCCAACAGTAGCGACGCGGTGTTCCAGAATTTCTCGCGCCTGGGACACTCGCTGCTGACGCGCGCGAAGCTCGACGGCAAGCTGCGCGAGATTGCGATCCTGCGCACCGCCAAGCTCACCGGCTCGGTCTACGAATGGACCCAGCACGTGCCGATCGCGAAGGCCTGCGGAGTCAGCGACGAGCAACTGGCGGCGATGGAAAACTGGGAAGGCACAAAGTGCTTCGACGAACTCGAGCGCCTAGTGCTCACGCTGACCGACGAGGTTACGCGCAACGTCAAGGGCCGCAAGCAAACCCTCGAGGCGCTGAAAAAGCATCTCGGCACAACGGAACTGGTCGAACTGATCCTTTCGATCGGCTTCTGGGGGATGGTGGCGCGGCTGCTCGAGACCACTGAAGTCGACCTCGAGGATTTTGCCGGCAAGGTCAACATGCTGGAACGCGGCGCGCGCAAAGCTTAGGTTTCACCGCCCCGGGACAATAGAAACTGACGCGTCGCGCGCTTTTGCCGCGGCCTCAGCCGGCGGCAGCGAGGAATCCCAAAGGCTCGCGACAAAGCGAGCGCCGGTAACCTTATCGGCCATCGCTGACACGAGCCACAGGAGCGGCTGCACCATGATCTCGGGAGGCAACAGGCGCCTGCGGACTTCAGGCGCAATATCGCCCGGGACCATCCCGGTGTCGGTTACACCGCCGGGCAGCAATGAGTTGACGGTTACGCCGGTCCCGGCGAGGTCCTGCGCCCAAATGATAGTCTCCGATTCGAGCGCGGCCTTGGACGGGCCGTACGGAGCGAACCCGGCCCGGCGCATCGTCTCGTAGTTCATCGAGATGTTGATGATACGGCCCCAGTGTTGTTTGAGCATATGGGGCACTACCGCACGCGCCATCAGAAACGGCCCGGTCACGTTGGTATCGACGATCATCCGCCATACTGCCGGGTCGGTCTGCCAAAACTTGGTCGGAGTGTCGAGGAAATTCTCGCTGACGAAACGCATCCCGCGCCCGGCATTGTTCACCAGGATGTGAATCGAGCCGAACTCGCGGATGGCCTCGCTGACCACGCGCAGACCGTCCTCTTCACTGGTGACATCAGCCGTCAATGCACGAACGATCCCGCCACGGGCGATCCCGCCACGAACGATCCCCGTCTGTGAGGTCTTCGCTTCATCCGCGACCGCTTCGATTTCATGACGGCCGCGCGCGGCCGTAATTACTACGTTCGCTCCTGCGCGCGCCAATCCCAACGCCATCGCGCGCCCCAGTCCGCGGCCGCCGCCAGTGACTATTGCGGTCTTGCCCGCAACTCCACTCGCAGGGTTTCCGGAAGAATCGCCGCCTGGCATTTGCGTGCGCTCGCCCTAATCCGATCGTCGGGCCTTGCCGAATTCAATCGCCGCGCGCGCGGCCGGCGAACCATAGATAGCCGTCGCTGTCGCGCGAGGCCAGGTCGCCGGTGAAGTAGTAATCGCCGCGAAACGCGGCCGCGTTCGCTGCTGGATTTTTCCAGTACTCCAGCAAAAGCGACGGCGGTCGCTCTGGGTTTATCCGGATTGCGATCTCGCCAATCTCGCCGTCGCTCGTCTCCTTGCCTTCGGCGCCGAGCACGCGAACGTCGTGGCCGAGGAACGGCCGCCCCATCGATCCTGCCTTGACCTCCATCCCCGGCACATTGGCAACCGCGATCGTCGTCTCGGCCTGCCCGTATCCGTCGTGGATTGTAACCCCGAAACACTCATGCCAGACGCCGATGATTTCCGCATTGAGCGCCTCGCCGGTGGCGGTGCAATGGCGTAGCGCGGGAAATTTATGAGACGCGAGATCCTCTCGCATCAGCCGCAGGTACTCTGTCGGCGTCGCGCACAGCGTCGCGATCGAGTAGCGCGCGAGCAACTCCAGTTGCTTTTGCGGCTCGAGCGCGCCGTTGTACATGAAGGTCGCAACCCCGTTCATCCACGGGCCGAACAGCACGCCGTACCCCGCCCTGGCCCCTCCCGTGTCAGCGGTACCCCAGTGCAATTCACCCGGCCGCACGCCGAGCCAGTGGCTCCCGATGTAGCGATGGCACCAGGTGTAGGCGTGGCTCTGCAGTACGGCCTTGGGTTCATGCGCTGTGCCGGAAGTGTAGAGGCAAATCGCGGGATCGGTCGCGCGCGTGCGCATGGGCGAAAATGCGGCCGACGCCGTCGCCATCGAGGCCCGCAAACCGAGCCATCCGCTGCGCGGGCTGCCCGCGATGAGATAGTGCTTGAGCTCCGGACACTGGCTACGCAGATCGCTCACGACTTCGGCATTCTCGATCGCCGCAATGATCGCGACTGCGCCGGAGTGATTGGCGCGATAGAGCAGATCCGTGCCGCGCAGCGCCGCCTCGCACGGGATCACGATCGCGCCCGCCTTGAGCGCGCCCACGATAGGCCGCCTGCCACATCGTGATGCGCGGCAGCGCGATTATTATCGGGTTGCCCGGCTTGACCCCGAGGCCCACCAGCACATTGGCGATGCGGTTGGACTGCTCGCGGATGTCGCCGAAGCACAGGCGCACGCGGTTGCCGTCGTGGTCCTCGCACAGAATCGCGAGGCGGCCCGGCTCGGCGCCGAAAGCGTCGACGGTGGCGCCAAAATTGAAGTACTCCGGCACCTCCCAGCGGAAATCGCGGTTTGGATTCTCGTCTTCGCTCATCGGCGGCGATTTTTCCGCGCGAATCAGGAGCGCGAGCGGCCGTGATGGCTGCCGCCGCTGCGGCGCTCGGCGGGCGGCGCCTGCGAGCGTTCGGCGGCGGCCTGGATGTATTTCAGCGTGACCGGCGAGAGATCGTCGCGTCCGACCTTGGCGTCGATGATCGCGAAGCCGGTGCCGCGATGCGCCGCTTCAAGGGCGCTCCGCAGTTCGGCCGGGTTGTGCGCGTCGAAACCGGCGCCGCCCCAGTCCTCGCCCAATCGCGCATACGGCCACGAGGGAATATCCAGCAGATCGCGCCGCTCGCTCGCCACCGGCCGGAAGATGCCCCATCCGCCGTTGTTGACGATGATCACGATCGGATTGGCGCCGAAGACCGGCGCATGCGAGATTTCCGGGCCGGTCATCTGAAAGCCGCCGTCGCCGCACAGCACGATCGGCCGCAGACCCGATCCGACCTGCGCGCCGAGGGCAGCCGGCACCGCGAAACCCATCGAGGCGTAAAATCCCTGCGCGAGATAGGTTCCGCTGTGCGGCACGCGCACGTCAAGGCCGCCGAACAGCATGTCGCCTGACTCGGCCACCACCATGTAGCGCTTGTGCGCGGCGAGAAACTCGTTGACCACCGTGAGAATCTCGCCGACCCCGAGTGCCGCGCCGCCGCCGTTGACGGCGCCGGCGGCCGCGCGCAGGTTGTCCGAGTAGCGCACGGTCTCGTCGTGGCGCTGGATGCTCTGCTTGCGCAGCGCGCGCACGAAATCGCGCACGCCGACGTTCATATAGGTGTGGTACTTGACGTCGACCCGCCGATCGACCGCCCATACCGACTTGCCCTCGATGATTTCCGGCGGACGATTGCCGAAATTCATGTCGGTCTTCAGGCATCCGAGGTTCAGCACGAAATCCGCCTCGTCCATCCGCGCAACGATCGGCGGCGGGCTGATCGGCCCGACGTGGACGCCCATGTAAAGCGGATGATCCATCGGGAACGCGCCCTTGCCGAGCACCGTGGTCATCACCGGTGCGCCCATCTGCTCGGCCAGCTCGACCAGTTCGCGCGCGGCCTTGTAGCGATGGATCTCGATGCCCGCGATCAGCACCGGTTTGCGGCTTTGATTAAACATCGCGGCGGTTTCGCGTGCGGCCTCTTCAAGCCGGCGCGCGTCGGATTCGTGAAAGCGCAGATGGCCGTCCCATTCCAGCAACTCGTCGGGGACCTCGATCTCGCGATCGACCATGTCGCGATGGATCTCGATGTAGCCGGGGCGTTGCTCGGCCCAGATCGCGCGCACCACGTCGTGCAACTGCATCGCGGCGCGGCGGGTATCGGTCAACACTGCCGAAGCGCAGGTGACTTCCTGATAGATGCGATGCTGGGATTCGATTTCGCGCGCTTGATGGTGAATCAGCGTGCCGAGCTTGCGCTCCTCTTCGCCGGGGCCGCCCGACAGGATGAGCAGCGGCACGCGCTCAGAAAACGAGCCCGCCACCGGGTTGACCATGTTGTGGCCGCCGGCGCCGTAGGTCACGCAGATGACGCCGATTTTGCCGGTGGCGCGCGCGTAGCCGTCGGCCGCGAAACCGACCCCTGGCTCGTGCGAAAAGGTCAGGATCTGCGGTCCCTCGCGCCGGCCCAAGGCGAAAAACAGCTTGAGCGCGAGGTCGCCCGGAATGCCGAAAACGTGGGTTACGCTGATCTTGCGCAGGTACGCGACCAGGAAGTCGCCCATGGACATGTGCCGTTTCACCCGCGAGCCCTCCTCTACGATGCCTGTCATTAGTGTAGCAGATCGGCGGGCCGGCTCCCGCCAATTCGATTGGACCTTGGGCCGAGAGCCTGGGTGGAGTATAAAAAGAAGAGCAAGCCGTGTTTAGCCGAATTCTCAGGATGCAATTGATGGGCCCGCTGCAGATGCGCGGGCTGATAATGTTTCTGCCGCAGTTCGTCCGTGTGTTCTGGCGCCTGATGCACGACGCGCGGGTCTCGATGCTGGCCAAGTCGGTGCCGCTACTGGGCGTGCTCGCGCTGATTTCGCCACCGCTGCTGGAACTCGACTTCATTCCGCTCATCGGCGAACTCGACTGGGTCCTGGTCGGCTTCATCTGCCTGAAGGTCTTCATCTGGTTGTGCCCGCCTGACGTGGTGCGCGAGCACGTGAGCAACGTTGCGCGCGGCGCCTAAGCGCGGGGAGCCAATATAGATGCGACCGCGGATTGTCCTGTTCAGCCTCGCCGCGATTATCATCGTCATCCTGATTGTCCTGGGGCTCGCTGACGAGCTGCTGGTCGACCTCCTGTGGTTCGGCGTGCTCGGTTACCGCTCGGTGTTTCTGACCCAGATCGGCGCCCAGATCACGATTTTCGCGGCCGTGTGGTTCGTCGCCTTCGTCGCGATATGTGCCAGCGGGTTCATCGCGCTCAGCCTGAGCCAGGAGCGCGAGCGGCTCCATATCGTGCGCCGCTCCGAGGAGATGACCGAGGTCAATCTGCCCGAGCTGATTCGCGCGCTCGGTGACCGCATTCCATGGCGGCTGCTGGTGCTAGGAGCGTCGGCCCTGCTCGGCCTGTTCGCGGCCTCGGGTGAGGCGTCGTCGTGGGACACCTACCTGAAGGGGTTTTACGCTGCGCCCTTTGCCCACACGGACCCGGCCTTTGGGAAGAATCTCGCGTTCTATGTCTTCACGCTGCCGCTGTTCGAGGACTGGCGCGACCTGTTCATGCTGATCCTGTTCCTGACCGCTGTCGTGACAGGCATGGTCTACTGGGCGCGCGGCGCGATGGATTTCCGTGATTCGCCGCCACGTATCTCACGCGGCGCGGCCGCGCATTTCTCCGTGCTGCTGGCGGTCTTCTTCGTGCAGCGCGCGATGAACTACTGGCTGGCGCGCCCGGAGCTGCTGCTGCATAGCAATGGCGTGGTCTACGGCCTGCGCTACGTCGATCACGTGCTATGGGAGCCGGGGCTCTGGCTGCTGGTGATACTGTCGCTGGTGGCCGCCGCGATCAGTCTGGCCAACGTCGGACAGCGCGGGCTCAGGCTGCCGGTGATCGCAGTGATCGCGCTGTTCGGCCCGGCGATCTTCCTCAACCTGATCCAGCCGGTGATCGAAAAACTCTACGTCAAACCCGACGAGCTGCGGGTCGAAAAGCCCTACCTCGAGCGCAATATCGCACTGACCCGGATGGCCTATCATCTTGACAGCGTCGACGTGCGGCAGTTCAACGGCAAAGGCACTTTAACGCGGGCCTCGCTCGAACAGGATGCGCCCACCGTCAACAATATCCGGCTATGGGATCCGCGCCCGCTGCTCGCGACCTACCGCCAGTTGCAGGAAATCCGGCTGTACTACGATTTCCAGGACGTGGATATCGACCGCTACTGGATCAACGGCAAGTACACGGAGGTGATGCTCTCGCCGCGCGAACTCAACATCTCGCTATTGCCCGACAACGCCCAGACCTGGGTCAACCGCCATCTCAAGTTCACCCACGGCAGCGGCCTCACGATGAGCCCGGTCAATGCCAAGGACAGCGAAGGCTTGCCGGTCTTCTATATCAAGAACATCCCGGCCGAATCCGACGTCGGCTTCAAGGTGCCGCAGCCGGCTATCTACTTCGGCCAGGAGCCCGACAGCTATGCGATCGTCAAGGCGGCGACTCCCGAATTTGACTATCCACTGGGCGCCGACAACGTCTATTCATACTACAAGGGCACGGGCGGAGTACCGGTCAGCGGACTGTTGCGGCGCCTGCTGTTCAGCTACTTCTATCGCGACATCAACCTGCTGGTGACCCGCAACATCGTTGACGGCAGCCGCATCATGATTCGGCGCAACATCGCCGACCGCGTGGCGCGCCTGGCGCCGTTCCTGGGCCAGGATCGCGATCCCTACCTGGTGCTGCACGACGGCCACCTGGTCTGGATTCTCGATTGTTACACCACCAGCGATCATTTTCCGTACTCGCAGCGCAACTCCGAGGGGATCAACTACATCCGCAATTCGGTCAAGGTGGTGGTCGACGCTTATAACGGCAGCACGGATTTCTATGTCGCCGACCCCGCCGATCCAATCATCCGGACCTGGCAGCGGATTTTCCCCGCGATGTTCAAGCCGATATCGGCCATGTCCGACGATTTGCGCCAGCATATCCGCTATCCCGAAGACTATTTCCTGATCCAGGCCGATATCTATCGCACCTATCACATGACCGACCCGGCCGTGTTCTACAACCGCGAGGACCAGTGGGGTTTCCCGCGTGAAAATTACGCGGACGAGACCGTGCCGATGCAGCCCTACTACGTAATCATGCGGCTCCCCGGGGAAACCCACGACGAATACATACTGATGCTGCCGATGGTGCCGGAGAGCCGCGGTACGGTGCGTGACAACATGATCTCGTGGTTGGCCGCGCGCTGCGACGGCACCGATTACGGCCATCTGTTCGAGTTCGCCTTCTCGAAAGATCGCCTGTTTTACGGCCCCTACCAGATCCAGGCGCGCATCAACCAGAACCCAGACATCTCGCAACAATACTCGCTGTGGAACCAGATGGGCTCCAAGGTCATCCTGGGCAACCTGCTGGTCTTCCCGATCGAGAATGCGTTGCTGTACGTGGAGCCGCTCTACATCCGCGCGGAAAACGGCCAGCTACCTGAGTTGCAGCGCGTGATCGCCGCCTACAGCGACCGTATCGTGATGGGCAACGACCTCGGAAGTGCGCTGAACGCGCTCTTCAGCGCACCGGTCGAAACCCCGCCACCAACCATCTCGTCCGTCGGGGCGCAGGCGGTCACGACGGCGATGGCGTCCGGCGGCGCTGCGAAACCGCCGCCAGCCGTCAAGGGCGACCTCACAGGGGCCAGCATGCACTACAACCGCGCGCTGGCCGCACTGAGGACCGGCGACTGGGCGCAGTTCGGTATCGAGATGCAACAGCTCGGCACAGAACTCGGCCAGCCGGCCGACTCGGGTCATCATTAGTCAGTCGACATGCATTAGCGGGGATTAGTCAATTGGCGCGATCGCGCGCCGCCGGGGGGAGAGCGAGGGTGTCCGACCGATCAGTGCTAAGCCGCGCCGACACTGGCGCAATCGCGTACGCGGCGCCCGCGGACTCGCTCGCCGGCCGGATGAACACTCTCGCCGCGCTCGCGGCGGCCGCGGCTGGCGGCGGCGCGTGTCTCATCTCATGGCAGCGCGCAACCGGTACAGGCACCGCCTACGCACCCGTCGACCCCGGATGGGAGCCGGCGTTGTGGGCGATCCTCGGGATGCTCTCGCGCCAGGGGCCCGCCGACGGCCGCGGCGGCGACGCCACGCTCAAGATGAGCGCCGCGGAGGTCGCGCTACGATGCGGCCGCGCGCTTCCCGTGCAAACCCGCCTGGAGGCCTGGGGCGTGTCGTCGTCGGCCTCGCCCACCGCCCACGCGAGCATCGTGATGCTTGTGGCGCACGGCATGCCGCCCGCTCAGAGCGAGGCGCTGCTGCAACTCGTCCGGCGCCAGGCGCTGGCCGAAATCGAGCTCAGCGAAGAAGCCGCGTCGCTATGGTTCTGGCGCGATCGCGCCGCGACCGCGACCGAGCGACTCGCCGCCGAGCGCGCGGCGGCGAAGCGCGAGCGCGGCGATAGCGGCCGCGTCGAGCGTGCCCTCGCCGCGGCGCTCAAGTTCGCGCCACGCGAGCGATGGGCCGGCCTGGGCCGGCTGTTCGCGGCGACTGGGCCGTTTGCCGCGTGGATCGTCGCGGTGGCCGAGGGCGGCATTGCCGCGCCTCGCGTCGCCGCCACCTCGACGCGCCCGCTCGGCGCCACGCTCAGCCTTGACGGTAAAAGCGCGCTCGCCGACGCGATTCGCCGGCGCACGACCGTCGTGCGCAGCGCCGCGGCGCGTCGCGCCAGCGCCTTCCACGAGGATCGCCTGTTCAAGAGCTTCGCCGACTACCTCTGCATACCGTTCGAGGGCGGCGCGATCGCGCTCGCCACCGCCAGGCCGCTGGAGACAGCGGCGCGCGAGCGCGCCGAGACGCTGGCCGCGCGGCTTGGCCCGGTGAGCGCCGGATGGGCCGCGGCCGAGCACGCGGCGCGTCTGCGCGAGCTGGTACGCGCGCTGGGCATGCGGCTGTTCGGCGCGGTCGAGGCCGAGCGCGCGCGCATCGCGCGTGATCTGCATGACGACCAGGCTCAGTTGCTCGCCGCCGCGCGCCTCGCGCTCGAGGGTGGACGCGACGAAGCGCGCGCCATCATCGAGCGGCTCGACGCGGAACTGCGCGTGCGGCTGCGCGAGCTGCGCCCGGCGGAACTGGGCAAGCGTACGCTCGGCGCTGCGCTGCGCATCGAGCTCGACCGCCTTGCCGCGGCCGGAATGGAAACACAGCTCAAGGGAATCGCCACCGCCAATCGCCTTCCCCCCGGTGTGCGCCAAGTTTGCTACCAGGTCGCGCGCGAGGCGCTGGCCAATATCGTCCGTCACGCCCGCGCCACTCGCGCTGAAATTCTCCTCCAGCGCGATGCCGGCGTCGCGCGGCTTACGGTTAGCGACAACGGCCGCGGAATCGAGCCCGGCGCACGCGCAGCGGGCGGGATGGGCTTGGGCGGCCTCGCCGAGCGGCTGGAGTTCCTGGGCGGCGCGATGCGGGTCGAGTCGAGCCGCGGCATGACCCGTCTGGTAGCCGAGATTCCGTTGGAGTAGCGGGCGTGGCGATGGGCAGCGAGCGCATCCGCGTCCTCATCGCCGACGACCATCGCCTGTTCCGCGAGGCGCTGCGCACCGTGCTGGAGCGCGAGTGCGACGTCGTCGGCGAAGCCGCGAGCGGCGAGGAAGCGGTGGAGCTGGCCGCGCGTATTCGCCCCGACATCGTGCTGCTGGATGTCGGGATGCCGGGGGTGGGCGGCCTCAACGCGGCTCATCGTCTGGCCAAGCAGGCGCCGTCCTCCAAAGTCGTGATCCTGAGCCAGCACGAGGATGAGGAGTACGTGATCGAGGCGATGGTCGAGGCCGGCGCGACCGGCTACCTGGTCAAGACCGACGCCGCCGCCGAGTTGCTGAGCGCGCTACGCGCAGTAGCTGCGGGCCGAAGCTATCTGAGCGCCGCGGTCGCGCCCGCCGTGCTCGCGCGGCTCAAGAATACTCGGGGAACGTCCGCCGCAGGCGGCACGGTTCCGATGGTAAAACTGACGCGGCGTGAGCGCGAGGTGTTGAGCCTCATCGGTGAGGGCGCGACCAGCAAGGATATCGCCGCGCGCCTGGGGATCAGCCCTAAGACCGCCCAGGTCCATCGCGACAACCTAAAGCAGAAGCTCAAGGCGAAATCGACGGCCGCGATCGTCCGTTACGCGATCAAGCATAAATTGATTCGCGCCGAATAAGACCGCGCCGGTTCGATTTCGCGGCGCGCTCCGTGATAATTGGATCGCGCGGCCAAAGGCCCGGGCGAAGGAGTTGACGACTGCAATGGCAGAAATTGGACTGTTCGAGGCGATGTACTCGGCGCGGGCCCTTAGGCGCTTCAAGCCTGATCCGGTGCCCGACGAAATTATGACCAAGGTGCTCGACGCGGCCATTCGCGCGCCGTCGGGCAGCAACGCGCAGAGCTGGCTGTTCGTCGTAGTCAAAGACGCGGAGAAGCGCCGCGAGCTTGGCGCGATCTATCACAAGGCGTCGCAAATCCTGACCAAACTCTACGCCGAACGCCCCCGCGCCAGTCACTTCACCGAGGAACAATACCGACGCTTCATGAGCTCGGTGACCTACCTGTTCGACCACATGCACGAGGCGCCGGTGCTGCTGCTCGCCTGCCTCAAGTCGGCGCCGCCCGGCGCGGCGGCGAGCGCGCTCACTCCCGAGGTTCAGAGCGCGATGGCGAAAGCGGCGCGCACGCAGGGCGCGAGCATCTATCCCGCCGTGCAGAACATCATCCTCGCGTGCCGCGCCTTCGGTCTGGGCACTGTGCTGACGACGATCCACGCGTTTTTCGAGGAAGAGGTCAAGGCGATCGTCGGGCTGCCGCCCGAGGTAGCGACTTTTGCGCTGATGCCGATCGGTTATCCGCGCGACAACTTCGGTCCCGTCCGCCGCCTGCCGGTAAACGAGGTCACCTGCCTCGACAGTTACGGAAAACCCTGGCCTGGCTAGCCGCGCGGCGCCACATCGGGGCTTGAGGCCGGCGCCGCGATGATCCCGCTGCGCGACAATGTTGCGCGCCATCGGCTGAGCCCCGTCAACACGCTGCTCATCGCGGCCAACGTCGCCGTGTTCGTGCACGAGGTTTCGCTCGGCCGCCATCTGAACGCGTTCGTCGCGCGCTATGCGATGGTGCCGGCGCTGGTCGCCCGCGCCCACCTGCACGGCGCCGTGCTGCTGGACTCTCGCGGCCGCCTGTGGCCGCCGTTCACGGTACTGACCTCGATGTTCATCCATGGCGGGCTGGGCCACGTCGCCGGCAACATGCTTTACCTGTTCATCTTCGGTCCGGCGATCGAGGAGCGGACCGGTCCGGCGCACTACTTGTCGTTCTACCTGCTGAGCGGCATCGCCTCGGCCGCCGCGACGATCGCGATGGCGCCGCAATCGATAGTTCCCGTCATCGGCGCGAGTGGCGCGATCGCGGGAGTCCTCGGGGCCTACTTCATCCTCTATCCGCGCGGCAGCATCCTGACTTTCTTTCCGCCGTTCTTCTTTCGTCTTCCGGCGGTGCTCTACCTAATCGTTTGGTTCGCCGCGCAACTGTTCTCGGGAATCGCCGGCGGAGCAGCAGGATCGTTGGGAGGCGGCGTTGCCTGGTGGGCGCACGTCGGCGGTTTTCTATTCGGCGTTGCGGCGGGACCAATCGCGGTGCGCGAGCCCGAGCGCCGTCGCGCGCCTCAGCGATGATTGCTCCACAGGGTTCGTTGGGTCGCCAAGTTCAAGCCCAGTCGTCGAAATTGAAAGTCTCCACAGCCTGATGTTCAGCGTCGCGAATTTAAAGGGCCTTTAAAGGGCTGTTTAGTGGCGTTCGAAGGTTCCGTGCCGCCGCGCACTGCGCTAATGATTAGGCGTCGGACTGAGCAGCGGTTGTGGGGAGGGTTGTTGTGGCGGCGGCATCCACGGATGACATTCTAAGGCGCGTTCCTCCGCAGAATCTGGAGGCCGAGCAATCGGTGCTCGGCGCGGTCTTGCTCGAGAACGAGGCCATCAACCAGGCCCTTGAAGTCCTCAACCCCGACGACTTCTATCGCGAGTCGCATCGCGAAATCTTTCGCGTGATGACCGAGCTGTCGGACCGCAACCAGCCGGTCGACGCCATCACGATGACCGACGCGCTGCGCACGCGCGGCAAGCTCGAGGCGATCGGCGGCCCGGCTTACATCGCCGAGCTCGCCGCCTGCGTCCCGACCGCCGCCAACGTCGCCCACTACGCGCGCATCGTGCGCGAGAAAGCGGTACTGCGCGCGCTCGCTTCGACGGCGACCGAAATCGCCTCCTCCGCCTACGACGCACCGGCGCGCGTCGACGAATTCCTCGACGAGGCCGAGCACAAAATCTTCGAAATCTCTGAGCGCCGCATCCGCGCCTCGTTCCATACGATGCACGAGCTGACGCGCGAGTCGCTCAAAATCATCGAGCGGCTCTACGAGCGCAAGGAGATGGTGACCGGGGTGCCGACCGGCTTCACCGACCTCGACCGCATCACCGCGGGCCTGCAGCCAGCCGACCTGGTCGTGATCGCGGCGCGCCCCTCGATGGGCAAGACGGCGCTCGCGCTCAACATCGCGGCGTACGCGGCGACCGAAGCCGAGCCGCGCCGCGGCGTCGCCTTCTTCTCGCTGGAAATGTCCAAGGAGCAGCTCGTGCTGCGGCTGTTGTGCTCGGAGGCTCGAGTCGATAGCTCGAAGGCGCGCGCCGGGTACCTAGGCGAGCGCGATTTTCCCAAGCTCGCGGTGGCGGCAGCGCGGCTGGCCGAGGCGCCGATCTTTATCGACGACAGCTCGGACACGTCCGCGATCGTGCTGAAGGCGAAATGCCGGCGGCTCGCGCGCGATTCCAGCGCCAACCTGGGGCTGATCATCGTGGACTACCTGCAACTGATGCGCGCGGCGCGGCCGGGCGAATCGCGCGAGAAAGAGATCGCCGAGATCTCGCGCTCGCTCAAGGCGCTGGCCAAGGAACTCCGCGTCCCGGTGATCGCGCTCTCGCAGCTCAACCGCCAGGTCGAGACCCGCCCCGACCGCCGCCCGCTGCTGGCCGATTTGCGCGAGTCGGGCGCGATCGAACAGGACGCCGACGTGATCGCGTTCATCTATCGCGACGAGATGTACCATCGCGACAGCAAGGAGCCAGGGGTGGCCGAGGTGATCGTCGCCAAGCAGCGCAACGGACCCACCGACACCGCCAAGCTGACCTACATCAGCCAGTTCACCCGCTTCGAGAACTACGCTCCCGAGACCGGCTACTTCGAGGGCGCCGAGGAGCGCTAGCCGCGCGGTCCCAGCGCGGCCGATCTGTTTGCGGCGCCGGGGTGCGCCGGGCTAATTTGCGCCCAGGATCACCCGGAGGCGCAGATGAACCGTTGGAAAATTGGCGACGTCACGATCACCCGGATCGTCGAGATGGAGACGACCTCGAAAGCCACCTTCGTGCTGAAAGACGGCTCGCCAGAGAACATCCGCACCGTGCCATGGCTGCGCCCGCACTTCGCCAACGCGGACGGCAAGGTGATCATGAGCGTGCACGCGTTCGTCATCGAATCGCCGGGCCATCGGATGGTCGTGGACACCTGCATCGGCAACGACAAGCACCGCGCGTTTCCCGGATGGAACATGCTGCAGTTGCCCTTTCTCGCCGACCTGGAGAAAGCCGGCTTCGCGCGCGACTCGATCGACCGCGTGCTCTGCACTCATCTGCACGTCGACCATGTCGGATGGAACACGATGCTGGTCGACGGCAAATGGACGCCGACGTTTCCGCGCGCGCGCTACCTGATCGGGCGCAAGGAATGGGAGCACTGGTCGAAGGCGAGCGAACCCGACACGCGCGAGTTGCTCGGCGATTCGGTGCGCCCGATATTCGACGCCGGGCTGGCGGACCTGGTCGAAAGCGACGCGCGCATCACGGATGAGATTCGCCTGCAGCCGACTCCCGGCCACACACCCGGCCATCACAGCGTGCGTATCTCCTCGCGCGGGCAGGAGGCGGTAATCACGGGCGACCTGATGCACCATCCGGTGCAGATGGCGCATCCGGAATGGGGTAGCCACTTCGATTCCGACTTTGCCGAGGCGATCGCGACGCGGCGCGCGTTCCTGGAGCGCTACGGCGATCAGCCAATCCTCGTGCTGGGAACGCATTTCGCCACGCCGAGCGCGGGCCGGATCGTACGCGACGGCAATGCCTGGCGGCTCGAAACTTAGGCACGCGGGTGCCGTCAAAACGTTTCAGCCCGGACGGAGGAGATCCATGTCTGACTCGGATGATAGCGCGACTCGAACGCTCGAGGCTGCGCGCGAGCTTGGTCCGAAAATCCGCGCGGCGGCGGACGAGATCGAGCAGGGGCGGCGATTGCCGATGCATCTGGTGCGCGAGATGCAACGGGCAGGCGTGTTCCGGATGGCGATGCCGCGGGCGTGGGGCGGGCCGGAGTTGGATTTTCTTACGCAGCTGCGCGTGATCGAGGCGCTCTCGATCGCGGACGCCTCCGCGGGCTGGTGCACCATGATCGGCGTCGACGGCGGCTACATGACCGCGTATATCGACCAGGCGGTCGCGCGCGAAATGTATCGCGACCTCGATTCGGTGACAGCGATTACGTTCGCGCCGCCGGGGAAGGCGGTAAAAACGAAAGACGGCTTCATCGTTAACGGCAGATGGCCGTTCGGTAGCGGCTGTCAGCACGCGACCTGGCTGATCGGCCATTTTTTGCTCTTTGACGGCGATTCGATGCGCGTCGGGCCCAACGGTCTACCCGAAACTCGCTTTGGTTTTCTGCCGGCCGAGGAAGGCGAGATTCTCGACACGTGGACCACCAATGGGCTCCGCGGAAGCGGCAGTCACGATTGGACGGTCAAGGATGGTTTCATCCCCGAGGAGCGGACTTTCAATCTGGCGGCGCCCACCCTTTATCGGCAGGGGCCTCTTTACACGCTGCCCAACTTGTTGATCTACAAGGTGTCTGGCGTCGGACTCGGAATTGCGCGCGGCGCGATCGAAGACTTCATCGCGATGGCTTCAAACAAGCCGCTGACTTTCAAATCTCCGTCGGCAAACAAGACGGCGATGCTGCGCGACGAATCTTATGTCCAGTGCACGATCGCGCAGGCCGAGGCTTTGGTAAGTTCCGCCCGCGGCTTTGTCTTCGAGGCGTTCGGCGATTTGTGGAACACGCTCGCGGCCGGCGATCCTCCTTCGCTGAGGCAGCGTGCCCGCGGCCGGCTAGCGATGGCGCATGCGAGCGCCGCCTGCCTTCAGGCGGTCGAACTCCTCTACAAAGCCAACGGGGGGTCGTCCGTATATGCCGGCAACCTGTTCGATCGCCGTCTGCGCGATATGCAAACCGCCAACCAGCATACCGTCGTGTCGCTCAAGACCTGGGAAGTGACCGGCCGTGTGCTGCTTGGACTGGAGCACAACTACGGCCTGCTCTTCTGATCAGCCTCACCCTCCTCGCGGCGGGTGACTTCTGCCCCGATTTTCGCTATTGCCGTCGCTGGGTGTGCGATCGCACTCCAGGGAGGGACACCCCGATGGCAGATACAGATAGACTCTTCAGCCGACCGCAACAGGATTGCCTTTGCCCGCTGGGACAAGCGGATGCGCGAGTCGCTCCGGCCGCTCCTCACCAAAAAAACTATCGCCGAGCACAAGCGCGACCCGGTAGGCATCCACAGCGACGCGCTTGATCGCGTGCTGAACTATTTCCGCCGTCCCAACCTGTTGGATCACTACGTGATCGTCTGCACGCGGCCGTTCAAGCAATGGCGGGTCGCGCGGATGACCGGCGTTCCCGGCCAGAGCCCCGTGTTCGTCGACGAGCGCACCTACAACTCCGAAGCCAAGGCGGCGCACGCCGTGTTCCTGCTGCGCGTCGAACAAACGATGCGCGACTAGCAATTCTTCTCCTCGCAACCGCGACCCGCACGGAGACCACCGCGATGGCAAAGACCCATATCTACGGATACAGCGACCAGATCAGCGTCAAGCCCGGCGAGCGCATCCGCTTCATGGTGAGCGTGGAGGGCGCCACGCGCTATCGCGCCGAGATCGTCCGCCTGATCAACGGCGACGCCAATCCTGTCGGTCCCGGCCCCAAGGAGGAAGTGATCGCGACGCCGGCCAACAGCGAGTATCCCGGACGGCTCCAGCCGACTTACGGCGGCTCGCATATCGTGGTGGACGATCCCGGCGGGCTCCTGAACGTCGGACAGTCGATCACGGTTCACGCCTTCATCATGCCGACCACGCCGGCCAAAGGCGCGCAGGGAATCATCACGCGTTGCGATCCGGAGCGGCGGATGGGATGGGCGTTGGTAGTCGATGAGCAGGGGCGGCTCGCGCTATGGCTGGGTGACGGCGAAGGACACCTGGTGCAGGTCGCCGCACCGGAGCCTTTGATAGCCGGCCTATGGTATTCGGCCGGAGCGAGCTACGACGGCGCGACCGGACGCGCGATCGTACATCTGGCGCCGGTCCACAACGCCGTCAACTCGCTGGTCGGGCGGGTCGCGATGCTGCCCGGCGCCCTCATGCATGCGACCACCGCCGAACGAGTCAACTTCCACTCGGAGTCGCCGGCCGTGATCGCCGGATGGGCCGCGGGCACGGCGGCTTCGGGAGCCATCATCGTTGGGGGCCACTACAACGGCAAAATCGATCGCCCGCGCGTCTATGGGCATGCGCTCGGCGGAGCGCAACTGGACGAACTCGCCTCGGGCCGCGAACCCGACAGCCGCGGACTGATCGCGCGATGGGACTTCGCTGACGGAATCGGCTCCGAAGGTATTGCGACGGACCGCGTCACCGACGCTTCGGGCAACGACCTGCATGGACGCTGCGTCAACGCGCCGGCGCGCGCGATGACCGGCCACAACTGGACCAGCCGCGAGGAGCATTTCATCCACGCGCCCGCCGAATACGGGGCGATCCATTTCCACGACGACGATCTCGAGGACGCCGGTTGGGAGATGGATTTCGAACTGATAGTGCCCGACACGATGGATTCCGACGTTTATGCGGCGCGGATCAGCGCGGGCGGCGCGGTCGACTATATTCCATTCATCGTGCGCGCGCCGGCCAGCGGCCCCACCGCGAAGATCGCGTTCCTGGTTCCGACCGCTTCGTACCTGGCCTACTCCAACGAGCATCTGAGCTTCGGTCAGGGCACGCAAGCGATCGTTGGCCACACCACGCTGCTGGGGGCCGAGGACATCTACCTGTACGAACATCCGGAATTCGGGCTCTCCACTTACGACCATCATTCCGATGGCAGCGGCGTATGCTATGTGTCGCGGCTGCGTCCGATTCCCAACATGCGGCCGCATCATCGCTTCGGCGGCACGCTGTGGGGCCTCGCGGCCGATCTTCACTTGGTCGACTGGCTAAATGCCAAGGGCTTCCGCTACGACGTCATCACCGACGAAGACCTGCATCGCGAGGGCGCGGCGCTGCTCCGCGGCTACAACGTAGTACTCACCGGAACGCATCCCGAATACTATTCATCCGCGATGCTCGACGGGATGGAAAACTATCTCACCTCGGGCGGGCGGCTGATGTATCTCGGCGGCAACGGTTTCTATTGGATCACCTCGTATCATCCTCAAAAGCCGTACCTGGTCGAAGTGCGCAAGGCCGAGGGCGGATCGGGCGCTTGGCAAGCGCAGCCGGGCGAGTACTTCCACAGCACCACCGGCGAGCGCGGCGGCGTATGGCGCAGCCGCGCGCGCGCGCCGCAGAAGCTGGTCGGCGTCGGTTTCGCGGCGCAGGGTTTCGACCGCTCGTCGTACTTCCGCCGGATGCCGGACAGCGTGGACGCCAATGCGCGCTTCATTTTCGCCGGGGTCGGCGAAGACGAACTGCTGGGCAACTTCGGGCTGGTTGGCGGCGGCGCCGCCGGACATGAACTCGATCGTTACGACCTGACGCTCGGCACACCGCCCAACGCGATGCTGGTTGCGAGCTCGGAGGGGCACAGCGACTACTATCTGCGCGTGCGCGAGGAACTTGCTTTCAACTACCCCGGGACGGGTGGCAGGCAGGACTCGGGCGTGCGCGGCGATATCGTGTATTTCCCGACGGCGGGTGGCGGCGCGGTCTTTTCGGCCAGCTCGATCGCGTGGTGCGGGAGCCTCTCGCACAACAACTACGACAACAACATCTCGCGCATCACGGCCAACGTGCTCGAGCGCTTCGCGAGCGACGAGCGTCCGCCCGGCGCGTGATGCGCCACGCGCGGGTGCGAGCGTGACGATGAGACGGCAGGTCGCTACGGTCGCCGAGTTGTGGCGCTACCCGGTCAAGTCGATGCGGGGCGAGCGCCTGAGCGAGATGGCGCTGACCGAGCGCGGCGCCGTCGGCGACCGGCTCTACGCGATGCGCGAGCTCAAGTACGGCTCGATCATGAGCGCGCGAATCTGGGCCGCGATGCTTCAGTTGCGCGCCGTATGCGAACGCGAGCCGGCCGATGGTGCGCCGCCGCGCGTACGAATCGAGCTTCCGGATGGCGCGGCGATCCACGCCGACGATGCCGGCGTCGACGAGACCCTCTCGGCGCTGTTTCGCCACCCGGTGCGCCTGGAACGCCCGCGCGGCGACGCGCCGCTCACGATGGCGGAGATTGACGAGGTAACGAAAGGTCATGCTTTCCTGCCGCCGCGCGATTTCTACGACGAGGACGTCCTGCACGTGCTCGCGAGCGGCACGCTGGAGCATCTGCGCCGGCTCTCTCCGTCCGATTTCGATCCGCGCCGCTTCCGTCCCAACGTTTACGTCAACACCGGCGCCGAGGCGGAGGGCTTCGTTGAGGCAGATGGCTTCGTTGAGGACCAGTGGCTCGGCGGCGAACTCGAGATCGGCGATAGCGGCGCTCGAATCGTCGGGATGCGCCCGGCGCTGCGCTGCGCGATGACCATCCATCCGCAGGACGAGCTTCGCGCGGACCCGGCGATTCTGCGCACCGCCGCGCAGCATCACGGCGCCTATGTCGGATTAATTGCCGCGGTCCGCGTGCCCGGGCGCATCCGCGTCGGCGATCCGGTGTGGCTGGTGAAGGATTGAGCGATACCGCGCGGCGCACTAAGCGTCGTGCGCCCAAACGGTAGGTGCGTGAGGCGAAACAGCGAGTCCGAGGAAGGAAGGGAGGACGTGAGGATAAAAGCGAGCACGAAACGCGGGCCAACGTCGCAGCGCATCCTTGTCGCGGCAATCCTGGGGATGATCGCTGCATCTTGCGGGGAGAAATCACACGCACCAAACGCCCTCAGGATCGCGATGCATGGCGTCGATCTCACGCTGACCGCCACGATGCCGGTCACGATTAAGCGGGCGGTGCTCAACGCCCGCACGGGCGACGGAAGGTGCGACAGCGACGAGCCGCTGATCAAAACTGACGACGGCTCCATGGAGGTCCACAAGGTTCCGGCAAGCCTGCATGCCGGCGATCACATAAGTATCAGGTGGAACCCGGAATGTGGGGCGGTATACAAGGCCGAGATCACGACCGACGAAAATGACTACAAGCTGAACTTCGTGCCGTAGGCCAACACTCCGTTGCGAGAGCGGCGTACCAGAGGAAGGCTGCTTGCGGGATACGCGCCGCTAGGTGCGCGAAGCGAAGCAGTCGAGACCGCCGGTGAACTCGGCCATCCGGAACACGTCGGGCAGTATCTTGGCGAGGAATTCGCGGTCGAGTTCGACTCCGTTGGCGCGCAGGTAGGGCTCGGCTTCCTCGACGATCATCTTCCAGTCATCGATCAGCCGCAGCCGCTTGAAAACGTCGTCGTGCGGCGCCGCGCCGAGCGCCTCGACCAGCAGGTCGGTGTAGTTGAGCACCCGGAAACCGCCCTCGCCCTCCGCGCGCACGAAAGAGGCGTGACAGTTGTGGTAAAAGGTGACCAGCACGTCGGCGCGCGTCTCACGCACGCGATCGATCAACTGCGCGTGCTCCTTTTTCATCATCTCCGGCGCCCGCGCGCAGCCCGAACCGCCGCAGGTGTAGCCGGACTCCAGTACCGTGTCGGCCAATTCGAGCCCCGGAATCGCCGCCAGCACGCGCGCCACGTTCGCTCCCAAATCGGCCAGGCCGACGTGCGCATGCAGCACCGCCTTTAAGGGCAGCGGGCGGACGAACTTTCCGCGCAACTCGTCGAGATGGTCGGCGAGGTAAGTAGTGAAATGCCCGAACTCGAAGCTGGTCGAGTGAAAGCCGGCCAGCGTCTCGCCGATATGCAAGTTGCATGAAGGACACCAGCTCAGCACTTTCTCCGGGCTGAGCCCCTCGAAGCGCGTGAGCGTCGCGTTGATCATCCGCTCCCCTTTGCCCAGTTCGCCTTCCCATTTCGACTGCACGATTCCACAACACGAGCCCGGCCCACCGACGACCTCGTAGTCCGCGCCGAGCGCATCGAGCACGTACATCGCGTTGAAAAGAAGATGAGGCGTGCGGAGCGCGTTGCATCCCAGGTAGAAGACGATCTCCGCCTGCGCGCGTCGCGGCGGATTGAGCACACGCGCGAACTCGGCCGGCAACAACTGCATCCCGGCCATCAGGCGGATGGCGCGCGACATCTTGCGGAAAAGCTGCGGCGTCTGGGTGTGCTCGCCCGCATGCATCGTGTTGGCCAGCACCAGCATCTTGCGCGGGTTGACGCCCTCGGGACAGGCAGGGATGCATTCACCGCATCCATTGCACGCGTGCGCGAAGGTCGCCGAGGCGCCGGTAAGTGGCGCGCGCTTAGCGAGAAAATCCACCACGCCGTGCCCCACGTCTTTGGGATCGGCGTCCTTGAGGCCGGCGTACGGAACGACCGGACATACTTCTACGCACTTGCCGCATGCGGTGCAGGCGCCGAGCACCTTGGCAATCTCGGAATCGAAGTAGCTTGCGAGTGATTGCGCCTGAGCGGCCATCGAGGAATTCTTCGCCAATTTCACCGGCGTTGGCAATGCGATCGCCGGATTTACAGCTATCGACCTGTACCTACGTGCCGCCGGTAAACGTCGACGCGCGGCTGACGCCTGTGAAGCTATTCCGGTACGCGATGGCCTGTCAATTCGCGTGCCAAAAATGGCGCAATTCCAGCTAAACGGCGCGAAAGCGTCTTTTTGCGACTCTCATTTGACGAAAAGAGCTTGGAAATGTTGGATTTATCGGGCTGGGTGGTGATTCAGGTTCAAGCCATATAAGATGAAGGTCGCACGAAAGTCTTACACATCGAAGAGGGCTGCCGAAGCGATGCCTAGAGTCTATTTCGACAATCTGGCGAATGCGGTCACGCGCGACGACGTCGAAGAGTATTTTTCCCGCGCCGGCAAAGTGCGCGGGGTTCTGGTGGTTACCGACAAGGCGTCGGGGAAGTCACGCGGCTTCGGTTGCGTCGATATGGAAAAGCTCGACGACGCGCTCCATGCGATCAAATGGCTGAACCACGCCGACCTCAAAGGCAAGCGAATTCGAATTCATCCCGGACCGCTCCGGGAGCAAAACTAATCACCCACTGGACGCGACCCGGCTGAGACGATTCGAGCAGGCGACACGGAGAATGATGCAGACACAAAGAGGCAGAAACCCCTGGGACAGTCACGACTGGAAAGTGAAGACGATCGAGTCGCTGACACCGGGCGGTGGATCGCGTTTGGGATTTACCTGCAGAAGTTGCGGCCGCAAGTTCGGCCACATGACCATCAACCATCGTACTTGGGCCGTGAACGACGAGGGCTTGAGCCTCTCCGATGAGATTACGTCACGCTGGATGGTGCAGTGGTGCCTGGGTCACGCGATCGAAACCGACGACGAAGATCGTAAGAGCGTAAAGCATCCGCACTAGAACCACGGGACGCTATTTTCTACCGGAGAGTGGAGCTGTCACCTCCAGCTCGCGCTCGAGCATCCGCCGGAAAAGCAGCCGCAGCATCGCTAAGATTTCGATCCATTCAGGGCTCCGCGGTACTGACGGCTGGTGCAGAGCGTCGTGCACGTCGACTAACAGCTCTTGCAGTTCCACATTGCGCGCTCCGAGCGCGGCCGGTGACGGATACTCGACGCCGGCGGCGTCGCGCCGATCGAGCGCCGCGTGCAGTCTCTGCCGCAGCGGCTCGAGCCCGGCGCCGCTTGCATTTGCTCGCGCAAGATCGAGGATCGCTGAGACCTGCCGCAGAGTTTCCTCGATATCCTTGTTGTCCGCGTATAGATACGGTCCGGTCTTGTCCCATGCCAGGGAGACGCGGCGGATGATGCTGATGGCGGCCTGGATTTGCCTCCGAGTCGGTCCTGCCGGTATTTCCGGGAGCACCGACTCGCGCAGACTGACGGCTACTCCGTTCAGCAAATCGCCGATGCTTGGTTTGGTCACGACTGATCTCCGGTTAGTCTCCGTTCCTTACTCAGGCAGCCAATCCATAAATTGCATCAGGTAACTGGTTATGGTCGAAGCACGATCGGCCAGAAACAGGTTCCGCGTCCTCCCGTCCATGAACGAGCGCGCGCCGGTCAAGGAAATGATGCTGTGCTTCACTTCGCCGAGGAGCCGATAGAACCGGAGCGTCTCGGGATCGACCGGTACGCCGCTCAGCTCAGTGTAGCGGCCGACAAATTCATCCAGGGAAAGAAACGCCTGCGGGCCCCACAACGAGCGATACGCCCACGCGATGTCCTCGACCGGATCTCCAAGATGCACCATCTCCCAATCCAGCATCGCATTGATGCGATCTCTTTCGTAAAGAAAATTCCCGAAGCGGAAATCGCCGTGGACGATGCTGATTCGGCGGGCGATCGGCTGATGCTCCCTTAGCCAGGTGAACGCCGCGAGCATTACCGGATGCGGCTCCATCCGATTCTTCAAGAAGAGCGATTCCCAGTACGAGATCTGCGCCGCTGCCGCCGTCTCGGGTGTCGTGGCGGGGAGAAAATCCACGCCCAGCTTCTTCCAATCTAGCGTATGAAGCCTGGCGCCGATCGCCGCCAACTGCTCTGCGATAGCGCGGCTACGTTCAGCCGCTTCGGGCTTCAGCAGCGCGAAGAAGTCGGTCGCGCCCGAGACTTTTTCCATTATGAAGGAGGGACGCTCGAGCCACCTGCCTTCGCTGTCCATCCAGAGCGCGCGCGCAACCGGAACCCCACTACCCCAAAGCGCGCTGATCGTCCCGAATTCAGCGACAACGTCGCTCTCGAGCTGACCGGCCTCGGCCTTCCGCAGCATCACGCAGCTGACTTTTCGTTCCTCGCCGCCGCCCTCAAGCCAGTGAACGTTGAACTCCCACGCCTGGCGGGCATTGCCGGCGGTTATCGGGGCGACGTTGTCTATTCGGATATCGCGCGCATCGTCCAGCTTTGCCTCAAGGAACCGATGCAAGCGGGCGACCAGGTTTTCAACTGCGCCGGCCGGCGACGCGCTCACTAAAGGAACCTCCAACCCGGCCGGCCTCGTGCGCAGGCGTTGTAGGCGTCGGGTTCGAGCGGCTGCAGGATGCCGGTCGTGGTCTCGCCATCGCAGGTGACTTCGCAATGATGCTCGTCGAGTCCCATCAGGCGGCTGCGAACCTCCGCCCTGGTGACGTCGTATCTGTCGCCTTCGACGACGATATCGCCGACATACTGACCCTGGTAAATATTCTTGTCGGGCGTGCCGCCGTACAATCCGCATCGCATGTACGCGGTTTGATATCCCAGGCGCCGATAGTGGACTTGCTTTACCTCTCCCGTGTGCAGTGTGTAGTCAATGATGCCTTCGAGGAAGATCTGAGTATCCGGTTCGAATCTCAATCGCCGCTCGGTCTTGACGACCTTGCCCATCCCCGGACGAGGATCGCCAAAGCTATACAAGACCGTATTGCCCCAGATCGCGAAGTCCTTGAAGGACACCCAGTTGCCGCCAATCCATCCGGCGTGCAGCTTGCGCCCGGGCTGAAGGCTGGGTCCGCCGACGCCCCGGCCGACCCCCCAATGACGATCGCGCGTCCCGCCGCTGGTGTCGCGGGTGAGTTCGATCCGCTCGCCGGCCACTTTCACCCAGCCTTCAGCGACGCCGAAGCCCTCGAAGCCCGCGGTGACGTCGGCGCGCCTGCCGCGCGGAGAGCCGTCGGCGACCGATCCCGATGAGGCGTTGTAGATCTGCCGTCTGGTATCGTACCAGTGCAGGTCATAACTGATGCCCCATTCGTTTTCTTCCAGCACGTACCGCCACACGCGCATTCCCTGGACGATCGTCGGTTTAATCGGACCGATGTCCATGTTCATCCTGTCCGCGCCCAGACGGCGAAACGCGCGCACGGAAGTATGCTGGCCCTTGAAATTGACGATTGCGTAGGCCTCGGCGGTATCGAGGTTCGGGTAAAAGCTCAGGCCGGTAACGAGCAGCAATTCGCCCTTGTTGTCGTGGCAGATGACCCAGAAGCGCTCGTAGATTCGCGGATCCGTGGACCAAACCACGCGAATTGGGTCAGGTGTCTGATGGATCATGTAATCATCGATCGGTGCGAGCGGAAACTGCTCGTCGAAATGACTATCGCTAATCACCAAACCCGGCTTCGGATCTTTTACGGTCATGAGTTCCTCGAGTCCCCGGCCTCGGCCAAAATGGCGGCCAAGGCTTCCTTGCCGAATGTACAGGCGGAGTCTGCAAAACCGAGTCTAAATGACCGCCGATAGGGGCTGCAAATGCCAGACAGCCGCCATTGCCCGGCATAGCTGGCTGTCCTATAGAGTTAGATTCAGCCTTTGATAGGTCCGACAGATCGCTCCGTACGTTTCGCCAATCGCAGGAGGCGCGTCCATGGTCCAGGTAACCGAGCTGAGCTACATGGGGATCGGGGTAAAGAATCCCGACGAATGGAAGAACTTCGCCGCCCGGATCATCGGCATGGAACTGGTCGAGGACGAAGAACGCGACCGCTGCTATCTCCGGATGGATTACTGGCATCATCGCATCGTGCTCCACGCCGACGACAGCGACGACCTGATGTACCTGGGCTTCCGAGTTGCAGGCCCGGAGGAGTTCCGTGAGATGCAGCAGCAACTCTCGTCGGCGGGAGTTAAATTCCGCATCGGCTCGGACGAAGAAGCCGCCGAGCGTCACGTACTCGAAGTATTGAAACTGAACGACCCGGATGGCAATCCGCTCGAGATTTTTCACGGCCCCCACGTTCAGTTCAGCAAGCCCTTTCATCCGGGACGCGGGATGCACGGGCGCTTCAAGACCGGTACCGGCGGCTTGGGACATTGCATCATACGTGAAAAAGACGTCCCGGCCGCCATTCGCTTCTATAACGCGCTCGGGATGCGCGGCGGCGTCGAGTACAAGTTCCAGATGGGCAAGCAGGTCGCCATGCCAGTCTTCATGCACTGCAACGAACGCGACCATTCGGTGGCGTTTGGAATTGGCGGGGCCAAGAAGCGAATCAATCATCTGATGATAGAAGTGGACACCCTCGACGACGTTGGCCTCACTTACGACCTGGTTCGCAAACATAAGTTGCCGATAAGGATTACTCCCGGCAAACACTCGAATGACCACATGTTTTCGTTTTACGTCGGAAATCCTTCGGACTGGATGTGGGAGTATGGATGGGGGGCCAGACCTGCCACGCATCAGTCGGAATACTACGTCGAGGACATGTACGGCCATGAGTTCGAGCCGGGCTCGTTCGATTGAATACCAATTCCGGCTGTAGATGAGCGAGTACCGGCGTCCGAAGCCGATGTGCCGAATTCGGACGCTGCACGCCGCGCGAAGATCCTCGACCGTAAGCGCTTTCGGAAAGCGGGCTCGGCGCCGGTATCCGGCGCGACGCTTCGTGCGTTGGCCGAAATAGTGGAAAATGTGGTTTAAAGATGTCGCAGGCGGACGCGACCGCTGGGCGCTAACCGCTCTGCAGTAACGGAGGTTGAACAGATGGCAGGAGATTGGACCGAGGAAATCACCCACGTAGCGGGGACTGACCTCGCAATGATCAAGGGCGGCCAGGGAAAACCCCTGCTCGTCCTGCACGAAGAGATGGGACATCCGGGATGGCTGAACTGGCACGCGGTGCTGGCCAAGGAACGCACACTTCTGATCCCGATTCAGCCCGGTTTCGGCAAGTCGCCGCGCGTCGAAGCGATCCGCAACGTCCACGAGCTGGGACTCTTTTACTCATGGATGCTGCGCGACATGAATCTCGCGCAGGTCGACGTGATCGGATTCTCCCTCGGCGGATGGGCCGCGGCCGAGATGGCGACTGCCAACCCGCGGCAATTCCGCAAGATGGTGCTGGTCGCGCCGCTGGGGATAAAGCCGCCAGAGGGCGAAATCTTCGACATCTTCGTGGTCACGCAGCGCACACCGCTCAACCTGAGCGTTCACGATCCTGAAAACACGCCGGAGTTCGCCAAACTCTACGGAGGCGAGCGGACTCCGGAGCAGTTCGAGGCTTTCGAGGACGCACGCACCGAAACCGCGCGCATCGCCTGGGAGCCAATTCTTCATAGTCACGGGCTGCCGCATTTTCTGCAGGGCGTCAGCGGCCTGCCGACGCAGATCGTATGGGGCCGCGAGGATGCGCTAGTGCCGGTCAGCGCCGCGCACGCCTACAAGCAGGCGCTCAAAAATACTGAGACGCGAGTGACGATTTTCGATCATTGCGGCCATCGGCCGGAGATCGAAAAATCGGTCGAGTTCATCAAACTGGTCAAAGAGTTTCTGGCCTGAGCCGGACTATAGCGTGAGCTGAAGGAGACAAGCCATGCATATAATGTATTTCACCGAACGTCCCTACCGCGAGGTTCCGGAGGACGAGGTAATCAAGAACCGCAGTTTCTTCGGAGTTCCCAATCGTTTTTTCGATCGTGAAGTCGGCTCGCGGCTGTACAACGAATATCTCGACGAAGCCGTCTATGCCGAGGAGATGGGCTTCGATGGCGTAATGCTCAATGAGCATCATGGCACCCCGTTCTGCATGGGCGCGGTGATGAACGTCGAGGCCGCGATCCTCGCACGAATCACCAAGAAGGTGCGTATCGTGCTGCTGGGCAATCCGCTGCCGACGCTGAGAAATCCGCTCCGGATGGCGGAAGAATTGGCGGAGATCGATCTTATTTCCAAGGGCAGGTTGGTGCCCGGATGGGTCCGCGGCGCCGGCAGCGAACAGATCTTCAACAACGCCAACCCGGCCTACAATCGCGAGTATTTCAACGAGGCGCACGACGTCGTGATCGCGGCGTGGACGCGTCCCGGGCCGTTTCGCTGGGAAGGCAAGCATTTCACCTATCGCTTCATCAATCCGTGGGTGTTGCCCTATCAGAAACCGCGCCCGCCGATATGGATTCCCGGCGTGATCAGCCCGGAGACCGTCGTGTGGTGCGCGCAGCATCGCTATCCATACATCGGGCTGGGCACCGCGCTGCAATCGACGGTCGAGCTGTGGAATTTGTACGGCGACACCGCGATGCAGGAAGGTTACACGGCCGGGAGCGAGAACTTTGGCTACCTGCAGCAGATCTTCGTCGCCGAGACGGAGGAGAAAGCGCAGGAACTCGGTAGGGCCGCGCTCTTCGGCGGCGGCGCCGCGAACTTCTCGCGCCCTGAATGGACTTTGCCGCCGGGCTACAACTCCAAGGAAGCGACGCGCCGTCTTGCGCGCCAGGCCTCCGACTACGGCTTTCTCGGCCTCACCAGCGAAAAGCTCAAGGACATGGGCGACGACCATCACGGAAAGGACACGCGCGGCAAGTTGCGCCGCGGCGAGGTCAGCCTGGAGGAGGCGAAGCGCAAAATCTACGGGACCTACCAGAAAGCGCAGGACGGTTTGCAGATCATCATCGGGACTCCGAAGTCGGTGCTTCCCAAGCTGCGCCTGATCATGGAGGTGCTGCATCCCGGGATCTTTGGGCTGTTCCAGGCGCAGGGGCCGCTGACGCTGGAGCAGCGGATGACCAGCACGCGCCTGCTCGGCCAGGAAGTGCTGCCGGCGATGCGCGAGATCGCCAAGGAGTTGGGAATCGTGGACCCATTCGAGCGCGAGCCCGGGTCGCGCGCGCATACGGCGGGCACCCAGCGCGATTCGCTGGTCGACCTCAACGCGCTCAAGCGGGCGCCGCAACGCGACGAATCGATACGCGTATAGCTACAGAGGAGAACAAATGGAATTTGGCGTAACGGTAATAACTCATATCGAAAAGTCACCCGCGCAAATTCGGCTGGCCGAGGAGCTCGGTTACGATCGTGCGTGGGTGCCGGATTCGCAGATGATCTGGTCGGACTGCTACGCCACGATGGCGCTGGCGGCCGCGAGCACGAAGCGAATCAAGCTCGGCACCGGCGTAGCGATAGCAGGTACCCGAATCGCGCCAGTGACCGCGCATTCCGTAGCCTCGATCAATCAAATCGCTCCGGGGCGCGTGTTCCTGGGAATCGGGACCGGGCATACGGCGATGCGCGTGATGGGGCAGGATCCGATCGGAGTCAAGGATTTCAGGGAATACCTGCGCGTGACGCGCGAACTGCTCGACGGCAAGGCGGTGAACTACACCTACGGCGGAAAGACGCGCGAGATAAAGTTTCTGCATCGCGACCGCCATTTCATCAACCTCGACAACCACATTCCGATCTACGTCGCGGCCAATGGCCCCAAGGCATGCGAGGCCGCCGGCGCGTACGGCGACGGATGGACCACGATTGGCAGGACCACCGAAGACCTCCAATCCCGCCTCTCGCATATTCGGACCGGTGCGGAGGCGGTTGGCCGCAAGGTGGATTCCGACTTCCACGTCGTGCTTTTTACAGCAGCCTCGGTGCTCAAGCCCGGTGAACGGCTGACCAGCGAGCGTGTCATCGATGAAACCGGCCCTTGGGTGACCTGTGAACTGCATTTCTTCTATGAGATCTGGAAAAAGGAGGGCAAGAACGACGCGCTGATTCCGCCCTACTTCCGCGATGTCTGGAGCGACTATGTAAAGCGAGTGGATAGCTACACCTTGCCGGAGAACGCAAGATTTCGTCAGATTCATGACGGCCACGCGACTTTTGTCCAGCCTGAGGAACGGCGCTACGTCACGCCCGACGCGATCCGAGCGACTGGACTGGTAGGAACGCCGGACGAGATAATCGCGCAGATTCGTGACCTGGAAAAAATCGGGATCAAGGAGATCAACATCGTGCCCGGTCCGGACTTCGCCGAGGGGCCCTTCCGTGATCTGGCCAAGCATGTGATTCCGGCGTTTCGCAAATGATTGCGGCCTTGCCCAAATCGAATATGTGACGAGGCATCATGGATTTCGAGTTTTCAAGCGGCCAACGGGAGATTCGCGAGGCGGTTTCAAGCCTGTGCGCTCGATTTGGCGATGACTACTGGCGCCAGTGTGACGAGCGTAGCGCTTATCCCGAGGAGTTCGTACGCACGCTCAGCGAGGCGGGATGGCTTGCCGCGCTCATCCCGCAGGAATACGGCGGGGCCGGGCTCACGATGCTCGACGGTTCGATAATTCTCGAGGAGATAAATCACTCCGGAGGCAACGCCGCCGCTTGCCACGCCCAGATGTACACGATGGCCTCGCTGCTCAAGCATGGCAGCGAGGAGCAGAAGCGGCGCTATTTACCACGCATCGCTTCAGGCGAGTTGCGGCTGCAGGCTTTCGGCGTCACCGAGCCTGATGCCGGCTCCGAGACGCCCAGGATCAAGACCTTCGCGAGGCGCGCCGGTGACAACTACGTAATCAACGGTAGCAAGATCTTCACTTCGCGCTATCAGCATTCCGACATGCTACTGCTGCTGACGCGCACGACTCCATTCGACGAAGTAAAAAAGAAGACCGACGGCATGAGCCTGTTCCTGGTCGACTTGCGCGAGTACGGCGGCGCGATCAAAGCCGTACCGATCGCGACCATGATCAACCACGGCACCAACCAGCTTTTCATCGATAACTTGACCGTGCCTCGCGAGGCGCTCATCGGAGAGGAGGGCAAAGGCTTCCATTATCTGCTGAGCTCGCTCAACGCCGAACGCATCCTGGTCGCAAGCGAATCGATCGGCGACGGGCGCTGGTTTGTGGAGCATGCGGTCGGCTATGCCAACGAACGTAGGGTCTTCGATCGCGCCATTGGCATGAACCAGGGCGTGCAGTTCCCCATAGCCAGGGCACATGTGTCGGTCGAGGCGGCCTCGTTGATGCGGCTCAAGGCGGTGACGCTCTTCGACGCCAATCAACCGTGCGGTGGCGAGGCCAACATGGCAAAGTACCTGGCGACGGAAGCCGCATGGGAGGCCGGCGAAGCGGCGATGAATACTCTGGGCGGATACGGGTTCACCAAGCAGTATCACGTCGAACGCAAATGGCGGGAGGCGCGCCTTTACCGTACCGCTCCGATCTCCAACAACCTGGTCTTGAGCTACGTCGCCGAACATCTGCTGGGGTTGCCGAGATCTTACTAGTCGTGCACAGGAGAAACAGATGAAGATCGGAATACTCGCGCTGCTGTCGGAAATGACGCTTGACCCGGTTTCGGTCGCCCGGAGATGCGAAGAGTTAGGTTTCGAATCCATCTGGGCACCCGAGCACGCGATCATTCCCGTCCATACCAAGGTACCCTACCCCGCGCTCGACGGCAAAATTCCGGACGTGTACACGCGCTTTCCCGATCCGTTCGTGCTGTTGGGGATGATGGCCTCGGTAACCCGGACTCTGAAGCTGGGCACGGGGATATGCCTGGTGCCGGAACGCCATCCGCTGGCGCTGGCCAAGGAAGTCGCGACCTTGGATTACTATTCGGGCGGCCGGTTTCTCTTCGGCATCGGGGCCGGATGGCAGGCGGAAGAATCCGAAATCATGGGCGTCGACTTTCCACGGCGCTGGCCAATCACGCGCGAGTACATACGCGCGATGAAGGAGTTGTGGACCAAATCTGAGGCGAGCTTCGAGGGCCGGTACCTGAAATTTCCGGCGGTCATCGCCAATCCTAAACCGGCACACAAGCCGCATCCCCCGGTCTTCATCGGCGCCGGCGGGCTCAATTGGAAACGCGAACGCGCGATCCACGACACGGTCGCGATAGGCGACGGATGGATGCCGGTGACGTTGCCGCCAAAGGATCTGGCTAGCGATCTTGCCGTAATGAAACAGTTATGCGCCGAAGCTGGACGGGATTTTAATCAGCTCGAGATCACGGTGACCTTCCTGCAGCAACCCGAACTGCAACCGAAGGATCCAAAACGCGCGGTGGCGGAGTACGCGGAGGCGGGCGCTCATCGGCTGATCCTGGCCCCCGTGCTGGACCGCAATAATGCCGAACGTGCCCTGGAGCAGACCGCAAAGGACTATCTGTCATAACCGCGGTTCGAGCATAGTGCTGCGAATCAGAGAAGTGCTATGTGAATCAGCAAAGAGCGCCACGGCGACATCACAATACTTAGTCCATAGCCACCGTCCTTAAATACTGGCCTTGGGATACCGCTCGCGCATCCAGACCACGAACTTCTCCGGCGCCGCCATAGTCGAGAGCCGCCCCTGCCGTACCAGTGCCCAGTCGCCGAATTTCCCGGACTGCTTGATTTCCGCCAGCGTCACGGGAGGTTCGAGGCGTTCGGCGAATTCCAGATCGACCACCGCCGACTTGGGGTTCTTCGGATCGTCGCGCGGCTCAGACTTCACGACGCTCATCCCGACCACGCTGGAAGAACCGCCGCTATGGTAGATAAACACCCGGTCACCCGGCCGCATCTCGCGGATCGCGCGCACCGCCTGCGCATTGGTCACGCCGTCCCACGCCGTGCGCTTCTCGCGCTCGAGATCGTCGATCGAATAAGTCTCCGGGTCGGTCTTGGCGAGGAAGTAGTTCATGCGCTCGTCCTCCTTGGCCTTGATTCGGGATAGAGCTATCGAACTGGATAAAGTTATCATGGGCGGCGCCGATCCTGGCAGCGCGGCGCGCGAGAACTCTAATGCCGGAATTGCCTGACGTCACCATGTACGTGGAAGCGATGCGAACGCGCGTCGTCGGCCACGAGCTCGACCGCGCTGTGGTGAAGTCGCCGTTTCTGCTGCGCACCGCCGATCCTCCGCTAAGCGCAGCCATTGGCGGAACTGTGCATGATGTTCGGCGGCTGGGAAAGCAGATCGCTATTGGCGTCGCAGGCGACCTATGGCTTGTGCTGCATCTCAAGATCGCCGGCCGGCTGCATTGGAGCACTTCCGCTCCTAAGCTGGGCGGCCGCAACGTGCTGGCCGCGTTCGAGTTCGATAACGGATGGCTGTGGCTCACGGAAGCGGGGACGCAGCGCCGCGCCTCGCTCCACGTGGTCGCGGGCGAGGCCGGTCTGCAATCGCTGAGCGACGGCGGTATCGAACCGCTCGAGGCGAGCCTCGCCGCATTTTCCGGCGCGCTGCGCGGGGCCAATCACACGCTGAAGCGCTCGCTCACCGACCCGCACATTCTGAGCGGTATCGGCAATGCCTATTCGGACGAGATTCTACATCGCGCGCAGCTCTCGCCGATCGCGATGACGCAAAAGCTGACCGCGCAGGAGATCGAGCGGCTATACGAGGCGACCCGCGCGACGCTGCTCGAATGGACCGAGCGCCTGCGGGCCGAAGCGGGCGAAGCGTTTCCCGAGAAAGTTACCGCATTTCGGCCTGGGATGGCGGTCCACGGCCGCTATGGCAAACCATGCCCGCGCTGCGGAGCCAAGGTCCAGCGCATCCGCTATGCCAGCAACGAGACTAACTACTGTGCGTCGTGCCAGACCGGCGGCCGCCTGCTCGCCGATCGCGCTTTTTCGCGCCTGCTGCACGACGACTGGCCACGCACGCTCGACGAACTGGAAACTCTCAAGAATCGCTGACCTCCACATTCGACTAATTGCCCCAGGTCGCAATCATCCCGGCGGCGACGGCAAACATTACCGCAGTAGCCGTCGAACTCCGTTGAAGAACGATTCCTCTTGTTCTATGCAGAACATTCTAGGCACTCCCCGGAGCACTTTCATTTGCTCTTCGTAAGGCCGTCCACCCGACCTGGACATAGCGGAACGTGAGGCGAACTTTGCCTCTTCTAAGCGTCTCGCTTTTATGCGCTTTGGAGAGCGCGCGCGCTGGCAGTCTGAGATCTTGCCCTCCTTAGCGCGAAGCGCCGTATGAAGCGGCGCGCTTCTTCTCTACTCCCACAAATCTCGGAACAGCCCGCCTCGACGAATTTACTCGCGTCCCAAAGCGCCGCTCTGCCGCCCCCGACTATTGTCAACCCGGGCGAGTCCTGTTTGAGAGCGATGATCAATTCCAAAGCTACCGGCAAACATTCGGTCACCGTGCAAGAGAAACAAACGAGCTGTGGCGCGAACTCCGTTACACAACTTCGCAATTCGTCCAGCGATTTGCCTTCTTCCACTAACTTGGCTGCGGCTCCAGCATGGCGTAAAAGCTCGAGGATCATCAGCAAGCCCAGGTCATGGACCTCGCCCGGAGCGCATAGACCCAACACTCGGAGTCTTCCCGGTATCCGCGGTCTGACAAAGCGATTACCCAGATCTTTTATCAGCTCACGAATTGTCTTAAGAATGAACTGCAAATTGCCTTCGCTTATATGGTTCTCCGCTCTTTCTTCACCCGCGAGCGACAACACGGGGATAAGAACGTCGTCGAAGGTGCGCTCCAAACCATTCTCATCGCAGAGGCGGATCGCCAATTCGCGCGCGCCCATCGAGTCCAGTTCAAGGAGCATTCGATAGAAGTCTTGATAGTCATCGAGCTCGCGATCGGCGCCAAGTAACACCGAGAGAAACCCGAGCGCGGGAATATAGTCACCCGCCACCTTGAGGCAGGCGGTAAGCGGCGTGGCGAGCAGCAGGCCGGGCAATCCCCACAGCCATGACCAGTACATCGCCGAAACCAACAAGGCCACCGGAGACACGCCTATTCCCGGACCGACTACAAAGGGCTCAACGACTTGTGCCGCTATCTGGTCAAAGAACGTGAATGACCCGACTACCGCGACGGATTTGGACCACCCCGGAAAGACCGCAAAGGCCACAAGTGCAGGCAACATTGCCGACGTCATCGCGCCGACGTAAGGTATAAATCTCAATAAAAAGGCGAGTAGTCCCCATAGGAGCGCATTCTGTAATCCGAGAAACCAGGTTACCAACCCGCATGCCACGCCGAATCCTAAATTCGTCAGCGAAAAGAGCAATAGGTAGCGCCCTACGGCGTGGACTGCCGTTTCCATCGCTTGCGGGGCCACCGTGATTCGAGCTCTGGCCGCCAGCCGTACAAAGCGGTCGCGCAAATCTCTTTTGCTGTAAAGCAAGAAGAACAGAAGTACCGTAATGAGCAACCCTTCAATTACGCCACTCAGTATAGGGAAGACGAGCCTTAGATTGTCGCTCATGCTCGCGGCAGGCAAGGCCTGGAACGCCTTGAGAGACGTGGGCGCGGGGGTGGTCGTCTGCACCCGGCGCTCAACGTCGGAAACTGCGTCTCTGAGGTGCCGAAGCCACGGTGGCGAGACCTTTTCGAGCGCCGCCAGCTTGTTTCCGATATTGTCGGAATAGTTTGCGACGTTGTCCACTACGGCGGTCAGTTCAACCGCGAGAAAGTACCCCAGTGCCCCGATAGCTCCGATTACCAAAAGAACCACCAGGGCGGCGCTTAGAGTGCGGCTAACAAATCGTTCCAACAGATTGGACAGCGGGCCGAAAATGACAGCCAGTATGAAGGCCATCGTCAGCGGGAGAAGTACGTCGCGCCCGCGAGATAGAACCGCCGTCGCGAAAACCAGTGCCAAGATCGGCAACGCGGTCCAAACGAAAGCCAGGCTATCGGCAGGATCGGGATTAGCGGCGGCGGTGTGCTCCTGCGCTTCTTCGTCCATGGTGTCCAATTGCGGAGAACCCGGCGCGAGACAGGTCAACTCGCTTTGTGATCTCTTTATACTGAAGCCTCGCCGGTATACGAGATATCTTCGGCGCCATCGCTCTGAAAGATCTCTTTCGCGCGGGCGCGCCGTGTACCATCTTCGGTATGCACCGACATCAAAATGTTGCCGTCCTTGACTTTTCCTTCGTACCGTTTCGCTTCGTATTCCGGCATTCCCATTCCGATCAGCCCGCCCGTGATTCCTCCCACTGCGCCGCCGGCAGCCGCACCCGCGAGCGCCGCCATGATTGGGCCTGCTGCGATAAAGGCTCCGACGCCCGGGACTGCCAGTGCACCGATACCGGCCAGCCAGCCCAGGCCTCCGCCAAGAATTGCCCCGGTTCCAGCTCCCGCCGCCGCGCCCTCGGGTGCCTTGCTTTTCAGGTCATGAGCGAAATCTCGCGTTCCACTCTTGTCGGGAAACAGAACCGAGACATCGTTATTGGAAAATCCCGCGGCTTTCAGATCTTCGGTAATCTTGATCGCCTGTTACTCTCCTTTTGCTATACCAAATACTGCTTTGTCCATGGGCGCTTCCTTGTTTACTGTCCTGATGACTTAGGGTGCTTATCGATCGACCCTGTGCGTCACGTAGGGCCTTGGCCGTCTCGATCCACCCAGCTGTCGCGAGCGCCAACCGTCGCGGCTGCATTCTCCACTACCGCAGTTTAATCTCAGAGTAGCTGGGTAAGCAGATACCAAATGGCGAGAACCGACAAAGGTACTCCCAGTAAGTATGCTATTCCGTGACGCATTCTATTGGCCTCTGCTTCCACGCTAGCTCGATCTTGGGTTCCAGAGCCATCGTGCCACAACCGTATTGGTCACGTGGAGCACCAATGGCGTTGAACCGGAACTCTGCCGACCTGACGGGGTTGGTTAGACCGATGCTATGCAAGTTGCGCGAGCGCAGAAAATCCGGAGATGACGTCGACCCGAGCCGCTCCGGGCCATCGCCCCGCGTCGTGCTTCACGTTACGACCTTCAGTCCAACCGAACGAGCGGGCGGCGTCGGGACGATTACAACCCTCTATGTCAGTCAGAGTCCGGGGTAGACGTTTTTCCGAGTACCGATGCGTTCCAGGTCGATCCTTTCACTGGCACCAGGAAGTTTCCAGGATTCCTCTGAATGTCTTCGCGCGCGTTCGGATATTGCCCCAGGAAGTGCTGGAGCTCCGGATGCTGGCTGACGTAGCTTTCGCTGCCGATCAACTTTGGATTTTTTGCCAGTTGCGGGGCGAGCGACGTATCTGCCACCTTCGCATTCTGGAATGCACGCAACTCGCCGGTATCAACATTCGCATTGCCGCGCTTCGCTTCCAGCGTCACTTGCGCACCATCAGGTTTAGTCCACCGACTCGTTCCAACCGTATCGTTCGCGTTTTGCGTGAAGCCAGATACGGCTAGTCCGAAAGAGAGAATGACTCCTGCCAGAACACTGAAAACCGTTTTCATCGAATATCATCCTTGTCATTTCCGAGAAATTCGTCCGACCAGCTATATTGCGGCTAACTACACACCCGAGCATCGGGTGAAAATCGGACGGACCATCATCGTCGCATTTCCACGCTATGCCGACGTACGCTTCGACGCTATCGCGGCGCGCCACGATTTGGATACATGGAGAACCAAACGGGTGGAACCGGGCTCTGTCGTTTAGAGCGTCACGGCACTGTCTGAAAGTGCGCTACGGGGTGATCAACAGCCGAGGCTGGACCAACTATTCATTATCGAACACTTCAAGCGGCATGCCGAAAACACCGGCCGTAATATGGACGTAGATATAGGAATGTTCAGTGGTGCTTTCTTCATGAAGCATGGTTTTAGTTTTAGCCGCGCTCGTCCTGTCGCGCAGCACAGTTGCCCCGCCTGCATGAGCGTGTTTCGTGGCCCCGCCGGTGTCAGAACCCGCCTGTTTCATCGGATCGCTTGCGGCGCTCATCGAATTGCTCGGATTCGGATTGGATTGACCGAAAGCAGAAACAACTATACTTACGCTCAAAACCGTCCCCGGCACTACCAATTTCCATCGAACAATCTTCCTTATGATTTTCATGTGTCAGCTTTGTACTACGCCGCTCTCAACCGAAATGGGACGTGCAAAGCTCGTCAGGCCTTGTTTGTCGCAGATTGGAGGTTCGTCTAGCGGAACGCGATCAAAGGCAACTGGAAGAACCGGCGTTGGGCCTGGATCCAAATGCGGACTCGATTCCTATTTCGATCCCGACTCTTTCACACTACATGCAGTATGCAGCAGAACCCATCGCAGCATCGTTCATTTAATTCTATCGAGAACAGAAAGTGCGTTCGGAAAGCCTCGCCAGCGTGTAACTATTTCGAGACTGTTCTCCGAGGTGAACATCACGAACGCGATTGCGCGCCACTGGAGTCCGCCGCACGATTCCGGCCGGCTGGCTGCGCACGCTGGATAGATCGAATCTCTTCAAACGACGAGGTTGATTCTTTATCCCTCACTCCGGGCCGCGATGACCTCGTGCCGGGGGCGGGGAGTCGCCCGGTCTTAGCTTCACCACTGCGAACATTTGCAGCCAACTCGGTCAGGTCTTCCTGCAGGTCACCGGGGGTACAGCTTGTCAGCCGGAGTTCGACCTTTGTAGCCTGTTTCACGGCGAACATTTATTGACTACAAGCTCCAGGTATGCCGACGGCGCCCCCCAGGGTTCCCGCGATTGTGACTGCGCCGGTCAGTGGTACGGGGCCGCCCAGCCCTGCTAGTGCTCTGCCGTTCAGCGTTGCGCCGGTCGACGCAAACGTAATCGAGGTGCCGGCCAGTATATTTCCTACCATGGCGCAGCCCCCTCCGATAGTCACTGAACCGGGAGTCCACCAGAAGATGTTGGCAGCCTGAGCGCCGTTGGCCAGAATCACATCGCAGGTGGGGTTAGTCAGGGTGAGACCGGTCCCGGTAGAGGGCATCTGGAATATCCAGACCGCATTTGGGTCACCCTGGGCGTCGAGAGTGAGATTCCCTCCGGTTATCTCAAATGTGGTCGCGAGAGATGTATAGAGGCCGGGTTCTTTAGTAAGTCCGGCCAGGTTCTCGGCGATCACCGTTGCCCCTGGCAGCGTGGCGGGGCTGGCGTCGAGATAGGCGGCGCTCAAAGAGAATAGAGCCGCGCTTGCCTGCGCATCACCGTCAGTGTAAATCGTCCCGTTTACTATTCCAGGCGGGAATCCCGTAACCGAGGTGAGGGTGTTTGGCGTCAAACCAAGATCCCCGTTGATCACGTTCGAGCCGGTGTTAGTGATTGCGGCTTCAGCGAATATTTCGAAACCAGAGCCGGCTCCAAGATTTATCGCTGAAAGACCAGCCGTCGAACCGGTGGTAAAGCTCCATGAAACACTGGTGGCTATTGCATTGCCTTCCAGATCCTGGGCCCCGGTCGTAACAGTGGCCGTATATAGCGTGCTGGTTGCGAGAGCGCTTTCGGGAGTAAATGTCGCGATCCGGTTGGTCGCGTAATAAGTGATTTTTCCGGCGATCGAAGTAGGGCCGGGCCCAGTCAAGGTGAAAGTCGTTAGGGTGAGCGTTGAGGGATCCATCGCCTTACTGAATGTCGCATTGACCGCGGCTGTGGTGGACACCGATGAGGCTCCACTGGCAGGGCTCTCCAAGGTTACCGTGGGTGCGCTGCTGTCCGGCCCCGAGCCGGCAGTGAAGGTAAAGACGAACGCGGCCGCGAGCGCATTTCCGCCGAGGTCCTGAGCCCCGGTCGTAATCGTCGCGGTATACAGCGTACTGGCCGTCAGCGCGCTGCTCGGTGTAAACGTCGCAGTCGCTCCGATCATCGAGTAGGTCACGGTGCCGGAAACCGGCGTCAGGCCCGGCCCGGTGACTGTAAAGGTCGTCCCGGTGATGGTCGTAGAGTCCATCGCTTCGCTGAAGGTTGCGATGACTTTCTGATTGGTAGCGACGCTGGGGGCAAGGTCAGCGGGATTGGTCGAGATGACAGTTGGCGCAGTCGTGTCTGAGCTTGCGCTGGTTGTGAATGTCCACACAAAATCACTTGCAAGTGGAACACCGCCGGAGCTCTTGGCTCCGGTGGAAATCGTTCCGGTAAATGTAGTGCTAACCGCAAGCAGGGACGTGGGCGTAAAGATCGCGATATTGTTTGTTGCGTCGTAGCTCACGCTTCCCGCTACAGGAGTTAAGCCGGGACCTGTCACAGTAAAGGTTGTAGTGTCGAGGGTGGCAGGATCCATCTCCTGATTGAAGCTCACGACTATCTCATGATTAATTGGCACCCCCTGGCCTCCACAGCCGGGGATAGCTGGGATGGGAACGGGTGTTGGAATTGGCGTCGGTGTGGGAGTTGGGGTCCGGACCGGCGTTGGCGTTGGTATCGGCGTGGGAGTTGAGGTCCGGACCGGCGTTGGCGTCGATATCGGCGTGGGAGTTGAGGTCCGGACCGGCGTTGGCGTTGGTATCGGCGTGGGAGTTGAGGTTGGCATCGGCGCAGGAGTAGGAGCAACGGTCGCGATGGCGGTCGGAGTAGCTGTCGATCTATGGCCACCGCTATCGCCGTCGCATCCCGCCGCCAAAAACATGAAGGTTACCAGCAACGCCGGGAGCCACGTTTGGTCGATTTTGTTTTTGCGCGTGCGACGTTGCGTCGGTGACATCGAAGTTCCTTAAGCCACTGTGGTCTCGTAGAGGCTCGGGGTTTCGTTTTGCAAGAAGCGGTGCACGATGCGGAAACGAGCCGTGGGTAAGGCTGACGCGAATAAGCCCAGGGCGAGCGACTGGATTGTGTCATTTTGGAGCTATAATCCGGCCAACCGCCCAAAAATCGACAGTGAACCAGGGAGCCGACGAAGAGGCCGGAATGGTATCAGCCAGCTAGGGCGGACTCGCTCAGGCACCAGGACGAACGATGGCCTCCCGTTGCTTTGCCGTTGCCCGGGAGTGTCTGCGGGGGACTGTCACGGAGAACCGGCGCGTCGAGGCTCGCGGGTGCTACGCCCGCGCCATAATACCCACTTGCTCAGACTAACCAGTCAGTTCTATCTTCGCGAGGCGCTCAATTGTACAGTAATTTCTCCGGCCTCCCGCCATCGCCTCATCCGCCATCACTGCTTGAGCCCACAACCGCAGCTTATCTTATCGGCCAGCCATTCGGTTTCCCGAATCCCGGCAGCGAGGTCGAAGATCAGACATCTCTGAACTTTTCCCGAGCGTGCCACTATGCGTGCGAGAGACCCTGTGAAGGCACAATTCTACGCCCTACATGTGCCGCCTACTTCCACGCGGCTTGATTGAAACGTTCACTACCGAGTGTTGACATAATGGCCGGGACCTAGCCGACTTGGCGCAGGAAATCACAGCCTACATTGCGGTCACAGACCGCGACTGGTTCGACACGCTGAGCGCGCGGGGAACGCTTGACGAGGTCAACTTATGGCAACCGAGCGCCGACTGGATTTCGAGCGCTGAAGGCTGGCGAGCCGCTGCTCTTCAAGCTGCCGGGGGCGGGACTCGAACCCGCACGGAGCTTTCGCTCCAGGGGATTTTAAGTCCGTCACCACCCTAGTCTCGATCGGTCGCAATCGATCACAATCGAGCATATCCAAGCCTTATTCGACGGTTCGCCGCCCCTCAAAAGACCCGTTCAAACCCTTCGCGCCCGATAGAACAGCCAAAGTAGAGCCAAAGTCGAAGGCGATGGATCGCCATCCAATCGCCATCGATTCTCAGCTCAAAATTCTCCTCCACAGCGGAGCAAATTCGCAGACAAATTATAGCGCACGCGAGGCCGCGAAGTGTTCCGCCGCTGGATCGGTGAGTTCAACGAGAATTTCGGACGCACGCCGAGGTGCGCGATGAGCAGCAACCCATACGTGGAAGCGCGTCGGGAGTGGGATGAGCGTTACGCCGATCTCGTTCTCGGAAAAC